>NZ_FRAB01000114.1 GCF_900142195.1 Paraburkholderia terricola
AGACCTTCCTCGGGGGCGCCGAGACGCGGGAAATCCCCGGCGCGGATCAGCAGGCACGAGCCGATGCGTTCGATGTGAATGTCAGGACGATTCAGCGCTTCGCGTATGGCGGCCTCTCCACCCAGGCGGTCGACGAATAACTCGCCCAGGATCGTGTACCAGTTCACGCCCTTGATGAAACCCCATCGGCCGACTTTTGCGCCGGGATGTAAGCCCGGATAAAACGCCGTCATGTGGTCAACAGACTCGCCTTCGTATGAGACGGGGTCGTATTCTTTGGATTGCAGGTGCGCGGTGCTATCTATTTCCAATCCGCTAAAGCGCTCAGCAAGTGCCCATTCCTGCGGCATGTAACGGTGATAGCTGTAGGCAAGGACCGGAGACAGGCCTCCATAGCCGCCCTGCACCACGAGTTTTCCGCACACGTAACGCAGGAAGTTCTCGTACTGCGCGATACCATCGTCAATCGCAATCAGGTCCATCGGCACATTGAATTTCAGGTACGACAGGCCGGATTCCTGACCCCTGTATGCCTTCCAACCTTTTGGCGAAACATAGTCCTCGTCTGCTGCGATTCCGGTTAGCGTCTGGATGCTGTATTCCGCGGCTGTGTCCTGGTCGGTAGAACTGGAACGAATCACGCTCACTTCGAGATATGACGGTGTATCGACAATAGCTCGTCGTATCTTCTCCACACCTGCCGGGGCCCGCTTGGTGAACTTGCCCAGGTCGGTGTCTTTGCCTCCTTTGAGATGCTCGCCGAACAACTCGTCGAAGCGATCGAAGCAGTCGAGGATGCCTTGACGCACTTCGGGTTGAGAACCGCGTTCAAAGTACACCGTCCCAATCACGCCCGGTAGCACGCCCATGCGGTTGTCGGCAAGCCGCACGCTCAGATCTTCCTTGTAGCGTGCGAGTGCTTGCGCGGGCGTCAAGATGGTCGTCACGGGAGTCACAAACAAAGCTGCTAACTCTCGCTTGGCGACCAATGCCAGTACGTCTCACCCCACGGGCTTCCTTCGATCGCGGGCATGATTTCGCCCGCTTCGAAATAGCGACGGCTCCCCG
>NZ_FRAB01000113.1 GCF_900142195.1 Paraburkholderia terricola
CCTCTCAGCAGGATTCCGTACATGTCAAGGGTAGGTAAGGTTTTTCGCGTTGCATCGAATTAATCCACATCATCCACCGCTTGTGCGGGTCCCCGTCAATTCCTTTGAGTTTTAATCTTGCGACCGTACTCCCCAGGCGGTCAACTTCACGCGTTAGCTACGTTACCAAGCCAATGAAGGCCCGACAACTAGTTGACATCGTTTAGGGCGTGGACTACCAGGGTATCTAATCCTGTTTGCTCCCCACGCTTTCGTGCATGAGCGTCAGTATTGGCCCAGGGGGCTGCCTTCGCCATCGGTATTCCTCCACATCTCTACGCATTTCACTGCTACACGTGGAATTCTACCCCCCTCTGCCATACTCTAGCCCGCCAGTCACAAATGCAGTTCCCAGGTTAAGCCCGGGGATTTCACATCTGTCTTAGCGGACCGCCTGCGCACGCTTTACGCCCAGTAATTCCGATTAACGCTTGCACCCTACGTATTACCGCGGCTGCTGGCACGTAGTTAGCCGGTGCTTATTCTTCCGGTACCGTCATCCCCCCGCCGTATTAGGGCTGAGGTTTTCTTTCCGGACAAAAGTGCTTTACAACCCGAAGGCCTTCTTCACACACGCGGCATTGCTGGATCAGGCTTGCGCCCATTGTCCAAAATTCCCCACTGCTGCCTCCCGTAGGAGTCTGGGCCGTGTCTCAGTCCCAGTGTGGCTGGTCGTCCTCTCAGACCAGCTACAGATCGTCGCCTTGGTAGGCCTTTACCCCACCAACTAGCTAATCTGCCATCGGCCGCCCCTGTAGCGCGAGGTCCCGAAGGAGCCCCCGCTTTCCTCCGCAGAGCGTATGCGGTATTAATCCGGCTTTCGCCGGGCTATCCCCCACTACAGGACACGTTCCGATGTATTACTCACCCGTTCGCCACTCGCCACCAGGGTTGCCCCCGTGCTGCCGTTCGACTTGCATGTGTAAGGCATGCCGCCAGCGTTCAATCTGAGCCAGGATCAAACTCTTCAGTTCAATGCCTGTTACTGTTTTTCGGTTGTTTTACCAACCGGTCGCTCACTCAACGTACTGACGAATGATCATCCTGTCTTTCAACAGGAAAACCTTCCTTTCATTACTGTGTGAGACTTGATACTTTCGCT
>NZ_FRAB01000112.1 GCF_900142195.1 Paraburkholderia terricola
GAACTTTTGCTTTGCCACGGAACGGTCTGCGTTGTCGGGAAGATGCGTGATCTGATCCTTCAACTCAGCAAAAGTTCGATTTATTCAACAAAGCCGCCGTCCCGTCAAGTCAGCGTAATGCTCTGCCAGTGTTACAACCAATTAACCAATTCTGATTAGAAAAACTCATCGAGCATCAAATGAAACTGCAATTTATTCATATCAGGATTATCAATACCATATTTTTGAAAAAGCCGTTTCTGTAATGAAGGAGAAAACTCACCGAGGCAGTTCCATAGGATGGCAAGATCCTGGTATCGGTCTGCGATTCCGACTCGTCCAACATCAATACAACCTATTAATTTCCCCTCGTCAAAAATAAGGTTATCAAGTGAGAAATCACCATGAGTGACGACTGAATCCGGTGAGAATGGCAAAAGCTTATGCATTTCTTTCCAGACTTGTTCAACAGGCCAGCCATTACGCTCGTCATCAAAATCACTCGCATCAACCAAACCGTTATTCATTCGTGATTGCGCCTGAGCGAGACGAAATACGCGATCGCTGTTAAAAGGACAATTACAAACAGGAATCGAATGCAACCGGCGCAGGAACACTGCCAGCGCATCAACAATATTTTCACCTGAATCAGGATATTCTTCTAATACCTGGAATGCTGTTTTCCCGGGGATCGCAGTGGTGAGTAACCATGCATCATCAGGAGTACGGATAAAATGCTTGATGGTCGGAAGAGGCATAAATTCCGTCAGCCAGTTTAGTCTGACCATCTCATCTGTAACATCATTGGCAACGCTACCTTTGCCATGTTTCAGAAACAACTCTGGCGCATCGGGCTTCCCATACAATCGATAGATTGTCGCACCTGATTGCCCGACATTATCGCGAGCCCATTTATACCCATATAAATCAGCATCCATGTTGGAATTTAATCGCGGCCTCGAGCAAGACGTTTCCCGTTGAATATGGCTCATAACACCCCTTGTATTACTGTTTATGTAAGCAGACAGTTTTATTGTTCATGATGATATATTTTTATCTTGTGCAATGTAACATCAGAGATTTTGAGACACAACGTGGCTTTGTTGAATAAATCGAACTTTTGCTGAGTTGAAGGATCAGATCACGCATCTTCCCGACAACGCAGACCGTTCCGTGGCAAAGCAAAAGTTC
>NZ_FRAB01000110.1 GCF_900142195.1 Paraburkholderia terricola
GCTCCTATCCAAGACCACCCAGAAAAGCCAAGCCCCACTTCCATCTCGCGTACAAACTCGCTTGATGCAGCGGGGCTTAAGTTGAGAGCATTGCCTGGCCGCCCCTCGCAACGCCTTTATGCACATTAGATGTCGGCTTTGCGAAGTTATTTTTAGTGTTAGATTGTGAATACAAAACAGCCGGACGGAATACCGTACCGCAATTAAACCGCAACGAGACGTTGCGAGCCTGAGAGAGTTGAAAATTGCCGTTACACTTTATCGAGCAGATGGCGCCGCTGCAGAACGCCGTCGACGAAGCGGAATGGTTCAGCGCGATTGTCGGCCTTGCCGAAACATGGGGTTTCGACAGGCTTTTGATCGCGATGCTGCCGCGCCCGACCATGCGCCTGGAAGACGCCTACGTGCGCAGCACCTATGCGCCGGCATGGCGCCGCGCCTATGACGATCAGGGACTGGCTCACATCGACCCGACCGTCAGCCATTGCGCGACACGCGCCACGCCATTGATATGGTCGCCGGACATTTTTACTACCGCCGAGCAGCAGTCAATGTACGAGGAAGCCCGCGGGCATGGCCTGCGCGCCGGGGTGACGTTGCCGATTCACGGACCCAACCAGCAAGCCGGCATGATGTGCTTCGTCAACGACAGCAACCCGACCGACGCCTTCTGGCGTCATATCGACGTTGCGTTGCCGAACCTGGTGTTATTGCGCGATCTGGTGATCGACACCGCCCAGCGCCATTTGAATACCCACACTCAGACCTTATTGCCCAAACTCACGCCGCGTGAACGTGAATGTCTGAAATGGACCGCGCGCGGTAAATCCACATGGGAAATCTCCCACATCCTGAACTGTTCGGAAGCCGTGGTGAACTTCCATATGAAAAACATCAGGACGAAATTCGGTGTGAATTCGCGCCGCGCGGCGGCCGTGATTGCGGCGCAGCTCGGGCTTATTGACCCGGGTTGAACAATGCGGCCGCGTCGCGGCTATACAGCACCCGTTCGGCCCGGCCGAGATCCGCGTCGGACACGGTTTTCGTGAAGTACAGACCCAGCAGGATCGAGACCGGCGCCGGAATCTCAGCGCCCGATTCGAACCGGCTGCCGCGCGACTGCGTTACGCCGAAGCGCGCCCAGAAACGGCGCTGGCTCTCTTTTTTCTTTTTGCGGTAAGCAATGATCAAAACGCGGTCCACGGCCGAGGGAGCCTGCGCGGGGCGCGTTTGAATATCGGTGAGCTAAAGTCGGAACTGGTGTACGGGGGAGTTAAGGCGGGAGATTGAAGGCGGTGGAGGTTTCAGCTGAGAATCTGATTGTCGAAGTCGGAAAC
>NZ_FRAB01000109.1 GCF_900142195.1 Paraburkholderia terricola
TCTGAGCCGGCGTCAGGTTGAGCGGTTGACGGTGCGCTATCGCAGCCAGGGTGCTTCGGGACTGCTGTCACGGCATCGTGGACACCCGAGCAATTACCAGTTGGCAGACGGCGTGGCCGAGCGCGCGTTGAACCTGATCCGGGATCGTTACCCGGATTTTGGCCCGACACTCGCGTGCGAGAAGCTGCACGAATGCCACGGGATCACGCTGTCGAAGGAAACCGTGCGGCATCTGATGACTGATGCAGGCTTATGGATTCCGCGCCGGCAGCGTCCGCCGAAGCTCTACCAGCCACGCGCACGGCGGTCGTGTCTGGGCGAGCTGGTGCAGATCGACGGCAGCGATCACCGCTGGTTCGAGGAACGGGCGCCGGCCTGTACGCTGCTGGTGTATGTCGACGATGCGACCAGCCGGCTGATGGCGCTGCACTTCACGGCGACCGAATCGACCTTCAGCTACTTCGAGGTGACCCGGGCGTACCTGGAACAGCACGGCAAGCCGGTGGCGTTCTACAGCGACAAGGCGAGCGTGTTCCGGAACACGGCCGCAAGCAGGACCGGCAATAGCGTGACGCAGTTTGGTCGCGCGATGTACGAGCTGAACATCGACACGATCTGTGCAAACAGTAGCGCGGCCAAGGGCCGTGTCGAGCGCGCGCACCTGACGCTGCAGGACCGGCTTGTCAAGGAACTGCGGCTGCGTGGCATCGATACGCAGGAAGCAGCCAATGCGTATGCGCCCCGCTTCATCGCCGATTACAACACGCGCTTTGGCAAGGCTCCAAGGAGCGCGTTCAACGCACACCGGCCACTGCGTGCAGACGAGGATCTCGACACCATCCTGACGTGGCGTGAACCGCGGCGCGTCACGCGTTCGCTGACGCTGCAGTACGACCGGGTAATCTACCTGCTCGATGACACAGAGGCGAACCGCAGGCTGGTGGGACGCTACATCGACGTGTATGAGTATCCGGATGGGCGCATCGAGCTCCGGGCAGACGGTGTCGCCCTTCCCTGCAGGCCTTACGACCGGCTCTCCGAGATTGATCAGGGCGCCGTGGTCGATCACAAGCGGCTGGGTCATGTGTTGCAGGTCGCGCAGCTGATTCAGGCGGATCGCGATAACCGCCGCGCGTCAGGTTCGCCATCACGAACCAATCAGGGGCAGGCGCCGAAACCGAAAGAACGCAAGGCTGGCACAAAGAAGCAGCGGGAGATCACTGTTGATGATCTGAACACCGCGATTGGCAGAACGACGGTCAGCCTCCAGGACCCTGTACTCAAAACCTCGTCAAGGAGATAACAAAGGCACAAAACCCGACACTTCTACTTTGCTGCCGCTACGACATTTAAGAATGGCTTTGACA
>NZ_FRAB01000108.1 GCF_900142195.1 Paraburkholderia terricola
GCGACGTGGTGAACCGCGCCACGCCCTTTCTGCAGCAGCTCAGCCAGATGACGGAGGAGGTCTGCAACCTCACCGTGCTCGACGGGCCGGACATCCTCATCGATCAGCGCGGCGACGGCACCGCGATCGTCACCATCGACCGCCCGCAGCGGCGCAATGCCTGCGACTTCGACGCCTGGACCGACCTGAAGGCCGCCTTCGAGCGCTTCGCGCAGGACCGCTCGGTCCGGCTCGTGGTGCTCACCGGCAGCGGCGGCCACTTCTGCGCCGGCGACGACATCGTCGCCTTCGCGGCGGCCAAGGCCGATCCCGCGCACGCCGAGGTCTACCGCCAGCGCATCCAGGAGGCCTATGCCGCGGTACAGAGCGCCCCGCTGCCGGTGATCGCGGCCATCAGCGGCGTCTGTGCCGGCGGCGGCTGCAGCCTGGCCATGTGCTGCGACTTCCGCGTGGCCGACGCGACGGCGCGCGTCGGCGTGCCGGTCGCGAAGCTGGGCCTGGTCTATCCGACCATCCAGCTGCAGCGCCTGGCCTGGCTGATCGGCGCTTCCAACGCGCGGCGCTGGCTCTACAGCGGCCAGATGTTCGGCATCGACGAGATCGGCCGCACCGGCTTCGCCGACGCGGTGGCCGAGGGCGATGTCGTCGAGGCGGCCTTGCGCTTCGGCGCACCGATGACCGCCGCCGCGCCCTTGTCGATCGCCGGTTCGAAGGCGCAGTTGAATGCGGTGCTCGCCGGCCAGGTCGCGCAACGGCGGGCCGAGCTCGACGCCATGGTGGCGCGGGCCGACGACAGCGAGGACTTCCGCGAAGCACGCGCGGCCTTCGCAGAGAAGCGCACGCCGCATTTCAAGGGCCGCTGAATCGCAGGCCCCGCCCGGGCCTCGCTGCTAGGCGACGTGCCGCCGAGGCGCCGACACGGCGAAGGCCGTGCTGCGCACCAGGTCGGCGAAGCGCTGCTCGTCGCGCGCCGGTTCCCAGCGTGCACGCGACACCGCGACGTTGATCGCGCCGATGCCGCGCCCGCGCGCATCGGTGATCGGCGCGGCCGTGGAGATGTCGGAGAGAAAGTACTCGTCCTCGGTGCGCACGAAGCCGCGCGCGTGCGCGACGGCCACGCGCTCCTTGATCTTGCGGCGGTCGACGATGGTCCTGGGCGTGTGCCTGACCAGCGTGCTGGCGTCGAGCAGCGCATCGACTTCGGCCTCGGGCAGCGTCGACAGCAGCGCCAGCCCCGGCGCGGTGCAGTAGGCCGGCAGGCGGGTACCGACGATCACGTTGGGATGCAGCACGTTGCGGCTCACGATGCGCTGCACGAAGACGATGTCCGGCCCGTCGAGCACGGTGAGGTTGCAGACCTCCTCCGTCATCTGGCTGAGCTGCTGCAGAAAGGGCGTGGCGCGGTTCACCACGTCGC
>NZ_FRAB01000107.1 GCF_900142195.1 Paraburkholderia terricola
GAGCTAAAGTCGGAACTGGTGTACGGGGGAGTTAAGGCGGGAGATTGAAGGCGGTGGAGGTTTCAGCTGAGAATCTGATTGTCGAAGTCGGAAACCAGCAAACAACAAACCATCCACCATGAGCAAGTTTACGGAAAAAGAAGTCGTCGGTCTATCGGGGGCCGGTCTGGGTCTGGACGAACTGGTGCGGCAGGGAGCGCGGCAGGTGATTCAGCAGGCCATCGAGGCGGAGCTGTCGGCGCTATTGGAACGGTTCGAGAACGTCAAGACCCTGCACGGCCAGCGTGCCGTGGTACGCAACGGCTATTTGCCGGAGCGCGAGGTGCTGACAGCAGCCGGCCCCATTCCGGTGAAGGTGCCGAAGGTTCGGGATCGATCAGGATCAGGTGTGAAGTTCAATTCGTCGATCGTGCCGCCGTACGTGAGGAAATCGCCGCGCGTGAGTGCCGCGTTGCCGTGGCTGTATCTGAAAGGCATCTCGACGGGCGACATGAGCGAGGCGCTGAGCGTGCTGCTGGGAGATGACGCCAAAGGCCTGTCGGCCAACGTGGTGAGCCGGCTGAAGGCGCAGTGGGCCGATGAGCATGCCAACTGGAGCCGGCGTGATCTGTCGAAGTCGCGCTACGTCTATTGGTGGATCGACGGCATTCATACCGGCCTGCGTAGTGAGAACTCAGACGGCCAGTGCCTGCTGGTGATCATCGGCGTTAGGCCGGATGGGCGCAAGGAGCGTGTCGCGATCGGGGACGGGTATCGCGAGTCGAAGGCGTCATGGCAGGAGCTGCTGCTCGATCTGAAATCGCGTGGCCTGCAGACCGGACCACTCCTGGCAGTTGGGGACGGCGCAATGGGCTTCTGGGCGGCGCTGGAAGAAGTGTTTCCTGCGACACGCGGCCAGCGCTGCTGGTTTCACAAGATGGGCAACGTGCTCAATGCACTGCCGAAGTCGCAGCAAGGCCGCGCGAAGGCGGATCTGCAGGCAATCTGGATGGCCGCGACGCGCGCCGACGCGTATGTCGCGTTCGATCGTTTCGTGACGGTCTATGCGGCGAAATACCCGAAGGCGACTGAGACGCTGAAGAAGGACCGGGAGAGTCTGCTGGCCTTTTACGACTTTCCGGCCGAACACTGGCAGCACCTGCGCACGACGAATGCGATTGAGTCGACGTTCGCGACCGTGCGTCATCGCACCACGCGCACGCGCAACTGCGTGTCGCGACCGACCTTCCTCGGTCTGGCATTCAAGCTGATCGAGGAAGCCGAGAAAACCTGGCGCCGCATCAACGGCCCTGAGCAGATCAAGCTGTTGCTGGAGGGCATTGCCTTCAGGGACGGCGAGCCGGTGCAAGGCGACCAACCGGTTCAGCAGAAACTCGCCGCTTGACGTCGCCGGCCATCAACCGCCCATACACCAGACTTGACCTTATCTC
>NZ_FRAB01000106.1 GCF_900142195.1 Paraburkholderia terricola
GGCCTGATGTTCCACTCCGATCAGGGATGCCAGTACACCAGCGCGCATTTCGTGAACGAACTGAAGGCAAACGGCATCATTCAGAGTATGAGCAGAAAGGGAAACTGCTGGGATACTCAGTCTAAGATCGCTTCTGAACGTCGGACCGATCTGACCCGTGCTGGGATTGGCCAAATTGCCTTTGCGTTGACCTGTCGATCGCATTCCGACGTTCCCCGAGCGTTGCCGGGCCCAGCGTCTGTGACCTGATAGGAGCTTTGTTCTGCACCGTGAGTGTCCTGTCCTGCGAATGGGGTTGGCGATGCGCCCACTACACCGGATATACGCATGGAACAAAACGAAGTGATTCTGGGCGTTGACACGCACCTGGATACGCATGTCGGGGCTGTGATCAGCGACACAGGCAGGCTTCTCGGAACGCTATCAGTTTCGACGGACACTACTGGATATCTTGATCTACTGACATGGGCGAACTCGTTCGGCCCTTTACGTCGCGCCGGGGTTGAGGGGACCGGAACGTATGGAGCGGGATTGACCCGTGTGCTTCGCGATCATGAGATTGAGGTGTTTGAAGTCAATCGTCCCGATCGCGCGATGCGCCGATCTAAAGGGAAGTCCGATCCCACCGATGCCGAGAACGCGGCGCGCGCAGTCCTTGCCGGAAGGGCTACGGCTATCCCCAAGGAGCAGTCCGGCGCCGCGGAGGCGATGCGCGCCGTCTCCGTTGCGAGACGCAGTGCAGTCAAAGCGAAGACACAAGCCATTAACCAGTTGCGAGCCTTGCTCGTGAGCGCGCCTCAAGATATCCGCGATCGTCTTCTGAAAGCGAAAACTGCGGAATGTGTTGAAGGTTGCGCGCGCCTTCGCTCATTGGGCAAAACGCCCATGTTGCAGACGCTGACGACCACACTGCGGTTGTTGGCGAAACGCTGGTTGACGCTGGCGGATGAACTCAAATCGCTCGACGCCATGCTTGATAGCCTGACCAGCCAGTATGCCGGTCGGATTCGTGAACGATTCGGCGTCGGCCCTCAGACCGCTGCAGTACTGGTTGCTGTGGCAGGTGACAATCCCGAACGCCTGAAAAGCGAAGCCGCCCTTGCTGCGCTCTGCGGCACAAGTCCATTGCAGGCTTCATCCGGCAAGACGGTCCGGCATCGCTTGAACAGGGGCGGCGATCGGGCTGCGAACAATGCTCTATGGACCATTGCGATGGTTCGAATGCGCAGTGATCCCCGTACCCGGGTGTACGTGGATCGTCGGACGAAAGAAGGCATGTCGAACAAGGAGATCCACCGCTGCCTCAAGCGCTATATCGTCCGTGAGCTGTACCCGCTCATCCTGGCTGATCTGGCCGATTCGACGCCGGCTTCTTGACATAGGAGCGTCAACGCGCCGGTTGAACGGTTCTTCAGAAGCCTGAAGAACGAGTGG
>NZ_FRAB01000105.1 GCF_900142195.1 Paraburkholderia terricola
TACCCGCCGGCCCCGATGGATTTCGCCGCAAAGGTCCTAATCTAAATAACGGACTCGAAGTCCGAGAAATGTCTCAGGCTTGCCTTTGCGCGGTCCAACCTGTCTTGCCATCGTTCAATACACCTGTGCAACCGTGGATGGGTTAAAGGCTACGGTTCGTGCTTACTGCGCTGGTGCTGCCTGATACGTTCGACCATACGCGAGCAGCGCCCAGATTGTTCGCGCCATCTTGTTGGCGAGCGCAACGGCAACGACATTCGTTGGACGCCGGGTCAGCATCTGGCGCAAGCGCTCCGGCAAATACCTTGAACTTGAGATGACCGATCGCGCGCCGTGGATCAGTAGCGTTCGCAAGTACACGTCCCCGCGTTTGCTGATCCCGCCAAGCTTTACCTTGCCCCCAGAGCCGTTCTGTCGCGGCACGAGGCCCAAATAGGCAGCGAACTCCCGGCCGGAGCGAAAGGTCTTCGCCTGTCCAATTACCGATACTGCAGCAGTGGCCGTGAGTACTCCCACGCCGGGGATTTCGGAAATGCGTCTGCATGCATCGTTGTTGCGTCGCCACTCGAGAATGCGCTGTTCGATCCGGGCAATCTGCTCGTCGAGTCCACGTAGCCGCGAGATCTGGTCCTGCAGGCTGTCTGCCAGCATAGTGGGCAACTGCTCAGCCATCGACGCCAGCGCGACTTTGGCTGCCTCTATCGATGCACGGCGACCTGCCGGCAGTATCACGCCAAATTCGTAGAGCAATCCGCGAAGCTGGTTGACCTGCATGACACGGATCCTGACAAGTTGCTGGCGTATGCGGTGCATCGCAAGCATGGCCTGCTGGTCTTCCGTCTTGACAGCTACGAAACGCATGCCGGGACGTTGGGCCGCTTCCCAGATCGCCGCGGCATCCGCGGCATCGTTCTTGTTCGACTTCACGAACGGTCGGACGAACTGGGCTGCGATGAGCCGCACGTCGTGGCCAAGCCGCGCCAGGACACGGGCCCAGTGATGGGCGCTGCCGCAGGCCTCCATAACGACACAAGTCGCAGGCCGGTTGGCGAAGAACGGCACGAGCTGGGCGCGTTTGAGCACCTTGCTGCGAATCGCGCCGGTCACAGGCTCGACGTAGTGAATCTGGAAAACGCGCTTGGCCAGGTCGATGGCAATAGTCGTGGGTTCCATCAGCTTTCTCCTTAACGGGATATCCCAACGGAGACGATACTCGGGCTCGACATCGTCGCCGGGGTTGCTGCGGCGTCGGTTGGCCCGTTAAGGCGGGAGGCGACCATTCCATCTAAATGGCTAGAACGCGACATTTCTATAAAGCTACTACATTGTTTGTCAAAGCCATTCTTAAATGTCGTAGCGGCAGCAAAGTAGAAGTGTCGGGTTTTGTGCCTTTGTTATCTCCTTGACGAGGTTTTGAGTACAGG
>NZ_FRAB01000103.1 GCF_900142195.1 Paraburkholderia terricola
CATCCAGTTGCGCATACGTCACCTGCTCCTCGCCATCGACCAGCGCAATCGCGTCAGGACGCGCACTCGCCTGCGCGGCGATGCGCGCCGTCACCAGCTCATAGGCAAACGCGGCAGGCAAACGCCGCACCGCTTCATCGCGAATCTCGGGCAATTCGAACGACGCGATCCGCGCATCCGGCGCCGCGCTCCATTGCTCCAGCAGCCCCGTGAAATTGCGGGCAAGCCGTTCGATGGTCGACGCGTCGAATACATCGGTCGCGTAGGTGAGCGTCAGATCGAGCGCGTCGCCGGCCGTCTCCGCGATGTTCAGCATCAGGTCGAATTGAGCCTCGCCGTTGTCGACGTCCTCCACCGTCACGCTCAATCCTTCTCCGAACGATGCGCCGAGGTCGTGGCGCTGCTGCTGGTTGACGAGCACCTGGAACAGCGGCGTCTGCGTCGGATCGCGCTCGGGCTGCACCGCCTTGACGACGCTCGCGAACGGCACGTCCTGATTCGCGTAGGCGCACAACAATCGTTCGCGCACGTCGTCGATCAGTTGCGCCGCGCGCATTTCGCCGTGCGGCGCGGTGCGAATCACGACGGTGTTGACGAAGAAACCGGCGACGTCCGCGGCGCCCGGCAGATCGCGGCCCGCGAGCGGCACGCCCAGGCGGATGTCGGATTGCCCCGAGTATCGGTAGAGCAACGCGTCGAAGGCGGCGAGGAGCGTCATGAACAGCGTCGCGTGACGTGCGCCCGCGAGCGCACGCAGCGCGTTCACGGTGACGGCCGGCACGCGGGCGCGATGGCGCGCGCCCGGTGCCCGGCGCGTGCCGGTACGTGCGCGGTCGTAGGGCAGCGCGAGCGTCGCGGCGGAGTCGTCGTCGTTGGCGAGCGCGGCGCGCCACCAGTCGAGTTGCGCGGACTTGCGCTCGGGCGTCAGTTGCGCGGCGCGCGCCGCGATCAGTTCGCGATAAGCCGCCGCCGATGCGGTCGCGAAATTCGCATCGTGCGTGAGATGGTCGATCGACGCGGCGTGGTCCGATGCGCAATATTCGCGATACAGGCGCGAGAAGTCCGCGAACAGAAGGCCGACCGACCAGTCGTCGCTGATGATGTGATGCAGCACCAGATGCAGCACGTGGCGATCGGCGGCGACGCGGATCAGCGTCGCGCGCACGGGCGGCTCGGCGGTGAGGTCGAACGGTGCGCGCACGAGCGCGGCGAGACATGCGGCGAGGGCTTCGTCGTTGGTCGTGGTTTCGGTCGTGGTTTCGGTCGTGTTTTCTGTGCTCGGCAGGTCGAGTAGGCGGATGTCGTTGAGACTCGCGGCTTCGATGCGCTGATAGGGCACGCCCGCGACTTCGGCGAAACGCATGCGCAGCGCCGGATGCCGATCGCCGAGCGCGGCGAATGCGGCGCGCAGAGCGTCGACGTCGAGTCGGCCGTCGAAACGCAGCGCACCGTTCACGTGGTACGCAGCGCTCTCGGGATCGAGCTTCCACAGGAACCAAAGGCTTTGTTGGGATGCGGATAGGGGGATGGGTTCGGCTTGTGTAGCTTGTGTAGCTTGTGTAGCTTGTGTAGCTTGTGT
>NZ_FRAB01000102.1 GCF_900142195.1 Paraburkholderia terricola
ACCTCGCTGTCGACCTCGGCCTCGACGGGCATCGCGTCGGTATCCACGACGGTCAGCGCGCTCAACAGCCAGGCGGTGAAGTACGACCTGAACCCCGACGGCACCGTCAACTACGGCAGCGTCACGCTGAATCCGGGCGGCAGTGCCTCGCAGATCCACAACGTCGCGGCCGGCACCGCGCCGGGCGATGCGGTGAACCTCTCGCAACTGAGCACGGTAGTCGCCGGCAGCAAGACGCACTACTACAGCGTCAACGACAACGGCGTGCAGGGCGGCAACTACAACAACGACGGTGCGACCGGCGTGAACGCGCTCGCCGCGGGCGTGGGCGCATCGGCCGCGGGCGCGAATGCGACGGCGATCGGCAACGGCTCGCAGGCGCTGGGGGCCTCGACGGTCGCGATCGGCGACAGCAACACGGTGGCGGCGGCCGCGGGCCAGGGGTCGATCGCGGGCGGCTACCAGTCGCAGGTGAGCAGCGGCACGGGCGCGGTGGCGCTGGGTTTCCAGCAGACCGCGAGCGGTGACGGCGCGGTGGCGATCGGCGACCCGAACTCGGCGACGGGCACGGGTGCGGTGACGGTGGGCGCGAACAACACGGCCAATGGCACGGGGGCGGTGGCGCTGGGCAGCTCGAACGTGGCAACGGGCACGGGTTCGGTGGCGCTCGGCAGCACGTCGACGGCGGCGAACACCGGCGCGGTGGCGCTGGGCTCGGGTGCGACGGCGGCGAATGCCGGCGACGTGGCGCTGGGCTCGGGCTCGGTGACGGCAGCGGCCAACCCGACCTCGGGCGCGACGATCGGCGGCACGGCGTACAGCTTCGCGGGCACGAGCCCGACGAGCGTGGTGAGCGTCGGCGCGCCGGGCGCGGAGCGGCAGGTCACGAACGTGGCGGCGGGGCAGCTCAGCGATACGAGCACGGACGCGGTCAACGGCTCGCAACTGTTTGCGACGAACCAGGCAATCGATACGCTGTCGACTTCCACTTCCACCGGTATCAGTTCGCTGTCTACGGGGCTTTCCACGACGAACAGCAACGTGGCGTCGCTGTCGACTGCGACAGGTTCGATTTCGACCAGCATCAGTTCGCTGTCCACGGGTCTGTCGACGACCGATAGCAATGTGGCGTCGCTGTCCACGTCGACCTCGACCACGGCGAGCTCGCTGTCCACTGGTGTCAGTTCGCTTTCGACGGGCCTGAGCACGACGAACAGCAATGTGACCTCACTGTCGACATCGGCCTCGACCGGCATCAGTTCGCTCTCGACGGGACTCTCCACGACCGACAGCAACGTGGCGTCGTTGTCGACCTCGACCTCGACGACGGCCAGCTCGCTATCCACTGGCGTGAGTTCGCTTTCGACGGGTCTTTCCACCACTGACAGCAACGTGGCGTCGCTCTCGACCTCGACCTCGACCACGGCAAGCTCGCTGTCCACTGGCGTAAGTTCGCTTTCGACGGGCCTCTCCACCACCAACAGCAACGTGACCTCGCTGTCGACCTCGGCCTCGACGGGCATCGCGTCGGTATCCACGACGGTCAGCGCGCTCAACAGCCAGGCGGTGAAGTACGACCTGAACCC
>NZ_FRAB01000101.1 GCF_900142195.1 Paraburkholderia terricola
GATGTCCGGCCCGTCGAGCACGGTGAGGTTGCAGACCTCCTCCGTCATCTGGCTGAGCTGCTGCAGAAAGGGCGTGGCGCGGTTCACCACGTCGCTCGACGCCAGGTAATGGTAGGTGAAGTCGAGCAGCCGCGGCGAGAGCTCGTACTTGCGGCTTTCCGATTCCTTGTTGAGGTAGCCGAGCGCCGTGAGCGTGAAAGTGAAGCGCTGCCCGGCGCTCAGGTCGAGCTGCGTGAGCGTGCAGATCTCGGACAGCGAAAGCTGGCGCTTGGAGCCGTCGAAGGCCATCAGCACCTTCATCGCCTTCTCGACCGATTGCACGTACAGCGTCGATTCGCTGGCGGGTTTGGCCGCGGCCGGGCCCGATGTCTTCTTGCGTGCCGCCTGGGTTCGATCTTGGGTGGCCATGTGCCGTGCTGAGGGGAGCGGGGTTGCATTCGCCTTCGAGGAGGCCCGTTGCGGGCGCCACGCGGCGGGTGATCTATCTCGATGGTAGTCGTCTTCGCGCTGGCGCCTGACGGCGGCGATGGATGGTCGAGTTGCTTGACGGAGTTCGCGTTCGAACACGAAATCGTACACGTAGCCAGCCGCGCTATTTCTGTCCTTTCCCGCGTCTTGCGACATCGAGAAATGCGCGAAGCACGGGTACGCGAGAGTCGGTCAGGTAAGTCAGGCTGACCGGCACCTTGGCGCTCGCATCGGCCATCTCCATCGTCCGGACGAAGGGCCGCCGAATCGCGGCCACCGAGGCCGGGACCAGCGTGACGCCGGCGCCGGCCGCGACGAGCCCGAGGGCCGCGTTGACATCTTCGACAATCGCCGTCACGCGCGGCTCGACCCCGGCCCGGCGCATCAAGGCGATCACTTCGTCAGCGAAACTCGGCCTCCCCTCCTTGGGGAAAAGAACGAGGGACTCGCTCTTGAGCCGCAGCAGCGTCGGATCCTGTCTCAGCTGGCGCGCAATGCTCGAACCCGCTGCGATATACAGCCGTTCGTAGTGCAGGTGCTCCACCGTGATTCCAGGCTCCTGGGGGTAGAAGCGGCCGACACCGAGATGGATGGTGCCGGCACGCAGGGCCTCGATCTGCCGCACCTTGGGCATCAGGGCCAGAGACAGCGTCGCCCCCGGGACCGCCTGCGTGAACGCATGGAGCAATGCCGGGACGGTCTGGTAGATCGCCGTGCCGAGGTAGCCGATATCGAGTTGGCCGATCTCGCCCCGGCTGGCGGCGCGGGACCGGTCCACGGAAGTCCGACCCAGTTCGAGCATGCGCCGTGCATCTTCGAGAAACGCGGCCCCGGCGGGCGTGAGCTGCACGCCGCGCGCGCTGCGCTCGAACAACAACACGCCCAGATGCTGTTCGAGCGCGTGAATCTGTCGCGTGACCGGGGGCTGGGAAATATGCAGCCGCCGCGCGGCGGCACCGACGTTGCCCTCCTCCGCGGCAGCAACGAAATAGCGAAGCTGTCGAAACTCCATTCTTCACTCCTGGTGGCTGGCTCCGGCTGCCGGAGAGCCATACCGATCCCGTATCGCTCGCGCTGATGGAAGGTATTAGACCATATGGCCCGGCATTTCTAGACTACCGCCATG
>NZ_FRAB01000099.1 GCF_900142195.1 Paraburkholderia terricola
GCGCGGTCACCGAGACTTCGCGGACCGGGCCGCTTACGACGAGTTCGTGCGCGGGGTGGTGATGCGCCGCAACCGGCGTAATGCTGCCGCGTTCCAGATCGAGCGCGAGCACCTGCTGGATTTGCCTGAGCACCGTACCAGCGACTTTGCCGAGGAAGAGGCACGCGTGACACGCTGCGGCACGTTCACCGTGCGGTGTGTCCTGTACAGCGCGCCCTCGCGGCTGATCGGTCATCGCCTGAAGGTACGCCTCTACAGTGACCGGCTCGATTGCTATCTGTCTGGCGCGCTCGTGCACAGCGCGGCGAGAGCCACGCACACGAGCAAGCGGCGCGGTCGCGGCATCGACTACCGGCACTTCATCGATTCGCTCAAACGCAAGCCGCAGGCCTTCAGGGGTCTCGCGTTCCGTGACGATCTGTTTCCGCGTGAAGCCTATCGTCGCACCTGGGAACGACTGGATCAGGCACTGACGCCGCGTAGCGCCTGCAAGGCCATGGTGGGCTTGCTTGAGCTCGCCGGGCACCACGGCGTCGAGGCGCAACTGGCCGAGCGGCTCGATGCATTGCTCGAACTCGGTGAACTGCCCGATCTGATGGCGTTGTTCGATGAGTTCGCGCCGCGCCAGGCCGAGTGTCCAGTGGTTGTCGTCGAGATGCCGTCCGCCGCGCTCTATGACACGTTGCTCGATGAGGAGGTGCTCGCATGAACGCCGCCTACGATTCTGGCCGTATCGCACTTATGCTCAACGAACTACGCCTGCCAACGATCGGCCGGTTGTGGCCGGACTTCGCTGAACGCTCGGACAAGGAAAGCTGGCAGGCGTCCCGGCTACTCGGTGCATTGCTTGAACATGAACTCGCCGAGCGCGCTAAACGAAGAATCGAACGTCATCGTGCCGAGTCGCATCTGGATCCGACCAAGACGCTTGCCACCTTCCACTTCGGTGTTGTGCCTATGGTCTCGAAGGCGCATGTGATGGCGCTGGCCACCGGCGATTCGTGGCTTGAGAAAGGCACCACGATTCTCCTGTTCGGGCCGCCTGGAGGCGGCAAAAGTCATCTTGGAAGCGCAATCGGACATGCCCTGATCGATGCCGGGTATCGCGTGTTGTTCACCCGGACCGGTGAAATCGTGCAGAAGCTCCAGGTAGCACGTCAGAGTCTGCAACTGCCTTCGGCGCTTGCCAAACTCGACCGGTTCGACCTGATCATCCTGGACGATCTGTCGTACGTGAGGAAGGACCAGGCCGAAACCAGCGTGCTGTTCGAACTGATCGCCGAAAGATACGAGCGGAAAAGTCTTCTGATAACCGCCAACCAGCCATTCTCCGGCTGGAATGACGTCTTCCCGGACCCCGGCATGACGGTGGCCGCCATCGACCGGCTCGTCCATCACTCGACGATCTTCGAGCTGAATGTCGAAAGCTATCGGCGCCGCACAGCCAGCGACAAACAGAAAGAGCGCCGCCGTCAATTACCCACTGACAACCCGAACGGAGCGACAACCATGACCCCCTGACACAGCGACAATCACCTCGGCCGAGCGGCCAAGATGTTTGTCGGTAAACCGGCGCATTGACTCAGGTTTTTTGTTACCGAGCCAGGGTCGTTGCCTCATGTAATTTGCTACCCGTCAGAATGCTGGCGGGAG
>NZ_FRAB01000098.1 GCF_900142195.1 Paraburkholderia terricola
GGCGGCGCGGGGAGGCGCCACCGGAAACACACTGGTTATAGGATCAAGCCTTACGGGCAATTAGTATCAGTTAGCTCAACGCATTACTGCGCTTACACACCTGACCTATCAACGTCCTGGTCTTGAACGACCCTTCAAGGGGCTCGAAGCCCCGGGGATATCTCATCTTAAGGCGAGTTTCCCGCTTAGATGCTTTCAGCGGTTATCTCTTCCGAACATAGCTACCCGGCGATGCCACTGGCGTGACAACCGGTACACCAGAGGTTCGTCCACTCCGGTCCTCTCGTACTAGGAGCAGCCCCCTTCAAATATCCAGCGCCCACGGCAGATAGGGACCAAACTGTCTCACGACGTTTTAAACCCAGCTCACGTACCTCTTTAAATGGCGAACAGCCATACCCTTGGGACCGGCTACAGCCCCAGGATGAGATGAGCCGACATCGAGGTGCCAAACACCGCCGTCGATATGAACTCTTGGGCGGTATCAGCCTGTTATCCCCAGAGTACCTTTTATCCGTTGAGCGATGGCCCTTCCATACAGAACCACCGGATCACTATGACCTGCTTTCGCACCTGCTCGACTTGTCGGTCTCGCAGTCAAGCACGCTTATGCCATTGCACTATCAGCACGATTTCCGACCGTACCTAGCGTACCTTCGTACTCCTCCGTTACACTTTGGGAGGAGACCGCCCCAGTCAAACTGCCTACCATGCACTGTCCCCGGTCCGGATTCACGGACCAGGGTTAGAACCTCAAACAGATCAGGGTGGTATTTCAAGGATGGCTCCACGCAAACTGGCGTTCACGCTTCAAAGCCTCCCACCTATCCTACACAGACCGGTTCAAAGTCCAATGCAAAGCTACAGTAAAGGTTCATGGGGTCTTTCCGTCTAGCCGCGGGGAGATTGCATCATCACAAACACTTCAACTTCGCTGAGTCTCGGGAGGAGACAGTGTGGCCATCGTTACGCCATTCGTGCAGGTCGGAACTTACCCGACAAGGAATTTCGCTACCTTAGGACCGTTATAGTTACGGCCGCCGTTTACCGGGACTTCAATCAGGAGCTTGCACCCCATCATTTAATCTTCCGGCACCGGGCAGGCGTCACACCCTATACGTCCACTTTCGTGTTTGCAGAGTGCTGTGTTTTTATTAAACAGTCGCAGCCACCAGTTTATTGCAACCCCTTCACCCTTTGCGCGCAGGCGCATCAAGCTACAGGGGCGTACCTTATCCCGAAGTTACGGTACCAATTTGCCGAGTTCCTTCTCCCGAGTTCTCTCAAGCGCCTTAGAATACTCATCTCGCCCACCTGTGTCGGTTTGCGGTACGGTCTTGTTGAACTGAAGCTTAGAGGCTTTTCCTGGAACCACTTCCGATTGCTTCGTCACCGAAGTGACTGGCCTCACACCCTTGAATTACGCGCCCGGATTTGCCAAAGCGCCTTCTCCAATGCAAGGACCGGGACTTCCAACACCCGGACAACCTTCCGCGATCCGTCCCCCCATCGCATTCAACAATGGTGCAGGAATATTAACCTGCTTCCCATCAGCTACGCATTTCTGCCTCGCCTTAGGGGCCGACTCACCCTACGCCGATGAACGTTGCGTAGGAAACCTTGGGCTTACGGCGAGGGGGCCTTTCACCCCCTTTATCGCTACTCATGTCAGCATTCGCACTTCCGATACCTCCAGCACACTTTCCAGTGCACCTTCGCAGGCTTACGGAACGCTCTCCTACCATGCATATAAATATGCATCCGCAGCTTCGGTATATTGCTTAGCCCCGTTACATCTTCCGCGCAGGACGACTCGATCAGTGAGCTATTACGCTTTCTTTAAAGGATGGCTGCTTCTAAGCCAACCTCCTGACTGTTTTAGCCTTCCCACTTCGTTTCCCACTTAGCAATATTTGGGGACCTTAGCTGGCGGTCTGGGTTGTTTCCCTCTTGACACCGGACGTTAGCACCCGATGTCTGTCTCCCGTGATTGCACTCTTCGGTATTCGGAGTTTGCTATGGCGTAGTAATCCGCAATGGACCCCACAACCATGACAGTGCTCTACCCCCGAAGGTGATACACGAGGCACTACCTAAATAGTTTTCGGAGAGAACCAGCTATTTCCAGGTTTGTTTAGCCTTTCACCCCTATCCACAGCTCATCCCCTAACTTTTCAACGTTAGTGGGTTCGGACCTCCAGTACGTGTTACCGCACCTTCATCCTGGCCATGGATAGATCACCTGGTTTCGGGTCTACACCCAGCGACTGAATCGCCCTGTTCGGACTCGCTTTCGCTACGCCTGCCCTAATCGGTTAAGCTTGCCACTGAATGTAAGTCGCTGACCCATTATACAAAAGGTACGCCGTCACCCCTTGCGAGGCTCCGACTGTTTGTATGCATGCGGTTTCAGGATCTGTTTCACTCCCCTCCCGGGGTTCTTTTCGCCTTTCCCTCACGGTACTGGTTCACTATCGGTCGATCACGAGTATTTAGCCTTGGAGGATGGTCCCCCCATCTTCAGACAGGATTTCACGTGTCCCGCCCTACTTGTCGTACACCTAGTTCTTCCTCGCTGTTTTCGTCTACAGGGCTATCACCTGCTATGGCCGCACTTTCCAGAGCGTTCGACTAACAATGAAGATAAAGAGTACAGGCTGCTCCCATTTCGCTCGCCACTACTCTGGGAATCTCGGTTGATTTCTTTTCCTG
>NZ_FRAB01000046.1 GCF_900142195.1 Paraburkholderia terricola
TCGCAGCAAAAGCGCAAGTTGATCGAACAAGGCTTCGGGTGGGCCAAGACCGTGGGGCGCATGCGCCAGGTGGTGGTGCGCGGGTTGAAGAAAGTGGACCAGATGTTCGTGTTGAACATGGCTGCCTACAACCTCGTGCGCATGCGCTCACTGACACAAGTCCGTCTGTAGCAGCGAAAAACGCGGCAATGAAGCCAGAAATTGGCCTCAAACTGCCGAACAAGCGTGGAATTCACGTTGAAATTGC
The DNA here is from genome assembly GCF_900142195.1 of Paraburkholderia terricola. Classification (GTDB taxonomy): domain Bacteria; phylum Pseudomonadota; class Gammaproteobacteria; order Burkholderiales; family Burkholderiaceae; genus Paraburkholderia; species Paraburkholderia terricola. Next base: position 248 of record NZ_FRAB01000046.1, read on the forward strand.
ACAATGCGATAAACCTTGTGGCGAGAGCCGCGTAAGTGCAGAAAGGCTGCTTCTGTCGGACTGTATTTCAGCAGCCTGCTAAAGCTCGCATTTGAAAATACTTTGGTTAATATGCGGGCACTCAACGAATAGCGAGCGCTAAACAAAACATGGAACAGTTGACCTTCGGGGCCTGCGTCAAGAAAGGATGGATCAGTTCGTGGCAAGCCGTCACGCAGATGCCGTGGCTGTTCGTCGGCGTTTGGGCGGTGTTCGCCTGTACTTCGCTGCTGATCGGCCAGCGGCCGTCGAACGCCGCGGGCGCTGTGGCCCCGGCCGCGCTACTCGGCCACGCGCTGCTTTCACTGGGCTTTTTCGCGTTGCAGATGGTGGTGTCCAGCGTGCTGACGATCAAGGTGCATCGCTTCGTGCTGCTCGGCGAAGGCGCGAACCCGCTCATGCCGCTGAATGGCAAGCCGCTCGGCCGTTATCTGGCGGTGTGGCTCGCCAGCATGCTGATCGTGCTTGCGGCGATGGGGCTCACCTACACCGCCACGCGCGGGTTCAAGCTGGCGGGCCTCGTCTATCTGCCTGTGATCGCGATCTGTCTGTTCGTGTCTTTCCGGCTGATCCTGCTTTACCCGTCCATTGCGCTCGGCGGCCGCCTCACGCTGCGCGCCGCATGGCGCGACAGCCGCGGGCATGTCTGGAACATGTTCGGTGTCGGCGTCGTCGCCTGTCTGCCGCTTATCGTCGTAGCCGTACTCGTGGGCATCGCCTTGGGCGTGTCCATGCCGAACGACTATTCGAGCAAGTCCCTCAGCGTTGTCGAGGCGCTGCTGAATGTATCGTTGGTCGTGTTGGTGGCGGCTTCGCTCTCCTGGCTCTACCGGCGTTACGCTCGCGAGTTGCTGGCGCACGTCGACACCGCGCCGCAGTAAATTGCATATTCGCGCATATTCGCGCGCATGCGCGTACCTTCGCGCCGCGCTCAAAACAGCTTGCCCGGATTCAGGATGCCGTGCGGGTCGAGCGCATGTTTAATCGCGGCCATCGCCGCCAGTTCCGTGGCTGAACGCGAAATCGGCAGAAACTCGCGCTTGAGCAAGCCAATGCCATGTTCCGCCGACACCGATCCGCGCAGCGGACGCAGCATCTCGTAGACGAACGCATACACGGCGTGATGCTCGACGCCGGCAAGCGAATGGCCGTCGACGGTGACATGCAGATTCGAATCGCCGATATGCCCGAAGAAATACGCCACGTTGCCCGGCCATTGCCGATCGAGCGCCGCGCGGCAACGGTCGACGAACGCGCCGATCTCGCCGATCGGCAGGCTCACGTCGAAGTTGATCGCATCCAGCCGCACCGGAAACTCCGCGGTGCACTCGCGAATCGCCCACAGCGCGCGCGCATCGGCCACCGACTGCGCGATCACCGCGTCGCGGATCGCGCCGGCGTCGAGCGCGTCGGTCAGCGCGGCGGCGAAACGTTCGCCGTCGTCGCCTGAATCGAAGCCCGCATGTTCGATCAGCGCATAAAGCGGATGCGGGTCGGCGAACGGCGAGCGCGTGCCCGTCAGCTTCACGCCGAAATCGTAGAAGTCCGGCCACATGATCTCGAATGCACCGATGTCGTTGCCGAAACGCGTCGACAGACGGCGCAGCAGGTTCACGGCGCCGTCGTACCCGTCGAGCGCGACCAGCGCCGTGTGACGCGCCGCGCGCCGCGGATGGAGCCGCAACACCGCGCGCGTGATGATGCCGAGCGTGCCTTCCGATCCGATGAACCAATGTTTCAGGTCGTAGCCGGTATTGTTCTTGACCATCTTGCCGAGCGAGGTCAGCACGTCGCCATTGGCGAGCACCACTTCCAGCCCGAGCACCTGATCGCGCGCGGTGCCCGACTGGACCACGCGGTTGCCGCCCGCGTTGGTCGCCAGATTGCCGCCGATCTGGCACGAGCCGCGCGCGCCGAGATCGAGCGCCAGTTCGAAGCCGGCTTCGGCGGCCGCTTCCTGCGCGGCTTGCAAGGTCGTGCCGGCGCGCACCGTGAGCGTGGCCGACGCGGCATCGACTTCCTCGACGCCGCTCAAGCGTTCGAGCGATAACGCGATATCCGTGGCGCGTGCAATCGCGCCGCCCGCGAGACCGGTCATGCCGCCTTGCGGCACCACCGGTTGATGCGCCGCATGGCAGATCGCCAGCGCGCGCGAGACTTCTTCCGTGCTGCGCGGCAGCAGCAACGCGGCGGGGCGCGTCGGATCGTGGCGCGTCCAGTCGGTGAGCGCGCGTTCGCCGATCTCTGCGCCGACGCGCACCGCATCGTCACCGAGCGCGGCGCGCAGTGCATCGAGTGTCGCGGCAAGCGGCGCCGCGCTGTGTGTCCCGCTGTGCGTCCCGCTGTTTGTCCCGCTGTTTTCCCTGCTGTTATCCGTCATGCAGTGGTTCCTTGCGTTCCTTCGCGTGCCTGCTTCTTCCGATAACCCATCGAATCGTTGATGCGCCCGAGGATATAGTCGCCTGCCGCAACCGGCTGATACTTCAGGTCGGCCTCGCTCGTGCCGAGCTCGCGCGGATCGACCCGCGCGCCGTAGGTGGGATCGTAGAACGTCGCGATCGAATAGCGCTCGCGCCCCGACGCATTGATCACGCGATGCAGCGTGGAGCGGAAGCGGTCGTTGGTCCAGCGCGCGAGCAGATCGCCGACGTTCACGACGAAGCTGCCTTCGATCGGCGGCGCCTCCACCCATGTGTCGTTGGCGATTTCACGCACCTGCAAGCCGCCCACCTGATCCTGCCAGAGCAACGTGATGCAGCCGTAGTCGGTATGCGGCGCGACGCCGAATTGATCCGCATCCGATTGGGGCGGCTGCGGCGGATAGTAGACCATCTGCGTGCGCTGCATCCGCTTCGTATAACGCGGCGCGAAGAACTGTTCGTCGACGCCGAGACTCACCGCCACCGCGCGCAGCAGATCAGCGCCGCACGCCCCGACCGCTTCATAGTAGCCATACAACGCGGGACGCAATTCCGGCATGAAGTCGGGCCAGTTGTTCGGGCCGCGCAGCGCCTGGCCGGCCAGCACGTCGGGATCGTCCTCCGGCAATTCGAGGCCGATGCTGAAGAACTCTTTATAGTCGGGACGCGTGGCCTGATACATGGTCGCGTCGCCGAGCGCATTGAAGCCGCGATGCCGATGATTGACCGCCGCGCGCCGCTTGGTCTCCACCGGAAACGCGAAGAACGTGCGCGCCGCCTGCGCGGCTGCGTCGATCGTCGCTTGCGGCACGCCGTGATTGACGATGTAGAAGAAGCCGATGGTCGTGCACGCTTCACGGATTTCCCGCGCGGCGCGCTGCAAGGCCTGCGGATCGCCCGCGCGAACGCCGGCGAAATCGATGATCGGAATGCGGGTCACAGGCATCGCGTTACTCCATGAAAGGCCGGTCGATTCGACTGCTCAATGCGCGGCGCGAACGGGGTGCCGCAAGAGGTACCGCAAGTTCGCGCGCCTCGCGCATCCCAGTTGTATATACCGCCAAAAGCACACCCGCAAGTTGCTTCGCAGCGCTTCACGTAAGGGCTTTTCTCTACTCGCGCGTTTATTTGTTTCGTGCGAAAAACGCGGTATATACTGCCTCGCATGACTCGCGCCGTGCCCGTTCGCGGACCGCTTTCGCGCGACACCGCTTTGCCACCCGGAGAATCTCATGAGCATCCTTGCAGGCTGGAAGTGTCGTTTGGTCATGCTGGCGTTGTGCGCGGCAAGCGTCGCGGCCCACGCCGAAGACCAGCTCGCCAAAGTAAAGAAAGCCGGCGAACTGGTGGTCGGCACCGAGATGCAGTTCGCGCCGTTCGACTTCCTCGAAAACGGCCAGCAAGCGGGCTTCAACAAGGATCTGTTCGCCGAGGTCGGCAAGGAACTGGGCGTGAAGGTGCGCTTCATCGACCTGCCGTGGCCGAGCGTGCTGCCGGGTCTCGAAGCGGGCAAGTTCGACATGGTGGGCGGACCCCTCACGGTCACGAAGGCGCGCATGGAGCGCTACACGTACACGCTGCCGATCGCGGACGCCACCGACGCGCTGCTCAAGCGCGCCAACGATGCTTCGGTCAAGCAATCGTCGGACATCGCGGGCAAGACGGTCGGCGCGGGCAAGGGCTCGGCGCAACTCGATCAGTTGAAGAGCTACGTCGCCACCTTGCCGAAGCCGCCTGAAATCCGCGAATACGTCGACAACAATCAGGCTTACGCCGATCTCGCCGCCGGCCGGATCGCGGCGGTCGCGAACTCGATGACCAACATCGCGTATGTGGCGAAGCAACGTCCCGAAACGTTCGCCGTGGTGCAGCCGCCGTTCGGCGCGAAAGTGTACTTTGCTTACTGCCTGCGTAAAGACGCGGACAGCAAGCCGCTCGCCGACGCCTTCAACGCCGCGCTCGTGAAGATGCACAACGACGGGCGCCTCGCGACCTTGCAGAAGAAATGGTTCGGCGTCGCGATGGACGCGCCAAGTACGATGCCCACGCCGAACTATTGACGGCCCCCGAACCATCGTTTCGATGCAGGCGATGCGCGCTTTTCCACAGGCCGCATCGCCCTCCCCGTTCCAGCGAGTGCGACGTTCATGCTCAGCACAACCGTCTTCGTCCAGGGCTTGCCGCTGCTGTTGCATGCGGCGCTCGCCACCATCGGCATTTCGCTGACGGGTCTGCTGATCGGTTTCTTCGTCGCGGTCGGCGTGTGTGCCGCGCGGCTTTCCACGAACCGCGCGGCGCGCATGTTCGGCGGCGCTTATGTGTTCTTCTTTCGCGGCGTGCCGATGCTGGTGCAACTGCTGCTGGTGTACTACCTGCTGCCGTTCGCGGGCATCAACGTGTCGCCGGTGGTGGCCGCGATCAGCGCCGTGTCGCTGTGTTCCGCGTCGTATATCGCCGAGATTCTGCGCGGCGGTTTTCTCAGCATTCCGCCGGGCCATCTGGAAGCGGCGCGCATGCTTGGGCTTTCGCCGTTCGACATGCTGCGGCGCATTCTGGTGCCGCAAGCGTTTCGCTTGACGCTGCCGTCGCTCGTCAACGAAATGGTGCTGCTGATCAAGGCTTCGTCGCTGATTTCGGTGGTGGGCGTGGCCGAATTGACGCGCACCGCGCAGAACATCGCCGCCAGTACCTATCGGCCGCTGGAAGCGTATCTGGCCGCCGGGCTGATTTACTTCGTGATCTGCGGTGCGCTCGCGCTCATCGCGCATGCCGCCGAATATCGCTTGCAGCGAGCCTGAGCCCGAGATCGAAAGCAAACCATGCAAACGCTCGACCCCACCGTCATCACGCACAACCTCCAGCCGATCGCCGCCGGCCTCGCGACCACGCTCGGCACGTGGGCCGCGGGCGTCGCGATCGGCATGCTGATCGGCTTCCTGATCGCCGTGCTGCAACTCTTTTGCGGACGCTGGGTGCGTGGCCTGCTGCGCCTCCATATCGAACTGTTTCGCGGCACGCCCTTTCTCGTGCAACTGTTTCTGCTTTACTACGGCGGACCGTCCTTCGGCCTCACGCTCGAACCGATGACGGCCGGCGTGCTCGGCTTGGGCCTCTACGGCAGCGCGTATTTCGCCGAAGCGTTCCGCTCCGGCTTTCAATCGGTGCCGCCCGGTCATCTGGAAGCGGCCGCGTGTCTCGGCCTCACGCGCTGGCAAGCCGTCCTGCGCATTCAGGTGCCGCAAATGCTCGTGCTGATCGTGCCCGCACTGACCAATCTGATCATCGTGCTGAGCAAGGAAACGGCGGTATTGTCGATCGTTACCGTGCCCGAACTCACGTTCGTGCTGACCGCCATCGGCTCGGCCACGTTTGCCTTCGTCGAAACCCTGCTGGTGCTGTGCGTGTGCTATCTCGCGCTGGTCGAACTCACGTCGCGCGCGGGCATGTGGGCCGAAAGCCGCATCGCACGCTTCATGGCATGAACGCAATCGGGACCACCTTATGAACGCCATCGCCGACATGCCCTCCTCCGCCTCCACCGCTGCCGCCGATACGTCGCGCGGCGCGCCGCTGATCGAAGTGCGCGATCTGCGCAAACGCTTCGGCGAAGTCGAGGTGCTGCGCGGCGTCGACCTGCGGATCGCCCGCTCGGAAGTGGTCTGCATCATCGGCCCGTCGGGGTCGGGCAAGAGTACGCTGCTGCGCTGCCTCGCCGCGCTCGAAACCTACGACCACGGCGAGGTGCGCATCGAAGGCGAACTGCTCGGCTACAGCGAGCGCAGCGGCAAGCGCGTGCGCGCCTCGCAGGGCGAGATCAATCGCGTGCGGCGCAACGTCGGCATGGTGTTTCAGCAGTTCAATCTGTGGCCGCACATGACGGCGCTCGGCAACGTGACGGAAGCGCTCCTGCGCGTGCGTCATCTTTCACGCGACGAAGCGCGCCGCCGCGCGAATTCGATGCTCGAAACGGTCGGCCTCGCGCATAAAGGCGATGCGTACCCCGCGAAACTCTCGGGCGGTCAGCAGCAACGCGTGGCGATTGCGCGAGCGCTGGCGATGGAGCCGCACATCATGCTGTTCGACGAGCCGACCTCGGCGCTCGATCCCGAACTGGTGGGCGAAGTGTTGCAAGTGATGAAGCAGCTCGCGCGCGACGGCATGACGATGGCCGTCGTCACGCATGAAATGGGCTTTGCCGCGCAGGTCGCCGACAAGGTCATGTTCATCGATCAAGGCCGCATCGCCGTGCAAGGCAAACCGCGCGAAGTCTTTCACGACGCCGGGCAGCCGCGCTTGCGGCAGTTCCTGCAAAACTACTTCGACCGCAACGCCTTCTGGACACGCGGTCCCGATGACGTGGAGCCGCTATGAGCGCGCGCGAATTGGCACCCGCGCAAGCGTCACGCGGACGGTAGCGCGAGAACGCCGATGTCCTCCACCGTTCGCAGCCGAGCCCACGACAAGCCGCCGCCCGCCGCGTCGCCGAAAGCCACGGGCGCGACGGGAACCACGCGCGCCGCCCGATCCACGCGCCCCGCCGACGACGCGCCGGCCGCACGCTACGAACAGGTGAAACACCATATCCGCGCGATCATCGAATCGGGCGCGCGGCAAGCGGGCGACCGCCTGCCTTCCGAACTGGATCTGGTCGCGACGCTCGGCGTGTCGCGCATGACCGTGAATCGCGCGCTGCGCGAGCTGGCGGACGAAGGGCTCGTCACGCGCGTATCCGGCGTCGGCACCTTCGTCGCGCAAAGCAAGCCGCAATCGACGCTGCTGATGATCGCGCATATCGGCGACGAGATCCGCTCGCGCGGCCACGAGTACAGCTACGACACACGGCTGTCGCAACGCGAAACGGCCTCGGTGATGGTGTCGAATGCGCTGGGCCTCGCGCCGGGCGCCTCGGTGTTCCATGTGATTTGCGTGCACCGCGAGAACGGCTTGCCGGTGCAGTTGGAGGATCGCTATGTGAATCCCGCGACCGCGCCGGATTTTTTGCAGCAGGATTTTTCGACGATCAGGCCGTCGGAGTATCTGTTCGAGACCGTGCCGGCGCACGACGTCGAGCATGTGGTCGACGCGGGTCTGCCGACGCGCGCCGAAGCGGATCTGCTCGAAATCCGTGCTGAGGAACCGTGCCTCACGCTGATGCGCCGCACTTGGACGAGCGGCGTGGCGGTGACGTTCGCGCGTTTCGTGCATCCGGGCTCGCGCTATCGGCTGGGCTGCCGGTTTTCGCCGGATATGTCGCAGCGTCAAGGTTGACGGCACGACATATCAATCCGCGCCAACCCGCTCTATACGTTCCCCGCCAGATGAAACCGCGACGCCGGATGCCACAACTGCACCGAGGTCGCCACATCGTCGCCCACCCATGTGCGGCGCCATAGCTGCAAGCACGGCTCGCCGATATCCATCAGCAGATGCCGCCGCACATAAGCGTCGGGTTTTTGCGCGTAGATGCGAAACTCCGCCCGCTGGATCGGCGCGAGCCGCACCATGTAGTGATTCGGCGTCTCGACGGTGAAGTCCTGTTGCAGGTAGTCGGGGAATACCTTCGGGTTCACGTAGCGGTCCTCGTACTGGATCGGCTCGCCTTCCTCGCTGTGCACGATGCACGAGTGAAACGCCGGGCCGCTCGCGAGTCCGAGCGCTTCGAGCGCTTGCGGGTCGTCGCTCGGTTCGAGCGTGAGCACGCGGGCCGAATGACGATGACCGCGCGCGGCGATTTCGTCGGCGATATTGCGGATTTCCAGCACCGTCGATTCGTAGCGTTGCGGCGCGACGAAGGTGCCCGAGCCTTGCACGCGCGTAAGCACGCGTTCGGTCGTCAACTCGCGCAGCGCGCGCGACACGGTCATGCGCGCAACACCGAATTCCTTGACCAGCTCCGTTTCCGATGGAATCAGGCCGCCCGGCTTCCAGTCGCCTTCACTGATGCGCCTGATCACGTAGCGCTTGATCTGCTCGTAGGCGGGCATCGCCTTCGCGGGTGTCTCCGGGCTGCGATCGGGACCATCAAGGCGGTCCTGCGTGTCTGCGGTTTGCGCGTTTGTGTTTGTAATAGTGTTCACGTCGACCTCGTGGGTGGTACGCGGGTAGTACACGGTGTGTTTGGATTGTCCACTTTCGCCGGTTCGCAGGCGGGTAGCCCGCTCACCGGATGTCTGCATCACGCCTCGCGGGCGACGGTTGGCCCGTGGTTGGGCGCGTTCATGATTGGGGCCGTGGTTGCGTCATTGGCCGCGCCATGCGCGCTTGCGTCGAGCTTGCCTGTATCCGGCACACTCGCCACGTTCGCCACCTTCACCAGCACAGCAAGCTCCGGGCCGCGCCCGGAGGTAACCGGCCGGGGCCCAATGTTACCCGGGTTCGGCAGCGGCGGCGGCGCCTCGTCGGCGATCATGCGAAACGCAATGCTCATGTCGTCCGCGAGCGGCCGGTCGTCGCGGTAGGTGGGCACGACGCGGCGCACGCGTTGCCACAGCGCGTCGGTATGCGGCGCGCGCGGCGCGTCCACGCGTTGCAGATCGTAGGCCTGCGCCGCCGCCAGCAACTCGATCGCGACGATGCGCCCGGCGTTGTCGACGATCTCCAGCGCCTTGAGCGCGGCGGGCGTGGCATGGCACAGGTGGTCTTCCTGCAGGCCGGACGTGATGCCGCCGTCGAGACTCGCGGGCATCGCGAGACGCCGGTTCTGCGCGACCAGCGAGGCCGCCGTGTACTGCGCGATCATGAAACCGGAACAGGTGCCGCCCGGCTCGGCGAGAAAAGCCGGCAAGCCGCTGACGAGCGGATTGACCAGACGGTCGAGACGCCGCTCGGCCATCGCGGCGACTTGCGCGATCGCGGTGGCGAGGCTGTCCATCGCGAGTGCGATCGACGCGCCCACCGCATGCGCCTGCGAATAGACGCGCGGGTCCTCGGGCGTGCCGGCGACGATCGGGTTATCGGTAATCGACGCGAGTTCGCGATCGACCACGACCGCGGTCGCGGCCAGCACGTCGCGCGCCGCGCCGTGCACGTGCGGAATGGTCCGCATGCTCAGCGGGTCTTGCGTGCGATGACCGACCACCGCCGCGAGAATGCCGCTGTCGGCGAGCGCCGCGCGCATGCGTTCGCCGACCAGGTTCAGCCCCGGCGAAATGCGCAGTGCGAGCGAATCCTCGGCGAAAGCCGCGAGTTGGCCGCGCAAGTTCTCGAAGCTCATCGCGGCGACCATGTCGGTCCAGTCGAGCAAACGCGCGGCGCGCGCGAGCGCCAACGCCGCGAGGCCGGTCACGCACGGCGTGCCGTTGATCAGGCTCAGCCCTTCCTTGGCTTCGAGCACGAGCGGTTCGAGGCCGAGCCGTTGCAGCGCGTCGCGCCCCTTGAGCCGCTCGCCGCGATGACGTACATGGCCTTCGCCGATACACACCAGCGCGATATGCGCCATATGGCTCAGATAGCCGACGGAACCGAATGCCGGCACCTCGGGCAAACAATCCGCGTTGAGCAAGGCGACCAGTTGATCGACGACTTCCAGGCGGATGCCGGAATGCCCGTGCGCGAAGTTGTTGACGGCCGCGGCCATGATCGCGCGCGTCTCGGCGACACCGAGCGGCGCGCCCACGCCGACCGCGTGGCTCATCAGAATGTTGCGCGACAGCGTGCGCTGTTCGCTCGGCGACACGATCACGTCGCACAACGCGCCCACGCCGGTGTTCACGCCGTAGGCGCGAATCCCGCGCTCGACGATCTGTTCGACGAGCACGCGCGCCGCCGCGATGCGCGCGCGGGCGTCGGCGGAAAGTTCGAGCGGCTCGCCGGCGGCGATGGCCGCCACCTGAGCCCAGTCGAGAGGACGATCGGAACGGATCACGGCCATGATGGTGCTCTGCGCGGTAAGGTAGCCAAGTGCTGCGGATCAGTTGGTGGTGCGGTCCTGATGACTCGACACGAATTGCCGGAAGCGGTCCGACTTGCATTCGACAAAGACTTCGTCGGGCGTGCCGTCGGCTTCCACCTGGCCTTGATGCAGGAACATCACGCGATTCGATACGTGCCGCGCGAAACCCATTTCATGCGTGACGACCAGCATGGTGCGGCCTTCCTCGGCGAGCGAGCGCATCACGCGCAGCACTTCGCCCACCAGTTCGGGATCGAGCGCGGAGGTCGGCTCGTCGAACAGCATCACTTTTGGATGCATCGCCAACGCGCGCGCGATCGCCACGCGCTGCTGCTGACCACCCGACAGATGCGCCGGATAGTGGCCGCGCTTTTCCGCGAGGCCGACTTTCGCGAGCAGCGCCTCGGCTTCTTCCACTGACTCGGCGCGGCTGCGTTTTTGCACGCGCATCGGGCCTTCGATCAGGTTTTCCAGCACCGTCATATGCGACCAGAGATTGAAGTTCTGGAACACCATGCCGAGTTGCGAGCGCACCCGGTCGACTTGACGGCGATCGCTCGGTTGCAGCTTGCCGTCGCCGCGGCGCTTCATTTTCAGTTCCTCGCCGGCGAGCGCGACCGAGCCCTCGTCGGGCGTTTCGAGCAGATTCAGGCAGCGCAGAAACGTGCTCTTGCCCGAGCCGCTCGCGCCGAGAATCGAAATCACGTCGCCTTGATGGGCGTCGAGCGAAATGCCCTTGAGTACGTGATGGTCGCCGAACGACTTGTGAATGTTCTTGACCGAAAGTGCAACGGGTGCGGTGGCGTTCATGGGATTCTCCAGATTCATCCGGGATGGGCGGCCGTTCAGGGCGCGGCGCGGCGTGCTTCGGCGGTGGCTGAAACCGGCCGGCTCGGCGCGGCCTGCGCGGGCGCGGCGCGCAGATGGCGCGACAGACGCGTCTCGAGGTAGCCGAGCAGACGCACGATGACGAAGTTCAGGAACAGATAGATCAGCGCCGCGCAGATGAATACTTCGGTCGTGCGATAGCTTTGCTGAATGATCTGCTGCGCGACGCCGGTCACTTCCCACACGGTGACGAGGCTCGCGAGCGCGGTGGATTTGACGAGCAGCACCGCTTCGGTCGAATACGCGGGCAGGCACTGGCGCAGCGCAATCGGACCGATCACGCGGCGCAGCAGCGCGAAGCCCGACAGGCCGATCGAATAACCGGCCTCGATCTGGCCGACCGGCACGGCCATCAAGCCGCCGCGAATGATTTCCGCCGTATAGCCGGCGGTGCACAACGCCAGCGATAAAACCGCGCACAGGTATGGCTCGCGCAGCACCGGCCACAGGAAGCTCTCGCGAATCACGCCGAACTGACCCATGCCGTAGTAGACGAGGAACATCTGGATCAGCAGCGGCGAGCCGCGGAACACCAGGATATAAGCGCGTGCGAAGCGGTTCGGCAGCCAACGCGGCGATACGCGCATCGTGACGATCACGAGGGAAAGCAAGCCGCCGAGAATCAGCGAGCAGAAGAACAGGCCGAGCGTGGTCGGCACCGCCACCAGCAGTTGCCGCAGCGTATCGAGAAGGAAGTCGAAGTCGAAATGCATGATGTCCGTCCTCGTCAGTTGCGCGCGAAGTTGCGCTTGAAGGACCGGCCCACGCGTGCTTCGGCGCGGTTGAAAATGCGGTTCGAGATGCCGGTCATCAGCAGATACAGCGCGCCGCCCACCACGAAGAACGTGAAGTATTGATGCGTGGAACTCGCCGCCACCTGGCTCGTGCGCAGCAATTCGGCGAGCCCCGTGACGGAGATCAGCGCCGAATCCTTCAGGCTCAATTGCCACACGTTGCCGATGCCGGGCAGCGCGAAACGCAGCACTTGCGGAATCAGAATGCGGCGCGCCATGGTGAGCGTGGGCATGCCGATCGAGCGCGCGGCTTCGAGTTCGCCCCGCGAGACCGCGAGCACCGCCGAGCGGTACACCTCGGCCTGATACGCGCCGGAAATCATGCCGACCGCGAGCGCGCCGATCACGAACGGCGGCACGCCGACAAAACCTTCGGCGCCGAACCATTGGCCGACAGTCGTGACGAGCGTGGAGCCGCCGAAATAGAACAGATAGATGACGAGCAGTTCAGGCACGCCGCGAAACACCGTGGTGTAGATGTCGCCGATCACGCGCAGCGTGCGAAACCGCGACAGCTTGGCCGCCGCCACCAGCGCGCCGAACACCGCGCCGACGGCGAGCGCCGCCAGCGTGAGCGCGACCGTCATCAACGCCGCGAGCAGCAACACGCCGCCCCAGCCCTCCGGCCCGAAGCCGAGCATCTCTATCAGCGCCATTCCCTACCCCTCAGCCGTTACGGCGGATCGAACCAGCGAGGCGCGGCCTGTCGATGCCGCGCCCGCCTCTACCTCTGAACGTTCAGCGAATCAAGGCGTGACGTCGGTCTTGAACCACTTGGCGGACAGCTTCTTGACGGTGCCGTCGGCGAGCGCGGCGCTGATCGCGGTGTCGAACTTCGCTTTCAGATCGGCGTCCTGCTTGCGGAATGCGAGACCTTCGCCCGGACCCCAGATCGGGCCGCCGATCTTCGGACCGGCCATCAGGATCGACGCGGTTTCCTTCTTGTCGATGTTGGCGGCGTAGTAGGTCACGTCGTCGAACGACGCGTCGATGCGGCCGTTCGCGAGATCCAGATCGCGCTCGGGCGAGGTCTTGTAGACGCGGATCGTGGCGATGTCCTTGAAGCCTTCGTTGATGAACCTGGTGTAGACCGTGCCCGACTGGATGCCGATGGTCTTGCCCTTCAACTGCTTGCGCAACGCGTCGACGGTGGGTTGATCGGTCTTGGGATCGCCCGTCAGCTTGACGACGCCCGCGGTGGGCGCGGCCTTGGCGAGCACTTTCGCGTCCGTCACGGCGAAGGTGGCGGGCGTGGCGGCATACGGCTTCGAGAACGCGATGACTTTTTCACGCTCGGGCGTGATCGAGATCGCGTCCATCAACACGTCGAACTTGCCGGCTTGCAGACCGGGGATCATGCCGTCCCAGTCTTGCGCCACGAGATTGCATTGCAGCTTGATGCGCTCGCACAGATTCGCGACCAGTTCGGGTTCGAAGCCGCCCAGCTTGCCGCCCGGCAACGTGAGGTTCCACGGCGCATAGCCGCCTTCGAGCGCGATGGTCACCGTCTTCCAGTCCTTGGCCTGGGCCGGTGCCGCGAAAATCGTCGCGGCGCCGAGAACGGCGCCCATCAATGCTTTTGCTAACGTCGTGCGCTTCACTTTCACGTCGAAACTCCTTTGATTGAGGAAACCGTCGAACTGGATGTTTAACCGCTGCTTAATTTGTATAGACAAGTCTGCATGAGTCAAAAAACCGTCGCAAGAGAATTTGCGTGGAATCGCCGGAATCATCGGGTAAGCCCCTAGAAAGCGCAGTGTTACAAGGCTTTGCTGGGAGTGACGAGTCAATGATGAGCAGAGAACGCATGCGCTTGCATGCGTCAGCGCGGTGCGCTTTGTCTAGACAGGTTGGTACACGAGGGGCAGTGCGAGCAAGAATGGCGCACCGCCGCGTTACCAGATGAAGGGCACGAAACGGTAGCGCACGCGTGCGGTGTAGTCGGCGTAGCCGTCGAGCTGCTCGGCCAGCATGCGCTCCTCGCGCACCGCGCGCCAGCCGAGTCCGATCGCCATGACCGGCGCCACGGCGAGCCCCCACCATGAGCCGAGCAGCAACGGCGTGCCGATGAAAAACAGCAGCGCGGCCGAATACATCGGATGACGGACATACGCGTAAGGGCCGCTGTCGATCACCTTATGGCCGCGGCTCGCCTGGATCTTCACGACCGGCGCGGCAAAGCTGTTCGCACGGAATACGAAGCGGCACATGAAGATGCAAAGGAACACGCACAACGAACCGAGACTGACCAGCGCCACCGGCAACGGCGCCGACCAGTGAAAGCGCATCGCGTCGAGCCCCATCAGGATCAGCCAGCCGAACCACGCCACGCCGGCGCTCGTCACAAAGAGACGGTCCCAGCGGCTTTGCTGCGGCTGCGCGAACACGGACATGCGCTCGGCGAGCAAGCCGGGATCGTGACGCGCGAGCCACAGTCCGATCCACAGGCTCAGCACGCCCATCTCGATCAGATACCACCATGCGGCCGGCCACGCGAAAGTGCCGGCCGCGCCGAACAACAGCACGCCCATGAACACCAGCCAGGCCGCTGTGTGGAGAATCAGGCGCTTGATCATGGCGATGCCCGGCTCGTTACGCGCTGTTGGCCGGGGTACGCACGCGGCCGAATATTTCGCCGATGTCGATGCCGCCGGTATTCAGGCCGAAGCGATCGCGCAGACAAGCGGCGAGTTCGTCCGCGCTCGCGAGTTGCCGTTCGCTGACGATCTGGCCGTCCGGGGCGCGTTCGTTCAGTAGATCGTTGAGCAGCGTGAGCCGCGCTTCGGGCAATACGCGGCACACGATCAGGTTGCTCGCGAAGATCGAATCCGGCGCCGTGGACGTGTACCAGTTCGAGGTCTCGTAGTCGATCCACTCGACCGGCTGCAGGTCGAAACGATAAACGCGCGACCAGCTCTCGTCGCGCGTCAGCACTTCGAGGTACAGCGAACCATGCGCCGCGTCGGCGAGGCGAAACGTGCCCAGCGGCGTGGGCTGCGCGAGGCCCGCGTTCAGACGCAGCGGTGCGGTGAGCGTGACGCTGCCGAAGCCGACGTCGGCGATCCACGCTTCGTTGCCGATGTCGATGCGCAAGACCATGTGCGTGCGCGGGGGAATCACGCCGGGCTCGCGCCCCCAGAGCACTCTGCCCAGCAGCGGCGTGACCTTGAAGCCCAACTGCGTCAGCACGTTTGCCAGCAGCGCGTTCTGTTCGAAGCAGTAGCCGCCGCGGCGCTCGGTGACGAGTTTGTTCTCGATCGACGCGAGGTCGAGTTTCACCGCGCGGCGCGTGAGCGGGTTCAGGTTCTCGAAGGGGATCGCTCGCGGGTGCAGCGTGTGGATGTCCCGCAGCACTTCCAGCGTTGCCGCGCGCGGGCCTCGATAACCTATGCGGGCGAAGTAGTTTTCCAGATTCACTGTGTCTGACATCGGCGTGGTCCCGGTAGGGTTTGGCGTGTTGGGCATGGGTGAATCGTGCGTGGGCCGGATGCGGCCTCGCGGCTTCGGGTGATGATCATAGCCGTTTTTTCGAGGCCGCCCGGCGCACCGCGCTCTGCCTGTTTTCGTAGGATTTCGCACGGCTCGCGCCGCGCCGCCGCGGCGCGGCGCTCGCATGCCTGGCCTATCCTTACTGGCCGCCTTGCAACGCCGAGGTCGCGATCGACGGCACGCTGATGCCGTGGCTCGACGCGAACTGCACCGCCGCGCTCAGCGTCGACATCAACGATTGCAACTGACCCGGCGCGGACTGCGCGATATACGACGCGCTCTGCGCGGTCTGCGGATTCATGCCGGCCAGCAATAGCGACGACGGATTCATTTTCCCAATGCTGCCGAGCCCCGACTGCAAGCTCGAATACTGGCTCACGCCTTTACCGAGCGACGCGAGGCCGTCCGTGAACGCCTGCTTGTTCACCGGCGCCGCCGACGAGCCGCCACTCGCGCGGCTCGCCAACGCCTGCGTCAGCGTTTGCGACAACGACTGCTGCGTGCTGCCCGCCTGCGTCAATTGACTGACCGACGGCGTGCCGCCGCTCAGCAATCCCGCCGCCTGTTGCGCTTGCCCTGCCGCACTGCTCAAACCCATCGCCGACGCGAGACTCGATTGGCCGCTCAGCACCTGTTGATTCGCGCCGACGTAGGTTTGCAACAACTGCGAGATGCCACCCGACGACGCCGCGCCCGCGTCCGCCGAACTCTCGCCGCCGCCTATGCCGAATTGCTTCAGATTCAGCTGCGCGTTCGACACGCCGCTCATCAGCAAACCGCCGCTCGCGAGCAACGAAATCAAAAGGCTGCGCTTATTCATGTGTCTCTCCTGACTTGGGACTTTGGGGTACTCGCGCGGTTCGACACCCTGGCCTCGCGCCGGTTCATACGAAGCGACCACGCCGGGCAATGCGCTCGCGCATTCGGGCTCAGTCACGTCGAGTGGCCCATGAGTGGCCGATGAGTGGCCGATGAGTGGCCGCTGAGTCGCGATATGTCAAGGTAAAAAATTGCGCTTTGGCAAGTTCGATGCGAATCGTTCTCATTTGTTGACGCATCGATTACGCATGAGTACGATCTCGCCTTCTGCTGTAGTCCGGCGTGGCAAATGGATGCGGCACATCGCGGGCCCATGGAGACACCGCCCCGCGATGCTCGAACCACTCCATACGATACCAATAAGGATCCCGATGAAACTCTCCTCATCCAGCGGACTCACGGCTCGCGCAGGTTCGCTGCGCGAGCATGCCGCGCGCCGTTCGCGTCTACCGTCGATGCGGCGCGCCGCGCTTTACACGGCCTTTGCGTGCGCATCGCTGACAGCGGGCGCCGCGATGGCGCAGGCCAACTCCGACGCCGCGCCGGAAGCGGCCGAAGCCGAACGCAACGCCAACGCCAACGCCAACGCGACGGATACCAAACCACCAGCCGGTTTCTGGGAGCGCGAGCAAATGCTCGGCGATATGGGCGGTTTGCGCCCCTGGCTCGGCAAGTACGGCGTGACGCTCACCGTCACCGAGACCAGCGAAATTCTCGGCAACCTTCGTGGCGGCCTCGCGCGCGGCGCAGCCTACGACGGTGTGACCACAGCGGCCCTTCAGCTCGACACACAAGAAGCGTTCGGCCTGCCCGGCGGCCAGTTCAACGTCAGCGCGTTGCAGATTCACGGCCGCAATCTCAGCGCAGACAAACTCGGCACGCTGAATACGGCAAGCGGCATCGAAGCCGAAGGCACGACGCGCCTGTGGGAGTTGTGGTATCAGCAGTCGTTCCTCGACAAGCGCGTCGACGTGAAGATCGGTCAGCAAAGCATCGACCAGGAATTCATCGCGAGCACCTATTCGGCGCTCTTCCTCAACACGATGTTCGGCTGGCCCGCGCTGCCCTCGTACGACATGCCGTCAGGCGGTCCCGCTTACCCGCTGTCGGCGCTCGGCGTTCGCGTGCGCGGCCAGATCACGCCCTCGTTGACGGCGCTCGCCGGCGTGTTCGACGGCGACCCGCTCGGCAACAATCCGAACAACAAGAGCGGCACCAACTTCAATCTGCATAACGGCACGCTGTTCATCGGGGAGTTGCAGTACGCGATCAACCAGCCGGCGGAAGACGGAAAGCCCGCCGCGAGCGGCGGCGGTTTGCCGGGCACCTACAAGATCGGCCTCTGGTACAACAACGGCCGCTTCGCGGATCAACGCTACGACAACACCGGACTGTCGCTCGCGAATCCGGCCTCCACCGGCACTGCCGCGAATCATCGCGGCGACTGCAGCTTCTACGCCGTGGCCGACCAGATGATCTGGCGTCCGAGCCCGGACGCGGCGCGCAGCCTCGGCGTGTTCGCCCGCGTGATGGGCGCGCCGGGCGACCGCAACCTGGTGAGCTTCGCGGCGAACCTCGGCGTCGTGCTGAAAGCGCCGTTCGCCGGACGCGACAACGACAGCGCGGGCCTCGCCCTCACCTACATCAAGGTCGGCAATCACACGCACGGACTCGACCAGGATAGCCGGGCATTCAGCGGCGGGCCGTACGGCGTGCGCACGAGTGAAACGGCGCTCGAAGCGACCTATCAGTATCAGGTCGCTCCATGGTGGACGCTGCAAGCCGATGCGCAATACACGTTCAACGCGGGCGCCGGTCAGAATCCGAACGACCCGGCGCAGCCGCTGCGCAATACGTTCGTGGTTGGGGTGCGGACCAACATCGCGTTCTGATGCGTGGTGTGTGGCCCTACGCAGGCGCCGCCGAACCGCGCGCCTGCGTGCGCAGCGACAGATCCTGCACCATCTGCGCGGCCAGATAGTCGCACGTGGGCCGGTCCGATTTGGCGCTGCGCGCCACCACGATTTCCAGCGGAGCGATCTTCGGCAAGCCTTGCGCCTCGCCGAGAATCGCCAGCCGCGGCGGCACGCTGCAACGCGTGAGCGCGACCACCGAGAGTCCCGCGTCCACGGTCGCCACGAGGCCCATCAAACTGGCGCTGCTGAACGCGGCCCGATAGCGGATACGTGCGCCGTCCAGCGCGGCGAGCGTGTGCTGACGCGCCACGCAACCCGGTTCGTACAGTCCGACCGGCAACGGTGACACCGCCAGCACCGGCGTCTCCACCGACGCCCCCACCCACACCATCGGCTCGCTGCGCACGAATTCGCCGCGCAGTTTGCGGTCGCGCGTGACGAAGGCGAGATCGATCCTGTTATCGGCCAGCATGGGCGCGAGCGACGTGCTCTGCGCGCAGACGATTTCGATCTCCACATGCGGATACAGATTCGAAAAGCGCCGCAATACCGGCGACAACAGCGACGACACGTAATCGTCCGGCGCGCCGAGCACCACGCGCCCGGTCACTTCCGGCCGCACGATCGCCGACCACGCCTCCTCATGCAACGCGAGCACGCGCCGCGCGTATTCGAGCAGCGTGTTGCCGGGCCGCGTGAGCGACAGATTGCGCGTGTTGCGCGCAAACAGCGTGGTGCCGAGCATGGTTTCGAGCCGCTTGATCTGCATGCTGACCGCTGCCTGCGAGCGATGCACCGACACCGACGCCTTCGTGAAGCTGCCGTTTTCCACCACCGCGACGAAGGTGCGCAGCAAATCGACGTCGAATTCGGCGTGCATGATTCATCAATCCGGCTTATGGAATTGCTCAATTTAATTCGTTTGTGACAGCCACGCAAGCCGCGCAATATTCGTGATTCCACGTCTACCGAGGCCGCTTCGCATGTCCTTCTCCCCACGTCAACAAGGCGCGATCACGCTGGCGAGCGGCGGGCTTCTGATGGGCACGCTCGGTGTGTTCGTCGAGGAAGCGCGGCTCGGCGCGCTGACGCTGGTGTTCTTTCGCTGCCTGTTCGGCTTCCTGTCGCTCGCTGCGTATTGCGCCTGGAAGGGCTTCTTCACGCGCGCGCATTTCACGCGCCGCACGGTCATGCTGGCGCTGATCTCCGGCGTGCTGATGGTCACGCAATGGGTCGGTTTCTTCGATGCGATTCATCGCACGAGCATTGCGGTGGCGACGGTGGTGTTTCACGTGCAGCCGTTCTGGGTCGTGCTGATCGGCGCGGCGCTCTTCAAGGAGCGCCTGGGCGCCGACCGGCTCGGCTGGATCGCGACCGCCTTCGTCGGACTCGTGCTCGCGTCGGGCGTCGCGGCCACCGAGAATCTGCAGGGGCACACGCGCTATCTGATCGGTATCGGCGAGGCTTTGGTGGGGTCGGTGCTGTATGCGGGCGTCACGTTGATCGCCAAGGGACTCGGCGAGCTGCGGCCGCATCTGCTGACGCTCGCGCAGTGCGCGGTCGGCGTGGTATGCCTGCCGTTCATCGCACCGCTCGCCGCCGAGCCCATCGGCGCGATGCAGTGGTTCTGGCTGATCGGCATGGGCGTGCTGCATACGGGGCTCTCGTATGTGCTGATCTACGGCGCGCTGCCCAGGCTGACCACGCCGATCATCGCCGTGCTGCTGTTCGTCTATCCGTTGACGGCCATCGTGGTCGACGCGCTCGTGTATGGGCGGGCGCTGTCGCTGCCGCAACTCGCGGGCATGGCGTTGATCGTGGTCGCGAGTCTGGGCGTCAATCTCGGCTGGCCGCTGCTTTCAGCATTACGGCCGGGCGGACGTGCGCGGCGTCACGCGGATTGAGTTGCCGCCGCGCCTGCGCCGCACGCGCAGTGGCATTGGACGCAAGGCGGTTCGCGTTCTCTGCTCGCATCGACCCGAAACATACCTTGCAAAAAACCAACGTTCTCCATGCATTTCGCACAATCGAGAATTCTTCTCGTTTATAATTTCAAGATATTACAAGCCGGGCACTGATCCGGCTTCCGCTGTATCTCCCATCCCCACATCGACATGCCATTCCGCGGCAGCCGATGTCACGCCCGCGCATTTCGCGCGCTGACGAGCGGCGCCCCGGCCGTTTCGATTTTCGAATTCATTCGACAGTAACAGGGGATCCCCACTGCGCCTTGCCTGACCCATTTCGCGGCCCTTACCTTGCCGCGCGGCGCGCGTTTGCCCGCGTGCCATGCCGCTTCGCCGCGCTTAAAAACCCAAACCTATAACAGCCACCGATCCGACTCAAAGAACGTCAACATGAACGTCAATAAGAAGATTTACCGCGCACTGCTGATCGCCACGTCCCTCGCCGGTGTGAAGCCTTTGATGGCGCAAGAGACGGCACCCGCCGCCGGCGCCGCCGACAACACGCTGCCGGCCATCGCCGTCAAGGCCGCCGCCGACCGCTCGTACGACACCAGCACGTCGAACACCGCGACCAGAACCAGCATGTCGCTGATGGACGTGCCGCAGACCGTCAATATCGTGCCGCGCGCGCTGCTCGACGAGCAGAACGCGAGCTCGTTGCAGGATGCACTGCGCAACGTGCCGGGCGTCGGCTTTTCAGTCGGCGACGGCCAGCGCGATCAGGTCACGTTGCGCGGCTTCAACAGCATGACCGATCAATACGTCGACGGCATTCGCGACGATGCGCTCTACTACCGCGACCTGTCGAACGTCGAACGCGTCGACGTGTTGAAGGGACCGGCCGCCGTGCTGTATGGACGCGGTTCGGCGGGCGGGCTGATCAACCGCGTGTTGAAGAAACCCTCGGCGAACCCGCAGCAAGCGGTGGGTGTCACGCTCGGCACCGAAGGCGAGCGTCGCGGCGAATTCGACCTCGGCTGGAACGCGAACGATGCGGCGCGTTTTCGCATTACCGGCGCCGCCGAAAACTCGAACAGCTTTCGCGACCAGTTCCAGTTGAATCGCCAGGCCGTGGCGCCGTCCGCGCAATTTCGCATCGACCGCGACACCACGATCAATCTCGAAGCCGATTATCTGCACGATCGCCGCACCTCCGATCAGGGCCTGCCCGCCTATCTCGGCCGTCCGGTCAACGTGCCGATCAACACGTATTACGGCTCGTCCAACGCGGTCAACGCCTCGTACAACGACATCGACGCGAAGAGCGCGACCGCGTCGCTCGACCACCGCTTCAACGATTCGCTGTCGTTGCACACCGCCGTGCGCGCGTACGACTTCTCGCTCGAACGCAAGAACTACGTCACGTTCGAGCCGATCAAGACGGCGGCGCATCCTGTGGTGACGCTCGACCAGAGCACGCGCTTTCGCCAGGATCACGGCGTGGACGGCCTGTTCGAACTGACGCAAAAGACCACGCTGTTCGGCATGAAGCATGAGTTGCTGTACGGCGTCGAGTTATCGCAACAGCAGAAGTTCGACACGATCTACTCGACCAACAAGGTCGCCACCTACGATCTTTACAATCCGCAACTGGTCAACTTGCCCGGCGTGAAGCCCGGCACCGCGGCGAAAACCAATGCGGCGACGGTGCTCGGACTGGTGGGCGTCTATGCGCAGGACCTGATCTCGCTGACCGAGCACTGGAAGATTCTCGCGGGTTTGCGCTTCGACTATCTAACGCAAACGCGCAACGACTACACGCCGGCGCACGTGAATCTGGATCGCACGGACCGCGCGTGGAGTCCGCGCGTGGGCCTGATTTACGAGCCGCTCGACTGGGTGTCGCTGTATGCGTCGTATAGCCAGTCGTTCTCGCCGCTTGCCGACACGCTGATCAGCAGCGGCGCGTTTGCCAACGGCTCGGCGCTGGCGCCGCAAAAGACCACCAGCTTCGAAATCGGCTCGAAGTTCGACCTGGGCCGGGCGAGCGCGAGCGTCGCGCTGTTCGACATGAAGCAGACCCATCAGCAGATCGCCGATCCTGCTAACCCGGGCTACGCGCTGCCGGTCGGCACGCAGCGCTCGCGCGGCCTGGAGCTGTCGATGACCGGCGAGATCGCGCCCAAGTGGTCGGTGTACGCGGGCTACGCGTATATGAACGGAAAAGTGGACGGCTCGCCGCAAGCGACCTCGGCCGGGCTGGTTTTGCACGACAACACGCCGGGCCTGATGCCGCGCCATAGCGCGAGCGTCTGGATCAAGCGCGACCTGAAGTACGGCTTCTACGCGGCGGGCGGCGCGCAGTTCCAGTCGGCGCGCTATACGTCGGCCAGCGATGCGGTCACGTTGCCGTCGTTCGTGACCTTCGATCTGGGCGCGGGTTATCACGGCAAGAACGTCGACGTCACGTTGACGCTGGAGAACCTGTTCGATCGCAAGTATTTCATCGCGGCGCACGGCAACGCGGACATGTACAACATGCCGGGCGCGCCGCGCACGCTGACCGTGGCGGCGCGGTGGCACATGTGAAGTTTTTCGGACTCGGCGGCGTGTGGCTGCGTTGAATCGTCGAATAAAAAACCGGGCGCCGCGCCCGGTTTTTTTATTTCAATCGCCGTAATGAAAACGGCAGGCAATCACATAGATCTTTCCGTCTCGCGGCAGGTAGACGAGACGATCGCCATGCGTGATGCGGCGCGACCAGAAGCCGCTCAAGCTGCCGACCAGCGGCTCCGGCTTTCCCGCACCGCTATAAGGATCGCGCCGGCATTCCTCCAGCAACGTGTTGATCTTGCGCAGCACCTTGCGGTCGGTTTCCTGCCAATAGAGATAGTCGTCCCACGCTTCGTCGGTGAACATAAAAACACTGTCAGCCTTTGCGGCTTCCTCGTTGCGGCTTTTCCGTTGGTTCATCGGTCAGCAGTTCGCGCGCGGCCGCACCGCCGGCGTTCAACTGGGCGATGGATCGAGCGAGCCGCTGGGCGTTCTTCGACGAACTCAACAGATACAAGGTCTCCTGCATCGCATTGAAATCATCGAGCGAAACCATGACCACGTTTTCGCCGCTCTGCCGGGTGATCAGCATGGGCGTGTGGTCGCGGCAGACTTCGTCCATCGCTTGCTTGAAGCCGGCACGCGCCTCGCTGTAAGTAAGGACGTTCATTCGTTTTCGATTGGAGAGGCTACCCTCCGATCGCTCCTGTCAAAAGTTAGAGACGATTCCACCGCTAAACGGATTGACCGCGCCGCGGGGACTACCGCGTGAGCCGTTGACCCGAAGGGAAAACCCCCTCCCGGCGGCCACGGCCATTGTACAGATCACTGTACAGAACGGCAAACCCAAAAACAACGGAGAAATACGTCGTCCAACCCATGAGAGGATGCCCGCCGACAACCCCGCGCGCCACTCGGCCAAACGGCCAATGTCACTGAAGCGGCACCTCGCCGTTCGTCTCCCGGTTCACCGCCTGCCAAACGCTCATTTTTATATATAATATTTGAACTTATGAGCGATGCGACAGAGAGTCCCCCCTTGGACATTCCGACGCGCGGCCTGCTGCTACCGGCGGCGGCGCCCCGCGAGAGCACGTCCCGTGTCATCGCGGAGGCGCTGCGCGCGGCAATCGTCGACGGCACCCTGGCGCCCGGCGCGCCGCTGCGCCAGGACGCGATTGCGCGGCATTTCTCGGTCAGCGCGATTCCCGTGCGCGAGGCCTTGCGTCAGCTCGAAAGCGAAGGCTGGGCCAAGGCCGCGGTCCATAAGGGCGCGACGGTCGCGCCCTTGTCGGCGGATGAAGCGCGCGAAATCTACGAAATCCGTGCCGCGCTGGAGAGCCTCGCCATCGGCCTCGCGATTCCCAGGCACACCGCCGCCACGCTGCGCGAATGCGCCAGGCTGTGCCGCGCCGCCGAACGCGAGCCCGATCCGGCGCTGTACGTGGCGCGCAACGTCGCGTTTCATATGAGCCTGTATGCGCCCGCCGCGCGTTCGCAACTCGAGGAAATGATCGGCACGCTGCATCGGCGTGGCGAACGCTATCTGCGTCTGAAGTTCGGCTTGCCGTCGTACAAGGGCGAGTCCGACAATGAACACGCCGCCCTGCTCGACGCGGTGCGGCGCCGCGACATTCCCGCGGCCCAGGCGCTGGTCGTCGCGCATCTGCTCGGCACCGGCGACGTGCTGCATCGCTTCCTGACCGAACGCGCGCAGGCGGAAGCCGCGCATGCGAATCAACCCAAGCGGCGCGGCAGACGCGCGCGCACCACCACCGGGAGCTGACTCCGCCGATGAACCGTTCCGCCGAAGCCTCACCCCTCACCCGTTCATGGACCACGCGTCGCGACGAAAAGAACCGCCGCCTCGCGGCCATCGCGCCGTGGCTGGAAGACGGCGTGCTGCCGTCCCACCGCATCGTCGATGCGCTCGAAACGCTGATCCAGCCGGGCGACCGTGTCGCGCTCGAAGGCGACAACCAGAAGCAGGCCGACTTCCTGTCGCGCTCGCTCGCCCGGGTCGATCCACAAAAGATTCACGACGTGCATCTGCTGATTTCGAGCATCAGCCGTCCCGAGCATTTGACGCTGTTCGAGCGCGGCATCGCGCACAAGGTCGACTTTTCGTTCGCCGGGCCGCAGAGCTTGCGGGTCGCGCAATTGCTCGAGGACGGGCAACTGGAGATCGGCGCGATCTACACCTACGTGGAGTTGTACGCGCGCATGTTCGTCGATCTGACGCCGCACGTCGCGCTGCTGTGCGCGGAAAAGGCCGATCGTCATGGCAATCTGTACACCGGTCCGAACACCGAGGACACCCCCACCATCGCCGAAGCCGCCGCGTTCCGTCACGGCATCGTGATCGTGCAGGTCAACGAGATTGTCGATGAACTGCCGCGCGTCGACATTCCCGGTTCGTGGGTCGACGTGGTCGTGGAGGCGGACCGGCCGTTCGCCGTCGAGCCGTTGTTCACGCGCGATCCGCGCCATATCGGCGACCTGCAGGTGCTCACCGCGATGATGGTGATCCGCGGCATCTACGAACCGTACGGCGTGAGCTCGCTGAATCACGGCATCGGCTTCGACACGGCCGCGATCGAATTGCTGCTGCCGACTTACGGCGAGTCGCTCGGTCTGAAGGGCAAGATCTGCCGCAACTGGACGCTCAATCCGCACCCCACGATGATTCCCGCGATCGAGTCGGGCTGGGTCGACAGCATTCATTGCTTCGGCAGCGAGGTCGGCATGGAGGCGTATATCGAAGCGCGCCCCGATGTGTTCTTTACCGGCAACGACGGCAGCCTGCGCTCGAATCGCGTGCTGTGCCAACTGGCCGGGCAATACGGCGTCGATCTGTTCATCGGTTCGACCTTGCAGATCGACGCGGACGCGAATTCGTCGACCGTCACGCGTGGGCGTCTCGCCGGTTTCGGCGGCGCGCCGAACATGGGTCACGATCCGCGCGGCCGACGTCATTCGAGCGAAGCCTGGCTCAAGCTGCTGAAGGATCAAGGGCCGGTATCGCGCGGACAGAAGCTGGTCGTGCAGTTGGCGGAGACCTACAAGAAAGGCGGAGAGCCGACGTTCGTCGACGAACTCGATGCGATCGCGGTGGGTGCGAAAAACGGCATGCCGATCGCGCCCGTGATGATCTACGGCGACGATGTGAGCCATGTCGTCACCGAGGAAGGCATCGCGCATCTGCACAAGGCCGAAGGCATCGACGAGCGGCGCGCTGCGCTCGCCGCGGTGGCGGGCGTGACGCCGGTCGGATTGCGCGCGAAGCCTGAAAAGACGGCGGAGCTGCGCCGGCGCGGCATTGTCGCGTATCCGGAAGACCTCGGCATACGGCGCGGTGAAGCGAAGCGCTCGTTGCTGGCCGCGCGCAGCATCGACGATCTGGTGACGTGGTCGGGCGGCCTGTACGCGCCGCCGGCACGCTTCAGGAGCTGGTGAGGATGGCGCCCGCCGCCTTGCGCGCGCGTGCGGATCGGGCCTGTGCACACACCGCGTGTGTCGCGCAGAACGATTTACGCGCCGATGTCGCCGGTGCTGTTGATAGGCCGGCTCACATCCCCGCTCGTGCTGTCTCTCGGGCTGATGCCGCCCACGCCGCGCCGCTCGCGGCGGTGCCCGCCGACGCGCAGTTGTCGCGCTACGCCGTCACCGCGCTGATCGAGGAAGCGCAACTCACCCCCAAGCCCGCGCTGGTGGACCGGCGCGGCAGCGGCGCGCATCGCGATCTCGACCTCGCCACGATGCTGCGCTCGGCACACGCGCTCGAGCCGACCTTCGCGGCGCTGGCGCGCGCGGCGCGCCGCCGCGGCGAACCGTCGGCGCTGTTGCGTACCGAACTCGCGCAAATCGGCCGCGCCGGCGAGCACGACATGCTGCGCGCCACCGGCGGCAGCAACGCGCACCGCGGCGCGATCTGGATCGTCGGCTTGCTCGTCGCGGGCGCGTCGATGCCGGGCGGCGGCACGCAACGCCATGCTGCGCACGTATGCGGACGTGCCGCGCGGATCGCCTGCTTTCCGGATCGCTTCGCCGCGCCCTCGAACAGTCATGGCGAACGCGCACGTCAGCGTTATCAGGTCGGCGGCGCGCGCCGCGAAGCGCAAGACGGTTTTCCGCATGTCGTCGAAATCGGCCTGCCCGCGCTGGTCGCGGCACGCGCACGAGGCATCGCCGAGGATGCCGCGCGCCTCGACGCCCTGCTCGCGATCATGGTTTCGCTCGACGATACCTGCCTGCTGCATCGCGCGGGTTTGCCGGGCTTGCACGCCGGTCAACGCGGCGCGCGCCGCGTGCTCGCTGCCGGCGGAAGTTCGACGCACGCGGGCGCCGCCGCCCTTGCCGCACTCGAACACGACCTGCTGTCGCTCAATGCATCGCCTGGCGGCGCGGCCGATCTGCTCGCCGCCACCCTTTTTCTCGACATGCTGGCGCGACACGACGCCGGCGGGAGCCCAGTCACATGGAACATCTGACCTTCGACTATCCGGCGCAACGCGCCGTCACGACCCGCGCGCATGTCGGCGTGGTGGGTTCCGGCGATCTGGAAGTGCTGCTGTCGCCAGCCGGTAACGGCGCCGCGCTGAACGCGCATGTGGTCGTGCGCACCAGCGTCGACGGCTATGGCCACATCTGGAAAAGCGTGCTCGACCGCTTCTTCACGCGCTACGACGGCGCCGCGCACATCGAAATCAACGACTTCGGCGCAACGCCGGGCGTGGTGGCATTGCGCCTCGCGGAAGCCGTCGAGGCGGCCGAACAGGGAGACGCCGCATGACTACCGTTGCGACCGCGCATCCCGCGCCGATTCTGCGCGACAGTTTCATCGAACTGCCGGCGCGCGAGCGCGCCCGCTCGCTGCTCGACGCCGGCACCTTCCGCGAATTGCTCGGACCGTTCGACAAGATCGAGTCGCCGTGGCTGCCGCTGCAAGGCGTCGTCTGCCAGGCCGACGACGGCTGCGTGATCGCGCGCGGCAGCATCGACGGCGAACCCGCCGTGGTGGCCGCAATCGAATCGGCGTTCCAGGGCGGCAGCATCGGCGAAGTGTCGGGCAGCAAGATCGCCGCCGCGCTCGAAATGGCCCTGCGCGACTGCGAGCGCGGCAAGATCGTGCGCCCCGTCGTGCTGTTCGAGACCGGTGGCGTGCGGCTTCAGGAAGCCAATCTCGGGCTCGCGGTGATCGCCGAGATTCAGGCGGCGATCGTCGCGCTGCGCCGGCATGTGCCGGTGGTCGGCGTGATCGCGGGAATGGTGGGCTGCTTCGGCGGCATGTCGCTCGCGGCCGCGCTGTGCTCGTATCTCGTCGTGACGAAGCAAGCCCGGCTCGGCATGAACGGCCCCGAGGTGATCGAACAGGAAGCGGGCATCGAGGAACTCGACGCGAGCGACCGCCGCCGCGTGTGGCAATTGATCGGCGGCGAACAAAGGGCCGCGACCGCGCTGGCCGATCGGCTGGTCGACGACGATGCCGACGCTGTGAGCGCCGCCGTGCGCGCCGCGTTCGCGCAAGGCGTGCCGGCCGCGCATCGCAGCGAACAGGTCGACACGTTTCTGGACCGGCTCGCGCGGATCGATCCGGCCAGCGTCACGCCGCAAACGATGCGCGAGGTCTACCACCCGCATGTGCAAAACGACGCGCGCAAGGAGCAAGCATGAACGACACTCAACCGAGCCGCGGCGCGCGCTGGTTTCAGGCGCTCGCCGGCGAACCGTCCGGCAACGCGCCGGTATTGAACGCCGATGCGCCGCTCGGCGGCGAGACCGCGCGCTTCATCGCGGTCGTGCCCGATCCCGACAACCGTTTTCCGCGCGCGACCGATAACGTCGTCGGCCTGGAACAGGGCTGGCTGCTCGCGCGGGCCGTGCGTGAAGCGATGACGCGGGACGAAGCGAGCGGCACGCGCCGCCCGATCGTCGCGATCGTCGACGTGAAAAGCCAGGCATACGGCTATCGCGAGGAGATGCTCGGCATTCACCTCGCCTGCGCCGCCGCCGTCGATGCGTATGCGGCGGCGCGCGATGCGGGCCATCCGGTGATCGCGCTGATCGTCGGGCCGGCGATGTCGGGGGCGTTCCTCGCGCACGGCTACCAGGCCAACCGCATCGTCGCGCTCGACGCGCCCGGCACGATGGTTCACGCGATGGGCAAGGAAGCCGCCGCGCGCGTCACGCGCCGCACCGTCGAAGCGCTCGACGCGCTCGGCGAAACCATCGTGCCGATGTCGTACACCATGGCCTCGTTCGCCAAACTCGGGCTGCTCGATCAGTTGATCGAAGGCGTCGATGCGGATGCGCCGGATGCCGCGCAGATCGAGCGCGTGCGTGAGGTGTTGTCGGCGCAGATTCGCAGCGCGCGCGACGGCAGCCGTGACCTGTCGCATCGGCTCGAATCGGCGGCGGCGCGGCAGAACCGCGCGGCGTCGATCGAAGTGCGCCGGCGTCTCGCCGAACAATGGGATGCCACGTGATGCGAGTCTGCGCCGCCCCGCCGTTCGCAAACGGTCAAGCGTTGTCCCGCGATACGCGATGGCGGCCGCATGACCTGCTGCGCTTGCGGCGCCTGCAACAGTTCGATGGCGAACCGGCATGGGTGCGCGAGGCCTTCGCTCATGCGCCGTATGCGGTCGTGCGACGCGCGTTGGCCGCCGAGGGTGTAATCGCGATTGGCGTGCGCGGCGTGGGGCGTTCGCAGCGCTATGGCACATGGGCGTCGGCGGACGATATCGAACACGTCATATCGCCGGAAGCGTTGGCACACCGCAGCCCTGCTGGCGAGCGCGCCATGTTGCCAGCGTTCGCCGCGCTCGCCGCATTGCGGAGCGAGGCCGACGGGCCATTGTGCGGCTTCGTTTGGGGACCCACCGGCGGCGCCGGTTTCGAACTCGCGGCGCAAGTGCCTACTGTGTCCGAATCGAGCGATCTCGACTTGCTGATCCGCACGCCGTCGAAGCTCGCACACGAGGACGCGGTTCGATTGCTCGGCCATCTGCAAGCTTTGGCGCAGCGCGCCGGCATTCGCGTGGACGCGCAACTCGAAACGCCCGCGGGCGGGGTGGCGCTGGCCGAATGGGCAGCGGGCAAGGCGCAGGTGATGGCGCGCGACGCACGCGGCCCGCAACTCGTCGCCGATCCTTGGGCCGCTGTTCGCGGCGACGACGTCTGATGCTTGCATTGATCTTCCCCGGCCAGGGCGCGCAGACCGAAGGGTTCCTGCATCGTCTGCCCCAGCATCGCCTCGTGCGCGAAACGCTCGCGGAAGCCTCCGAGGTGATCGGCGCCGATGTGCTGACATTGGATACAGCGCACGCGCTGCGCTCGACCGTCGCCGTGCAGATCGGCTTGACGGTTGCGGGCGTGGCGATCACGCGTGCGCTGGCCGATGAACGGCTGATACCGGCGCTCAACGCGGGGCTGTCGGTGGGCGCGTATGCCGCGGCGGTCAGTTGCGGCGCTGTCCACTTCGACGATGCGCTAAGGATGGTTCGCAAGCGTGCCGAATTGATGGAAACCGCGTATCCGTCGGGATACGGTCTCGCGGCCGTATCGGGTTTGACGGAATACCAACTGGAAACGCTCGCCGCGCAGCACGCGAACGAGGCGCGACAGCGCGTCTATATCGGCAATGTGAATGCGCCGCGTCAGATCGTCGTGGCGGGCGCGAATGCCGCGCTGGATGCGTTTATCGAACGTGCGCTGGCAGCCGGTGCCCGCAAGGCCACCCGGCTCGCGGTGAGCGTGCCGTCGCATTGCGAATTGCTCGCGCATGCCACCGACGAACTGGTCGCCTACGCCCAGCATGTGCCTTTTTACACGCCGCACGGCACCTATGTCGGCAACCGCGGCGGCCGGCCCTTGTACACGGCGGACGCGATCCGCGACGATCTCGTCACGAACATGCGCTACACCGTGCGTTGGTTCGACGCGCTCGCGGCGATGCTGGAAATGGGCGCTCGCGTGCTGATCGAAGCGCCGCCCGGCCAGGTGTTGACGGACATTGCGCGCGACAACTTTCCGGATGCCGCCGCGCTGGCCGCGAGCGGCTTCCCGTTCGATCGGCTGGTGGCGACGGCGCGCCGGCGTCTGGAAGCGGATTGAGCGGTGAGCGGGCGGGCGCCGCAAGGCCCGCGTTCCCGAGCGGCGCTATAAAGCCTGTTCCGGCGCGCGTCCGATCGTTTGCGAATCCGCCGCCGCACCCGCATCGCTGCGCGCGCGCTCACGCCCCGGCGTCACCACCGCGCCGCTTCCGCCCGGACGCCCCACCGATTTCGCATGCCGCTCGATCAGCCGTTGCAACAGACAGAACGCGCAGAGCAAGGCGCCGATCACGATGCGCGTCCACCATGAACTGAGCGTGCCGTCGAACGTGATCAAGGTCTGGATCGTGCCGAGAATGCCGACCCCGAACAGCGACCCGAGCACATAGCCGACGCCGCCCGTCAGCAGCGTGCCGCCGATCACCGTCGCGGCGATCGCGTCGAGTTCCATGCCCTGCCCTTGCAAACCGTAACCGGACAGCACGTAGAAGGTGAAGACCGCGCCGCCGAGCGCCGAGCAGAAGCCGCTCAACGCATACACGCCGATCCGCGTGTGCGCGACCGGCAAGCCCATCAGCAGCGCCGAGCGCGCGTTGCCGCCGACCGCATACACGTTGCGGCCGAAGCGTGTGAAATGCGCGATATAAATCGCCGCAAGCAGCGTGATAAAGGCGATCAACACATTCGCGGTGACGGAACCGATACCGATGTCGAGGCGAAACGCCGAGATCGCGTGAAAGGTCGGATCGTTGATGGTGATCGACTGCGTCGTGATCAGAAAGCACAGGCCGCGCGCGAAGAACATGCCGGCCAGCGTGACGATGAACGCCTGCAGGCGGAAGAAGTGAATCAGCGCGCCCTGCACCGCGCCGAACACGGTGCCCATCAGCAGCACGGCCGGCACGATCAGCCAGACCGGCCAATGCATGTGTTCGGACAGCACCGCCTCGACAATCGTGGTTAGCGCGACGATCGAGCCGACCGAGAGGTCGATCCCGCCCGAGACGATCACGAACGTCATGCCGATCGCGACGATCAGCAGAAACGCGTTGTCGACCAGCAGATCGAGCAGCACTTGCCACGAGAAAAAGCCGGTGTACATCACCGAGCCG
Organism: Paraburkholderia terricola; assembly: GCF_900142195.1. GTDB lineage: Bacteria > Pseudomonadota > Gammaproteobacteria > Burkholderiales > Burkholderiaceae > Paraburkholderia > Paraburkholderia terricola. The sequence continues at coordinate 32,127 of NZ_FRAB01000046.1, forward strand.
AAACCGAACAGCGCGCAGAACAGCAGGATCGTGACGGCGATCGGCAACGTGCGCGGATCGACGATACGGGCGCATGCTTCGAGGAGTCGTCTCATCGGGTCACCCCGCGCTGCGTGAAGAGCGACATGGCGATCGAGCGCGCCGCCGGCGACTGGATCACGCTCACCGTGAGCACGACGGCCGCCTTCACGACGAGCGTCGCTTCCGGCGGCACGCCGATCGAATAAGTGGTGTAGGTGAGCGTCTGGATGATCAGCGCGCCGAGCACCGTGCCCGCGAGACTGAAGCGGCCGCCGAGCAGCGACGTGCCGCCGAGCGTCACCGCGAGGATCGCGTCGAGTTCGAGCAGCAGGCCGGCATTATTGCCGTCGGCGCTGCGCACGTTCGAGCTGATGAGAATGCCCGCCATCGCGGCGGTCAATCCCGAGAAACCGTACACCGCGAAGACGAGCGCTTTCGAACGCAGCCCGACGAGGCGCGTCGCGACCGGATTCACGCCGATCGCTCGAATGAAGAGCCCGAGCGCGGTGCCTTCGACGAGCGCCGCGGTGGCGAGCACGGCCACCGTCGCGATCCACACGGAACACGGCACACCGAGCCAGTACCCGCCGCCCACGAACAGATAGCCGGGCGCGCCGATCGGAATGATCTGCCCCGCCGTCAGCAATTGCGCGATGCCGCGGCCGGCCACCATCAGGATCAACGTCGCGATGATCGGCTGCATGCCGACGAACGACACCAGCAAGCCGTTCCACATGCCGCTCAGTACGCCGACGATCAACGCCGCCACCAGGGCCTGCGCGATCAGTCCGCCGCTCGGCACGGGCTGCGTCGCGAGTATCGTCGCGGCGGCGGCGCCCGCGATCGCCACCACCGCGCCGACCGAAATGTCGATGCCGCGCGTGGCGATCACGAGCGTCATGCCGGTGGCGACGAGCACGAGCGGCGCGGCGCGATTCAGCACGTCGATCGGCGCGCCGAACAGATGGCCGTCGAGCATCCGCAGCGACAGAAAATGCGGGTTCACCCACAGGTTCAGGCCGCACAGCAACGCGAGCGTGACGCACGGCCAGATCAATGCGCGCTCGGCGCCGTCGCGCACGAACCAGTTCGATAGCTTCATTCGCCGCTCCCCGCGATGAGTCGGTAGATGTTGTCTTCGTTCGAAGCCTTGCCGGCCACTTCGGCGATCTTGCGGCGGTCGCGCAACACCGCCACGCGATGGCTGACCCGCACCACCTCGCTGATCTCGGACGAGATGAACAGAATGCTCAAGCCGTTCGCGCACAGCGCCAGCAGGCGGTCCATGATGTCGAACTTGGCCGCGACGTCGATGCCGCGCGTGGGTTCATCGAGAATCAGCAGCTTCGGATCGGTGGCGAGCCAGCGCGCAAGCAGTGCTTTTTGCTGGTTGCCGCCGGAGAGCAGCCCGATCGGCTGCTCGGCGTCCGAGGCCTTGATGCCGAGCCGCTCGATCCACAGATCGGCCAGTTCGCGCGCGCGTTGGCGGCTGATCTTGCGCCACCATCCGCGCCTTGCCTGCAAGGCCAGCAGGATGTTCTCGCGGATCGAGAGTTCGGCGACGATGCCTTCTTTCTTGCGATCTTCCGCGCAGTAGCCGATGCCGTGATGCACCGCGTCGCGCGGCGAACGCAAGCGCACCGGCCGGCCTTCGACGAGGATCGTGCCGCTGTCGGCGCGGTCGGCGCCGAACAGTAGCCGCGCGGTTTCGGTGCGGCCCGAGCCGAGCAATCCGGCGAGGCCGAGAATCTGCCCCGGCTGCACGTCGAGGTCGAGCGGCTGCATGGTGCCGCGCCGGCCCACGCCGCGCAATTCGACGAATGGCTGAACAGCTTCCTTGCCATGCTGATATTCGTGCGGATCGCGGCCTTCATGCGCGGCTTCACGCAGGCGCGCGCTCATGCGCTCGTGGCCGACCATCTTCGACACGAGTTGATCGGCCGGCAAATCGCGCGCGAGATATTCGCCTTCGCGCTCGCCGTTGCGCATCACCGTGATGCGATCGGAAATGGCATACGTCTGCTCGATGAAGTGCGTGACGAACAGAATCGCAATGCCGGATTTCTTGAGATGGCGAAGGATTTTGAACAACTGCGCGACTTCGCTGTCGTCGAGGCTCGAGGTCGGCTCGTCGAGGATCAACACGCGCGCATCGACCGACAGCGCTCGCGCGATCGCCACCATCTGCTGCACGGCGATCGGATAAGCGTCGAGCGAACGCGTGACGTCGAGCGATACGTCGAGACGCGCGAGCGCGGCCTGCGCGCGGCGCTTGATGTCGGGCCAGTCGATCGCGCCGAAGCGGCGCGGCTGCCGGCCCGCGAAAATGTTCTCCGCGACCGACAGGTTCGGGCACAGGTTCACTTCCTGATACAGCGTGCGCACGCCGGCCGCCTCGGCTTCCTGCGGCGAGGCGAACGCCACGGTCTCGCCGCCCAGGCGGATCGTGCCCGCATCAGGCGCAACCACGCCGGTCAGCACGTTGATCAGCGTGGACTTGCCGGCGCCGTTCTGGCCCATCAGCGTGTGGATTTCGCCGGGGAACAGGCGGAAATCGACCTGCTGTAGCGCCTTCACGCCAGGAAACGTCTTGCTGACGCCGGCGGTGGCAAGAATGGGCTCGTGTGCGTTCGCGGCGCCATCGGCAGTGGTTGCGATAGCGCCGAGGGCCGGCGGATTGGGTTCAGAAGCGCGATGCGTCATAGACCTCGCTCGATCGGCGGTGCGTTGGTGCGTTGCTTCGGTGGCTCTAGCGAAACTCGAAGGCACTCAGCGGACCCCGCGGAAAAGAGACCGCCCGCTGCCCAAGCAGACGGGCGGTCAGGCACCGCTGGAGAAACTGCTACACCTGTCCGTACTGCGCTTTCGTGTTGAGTTCGTGCGCCGCTTTTTGGTCAGCAAGCCTCGGTACTGTGCGTCAGTACTTGCGCGTCGGCAATGTCTGCGCCGCGACGCTCATCGGGAAGACGGTTTCTTCCGTGAGAATGCGCTTGGGCAGCGGCTTGCCGGCCACGACGTCCTTCACCGCCGACATCAACTGCGGCCCGAGCAGCGGACTGCATTCCACGTCGACGTTCATCTTGCCGGCGGCCATCGCCTGGAAGCCGCCCTTGGTCGCATCGAACGAGACGACGATCACGTCCTTGCCCGGATGCATGCCGGCCTCTTCCATTGCCTGGATCGCGCCGAGCGCCATATCGTCGTTATGCGCATAAACTACGTTTATTTTATTCCCATAGGTTTTTATAAACGCCTCCATGACCTGCTTGCCGCCGGCCAACGTGAAGTCGCCGCTTTGGGACGCGATGATCTTGAACTTGGGATCGCTCTTGATCACTTCGATCAGGCCGGCGTGCCGGTCGTTGGCGGGCGCGGAGCCAACCGTTCCCTGAAGTTCCGCGATATTGACCGTGTTCTTTTCGTTCTTGTAATGGTCCGCAAGCCACTTGCCGCCACGCCGCCCTTCTTCCAGAAAGTCGGAGCCGATCATCGTCACGTAAAGCGAGGTGTCTTTCACGTCGACGTTGCGGTCGGTCAGGATCACCGGAATCTTCGCGGCTTTAGCCTCGCGCAGCACCGGCTCCCAGCCCGATTCCACAACCGGCGAGAACGCGATGACGTCGACTTTCTGCGCGATGTAGGAGCGGATCGCCTTGATCTGGTTTTCCTGCTTTTGCTGGGCGTCGGAGAATTTGAGCTTGATTTTCGCTTCAGTGGCGGCGGATTTCACCGACTCGGTGTTCGCCGTGCGCCATGCGCTTTCGGCGCCGACCTGGGCGAAGCCGAGCGTGATCTGTTTGTCCTGCGCGTAGGCGCCCGGTGCTGCCAGCGTCAGCGCGCCCATGCCCGCGCACAATGCGAGCGCGCCCAACGCACGACATGCGGCGCGTCGTGTATTCGCCATGACTGTCTCCTGATCGTTGTTGTGTAGGCGACCCAGCGAAACCGCCAGCGCTTGCTGCTTTCACGGTGCGTGGATCGTGATGTAGCGTAGTGTGCGGCGCGTTAACCGTCCAATCATATGATTCGCGCCGACGATATCAATTCTGGTATAGCGGACGGTGTCGGTTGTCGCGTGGCCGTGTGTCGACCTCCGCGTCGAGGATGTCGGCGGCGCCTGGTCCGCGTTACGGCTGACGGGCTTTTTATGCGCTTACGTGCCGATGGCGCGCTGCCGGGCTGACCGGTTCACGGCGGTCTACCGCGTTGCCGCTCGCGGCGTGACCCAACGAAACGTCAGATTGATTCGTTCGCCCGTGACATCAGACTCCTTCGGCACCCGATGCCGCCATTCAGCCTGCGTGTCGCCTTTCATCACCAGCAAACTGCCGCCTTTGAGCGAAAACGACTTCGTCACGCCGGTTTCGTTGTGGCGCAAATCGAAGGTGCGCGCCACGCCGAGGCTCACCGACGCGATCACCGGCCGAACGCCGAGTTCAGGCTCGCGGTCCGCGTGCCAGCCCATGCTGTCGGCGCCGCTGCGGTAGCGGTTGATCAGCACGCTGTTGAAACGGGCGTTGCAGGCGGCTTCGGCGGCGGCCTTCAGTTCGGCGACGGTCGGCGTCCAGGGTTGCGGCACGTTGCGGATACCCGAGTACACGTAGACCGCGTCCGGCTCCCCTTGCCAGGCGGTCAAACGCGGCAGCGGCACGCGGCCGGCGGGCGTACCCATCATGTCCTGGCGCCATTCGACTTCGCCGACAAGCCGCGTCAAAGTCCGCTGCGCCGCCGCGGGCGTCAGCCAGTCGGGATACCAGTCGACGTCGGGCGCCGGCAGGCGATGATCATCAAAGAGATCCATCATGAGATTGGGCTGGATGCGGCCGCGCGCGATGCGTGCCGGGAGAAAACGTGTGGCTATTATGGCGGCAGCGATAGAGCGGCTCGCGGTGATCGTCGGGAAGGAGATGGCATGCCGACGCGTGCAGTTGGTTCGCCGGAAACAATAGGGCTATCGCGGAGACGACATTTCGCGATTCAACGCTGCGGTGCGACCCAATATTCTGGCCGCCCGTGCGCCCGGCATCCGGCGAAACTATTGCCGCGCAACGCGCGCTGTTCGTTCGACCAAACCGCACGTATCGTCTGATGGACCGCAACTCTCCACGCGGTCAGGTGAAGACGGCGACGTAAAACACCACTGCGCCGATCACGGCGCCGATAAAGCAGAAGCCCTCCTCGGTATCCTCGCCATTCGAACGCAACCACCCGCCGACCACCCCGAACAACCCTGCGATGCCGAGCGCGACGCACACCATCACGATGTAGAAGAGCGCGGTTTTGCCCAGTTCGGAAAAGTCGATGTTGCGCACGCCGACGTACAGGCTGACCGCCATCAGCGAGAAGACCACCAGCGGCAGCATCACATGGCTGCCCTCGTAGCCGACATGATGCGCGTGGTGCGCGGGCCGTAACTGATTGCCTGATCTGAGCAGTTTCATGATGCCCCCTGCCTCGCCTTTACCGGCGATAAAACGAACCGCGATCCGGCCGCGGCGGCCCTGATGCAAGCCGGTTCATTTTGAGAATAGTCTACGCACGGACACGATTCAAAGCCCATTTAATTATGGCTCCAAGCACCGCCGGGTGGGCCTTGCGTCGCGATATGTCGATGCTGCGATGCAGTAGCCGGGGCGGCCGCCCAAGGCGGGTTCCATAACTTGGCGAGCAAGTTTGGTGCCGCCCCGCGCGCAGTGGCACATGCCGGTAGAATGGTTCACCCCGTTCGCTAACGCGGCATCGCAGTCTCCGAGTCGCCCAAGGTTCAGTTCGTCTCGGACCCTTCCCGCCCTTATCTTCCCTATGCGCCGCTCATCGTTTCTTGTCCGCATCATCCTCATTGGCATCCTGCTGCATATTTATGTCGGCTTCCGTCTGATTCCAGACATGCCGATCGATACTGTCGGCCGAGGGCTTTGCGCGCTGTGGCTCGTGCTGTCGATCTTTCTGATTCCGCTCGGCATGCTGGCGCGCACCATCAAACGACAGCCGCTCGGCGACCGGCTCGCATGGGTCGGCCTGCTGGCGATGGGTTTTTTCTCGTCTTTGCTGGTGCTGACTTTTTTGCGCGACGTGGTTCTCGCGTCGCTGCTCACCATCGATGCAATCTGGCCGCGCGCCGTGGCGATGGGAAACTGGCGGACCGGTTCGGCGGCAGCGGTGCCTTTGGCTGCGCTGCTTTCGACGCTCGTCGGTCTCGTCAACGCGCGCCGGCGCGCCAGAGTGGTGACGATCGAAGTGCCGATCGACGATTTACCGCCCGCGCTGGACGGCTTCACGATTGTTCAGATCAGCGATATCCACGTCGGCCCGACCATCAAACGCCATTACGTGGACGCCATCGTCAATGCGGTGAACCGTCTCGAGCCCGATCTGATTGCCGTGACCGGCGATATCGTGGACGGCAGCGTGCCGCAATTGAGGAACCACACGCAGCCGCTCTCGCGGTTGAGCGCGCGTCACGGCGCTTTCCTCGTTACCGGCAACCACGAGTATTACGCCGGCGCAAATGCATGGATCGACGAATTCCGGCGCCTCGGATTGACCGTGCTGCTCAACGAACACGTGATCGTGGACCACGACGGCGCGCGCGCCGTGATTGCCGGCGTGACCGATTATTCGGCGGGTCATCATGACCCGTTGCATCGTAGCGACCCTGTCGCCGCGCTTGCCGGCGCGCCTGGCGACGTGCTGATCAAGGTGCTGCTCGCCCATCAGCCGCGCTCCGCTGAGGCGGCCGCGGCCGCCGGTTTCACGCTGCAGCTATCCGGCCACACGCACGGCGGTCAGTTCTTTCCGTGGAATTTCTTTGTGAGATTTCAGCAGCCGTTCACAGCCGGCCTCGCTCGCCTGAATGGACTGTGGGTGTACACGAGCCGTGGCACAGGGTATTGGGGACCGCCGAAGCGTCTCGGCGCGCCGTCTGAAATCACGCGCTTACGCCTTGTGCCTGGCGAGCCCGATTAAGGCATCCAAATAAAGCGAAACGCAGGCGCCGTCATGAAACGGCGCCTGCGTTGTATTGGACTGACTGCATGACAGGAGCGCGGACGTCGGCAATGACATCCGCTTCCAAGGCGCCAACGTGCGGCGCCCGTTAGCCTGCCTATTGCGCTGGCACGACGGCCACGCTGACTTGCGGCGCGAACGCTACCGACACCTGCATACCAGGAGTCACATTGGCGAGTGTTGCCGGCTCGCGGCCCTTGATATGAAACACGGCGTCATTCGGACCCTTCAGGGCCAGGATGCCCGACGCGTGGTCGACGGTCTGGATCTCGGCGGTGACGTTCCCGGCGGTGTTGGACTGAACGACCGGCGTAGCAGCACCTTGACCGGCACCACGGGTAACGCTGATCACGGCGTTGCGCACCATGCGGACGTGGACCTTGCCGCCCTGCTTGATCTGCGTAAGGTCGCGCGAGTCGGTGACATTGAACGAAGCCTGGCTGCCCCGAGCATCGCGCACGGTGACCGAATGTTTCGCCATGTCTACCGATGTCACGACGCCTTCCGCCTGCAGCGTGCTGCTGCCTTCGAACGGCGCGGGCAGACCTGCGGCAAACGACATGAGCGGAGCGGCAGCAATCAACGCGCCGGCGATGATGCGACGAGCTTGAACTTTCATACTTTCCTCAACTGGGGTAAACGGCTAAAACGGACGACGTCGAGCGAATCCTGGATCAAGACCTTCCGCACAATGCTCGAGCAAAGCCGCTAGAAGTGAAACGTGGATTGAGCGCTGCGAGAGTGCTAAAAGCGCGCGACGTATTTGGAAATGTGCGAACAGTGTGGTTTCCGGGATGAGGTCGGTCAATATTCGGAGTCCCCATTTACGCGGTGATAGTTCCAGATTTTCACTGGAAGTTTCCACAACAGGACATGAGTTCGCCAGCACTGTGTGCTTTATCCCGGCTTGACTTACCTTTGCAGAGCCGCCTAAAATTCGCCCACTTCATTTAGCCGGAATCACGATCTTGGACAGTAGCAGTACTACCAGTCGAGCTTCGATTCACCCGATCGCCTGATCGGCAAGATTTCCGCGTCAGCTCTCCTGCCTGTCGCCGTCTTGCCTCCGGGCTCGACGGTGCGCGTCGTCTCTTTACTTTTCACAGCCTTTTATCGCGCTTCTACGCGTGTGAAGCGCCGCATGGTTCGATGCCATCCGATTGCTCCGCGACGTTCAGCGCCGCCGCGAGCCCCGCTCGCGTTCTCGTCATGCCTGACCGCATCCGCGTTTCGTCGGCGATTCGCGCTGCTGTCATGCGCACGGTTCACACTGCGCGGATACGCGCCACAAGCTTTCTTACCGATGACAATTGAATTCGTCTTGCGGCTCCTTGCCGCCTTCGCCTGCGGCGTGGCAATCGGCCTCGAACGGCAGATGCGTCAGCGCAACGCCGGCCTGCGCACGATCACACTCGTCGCGAGCGGCGCGTGCCTGTTCGTCACCCTCGGCGTACTGACCGGCAACGGGACTACCGGCATCACCCAGATCGCCGCGTATGTCGTATCCGGCGTCGGCTTTCTCGGCGGCGGCGTGATCATGCGCGACAAGGGTTCCATTCAGGGCATCAATACCGCGGCGACCTTGTGGTGTTCGGCGGCGGTCGGCGTGTTATGCGGTGCGGGCCATTACGGCCCCGCGATCGCCGGCACCGCGGTCGTGCTGCTCACCAATACGGTGCTGCGTGAAGTGAGCCGCACTATCAACGCGGCGCCGGTTTCCAACGCGGACCTGATTCGCGAGTACGTGCTGACGATTGTCTGCCGGGAAACCGACGAGATTCACATTCGCACCGCCGTGTCGAACTCGATGTATTCGACGCCACTGTCGTTCCAGAGCCTGACCAGCGAGGACGTGGAAGGCGATACCGGACGTATCCGTGTCACGGCGACACTGAAGCTGCATCCCAAGGACCAACCGAAGCTAGAACAGATGGCAAGCCGCATCAGCATGGAAAAAAGCGTATCGAGCGTCAGTTGGACGGCCACAGAAGCGGAGCCGACGCCGGAGTGACGCGCCGTGAGCAAGTGCCGCTTATGCGGGCGCATCGTCTACACTTAGTCGCAATACATTCAGACAATGTTAATTTACCGTCCTGAATATGGACTGCCGCATGACCATCGACTAAGCTCTGTCACCGTGAATTTTTCACACTCAACCAAGGAGTCTCGATTATGGAACACGGCATCATTGCATGGCTCATCATCGGCGCGATCGCCGGCTGGCTGGCCGGCGTGCTCGTCAAGGGCGGCGGCTTCGGCTTGATCGTCGACATCATCGTCGGGATTGTCGGCGCGTTCATCGGCGGGTGGCTTGCCGGTGTGCTGCATATCTCGCTTGGCAGCGGCTGGATCGGCTCGATCATTACTGCTGTCATCGGCGCGGTCATTCTGCTGTTTCTTATCCGCCTCGTCCGCCGAGGTGGTTGAGGGTCGCATTTGATGTCTTCCGGCGTCAGGGGCGAAGGCCGCCTGACGTCGGTTTCGACTAGAGAAGCACTTCCTCAGCCGGCAACATCGAGCCGGTGTCACGCAGCCGCGTATGCCAGTTGAAAGCCTGGTCCAGTCGATGCGGCGTTTGTCCTCCCCATTGCAAGGCGTCCCGATAGTAGTCGCGCAACAGATCGCGATACAGCGGATGCGCACAGTTTTCGATGATCAGCGTGGCGCGCTCGCGCGGCGCCAGCCCGCGCAGATCGGCCAAGCCCTGCTCCGTCACGACCACGTCCACGTCATGTTCGTTGTGGTCGCAATGCGGCACCATCGGCACGACGCTCGAAATGCGGCCGCTCCTGGCCATCGATTTGGTTGCGAAGATCGCGCAAGACGCATTGCGTGAAAAGTCGCCCGAGCCGCCGATGCCGTTCATCATGTGCGTGCCGCCCACATGCGTCGAATTCACGTTGCCGTAGATGTCGAATTCCAACGCGGTATTCAGCGCGATCAACCCAAGCCGCCGGATCACTTCCGGATGATTGCTGACCTCTTGTGGGCGCAATACCAGACGATCGCGATAGCGTTCGAGTTCGCCGAACACCTGCGCCTGACGCGCGGCCGACAACGTAATCGATGCACCTGAGGCGAACGTCACCTTGCCGGCATCCATCAGGTCGAACGTCGAATCCTGCAGTACCTCCGAGTAAATTTCGAAGGGATCGAAAGGCGAGTCGGCGAAGCCCGCCAGCACCGCATTGGCGATCGTGCCGATGCCCGCCTGCAGCGGCGGCAAGCGCCGAGGCATGCGACCGCGCGACACCTCGTACTGAAAGAACTCGATGAGGTGGCCCGCGATCATCTTCGTCTCCTCATCGGCCGGCAACACCGTGGACGCACTGTCCGCCATATCGGTAATGACGATCGCCGCGATCCTGTCGAGTGGAACGTCGATGGCCGGTGTACCGACGCGATCGTGTGGATGGACGATCGGCAACGGCTCGCGGTTCGGCCTGCGGCCTGGAATCCAGATGTCGTGCAGCCCTTCGAGAGCGATCGGCTGGGCCAGATTGATTTCAACGATGATCTTCTCGGCGAGCATTGCGAAGCTCGCCGAATTGCCGACGGAAGTGGTCGGCACGATGCCGCCCGTCTCGGTGATCGCTGCCGCTTCGATAATCGCGACGTCGAGTTTGCCGAGTTGATTCGCGCGCAGCATCTCGACGGTTTCGGACAGATGCTGATCGACGAACATCACTTCGCCACGATTGATCGCATCGCGCAGGGTCTTGTCCACCTGGAACGGCAAGCGACGCGCCAGCACGTGTGCCTCGGTCAGCATGCGATCGACGTCGTGGCCGAGCGATGCACCGGTCATCAGCGTAATGCGCAGCGGCTTGCCTTCGTTGCGCGCACGTTCGGCGAGCGCGACAGGGACGGCTTTTGCGTCGCCCGCGCGTGTAAAACCGCTGGCGCCGACGCACATGCCGTCCTGAATGAGAAGCGCCGCAGTTGCGGCGGAAGTGATTTTTCCGCGCAGCGCGGCGCAGCGAATCCGATCTTCGTACATGAAACTGAGTCTCTCCATGGTCACCAGTTCTGGCTACCGGTGCGCACATCGGCGGCGTGCTTCGTTCAGTAGCCCGATTGTCGCAACAGGCGCGACGTCTCGATGAGACGGCGTCGCGGCCAGGTACTTCGTCGCGCCGTCACTTTCGCGACGGCTCTTGCAGGCATGACTTGCGTACGGTGCGGCGCTGACTAGCTACCGAAATAGATATTGCAGAAACTCATGGGGCCGACGCACTCTTCAGCTTTAGCGGCCGGTGCGGCACGGTGGTCTTGCATGGCGGCGCTGTCGGCGCGTTGGTTATTTGCCTGGGCGGCCTTCTGTTGCGGCGTGGACGGCGCGGTTTGTGCATGAGCAACAGCAGCGGATAAAGCACAGGCAATCAGGACAATCTTCAACACTTTCATTTCTTTCTCCGGGACTTACGGTTACTGCGAGGCAGCGATGAAACTATAGAGCCGCCGTCCATGCGGATAAACGTGGCTGTCCGGAAGTGACCTTTCCATCCGGCGGAAGGATCGACATGTGCGACCGATCACATGAGCATCGGTCAACGTGTATTGAAAGGCGCGTCCTTGTCGAGCAACGCAGTGCGGATGAAATGCAGGCAACTCAGAATGCGCTGCAAGTCATGGCGTTTGTCGCGGTCGGCATGAACGGTTTGCAACACTTCCTGCGCGATCCATGTGGCCGAGCGCACCGCCACGAGCGCGTGCTCCAGAGCATGCGCGTCAGGCCGCGCGAACAGTTGCGAGAGCGCGTTGCAGGTTTGCTCCAGAGCGCTATCCCAACGTCGATGAATTGTCACCGCGTAGGTGGCGCGTGACGCTTCGCTGCGTAGATCGATAACGGCGTGGCCGACTTCGAGTGTCGCAAGCATCCAGCGCAACGCATCCCGGCGGCGGCGGGAGCGTCGCGTCAGCAGCAGGCGCAATTGGGAGGCGAGGTCGTGTGTGCTCGACTGAAAACGCTGATTGAGACCGGGCAGCTTGTCGTTGCATGCGAACACGACTTGCTCACGCAGATCGCCCATGATCCTGTCGATGAGCCACGGCATATCGGCCGGAAAAACCACCGCGAAAACGATTGCCGCCAACAGCATCGCAGCACCGAGCGCCAGGCCGTTGTTGATCAGCAGATCAGGCGCATAGGTGACGACGTTGTCCGGCCCGGCCAGCAGGCAAAAGAACACGGAGAAGCCGATGCCATATCCGGCCGTGAGCTTGCGCGTCGCGACGAACCCGCCGAGCGCAAGCACTGGCGCAAGCATGATGCAAAGGAGCGGAAAACCGTCGATGTTGGGATACACATAGCATGTGAAGAAGTAGCCGGTCATGGTGGCCAGCACGGCGCCGAGCGCCATCTGCACGGCTGTCTTCGAAGGATTCGGCGCGGTGGAAGTCAGAGCGCACACCAGTGCCGCGCCGATCACCGCTAGACCACCGCTCGGCCAATCGGTCGCGATCCAGAACCATCCGACGATCGACAAGACCACCGCGGACCGCACGAAAGTGAATGCGACGAGAGAGCCGTTCGTCCTGCTCACGTAGCGGCTGCCATTGCGTTGCTTGTTCTCTGGCTTGCGCCTCGCCAAAGCCGCGTAGGTTTCCGAGTAGCGAATCCATTCGTCGACGAACCGATACAGCAGTTCGGCGGCCGTGTCGAAATCCGCCAGTGGTTCGGCAGGCGCGGTTTCCAGCGGACGTCTTGTTTCGCGCACGCGCCGTGGCAGGCTTGCCTGAAAGAGCCGCAAGCGGGCTGCGACGCGCGAGGCATCGACGGTGGCGTCAGCTTGCGGCGCCAGCAACAACGATAGCTGATGGAAGTACGGCTTGATCGCGTCGATCACACGCGCCGAAGCGTTGACACGCCCACGCTTGAGCAATTGGTGCAGTGCATGCAGCCGCGCACATGCATCCATGAATTCGCCGTTCAGACGGCCTAGATGTTGGCTGCGTGAGCGCATGGCGGGATCTTCGAACGCGGCGAAAATGCGCGTCGCCTCGAAACCCACGATTTCGTCGACGAGGTTCGCAAAGCGCCGCTCGAACTGACCACGCTCGATTCCACGTCCCAGCGCGTCGGCCGCGAACGCAGTAAAATTTGTGTATCGAATTTGCAGCGCGTGCAGCAGAGCAAGACTCGAACGCTGCGGCGCGATTAACGCACTGACCGCGCTCGAGCACACAATGCCAATCGTTACTTCCGCCGCGCGTGTGAGCGCGGCCAGAAACAGGTCGTGAGGCGCGGTGACATTCGGGACGCCGATCAAGGCGGCGGTGTAACCCGCCAGCACAAAACCATACCACTTGAAATGCCGATATCGGACAGCGGCAGCGATGCAGGCGCTCACCCAGGCGACCATGCCGAACATATACAGTTCAGGCTGCTGGACGAACAGCGCACCGAGCATGAGCGCCGCGACCGTGCCCACCGCGGTGCCGAAAAGCCGATAGAAACTTTTGGCGAGCACCATGCCGCTGAACGGCTGCATCAATACGAACACTGTCGTCATTGCAATGCGCGGCTGCGGCAGATCCAGCAGCATCGCGATGCCTTGCGCCAGCAGACCCGCGGTGACCGTTTTCAACAGATGCAGCCAGATCAGACCCTCGCTGTTTGCCCAATCACGAATCGCCGCGCCGGGCATCGTTTGCGATGCGACGTTCCACTGTCGGCGGGAATTCGCAGGCGGTTCGATCGCGTGTTGGCGTTTCATCGGAAAGCAATGCGCCCCGGGTGATGCTGAAAGAAGCGCCGGCGAATGTTGCGCACACCGGCAGGCAAGGCGCCGATTGTAGGAGCGTGCGACGCACGCACTAATGGGACTGGTTCGGAAAGTCCCTTCCAGAACGAACAACAATGCGCTTGCGGGACAGGCGGACAATACGGCTTCTGCCGTGAATTAGAAGGATCGATGGATACGTTACAAAATATGCGAGTGTTCGTGCGAGTCGTGGAAGCCGGTAGTTTTACCGCCGCAGCGCAGTCGCTCAATTCAACGACCGGGGCGATGTCCCGCGCAGTATCGGAACTCGAAGCCCATCTACGTACCAGGTTGCTAAACCGTTCGACACGGCGACTCGCCCTAACCACCGCGGGCGAGCGTTATATGGAGCGATGCCAACAAATACTCGCGGACGTCGACACGGCGGAAGAAGAGGCGAGTTGCGCGCACGAGCGTCCCAGCGGCGCCTTGCGAATGCATAGCTTCGCCAGCATCGGCCAGCACTATGTGCTGCCGGCTATCTCGCGTTATCGCGCGCTGTATCCGGAGGTGACGGTGGAGCTGACGTTGTCCCAGCGTATGCCCGATCTCTTCGAAGGCAGTGCGGACGTCGCAGTGATCGGCGCCTCGAATTTGCCCAACTCGGATCTTGTCTCGCTGCCGCTCGGAACGACCTTTAGCATCTTGTGTGCATCGCCTGCTTATGTGAGGACGCATGGCTCGCCGCAACAGCCGGGCGATCTCGCGCATCATGAATGTCTGATCCTGCACACGCCAGCATTTCCGCCGCACGAATGGCTGCTCGACGGGCCAAACGGAGGCGAGATGATGGAAGTGAATGGGCCCGTGCACGTGAACATTGCGGAGTCGCTGATCGTTGCGATTCGCGAAGGGATGGGCATCGGCATGGTGCCGCTTTACGCGGCGATTTCCGGGTTGCGTGATGGAACGTTAATGCGCGTGTTGCCGGAATATACGCTGCAGAAAATGAACATTTACGCGCTGTATCCATCGCGTAAGTTCATCGATGCCAAGACGCGGACGTGGGTCGAATTTCTGCGCGCCCACCTGCCGGAAGTGATTGCACGCGACGAGGCGCTACTTGCGGAAATCGGTCAGTTATATACCGACGATGAAGTCATGCCGGTTCGTGCCTGCGCCGTTGGCAGCGGCGATGCCGCCACGCATTGATGCGGAATTTTGCGTGCACCGCTTGCTGGGGCACTATGCTGTTAGTGCTGTTTGAAAAACAGAAGTGCCCTGGCGAGCGATGTTTATGTGCTGGTTGGTCGTTGCGAGAGAGCACGATTAGATGTTTGTTTTTAGCCCCATCTCGAATATGGCGCGTAAACGCACAAACCCCACCGGTGTGGGGTGGGGTCTGTGTTTCTGCATGGGAGCCTGACGATTACCTACTTTCACACGGGCAATCCGCACTATCATCGGCGTGGAGTCGTTTCACGGTCCTGTTCGGGATGGGAAGGGGTGGTACCGACTCGCTATGGTCATCAGGCATGACTTGTTGTCAGGTTGACGCGGGGGTCAACACGACCAATCTGGAAGAAGTAGTGTCTGGTGCATCGCACCAGGGG
>NZ_FRAB01000040.1 GCF_900142195.1 Paraburkholderia terricola
TGAGACGCTGAAGAAGGACCGGGAGAGTCTGCTGGCCTTTTACGACTTTCCGGCCGAACACTGGCAGCACCTGCGCACGACGAATGCGATTGAGTCGACGTTCGCGACCGTGCGTCATCGCACCACGCGCACGCGCAACTGCGTGTCGCGACCGACCTTCCTCGGTCTGGCATTCAAGCTGATCGAGGAAGCCGAGAAAACCTGGCGCCGCATCAACGGCCCTGAGCAGATCAAGCTGTTGCTGGAGGGCATTGCCTTCAGGGACGGCGAGCCGGTGCAAGGCGACCAACCGGTTCAGCAGAAACTCGCCGCTTGACGTCGCCGGCCATCAACCGCCCATACACCAGACTTGACCTTATCTCTTCTCCGTGGCTACCAGCTATGAGACGACGAACAGAAGCGCGCATCGGCTGCTGCATGAAGGTTTTAGTCTTCGCGATCGAGAAAGGCCGTGACATCGGCCACGAAGCGCTTGGGATACTGATACTGCGCCCCATGACTCGAGTCAGGGTACAGAATCAGCTGAGCGTTCGGCAGCTGCTCCTCCAAGGCAAACGAATTCACCGGATAGTGAACGATGTCGTGATTGCCGCCAACGATGAGCACAGGCTGCTTGATGTTTTTCAGGTATGTATCCGCATCAGCGTGAGGCGCGCCCCATGCCGCGAACGCCGCTACCTGCGCCGGTGCGACCTTATCATTCACGTCCGGGTCACGATCTCTCGAACGAGCATGAAGGCGATTGAGGAATTCACGCCCCGCAGCGCGACTCGCGTCTGATTGCGTGAAGAACACATCGAGCAGCAGTTGATCGTTGTTTCCGCTGTCCTTCTTGATCATTTCCTGGAACTCTGGCGTAAGCGTGGCCATTCCAGCCCCGCCGCGAGGTCCACTCCCCACCAACACCAGATGTCGAACAACTTCAGGGCGCTCAACGGCAACTTCCTGTACGACGAGACTTCCCAGAGAGAATCCGAGAAGATCAGCCCTTTTGATGTTGAGTGCGTGAAGCAAGTCGATGGCATGTCGTGCCATCCCCTCGACAGTGCTGGGAACTTCTCCCTCTGAACTGGCGACGCCTGCGTTGTCGAACAGAATTACCTCTCGATTTTTAGCAAAACCGTCGATGACCGCAGGATCCCAGTTGTCCATGTTGCCAACAAAATGCTGGAAAAAGACCAGCGGCACATTGCCGGGTTTTCCGAAACGCCGATAGGCGAGCTTCGTACCGTTTGCATCGATAAACCTCGTCGGCGCTGTCTGATGCGTGTAGACGGCGCGCAGGTTCTGCCCTTCCCCTGCTGCATTAGATGGCGTAGTTGCGAAAGCGGCAGCTGTAGCAAGTACTAGCACCCCCGCTTTGACCGTCGCGATTTTCATCGTTTTTCGCACTTCAGCACTCCTGAATTCAACACATTAAAAAATGTTCGTACTGCGTTCCGAGAACCGGCGTGGTTTTGCGGAGGAACGCTGCTTACGCCGGATTCTTGACGGAAGAGCGCTCGTCAACCGTCTGCCGCCAATTGAGCAGCGCGGTGCAATCCTCGGGGACCGGAATGTTTGCAAAACCAGCGAAGACAAGTCCCGCCCAAACTGTGATATCCGCCATTGAGAAGAATTCGCCTGCAACGTACGGTTGGGCCGCGACCACCTTGTCAAAGTAGCGCATCCCGGCAATAGCCTTGTCGCGTGAGCGTTCACCCCATTCTCGGCGGCCCTCCCAATCAGGGCTCTTGAACGCCTGAAGCGCCGGTCCAAGACCGGGTGTCGCATGGTGAAAGTAGATCCCTACCGCATCGATCAGTTCTGACTCAGCCCGCTTCTGCATCATATGAACCAACGCCTTCTCTTTGGGCGACTTGCCCGTCAGCACCGGATTGCCGTCAAGAGTGTCAAGATACTCAGTGATGGCCGTGCACTCCGAGATGTACGTTCCGTCATCCAACTGCAAAACAGGCACAGTCCCGGTGGGGTTGATGGCGAGGAAAGCGGCTTGCCTGTGTTCCGCAGCGGGGAGATCAACTTTGATGAACTCAACCTGGGAAGCGAGACTTTTCTCCGCCAGCACGATCCGAATGCGAAGCGGGTTGGGAAAACCTGGAATGTCGAAAATTTTCATGGTCGGCCTCAAAAAGGGTCATTACCTATCGATAGGTAGGTGACACGACTTTATCGAGGCGCCCTGTCCTTGTCAACACTTACTTATCGATAGGTAGCGTGTTATAGTCTCCCAATGACAACGGACACCAAACAGCGCATCCTTGCCGCCGCTCGACGTATGGTGCAGGCGCGTGGATACAACGCACTGAGTTTCAGGGATATCGCCAAAGAGGTCGGCATCAAGAGCGCAGGCGTGCATCACCACTTTCCTACAAAGGGTGATCTAGGCGCGGCTTTAGCGCGCCAGTACACGGAGGAAGCGGTCACTTTACTGCATGACCTGCTCGAAAGGTTCGATAACGAGCAGCTGACGCTGGAGCGCTATGCGAGCATCTTTCGTTCAGCACTCGTGCAAGACAATCGAATGTGTCTTTGCGGCATCATGGCGGCAGAGCATCATGACCTTCCCGCCGACGTCCGGGTAGAAGTCGATCGCTTCACAGAGGTGAACGTTGACTGGCTTTGTAAGGTTCTGTCTTTCAGGGAAGACGGAAGGGATGCCGAGTCTATCAAGCGCCAGGCACTTGCAATTTTCGCGGCTATTGAAGGCGCTCAACTGGTCGCTCGTGGACGCGGCGACGTGTCGGTGTTCGACGATACGGTCCAGGCATATCGAAGTGCCGGCCTTTTTGCGTGAACACTCCAGGCAGTCCGACTACATGAGGCCGTATCTGGGTTCATGGTGATATTGCCGGATCGGTGGGCGTTAAAAAGCCCCGAGTAGCGACTCGGACACCGTTCGGAAACTATTCGAAGGAATCAGCGAAGTCGATGGCGATTCCTTCCACGCGTCGCCCCAAAAGCGGCGGTCAGCCGTTTCCCGCACTCTCACACATCCCGCCTAATCTCGCCTCCTCTCGGACCGTAGACCGCATTAAATGTGCCACCGTCCGTACGTTGATAATTCGGGCGGAGGAACCGCAGTAGTGACTGCTTTGCTTGCAGTCCGAACGAAATAAAACCGGCAATTCGCAAAATCCGCGTTAAATTTGTCACTTCGCGTCATATACTTCGAAGCCCGTCCGTAAGACCCTTGAACTTATGGAAAATTCTCTGCGCATCGCAGAGCCGGTCGCGCTTGCTCGCCCGCGCGGCGCACACCGTCGCGCCAGCTTCAGTCCGAAGCTGCCGCGACGGCTGACGTCCTACAGACGCGACCTGCTTGAGCAGTGGATTCTGTTCGAGGCGGATCTCCTGCGGTGATCGTCTTCGAGCGGCCCGGTTGTGTGAATGTTAGCGGGAAGGAGCGTCTTGCCGACTTTTGGGTGCGTTACGTTGACCGCCAAACGTTAACTATCCCTGGTGATACGATTGATGGCGGACAAGCAAGCACATCCCATCGTCATCTCGATGGAGCAGCACTGCCCATCCGGAAAGTGTCGCCGGCTGCCCTCGCAGCTGCGCGGGTGTGGATCGACAACTGGCAGCGCATGCTGGCGTGCATCGTGGCGAACAAGAACCTTGTTTCGCCGTCCTTGCAGCGTGCGATCGAGCGCTTTCTGGTTCGTCCCCGGACGTTGCTTGTTGAGATCGAGCGGAATGTCTCCATGGGGACCCGGTTCTCGTCCGCACAGCCGTATTCCGCATGTTGTATGCCGGCCGGCTCAATGCGCCGGATCTGCATACGCAGGCGCTATCACTGCTCACTTCGTTTACCACTGCGGAGACGAACCCATGAACCACCGCAGGCCGGAGTTTCAGGCTATTGATCTCGCTGCATGGCCGACGGTTGCCTACACCGGATCGATCATCAGGCGCGGCGCGCTTTTGAAGCGCGGACGCAAGCGCTGGTACGCTACCCTCGCGGAGAATCGGAGAATCGCTCAAACAGATTGAACAATCGTTTGTTCGGCAAACGCCGGCGTTGCCAATCTGGTTCGTTGCCTGTCGGTTGAATGGAGCAAAGAAGGCATCCGCTGCAGATCCTGCGCCCGGTTATTGCTGAGGCACGAACGTCGCGAACCGTTTGCGGTATTCCGCTGGCGTCACGCCTACGTGTCGCGAAAATGCCCGCCGAAACACATCTGCATCGGCGAACCCGCAACACGCAGCGACCTGCTTCGGTGCTGCTTGCCCTTGCTCCAGCAAGCGACGCGCCGCGTTCACCCGTGCCTCCTCAACCCAGTTTGCGGGCGTGATGCCTATCTCGCTGCGAAAGAGCCGCGAAAAGTGCCGCCGACTGAGGTTCATGCGCTCGGCGAGGCTTGCGACGCTGTGGTCAAGCTCGGGATTGGCAGCGACCCAGCGCTGAAGCTCCTGCAACGCCGCTCGGCCTGCAGGTGCGGCTTCGCTCTTGCGGCTGAACTGCAGTTGGCCGCCGGGCCGCTTGAAGAACATGACGAGTTGGCCTGCGACTTTGAGGGCGATCTCACGCCCGAGATCTTCCTCCACCAAAGAAAGTGCCAGGTCGAGGCCGGCTGTCACGCCCGCAGCGGTACGCAGCGGCCCGTCCCTGACCTGAATCGCGTCCTCGTCGACCGTCACGTCTGGGAACTGTTGGGCGAGCCGCTCGGCAACCGCCCAGTGAGTCGTGACCCGTTTGCCACTCAGCAACCCTGCTGCTGCAAGAAAGAACGCCCCGCTGCACACGGACCCGAAGCGCCTCGCCTTTGGAGCGCGTTGCCTAAGCCAGTCGACCACCACGCTGCGAGCCGGTACCTCAGCCGCGTTCGGGCAGCCGGCGACGAGAAGTGTGTCGATAGTTTCGTCCATGTCACGGTCGATGATTCGGTCGGCCATCAACCGGACTCCGGATGAGCTGCGAATCGGACCGGGCCCGCCCGCTGCGACGAGCAGTCGATACACCTCACGCCCGGCCTGCACGTTCGCTTCGGCGAAGACGTCCAGCGGACCGGATACATCGAGTAGCTGCACACCTGGCAGCGCCATAACCACGATCGTTTTGACCTTACTGCGCATCGATGGCCGCCTTAATCTTTAAATGTCCTGAATCGACGTGTTACGCCTATTGAAGACATGCTATCACGGTCCTATCCTTGATAAATCTAACCCACCGAAGGAAGAACCCTATGTCCGTCATCCGCGAGGCCGCCATTCCCGATTCGAAGCTGGCGCGTGCCATCACTGAGTACATTCGCGACACCGAGACGCAACTGCTCTTCAACCATTCGAGCCGCGTCTATCATTTCGGCGCTTTGGCCGGCGTGAAGCGCGGCCTGAAGTTCGACCGCGAGCTTCTCTATGCCGGCGCAATGTTCCACGACATCGGGCTTATGCCGAGCCATAGCAGCAAGGACGAGCGCTTTGAGGTCGACGGCGCGCACGCCGCCCGCGCCTTCCTCAGGAGCCACGGAATCTCGGAAGAGGACGCTTACACGGTGTGGACCGCGATCGCGCTCCACACCACGCCCGGCGTGCCGCAGCACATGCACCCCGTCGTCGCCCTCGTGACCGCTGGCGTCGAGATGGACGTGCTTGGCCTCACCTACAACCAATACCCGGACGCAGAACGCGAGGCCGTCGTTCGTGCTTTCCCACGCACGACTCAGTTCAAGGAAGACATCATCCAGGCGTTCTATGACGGCATCAAGCACAAGCCGGACACTACCTTCGGCAACGTTAAGGCCGACGTGATCGCCGACAAGGAGCCGCACTTCCACCGCGGCAACTTCTGCAGCGTCATCCGTTGCTCGCACTGGCAGGGCTGAGCTGCTCGCCATCGCCCCCCGCGCTACCACCACTTCGTCAAGGTAGCGCCCTCGACAGGAATCTCGACGATGACCGACAAACTGACACATCTACCCGGAAGGCACTGCCTGGAGCTTCACACGCTTTTACGTGCCCGAGGCGTTTGACGCCGGCTATGGCATGGCGAGCGACACCCACCAGTTATGGCAGACGTTTGAGGCTGCACATCACAAGGCGAGCTTGCCCGGCAACCTCGATCATGCTCTTCGGCTTTCGATACGCCCGAAGGCCGGGATTATTTGATCGCCTTACGCCAAAAGAGCAAGTATGCGGATGCGCAGGATACGGCGAGCAAAATTGCCCACATGGGAGCCAAACTGATCAGGACAGCGGTGACGGATAGCATCTGGATTCCTAAAGCCAACGATTAACGATTTCGAACACGCGTCCGCTTCGCCCGGAATGACGATCTAACCGAACTTTGGGTGCCGGGTAGCGATGAATTAATGCTACATCGCTACCTGGGGCAAATCTGTGGCTTCCTGTCTCACCGCCATTGATTCATGTCAAGGATGAGTCACTACCGAATCTGAAGGCCCTGGGGCCTCTGATACCGAGACCATCGCTGGCAGCCACCGATCAATGTTTGGGTGGTTGAGGCACTGTGCAACACGCGAACAACCCATCATGGTGACAAGCGTCTGCCCAATGCCGCGAACCGCGGTCAGGAGCGCGTAGTCCGCGCGTAGCGCAAACTTTTCCTGAAGACGCTTTTCCATGATGGCGATCTGTGCGGAGAGCATCGTGATGACCGCAACGTTCGCGCGGGCCGCGAGCGCTATGTCGTCGGGGAGATGCAGCTAGTCGATAAGGGCCCGGTCCGGATGCTTGACCTGATTGCTCGTGATTCGCAAGCCGGACCGACGCGCCGTTGTGTTCTCGACGGCGAGGATATGGCTGGTACCGCTGCGCGCCAGTGACATGCGTTTGCGGGCCAGGCCGCGCACCTCACGGTGCTTCGCCGGCAGGTTGGCGCCGGTAGGAAGGATGCCCAGGCGTAGCAGACGGGCTAGGTAGCGCGCGTCGGTCTCGTCACCACTGTGCTTGAGCTCGTCGTATTTTTTGATCGCCGCGGTGTTGACCATCCTACGGGGCGATCTAGCACGTTACAGCGACGCTCCGCCGCAAACCACGATCTGTTGACCGGTGATCGATCCGCCATCCGGTCCGAGCAGGAACGCGGTCAAGCCGGCCACTTCAGACGGCTGAACGAAGCGGCCGAGCGGCGGTATTCTCGGCGGTGTGCCCGCCCGCGCGGGATCGCGCAGCAAGGGCGTATCGGTCGCATCGGACGCAAGGCCACGCTGATCGTGACGCTGTTACTGATGGGACTCGCCACGTTTGCCGTGGCCTTCGTTCCGACCTATGCGGCGATCGGCATCTGGGGCGCCGTCGCGCTGACGGTGCTGCGTTTCACGAGCCTCGGCCCTGTCAGTTGGCCGGGCCGCGTCAGGCTCCGTCGTACTCGCCCAGTTCTGGGTGCAAGTGAACGTACAGTAGTGCAAGCCAGCGGCCGGGAAAGGTCGGACAAATCCAGGTTATGTGGGGCGGGCTACCCTCCAGAACCAGATGGCGCTTTCTGACCGCTGCGCCAAATGCCCTGCGCGCGTCGAAAACAGTCCATCCGTAGACAAGTAATACCGCCGCCGCGCCATACAGAACCAGCGCGGTCGGAGAAACGGCGCCCGCGTTCAGGTCGGCAGTGACTGAAAGCAGCAGCGCGCTGGTCTGTGCGATGGCGCCTGCAATGAGGGCTACCGTCAACTGAGCCTTGAGTTTGACTATGAGAGATGATTTCAAATCGAGCCTCGCTGCCGCTTAACGAATTCACCGTTTGCGGTGTGCCCCCAACGCCAGAACGATTCGCAGCCTCAAAGCCGGTGAGAACACTGACATTTTTCTTCAGACGCGCATCGGCTAGACAGGCCGACGACGAGCATGCGTCTGCCGGCATCGCGCGCCTTTTTAAGATTGTCCCCTCAAAATGCTCGCTACACAGGAGTTATTTCGCATTTGACGGCAACGTCAAATCTGACCGTGAAGTTTCGAACGCGGACGAAATTGAACGACTCACTCGCGATGAGTCTTGCCTCCGGCTGCATCGCAAGAGCCGGCATGCGCCGCTGAACCGGTACCGAGCGCGCGCGAGTTCATTTTGCCTGGGGGCAACTTGCGCGATTCAGCACTGGATGTTGGGAACTGTGCTGGGTCCGTCTACCTTGAAATATTCCGTTTCAGAAGTCTGAAGCCTTGGGTCAACATTGCGGGCGTCTGGGGCGTTAAGGAGATGAGCGGTGAGAAACCGTCCCGTTAGCTGAGCGGGAACCTGATGGAGCGGAGCATGAAACACTCGAACGGGCAGTCCCTGCGCTGTCAGGTCGAAAAGTGGCTGGCCCCGACGACCACGACGGTCGTACACGTAACCAGGTTCAGTCGCACCGGGAAGCATGGGCGCCGCTACGTATGCGTCGAGGCGCGGTCACCGGCCGGAGCGCGCGCATTGTTCTTCTTCAGGCACGACGACGGCAACTGGTGCGTGTTCCCGCCGACTGCCAGCGAGCGCAAGTCAACCGCACGGGACCCGCTCGCGCAGACGACCGTCGCCACCTGTTGAGGGCAGTCGCAGTCCTCTGCGCTGAATCACCGCCCTCACGATTCAACCTGGCAGGTGGGCTCCTCAGGTGGCTGGCCAATGAGTCACGTTCATCTCATCGCTTTACAGTTTGAAGGTCACTGCGCGAACTTCCACGTCCGCATCGTATGGCGCCGCGATTTCTTCAACGGTCTGGGTCACATGCACTCAGGTGTCGGCTCCCGAGGTGACACACAAGCCCAAACGTTTGCCTGAAACCAACATCGAGCCGTCCTTTCGTCTGCTCGCGCCGGGCATCATCAAGGCAGGTGCCCGTTCATGGCCAAGGGAACACTGACTCCATTGGCACGGTCGTTGCAACTGATGGCTGGGCCAACCGGAGTTGCCATCATGAACCTCTTGCACGGTATCCGTGGTTCCAGTCCGACACGTGCGTTTTCACTTGAGCAGCGCCGCGCGAACGGCGTGATCGGCCCGACGCTCGTCATGCTGCCCGAGATCTGGAACCTGCTTGACGACGAATCGTTCGCCAGACAGATCGGCAACTGGATCGTCACGATGCGCAAGAAACTCGGCTGCGTGTGGATGGATGCGCAGTCGCCCGAGCAGGTGTCGTCCTCGGCGATCTGGCCGCAGATTCGCGACAACGTGCTCGTGCGCGTCTTTGTGCCCGTCGAGAACTTCACACCGTCCGCAAAGACCGCCTATCAGCGCGATTTCGGACTTTCCGACGGTCAGATCCGCACGATCCAGAAGCTCGTTGCAAAGCGCGACTATTTCATCGCCGAGCAGGGCGACGCGTCGCGGCGCATCTCGGTGCCCCTCGACCCCCGCACGATTGCAATCCTGCGCTCGGAAATGAGCGCGCAGATCATGTTCGACCGGCATCTGCATTCGGGGCTTCCGGACTGGAAGGAGCGTTACATCGAGGAAGCGACAGCGCAGGCGCGCGGCGATCCGGTTCCTGCGGTCGCTCCTGATGCCCATCCTGAAGTCGATCATGCGTGACACCCTGCTCTGGCGCGCTCGCGCTTTGCTCGCCGTCGGCGTGCTTTTGTCCATCAGCACCGCCCGGGCTGGTGGCGGCATGACCGGCGGCGCCACGGAGATCACGCAACTCCTGAACCATGCGGAGCTTGTCTCGTCGGTGGCCCAGCAAGCACAGATGGTGGAGCAGAATGTCCAGGCGCAGATCACGCGCCTGCAGCAGTACGTGACAATGGTCCAGAACCTGAAACAGGTACCGGCCTCCCTCATCGACCAGACGATCGCCCCCTACCGCACGCAGATTTCGAACTTCCAGTCGCTGTTCACGGCAATCACGCAGTTGCAGCAGGCGGCGAACGCCACGAGCGGCCTCTTCGGGCGCAGCCTGTCGGAGATGAACACAACCGGCATGTCACCCGCGCAGTGGCTGTCGGCCTACACGTCGCTTGCCTCGACGCGCAGAGGCATCTATCAGCAGCAGCTTACGCAGGACATGCAGAACCTCGACGCGCTCGCCGGGCGCGCGCAGAACCTGCAACAGATTCAGTCGCAGATTCCGGATGTCACCGGCACCGTGCAGGGCCTGCAGATACTGAACCAGCAATCCAACGTCCTGGCTGGCGAAATGGTCGACCTGCATGCCTTGATGCAGCGTCAGGTCGCGCAGCAAATGCAGGACCGCGTCTCCCAGGCGCAGGCCCAAGGTAATGCCGCGCAACTCGCTGCCGCGCGCGCCGCGGCGATGGGGCAAACCAACCAGCAGGAGCAGCAGACAACGCAGGGTGCGCCTGACTTTGACCTGCTGCAGGACCAGTAGCCCGGAGGCGACGATGCTGTTGCGCTGGATGATCCGTTCCCTCTGCATGACACCGGCCGAACTGCGCGTCGTGCTCAAGGGCATCCGTGCGTATCGCGAGCACGGCCTGAGCATCGACGACGAGCGCAACGAAATGTGGCGCTTTGACCGGCGGATCACGCGGAGCATCCGGCTGTCGCTGCTGACCGGACTGCTGATCGTGCAGGCGGACAGCCCACAGGTCTTCGCGGCCGGCTGGCTCGCCGTGCCACTGGCCACGGTGCTGGCAATGGCGCGGGTTGCCGGTGGCCTGCGCTGAACGCCAGGAAGCAGCGTCATGAACGATGTGATCTCTGTCCTCAACACCCTGTTCGCAATGATGCAGGCGAAGGGCATGAGTCTGCAGACGCTGTTTCTCTCCGATGGCTTTGACCTGCTTGCTGCATTGGGACTCGTCATGGCCACCTGGCACGTGTTCCTGTGGCTGCTCGAGGGCGACTTCCCCGGCTTCTTCTCGAACCTGTTCCGCCATCTGATCAGGTGCGCAGTCATTCTGGTGTTGCTCACCGCGTGGAGCAGCACGGTTCACAGCTATTTCGTCGACAACATGCAGACGATGGCATCACGGGTGTCCGGCGGCGACGGCAATCCGGGCGACCTGCTGCGTGCGCTCGTCAATGCAGCATCGACCATCATGCAGGGCGTGCGCACCGAAGCGGCGCAGATCTGCGAGGAAGTGCCCGACGTCACGCCTGAAGGCGTCGTGATTCCGAACGCCGAGCATCAGGAATGCGGCACGGCCAGTGACGCGGGCGCAAACTCGGCGGGCCTGAGCTCGGTCTGGACGCTCATCAGAAACCTGCCGCTAATTCTGCTCGCCTTCCTTGCGAAGGCGCTCGCGATCATCGCAATCACGCTGATGACATTGATCTTCGTCGTGGTTGTGCAGTTTGGCTCGTTCCTGCTGGACATTGCGTTTTGCCTCGGACCGGTCCTGATTCCCTGGTACGTGCTGCCTGCCGGCGAATTCCTCTTCGATGGATGGCTATGCTTCACGATTTCGGCTGGCCTCTTCAAGGTCGTGGCCTGGCTGATGATGGCGATCGTCTATAGCGGCGTGCTGCCCGGTATCCAGGGGCTCGTCCAGCAGACGGCGACGCAAAGCGGCGCGAACAGCGACGCCTATTACGCGACGAACTACCTCGCGATGCTGGCGCTTGCGCTGGTCTGCGGGGTCGGGGCTTTCATGATGTGGCAGGTACCCGACATTGCGAAATCGCTTGTGTCTGGCGGTGCCGGCGGCGGATTACGTGGCTTCGGAAAGGGTGTCATGGGGAACAAATTGACGCCCAACATTCTGAAATGAGGTCAGTGATGTTGACGCTCGTTGTGCTGACTCGCGAAGTACGCATTCCACGACGCATCGGCGTCCCGATAGTGCTGTTCATCGGCTTCGCGCGATTGCCCCCGATCCTTAGGCGTCCGGCTAAGCGCGGCACACGCGAGAAACACGACTGCGCCCACGAGCATCATTGCCACGCCGAAATGCTGCGCGCCAACCTGATACAGCACGAACGCCGCAAACAGGAAAATCGGCAGCACGAAATACAGCAGGATGATTTTGAGTCTGGCCATGGCTGCACCCTCGCAGCAGGTGAACTGCGTTTCAGTGTAGCACCGCACGAGTGCACCTGCGCGGAGGCATGAGCGATGGATAAAGAAACGCCACCCTCGCTTCCACCGCGTGCCGTTGCGGCCGCCGCTGCCGGCACTCATCTCTGCGCGCCGCCCAACACCGGAGAAGCCGTGGCCGCATGGTTCGCCGCATTCCAGCGCCCGTTGTGGGAAAAGCGTCTCGCGATCAAGATCGCCGCTGCCTTCGCGCTGATTGCCGCCGGCGAATGCGCGGCATTGATCGTTCAGAGCACGCACAGCGGTCCGCGCCCCTATTTTGTCGAGCATGACGAAAAGAGCGGCGCAGTGTGGGTCTCGGACCGTTACGCCGAAACGTATTCGGCGACTGCGGCGAACAAGCGCTATTTCCTGGTGAAATGGGCCTCGCGTGTTTTCACGATCGAGGCCGATAGCCAGGACACGCTCGCGCGGCAGATTCCGGCTGCGTTCGGATGGACGTCGGGTGCCGCGACGCGGGAACTCGAGACCTACATCACGGTGACTGATCCCGTCGCTCAACGTGTTGTGCAGACGCCCGGACTCACCCGCGAGTTCGTCGAGAACTCCACCTCATTTTCACCCGACGGCCAGGTCGCGTACCTGATCTTCACGCTGGTCGAGAGCGTGAACGGCAAGCCGTCGCGACCGAAACAGATGCTGCTCACGATCAGCTTCCTGCTCGCGCCCGAGACCCTCAAACCCGGCGAAGAGAAGGACAACCCGATCGGCCTGCGCATCACTCATTTCAGTCTCACGCCCTATCTCGGCGTCAATCCGGGAGCCACGCAATGAAGGTCATTGCATCCGCCACATGCGTCGCGATGCTGCTCGGTGCCAGCATGGTGAGCGCCCACGGGCAATCCGCATCGTCGGCCCCCCTTGCTTCGTCGCCCCTGCCGCCCAGCCTACCGTCCATGGCGCAGAAGCAGCCGGACGTGGCACCCCCACATCCTGCTCTTTCGTCAACACGCCACCGGCGCCCCACTGCACAGCGCGCCGCGATCAATGGTCCCTACGCCGCACCCGATGACGCGTCTCTCGTCGTGTACGACTACGATCCGGACTACTCCTACCCGGTGCTCGTGCGAACCAGTCAGGAAACACACCTCGTGTTCGCGCCGGATGAGGAAGTCGTCGGCGTCTATCTGTCCGATACCGGCAAGCGCTGGCTCGAACACACAGCCCTCACGAAGCGGGACGTATTCATCGAAGCGCGTCTGCCCGGCCTCGAGAATGCCACCACGATCATCACGACACGCCGCCGATACGAGCTCGACCTGCGCTCGTCGGACGACGGCAAGGTGTACCACCGCGTCGTGTGGCACTACCTGGATGGCGGGGCGCAGACAACGGCAGGAGAAGTCTCGCCATTCGGCATCGAATACCCTAAAAACGTGCCTGCGAACAACACTGCCGGAGGTTCGGACAGTGCAGCGGGCGGCGGGCAACCGGTAACGGTCATAGCCAGCTCGGTCGGCCCTCACATCGCACTCGATCATGCGAACTTCGACTACCGCGTCGAGGGGCATGCGCCGTTCGCCCCCATAATCGTGTTCGATGACGGGCGGTTCACTTACCTTCAGCTTCCGCATCAGGCGGAACTGCCTGCCATCCTGCTGATGGACGACAAGGGCGAAGCGGAGATTGCGAGCTTCATTCCGCTCGGCAACGACTTTTACGAAGTCCAGCAAACCGTTCCGTACGGTCTCCTGCTCAAGCGTGGGAAGCAGGAGGTGCGGGTCTTCAATGGCCAGGGCAAAGGCTGCGGGCTGTTCGGCTGCGATTCGGCGCGCATGAAGAACATCTACGGGAACCCCTGATCATGGCCGCCCCCGAAAACAGCGGTCACAGCAGTTCCCCGCTCACGCCCAATCCCGAGCGCCTGACCCGTGTGCGGCGCGATCTCGCGAAAATACTGCTGGTCGCGCTAGGCTCCGCACTGGTCGCGATTGTGCTCGTCCACGCACTGTCTCACCCGCACGAGACCGCCGCCGAACGACGCGCGAGGGAGCAACTCGATGCTGAGGCCCGGCAGCCCAGGGCATCACCGGATGCGCTCCGCAAACGGCTGGAGGACCAACGCAATCTCGCGATGGCTCGTGCGGGACGCGAAACGGCCAGCGCCCCGCTCGGGGGCACGCCGCTTGACGGTATCCCCAAGGGTGTGCCCGGCGATGACGCAGCTCCACTTCCTCCCAGGGATCACGCTTCCGGTCAGTCGTCGGCGAACCGCGATGCCGATCGCCTTGCCCTGCAACGGCAAATCGA
Organism: Paraburkholderia terricola; assembly: GCF_900142195.1. GTDB lineage: Bacteria > Pseudomonadota > Gammaproteobacteria > Burkholderiales > Burkholderiaceae > Paraburkholderia > Paraburkholderia terricola. The sequence goes on from NZ_FRAB01000040.1 coordinate 14,187, forward strand.
AGCGATGCAAAGCCAGTCGCTCGTCGCGTACGAAGACACAACGCGCGACACCCGGGGCGCATCGGGACAGACATCCAACGTCCAGGATCCGAATCGAATTGCGGGGAGTCTCCCGAACCTCCCGGAGACGGCCCCCGAGGCCGCCACAACGGCCAACGGCGCGCCTGGTACAGCGTCGCCTCCATTACAGCAGGCGGGTGTCGCGAGCGCCATCGACCGGCGCAACGCCGACTGGCTGAATCAGCAAGGCAATGAGGCCGACGATGAAAAACCACTGGTTCCAGTCCCGCTCAAGTCACCGTATATGGTACTGGGCGGCACGCCAGTTCCGACCGTCATCCTGCAGGGCGCGAAAAGCGATATGCCCGGTAGCTTCCGCGCGATGGTTGACCGCGACATCTATGACAGCATCGATGGGCGCTGCAAGCTCATCCCGAAGGGCACGCGCATTCTCGGTCGGACGAACAACGATGTGGCGATCGGCCAGGACCTGATGCTGATGGCCGCCACCCGAATGACCTTCCGTCATGCGACGATGCGACTCGACGGACTGACGGGCAACGACCCTGACGGCGAGGCCGGTGTCAGTGCGGACGTCGACAACCACTTCTTCCGGATCTTCGGCTCGACGTTCCTTATCGCGGGCGTCGCCGCCTGGATCGGCCACAATCAGAGTCAGTCGAACGGTACGACGATCAACGTCAACGGCGGTGTGGCCACTGACCTGTCGTCGGCTGCGGCTCAATCACTGTCGCAGACAACGCAAACCATCCTCCAGCGCAACATGAATATCCAGCCGACGCTCAGGCTGGAGCCGGGTCAACGCATCACGTTCATCACGCAACGAGACATGATGCTGCCACCTGGCGTCACTGACGGGATCTGCCATCGATGAAACATGCGACCACCCTGCTTTCCGTGCCCGTCCTGTTCGCCAGTTGCCTGCTTCAGTCGGCCTGCGCCGAACCGCCCGTCGTGACGGGACCGGTCTACAACTTCGACTGGCGTCTGACCGGCGCCGCCGAAATCGAGCCATACCAGGTGTTCGACGACGGACAGAAGATCTATCTGCAATTCGCCGATCCAAAACACGTCCCCGCCGTTTTCGCCGACACCCCGGGTGGGCTCGTGCTCCTGCACTGGCGTCCCGATCCGCCGTACATCGTTGTCAACCAGATGGAAAACGCACTGGTGTTTCGCGCCGCTGGTGGGGAAGCCCGGGCTGTTCGGGCCGAGCCCGGCGGTCCGCCGCGGATGGCACGCTTCGGGGCAGCCCGACCATCCGAGGAAAGCGCGGTCAGCCCGCCCCAAGTCGTCGGCGGTGTTCGCACCGGCGTCAACCCAGGTTCCGGGGATAAATAGGGAGGGACAAGATGGACACCGGCAGTCGTGGTTCCTCGTGCGAATCATCCATTCGCACACAGCTATGTCCAAATAATAAGGTTGTCCACGTTACGTGAACACAGAATTTTTCTGGACAAGTATCCGGCTATATCCAAAATCTCTTCGTGTCCACGGAACGTGTACAATCAGAATAACTGGACAAACTTGGACACGCCATGCCCACCGCCGCTCAAGATTTGTCTGCTCTGGTGCAAGCTGCCGCGACGGCATTTGGCGAGGCGACCGGCATTCCTGCCCATGCGCGCAAGGCACCAGCCGGGTCAGGAGCCGATGCCGCACTGGAATTTCACGTCGGCGCGCGCCGCTTCAAACGTCCGGCGCACGTCAAGCAGACGATCGACCGGTACGGCACGGTCGCCGCATTTCGCGCGCACGCCGCGCCCGGCAATGACGAGAGGCTGTTGCTCGTCACGTCGTATCTGTCGCCGAACATGATCAACGCGTGCCGCGACATGCAGGTCGATGCGCTCGATCTGGCCGGCAATGCCAGCCTCCTTCTCGGCGACAATGTCATTCTCGTCTCTGGCCGGCCGCGCCTCGACAGTGCGCCCATGCAGAGATCGTCCTGGACCCGGTCGACGCTGCGGGTTGCCCTCGCGCTGCTCATGGATCCTTCGTTGCTGGTAAAGACCTATCGTGACATTGCACAGGTCGCGGGCGTCAGTCACGGAACCGTGCAGAATGCCATTCACGGCATGCGGGAGCGTCGCGATCTCATTGAACGGCGCGGCGAGCCTGGCTTGCAGTTCACAGACAAAGACAGGATGATCGACGAATGGACCACGCTGTACCCGTCGCTCCTGCGCGGATCACTTGAGCTGGGGCGATTCCGCACCGACATGGCCGACTGGTGGCAAGACGTTCCGGACATGCGCGACCGGTGCTGGTTTGGAGGAGAGCCGGCGGCAGCGATGCTCACCGGTTACCTGAAACCAGCCACGTTCACCCTATACTGCGCGAACGAGGTACCGAGGGAGTGGATCGCCAAGGCTCGCCTGCGCCCTGATCGGGATGGCAACATCGAATTCCTGAAGTCTCCGATCCGGTTCACGACTGCGGCCGGGTACCCGCAGAACGTTGTACCTCCGCTGCTCGTCTACGCCGATCTCGTCGCGAGTGGTGATTCCCGCAACCTCGAAACCGCCCGGTTACTGCGTGAACAATATCTCTCCGCTTGATCCGCGTCCCCATCGCGCCTTTCCACCGGAAATGATCGCGCTTCTGCGAGAGGTGGCCGTTGCGGCCACTGCCAGGGGCATCCCCTGGTTCGTCGGCGGGGCAAGCGCGCGTGACATGCTGTTCACGCATGTTCACGACATTGAACCGACGCGGGCCACGGCGGACGTCGATATCGGTATCTCCATCGAAAGCTGGGCCGGGCATGAGGCGCTCAGAGCGGAACTGCTTGCGTCAGGTCACTTCGAGCAGCGGGGTAACGCGACGCACCGGCTCCATTACCGCGTACCGGCCACAGGCGTCAGGACATGGCTCGACGTCGTCCCATTCGGGGGCATCGCGGACGGCAGCGGCGAGATAGCCTGGCCTCCGGACCAGGCGATCCGCATGAACGTAGCTGGCTTTAAAGAAGCGCTACGCGCGGCGGTGCCGGTGCGCATGGATGCCGACCTCGTCGTGCCCGTCGCTTCGCTCCCGGCCCAGGCGATGCTCAAGGTCATCGCCTGGCAGGATCGTCACGGCGTCGATCGCAAGGACGCGAGCGATCTGCTTTTTCTGCTTGCGTGGTACGGCGAAGCGGGAAACCTCGAAAGGCTGTACGCCGACGATGGCTTCGATCTGATCGAACAGCATGACCATGACCCCGACATCGCAGGTGCAGCGCTCCTCGGTCGGGACATGGCAGATATCGTTACGCCGGAAGTGAACGCGCAGATCCTCGCCGTTCTCGCGCCGGACAACCCGTCACCGCTGATACTCACGCACATGATGGCAAGCCGCATGCGGATTCCCGGAGGCGATTCGGCTGAGCGGACCGGTCAGCTGTTCGATGCGTTCCGCCAGGAATTTCTCGCGGCGGTTCAGCGCCGCAGCGGCGCATGACCGCCGGAGACCACGGCAGACCTCCCTGCCCGTGCGCGGCTAACCGGCCGCGCCCTGTGCTGCCCTCGACTGGAGGTCCGTTAATTGAGCAATCGCATCCGTTGCGCGCTCGACGGGCACAAAAATGTGATCGTGGAAGGCCGCAGCAACGACGTTGCAACTGATACTGGCCTTCGTCAGCGCCTCAGCCACCGCAGCAGTGAGCCCCACTGCCTGCAGGTCCGAGTGAACGCTCAACGTGATCCACGCCGCCCGGAAAAGCACCGGCAGATCCTCACGCACGGCCGTCGGCTCATCGATGATGACGGTCAGCCCTTCGCGCTCTCGAAACGTTGCCAGCGGTGCGAGCTGCGACACATCTCTATCCGCCCGCACGCACGAGAAGACATAGGCACCTTCATTCAGTTCTGGCTGCATGGACGCAAGCAGCTCTGCGAGATCCGAAACCGGTTGGCTCACTGGGTTTCCTGTCGGAGAGAAGTCAATCGGGCAGGACACCGGCAACTACGATTGCGAGCGGCGCCCGCGTCGCTTTCACAGCGCCATTGTGACTGACGCGAAAATTGTCACTCATAGTGCGTCCTATCATAGAGCGTGGTCTCAAACAGGTCAAATCCGTACGCTTCGATATCCTTCCGCTTGAGATATTGATGCAGTACGACCCGCTTGCCCTGTTTGGAAAACGCCTGATTGCGCTTCGCAAGGCGCGCGGCTGGTCGCAGGAGCGCCTGGCGCTCGAAAGTGGCCTCGCCCGGTCATACATCGGCGGCATCGAGCGGGGCCAGCGCAACATCGCCCTCTATAACATCTGCGTGCTGGCCTCCACACTCGGGGTTTCACCCGCTTCAATGCTCGAATTTGATGAGCTTGCGTGACGGCTCGAATTCCTTCGCGGCTGTTCACGAAGCCATCGTGGCCGATCGTTGGTGACCGTGTATCGACCGCGGCGACAATGTGCAGATCGTGAGACATCGTGACGCGTCGTGAGCTCAACATTAATCCCGTTATACCGGCCTCGTACGAAAAAAATATGGCACGGTTATCGACTTGATTTTTGGATTTCGCCGACTATGATTCGCGATTGAAGTTGCCCGCTGGAGCCCTTCCAGCATCCTTGCAACAACGTCGCCCTGCGACACCTTTCGCGGTCGTGCTTCGTCCCACTGTCTGGACCACCGCAGGTCGTTTGACCGGAAGCTTCCTTTGTGCCCGTCTGGGGAATTGCCATTCCCCGCCACGGGCCCTGGCGATTCCCCTTTTTCGTTCTGGAGAATCGTCATGAATCAGGCTGTCGAATCCCGTAAGTATTTCGATCTTCATCTGCGCGGTCTCGGGTATCTGTCCCGTGTACGTGATGTCACCACCAAAGGCAATGGTCGCAGCAAAGCCAGGCCTTTCCTCGCATGCGCCATCTCCGCGTTCCATGGCGACCCGAATGTCGAGAACGGCATCGTCTATCTCCCGCTCGATCTGATCGTCGCTGGCGAAAAGGCCAGAGAAGCGGTCCGTTCCGTGATGGACGACGCGAACGATCCCGATGTGAAAGTCCTCGTTTCATTCCGCGCGGGTGATCACTACATCCGGACGTTCGAGCGCACCGGCAACCGCGCTGGCGAAACCGGCGCAGTGCTCAAGGGGCGCCTGCTGAAGCTCTTCTGGATCAAGGTTGACGGCCAGGAGGTCTACCGTGACGCAGGCGACGAAAGCGAAGAACGCGACGACGCCGACGCCGGAAACGACCAGGCGCCGGAGCGTGTCAACGGACAGGTGCCGTCGACAGACGGTCGTGATCAGCACGACACGAACGGCGTCGATGAGCCCGACAGCGGTCGCAACACACCGGAACCACGCAAAGTTTCAGCTTTGCCTGAGCGCACTGGGCCGCGTACCAATCGCTATCCGCCACTGCGCCGTCACGGCAACGCGAATACCCGTCGAACCGATACCAGCGCCGAGTGAACGGCGATCTCTCGTCCCCCGCCACGCGCGGGGGGTCTTCTCGCATGACTGGTTTACCGGTTTTCCCGAGCGACGCACACGAAACGCTCTGGAAAGCCGGCACCGGCCACACTGCGCCCTGGGTTCACGGTGGCCCGACCACGCCGTGCCGTTTGTGCCGGAATGATTTCCCCGGCCCAGACACGCGCCTGGCAGATTCAACTGCCAGGCGTCATGCGTCATTCGCTTCTCATGGGCAGCCACGGCCAATGAAGGCCAATGACGCATGACGGTTTCACTGCTGGCCTGCCAGTTTGCAGGCCCGTCCGTCGCCGCGCGAGGCGACACCTTTACAGCCCCCTTCCGGTGTCACTGTCTGCACGGCTGTTCCCGCGTCACGTGACGCGGGCTCCGGAATCACCTCCTGTCACGCCTTCGGACCTCACCTTGTCCAACCCTCGCGGGGATGAAGAATCTTCTCGATGCAATGGGCGTCAAGGCATCGGTTCTTCGTGCGAGCGTCCCTGCGGAAAAGCGCGAGGACTGGGTCGCCGACCAACTCGAACGCGGTGCCGAGGTCATCATCACGAACCCGGAACTCGTCAAGACCGGACTCGATCTGCTCGAATTCCCGACGATTGCGTTTCTTCAGTCGGGCTTTAACACCTACACGCTGCAACAGGCTGCACGCCGTAGCTGGCGTATTGGTCAGACGCACGACGTCACGGTGCGATTTCTTGCTTACGAGGCCACCACGCAGATGCGGTGTCTGAAGCTGATGGGACAGAAGATCGCCGTCTCGCAGTCCACTTCCGGCGATATGCCGGACTCCGGTCTCGACATCCTGAACCAGGGCGGAGAAAGCATCGAAGTCGCGCTCGCGCGACAACTCGTGAATCAGGAGTAGCCCGGAATGATCAGTTGGACTCCTGATCGCTTGTTCAGACCGCGTCCATCACATCGGATGGCGGAGCTGCCAATGCCCGCTCTTTGGGTCGGCAACCCAACTTCGCATTTTCCTGAAACCTATGGAGGTATATACCATGATTCAGTTTCTTGCTTCGGACTTACGCCCGGTGCTCGTTGAAGCCCGCCTGCACGCCTGCCACGTCCTGCTGGTCATCCGCTCGCGGCTTCGACCTCGATGGTTTCCTTCGTTCAGGTGCCGAAGCGCGGCCATGGGTACTCCAACAGACGCGTACTTTGCGGAAAGTCGCTGCCCGATTCCGGTAGCCGATACAAACGTGTAACGGTCACTTTCATCGCCTCTTCCGGGGATCGTTTCCTTCGTCGCGCGGAACGTCGATGAATCAGACCGTGATACAGCACGGCGTCTACTATCATCAGCCGTATTGCAAGATCGCTCCGAAGCATGACCGGCCGCGATTGCCGGTTACGCACTGGTCAGCCCACGATCTTAGACGCACGACCCGGACGCTGCTGGCAACGCTGGGATGTCCCAATGATATCGCCGAGGCAGTCCTCGGCCATGTACAGCCTGGAATCGTCGGCATCTACAACCGTCACACGTACGACAGGGAACGGCGCGAGTGGCTCACGAAGCTGTCGCATCGCCTTGAGGAGATCGCTGCGACGTATCCGGCGAAGAAGTAGGCCGGCGACGCCGATTGCTGTGGCCAGTGTTCGGCGGTGGGAGCAGATCCGATATGGGGCGCTTCTCAGCCCAGTCCTCAACCTCGCGTGTGAGCCATGCGACGCGTCGGCCGGACAGCATCCGGGGCTTAGGGAACTGGTTCTCGCGAACTAGCTTCTGGACGCTCGCCTCGGAGAGGGAGACAGTTGCCGCCACGGTCGGAAGATCTAGGTAGAGCGGTTTCATACTCGTCGGTGCGGGCATGCTGCGGTCCTCTAGTTTGAAGGTGGCGCTGACCAGTGAACCTCTTTTAGTTGGGTTTCCTGCGAACCGCATCATTGGCGCCGGCTGCGCCCCCCGGATCATGATGCTCCGTCGAAGAGTTCTCTGCTTGTTCGAGGCGTCGCCCTGTGCGACACGACACTGATTCGACAGGCGAAACCGTCAGTATCAGTGGGCTTGTCGGAAGTTAGTCCTCGGTAGCCAGTACGAGACGACCGCTACCATGTGCGGTACGTTGCCGACAGCTTGTGGTGCGTCGTCAGGCCAAGAGTAATCGCCCGGGGCAACCCCGGTTTCTCAGGGCGGGAAGGAAAGAACGCTTCCGGTCAAAAAAGACCCGCGGTGGTCCAGACACAGAGACGAAGCATGACCGCGAAAGCTACCGAATGAGCGCCGGTACTGAAACGAGAATGGACACGCTTAAGCATGCGGCTCCAACCGCTTATGATAGCGGCTCGATTCGGAAAGACAAGGAACAATACGCACACTGATTTTTCGGATGACCGAAGCAAACTGGTTGAATGCAAGATCCAAGTTCACGGCATTTCACGATACCTCACGATTTAAAATAGGACGCTTTGTATTGCCAGTCGGGTTATTGGCGTAGCCCCTCGAGCAGGGCATCGATAGTTTGTCGGTCTGCGAGTGCTAGGCGAGTACCGTTCTTGACCTCGAACTTTCGGTGTACTCGCAAAGGTGCTCACCGGCACACGGCTCGCCTTATTCCGGGATAGACGCCAACGGACAAAAAGCTCGGCAAGTTTCGGTCGTCGATTTTGGCTATTTGATTCCTTTGTACCGCTGTGGTCAATACTTCGAGGACCAGGAGAGGACTCGAATGGAAATCATAACCGTATGATCTACAAAACAAGTATGAAGTTTTTGTCCGGTGAGTGTACTCATTAACGTACTCAGCTGTGGCGCGTTTTAAAATTTTCGTTTGGCCGTCGCGAAAACGCGACGTTTGCTTGCGCGACTTCTGCTTTCTCCAAAAATATATGGATAGGGCGAAGGTGGCTGGAGGCTCAAATCCTCTCGCCTGGACCGAAGAAATCAAGGCCTCATGGATGGTGGCCTCAAGCAAAGTGCAACACCAACCAGCGCCGGGGGACCTGGCCGCAGTCGAGACCCGACTGCGCGACGAGCTGGAGGTATGGACGTGCGCCTGGTATGACGAAGCCGTGGCAGCGAATTTCGTGCGCCCGCCGTATCACCCGGACGCGACGATCATAAAACGTCTCCAGGGCTACTTCCACGCCGGCCTGGCGCCGGCTGAAGCTGCAGTGGCATGCTTCGGAAGAAACCACTGAAACGGCGCGGTCATTGCGTCCTCGCTGGGCACGGATAAATCATGCGCAAGGCAGGCAACAGGAATGTTCCCTTGGCCTGATCGAGGCGTCGTCGAACAACGACCTCAGCTCGGCCTATGAGCGGTACACGCAGATCCGTCGCTCTCTCGTTATGAAGCCCCTTGGTCTTTTGCTTCGGGATCGTCCACCAGAGGCCATCGGCTTCCTCCGCAATCTCCGTGTTCTCCATAGTGACGATCTCGCCGCCCCTCGTGCCGGTCCAGAGGTAGAGCGTCAACGCGTCAGCAACAGTCAAACTGAAGTTTGGCGACCAGCGGATCAATGTGCCAAGTTCCTCTACCGAGAGGACGCGCTTCTGAGTCCCGGTGTATTTCCCCTCTACCTTGCGCCCTTTACTTTTCAGCCGCCCCCGGAGAACCTCCCTCCACCAGTTTGCGGTCTGTTCCGGCAGGCGACCAGCATCAAGCGCGTAATGCCATGCACTACCAAGCTCCATGCGGAGCCGCGCCGCTAGCATAGGCGTCGCCCGATATGATTCGAGGAAATCGAACGCCTGGGCGCGTGTGATCGTGGCCGCCGGCACGTCGGCAATTGGCTCCAGCATTGCCTTGAATATACGTCTGACTTCCACCGCGCCCTTCGTCTTCCGGGTAACGTCCACGTAACCCTCGAGGTAGTCGCGGCAGAGTTGCCTAACGGTGTAATCGGCGGGCGACGGGCGCGCATCTGGCTTTTCCCTTTTTCGGCGCAGCGCTGAGGGTTCGGCGCCAGAATCCCGCGAGACCCGATGCTTTTCCCATGCGGCGATCGCTGCCGCAAACGCCATCGCCGGCCACTCCCCGAGCTTGATCTGCCGCATACGGCCGTCGACGGGCGACTTGTAGCGATACGTCCAAGACTTGCGGCTCATCGAAGCCTGCAGGCGAAGTCCCGGAAATCCCTCAAAGGTCATGTGCTCGCCGCTCGGCAGCTTGGCCGCGACACGTGCATCAAAGCGCATTCTTCTCTCGGCGTAGGTTTTTCCGAAAGAAGAATACACGGCGTAGGTTTTCGGCACAACGCCACGAAAACCTACGCCGACTCACTAAGTTTAGGCAAGTGACGACAAGCGGAGATCGGCAAGGCGAGGAGGCAGGGATCGTTAAATTTCAATTAAAATTCAGTGACTTACGACCACTACTAGACTAGTTCGGACGACTCCAGATAGGTTTGGAAATTCCACTATTCGTTCTCGTCGAAGTAATGACCGAACTTCAACTGCTTGGTGCGGATGTAGCGCTCGTTTTCCTCGCGCATCGGAATCGCCAGCGCAACCCGCTCGCACACCGGAATGCCGTGCTTGGAGAGCGTGTCGAACTTCTCCGGATTGTTGCTCATCAGACGCACCGAGGTCACCTTCAGCGTGCGCAAAATGCCCGCCGCCGAATCGTATTCGCGCGAGTCGTCGGGCAAGCCGAGGTCGAGATTGGCCTCGACGGTATCGCGCCCCTGCTCCTGCAGCGCATACGCGCGGATCTTGTTCGACAGGCCGATGCCGCGCCCTTCGTGGCCGCGCAGATACAACAGCACGCCGCAGCCTTCGGCTGCGATATAGCGCAGTGCGAGATCGAGCTGCTCGCCGCAATCGCAGCGATAGGAGCCAAGCACGTCGCCCGTGAGGCATTCCGAATGCAGGCGCGTGAGTACCGACGACTGGTTCGCGACCTCGCCCATCACGAGCGCGAGATGTTCGGCGCCACTGTCGACCACGCGAAACACATAGGACGTGAACGTGCCGTAGCGCGTGGGAAGCGTGGCGGTAGCGTCGAGAACGACGCATTCTTCGCTGATGGCGCCGTCTGCCGTGGGCGACGGATCGTGAGACGTGAGCATGGCGTTGGACAGTGGTGCTGACATGAACCCGATCAAACCGGGGATAAGGTACGGACTGGGAGTTTACCGCTAATCGGCACGGTGCACCCGATGCCCTTGCGCGGTGCATGGAGCCGCCCGGTGCCGCGCCGCTACCCGAACTCGGCTTGCGGCGCGCCCCAGGTATTCCCGAAGTACCGCGGCGGCGCGTCGCGCCTATACTGGAATGGCCTGTCCCTCACGACAACGCGCCGTGCCGGCGCGCCGCATAGCGAAACGGAGCCGCTCCATGACAAGCGTTGCACAGCTTCTTAAAACGAAACCGAACAACACCACCGTCTATACGATCGGGGTCGACGATTCCGTCTACGAGGCGATCCGGCTGATGGCCGAAAAAGGCATCGGCGCGCTCGTGGTGACGGATGGCGACAGCATCGCCGGCATCGTCACGGAGCGCGACTACGCGCGCAAGGTCGTGCTGATGGACCGTTCGTCCAAGGCCACGCCGGTGCGCGACATCATGAGCAAGGCCGTGCGCTTCGTGCGCCCCGATCAGAGCACCGACGACTGCATGGCCCTCATGACCGAACGCCGCATGCGCCATTTGCCGGTCATCGAAAACGACAGGCTGGTGGGCATGGTGTCGATCGGCGACCTGGTGAAGAACATCATCGCTGAACAGCAGTTCACCATTCAGCAACTCGAGTTCTATATTCACGGCGAGCGTCCTTGACGCACGGCGGCGCCTCGCGCGCCGCGCGATTCGACGCGAACACGCAGACGCAAAAAAAGCCCAATCCTTGACCGGGCTGGGCGAAGCTACCTTGCGGCAGCGGAGGTTCCTTGTATCGTGGACCGGGACCGCGCCGCGGCGGGCTGGCTACCCAGCGTGCCGCGCACGAGTCTCACGCCGGAACAAAGACACCGTGTCGTGATGCGTGCCGCATCGAGCGGCGCGCGGATTTCTGCTTTTCCAATACCGCGCTACCGCGTTAGTTACCGAAATAAACCGACTTCGGACCCGAGGTCGGCTGGACCGTGCCGCCCGACTGCGACGAACCGCTCATCGGCGCGCCGTAACCACTGGTGTCGGCGACCGGCTGCTGGGTTTGTGCGATGGCCGGGTTCTGTTCCTGCACGCGGCGCTCGGCGGCCTGGATATCGGCCGGATAAGCCGGATCGCTGGCGGTGGCCGGGTTATAGCCGGCGCGCTCCAACTGAATCAGTTCGTTACGGACTTCCGCGCGGGTCACGGGTTGCTGGCTCGATTGAGCGAACGAGGCGACCGGGGCCGCGAGAACGGCTGCGAGGGCAACTGCCTTGATAAACGAGTTCATGATGACTTACCTCCAGATTGGTTTTTTGCTTCGCTTGCCACACACCGTGAGCAGCGAGTGATTCCAGTCTAGTCACCGGCACGCCAAGGGAAAACCCTTAATTGAGAGATACATAATTGCCCTAATCGCAACAGTGCAGCGGAATTTACCGTCGCATGCGAATTGGGTCGAGGGTTCCCCGTAATAATGCGCGGCTTCGTAAGCCTTTGTGTCTGAGGTTTCCAAAACGCATCCTGTCCCGGCGGATTTTGCCGGCGCCCGTGCGCTTGCCGGTCAGATTTTCGCGCGAGCCTCGGGTCCGGCATGCGCGCTCAACAACAGCTTTCGCGGTCCGCTCACGAACGCGCTGCCCGGTTCGAAAAATCGCAACGGTCGATGCATTTCGCGCGACAGACCGATGCGCGTCGTCACGCCGACCGGCAACTCGCCTCGTTCGATCACGCCGATCCAAAGACCACGCCCAGTGCAAAGATCGCGGCCGTCGAACGCCTGGCCGATGCCGAGCGCGGTGGTCAAGCGGCCGGGTCCACGCGCGAGATCGCGCAGCGGCACGCCGGGGCGCCGCGCTTCCATCAACGGCAAACCTTCGAGCGGCTCGATCGCGCGAAACAGAATGCCCGCGCCGACCTCCTCCGCTTCCGCCGACATGTTCAGCATGTAGGACAAGCCATACGTGAGGCGCACATAGGCGTGACCTCGCGCGAGAAACATCGAGCCGTTATGCGGACGTCGGCCGATAAACGCATGGCTGGTCGAATCGCCGACCGGATACGCCTCGGTCTCGACGATCCGTCCGCTGATGCGGCCTTCGGGCAGATCGTGCACGAGGTACTTGCCGATCATGAAGCGCGCCAGGCCGATCGTATCGACCGGCAAATCGTCACGATGCAACGGCAGGATGGGAAGCAACGGTTCGGGCATGCGTTCGGCCTTTTTTAAAGCGCGCAGCGCGCGGTTCGATGGATGCGCCATGCCACGCGGTATCGCGACATGGGTCGGTTGTCATCGGCCGATGCGTTGTAGCCACGCCTCATTTCGTGGCACCGTCGCAGTCGCCGCGGCATCGATTGGAGTATCGTGTGTTTCCGGTCCGCGGCACAGCCTTTGCCGGCTCGCATGCGCCTCGGCCCGCTCGTATCGCATCACCTCGCCTCGATCAGCAGTCAGCTTGCATGCACTCGCACGACCCGCGGCACAGTCCCGTTCAGATTCGTCCCGAAGTACCGCAGTTGCATTAAAGCGTCCCCACCCGGGGACCGAAGTATTCACGACAACAGGAGAGTTCAATGAAAGCATTCACGGCAATCAAGATGGTCGGCGGCGCGCTGATCGTTCTGGCATCGCTCAACGCCTACGCGCAAAGCAGCGATGCGGCGACCACGGCGGCCCCCGAGGCAGCCTCCGCGGCGCCGACCGCCAAGCAGGCCAAGGCCGCCAATCGTGCCTTGGGCCGCAAGGTGCGCAGCGCGCTGACGAAAACCAAAGGGCTGAGCGTGGCCAATATCTCGGTGCGTGCCCGTGGCGGCGCGGTGACGTTGGCCGGCTCCGTGCCGGAGCAGCCGCAAGTCGATCTGGCGACTCAGGCCGCGCAAAGCGTCGCCGGCGTGACTTCAGTGAAGAACGCGCTGACGATCCGCCCGGTCGGACAGTAATTCGGTCGGCCACGACCGTAGCGGCAGATCCGGGCGTCGCTGGGTTCGACAACGCAGCGACGCCCGACTATCAGATCACTCAGGTTCAACCGGCTCGCTCCGGCGCCGCGCGCCGCCCATTCTCGCGAAGCCGCACTACACTGCAATCCACCTGTTTCCCGCGCAAGCCCGCTTGACCGATCGTTCTGGTCAAGCGTCGCCGCTTGTACGGTGACCTGCGGGACGCCGTCTGCGAAAATCTCGGCCGCGGTCAAGTATCCCTTATAATTTAATACGTTAGAACGCATTTATGAGAAGCCGCATGAGCTTCCGCGCTCACTTCTAGCCCACGTGGAACCCCTCCGCGCCAGTCAAAACAAGCAACAAAAAGGAAGCCCGAATGACCTCGACCGCGACCGTTCTACCCCGCTGGACCATTGCCGCGCCGTTCGTCGCCTGGATCGTGCTGGGCGCCGCCTATCTGCTGCCGGGCAACGGGCTGCTGCTCGCGTTGGTCGGCGCGGCGCTGTGCGCGGCGGTGTTTACGGCCGTGCACCATGCGGAAGTGGTCGCGCATCGCGTCGGCGAGCCGTTCGGCACCCTGGTGCTGGCGGTGGCCGTCACCGTGATCGAGGTCGCGCTGATCGTCTCGGTGATGCTGACCTCCGGCCCCGAAAAGGCCGGCCTCGCGCGCGACACCGTGTTCGCCGCGGTCATGATCGTCTGCAACGGCATCGTGGGCATTTGCCTGCTGGTGGGCGGCATCCGGCATCGCGAGCAGGACTTTCAAAGCCGTGGCGCGGCCGCGGCGCTGGCGGTGCTCGCCTCGCTGTCCGTGCTCACGCTCGTCATGCCGAACTACACGACCACCCGCGCCGGCCCGGTGCTGTCGCCGTCGCAACTGGCGTTCGCGGGCGTTTCGTCATTGGTGCTGTACGGCGTGTTCGTGTTCGTGCAGACCGTGCGGCATCGCGATTACTTTCTCGCCGACGTGCCCGACGAAGACGTGCATGCCGCCCCGCCGAGCAGCCGCGTGGCGCTCGCGGCCGGCGGTTTGCTGCTGGTGTGCCTCGTCGCCGTGGTGCTGCTGGCGAAGGTGCTGTCGCCGGTCGTCGAAACCGCGGTGCAGAACGCGGGCGCGCCGGCGGCGGTGGTCGGCATCATCATCGCCGCGCTCGTTCTGCTGCCCGAGGGTCTCGCGGCGGTGCGCGCGGCCCGCGCCGATCGCTTGCAGAACAGCATGAATCTCGCGCTGGGTTCCGCGCTCGCCAGTATCGGGCTGACCATTCCGACCGTCGCCGCGGTGTTTCTCGCGACCGGTCAGTCGCTCGTGCTCGGCATCGACGGCAAGCAAACGGTGCTGTTGATCCTCACGCTGCTGGTCGGCACGCTCACGCTGAGCAGCGGGCGCACCACGATTCTGCAGGGCGCCGTGCACCTGTCGCTGTTCGCGGCGTATCTGTTTCTGTCGTTCGCGCCGTGACGCGAAGTTCGCGGCCTCACTCCTGCCAATGCGCGGCGATCCAGTCGCGAAACAGATTGAGCTTTTGCTGATGCGCGGCTGAATCCGGATAGATGAAGTAATAACGCCAGCCGGTCATGAGCACCGTATCGAACGGCCGCACCAGGCGCCTCGCCGCGACGTCCTCGTCGATCAGCGCAAGGTCGCTGATCGCCACGCCGAAGCCCTGCAACGCGGCGTTGGTCGCCATGTCGAGCGTGTCGAAACTCGGCCCGTGCTCGGCGTCGATCGCCTGGGCGTTCGCGGCATCCGCCTCGCTCACCTTGGCGAGCCACATTTTCCAGTCGCGATGATCGCGCGTGGGATGCAGCAACGTGTGGCGCGCCAGGTCCGCGATCTCGTCCAACGGCTTGTCTTTCAGAAGATCGGGCGCGCACACCGGCGTCAGACGCTCCTCGAACAAGGGCACCGCCTGCACGTCCGCACCCGGCGACGAACCGTAGATGATCGCCGCGTCGAACGGCTCCATCTGGAAGTCGACGTCATGCTGCCAGGTCGTGGTGATCTGCACGTGCAGATCGGGATACTCGGCCTGAAAGCGCATGATCTTCGGCAGCATCCAGCGCATCACGCAGGTCGGCACCTTCAGCGCGAGATCGGTGCGCTGCCGCGTGAGGCGCAGCGAAATCTCCTCGATGCGCGCGAAGCTTTCCTTCACGGCCGGCAGCAGCAGTTCGCCTTCGGCGGTAAGCGTCAAGCCCTTCGCGTGACGCTTGAAGAGCGGGAACTTGTAGTAATCCTCGAGCGCGATGATTTGCCGGCTCACCGCGCCTTGCGTCAGGCAAAGATGGTCCGCGGCGCGCGTGAAGCTGCGATGCCGCGCGACGGTTTCGAAAATCTGCAGCGCGTTGAGCGGCGGGAGACGGCGCATCGAAAGAAGTCCAGTAGGGTCCAGTAAGGATCAGAAAAACTCATTGCGCGAGCGTGAAGCAATGGGCGTCGCGCAGCGCATGCGGCCCATCTGGCCGATAGGATACGCCATCGAAAATTCTCACAGGCGCTCGAACCTCGCTTGAACCCATGCGTGTTGCTCATGGCATGGCGCAGGACGCCGGGCTCGACCGCCGGTTTGCACCGGCACAGGGCGCGTACCGTTCGCAACCGCACCAGAACCGAGCTTTCCTCATACCTCCCCGCGCAGCCCGAGCGCGGAAAAAACGTGGACGTTAACCCGCACGCGCCACCGTCTCGGCGCTCCCGCTTGCCCGATCAATGCCGCCGGCACCACTACCTCAATGCCGACGCATGAGATTAGCTCATGCGCTCCATGCGCATATTTCGTTTGTTGAGGGATTTTGGCAAACCTAGAGTGCATCCACCGCGGCGCATCGGGCAACGCGCCCGGTCATGCCAGGCGGGCAGCGCCAACGAGCGATGCAGCGGCAGCGGTCACAGCGAATATCACCCAGCAACAGGCGCTCAACACAGGAGACCGCCATGCAAGACATCAAACGGGGTAGAAGGCAGGCCATCAAGACGATCGGCGCGGCGCTCGCGGCGTCCGCATTGCCGATGCCGTTCGTCAATCTCAAGGCTGAGGAGCACAACTTCTCCGGCAAAACGCTGCGCCTCCTGACATGGTCCGACGACACCGGCGCCGCAGCCTTGCGCAACATCGCCGCCACCTTCACGGCGAAGACCGGCGCGAAGGTGATCGCCGATCGCGCCGACGGCACCTCCGGCATGGTCGCCAAGGTCAAGGCCGCGGGCGAGCGGCCGACCTACGACGTGATCACGCTGGCGGGCGTGGGCGCGGCGGGTCTCGGCGACGCCGGCCTGCTGATGAAGCCCGATCTCGACAAGCTGCCGAATCTCAAGGACGTGGCCCCGCAATACCGCACCGGAGCGAACGGTTTCGGCATCGGCTATCTGCTGTGGTCGGACGGCCTGATCTACAACACGTCGACGTTCAAGGAAGCGCCGTCGTCGTATGAAGCGTTGTGGGACTCGAAGTACGCCGGCCGCCTGTTCCTGCCGCCGCCGGAATGGGCCGAAGCGGTGGACCTCGCGATCATCGCCGCGAAGATGAACGGCGGCTCGCAGCAGAACATCGAGCCGGGCTTCAGGAAACTGATGCAACTGAAAGACCACGTGATGACGCTCGGGGAGAACCCGAACCAGGTGGCCGACCTGTTCCGCACCGGCTCGCTCGATATCGGCGGCATCTATTCGCCGGCCTTTTTCCCCGCGCAGATCCGCAAGCCCGAGTACAAGATGGGCGTGACCTACGGCATGAAGGAAGGCTTCGCCACGCAACTCATGTTCACGGTGATCCCGAAGTCGCATCCCGGCGACAGCGATCTGATCCACGCCTTCATCAACCATTCGCTCGATGCCGGCGTGCAAGGCCGCATGGCGGCGGACGTGCTGAACGGCCCGGTCAATTCGAAAGCGGTGATTCCCGCCGAGAGCCGCGCGTTCGTACCGAGCCCGCGGCAGATCGCCGAAAAGGCCGTATTGCACGACGACAAGGCGCTCGCCGTCGTGCAGCCGGCGTGGATCAAGCGCTACACCGAAATTTTCTCGGCATGACGGCGATGCTCGCGCGCTTTTCGCGGCGAGCCGGATCGGCGTCGAATGCGGCGCGGGGTTCGGCCGCGGCATCCGGCAGCGCGGCGGGCGCGGTGGGTGGCACGCCCAGTCCCGCATCCGCCGCGCCGGACCAACCCGCCGCAAGCGCGTTGGACAAAGCGCGCCCCTGGCTCCTGCTCGCGCCGATCCTGACGTTTCTCGCGGTGCTCGGCGCGGCGGCGCTCGTCGTGCTGCGCATGAGCTTCGGCACGCAAGGCGACGAGTGGCGCGGCTTCACGCTGCAAAATTACGCGGACCTGCTCGACGGCTACTTCCTCAAGTCTTTATGGCTCACGCTGAAGCTGGCGTTTCAAAGCATGATCTGCGCGATCGTGCTGGCGATTCCCGTCGCGCTCGCGATGGCTCGCACGCAATCGCGGCTCGCGCGGCGTCTGCTGCTCGCGGGTGTGCTTCTGCCGCTGCTCGTCAATTTGCTGCTGCAAGGTTATGGCTGGCTGATCATTCTCGGTCCGGCCGGTTTGCTCAATCATGCCCTGCTCGGCAGCGGGCTCGTGCAACGCCCGGTGATGTGGCTGTATCGCGAGCATGGCGTGTTGCTCGGCTTGATCCAGACGGCGTTTCCGCTCGCCGTGCTGCCGTTGTCGAGCGCGATGCGCGCGGTCTCGCGCTCGTATGAAGAGGCTGCGGCGACGCTCGGCGCGACGCGCTGGCAAACGCTGCGTCACATTCTGTTGCCGCTGGCGCTGCCCGGTCTCGTGTCGGGCGCGTTGCTGGTGTTCGCGTACAACGCCAGCGCGTTCGCCGTGCCTTTGCTGCTCGGCGGACGCCGCGTGCCGATGCTCGCCGTGCTGGTCCACGATCAGGTGGCGCCCTTGCTGAACTGGCCGGCGGCGTCCGCATCGGGCGTCGTGCTGATGCTCGCCACGCTCACGGTGATGGCGCTCTCGCAGCGCCTCGTGCGCCGCACGCAACGTCTTGCCGAGGAGCCGCGCGCATGAGCACGCCGATTCAAACCGCGCGGCTCGCGCGTTTGCCCCGTGTTTCCCGTTGGCCGGTCACGATGCCCGGCCGGCTCGGCAAGGCCGCCGCGCTGCTGGCCGCGCTCGTCCTGTTTCTCGCCGCGCTGCCGATCATCACGATGATCGTGATGTCGTTCAGCGCGGCCGATACGCTCGAATTCCCGCCGCACGCCTACGGCTTGCACTGGTATCGCGCCGCGTGGCACAGCTTCGTCGCGCCGGATGCGAGCGACTCGCTGTCGATGGGCGCGGCGTTGAGCACGAGCCTGATCGTCGCGCTTTGCACGATGGTCATCGCCACGCTCGTTTCGGTGCCCGCCGCCTATGCGCTCTGCCGCTACCGTTTTCGCGGCAAGCCCGCGGTCGAGCAACTGGTGGCGTTGCCGCTCGTCTATCCGCTCGTGATGCTCGGGCTCTCGCTGCTGCTGGTGTTCAACGTGCTGCCGGTCGAGCTCGGCGTGTTCCGCCTGATCATCGCGCATGTGATTCTGGCGCTGCCGTTTACCGTGAAGAATTGCGCGGCGTCGGTGGCCTCGATCGGCCCCGAGTTCGAGGAAGCCGCCGGCGTGATGGGCGCAAGTCCTGGCCGCGCGCTCGTCGACGTGATCCTGCCGCTGATGCGCCCCGGCATTCTCGCCGGCATGCTGTTCGCGTTCATCGTCTCGTTCAACGAATTCACGGTGACCTTCTTCCTGTACGGCATCGACACGATGACCCTGCCGGTGTGGCTGTACAGCCGCACGGTGTCGTCGCTCGATCCGACCGTGTTCTGTTTCGCCGTATTCATCGTCGCGATCGACTTCGCGCTGATCTGGCTGCTGGAAAAGCTGATCGGCGACGAAGGCGTTGCGCTTTGACCGCGCTTCTCACGCGTTGCCGCCGGAGCATTCGATGACCCATCTCACCTTGCAGGCCGTGACCCGGCGCTTCAACGCGGCGCATGCCGTCGACGGCGTCGATCTGAGCGTGCCCGACGGCAAGCTGGTCTGCTTTCTCGGCCCGTCCGGCTGCGGCAAGACCACGCTGCTGCGAATGATCGCCGGGCTCGAAACGCCGAGTTCGGGCAGCATCCACTTTGCCGGCCGCGACATCACGCGGCTGCCGGCGAACCAGCGCGACTTCGGCATGGTGTTCCAGTCGCTCGCGCTGTTCCCGCATATGACGGTCGCGCAGAACGTCGCCTATCCGCTGAAGCTGCGCAAGACCGTGAAGCACGAACAGGCGCGCCGCGTCGCCGAACTGCTCGACCTGATCCAGTTGCCGCACATGGCGAACCGGCCGGTCACGCAACTCTCCGGCGGTCAGCGCCAGCGCGTGGCGATTGCGCGCGCGATCGCCTCGCAACCGAAACTGCTGCTGCTCGACGAACCGCTCTCCGCACTCGACGCCAAGCTGCGCGAAGCGATGCAGGTCGAGATCCGTCTGCTGCAACAGCGCCTCGGCATCACGACGATCATGGTCACGCACGATCAGCGCGAAGCGATGACGATGGCCGACGAGATCGTCGTGATGGAGAAGGGCCGCATCGCGCAGGTGGGCAAGCCGCTCGATATCTATCGCGATCCGGTCAGCGAGTTCGTCGCCGACTTCATCGGCCTCGGCAATATCCTGCCGGTGACTTACGACGGCGCGCTCGGCGTGAGCCTGCCGGGCGGGCGGCGCATCGCCGTCGCTCAAACGGCGCGCGTGCCGGATTCGGGCGGCGACATCCGCCTGCTGATCCGCCCTGAGGACGTGTGCGTGAAACCCGCTTCGGCCGAAGCCGGCGCGAATCGGCTCGCGGGCACCGTCACGTTTATCCGTGACGTGGGGGCCTCGCTGGAAGCGACGATCGATTGCGCCGGCTTCACGCTGACCGCCACCACCACGCCCCGCGAAACGCCGGGGCTCACGCTCGGCATGCCGGTGCTCGCGGAATTGCCGCCGCACGCCTGCAAGCTGATCGCCGCGCGCGCCGCGCACTGAGCCGCCGAACCGAGTCACCGCACCGAACTACCGAACCGAGCTACCGAACTACCGAACCGAGCCACCTACCGAACCGCGCGACCACCGCGAGCGACATTCCAGCCAACCCCCAAAGCCATTCCAATACCACCGTTCTCGACAGAGGAAAGACCATGCACCAGCCGCAAGTTTCGAAATCGACCACCCGCCGCGGGTTCGCGGCGCTCGCCGCCGCCCTCGCCTTCACGAGCCTCGGCGCGCTATGCGCCTTTTCGTCCGCCGCGCGAGCCGACGCGCTCGACGACATCGCGAAGTCGGGCACGGTGCGCATCGGCGTGTTCATGGACTATCCGCCGTTCGGCTCGATCGGCCCGGACATGAAGCCGATGGGCTACGACATCGACGTCGCCGATCTGATCGGCAAGTCGCTCAACGTGAAAGTGGAACTCGTGCCGGTGACGGGCGACAACCGCATGGCCTACCTCGCCGGCCACAAAACCGACATGCTGCTTTCGGTGGGCCAGACGCCGGAGCGCGAAAAGGTGATCGACTTCTCGCAGCCTTACGCGCCCTACTACCTCGCCGTGTTCGGCCCGAAAGCGCTGCCCGTCAAGAACGCCGGCGACCTCGCGGGCAAGTCAGTGTCGGTCGCGCGCGGCACGCTGGAGGACCTGAGCGTCAGCAAAATCGCGCCGCCCACGGCGATCATAAAAAGATTCGACGATCCTAACGGCGCAATTTCGGCGTTCCTTTCTGGTCAGGTACAGTTGATGGTCGTCGGCAACGACGTCGGCGCCACGATTCTCGCGCGTCATCCCGCGAACGATCCCGAGCAGAAGTTTTCGCTCTTCAGCTCGCCGGATCACGTGGGTTTGAACAAGAACGAGCCGCGTCTGAAGCAGAAAGTCGACGAAACCATTGCCAAGGCCCGCAAGGACGGCACCATGAACGCGATTTCGCAGAAGTGGTTGCGCGCGCCGCTGCCGGCCGATCTCTGAACCTTGTTTGAGCGCGCCGGCATGCCGGTGCGCGCCGGAGTTTGACCTCACGATGAGCGCCACGCCATGACCTATGCGTTCGATTTCAGCGGCTTCGGCCTCTATGCGGGGATGCTCGCGCGCGGCGTCGCCGTGACCTTGGGGCTGACGGCCGTGTCCACCGTGCTGGGCGGTCTCGTCGGCATTGGCGGCGCGAGCGTCGCGGTGGCCGGGCCGAAATGGGCGCGCTGGGTGATCGCGAGCTATGTGGAGTTGATCCGCAATACGCCGTTCATCGTGCAGTTGTTCTTCATCTTCTTCGGCTTGCCGAGCCTCGGCATTCATATCGACGAAATACAGGCCGCGATTCTGGCCATGACCGTCAATCTCGGCGCGTACGCGATCGAGATCGTGCGCGCCGGCATCGATTCGATTCCGCGCGGCCAGGTGCAGGCGGCGCAGGCGCTGGGCCTGCATGGGCGGCAAGTGTTCCGCTACGTGGTGCTGCCGCAGGCGGTCGCCGCCGTGTTTCCCGCGCTGCTGAGCCAGGTGCTGATCGTGATGCTCGGCTCGGCGGTCGTCTCGCAGATCTCGGTGCCCGATCTCACGTATGCGGCGAACTTCATCCAGTCGCGCAACTTCCGGTCGTTCGAGAGCTACGCGATCATCACGGCCACTTATCTGTTGATGTCGATCCTGTTGCGGCAATTGCTGAACCGCTTCGGCCGTGGTCTGTTCGCCGGCCGCGCGGCGCGCGGCGCCGACAGCGCGCCGCGTGGCTGGCGCACTCGCCTGATGTGGCGCGCCCCGCGCACCCTGCCCACGGAGCGTTGATCATGGTCGAATTCACCCTGTGGGACATCGCCCGCAATCTGCTGCTCGCCGCACGCTGGACGGTGCTGTTGTCGCTGATCGCGTTTGTCGGCGGGGGCATGGTCGGGCTGATCTTGCTGGCGATGCGCGTCTCGCCGCTGCCGTGGCTGCGCCGGATCGTGGTCGTGTATGTGGAAGTGTTCCAGGGCACGCCGCTGCTGATGCAACTGTTTCTCGCGTTCTTCGGTTTGCCGTTGATGGGCGTCGAAGTATCGCCGTGGGTCGCGGCAGCCGTCACGTTGACGCTTTACACGAGCGCGTATCTGGTCGACATCTGGCGCGGCTGCGTCGAAGCCGTGCCGCGCGGTCAATGGGCGGCGGGCGCGAGTCTCGGCATGACGTTCGGCCAGCAACTGCGCTATATCGTGTGGCCGCAGGCGCTGAAAATCGCCGTCGCGCCGACGGTCGGTTTTCTCGTGCAGGTGGTGAAAAGCACCGCGCTCGCGTCGATCATCGGCTTCGTCGAGTTGACCAAGACCGGCACGATGATCACCAACGCCGCGTTCCGTCCGTTCCCGATCTACGGCATGGTCGCGATGATCTACTTCGCGATGTGCTTCCCGTTGACGTGGTACGCGCGTGTGCTGGAGAAGCGGCAGAAGGTCGGGCAGCATCGCTAGCTCGCGTTCGCAGCGAGCGTTTTGGCCGGGCGTTTTGGTTTGGACTTGCGTCCACGAATGAAAAAGCGGCAACCGTGAACAACAACGGTTGCCGCTTTTTTTGTGCCGCCCCGTATGACTAGCGAGCCGCCTGCGTCGACTTGCGGAGCTTCGCCACCTCCGCCGCGCTGACCGCCGGCGCACCGTTATTCCAGCCGGCCCGCACGAAGCTCAGCACGTCGGCGATCTGCTGGTCGTTCAACACCGGCGCGTACTTCGGCATCGGATACGGCGCGGGAATGCCGCCGATCACCAGATCCTCGGTGCCGTTCAAGGTCACGTTGATCAGCGACGACGGATTCGTCTCGAGCACATTCGGATTGCCCGCCAACGGCGCAAGCATCGGCGCGAAACCGCGTCCGTCGACGCCATGACAGTGCATGCAATACGCCGTGTACACGCGCGCGCCGGCATCGTTCGCGGGACGGTTCAACGACACCTTCGTCGCTTGCGGATCGAACGTATAAGGCGGCGCGCCATTGCCGCCCGCCGGCGGCAGCGACTTCAGATACGTCGTCATCGCCGCGATGTCGGTGTCGTTCATGGCCTGCGTGCTGTTGTTGATCACGCTGGTCATCGAGCCGAACGCCGAGGCGTGGCGATTCGCGCCGGTCTTGAGGAAGGTCTGCAGATCCTGATCGTTCCAGCGGCCCAGGCCGACGTTGTGCGCGCCGGTCAGATTCGCCGCGAACCAGCCGTCGAGCAGGCCGCCCGTGAGGAATGCGCTGCCGCTTTCATCGAGCGCCTTCTCCTGGAACGCGATGCCGCGCGGCGTATGACACGAGCCGCAGTGCCCGAGGCCTTGAATGAGGTATGCGCCGCGATTCCAGGCGACGTCCTTGCCCGGCTTGTCCTGATAGACGCCCTTCTCCAGGAAGACCATGTTCCAGAGCTTCAACGGCCAGCGCATGTTCAACGGCCACTTGATGTCAGGTTCGCGATTGGCCTGCTGCACCGGCGCGACGCCGCTCATGAAATACGCATACAGCGCTTTCATGTCGTCGTTGTTGACCTTCGCATACGACGGATACGGCATCGCCGGATACAGGTTGTGGCCGTCTCTCGCGACGCCTTCACGCATCGCGCGGGCAAAGTCCTCCTCGGTATAGCCGCCGATGCCGGTTTGCCGGTCGGGCGTGATGTTGGTGGTGTAGATGTGGCCCATCGGCGTGCTCATCGGCAGGCCGCCCGCGAACGGCTTGCCGCGCGGCGCCGTATGGCAGGCGGCGCAATCGCCGACCTTCGCCAGATACGCGCCGCGCTGCACCAGCGTTTGATCGGCGGCCTGCGCCGGCGCTTGCGTGACGAACGGCAGCGCGAGGCACAGCGCCGCGCCGAAACCCTTCAGTGTGTTTTTCATGTCGGGCTCCGGTCAGGCGGTTTGCAGTTGACTGCCGACCGGCAATTGCCGCAGCCGCTTGCCGGTGGCCGCGTAAATGGCGTTGGTCAGCGCGGGCGCGAGCGCCGCGGTGCCGGGTTCGCCGATGCCGCCCGGCGCCTCGCTGCTCTTCACGATATGCACGTTGATGGGCGGCGTCTGATCGATGCGCAGCATCCGGTAGTCGGTGAAGTTGTTCTGCTCGACGCGGCCGTTCTTGATCGTGATCTCGCTGTAGAGCGCGGCCGTGATGCCGAAGATGATGCCGCCCTGCACTTGCGCTTCGATCGTGTTCGGATTCACGACCATGCCGCAGTCGACCGCGCACACCACGCGCTTGACCGCGACCTCGCCCTGGTCCACCGCCACGTCGACGACGATCGCGAAGAAACTGCCGAACGCGTGCATCACCGAGACGCCGCGCCCCTGCCCCTTCGGCACCGCGCTGCCCCAGTTCGCCGCCTGCGCGGCGGTGTTGAGTACGTTCAGCGCGCGCGGCGTCTTGCCGAGCAGCTCCTGGCGATATTTGACCGGATCGATCTTGGCCTGCGCGGCGAGTTCGTCGATGAAACTCTCCACCACGAAGGTGCCGCGCGTCGGTCCTACGCCGCGCCAGAACGCGGTGGGGACCGCATGCGGCTCCTGGCGCACGTAGTCGACCAGTTGATTCGGCAAGTCGTACGGCAGGTCCGCGGCAACCTCCACCGCGTCGGGATCGATGCCGTTTCTGAACGCGGGCGGCGCGAAACGCGCCAGGATCGACGAGCCGACAATCCGATGCTGCCACGCGACCGGCTTGCCGTTCGCGTCGAGCCCCGCGGAAAGCTTGTCATAGTAGTACGGCCGGTACATGTCGTGCTGAATGTCCTCCTCGCGCGTCCACAGCACCTTGACCGGCGCGGACACCTGCTTGGCGACCTTGACCGCCTGCGTGACCATGTCGAATTCCAGCCGCCGTCCGAAGCCGCCGCCGATCAGATGGTTATGCACGACGATCTTGTCGGCGGGCAAGCCGGTCTCTTTCATCGCGGCGTCCCGCACGCGCGTCGGCACTTGCGAGCCGATCCAGACGTCGCACGCGTCGGGGCGCACGTGCACGGTGCAATTGATCGGCTCCATCGTGGCGTGCGCGAGGAACGGCTGCTGATAGACGGCATCCACGCGCGTCTTCGCATTCGAAAAGGCGTTGCCGACGTCGCCTTCCTTGCGCGCGACCGCGCCGTTGCGCTGCGCGGCGTTGGCGAGATCGTCGACGATCTGCTTCATCGAAAGATTCGCGCCCGCGCCTTCGTTCCACTTGATGTCGAGCGCCTGCACGCCGCGTTTCGCGGCCCACGTGTGGTCGGCGATCACGGCGACCGCGTTGTCAATCTTGACCACCTGGCGCACGCCCGGGATCTTCTTCGCGTGGGTGTCGTCCACGCTCGCGAGCGTGCCGCCGAACACCGGGCAATTGGCGATGGCCGCGTAGACCATGCCGGGTACGCGCACGTCGAGGCCGAACACGGCGGTGCCGTCCACCTTCTCCGGCGAGTCGAGGCGCTTGACGGCGGTGCCGATCAGCTTGAAATCCTTCGGGTCTTTCAGCTTGACGTTTTCCGGCGCGGGCAGTTTGGCCGCCGCGTCCGCCAGTTGTCCATAGCCGATGCTGCGCTTGCTGGCCGCATGAATCACCTGGCCGGCTTGCGCATGACAGGTTGACGGATCGACCTGCCATTGCTGCGCGGCCGCGTTGACCAGCGCCACGCGCGCCGTCGCGCCGGCGCGGCGCATCGGCTCCCACGCATAGCGGATCGACGTGGAACCGCCGGTGAGCTGGCCGCCGAGCAGCGGGTCCGTGAAGAGCTTTTCGTTCGGCGGCGCGTGGTCGAGCGTGACTGAATCCAGCGGCACTTCGAGTTCTTCGGCGATCAGCATCGGGATCGACGTATAGACGCCCTGACCCATTTCCACCTTTGGAATCACGAGCGTGACCTTGCCCGCGGTGTCGATCTGAATGAACGCGTTCGGCGCGAACACGCCGTTTTGCGGCGCCTCGTCGGCGTCGCCGCCGATCACCGATTTGCCGGCCTTCTGATCCTGGCTCGCGGCCGGCATGCTGAAGCCGAGCAGCAAGCCGCCGCCGGCCGCCGCGCCCACCGTCACGCCGAACTTGAGAAACGTGCGGCGGCTGACGCGGCCCTTGCCGCTGTCGGACGGCTGCGCGCCGTGGTGTGCGCCGTTGTGTGCATCGAGCAATCCCTGGGACATATCAGGCTCCCTTCGCGGCTTGCTTGATCGCCGCGCGGATGCGGTTGTACGTGCCGCAGCGGCAGATGTTGCCGGCCATCGCGGCGTCGATGTCCGCATCGGTGGGATTGGCATTGCTCGCGAGCAGCGAGGCGGCCGACATCACCTGGCCCGACTGGCAGTAGCCGCACTGCACCACGTCGAGTTGACGCCATGCCTGCTGCACCTTCTGTCCGGCCGGCGTGCTGCCGACCGCTTCGATCGTGGTGATCTTCTTGTCGCCGACCGCCGCCGCGGGCAACACGCACGAGCGCACCGCGACGCCGTCGAGATGCACCGTGCACGCGCCGCATTGCGCGATGCCGCAGCCGAACTTCGTGCCGGTCAAGCCGACGAGGTCGCGTAAGACCCACAACAGGGGCATGTCGGGCGGTGCATCGACGGTATGGGTTTGGCCGTTGATGTTGAACGTGGTCATGGGCGGCTCCGAGTGGGGATTATTGTTTGTCAGTCTGTTTAGACGGGACGTCGAACCAAAGCAGGAAAGCTTGCCGCGTTTATTCGGTAAGCGCTGCTAATACGCGATGAGGCCGACGTGCAGTTGAATCGAAGATGATGCGCGGCGCGAATGCGGCGCAACAGTCCGGCAAATTGTAGTCGCGCACAAAGAATTTCGCCGCGACCCCTGGCGCGCTGACGCAACAGGAGAGCCGCTGCCGGCGCGCCTGGCACGGAACGAACGACATCCGGATCAATGCGTTACCATCGCTTGATTGAGCTCGCCCGACTCGAACCGGCCTTACCGTCTGACTGCCTGACCATCCGAAGGAGCCGCACGATGAACGACCAGCAATGCACTCAATTCCTCTCGGAGATTCGCAGACCGCTATTGGCGCTGCATAAATCCATTCTCGATCACGAGCGCGCATCGTATGAAAAGGAATTCGGCCCGGTCACGCCCGCCGCCTTCCTGCAAGTGCTGATCAACGGCTCGGGGTTTCGCTGGCTCACGCCGCTGTCGACCTTGATTGCGAACGTCGACGAAATTCTCGACGACAAGGAAGCCGAGCCCGCCGACCGGCTCGCCGCGGCCGAAGCGATCGTGGGTCTCTTTTCAGCCGATCAGCCGAATAATGCTTTTCTGCCGCGTTATCTGCCGCTGTTGCAGGCCGATCCGGCGATCCTGCATCTGCATGGCCAGGTCTCGCAACTGCTGCGCGGCGCGGCGGCGAAATAGCGTCGGCTCCCGAATTTCCTCACCGTTGAAAAACAGGTTTTCGGTTGGTCGGGTGTCGGCGAGTTGAAGGGTGAAGTCGCTCGCGATTAGCCGATTACCTGGCCTTCCGAATCGCGCCGACATGAAAACACCTTATTTGAAGGCGATTCATGCGCGATTCGCAAAGGTATGCGGTGCAGACTGCCGCGTTCGGACCGACGAGGAGTCCGCGAGCGGACGTCTCGATGAATTTGCCTGGCGTTGCAGACTAAAACAAAGGTGAGGTTTTCCGGGAGCGATTCACAGCAGGCTACGAAACACCGGGCATCAGGCTTCACGCAACCCGTTAAGGCAAGCAGACTTTCTCGCGACGCTCATGATGCAAAACTGGCCGCTTCCCCAAAGCTATACGTTCCGCGATCAAACCGTGCGCTTTAACGTGACCGGCAACGGTCCGCCGCTGGTGCTGGTTCACGGCACGCCGTTCTCTTCGTATGTGTGGCATCGCATCGCGCCGCATCTCGCGCAAATCCGCACCGTTTACTACTACGACCTGCTCGGCTACGGCCAGTCGCAACAGTGCGACGGCCAAGACGTTTCGCTCGGCGTGCAGAACGTGCTGCTCGCGCAATTGCTCGTGCATTGGCAACTGAAGAGCCCGGACGTGATCGCCCATGATTTTGGCGGCGCGACTTCATTGCGCGCGCATCTCATCGACGGCTGCGAGTATCGCAGTCTCACACTGATCGATCCGGTTGCGGTTGCGCCCTGGGGTTCGCCGTTCGTGCGGCACGTGCGCGAACACGGCGACGCGTTCGCCGGCTTGCCGCCGTATATTCATGAAGCCGTGGTGAAGGCCTACGTGCGCGGCGCCATCGCCCGCGAGATCCCCGATGACGAACTCGCGCCCTACGTGACGCCGTGGCTCGGCGCGACGGGACAAGCCGCGTTCTACCGGCAGATCGCGCAGATGGACCAGCGCTATACCGATGAAGTGGAAGCGCGCTATCCGCGGATGCGCTGTCCGACGCAGATTCTGTGGGGCGAACAGGACCAGTGGATTGCACCGGAGCGCGGCCGTCTACTGGCCGCGGCCATACCGGAGGCGCGTTTTCAGACCGTCCCGAAGGCCG
Source organism: Paraburkholderia terricola (assembly GCF_900142195.1). Classification (GTDB taxonomy): domain Bacteria; phylum Pseudomonadota; class Gammaproteobacteria; order Burkholderiales; family Burkholderiaceae; genus Paraburkholderia; species Paraburkholderia terricola. The sequence continues at coordinate 43,074 of NZ_FRAB01000040.1, forward strand.
GCCATCTGATGCAGGAAGATGCGCCCGAAGCGATCGTCGCGGCGACGCTGCGCTGGCTGGATTAAAGGTGCGTGCCTGGCGCTCCTGAAGGGGCGCATGCCTCGGCGCTAAAGGCGCGCGCCTCGCCCCCTAACCGCGGCCTTGCGGCAGATAAGGCATGGGATCGATTGGCTTGCCGTCGCGCCGCAATTCGAAACCCACGGAAACGCGTGAGTTGTTTTCGTCGCCCATCTCGGCGATCTGCTGTCCCTGCTTGACGATGTCGCCGGTCTTCACGAGCAGCTTGCGGTTGTGCGAGTAGGCGGTCAAAAAGTCCTTGTTGTGCTGGACGATGATGAGGCTGCCGTAGCTGTTCAAACCCGTGCCGGCGTACATCACCTTGCCGTCGGCCGCGGCCCGCACCGGATCGCCCGGTTTGCCGCCGATCTCGATGCCGCGCGTCTCGCCCGGCTGGAAACTTTCGACGACGCGTCCGCCCGCGGGCCACGCCAGCGAAACGCCGTTCGCGCGCCGCGTGGTTTGCTGCGCGACTTCACGCGCCTCCTCGGCGCTCAGTGCGGCTGATTGCGCCGTGGACTGCGCGGCGGTTGTCGACGCCGACGATGGCTGCCCCGCAAGCGGCGCTGCCGGCGCGGACGAAGTCTTCGCGGAAGCCGCGGCCGCGTTGGCCGCATTCACCGCCCGCACCGTTTCCGGCGACGCGACGCGCAGCACCTGCCCCGACTTCAAACGCGACGACGCCTTCAAGCCGTTCCACGTCTGCAACTGCCTGACGCTGCAATGATGCTGCTGCGCGATGCGCGCGAGCGTGTCGCCGCGTTTGACGCGATACACCAGCGGCGGCGCCTTCAACGGCGTGCCCTGGTCGGCGGCGTTGATCTTGTTGGCCGGCATGCTCGCCGCCGTATCCGGCGTGGGCGCCGCGGCCGCCTGGACTCCGGACGCCGCCGCCGCGCTCGGTGCCGCGCCCGTCTGCGCGTCCTGCTGTCCGACATTCGCGCAACCGTTGAGAGCCAGCGCGATCCACACGCCGGCCAGACCGGCCATCATTGTTCGGTCGAAACGCTTTCCTACCATGTTCGACTCTCCTGCTGAATTCATTGGCGGGCGGAATGCCGCCGTCTCGCGTGATGCGCGCGTACTCACGCCGCGCCGACTTTCTCCGCGAGACGGGCAAGCCGCCTCGTGCGGTGCTTATCCGTGACCTGCCGAAGCCATCCAATCTTCCGCGCGCTCGCCGCGCGTCCATGCGGACGCGAACCCGCTGATCTTTCGCGAACAGGACCGGATGGCTGATTAAAAATCAAGCGGAATTGTAAGACGCGTTTTAAACAAAAAGCGTCGTCCCACACACTCTGATACAAAGTTGCGCGCCCGGTTGCACATCCCGTTGCGCGTGGCGCCGCCTAAGCGGAAGCGACTAGCCCCCGACGGACGGACGAAGACCAACGGGTTAACGGCAGGATGCCGCCAGAACTTGAATTGCCATCGCGCTCCGTTCGTCGCGACGATGGTCGTCGCTGTCCGGGCACTGGCAGGTGCCCTCTCGCCGCCTATTTCACCGGCTTCCTTTTAAGACTCGTCTCAGCAAGCGTTAGGAATAGGACGATATGTGGACGAACGTAAAGCAAATATTCTTACGCGTCCCTTTGAGGCTTGCCGGCGATGCAGTCAATACATCGCGGATTGAGCGAAGGCCAAACCCATAGCACCGGTATTTTTTTACTTCGTGAGCTTTGATAGCCGCGACGAGTTAAGTTAAGGCATTAAATGGACTCTCTCAGTTCAGCAAATAGATTCATAGGTGGTTTTTTCTTCGGGACCCTGGTCGCCGCCGTGATTATGGTGCTGCTATGCAATGCAGGCGAGCTTTCTCCGCTTTTTCCTTTTGTCGCCAAACTGCATGCGTTGGAACAGATCGTCTTGACCGCACTGCTTTCCATCGTCATCGTGGATGCGAAGCCGCTGGCCTTTAAAACCGTTTGGCGTGAGCGCCGTTCAGCCTTCGTACTCGACGAGGATTTGAGCGCCACGCTGAGCGGCCGAACTTTCGGCATTCCAGCCGGCATACTCGTTGGCATTCTGTTTCAGCACTACGTCCTGAACTGAAAGCGACTACGCCGTCCGATATTCGTTAATCACAAAAACGCGCCTTGGGAATCGGTTTCCCAAGGCGCGTTTTCATTCCCGCGTTTCAACCCAATCGCTCGATCGATTATTCGATCAATGCCCGGCGCGCTCGCTGTCCAGATGCGCCATTTGCACCTCGTTATAACGCGTGCCGGCCACGGCTTCCTGCGGAATGGCGGCTTCGATCAGCGCCAGTTCGTCGGCGCTCAACTTCAACGCCGTGGCGGCGAGCGCGTCGGTCAACTGCGCGCGTCGGCGCGCGCCGACGAGCGGCACGATGTCGTCGCCGCGTGACAACGCCCAGGCCACCGCCAGTTGCGCCGGGTTCGCGTTGCGCGCTTCGGCAAGCGTGCGCAAGGTGTCGACGAGCGCGAGATTGCGCTCCAGGTTCTCGCACTGAAACCGCGGGCTGACGCTGCGGAAATCCTTCTGCGCGCCGCGCTCTTTCGACCACTTGCCGCTCAGCAACCCGCGCGAGAGCACACCGTAGGCGGTAATCCCGATGCCGAGTTCCCGGCACACGGGCAAGATGCCGGCTTCGATCCCGCGCGACATCAGCGAGTATTCGATTTGCAGATCCGCGATCGGCGCGACCGCTCGCGCGCGGCGCAGCGTGTCCGCGCCCACTTCCGAGAGCCCGATGTGGCGCACGTAGCCTTCCTTCACGAGATCGGCGATCGCGCCGACGGTATCCTCGACCGGCACCGACGGGTCGAGTCGCGCCGGCCGGTAAATGTCGATATAGTCGGTGCCGAGCCGCCGCAGCGTGTAGGCGAGGAAGTTGCGCACGGCCTGTGGCCGGGCGTCGTAGCCGATCCAGTTGCCCGCCGGATCGCGCAACGCGCCGAATTTCACGCTGACCGCCACGTTCTCGCGCTGGCGCCCTTGCAGCGCGTCGCGGATCAGCATTTCGTTGTGGCCCATGCCGTAGAAGTCTCCGGTGTCGAGCAGCGTGATGCCGGCGTCGAGCGCCGAATGAAGCGTGGCGATGCTTTCGTCGCGGTCGGCCGGGCCGTACAGATCGGACATGCCCATGCAGCCGAGGCCGATGGCGGAGACTCGCGGGCCCTGGCGGCCCAGTTGACGTGTGTTCATTGCGTGCGTTCCCAAGGTCGGTTGATCCGGTTGAGGAAGGTGGCGAGGCGGCCGAACGGTTACCGGCTTCGGTGCGCGGCTTGCCATGCTCGAAGGGCATTCTGCGCCTTGCCAACACGCGGATAAAGGCATGGCCGTCAATCAGATTGGTCGGCGGCGCCTAACAATCCATGCCATCGATTGGCAATCAAAACCCGAACCAACGCGGTTGACTATTTGACGGAGAGCAGTATCGATGGATCACTTGCAGGCCATGAGAATCTTTGCCCGCGTCGCGCAGTTGCGCAGTTTCACCAAGGCCGCCGAGCAGATGCAGTTGCCGCGCCCGAGCGTCAGCGGCGCGATCCAGTATCTCGAGACGCACTTGCGGGTGCGGCTTCTCCAGCGCACCACCCGGCGAGTCGCGCTCACGCCCGAAGGCGCCGCCTATCATGAGCGCTGCATGCAGGTGCTAGCCGATATCGACGACGCCGAAGCGCTGTTCGCCGACGTCGCCGCCGGCCCGCGCGGCGTGGTGCGCGTCGATCTGCCGGAGCGGTTGGCCTTGCACGTGGTGATACCCGCGCTGCCCGCCTTTTTCGCGCGCTACCCCGACATTCGCGTCGTGCTGAGCGCGACCGACCGCATGATCGATCTGATCGAGGAAGGCGTCGATTGCGCGGTGCGCGTCGGCAATCTAGGCGACACGACGCTGGTGGCGCGGCGCATCGGCGAGTTCGAGCAGCTCAATTGCGCTTCGCGCGGCTACATCGAAAAGCATGGCCTGCCGCGCACGCCGGCCGACCTGACCGATCATCTCGCCGTCGGTTTCTTTTCCAGCCGCAGCGGGCGCGATCTCGATTGGGAATACGAGGAGCACGGCGAACTCAAGACGCTGGCGATGCGCAGCGCCGTCTCCGTCAATAGCGCGCATGCCTATATCGGCTGCTGCCTCGCGGGTCTCGGCTTGATGCAGGGGCCGATCGGCAAGGGCGAGGCGCCGCTCCTCGAAAGCGGCGAGCTCGTCGAAGTGCTGAAGGACTGGAAGGCGCCGCCGCTGCCGGTGTCGGTGGTGTTTCCGCATGGGCGTCATCTGGCGCCGCGCGTGCGGATTTTCGTCGACTGGATCGCGCAGCTGATCGCCGCCACCACGCCCACCGCCACCGCGCCTGCAAGAAAACGGACGCGCCAAACCGCGAAGTGAAACGACGCAGCGAACGGCCGAATGAGAGCGGCCGAATGAAGCAGCGAAGTCAAGCCGCCAGGTCAAGCGCGCAAACAAAGCGGCCCAGCGAAGCGGCCAGCCGCAGCGCCACTAAAACTTATGCCGGATCGCCGCCCGCACCACGACCTGCCTCGACGTGGACGACGGCGCCTGGGTGCCGGGCGTGAAGGCATCATCCAGGATCGAATAGGTGGGGTCGCCGGTCACCTGCTGATACTCGCCCTGAATGTAGACGTCGGTCCGTTTGGACAGGTTGTAGTCCGCCATCAAGCCGAACGAGTGAATCTTCGGCTTCACGCCGCCGTTCGAGGCGTCGTAGTTTTCCATCGTGTACACGTACTGCGCGCCGACGAACAGCATCGGCGAGATCTGATACTTGCCGTTCACCTCGAAGTTCTGATACTTCAGCGAGTTCAGCAGGACGCCCGGCGGCGCGAGCGGCGTCACGCCGAGGTAGCCGTTGCCGGTCGGGGCGAGATATTTCGAGTTGGTGTAGACGAAGCCCGCCGTGGCCGGGCCGAACGTATAGGTGATGCCGCCGCCGAACACCCGCATGCGCGCCGCGATGAAACTGGCGTCGTTCGCCGTGATCGCGCCGTTCGCGCCGTTGCCGGGGTGGTTGGCCTGCATCCAGGCGGCCGTCACGAGCAGACCGCCATACGCGTACTGGCCGCCGACGCTGTACGCGCGGTTGTTTGCGAAGTTCGTGTCGTTGCTGAAGCTGTAGGTGCCGCCGAACTGGAAGCCGGAAATCGACGGACTGGTGTACTTGACCGTGTTGTCGAGGCGAAACGAGTTGTCGGTGTTGTCGTTGTCGTAGGGGTGCGAGAACAGCAGGCCGGCCCAACTGCCGTTGGCCGTGGTCTGTGCCAGATAATCGACCACCGAATCGTACTGGCGGCCGAACGTCAATGCGCCGTAGCGCTCCGCGCTCAAGCCGACGAAGGCCTGGCGGCCGAACATCCGGCCACCTTGATTGAGCCGCCCCGAACTCAGGTCGAAACCGTTTTCCAGCTGGAAGATCGCTTTCAGGCCGCCGCCCAGTTCCTCGGCGCCTTTCAGGCCCCAGCGGCTGCCTTGCGCGTAGCCGCTCGTGAGCTCGTAGACATGCCCGCGGCCGGCATTGTTGGTGTAATTGATGCCTTCGTCGAGAACGCCGTACAGCGTGACGCTCGTCTGAGCCGACGCCGACGCGGCGAAAGTGGCGGACACAGCGGTGGAGACAGCCAGCGCGAACACTTGCTTGTTCATGAATATCTCCCAGCACACGAGGAATGGGAAACCTCGACCCGACCGCTTATGTTTTAACGCCTCGCCACGCTTTCCCAGGATTTCCTGGGCCCGGCGTTTTCGGGAAATCGTCACACGCCTTTAGCCGGCCGTCCATCGGCTGTCGCTCCCGCATCTCAAAACGTTGCTAAATCTCCACTGCGTGCGACGGCCGCTTTTTTCATCGCGAGTATTGGAGTAGACGGCGGGGCCAGGCGGCACCTCATGACCCCGGACGCGGCGCGGCTCCGTCGTATTTGTCAGAAAGCAATATAATCCACGGTCTTTGCGGCGCCGCAGCGGAACTCCGGCGCCGCCGAACGGGTCACTTCAAAGCCCTTGCAACCGACCTGGCCGAGCCGGCCGGTTGAAAGCGGCGACGCGGGTCACGCATCCGCCGCATCACCCAATCCAATTTCAAAAAGCCTTGTGAGACGCCTGCCGCGCTGGACTAGCGCGCCGTCGCACGGGGCTGCTTTTGGCGCCAAATAATGCAAAAGTCGCAATCCCGCTTGATCGAGCTTGATTTCTTCCGTGGACTGGTCCTTCTGATCATCGTCGTCGACCACATCGGCGGCAGTATCCTGTCGCGCATCACGCTGCACGCCTACGCGTTGTGCGACGCCGCCGAAATCTTCGTGTTCCTCGGCGGCTTCGCCACCGCCACGGCCTACGCCGCACTCGCCGCGCGGCGCAACGAGGCCACCGCACGCAGCCGCTTCCTGCGCCGCGCGCTCGAAATCTATCGCGCATTTCTCGTCACCGCCGGGTTGATGCTGCTGGTCAGCGCGGTGCTGAGCGCGTTCAGCATCGACGGACCGAATCTCGCCACCACCGATCTCGACGATCTGATGGACGCCCCCGCCGCCGCGCTGCGCGACATCCTGCTGTTCCGGCGCCAACCCTATCTGGCTTCCGTGCTGCCGATGTATGCGTTCTTCGCGCTGCTGGTTCCCATGATCCTGCCGCTCGCGCGCAGCAAGCCCTGGCTGCTGCTGGCCGGCAGCGTCGCGCTGTGGGCGGGCGCGCCCGCCATCGGCGCTTATCTGCCCGCCGCACCCGACATGCACTGGGATTTCAACCCGTTCGCCTGGCAACTGCTGTTCGTGCTCGGCGTGCTGGCGCGCTGCCAGCCGGTCTATCAGCGGATGAGCGAGCACCGCCTGGGCTGGCTCGTCAGCGTGCTGGCGTTCGCCGTCGTGATGGCCGCCGCTTACTACAAGCTCTTTATCGAGCGCGAGCCGCTCGATGCCGGCTTCAAGCAGAATCTCTCCTCTCTGCGCGCGGTCAATTTCCTCGCGATCGCGTGGCTGGTCGCGAATCTGATCCAGTTGGGCTGGGCGAGGAAACTCGCTCAATGGTGGCCGTGGGTTGGCGTGATCGGCCGCAAGGGACTGCTGTGCTTTGTCGCCGGCGCCGTGATCTCGCTGGTGGTCGATTCGGTGCTGTATGCGGCGACCGACGGCTATCTGAACTACCCGCTCGGCCTGATCGCGGACGCCTGCGCGCTTGGCGCGCTGTTTGCGGTTGCCCTGGCGACCGAACCGCTCAAGCGCTTCGCCGCCCGTCTTGTCAGCATGCGCCTGGGCATCGCACCCTGAGCGCTGCCCGGCTGGGCGACAGTGATAGCATGACGGCCGCGCGCGACTTGCGCGGCGGCCTCCTACTCTGACATGCGCGCATTCCTACATTCCGCACTCCTCGTGCTGTGCGCCGCCGCCGGCGCGCCGACGGCTCTCGCCAGCACCGTCGTCAGCCGAAGCTTCCACTCCAGCGCGCTCGGCCGCGATTGGGCTTACACCATCTATCTGCCTACCGGCTATCGCGCGGACGCCGCCCGTATCCCGGTGCTCTACCTCCTTCACGGCAACAACGGCGACGCCAACGACTGGATCACGCAAGGCCGCCTGCAAACCACTGCGGACACGCTGATCGAGCACAAGGACATGCCGCCGGTGGCGATCGTGATGCCGCAAGGCGGCACGGACTGGTACGTCGACCGCAAGGAGAAAATGGAGACCGCGTTCTTCGACGATCTGCTGCCCGAGATCGAAACGCACTACGCGGTCTCCACACAGCGTGGCGCACGGATGATAGGCGGCGTATCGATGGGCGGCTTCGGCGCGTTGCGCTACGCGATGACGCAACCCGAGCGCTTCTGCGGCGCGCTGCTGCTCAGCCCCGCGATCTATGCGAACGAGCCGCCGCGCGGTTCGGCCGCGCGCCGCGTCGGCGTGTTCGGCGAGCGGCAGTTCGATCCGCGCGTGTGGCATGAGCTCAATTATCCGGCGCAATGGGAGCGCTACCTGAGCGGGCCGTATCGCGTGCCGATGTTCATCGCCGCCGGCGACGACGACCTCACGATCCAGGCCGAGGCGTCATCGCTGTACACGCACCTTCGGATGGCGGGCAATCCGGCGGCGCTGCGCATCATCGACGGCGGGCACACATGGGATGTGTGGCGCGCGCTGCTGCCGGCCGCGCTGAAATACACGCTCGCCTGCGTGAAACCGCCCGCGGACGACCATCCGTCGAATCAGCGGCCCTGATCACGCGCGAGCCTCGCGCCCTGTTCCCGCTCTTTTCCGTTTCGTGCCCAAAACCAGCACCCGAAGCCAGCGCGCTGGCTATTGCACGAACTCGGTCCACAACACCATCAGCACGGTCATGAGCGCGGGCCCGATGAACAGCCCGAGCAAACCGAACGTCTCCGCGCCGCCGAGAATGCCGAACAGCACCAGCAGGAACGGCAGGCGCGTCGAATTGCCGATCAGCGCCGGCCGCACGAAATGCTCCGCGACGAACACCACGACGGACCCGAACACCACCAACCCGACCGCCCCGGCCACCGAGCCTTGCGAAAACAGCCACAAGGCCGCGAGCCCAAAGGTGATGGGCGCGCAGAACGGCAGCATCGCGGCGATCGCGGTGACGAGCGCGAGCAACGCGACATGCGGCAAGCCCGTGACGAAATAGGCGACGCCCAGCAACGCGCCCTCGCCCAGTCCGACCACCACCAATCCCGACACCGTGCCGCGCACCGCCGCGGCCATGCGTTGCACGAGCAGCGCGCCGTCGTCGCCGAAAGCGCGCCGCACGCCTTTGATCAACGAGCCCGACAAGCGCGGCCCCGCCTGAAAAATCACGAACAGCGTGACCAGCATGAACGCGAACACCATCACCGCGTGCACCGCGCGTGCGCCGAAATGGCGGCCCAGCGTCATCACCGTGGTGCTGTGCAGACCCTTCATCGCCGCCGAGTCGCGCAGCGGTTGAGCCAGATTGGCCTGCCACCATGCCGATATCGGGTGCACGCCGAACGGCAGACGCTGAATGAAATCCGGCATCGCAATGCCGTTTTCCTGCGCGGACCTGAACCACTCGTTGACGTCGTGCGCCTCGCGCAACGCCTGGGCGATGCCGATGCCGATCGGCAACACCACCAGCAATGCGATCGCGAGCGTCAGCGCCGCGGCGATCAGCGTCGTGCGGCCAGTGAACCAGCGGCTGCCTTCGACCTTGCGCAACAGCGGCCACAGCGCGATCGCAATCACGCCGGCCCACGCGACCACCGCGATGAAATCGCGCACGACCCACAATGCCAGCAGCACGAGTCCGACATAAAGCACGAGTGAGGCCGGCTTCTGCTTTTTCACACCAGCAGGCGGCGACTGCGAGTCGGGCGATTCGGGCGATCCAGGCGTTTGCGGCGCTTCGGGAGAAACGGCCGGCCGGACGGGTGGGCGTGAAATCATGTGAACTCGTTGGTTATGCGGCGGGTGTGCGCGAGCCGACCGGAAAAATACAAACCCATTACACTGGCGTCGCGCGGTCGCTCATCGCTAAACCACATCTTAAAGGAAGCGCCGCAGCCCTTTACAGGCGGGCGTTTTCGTCTCACGGGGAACAACACTGCGTTGCAAAAAATCGCCCTATCCGAAATTCATATTGGATATCCCTCGCGAAGCCCCGCCATTTCGAGACAGCCGGAATGTCAAGTTTCATTGTTGCTGTTTGGAGAACAGTGTTTCAACGGCGGCACAATGGCTATCCCACGCCCACGGGACTACATTCGGCACACCACAATACGGAGCCGATGATGATGACCCTGGAGTCCATCCCCCTTGACGGTACCAATGGCGTACGCATCGAGATTCTCGAGCGCTCCGACACGACGGTGGTGATCCGTTGGGTCGAACCGGGGCGATGTCATTATGGCGAGCAACGGTGGCGGCGCAGATCCGCGCATACGTCCGGCACGTGCGCGGTGACGCGGCGCAAGATTCGCCGCGGCGACGCGGTGTTCAAGCCGGCCGAACGCCCCGCGCCTTCAAACGCTTCCGCGATGATCTGCGCCGAAGTGTTCTGCGAACTCGCCGAGGCTTGACGCGTTAGTCTTGTTGCCGATCGTTTTGGCCCGTTCGTTTGCCCCGTTTATACAGGCGCCCTGCGCAACCGGGCGCACCGCTCGACCCGCCGCGCGCCGCGGGTGAAAAACTCCCCCCGATTGCAGCCCTTCGCCACGTGCGTTAAGGTGGTTCCACATTGCGCCAGGTCATTTGTCCGCCGCATGCACGGCGCTATAGTGACCCGCATTTCCACCACCTCGCCGTGCCCGTCACGGCGCCGTTTGAGGGCATGACATGGCAGAAGACACGCCGGATACCCGCGCGCCGGCCGCATCCCCCACTGCGCTGGTTGCACCGCAACAGTTCTCCCTCGACGTCCTGATCGAAAAATACGCGAAAGGCGACGAGCAATCCGCCGACGACGTCTACCAGCGTGTCGCCCACGGCGTGGCGCAGGCCGAACCGGGAGCGCTGCGCGAATCGGTGGAAGCCCTTTTTGCCGACAATCTGCGGCACGGCGCGCTCGGCGCCGGGCGCATCATGAGCGCGGCGGGCACCGGCATCGCCGCCACGCTCATCAATTGCTTCGTGCAGCCGGTCGGCGACGCGATTCAAGGCGTCGACGACCAGGGCCTGCCCGGCATCTACGTCGCCTTGCTGCAAGCCGCCGAAACCATGCGGCGCGGCGGCGGGGTCGGCTACAACTTTTCCGCGATCCGGCCCAAGGGCGCGCGCGTTCGCACCACCAGTTCGTCGGCATCCGGTCCGTGCAGCTATATGGACGTGTTCGATGCGTCGTGCCGCACCGTCGAAAGCGCGGGCTCGCGGCGCGGCGCGCAGATGGCCGTGCTCGATTGCAACCACCCCGATCTGCTGGAGTTCATCGAGGCGAAGCATTCGAAAGGCCGCTGGAACAACTTCAACGTTTCGGTCGGCGTCACGGACGAATTCATGCGCGCCGTCGAGGAAGACCAGCCCTGGCAACTCGTTCATTGCGCCGAGCCGTCGCCGGCGCTGCGCGCGGCGGGCGATGTGCGGCAGCGCGAGGACGGCTTGTGGGTCTACAGCGAACGCCCGGCCCGCGAGATCTGGGATCGCATCATGCGCTCCACTTACGACGTCGCGGAGCCCGGCATCGTGTTCATTTCGCGCATGAACGAGGACAACAATCTGCGCGCCGTCGAAACGATCCGCGCCACCAACCCGTGCGGCGAACAACCGCTGCCCGCCTATGGCTGTTGCAATCTCGGACCGCTGAACCTCACGCGTTTCGTGATCGATCCGTTCGCGCAAATCAAAGGCCGCAAGCCTTCGTTCGACTGGGACGGGCTCGCCAAACGCACTCGCACGCAAGTGCGCTTTCTCGACAACGTGCTCGACGTCACGCTGTGGCCGCTGCCGCAGCAATACGACGAGTCGCGCGCCAAGCGGCGCATCGGCGTGGGCTTCACGGGCCTGGGCGACACGCTCGTGATGCTCGGCTTGCGCTACAACTCGCAGGAAGGCCGCGACTTCGCGGTGCGCATCGCGCAACTGATGCGCGACGAGGCCTATCGCGCGTCGGTGGAACTGGCGCGCGAGCGCGGCGCGTTTCCGCTGTTCGACGCCAAGCGCTATCTGGAACCGGGCACCTTCGCCTCGCGCCTGCCCGACGACATCCAGCAGGCGATTCGCCGCGACGGCATCCGCAACAGCCATCTGCTGTCCATCGCGCCGACCGGCACCGTGAGCCTCGCGTTCGCGGACAACGCGTCGAACGGCATCGAACCGGCGTTCTCGTGGACCTATACGCGCATGAAGGTCATGGCCGACGGCAGCCGCGAATCGTTCGACGTGGAGGACTACGCGTATCGCCTCTATCGCGAACTGGGCGGCGACGTCAAAAAGCTGCCGGACTATTTCGTCAGCGCGCTGGAAATGTCGGCGCGCGACCACCTCGACATGATGGCCGCCGTGCAGCCCTACGTGGACACGTCGATCTCGAAGACGGTGAACGTGCCCGCCGACTATCCGTTCGACGCGTTCGAAAGCCTCTATTTCGACGCATGGAAAAGCGGTCTCAAGGGACTCGCCACTTACCGGCCGAACGAAACGCTCGGCGCGGTGTTGAGCGTCAGCCCGCCGCAAGCGGACGACACGCTGGCCGAGTCCGACCTCGATCCGCTGCGCATCGCGATCGACCATCGTCCGAAGGGTGAATTGCCGGCGATCATCGAGAAGGTCGAGTATCTGACCCAGGCCGGGAAAAAATCGCTGTACGTCGCGGTCTCGTTCATCGAGGTCACGGGGCGTCTCGGCGGCGAAGACGTCACCATCGAGCGTCCGATCGAGTTCTTCATTCCGACCGGCCAGCGCGACGAATCGCAGCAATGGATCACGGCGACCATGCGTTCGCTGTCGCTCGCCGCGCGCGGCGGTTTTGTCGCGCGCAACCTGCAGGATATGCGCAAGGTGTCGTGGGATCGCGGCCAGGTCCGGCTCGGTGAAGTGCAGCGGCTCGACGGCCACCGCACGCCGCGCTGGCACGATTCGGAAGTCGCCGCGCTCGCGTTTGCGATCCAGCAGATCCTGCACCGGCGCGGCTTTCTCGATGCCGAGGGCAATCAGGTGCCCTCGCGCATGCTGGCGCGTTTGCCGCGTGGCCAGATGAAGGCGGAGACGGCTTTGTCGGCGGATTTCGGCATTCGCCCGCACCCCGGCGAAGCCGACGCGGCCGCATTGACCGCGTTGACCCAGGAGGGCGGCGGGCAAGGCCTGCACACCATGCTCGGGCGCAAATGCGGCTCTTGCGGCGCGAACGCGGTGATTCGCAAAGACGGCTGCGATTTCTGTACTGCGTGCGGAGAAGTCGGCGCATGCGGATAAGCGTGCCGCGCGTTTTCAGATCGGCGTCAACACGGCCTCGCCCGCAAAATGCCGCGTGGCGTTGGCCAGAAAGTTATCAACGGAAGCCGTGATCGCCTCCGGCGAACGGCCGCCGACATGCGGCGTCAGCACCACGTTGCGCAACGTCAGCAAAGCCTCGGGCGGGTGCGGTTCGCTCTCGTAGACATCGAGCGCGGCGCCGGCAATCGTCTGCGTGACGAGCGCCTGCGCCAGCGCGGCGGTGTCGAGCACGCTGCCGCGCGACACGTTGACCACGAAACCGTTCGGCCCGAGCGCCTCGAACACCGGCTTGCCGATCAGATGATGCGTGCCCGCGCCCCCCGGCGTCGCCACCACCAGAAAATCGCTCCATCGCGCGAGCGCCACCACGCTGTCGAAGTAGCGCAGCGCCGAGCCTTCACGCGGCTTACGGTTGTGATACGCGATGTCCATATCGAACCCTGCGCCGCGCCGCGCGACCTTTTCACCGATGTTGCCCAGGCCGACGATGCCGAGCCGCTTGCCCGACACGTTCGGCTGCATCGGCAGCGTGTCGCGCCAGATGCCGTCGCGCGTGGCCCGATCGAGTTGCGGCACGTCGCGCACGATCGCGAGCAGCAGCGCGAACGCGTGATCGGCCACGCAATGGTCGTTGGTGCCCGCGCCGTTGACGAGCACGATGCCGCGCGAGCGGGCATGGTCGACGGCAAGGTTTTCGTAGCCGGCGCCAAGCGCGCTGATCAATTCCAGTTGCGGCATCCGGTCGATTTCGGCGGCCGTCAGCCCGGTCGTGCCATTGGTCAGCACGGCGCGGATCGTATCGCCGCGCGCGGCGATCGCGGCGGAGCGCCGGGTGGAATCGGGCGCGTAGACGACGTCGAACGCGGCCTCGATACTCGCGCGGCTCGCGTCGTTCAGATGAATCAGAATCAACAGGGATGGCTTCATGGCGGCGCTTTTTCTTAACGGCATGGACGGAGGGCATGTGGAACAAGCATGCGACCAGCGAGTGTAGCAAGGCGCTAAAAAGCGCGCCGAGCCCAACGCGCTACCGCGGCGCGAGACATGTTTGAAGGCACGTTTAGAGTCCACTGTGGCGCAACCGTCGTATTGCCCGCTCCAACAGCGCAAAAAAATGATTCACGCTCCCGCTTTGTTTTCAGCCGACGCCGAACCCGCCTTAAAATAGCGGCAATTCCGATCCCGAGGCTCTCATGCTGGATACATTCCCGCGCGACCCCGCGTCCGCCAACGACGACTCCGAGATGTTCGAACTCGCGCCCGTGTCGCTCTGGCTCGAAGACTTCAGCGGCGTGCGCGCGTTGTTCGACGCATGGCGAGCCGAGGGCGTGACCGATCTGCGCGCGCACTTCGCCGCCGATCCGAGCCGCGTCGCGGACTGCGCGCACAGCATTCGCATCGTCAAGGTCAATCAGAAAACGCTGGCGCAATTCGAGGCCGCCGATTTCGACGCGCTCAACGCCAATCTCGCCTCGGTGTTCCGCGACGACATGCTCAAGACCCATCTCGAAGAGCTGTGCCAGTTATGGGCGGGTCAATCGCAATTCACGAGCCAGACGGTCAACTACACGCTCGGCGGCCGGCGGCTCGACGTGTTGCTCAAGGGCGCCGTGCTGCCCGGCCACGAAGCGCGCTGGGACCGCGTGCTGGTCTCGGTCGAGGACATCACGGAACTGGAAGGCGCGCGGCACCGCGTAACCGTTGCCGAACAGTACGTGCGCGGGCTGTTCGAACATTCGCCGGTGTCGCTGTGGGTGGAAGATTTCAGCGCGGTCAAGCGTCTGCTCGACGATGCCCGCGCAGCCGGCATTTCCGATTTTCGCGTGTTCACCGACGTGCATCCCGAGTTTGTCGAACGCTGCATGCAGGAAATCCACGTGCTCGACGTAAATCAGCACACGCTCGACATGTTCGCGGCGCCAGACAAAAAGACGCTGCTGTCGCGGCTTGCCGACGTCTTTCGCGACGACATGCGCCCACACTTCCGCGAGCAGTTGCTCGACCTGTGGGACGGCAATCTGTTCCAGCATCGCGAAGTGCTCAACTATTCGCTCGACGGCAGCGAGGTGCACGTGCATTTGCAGTTCTCGGTTCTGCCGGGGCACGAAAAGAACTGGGACCTGGTGCTGGTGGCGCTCACCGACATCACGGCGCGCAAGAAAGCCGAGGCCTACCTGGAATTCCTCGGCAAGCACGACGTGCTGACCAAGCTCAGCAACCGCTCGTTCTACGTGGACGAGCTGAACCGGCTCGAACGCAAGGGTCCGTGGCCGGTGACGATCATCATGGCCGATCTGAACGGCCTGAAACGCGTGAACGATCAGCTCGGCCACGCGGCGGGCGATGCACTGCTGCGGCGCGCGGGCGAAGTGCTCGCGAAAGCCATGGAGCCGCCCTTTCACGCCGCACGCATCGGCGGAGACGAGTTCGCGATCCTGATGCCCGACACCGACGAGCGCGGCGCCGCCGCGATGATCGACGCGATCCGCCAGTTGGTCGAGATGAACAACCAGTTTTATCCGGGCTCGCTATTGAGCTTTTCGATGGGCGCGGCGACGTGCCAGCGCGGCGACCGGCTCGAAGCTGGCGTGCAGCGGGCCGACCTGTTGATGTACGAGGAGAAGCGCCTGCACTACGCGAATCAGCCGGGAGCCGACGCGCGCGGCGTTTGATCTCCTGGCGCGTCGAAGCTCGGCTCAGCCCTTGTCGGTGCGTACCGCCTCGCCATAAGTGCTGACGATCCGCCGGTCCTGTTCGTCGGCCGAAAACCACTCCCATTCGAGCCCGTTGACGTCCTTGCTGCTCGAATAGCCCTCTACCGCGTCGTCCTCGAAACCGATGTGCCGCAGTGTTCCCGCTTTGTCCGGCATTGGGTTGATCGAGAAATTCAGCAGATCGGTGCGCCACATCGCGTAACGGCCGGGCACGACGGCCGTGGGCGGCTGAGCGAGGCGGCGGCTGTAATCGTCGATCGAAGCGTCGAGATCGGCCACGGCGAGGGCGATATGGAAACGTTTCACAGCGGTTCTCCCAGGTGTGCGATGAAGTGCCCTGCATCGTATCCGCCGCCCGCCGCGGCAACCAGTTGCGCGATCATTCCGGTATCCGCATTACCTGTTTGCGCAACGGCGGCGCCCTGCCCGCAGGCCTGGTGACCGCGGGCCGCCCGGCGCGCGTCGGCTATACTCGCGGCCTTGGAAATCACCCGCGGCGATCCGCGATCCGGAAACAACATCATGTCGACAATTCCCGCCTGCCCGCAATGCGCGATGGAAAACACTTACCCGGACGGCGAGAACTACGTCTGCCCGGATTGCGCGCACGAGTGGCCGATGAACGCCGCCGCATCCGCTGACGACAGCGACGAACGCGTCGTGAAGGACGCCAACGGCAACCCGCTCGCCGACGGCGACGCCGTGGTGCTGATCAAGGACCTGAAAGTGAAAGGCTCGTCGATCACGCTGAAAATGGGCACCAAGGTGAAGAGCATTCGCCTCGTCGGCGGCGATCACGAAGTGGACTGCAAGATGGACGCGGGCAGCTTCATGCTGAAAGCCGCGTATCTGAAGAAGGTTTGAAGAAGGTTTGAAGAAGGTCTGAAGCGGCGGCTCTGAAATTCGAACCGCCGTCGCGCGCGCTGGCGCAGCCCCGCATCACGCGCGCGGAAAATGCAATTCCAAGCGCACCACACCGGGCACCGGACACACCACGCGCGCCGTGCCGCCATGCAGATGCATGATCGCCCTGACGATTGCGAGCCCCAGTCCGCTCGATTCGGTGAACTCGCTGCGCGCCGCATCCGCGCGATAGAAGCGATCGAACAAACGATTTAGCTGCGATTGCGGAATCGGCTCGCCGTCGTTTTCGACCACCACGGTTGCGCCCTTTTCGTCCTCCATGCCGCGCAAGCGTATGACCGTATCGCATGCGCCATAACGCACCGCGTTGACGACCAGATTGTTGATCGCGCGGCGGCATAGCATCGGGTCGACCGCTGCCGCGCCTTCAGCAACCACTTCGAAGCGCATGCCGCGCTCGTCGGCGAGTCCTTCGAAATAGTCCGCGATTCGGGTGAGTTCGCCGCGCAAATCGACCGGCTCGCGTTCGATGCACAGCGCCGCATGATCCGCATGCGCAAGAAACAGAATGTTCTCCGCGATGTGGCTCAAGCGGTTCAGTTCCTCCAGATTCGATTCGAGTACCTGCTGATATTCCTCCGGCTCGCGCGGCTTGGCGAGCGTCACCTGGCTCTGCCCGATCAATGCGCCAACGGGCGTGCGAATCTCATGCGCCAGGTCGGCGGAGAACTGCGACAGGCGCTGATACCCGTCGGCTAGACGGTCGAGCATCGCGTTGAACGCTTGCGTAAGCTGGCGCAATTCGACCGGCGCCGCCTCGCTGTCGAGCCGCACGGACAGACTCGCCGGACTGATCTGCGCCGCCCGCGTGGCGATCTCGCGCACCGGCCGCAACGCGCGGCGCAGCACGCAGTAGGCGAGCAGCGTCGCGGCCAGCATGCCGATCAGCGTGGCCAGCAGGATGCGATCGCGATACGCGGCCAGCATGCGCACTTCCTGAGTCATCGGGTGCGCGGCGATCACCTCGACTTCGGTGCCGTCCTCGCGCGCTCTCGCGCTAGCGATCGCCCAATGCACCGGCACGCCGTCCGGCAAACGGGTCTGCCGGATGTCCGCTAAGGTCGGCAAGCGGCCGCCTTTTGCGGCTTGCAACGCGGGCACCGCCACGTTCGCCGGATTCACGTCGATAAACGGCGGCTCGCCTGGGCGGCGAAACAGCAGCACGTCCTGCTCCGCGCCGAGCATGGTCTCGAACAATAAAGGCCGGCTCTTCAGATCGCTGACCGAATACAGATCGTGCACGATGCGGCTGAAATGCTCGACGCGCCCGCTGAGCACCACGTCGGCGCGACGCTGCAGCGACAGTTCGGCCGAGCGATAGAAATACGCGCCGAGCGCGCCGATCACCACGCACGCGATCAACGCGAACAGCAGCGTGGTGCGAACCGTCAACGAACGCTCGGTCCAGAGTTTCATGAGCCGTCGCCAAACGTGTAGCCAATACTGCGCACCGTATGAATCAGCTTCTTTTCGAACGGATGGTCCACTTTCGCGCGCAGCCGTTTGATCGCCACGTCGACCACATTGGTGTCGCTGTCGAAATTCATGTCCCACACTTCCGAGGCGATCTGCGTGCGCGACAGCGCCTCGCCCTGGCGCCGCACCAGCAGATGCAGCAGCATGAATTCCTTGTTGGTCAGGGGAATCTCGATGCCTTCGCGCGTCACCTTGCGGCGCAGAACGTCGAGCTTCAGGTCGGCGATCTCGAACACGTCGCGCTCGCGGATCACGCCGCGGCGCAGCAGCGTGCGGATGCGCAACACGAGTTCGGTAAACGAAAAGGGCTTGACGAGATAATCGTCCGCGCCGAGTTCGAGGCCGCGAATGCGATCGCTCACGTGATCGCGCGCGGTCAGGAAAATGACCGGCAGATCGCGCCGCGCGCGCAGTGTGCGCATGATTTCCCAGCCGTCGATGCCCGGCAGCATCACGTCGAGCACCACGAGATCGTAAGCGTGCTCCAGCGCCATGTGCAAACCATCCGTGCCGGTGCGCGCGAGATCGACCGCGTAGCCGCTTTCACGCAGACCTTTTTTCAGGTAGTCGCCGGTTTTCGGGTCGTCTTCGATGACGAGAATGCTCATGACGCTTGGCGCTCCAACTCGGACTTGCGTTCGGGCTTCAATGTGCGTTTTCGCTGAAGCCCGGACGTGGATATGCCGGCCATTCTACGTGGCCGCGGCGCGCCGTTCATTACGTTTTTGTCATTCATATGTCATTCCGCGGAGCCGATCGCGCGCTTAATCTGGGCGTTATCGTTCACCACCTGGAGCCGATCCATGAACATCGTTTCAGCGCGCATGCTGCGCGCCTTCATCGCCCCCGCACTCGCCGCCGCCCTGCTCGCCACGGGAACCGCCGCCCACGCACAGAACGCCATGCCCACCGGCGTGCGCGGCACGGTGACCTCGCTCACGGGCGATCTGCTGAAAGTGCATACGCGCGACGGCAAGGACGTCGACGTGAAGTTGCCCAAGGACACGCCGATTCGCGGCGTCACGATCGCGGACGTGAACGACATCAAAGCGGATAGCTATGTCGGCACCGCCGCGATCCCGCAACCCGACGGCACACTGAAAGCGCTCGAAGTGCACGTGTTTCCGCCGAGCATGCGCGGCGCCGGCGAAGGCTTTCGCCCCTGGGATCTCGGCTCGAACAGCACGATGACGAACGGCACGGTCGGCTCGCTCGTGGTCAGCAACGGCCGCACGATCACCGTCAAGTACAAGGACGGCGAGAAGAAGATCGTGATTCCGCAAGATGTGCCCATCGTCAGCCTGCAACCGGGCGACCGCTCCTTGCTGGTGCCGGGCGCGAAGGTCGTGCTGTTCGCACACAAGGAAGCCGACGGCACGATGGCGGCGAACTTCATCTCGGCGGGCGTGCATGGCGTGACGCCGCCGATGTAATACGGCGCCTGTTCAGCCTTGCCTCGGTTACGCCGGCCGCGTTGTTCGGCAACGCGGCTTTCCCGTTCCCTATTCGTCTCATGATGCCCGCCATGACTGAAGCCAAAGCGCGCCTGGTCGTTCACCCGCTCGTCGTCCGCGTCACGCACTGGATCAACGCGTTTGCGATGGTCTGCATGGTGACGAGCGGCTGGGCGATCTATAACGCGTCGCCCATTTTTCCGTTCAGGTTTCCCGTCTGGGCGACGGTGGGCGGCTGGCTCGGCGGGTCGATTGCATGGCATTTCGCGGCCATGTGGCTGCTGTGCGCGAACGGCTTGCTGTATCTCGCGTACGGCATCGGACGCGGGCATTTTCGCCGCAAGCTGTTGCCGGTCCGTCCGCGCGATGTCGTGCACGATGCGGCATTAGCGCTGCGATTCAAGCTGCCGCACGATACCGGCCAATACAACGCGGTGCAGCGCGCGCTCTATCTGCTCGTGTTGTTCCTCGGCGTGGTGCTGGTCGCGTCGGGACTGTCGATCTGGAAACCGGTGCAGTTCTCGTGGCTCACCGCGGTGTTCGGCGGCTTCGACTTCGCGCGGCGGGTGCACTTCGTCGCGATGGCGGGCGTGGTCGGTTTCGTCGTCGTGCATCTGGCGCTGGTGCTGCTGGTGCCGCGTACTTTGCCGCCGATGTTGACCGGTCGCGCGAGACATTGCGCACAAGAAGGAGATCGCGCATGAGCGCATCCAAACCCACCGACGCGGACAAACCGCGCATCGTCCTAGCGGATCACCAGCCGCAAATCGAGCGCCTGCAGCGGCGTCTGTTCTTGCGATCGTCGCTGTCGATCGGCGCGCTCGCGATGCTCTCGGGCTGCAACATGCAGGACGGCGATTCGGTCGACAAGGTGCTGTGGGCGATGTCGCGCTGGAACGATCGCGTGCAGGGCTGGCTATTCGACCGCAACAAGCTCGCGCCGACTTACGCGGCGAGCGAGATCACCGACCCGTTCCCGTTCAACGCGTTCTATCCCGAGTTCGACGCGCCGGACATCGACGGCTCGACGTATCGGCTGGAAGTGTCGGGCCTCGTGTCCGACAAGCGCACGTGGAATCTCGATCAACTGCGCGCATTGCCGCAGACTTCGCAGATCACGCGCCATATCTGCATAGAAGGATGGAGCGCGATCGGCCAATGGCGCGGCGTGCCGTTTCGCACGTTTCTGGAACGCGTCGGCGCCGATCTGAGCGCCCGCTATGTCGGCTTCAAATGCGCGGATCGGTATTACTCCAGCCTCGACATGGCGACCGCGCTGCATCCGCAAACACAACTCACGCTCGATTTCCGCGACGCGCCGCTGCCCGCGAAATACGGCTATCCGCTCAAGCTGCGCGTGCCGACCAAACTCGGCTTCAAGAATCCGAAGCATATCGCCGCGATCTTCGTCACCAACACGAACCCCGGCGGCTATTGGGAAGATCAGGGCTACAACTGGTTCAGCGGTTTATAGCGTTCGCCGCGAGAATGAACGCTTATACGGCCGTCACGTAACGCGCGACCGGCTTCACCACGCGCGGCGTCGGGGCATCGTAGATGGTGCGCATGCGCTTGACCTCATCGACCGGGCTCAGGCCGAACAGCCGCTTGAACTCGCGGCTGAATTGCGACGCGCTTTCATAACCGACGCGCGCCGCGGCCGCGCCCGCATTCAAACCGTCCTGCACCATCAGCAAACGCGCGTGATGCAAACGCGTGGTCTTCACGTATTGCATCGGCGAGGTGGACGTCACCGCCTTGAACTGCGCATGAAACACCGCGAGGCTCATGCCTGCCTCGGAGGCGAGCGTATCGACGTCGAGTTGCCCATGGTAGTCGGCATGAATGCGCCGCAGTGCCTTCGCGATACGGCCGAAGTGATTCTGATGCGTGAGCGCCGCGCGAATCGCATCGCCCTGCTCGCCGGTCAGCACGCGATAACAGATTTCGCGGACCACGCCGGGCGCGAGTATGCGCGCGTCGAGCGGCGAAGCCAACGCATCCATCAGACGCTGCACCGCATTGCACAGCGCCGGGTCGAGCGGCGTCGAATAGATGCCGGCCGGTTCGTTTCGCGTGGCGCCTTGGGTTTCGTTCAGCGCCATCAGCAACTCGGCCACCATGGTCAGATCGACGCGCACCGAGATCGCGAGAAACGGCGCTTCCGGACTGGCCTCGGTCTCGCATTCGAACGGCAGCGGCACCGAAAGCACGAGGTACTGCTGCGCGTCGTACTGAAACACCTGGTCGCCGAGATAACCGCGCTTGCGGCCCTGACAGACGATCACGATGCTCGGCTCGTACATCACCGGCATGCGCGGCAGCGGATGATTCGCGCGCATCAGGTTGACGCCTTCGAGACTCGTGCGGGTGAAGCCCGGATTGGGCGCGAGCACGTCGAACAATTCGATCAGACGCTGCTGGGCGGCATCGGCCGAAAGGGGTTCTACTGAGGGAGCTGGCATGACGGTATAGTGACGCGCAAGAGAATAATGCTTGAAATCTAGCATCAAACGGACTACCGCGCTCCTTGTCAGGAGTTTTAGGCAAATCTTCAAGACATTCAGGTATTCCCCGCCTCGTGCCCGGCTTCTATCATGGGAACCCTGCCGGATCACTTTTCTCCGCGCTGCGCCGGGCCCGGTTGTCGATTCACTGCTTCGGCGAATTCGGCAGCCCTGCCGGCGCCGTGATCCCGGTTCATCACAAGGTTCGGCCGCATCGGCGACGCGCGTCGCCCATCGCCGGCGGCCTTGCGACATCACCACCCCTTTGCTGGAGCTACTCATGAGCACGACGTATGCCTATGCAGCGACCGACGCCACCGCGCCGCTCGCCCCATTCGAATTCCAGCGCCGCGCACTGCGCGCCCACGACGTGCAGATGGAAGTACTGTTTTGCGGCGTGTGCCATTCCGATTTGCACCAGGCGCGCAATGAATGGAAGAACACGGTGTTCCCGGTCGTGCCGGGCCATGAGATCGTCGGCCGCGTGACTGCCGTTGGCCCGGACGTGACGAAGTACAAGGTAGGCGATCTGGTCGGCGTGGGCTGCCTTGTCGATTCGTGCCGCACGTGCGCGAGTTGCGAGGAAGGACTCGAGCAGTACTGCGAGAACGGTTTTGTCGGCACCTACAACGGTGTGGACCGTGTGGACGGCCAGATCACTTACGGCGGTTATTCGACGCAACTCGTCGTCGACGAGGAATTCACGCTGCGCGTGCCGGACAATCTCGACCCCGCGGGTGTCGCGCCGTTGCTGTGCGCGGGCATCACGACGTACTCGCCGCTGCGCACGTGGGGCGCCGGCCCTGGCAAGAAGGTCGGCATTGTCGGCCTCGGCGGTCTGGGCCACATGGGCGTGAAGCTCGCACGCGCGATGGGTGCGCATGTGGTGTTGTTCACGACCTCGCCGTCGAAGATCGAGGATGCGAAGCGGCTCGGCGCGCATGAAGTGGTGATCTCGAAGAATCAGGAAGAGATGGAAGCGCATTTGAACAGCTTCGATTTGATTCTGAATACCGTTGCCGCGCAGCACGATCTGAATCCGTTTTTGAATCTGCTGAAGCGGGATGGGACCATGACGTTGGTCGGTGCGCCCGAGCACGATCATCCGTCGCCGCAGGTGTTCAATCTGATTTTCAAGCGTCGGCGTTTGGCCGGGTCGCTGATCGGCGGTATTGCCGAGACGCAGGAGATGCTGGATTTCTGCGGCGAGCACGGGATCACTTCGGATATCGAGGTGATTCCCATGCAGGGGATTAATGAGGCTTATGAACGGATGCTTAAGAGCGATGTTAAGTATCGGTTTGTTGTCGATCTGGATTCCTTGCGGAAGTGAGTGTTTTTTTGGCCTGCGCGGCGCTTTGGGTTGTGCTTCTTGGTGCCGTTGGCCTTTCCTTGTGGTCTTAGAGGGTGTTAGGCACTTTTTGTCAGACCTGGTATCCTGGCAGAATGAAAAAACGCAGGCCATACCCAACGGATGTATCGGATGAAGAGTGGT
>NZ_FRAB01000036.1 GCF_900142195.1 Paraburkholderia terricola
TGGGATTTGCGTTGCTGGGCTTCGAGGTCGCCGTAAGCTATACGATGCGGATCGAGCCCGGCAGAGCCGAGCCGGAGGTATGGGCCGGACTTCGTCCGAATACCCGCAACCTGATTCGCCGTGCCGGCGAACAGCACACCGTTCGTCAGATAGCGGACGCGAACCTGTTCGTCAGCTTCTACGATGCCAATTTGACGCGCCGGAATCGTGACAACGTGTACGGCACGCACGTCATGAGGCAACTCGTCGATGCCTTCATCTCGAGGGGATCCGGCATGGTGCTTGGCGCCTACCAGGCGGACGGCAGCTTGTGCTCCGCCATCGCGGTGATATGGGATAAACACACGATGTATTACCTGCTGTCGTCGAGAAAAGAAGGTGCCCATGGCGGTGTCATCGGCCTGTTGTTATGGAACGCCATGCGCAGTGCCAGGGAAAAAAACCTCACTTTCGACTTCGACGGCATTTCCAATGTCGGCATTCTCAAGTTCCTCAGCGGTTTCGGGGGAACCCTGGTTCCGCGGCTCGAGGTCGAGCGGGCGAGAGCGGACTATGCCGCGATGCGAAGCATCCTGCATCTGGGGCGATGCGTATCACGTTCGGTACGCCAGCGCGTAAGGCGACTGAAACGTGGCGGGTGACGTCTATTGCGACGACGCGAACACTTGCTTGAACATCGGAACGAGAAAACGATTCCCGTATTCGCTCATGTGATGCCTGTCCGAATAGAGCGGCCTTCCCTGGTAGGAACCCAAACACTTTCCCTCCGGGCAGAGATACGGCGTGGGATCGAGCAGTTGGACGCCGCACTGATCGCGTGCCTCACGCAATAACTTGAGCACTCGCGCGTTGCGCTTGTAGTACTCAGCCATGTCTAGCGTCAGGTCGGGGGCGCCTGGGTCCGCGAGTTTTTCGCGCGCGAGCGTATTCGGCACGTTCACGTCGAATTCAGGAACCGGTTGCACCAGATAGACGGGCCGCGTTTTAGCGAGACCGCACATGGTCGATAGAAAGTGCCTGCGGTATTGATCGACCGAGTACGGCTCGCCCTTGTATCCCGGTTGATTGGTATCCGAAAAAGACAGCTTGCTGGCGGATTCGCCCGACATGTATTCGGACCAGTGGTTGACGATAATGACAGGCGGACTCCTCGACGATTGTTTGCCGAGCAGACGGATGTATTTCCGGTTGGCCTCGAAGCATTCGCCGTTATCGCGGCGCACGCCGTCGACCGTCGGGCAACCCTGCACCGCGATCAGGATCACGTCGCCACGCTTGCCGTTCGGCACGGCGGCGTTCACCGCCTCGGCGAGCGCGTCCGCATGGCTATCGCCGAGAATCACGGCACGACTCGCCAGTTGCGTTTTATATACGTCGCATGGATCCATGAGCATATGACAGACGCTACGGTGCGGATTGGTGTCGTACGTTTCTTCGTCCGCGACGAAGACCGAATGGTCGAAGCGCTCCGGTACACCCTGCCGGTAGTAGATCGCGCCGCCGCCGATGAAAACCAGCAACGCGAATGCAAGCGTCACGGGCAGTGGAACGCTGGGCAGAAAGGCATGAGAGGGGGCGGCCTTGCCTTGCGTGCGCAATTCCACGAACTTCCACGAGAGATAACCGAGGACGAACGAAGCGAGAATGCCGCCTGCGATCCACACTGGTTGAGTGGCCTTTTCATAGTAGTTTTCCGCCACGACTATCGGCCAATGCCACAGGTACACCGAATACGAAATCTTGCCGATGAATTGCGCGGCCGCGTTGCTCGTCGCCCACGATGTGCTTCGCGCCGCGGCGATGATCAGCGCCGTGCCGGCCACGGGCAATAGCGTCAACCAGCCAGGCCAACTGACTCCGGCGTTGAAGCTCAATAGCGCAAAGGCTATCAGCCCAAGGCCGGCCCACTCCATTGCCGCTCGCGTACGCTCGGGCGCGCGTATCGGGTAGAGATACGCGAGTGCGCCGAAGAGCATTTCCCACGAACGCGTCGGCAAGAGATAGAACGCCGCGCTGGGCCATCTCGTTGGGGCGGACAGGTAGATGCAGGTGGCAAGGGAAATCACTGTCCCGATCATGATCCATCTGCGCAACCATGCGGCGGACAGCCAGTTTCTCAACGCGACAAGCACGAGCGGGTATAGCAGGTAGAACTGCCACTCGACTGAAAGCGACCAGGTATGCAACAGCCACTTATCGAGGGATCGAACATCGAAATAGCCGGCCTCGCGCCAGAACGAGATATTGGAGAAAAAGCCGATGCTGGCAGCGGCTTGCTTGCCGAGGGCGCGAAACTCCGAAGGCAAAAGGACGAACCAGCCGATGGCCAACACCATGAAACACATTGCCGCCAACGCGGGAACGATCCTTCGTGCGCGGTACCTGTAAAACGTAAGAACCGAGAACGAGCCTTTGTCGATGCCCCTGAAGATGATGTCGGTCATCAGGAAGCCCGATATGACGAAGAACACGTCGACGCCGATAAACCCGCCGCCAAAGTGCGGCACCGAGAAGTGGTAAAGGACGACGGCTGCTACGGCAATGGCACGCAGACCGTTGATGTCACTTCGGAATTTCATCGAAGTCTCCCGGGTGCCGATAAACCGACGATGGCGAACGTCGGCGGATGAGGTCCTCACATACCTGGATCACAGAGGCTGGACGCTGACCCGAGTTGAATGATGCATCGCCCGGGCGAGCTGTCGATGTGCGATGGCGCACGCTTTCAGTGCTCGCTTGGCGCGGGGAAACGCCTACGGAAAAATCGTGACAATTGAACGTTCGCCACTTCGCTGGCTATTACTGTCTCGCTTAATGAATGGAAAAAGGAATAGCCAATGTGCGCTTGCGCACGCTTCTCTCCGAATAGGAGGAAGCGGCTTACGACAAGCCTTCATAATGTGACCTTTGTGATTTCATCCCGCACTTCGCGGCCTGTGCGCACGATATCTGGTTTTCTTCCGCCAAACGGAACGATCACGTTCGTCGACTCTTTTGCAATGGTGAGCGTGATGTCGAACTGCTCACACTTCAATCGGGAAAGTGCGGAAGCGCCGCTACTCACGGGTGGCCGCTTGCGATGGCGCGGCAGGTCCATCGCCGGCTTGATCGGCTTACGGGCGGTCCACAGAGCGTCGCTCGCCCCCTACGCACGATGCGACGCGTAAAGGAGTATCACGATGGCAATGAGCCCCGTCGCGTTTGAAGTCGTTCGTGACATCGACCGATTCCGCGCGCTGCAATCCGATTGGAACGACCTGTGGCGTCGCGCGGAAGGCGAGTATTTCCAGTCCTTCGCTTTCTGCCATGGCACGCTTGAGGCGGAAGACGCCGCATCCCGACGCAAACTCCACTGCATCGCCGGACGGCGCGAGGGCAGGTTAGTCGTGGTGTGGCCTCTCATGACGTTCTGGAGAAGCTGCTGGAAGTACGCTACAGCACTTACGCCCGCCAACCGGTCGCCCAGTGACATCCTTGCCTCGCCGGACGGGGACGTCGAGCAGATCGTGAATGGCGCATGGAAAGCGGCACTGCAATCGACTCGCGCCGACGCCATCGAGCTATGGCGAATTCGCTCGGACTCGCCGCTGTGTCGCAATGCGACGCGCCATGGTGTTATCGAGCGAGGCACCGAAGAAACGACACCCTACGCCAGATTGAGAGATCAGGGCCCGTGGGAGACGTTTGTGCGCGCGCTGCCGGGCCGCAAGAAAACCCGGCCGGAGTATCTGGAACGGCGCCTCGCGAGGCATGATGAAGTGAAGTTTGAAATCATCGATGTCAACGACAGTCGCGTGCCGTCACTCGTCGAGTGGTTCGTGTTGCGCAAGCGCGAGTGGGCGCAGCACAATCTGATCGACAGCCGGTGGACTTTTTCGGAAGCCAGCAGCAAGTTCTGGCGCAGCCTGTTGTCGAACGATTCGTCTGGTGTTGGCGTATTCCGCCTGTTCGTCCTGACGCTGGCCGGAGAGCCGGTAGCCTTGAATATCGTCGCCGTGCAGGCTACGCGCGCTTATCTGGTGGCCAACACCTACGATCTCAGATACGGGAAGTTGACACCAGGAACGGTGCTTGTCGATTACTGCGTGAAATGGGCATTCGACAATCGGCTCGACATGGACTTCGGGCCAGGCGACCAGCAATACAAATCCTTCTGGAGCGCCGGGCACTCGTACCTCACTTCGTCGTTTCTCGTCATTCCGACCCGCTGGGGGCAGGCGGGTTATGCGGCGAAGCAGGTCGCCAAACAACTTCGCACGGTGACCTCGAACATCGCGGGCCGGCGAACGCCCGAACAGAATCCGGTGCATTCGCCGTAGGGCGGCGCGCCGCGCGCGCGGTTCAGTGGTGCCGCGTCTTGTCAGGGGCGGACGCGGTAATCACTTCGTGGTGGCCCATGAGCAGCCAGTGTGGTGTTCTGAACCGCACGATGCAGCTATAGAGCCAGAGATACACGGCGACGAAGGCGAGCGCCGCGCAGGCAAGCAGGAGCGGGCTTTGCCAGAAGAGTGTGGCGGGCACAATGCCGATCAGCGCCATTGCCCAAAGGTAGATCGACGCAGTCGGATTGCCGCGCTCGCGCCGCCGGGTGTGACCGGAATACACGCCGCGCCGTGCGATGCGCTTGTAGACGAGCGTATGCATATGCAAACCGTCGGGCTGACTCGCTGGCCGGCCCTTGAGCATGCGCCGGCGATAGATCGAGAAGACGGTTTCGAACAGCGGATAAATGGTGACGACCGCGGCATACCAGGCGGACACATTCGGATGACGCAGTATCAGGATCACCAGCAGCTCCGCCATCACGAAGCCGGCGAAGTATGCGCCGCCGTCCCCGAGAAACACCGATGCCATCGGATAGTTCCAGATCACGAAGCCCAGGATCGCGCCGACCATGGTGAGCGCGACGCTCATCACGAACCAGTCCCCTACCTCGTGCGCGACGTAACCGATCGAGCCGAAGATCAGGATAGCGGTGACCGAGGCGAGGCCGTTCATGCCGTCCACGATATTCATGGCATGAGTGAGGCCGGCGACGGTCAGCACGGTGAGACCTATCGCGACTGGCGCGAACGTCAGGTACGCGTCGATCAGCGGCAAATCCACACGCACCACTACCGCATCGAGCAGATACACGCCTAGCCCGGCGCCTGCCATGGCGAGCAGCAGGCGCACGCGTGGACTGACGCGCTTGGTCAGATCTTCAGCGAGGCCGCTGCAAAAGGCGGGCGCGGCGACCGCTAACAGCAGCATCGTTTCGGCACGTGGATTGGTTCCGAACAGCGCGCCAACGAAACAGGTGAAGCAG
The DNA here is from genome assembly GCF_900142195.1 of Paraburkholderia terricola. Lineage (GTDB taxonomy): Bacteria > Pseudomonadota > Gammaproteobacteria > Burkholderiales > Burkholderiaceae > Paraburkholderia > Paraburkholderia terricola. Next base: position 5,309 of record NZ_FRAB01000036.1, read on the forward strand.
GTTGCACTCACGACGCCGATGCCGCCGACTCGCGGCACAGCGTAGGTGTGGTTCTTCTGCACCCCGTGCAAGTCGTAGTCCATCGAGAACTTGCCGAACATGCCCGCATAGCGAACGATCAGCATCGTGACGAGGAAAGAACTAATGAAACTAAGCGAGAGATTAAACATGGTATCCAGGCCGGCAGCTCAACTATGGGACGACTCATGAACGGAGTGCGCTTTGCGTCGACTTTTCGGTTTAGTGAAGAATATGTTTCGCATAATGCTTACGTATGAGCGAGCCAGATGAACAGCCAATCCCGCGACCGTTTCATCATAGCCAGAAAAAGCGGGCGTTCAAGATTATTTGGCATGGCGGTTTACCTTCATTCGACGCACAGAGATAGCAGCGTGGCCGGCCCGATCAGCAAAAGACCGCACACGTCCGCCGTATTACCGTGTTAGTACGCCACTCGCGCAGCGGCCAATGTCTGCTAGCGCACATAGGTTCCGCGGTTTGCTTAATGGACGCTTGTTCCATCGGAGATGTGATGCGCGGATAACACTGATTAAGCGGGAATTAATATATATGAGGAATTGCGTGATTGAACGGCCGGGTAACCGCTTAGTGTTTTTCGACTCGCTCGTTTAAGAATGTGAGTTAAAGTTTTGACGGGCGATGTCCATGCCAGCGTATGAACCCGCGCGGAGGAGACGACATGTGTGCTATCGAACGGCAACCTGATTCCGCGGGCCGGCAATGAGGCGCCGCGAGGGGACGGCGCAAGATGCGCGCAAGACCGGGCAATCGATTTCAGTCGCGCGGCGGCGCATCGTCCGCGCGCTTCCGTTGCTGGCATGCCCGATGGCGGCGGGAATAACACACGCGGCGCAGGCGGCGCAGGCGGCGCAGGCGGACAACGCGTCGAACGAACCGGTCGTGATGGCCAGTGCGTTTGGCGTCGTAGGCGACGGACAGGCAAACGATCGAGCGCAACTGCAGGCGGCCATCGACCGATCAGTCGGCAAGACGCTGGTGATCACGGGCGCATGCCGCATCGACGCGCGAGGCCTGGATCTGCGCAGCGGGAGCCGCGTGCGGTTCGCGCAAGGCGCGTCGATCAAGCTGCTGCCGCACGATGCAGCCTTCTATCAAATCATCCGCATCTGGGACGTGCAGAACGTCGTGCTGGAACGCGCGATGCTGGACGGCAGCAAGGCGTTGAATGCCGCGCCAAAAGATACCCGTAATGGCGGATACGGCATGGGCATTTCGATTGCCGGAAGCTCGAACGTCACGCTCATAGCGCCGACCACGTCGGAATGCTGGGGCGATGGCATCTATATCGCCAACAGCTACACGTACAAGGGCCGATTTCCCAGCGCCATCAAGGTGATTGGCCATCGGGCGTACGGCTGCCGCCGCCAGGGCGTCTCGATCATCAGCGGCTCCGACATCCTTTTCGAGCACCCGGTCTGGGAGAACATCGGTGGGACGATGCCGTCGGCGGGTCTGGATATCGAGCCGAACAGCAACCTCGATGTGTTGCAGAAAATCCGCGTCGTGAGCCCGACCACGCGTAATTGCCGCACGGGCATCCTGATGTATTTGCAGGAGATCGTCGGCCCGATCCCCAAGGTCATTCAGATCGAAATAACAAATCACCGCGACGAGTCGGCGGCCGTTTCCCCCGTCAACATCTCGGGGCTCGAACTGAATGGCCGAATCGTGAAAGGCCGCATCGTGATCGACTCGCCGGTGTGGGTCAAGCCGCGCCTCGCGGCATTGAGAAGCGAGAACTATGACCGCGTGAGCGGCCCGGAGATCGTCGTGAACAATCAGAAGATCATCCCCTAGCTGGCTCGCCGCAGCCGCGCCTGGATTGGGCCGTCGTGCGTGCGTGCGCTCCCGAACATACCTGAAGAGGGTGCGCTGATAGCTTGAGGTACGCGCTGACAGGCGGATAGCGCTGCAACAGTCTTTAGCGAGAAAGCCCATGAAAGAAGCTTCAACTATAGAGGCGAGCGTCGGCCGGGACGAGCGGGCAGGTCTGGCTTCAATCCTCGACGCTTTGATCGAATACCGTGTGATGATTATCGTCACGACGCTCGTTGTCATGCTGCTCGGGGCGAGCTACGCATTTCTCACGCCATCGATTTACGAGGCGAGCGTGCTCATCAAGGTCGAAGACTCGACCGGCATGGCCCCACGACATGACGGTAATGAACTCCTGAATAACATTTCGCCCGGCTTCGACGAGAAGTCGTCCGCCGAAAGCGAAATGCAGGTGCTCGGTTCGAGGTTGATCATTGCGCGCGCGGTGGATGCGCTGCACCTTTACGTCAACGCGAAGCCGCACTACTTCCCTTTGATCGGCGAATGGCTGGCTCGCCGCGCGGACGGTCTGTCCGCGCCCGGCTTCATGGGGCTGGGGGGATATGTCTGGGGCGCCGAATCGATCAAGGTCGAGTCGTTTGAAGTGCCGCAACGAGATCAGGGTCAGGGTTACACGCTGAAGGCGCTGCAGAACGGGTTGTATTCGTTGAGCGGGCCAGGACTGCCCGACGAAGGCGCAACCGGCACGGTAGGGCGCGTACTGCGCGTCGACTCGGCAGCCGGTTCAATCACGCTGCTGGTCAAATCGCTTGTGGGACGCCCCGGCGCCGAATTCGATCTGACGAGGGAATCGCGTCAACTGACCGTCGACCGGCTGCAGCGAACCCTCAAGATCAAGGAGCAGGGCGCGAAATCCAGCGTGCTGAAGGTCTCGATCGAAAGCCCCGATGCGGCTCGCGCCACCGAGACGATCAATCAGATCGGCCGCGAGTACGAGCAATGGAACGCCGCGCGCAAGGCGGTCATCGCGAAGAACTCGCTCGATTATCTGCAAAGCCAGTTGCCGTCGATGGCGCGGCAGGTTCGCGAAGCGGAAGACGCGTACAACAACTATCGCAACGGACACTCGCTGCTGGACATGAACGAGGAGGCACGACTGCTCCTCTCGCGCAGCGCGGACGCGACGACCAAACTGATCGAATTGCAGCAAAGGCGCGCCACGCTGCTGGCGACGTTCTCGGCCAGCTATCCGGCCGTCGCCGCACTCGATAAGCAGATCGGCTCGGCACAAAAGTACATCGACGACCTGAACTCGCAGATCAAGGGGATGCCCACCGAGCAGCAGGGCGCGATGCGGCTGATGCGCGACGTTCGCGTCAACACGGACCTGTATACGACGCTGCGCAACAACATCGAACAATTGCGCGTTATCCAGGCTGGCAAGGCTGCCTCCGCGCAGTTGATCGACACGGCGGACGTGCCGGAAAAGCCGGTCAAGCCGATCAAATGGCTCGTCATGCTGGTTTCGACGATGTTCGGGCTGCTCTCGGGTATCGGGCTCGCGATTGCGCGTGACTACGTCTTCCGCGGCGTGACGGACTCGCGCGAGATCGAAATCGGCACGGGCCTGAGTGTATTCGCGGCCATTCCGCAAAGCGACAAACAGCAGTTGGTGGACAGGAAGGCGAAGGCCCGAACCGGTGAGAGCCTGCTGCTTGCTTCCCTCTATCCGAGAGATGCCGCCGTCGAAGCGTTGCGTATCCTCCGCTCCGCGTTGCAGTTTGCACAGATCGGCGCGCGCAACAACGTCGTCATGATCGCGGGCCCGCTGCCGGGCATCGGCAAGTCGTTTCTGTCCGCCAACCTGGCGGCGCTGCTTGCATCGGGCGGCCGGCGCGTGCTGCTGATCGACGGGGATCTTCGTAAAGGACACCTGCATCGCCTGGTTGGTTTGCAGCCTGGTCAAGGTCTCGCGGATGTGCTGGCCGGAACGTGCGAACTCGACGCGGCGATTGCGCGAGACGTGCAGCCGCGGCTCGATGTTCTGCAGACCGGTCCCTATCCGACTCACCCCGCCGAACTGCTCATGCTGCCGAGGTACCGGGAGATGATCGAAAGCGCATCGGCGCGCTACGACATCGTCGTTATCGACGGACCGCCGGTGTTGGTCGCGTCGGACACAGGCATCATGGCGCCCGTCGCGGGCTTGCTGTTCCTCGTCGCGCGTTTCGCGGACACGCGTGTGCGTGAGCTCGAGGAGTCCGTCAAGCGGCTTGGACAGACCGGCGCCCGAGTGAACGGCGTGCTGCTGAACGGCATCAACATGCACACGATGGACTATGCGCTCGCGCGCCGCTACGGCAGTCGCGCCTATGTCGCGTACGACTACCATTCGGACTCGACGACGCGTTAACCGACGTTAGCGGCTGCACATTCAAGAACAAAGCGGGGGCAATACGTGGGCGCCCCAACGCAATCGTTGCATTAGCGGAGACTGGTCATGCGTGAGTCGAATGGACTAAAGGTCGCGGTAGTCGGCTTGGGGTACGTGGGTTTGCCTTTGGCGGTGGAGTTCAGCAAGCATCGTGAGGTAGTGGGGTTCGATATCAGTGGCGCGCGTATTTCGGCGCTGCGGGAAGGGCGCGACGCGACGCTGGAAGTGAGCGAGGAAGAACTGGCGGCGGCGACCGGCATGACGTTCACGTCCGACGTGGAGGATCTGCGGGCATGCAACGTTTTCATCGCCACCGTACCCACGCCGATCGACCGTTTCAAGCGCCCGGATCTTGGCCCGCTACTGCGGGCGAGCGAAACGATCGGCTCCGTGCTCAAGAGAGGCGACATCGTGATCTACGAGTCGACCGTGTATCCCGGTGCGACGGAAGACGACTGCGTGCCGGTTCTCGAACGGGTGTCGGGCCTCAAATACAACGTGGACTTCTTCGCGGGCTATAGCCCGGAGCGCATCAATCCCGGCGACAAGGCGCACCGCGTGACCGACATTCGCAAAGTCACCTCGGGTTCGACGCCGGAGATCGCGGAGGTGGTCGACGCGCTTTACCGCGAGATCATCACGGCCGGCACGCACAAGGCGAGCAGCATCCGCGTCGCGGAAGCGGCCAAGGTGATCGAGAACACGCAGCGCGATCTGAATATCGCGCTCGTCAACGAACTCTCGATCATCTTCAACAAGCTTAACCTCGATACCGAAGCGGTTCTACAGGCCGCCGGAACCAAATGGAATTTCCTGCCGTTTCGTCCCGGTCTCGTAGGCGGCCACTGCATCGGCGTCGACCCGTACTATCTGACGCATATGGCGCAGTCGATCGGTTATCACCCGGAGATCATCCTTGCCGGACGACGGCTGAACGACAGCATGGGCGAGTACGTCGTATCGCAAATGATCAAGGCGTTGACGCGCTCTGAAATTTTCATACCCGGTGCGCGGGTGCTCGTGCTGGGCCTCACGTTCAAGGAAAACTGCCCGGATCTGCGCAACACGCGCGTGGTCGATATCGTCCACGGCCTGAAAAACTACGGCGTGCTCGTCGATGTATTCGATCCTTGGGTATCCCGGGAGGCCGCGCACCACGAGTACGGGATCGATCCGATCGAGGAACCGGAGGTGGGTGTATACGACGCGACCATTGTTGCCGTTGCGCACAGGCAGTTCGTCGAGTGGGGATACGAGAAACTGCGTTCGTTCGGCAAGCCGCGGCATGTGCTTTACGACCTCAAATATGTGCTGCCGGCAGAGTCGAGCGACCTGCGCCTATAGTGCTCGATAAACCCGTCGGCCTTCGGTGCCGGCATGAGTGTCATGGTCAGGAGACTTCAATGTCAAACCGATACGATCGGGTACGTCGCGACCTCGTTCAGCATCCGCAAACGTGGCTTATTACAGGTGTGGCCGGTTTCATCGGTTCGAATCTTCTGGAGACATTGCTCGAGCTCGATCAGCATGTGGTCGGGCTGGACAACTTCGCGACCGGCCATCGCCGCAATCTCGACGAAGTCCGTTCGCTGGTCGGCATCGACCAATGGCAGCGCTTCAGGTTCATCGAAGGCGATATACGCAATCCCGCCGAATGCGCGGCGGCTGTGAAGGGCGTCGATCACGTGCTGCACCAGGCGGCGCTCGGCTCCGTGCCGCGTTCGTTGCTGGACCCCATTGCGACCCACGAGGTGAACCTCAGTGGTTTCCTCAACATGCTGCTTGCCGCACGCGATGCGAGCGTCAAAAGCTTTACCTATGCCGCCTCGAGTTCCACTTACGGCGATCACGCCGGATTGCCAAAGGTCGAGGACTGCATAGGGCGCCCGTTGTCGCCCTATGCGATCACCAAGTACGCGAACGAACTGTACGCATCGGTCTTCGCGCGCAACTACGGTTTCAAAACGATCGGCCTTCGCTATTTCAACGTTTTCGGCCAGCGCCAGGACCCGGACGGCGCCTATGCGGCGGTGATTCCGCGCTGGACGGCCGCGCTCATCAACGGCGACGAGGTGATCATCAATGGCGACGGCGAGACGAGCCGGGACTTCTGCTTCGTCGCCAATGCGGTGCAGGCGAATCTGCTGGCTGCGTGCGCCGACGAAGCGAGCCGCGACCAGGTCTACAACGTCGCGGTGGGTGACCGTACCACGCTCAATCAGCTGTACGACTATCTGAAAGCGACGCTCGCGCTTCATGGCGTTCAGCCAGGCGAGCACCGTGCCACTTATGGCCCTGCGCGCGACGGCGACATCCGCCATTCGCAGGCCAACGTCGAGAAGGCGGAACGACTGCTCGGCTACGCGGACGCCATTCCACTCGCGCAGGGACTTGCCGTGGCGATGCCGTGGTATGTGCGCTTCGTTGCTCAGCGCAACGGCCGAGGGGACGACGCTCGCGGCTTCGATGAAGCCATTCACATGACGGCGGGGTGAGCGCGTGTTTTCGTACTTCGGCGCGTTACGAAGCAAGATCCCGCCATTTCACCCCGATCATTTGCGCATCGCACGTGGTGCGATGCGCATTTCGGTTTTCGTGCTGGCGGGACGCTGTGCGGGCGCATTGAAGGAAATGGCCGTCGCGTACCGTTATGGCACAGGCCCTGTGGTCGATGCATACCAACTGACCATGACGCTGGTGGGCTGGCTGCCCGTGGTGATCGCGACGATATTCATCATGGTGCTTGTGCCAGTCTTTGTCGATCTTCGCGCGCAGCCGCTTGCGGATCAGACACGCTTTCTGGGTGAACTCGAAGCATGGGCCATAGCGGTGGGCGCGGCGTTGACGCTATTGCTCTATGCGTGCTGGCCGCTCGCGCTGCAGATCGGCGCGAAGAGTCTGTCGGCGGAAACACGCGCCCTGTGCCGGCAGATGATCCTGACGATGGGACCGGTCGGCGCGCTCATGCTCGTGTCCAGCGCATACGCGGCGCGGCTGCAATCGCGCGAACGCCACATCAACACGCTGCTCGAAGGTCTGCCCGCCGGCTTCGTGCTGGCCTTCGTTCTATCGATCGGCGACCAGACCAAGGCGCTGCCGCTCATATACGGCACGATCGGCGGGTACGTGGTCCAAACCCTGGTCGTGCGAGCGCTATCGGTGCGGGTCGACCCGATTCGCTACAGGCTCCGTCTGACGCTGAAGGCGCCGCAATGGCAGCGGGTGTTCCGGGCGGTGCGGGTGCTCGCCCTCGGCCAGGTGGTCATGTGCTGCACGCCGATACTGGATCAATTCTTCGTGGTCGCCTATGGCGATGGCGCGGTCGCCACGGTGGGCTACACGAACCGCATTCTCTCGCTGCTCCTCAGCATGGGCGCGCTCGCAATCGGTCAGGCAATCCTGCCGATCCTGTCGGATATCATCGGCGTCGGCGATCTGTCGCGCGCCCGCCATACTGCCGTGAAGTGGACGATGCTCATGTTTCTGCTCGGCTCGGCCATTGCGCTGGTGTCGTGGTTGCTTGCGCCGCAGGCCGTTGCGCTACTGTTCCAGCGCGGCGCATTTACCGCGCGGGATACGGCGGCCGTGACGGAGCTTTTTCGCTGGGGGCAAATGCAGGTGCCGTTCTATTTCTCCGGCCTCGTGCTATTGACGCTGTTCGCGAGCGCGGGAAGTTACCGGGAAATGGCCACCATCGCCCTGCTGAGTTTTCTCGTGAAGGTCGCCGCCAACGTCGTCATGACGCACTGGCTGGCCGTGCCCGGCATTTTCGCGGCCACTGCGCTGACGCACGCGACGACGCTCATCTGCTATCTCGTGTACGTGCAAGGCTGGCCAACGGGCACCGCCACGACGACGGCAGGGCAGCCATGAATATCGTTCTTCTCGTGAGTTCGATGGGCACCGGCGGCGCGGAACGCGTGGCATCGACGCTCGTCAATGCGTGGGCCGGGCGGGGCGACACGGTGACGCTCGTCATCACCTATAGCGGCCGCGGCACCTGCTTCTATACGCTCACGAGCCAGGTGCGGCTCATCTATCTCACCGATCTCGCGGGGCGGAAGCGCTTGGGGCCGCGCGGTTACGCGGCACGCCTGCGCGCACTGCGCACGTTGCTTTGCGACAGCAAGCCGGATGTCGTCATTTCGTTTCTCACCAACGTCAATATTTCGGCGATCCTGGCGTCGAGGGGATTGCGCGTGCCCGTCATCGTGTGCGAACACAATGATCCCGCCGCCGACGGGCGCTCCCGTTTATGGCGGCTCGCGTGCCGCCTCCTCTATCCACGGGCGAGCCTTGCGGCGGTGCTGACGGAGAACGTCGTCGCGCCGTTCAGGCAGATGGTGCCGCGCATGGCGCGCGTCGCCGTGATGCCCAATCCGCTGCCCGACGAACTGTTCGATCGCGCCGATCGCGGCGGGCTCGCCCGCGAGCGAGGCGTGACAGAGCATGGCGATGGCAGGCGACGGCTCGTCTCCGTGGGCCGCTTGCACGAGCAGAAGCAGTATGACCTGTTGATCGCCGTGTTCGGGTCGCTTGCCGATGCTTTCCCTGAATGGGATTTGTGGATCTGGGGCGACGGGCCGGAGCGCGCAAGGCTCGAGGCGCAGGTGGCGGGGGCGGCGTTGAAAGAGCGCGTCTTTCTGCCCGGCAAGACAGTCGACCCGTGGGCGGAAATGGCGCGCTCGGACCTCTTTGTGCTGTCGTCGCGTTTCGAAGGCTTGCCGATGGCGCTGATGGAAGCGATGGGACTCGGCATGGCAACGATCGCATTCGATTGCCGTAGCGGCCCCAGGGAACTGATGCGCGCCGGTAGCGACGGATGGCTGGTGCCGCCGGGCGACGCGTACGGAATGGAGCAGGGCTTGCGGCGCCTGTTCTCCGATGATGCGTTGCGTGCCGAACTCGGCCGCAGAGCGGCGCGGTCAATCCGGGAGCGTTTTTCGGCGCAGGCCGTGCTCGACATGTGGGATGCGGAATTCGAGCGTGTGGGCGCGCGCCCGCGGCGCGCCGGCGCGGCAGTGAGTGCCGCGATGCCGGCCGTCCCGCCCGACAGTTCGCGCGGGGACATACGCCAACCCGCACGCCAGCCCGCGCTCGTAAACATTCAGCGCGTCGACAAGGAGCCGACATGAGCAAGGTGATCCTGTTTGCCAACACCGATTGGTACCTCTACAACTTCCGGCTATCGCTCGCGCGGAAGTTGCGCGAACTGGGTCATGAGGTCGTGCTGCTTTCTCCGCCAGGCGAATACGGACCGCAACTGCGCGCGCTGGGATTTCGCTGGGAGCCGGCCCCGATGGTGCGGCGCAGTCTCAACCCATTGCGCGAAGTGACGCTGTTGATGTGGCTCGTGCGTTTCCTGCGGCGCGAACAGCCCGACCTCGTGCACGGCTTTACCATCAAGTGCGCGGTCTACGGATCGTTGTCGTCCCGTCTTGCCGGGGTGGCGGTGCGCGTCAACGCCGTGGCGGGAATGGGCTATGTTTTTTCGAGCCGCGACGTCAAGGCGATCGTTTTGCGTCCGCTGGTGCGCAGAGTGATGCGCACGGCGTTTGGCGGCAAAGGCAGCATGCTGATCCTGCAAAACCCCGACGATCTTGCGCTGTTCCGCACGGCCAATATCGTCGACGAACGGGCGATACGCGTGATCAAGGGTTCGGGGGTCAACATCAGCCGCTTCAAGCCGCGTTCCGAGGAAGCCGATCCGCTCGAAGCGCAGCCGTTGCGCGTGGTTCTGGCGGGACGGCTGCTGTGGGACAAAGGCATCGCCGAGTACGTCGAAGCGGCGCGCATCCTCAAAGCCGAAGGCCGCAGCGTGCGATGCATTCTCGCGGGAACACCGGACCCAGGCAATCCGGCTGCCGTCGACGAGAACTTGCTGCGGGGCTGGGTCAGGGATGGACTCGTCGAATGGCTGGGACACGTTAGCGATATGCCCGCGCTCTTTGCCGAGACCGATGTGGCGGTGCTGCCCAGTTATCGCGAAGGGCTGCCCAAATCGATGATCGAGGCGGCGGCGTGCGCGTTGCCGCTCATCATTACCGATGCGCCGGGATGCCGCGAGGTTGTCGGCATCGACGGCGAAGAAGGGCTCGTGGTGCCGGTGCGCGATGGCCGCGCACTCGCCGGCGCCATTCGTCGTCTCGACGACGACCGGGCGCTGGCGCGCAAGCTCGGTGAGGCGGCGCGGCAAAAGGCGCTACGGGAATTCGACGAACAGATCATCATCGAGCGCACGCTCGCCGTCTACCGGGAAGTGCTCGCGCCGGCGCGGCAGGCCATGCCCGTGAGCGGGAGCGTCGTCCCGTGAAGATCGTTCACGTGATTACGGATCTCGCCGTCGGCGGCGCGGAGACGATGCTGGTGCGGCTGATCCGAACGTCACAGCGCGAGGGCTTGCAGCATGTCGTCATATCGCTGTCGCGCGAGGCGCCGCTGGCCGATCGTCTCGTCGAGCTCGGCGTAGAGGTGCGTGTACTCGGGATGAGGCGCGGCATGCCCGACATCAGGACGTTTCGCCGCCTCATCCGATGGCTCGACGAACTGGAACCGGATGTCGTGCAGACCTGGATGTATCACGCCGACCTGATGGGCGGCGCAGCCACCTATGGGGCGCAAGCCGTGCGTTTTTTGCGCGGCGCGCATGTGAAGCGACCCGCGCTGCTGTGGGGCGTCCATCACACGGATCTGCGTTTGACCGGCAGCGCCCGCATGACGCGCTGGATCGCGCGCGCATGCGCGCTGATCTCGTCGCGCATACCTGATCGGATCGTTTGCTGCGCCGAATCGGCGAAAGCGTCGCACCGCCTGGGCGGCTACTGCGCGCAGCGCATGACCGTCATTCACAACGGCATCGACCTCGAACGCTTCCACGCCAGTCGGGGGGCGCGCGAGACGTTGCGGCGCTCGCTCGGTATCGGGGCGCTCACTCCACTCGTCGGAATTGTCGGCCGCTACCATCCCGTCAAGGACTATGGGACGTTCATCGCCGCGATGCGCATCGTTGTCGACGCGATGCCGGAATGCCGCTTCGTGATGGCCGGTCAGGGGCTCGAACCGGATAATGACGAACTGGCAGCGCTGCTCAACGCCGCGGGAATCGCTCATGCCTGTAGCCTGGTTGGACCGCAGGCGGAACCACAGACCCTGCTCGCCGGACTCGACGTGTTCTGTCTGTCGTCAAGCAGCGAGGGCTTGCCGACTGTGATTGGCGAGGCGATGGCCTGCGAAGTGCCGTGCGTTGCAACGGATGTCGGCGACACCGCGTTGCTGATCGGCACGACCGGCCGCGTCGTGCCGGCGCAAGATCCCGAGGCGCTTGGTCGCGCGTTGTGTTCGTTACTCGCGTTGCCGCGTGACGAACTCACGAGGCTCGGACATGCGGCGCGAAGACGGATTCAAAGCCGCTTCTCCATAGAAGCGAGTTGGCGCCGTTACGAAGAGGCTTACGTGGAGGCGCTGGACAAGCGAGAACAGTCGGCGGTTTGAGCGGCGGATCGCACATGGCGCTAACTGTCCGTTCGGGAAGTGGTTTAGTCCGCACTGCCTCTTTGCGTAGCAGCGCCCGTGTCAAGGGTCCAGCCGTACTGCTTGATCGCCTGTTCCAAGGCCTCTGGGTCGCTAATGTTTGAAAAATCCGGGGAGAGTGCCGGCCGTTGCTGTGACTGGGAGACGTCGGTGTCTGTAACAGGGTTGGGTTCTGCTACTGCCGCTGCCGTGGTTTCCGCGACCGTGCGGTTATCAGTAGGTGATGCGTCGACACGCATGTCTTTGTCGGTGGGTACTCGGGTGGGGGAGAGGGCCGTATCGGTCGACGTAAGCCCGGAAGGCGGCGCGGTGTCGAACTTGTCTTTGGGCATGCCGAGTGTTGCATCGATCTCGCGCAACGCGCGCGGTGTCATGTAGGCGGTGTCGGCAGACGAATTCTGTTCTGCAGCGGCAGCGTCATGAGGGGCAGGCTGCGCTTCGTCGCGGACTGCTACAACTGGTGCATAGCGCAGATAGGTCAGGCCGAAGGCGACGGCAGCCGCGATACATGCGCCCAATAAAGCCGTCCTCACGCTGAGCGTTCGCTGCAACAGCGAAGGCGGCCTTGGAGGAAACGCGGACAGGCCGTGAGCGTCGTAGGCGTCGACGTTCACCAGATCGCGCTCCGGAGGCTGAGAGTGCTGCACATTCGCTCGTTGTGAGTACGTGCCCAACTGGTCGCGGTTTGCTTCGGGCACGGCGGACTGAAACGCTCCACATCGGGTGCAGAAGCGTTGGTCTCGCTGTATGAGGCTTCCACAGCGCGGGCAGACGGCGGAAACCATGGCGACCGGAAACAGCATGCGCTTGTTCATACTCGAACCTTTCGAATGATCCGCGCCCTTGCTGGTGTATGTCGCTTTATAGCCAGCGACGATGGCCATGATGTCCGTCAATACGCAACGACCCGATACGATGAAGGTCGCCGAACGCGGCTGGCGGCCGTCGAAGCGCGGATATTGATGTTGTGCTGTTCGGCGAAATTGAAGTGTGGGCTCGACCACATTTCTCGCGGGAATAGCACCGTGATCGATGAGCAGCCAGGCTATCGTGTATCTGTGGCTATAAAGGCGCGATCGGATAAAAGACGGTTTCAATAAACAGCCGGCACCCTGAAGCACGGCCCCCGATCTTTCCGATTTGAGGAGAACCTGAATGTCAAGGAACCACTTCAGCCGGCGTTCTTTCCTGCAGGGGTCCGCATCGGCTGCGGCTCTCATGTCGCTTCCAATGCCGGCCATGAGCGCAGGGTCGGTTTCGACCCGGCTGGAATGGCAGGTTTTCAAAACCACGCCGCAGTACGCATCGTTCCTGAATGCGGTAAAACTGATGAAAGCGGCCACGGACGCGACAAAACCGACCTCCTGGGCGTATTGGGTCAACGTCCATATGAACTACTGTCCGCATATGGTGCCGTACTTTCTCGCGTGGCATAGGGGCTACATTTACTACTTCGAACAGCAGTTGAGAACGGTGTCCGGAGACAGCCTGTTGACCTTGCCGTACTGGGACTACTACACGTATCCCACCATGCCCAGTGAGTTTACCGATCCGTCCAGCGGTAATGCACTTTATGTGTCGGGCCGGGCCAACTCGAACGTCTATTCCGCGCTCACGCTTGCGCCGTTCGCACCGAACGTAACCAATTTTCAGCGCGGTACGTCCAACTCGTTTGAGGCGTCTTTCGAATCGGCTCCGCATAATCCGGTGCACAACGTCATCGGTGGATGGATGGCCGACATGCAGTCGCCGACCGACCCGATCTTCTATTTGCATCACGCGAACGTCGACCGCCTATGGGACGCGTGGGCGCAGCAGCCGAAAACCACGATGCCTTATCCGAACAGTTCGTACTGGTCCGGAACGTTCACTTACGCAACCGGCCTGACGATGAAGAAATCGACGACCTATATGCCCTCGTTGCTGAACTACCAATATTCGAATCAAAAGGTGCCGACTGCAATGCCGCTGAACGCTCAGGAAGGACGCATCATTCGTGTGCAGGCGCAGCATGCCCCGATCCTCGTGCGACCGGCGCTCGGCAGCTTTTCAACGACGCCCCCGCGTACCATCGCGACGACCCGCCGGTCGCTTGGCGGCGTCGCGAATCTTACGCTCAACGAGCGGTCTGTCAGTGCGCGTTTGCCCTTGCAGGCGTCAGGCACCACCTCCTTGCAGGATGCAGTGGCTGCGAATGCGTCAACCGTCGATACAGCCACCACGAGCGAGACGACAACGACAACGTTCAAGTATCCGCGCATCGTGCTGGACAAGCTTGGTGTCACCAGTGCGGGAAAGCAGGGCGGCTATTTCTATAACGTCTACCTCAATCTGCCCGCTTCGGGTAACGCGGACGTCGAGAGTCAGTCGCATTTTCTCGGCACGTTCGGGCCATTCGAAGTGTCGGGTGCAATACACCATGGCGAGGGCAGCCTGGTATTGCCGGCGACCGACGTGTTGCGCAACGTCGGCGTAGCGAATCTGAAGGAGGTTGTGATCTCGCTAGTACGCGTCAATGGTCCGAACTACCCAACGGGTCCGGTATTGACGGTAGGCGAGATGCGTCTCGAGCTGTCGACGGAAGGCCCGTGATCTGCTGAGAGTGTGAGCGCTGCGACGCGAGGGCATTGTTTGCGCGCGTCGCAGCCGCACACTTCAGCCTCTTCGCAATGTTGCCCTTGACCCGGTTGTGTAGCGGCTGGAGTTCGCAGCGTCCTCCTGCTTGTCGATCCAATCGCGCGCCCAGTCCAACGCACACTGCCTGGCAGCCTCCGGCGCGATAAACCTCGGACCCACGAGGCCGGAGTGCGCCACCCGTTGTCCGTTTTCCGTGATTTCCGCCCAGCCTCGAAACAGATCGTTCTGCATGAGGTCCGCAGCGGCGTGGACGACATAGCCCCGCTCGTTGACGACGCTCGTTCCGCTGGCTTCTGACGCGCTCCGCCATGCCCCCTGGGAGTAAACGCGCTGACGTTTCGACGATGCTTCTTCCTGCGCGCTTGCGTCGTCGTTGCATGCTTCTGCAGGACCGGGCTCCGTGTCGCGCGTGCGGCCTATGTCGCCCAATATCCAACTGTCGGCATGGTACGCCGTGCGCTCGGTGCTCGTACTCAGCCACGACTCCTGGCTTTTCCAGACCACGTCAGGTGTGCCGACGTCGTCCTCCGTGCCCGCATCATCGAGCGGAGCAACGGCTGGTTTCTGATCCGCCTTCTTCTCTGAAGGCGGTCGATCGGGAACATATGAAAAATGCCGTCCTGCACGCGACAGGACGCGCATCATTTCCGCCAGTTTTCCATTTATCCGCCACTGTTCGAATCGGTACCTGCAAGTGGGCTGCGACGGATATTTCTCTGGCAGCTTCGACCACGATTCTCCCGTGGTCAAAATCCACAAGACCGCGTTGGTGACCACCCGCGGCTGTACCCGCGGACGGCCGCGTTTCGTCAGGCGAACAACGGGATCGGCCAGCATGGGGCCGATCAATGACCACTCCTCGTCGGAAAGCTCTTCGAAGAACATTGCAACCTCCAGGACATTGCAACTCCCAAGTCTCACCGCGCGCGAATGCAGCTCGACGGGCATAAGCGGTGACGACGCGTATTGTCTGCGGAAATAGCGGTGACAGAGCTTGCCCGAGGCTTGGGCTGTTCTGTCGCCCGCTGAAACCGGATAGGTGCGGCAGGGCAATGCGAAGTTCCCGCCTGATAGTGATTGACCCATGCCATATTGTTTTTTGCAGTCAGGGTTTGGACACGACTCAACGCAGCGTCCACTGAATCTTTTGTCAGGATACGCTGACGCAGGATCTGTCCCTTGGCTGGACACGCCAGCAGTGGTGCGGTTTGACGGGGGAATGTGTAGCCATTGCCTTGATGGCTGTCTGGGCCGTTCAAGTGCTTCATCCGTCGTGGCGCGACGAGTGGCGACCTGCCGCTCATGCAGGCGAGCGACTTTGAAGGTGCCGCTAGTTTTGTGTGCCGAGGTCGGTATGAGGGTTCTTGGCTGAGGGTAACGCGCTCGTCGAACGGAATGCCGAATTGTCGACTGCTGCCGTCGGGTCACGGGCAGCGTGTTTCAATCCACATCGATGTTTCGCAAGACAAGCTGTCGCCGCGTGCTGACGTGCGTCATCGCGGACATCGCGCACCTTGGGCACGGTACATCGCATGCCGGTGGTCGCGCCGCATTGCGCGGGATGAAGCGGGGAGATTGGCTGCACCCAACAGGGAACTGACGATCATGCCGTGCATGAAGTGACCAGCAACATTACCGCGGTTGTCAACGTGCTTTGGGTGCACTTCGGTCGCGTCATGGTTGCAGTTCTCAGCAAGTCAATCCTGTCGAGTACCTGTGGGTGCACCTCGAGGGTCATGCGGGGTCATGCGATTGTGAAATCGATGCCCTGACAGCAGCAGAGTCGAGCCAATCGCGCACGTAGTCCGACTCTGCTTTCTTCATTTACTGCCGCACGATTACTGCGTAACCGAGCATCCCGAAACGCAGGTATTGTTCGAATACTGCGCGGCTTTTACGCCCCAGTTCTTGCCAATGATGGTTCGGCTCGGGATGTTAGCGCCACGGAAGCCCTGCGCGTTGCTCGTGCCAGATACCGTGTTGTTGCGCACGATGTTGGTTGAGTAGTCCGCACTCGCCGCGACACCGCCCGTCAGCATCACCGAGGAAGACATGTCAGGCGCACCATAGCCATAGACGGCCTTAATGGTGTTGTACTCGATCACGTTATGGCCCGTCTGTTGCGTGGTGTTGTCATTCTCGATACCCACAGCGCAGTCGGTCACGGTGTTGTGTCCGATGTAGCCGTTCGTATGAGCAACGAACACCGGCCCATAGTAGCCGCAGCTCGCGAAGGTGTTGTAGATGATTTTGTCGCCGCTTCCGCCGTTGGTCGAGCCGTAGGTCTGGAACATCGATTGGCCGAAGAACTGCTTGAAGCTGTTGCCTGCCAGGAAGAAGTTGCTGACCGGACCAACGGTTTCAACCGGAATATCCCAATGCCGTGCGTCGTTGTTGTAATACTGCGGCACCACGGTGTTGGCGCCCACGAAATTACAGTTAACGATACTGTCGTCGTGATAGTAGTTGTTGTAGTCGCCGATGACGAACATCTGGTTGGCGTAGCCGGTGGTGCGCTTGAGCACGGTCTGTTGGCACTGAATGTGCCGGTTGCTCGCCCTCACATTGAGGGTGCCATTGATGACGCAAGTCCCGGACGGAACCAACACGTCGCCTGCATTGATTGCCTTCTGGAATGCGGCCGTGTCATTCGTTACACCGTCGCACTTCGCGCCATAGGCCATCGGATTCACCGGGTTCACGAGCGCCGGCGGGGTAAATTGTGTGGACGTCGATGTAGATGTGGACGTAGACGTGGCCTTGATATAGCACGCTTTCTGATAGCCAACCGCAGGATCGGCCATGGCGCTGTTGTCACACGGCACCTTGCCGGTATAGGTGCCATTCACCGCGTACATGGCCGAAGGTGCGCTCGGAGGCCACGCCCCATAGAGTACGCTCTGCGTGCCGGAGAAGGAGCAGGTGCCATGCTCGTCTGCACACTTGTTCCACGTAGTACCGTTCACGACGACACTCGACGGGTTGTTCTGCGCGTAAGCCGCGGGCAAAAAGGCGAGCGAAAAAAGGAAAAAAAGCAGGTATTTGAGATGTCTCATTCCGTTACATTCCAAAGTTAGACATGGCGCTATTTCTAGCGAAGAGGCGAAACAAGGGAACGCGTTGACCGCGTTCATTGCTGAAGAAGCTGACGCTTCCAATGTGCCGATATGCGCTCGCAGATACCGTTAGACGAACGTGTATCGACTGCTGCCACTAGGGCAGTGTTCTAAACCTGTTGATCGGGAAATAGTCATCAGGTGAATATTTGGTAGTACTTAATGTACGCTTGCATGTGATCCATATAGCGAAGTGCTATTAGTGATTAAAGCCTTGGATTGCACCACTAGGCCGGAGTACACGATCGGGCGAGACTCTCCCGTACGTACTCGACCTGCGACACGACTTAGTCGACCTCTCAGCTAGGTCGACGACTCGTCCCCCACACGCGGGACCAAAGGCCGACGCATGAGGTTTATGCATGCCGGGGCTAGCGTGTAAGACTTACGCTAGATTCTCAGCATGCTTGTAGATGTAACAACAGACTTCGACTTGATGCTTCAATTTCAAAATTGAGGATAACTAAAAGATCAGACAGATCTCTTTACCCCCAAGATTTCATGCATAACGCCTCGGTGCGAACCGAATGGGCCTTGGGCCAGTCCGCGCCGAATTGCGTAGCGCAGCATCCGCGGCGCGCATAGCCACGGATATTCGAGGCTCCGGTTCCATTAGTCAGTGCTGGGCGTCTACCGACAGTACAGAACCGGAATCGGTAAATATTGCTTATTCTTCAGGGTTCACGGTATTACTTGCAGAAGGTTTTGGCAGAAGAATTATAAACGTTTCACTTCTGTAACGAGTTTGGAAAAACTGCTGATAAGGACGAATCAGAAGCGGTCGTTTAATATTTGCTCAAAATGTTCCGCGGTTCGTGGTAATAAGAAAGCCGCACATTGTCTACGCGGGAAAATGAGTATTTTTATTTTTTTACGCGTTAATCTGGACTTGACTGACTAATAATTTAAAGCTACGGCAATTTATATTATTAATATTAAATCGGCCTCAGCCATTTTATCAGATCAATATCGCGAATCGAATTAATCGGTCGCTTCGGGGGGAACTCGGGCGGTTCAAGTGGTTCTGTAATAGGCGCGGTTAGGGTATTCGTTGGACGCTCGAGTCCCGACGCGGTCGTGGCCGGGTATTCCCATGCATTGCGAAAGCGCCGCTGCGGTCAAGGCGGTGAGGTTTTCCGAAGTATCGTTCGCGCTACACTACAACGCCCATTGTCGTGAGCCGATTTCCGGTACTACCTATCTACGACGTGGCATCTGTGGCGCGATCTAAGTCTCGATGGAGGCGACGACGTCACGGCGATGCTCACAAATCATTATTGCGCTGCTGTTTGTGCGCAACGTCGATGGTTTGCGCTGGAAAAATACTGCGTGCAAATCGCAAACGAACCATTACTTCAGCAGCAACGGGAAAAGGTGCTCTTCTTTTGCGACGCAGGGGTCTCCAGACGTGTTGGATTGCCGAGCTCCCCAAGCGCGAGAAGCATCAGCAGCGTCGTGTGTCACCATTTGAATGATCGGTCCAGCGATGGCCGTAGGCACTCGAGTTGCCATCGCCATTGGTTAGATTTTCGAGTGTTGCAGAGACATATTCGCCGGCGTCGGCCGGACATGAATGCGTTGCTGACAACTCCGCGGGCGCAGATGCGTCCAATCATGTAGTTGTACCTCGCCTTTCGCCGTTGCTGTCTCAACTCTGTCGTCGTGGTCAAAGACTTTGATTTTGAAGTTTGAGCCGGCAAATCGAAAGTAGCGATGGTGGATCTGGCCGCTATTGCCAACGACAACTGCGGGCGAAGCGCCACACGAGTCGTCTACCGTCACGTCCACCTCAAGGGTGCAAGAGATGATCGTAATGGCTTTCGCTGGGATTGAAGCTTTCAGCCATCGACTCTCATGCACCATTCGTCCACCTTCAACTATCCTGCATTCTGTCGCAGCAGGCTTGACGAGATGAGGATTGAAAAGCGGTGCCCCTTCGCGGGTAATGGAAAGGGCAGTGAGCATCTGACAAAATCTCTGCAAGAACATCAAAAAATGGAGGTCGAGTGCGGACGGTCGAATACCGCTTTTGCACCATTTGGCGCATCGACGCGCCAGTGCAGGAAGTTTGGGCGGCAATCCAGGATTCGGCGCGCTGGCCCGAGTGGTGGATTAACGTCGAGCGCGTGGACCAGCTAGAGGCCGGTTCCGATCAGGGCGTGGGCGCCGTACAACGCTATACGTGGAAAGGCCGGTTGCCCTATCGTCTCGTGTTCGACATGCGAGTGACGCGCGTCGAACCCTTGGTAGCGCTGGAAGGGGAAGCCAGTGGCGACGTCGAAGGCGTCGGCCGGTGGAGCTTTTCGACTGACGGACGCGATCTTACCGTGGTCCGCTATGACTGGTGCGTCCGTACGAACCGCGCATGGATGAATGCATTGGCGCCTTTATTGCGACCGGTTTTCCAATGGAACCATGACGCAGTGATGCGCGAAGGCGGCGCGGCGCTGGCGCGGCGGCTGCTTGGCGTCGAGCATGGATGAAGCCAGCGTGGCAATGGATTGAACGCTTTGCACTCGAGGCGCTCAGTGACGATGTAAGGCCGTAGCCGATGACGGAAAGTCACCCGTGGCGCCACGCGTTCGATTTCGTCCTTTGCGCTTTGCCTCACGCAAAGCCTTGTCGGCAGCGAGTATTAGCTCCACGGGCTCACCCACACTTCGCATCGGCATCCGCTCGTCAACATCTGCGCTTATCGTGACGAAGCCGGTTCGGTTGCCTGAATGTTCAATTTTCAGGCTACGGATAGCGCTGCGGATAGTGTCCGCGATTGCTACGGCATGGGCTACATCGGTATACGGAAGAAGCGCTGCAATCTCCTCTCCCATAGCGTGTGGCCAACTCTCCAGAACGTCGAGCTATCAGATCTCTGATGAAATGGCCAATCGTTCACAGGCGGTCATCGCCCGCTGCGTGTCCCTGGATGTCGTGGTATCGCTCGAAGCAATCGACATCCAGCATGATCAGTGCAAGAGCATTCACGTGACGCATGGCGCGACTGAATTCGCCATGCAATGCGATATCGAATTGGCGGTGATTTGCGGGCCAAGTCAGGCCGTCTTGTAATCCAAGTCGATCAAGAGTTCGATTTGGCGGATTAGATGCCAGACGAACAATCGCACCACAATGACGAGGCAAAGCACGTCAGCGGAATGCCCAGATTGTGTGGCGCCAGTACTCATGCAAAATCTCGTCTTTGGACAACGCAACTGCTACAAAGGACAGTGCGGGTGGCTGCGGTAGTTGTTCAGCCGCATGACGCCATTCTGCGATTCTCCTCGAAACGGGAATAACCCACCTTGATCTGCTTATCACGCGGGCGCCAATGCGCGGACCAAGGTTAGCGTGCTGTCGCTCGACTGCCCATGCACTTCAACTTCGCGAGCCATCAAGCGCAACGAGAGACAGGCACGCAATCACCACGAAGGCAATCGCGCGCCAGAGATGGTTTATTCAAGGTCAACTATCCCCGCAGACAGCGTGGAAGCACCTTGTAGCGAGGCATTTTCTTCGGAGAGAAATTCGCCATAGCCGCGAACGCATGGCGAGTCCATCGGCATCCGACCGCACGTCTTGACGTCCACGCGCTTCGAGAGAGGCCTTGTGTCCGCGTCGCGAGTTCACCAATGCGCATGTGCAGCGGAATACATGATCAGCACGCCCCGCGGCCGCTTCGTCGAAGCTGCATGAAGGCCGACAAATATTTCTGGCTACCGGTCTTGATAGGGTTTTCCCTGCCAGGATGCTTGCGCATCGAATTGCGGCGCGCTGATTCTCAGGATGGCGGTCCGCGCTTGAACCGGTGACGCCTAGCGATACGCGAGAAACCGTATAAGTACTTGTTGCGAAATAACATTATTCGAATGAGACGCCGATTTTTGCTGCAATGCAAGGTTCGAACCGAAGCAAACAAAGCGCAAAGGTAAGCGGATTTCGACAATCGCCGCATCCCTTCTTGAATTTGTCACCACCCGTCCATATAATTAGCACTCGCTGCACGAGAGTGCTAACAACATCGCCGGTTGGCTCGGCCAGCCGGGTTTTCTCAGCGTTCTTCAGTCTCAATCAAGAGAGGAGTATGTATGAACCTTCGTCCTTTGCATGATCGCGTGATCGTCAAACGTCTGGATCAAGAAACCAAGACCGCGTCGGGCATCGTGATCCCCGAAGCCGCAGCGGAAAAGCCGGATCAAGGCGAAATCCTGGCAGTCGGCCCGGGCAAGCGTGACGACAAGGGCGCATCCATTGCGCTCGACGTGAAGGTGGGTGACCGCGTTCTGTTCGGCAAGTACGCAGGCCAGACCGTCAAGGTCGACGGCAACGAACTGCTCGTCATGCGCGAAGAAGACATCATGGCCGTGGTGCAGAAGTAGGCGCAAGTCGCTACTTCCCCGGTTATATCCCAAGAATTCAAGGAGTTAGAAGATGGCAGCTAAAGACGTCGTATTCGGTGATTCCGCCCGTGCCAAGATGGTTGAAGGCGTGAATATCCTCGCGAACGCTGTGAAGGTCACGTTGGGTCCGAAGGGCCGCAACGTTGTCCTCGAGCGCAGCTTCGGCGGCCCGACGGTCACGAAAGATGGCGTTTCGGTCGCGAAAGAGATCGAACTGAAAGACAAGCTTCAGAACATGGGCGCGCAAATGGTCAAGGAAGTCGCTTCCAAGACCAGCGACAACGCCGGTGACGGTACCACGACCGCAACGGTCCTGGCTCAGTCGATCGTCCGCGAAGGCATGAAGTACGTCGCATCGGGCATGAATCCGATGGACCTGAAGCGCGGTATCGACAAGGCCGTGACCGCCGCGATCGAAGAACTGCGCAAGATCAGCAAGCCGTGCACGACCAACAAGGAAATCGCTCAGGTTGGCGCGATCTCGGCGAACAGCGATTCGTCGATCGGCGACCGTATCGCTGAAGCGATGGACAAGGTCGGCAAGGAAGGCGTCATCACCGTTGAAGACGGCAAGTCGTTGCAAGACGAACTGGACGTCGTCGAAGGTATGCAATTCGACCGCGGCTACCTGTCGCCGTACTTCATCAACAACCCGGACAAGCAAGTTGCCGTGCTCGAAAACCCGTTCGTGCTGTTGCACGACAAGAAGGTTTCGAACATCCGCGATCTGCTGCCGGTGCTGGAACAAGTCGCAAAGGCAGGCCGTCCGCTGCTGATCATCGCTGAAGACGTCGAAGGCGAAGCGCTGGCCACGCTGGTGGTGAACAACATCCGCGGCATCCTGAAGACGGTTGCCGTGAAGGCTCCGGGCTTCGGCGATCGCCGTAAAGCCATGCTGGAAGACATCGCGATCCTGACTGGCGGCCAAGTCATCGCGGAAGAAACCGGCCTCACGCTCGAGAAGGCAACGCTGGCCGAACTGGGTCAAGCAAAGCGCATCGAAGTGGGCAAGGAAAACACCACGATCATCGACGGCGCTGGCGAAGCTGCAAACATCGAAGCACGTGTGAAGCAGGTTCGCACGCAAATCGAAGAAGCTACGTCGGACTACGACCGTGAAAAGCTGCAGGAACGCGTTGCCAAGCTGGCAGGCGGCGTTGCAGTGATCAAGGTTGGCGCTGCGACCGAAGTCGAAATGAAGGAAAAGAAGGCGCGTGTCGAAGACGCACTGCACGCAACGCGCGCAGCTGTGGAAGAAGGCATCGTGGCCGGCGGCGGCGTCGCGCTGATCCGCGCACGCACGGCAATCGCAGGTCTGAAGGGCGCCAACGCCGATCAGGACGCAGGTATCAAGATCGTGCTGCGCGCGATGGAAGAGCCGCTGCGCCAGATCGTCACGAACGGCGGCGAAGAAGCCAGCGTCGTGGTGGCGGCTGTTGCTGCCGGTAAGGGCAACTACGGCTACAACGCGGCAACCGGCGAGTACGTCGACCTGGTTGACGCAGGTGTCGTGGACCCGACGAAGGTGACGCGCACCGCGCTGCAAAACGCAGCATCGGTTGCAGGTCTCCTGCTGACGACCGACGCAGCTGTGTGCGAACTGCCGAAGGAAGACGCTCCGATGGGCGGCGGCGGAATGCCGGGCGGCATGGGCGGCATGGGCATGGACATGTAATTCCGCGTGGGCCTCGTTACGAGGCTCGCTTGGGAATGCATGGGAAAGCGCGCCGCGAGGCGTGCTTTCCAACGAAAAACCCGCAAGGCATTTAGCTTTGCGGGTTTTTTCTTGGGAGCAGGCGGCGCGCGCGCGGGCACCCCCGGTATCACGAGGCCGCTTCGCGGGCGAGCTTCAGGGCGAGAGCGTTCTCGCGCAAATAGTCGAATATCTTCGCCACGCTTTGATCCGGCGTCAATGTTGCGGTATCGATCCGCAGCTCGGGCTCGACCGGGGCTTCATAGGGTGCCGATACACCGGTAAACGAAGGAATCTCTCCCGCCCTGGCTTTCGCATAGAGGCCTTTCGGATCACGGCGAGCGCACGTGTCGACCGGCGCGGAAAGATGGGTCTCGATGAATGTGCCCGCCCCAATGATTTCGCGCGCCATGGCCCGGTCTTCACGCATGGGAGAAATGAGCGCCGTGATGACAATGAGACCGGCGTCGTTCATCAACTGTGCGACGTGTGCGACTCTGCGAATGTTCTCGCGCCGATCTTCCTTTTCGAAGCTGAGGTCGCGCGCCAAGCCGTGACGGATATTGTCGCCGTCGAGCACATAGCACGCATGTCCGAGTGACACGAGCTGTTGTTCGAGCGCGAACGCGATGGTCGACTTGCCTGCACCTGAAAGACCGGTGAGCCAGATGGTGACCGGCCTTTGGCGGAACATCCGGATTCTGTCCTCAGCGGTAATCGCACCATGGCAACGTTGCACGAAAGCGTGAGACTTTCCCATTGTCATGCTCCCCTGGCGCTCAGGCGTGGTGCCATCGTTGGCGCCGGATTCCCGCGTTGCTCAGGCGCTCCGGTGAGTTCTCGGGTTCATTTATTCGGGCGACAACACGCTGAACCCATTGCCGATCTTTCGAGAAATTGCTGCCCGATTCGAGTGCACGCTTTTCGATTTCCGAGTTGGCATGAACAAAGAGTTCGTAATCGAAGCTATTGTCTTCAACGAATTCCGTTTTGGCCTCTCCGCTCAAACGGCTTGCGCTTTTTTGTGAACCGCTGGTCCTGTTTGTTTCGAAAACGAGCGGCAGGACAGTGTGGTAATTGGCGGTGCTCGTCGTGCTTCTGTGAATGCGATATGCGTGCTGGCCGCCGCCAATACGCGTTGCTAGACGCCTTGCGCGGCAGCTTTCCCGCCCTTGTCGATCGCATTCGAAGTGGACGAATCGACCTTTGCCTTTATTCAAATCGAAAAAGGGAATGGCGGATGATCCCCCGCCGTTCGGTAGAGGAAAGAAAAAGACGGGCAAAGACATGGGGTTAGGTGACGGATTTGCGAGTTGTAAGTGTAGCGTGATCAAAACTACGCTGGTTGTAACGTTTGATTGCGCAATACAACGCCTCGTTGCGTCGTTCAAGCAGCGATTCGTTTACCGACGGCCATGTAATTATGCGAAATCACATGTGCTGCTTATTCAAGAGCAGAAGGTGCCTCAAGAGAAAACCCGCACGGAGGCGGGTTTTTTGACCGTCAATAGCTCGGGACCAACAGCGAGGCCAACTGCGCCGCGCCCGCGCTTTTATCAGCAACAGACACGCCCCACGCATTTCAATGCCGCGCTTCTCCTGGTGCCGCGTCCTTGCCGGCCGCGGGCGGCGTTTCGTCGTCGCTGCTGCGCGCCCAGAAAAAACGGTCCGGCATATAGGCGCCCATGCCCGGCCGGAATGCGCTGCGCATGGCCTGGTACAGATATTCCTGCGCCTCACGCACGGCCTCGGCCGGTTCCTGGCCGTTGGCCAACAGCGCGGCGATGGCGGCTCCCAGCGTATCGGTCAGTCCCATGATCCGATGGCTGCCGCGGTCCCACATGTCCTGGCGCAACTGGCCGTCTTCGCTGAACAGCGTATTGACGAGCCGGTGGGTGCCGGTTTCCGTCGACAGAATGTATTCGCAGCCTTGCGATAGCAGATGCGAAATCGCGGCGTCGAGGCTCGGCGCCTCGGCGTCGCCGTCCGGCTGGGCGAGCGCGAGCAGCGTGGTGGAATCGGCGACCAGCAAGGTGGTTTGCGGCGCCAGCAGATCGGCGATCGCTTCGCGCAGTTCGTCGGCGGCGAGCACGTGTTCGTCGTCAAGCGTGAAGTCGGGGGCGAGAATCAGCGGAATGTCGTCGTAATCGGCGACCACTTCGGCGATGGCGCTGACCACTTCGGCGCGCGTGCACGCGCCGACCTTGAACGCGGCGATCGGCATGTCTTCGAGTAGCATCCGCGCCTGGGTGGCGACCACTTCGGGGTCGAGCCCGTTGACTTCGTCGCAGCTGGCCGAGTCGCGCACGGTATAGCCAGTGAGCACGGTGACGCCATGGCAGCCCATGCTTGCAAGCGTCATCAGGTCGGCTTGCAGGCCGGAGCCGCCGGTGGGGTCGGAGAGGCCGAAGGTGAGGACGATCGGAGGCGTATCGCTAGGCATGAAATTGACAAAAGGAGCGGTATTTAGGCGCAGAGAGTGCGCAATCGACTCAATTATGCGGCCTAAACTGTCGCGAGGGCGTTTTTTCGCATTCCTGGGCGCAATACCGGGAACGAGCGGCGCGCGCAAGGCCGCATGGTACCCGAGCGACCGCCTGCGGCGACGCAACCGGCATAGCCAGCGGCCGCTGCGGACTGCGATCGCGCGCTTGTGATTGCTAGGCATTGGGGCGGCAACACGGTACCATCATGGCTCCCATTTCCACGGACTCTACGACGCGACACAAGAATGGAATATCAAAGCTGGATGTGCCTGATTTGCGGCTGGATTTACGACGAAGAAGCCGGTTTGCCGGAGGAAGGCATTGCGCCGGGCACCCGCTGGGAGGACGTCCCCATTAACTGGACCTGCCCGGAGTGCGGAGCGCGCAAGGAAGACTTCGAGATGGTCCAGATCTGAAGGGGGGCATACCGGCGAATGCCGGCGCGGCGTTGCCTTTGCAAAACGGCGTGCGCCGCATCGAATGCGCCGGTTGCACGCCGGCGCACTGTCCGCCGTTGCGACACCGAACGTTCTCGATTGCGCCGCGCCGCAGCGGTAATCTGTCATTGTCCTGTCGCCGGTTCGCGCGTTAGCCGATCAGTCTGCGCGCGGCGCGAAGCGGCGGCCCGTCAGCTTCCTCTCGCCTGCTCATGACTCTCCGATCCGCCGCACCTGATTCCTTCGATGCCTTGCCGAATCCGCGCGGCGGCGCCGTCCGTTCCGCGGAGCTTGCGTTGGCCGAAGCGCTCCTCGCATTCGAACAGCGCGGCGAGAGCACCGCCGCGCTGGTGCGTGCGTCTCATGCGTTGCGCGTTGCCGGCTGGTTGAGCGCGCAGCGTTTCGCGGACGCCCTGGTGCGGCTCTCGCCGTTGGCGGCGGCCGATCCGGCCGAGGCGGACAGCACGCGGCCCGTGTTCGGTGCGGCGCTGCGTGATTTCCGCACGGCGCTCGAACGGCACAATCTGCGCGAACTGGCGTGCTCGCCCACGCTGTTCGAGCGCTATCGTGCCCTCTGCTCGCATTTGGCCGACCACACGCCCGGCTTCACCATCGCTTTCGAAGACCTCGCGCTCAGCGCGCGACCAGTGCCGCCGGTGTCGTTTCACGCCCAGGCCGCCGACCGGCTGGCCCATTTGCGAGCCCGCTACGAACGCGCGCTGCTGCCGGTACTGCGCTCCCAGCCGGACACCGGCAGCGCGGCCGCGCGGGCCGCCACCCACGCGGCGCTCGACGAACTGGACGCCGTGCTCGCCGAACTCGCCGGCCCGGACCCCTACGACTTCTGGCGTCTCGCCAAGGCCTGCACCAAAGCGTTGCGCGCGGGCGGCCGCGCCACCGGGGAAACCGACGCGCGGCGTTTCTACGCTCGCTGCAATCTCGCGCTGGCCGACCATGCACGCGGCATCCAGCGCGCGCCGCGTTCACTGGTGCGCGCAACGCTGGCGCTGCTGTGGCGCGACTATGCATTGTTCGGCGCCGCAGCCGAAGACGCCGACCAGGTCGAGGTGCTGCATGACTATGGCTTGACGGTCGATTGGCACGTCGCGGGAACGCTGGCATCCGAAATGCTATGGGAGGCAGGCGCCGTGCAAGCGCAAACGATTAGCGCCAGCCGTTCCGCGCTGACACGCGAATTGGGCGTGCTCACGGTCAACGCGCACGCCTATGAAGACTTTCTTCAGACGGCGGATGCCGCGATTTCGGCATTGACCGAGCATGCCCGCGCGGCGGACCAGCCCGAGAAAGCCGATCCGAGCGAAGCGCTGCAAGCGGGCGACGCCGCCTACCGGCTCGGCGCCGCCGCCTGCGCGCTCGGCCTGGGCCATGTGGCGCTGCTTGCCGACGCGCTAGGGCTCGCCTGGCGCCGCCGCGCGCACGCGGGCGTCTCGACCCCGGCAGTGCGCGAGCACGTGATCGTCGGCGCGCCGGCGGCGAGCACCCTCGAGCGGACCGCCGAAGCGTTGCGCGCGATGCTGCACAAGGTGGCGGCCGGCGTCGCTCCACCGGCCGGCGGAGCCACGCTGGCCGCGTTGACGCGCTCGATCGAGGAGGGCGACGCCTGACGGGCATGCGTGGCCGGCCGTGTCCGTGGCGAGCGTCGCCGCCGGCAGGAGAGCGAACAACGAAGGAAGCAATGATCGAACCGGGAGGCACATGAAATGCGTGCCGCAAACCGCTAACCTGCACCGTGGCCAGGGCTCGCGTGCGTGATAGAGTGGAACTTGACTGGCCGTCGATGGCTCGCGGCGCACTGCATCGCGCACATTGCGGTCCCATGCTCAAAGCCCGCCACACTGCATCGTCTTTGCTAAAATCCGAACTATGTCCAAGAGTAACGATCGCATCAATCTGACCAACCAGTTCCTGATCGCCATGCCGAACATGGCCGATCCGACGTTTTCGGGAACGGTGGTCTACCTTTGCGATCACAGTGAGCGCGGCGCGCTCGGCCTCGTGATCAACCGGCCGACCGATATCGACCTCGAAGCGCTCTTCAGTCGCATCGATCTCAAGCTCGAGATCGAACCCCTTCTTCACGTGCCCGTGTATTTCGGCGGTCCGGTGCAAACCGAGCGCGGCTTCGTGCTGCACGATCCGAAAGACGGCAACGTGTACACGTCGTCTATGTCGGTGCCGGGCGGGCTCGAGATGACCACTTCGAAAGACGTGCTCGAAGCCGTCGCGAGCGGCACCGGTCCGGAGCGTTTCCTGCTCACGCTCGGCCACGCCGGCTGGGGCGCGGGCCAGCTCGAGGAAGAAATTTCGAAGAACGGCTGGCTCACGGTGGAAGCCGACCCGAAAATCGTCTTCGACGTGCCCGCCGAAGAGCGTCTCGAAGCCGCGCTGGCGCTGCTGGGCATTTCGCTGTCCATGCTGTCGGGCGAGGCGGGCCACGCATGAACCTGCCGGCCGGACGTGAGGCGACGCTGCTTGCGTTCGACTATGGTGAAAAACGCATCGGCGTGGCGGTCGGCAATTCGCTGACGCGCCACGCGCGGCCGCTCGTGATCGTGCCGAACCGCAGCCGCGAATACCGGTTCGAGGCGGTCGGCAAGCTGATCGCCGAGTGGAAGCCCAACGCGTTGGTGGTCGGCTTGCCGATGCATCCCGACGGCACGCCTCATGAAATGACCCAGCTTGCGAAGCGCTTCGGCAATCAGCTTAACGGCCGCTTCAACCTGCCGGTGACGTGGGTCGACGAGCGCTATTCGTCGGTCGAGGCGAAGGCGGGAATCCGCGCCGGCAACGGCCGCGCCGACATGCTCGACGCCGAAGCCGCCAGCATCATCCTCCAGCAATATCTAGACGGACTTTCCGACGATCATGAGTTCCATTGACGCCGAAGCGCTTTATCGCGCGTTGCTCGAGCAGATTCGCGCCGTATACGGCGAGAAGCTCGGCGCGGGGCAAGACGGTGCGCAAGGCGCCGTGCTGGCCGGCATCTATAGCGGCGGCGCATGGCTTGCCGAGCGGCTCGCGCGCGATCTGAACCTGCCGAGCTTCGGCGTGGTGAACGTCGCGCTGCATCGCGACGACTACGCGAAAAAAGGCCTGCACTCGCAGGCGAGCCCGACCTCGCTGCCGTTCCTGGTCGACCAGTCCCGCATCGTGCTGGTGGACGACGTGCTCTACACCGGCCGCACCATTCGCGCCGCGCTGAACGAGCTATACGACTATGGCCGTCCGGCGTCGGTCGAACTGGCGGTGCTGGCCGATCGCGGCGGACGCGAGTTGCCGGTGGCGGCGCGCTTTGTCGGCGGCACGGTGAACGTGCCCGCCGACGCGACGCTCGTGCTGGCTCGCGCAGAGGGAGGCGCGGCGGGGCAGCAGCGTTTCACTTTTCACACCGAGGCACGCGTCGACTGAACGCGGCTTTGCACGCTGCGCAAGACCGTCATTGACTACGCGCGGGCGCACCGCGTTTCGCGCAAAGGGCCGGCGTAGCCGAAAACCACGCAAGCAGTCCGCATCGACATCGATCACGTTGAAGCCCGTATTTGAAGCAGGTACACCCATGAACACCGCCACTCAGGCTCCGAAGGATCCAGCCGATAGCGCCACCGAGCGCTTCCGTCATGGCTTCCTGAAGGGCAACCCGCAGCTCACGAAAAACGGCGAGCTCAAACATCTGTTGTCGATCGAGGGCTTGCCGAAGGCGATCGTCAATCACATTCTCGATACCGCCGAGCAGTTCGTCAGCGTGACCGATCGCGAAGTGAAAAAGGTGCCGCTCCTGCGCGGCAAGTCGGTGTTCAATCTGTTCTTCGAGAACTCCACGCGCACCCGCACCACCTTCGAGATCGCCGCCACGCGGTTGTCGGCGGACGTGCTGAATCTGAACATCAACGCGTCGTCCACGAGCAAGGGCGAATCGCTGCTTGACACGATCAACAACCTCTCGGCGATGCATGCCGATATGTTCGTCGTGCGTCACGCATCGAGCGGCGCGCCTTATCTGATCGCCCAGCATTGCGCGCCGCACGTGCACGTGATCAATGCCGGCGACGGCCGTCATGCGCACCCCACGCAAGGGCTGCTCGACATGTACACGATCCGCCACTACAAGAAGGACTTCACCAATCTGCGGGTGGCGATCGTCGGCGACATTCTGCATTCGCGGGTCGCGCGCTCCGACATTCATGCGTTGACCACCCTCGGCGTGCCGGAAGTGCGCGCGATCGGTCCGCGCACGCTATTGCCGGGCGGGCTCGAGCAGATGGGCGTGCGCGTGTTCCACAATCTCGACGAAGGCCTGAAGGACGTCGACGTGATCATCATGCTGCGTCTGCAAAACGAGCGGATGAGCGGCGCGCTGCTGCCCTCGGCGCAGGAGTATTTCAAGAGCTGGGGCTTGACGCCCGAGCGCCTCGCGCTCGCGAAGCCCGATGCGATCGTGATGCACCCCGGCCCGATGAATCGCGGCGTCGAAATCGATTCGCAGGTGGCCGACGGTCCGCAGTCGGTGATCCTCAATCAAGTGACGTTCGGCATCGCGGTGCGCATGGCGGTAATGGGCATCGTCGCGGGCAATCACGATTGAACTCGCCGGCTTCGAGCGCCGTCACGCAACGGGTGTCACGGCGCGCCGTCAGCACGACGGCACGGCAGCGTGCGAACCCGCGGCAAGTCACGCGAAACCTGGCTGAACACTGAACACAAGGCAGCGCATGAAGATTCATATTCAAGGCGGCACGCTGATCGATCCGGCAGCGGGCACCGAACAGCAGCAAGACATTTTTATCGCGGCGGGCAAGATCGCCGCGATCGGCAACGCGCCTGCCGATTTCCAGGCCGAGAAAACCATCGACGCGAAGGGCCTTTGGATCGCGCCGGGCCTGGTCGACCTTGCCGCGCGCTTGCGCGAGCCGGGCTATGAACACAAGGCCACGCTCGAATCGGAAATGGCCGCGGCGCTCGCGGGCGGCGTGACCAGTCTCGTGTGCCTGCCGGACACCGATCCGACGCTCGATGAACCGGGCCTCGTCGAGATGCTCAAGTTTCGCGCGCGCAATCTCGATCAGGCGCACGTCTATCCGCTCGGCGCATTGACCGTCGGTCTCAAGGGCCATGTGATCACCGAGATGGTCGAACTGACGGAAGCGGGCTGCATCGGCTTTTCGCAGGCCGACGTGCCGGTGGTCGACACGCAGGTGCTGATGCGCGCGCTGCAATACGCGAGGACCTACGGCTACACCGTATGGCTGCGTCCCGTGGATGCCTATCTCGGCAAGGGCGGCGTGGCCGCGAGCGGCGCGTTGGCGTCGCGCCTCGGGCTGTCGGGCGTGCCGGTGTCGGCGGAAACCATCGCGCTGCACACCATTTTCGAACTCGTGCGCGTGACCGGCGCGCGGGTGCATCTGTCGCATGTGTCGTCGGCGGCGGGCATTGCGCTGGTACGCGCCGCCAAGGCCGAGCGCTTGCCGGTGTCATGCGACGTTACCGTGAACCACGTGCATCTGATCGACCTCGACATCGGCTATTTCGACGCCCAGTACCGGCTCGATCCGCCGCTTCGCCAGCAACGCGATCGCGACGCGATCCGCGCAGGCCTCGTCGACGGCACGATCGACGCGATCTGCTCCGATCACACCCCGGTGGACGACGACGAAAAGCTGCTGCCGTTCGCCGAAGCCACGCCGGGCGCGACGGGTCTCGAACTATTGCTGTCGTTGACGGTGAAATGGGCCGACGAAGCGGGCTTGCCGCTCGCGAAGGCGTTCAACCGCATTACCGCGGCGCCGGCCGATGTGCTGAACCTGGAAGCCGCGGGCCGCATCGCCGTGGGCGGCGCGGCGGACCTGTGCGTGTTCGACCGCCACGCGCATTGGCTCGTGGAACCGCGCGCGCTGAAGAGCCAGGGGCACAACACGCCGTTCCTCGGCTATGAACTGCCGGCGCGCGTGCGGGCGACCATCGTGTCCGGCCGCCTCGCGTTCGAACAGCGCTAACATCCGCGGCATTGCCCGTTACGGAAAGCTCCGACATGAAGCTCGCGTTACGCAAGGCCCGTCTCATCGCGCATCTGCTGCACGGCATGTGGATCGTCGCGACGCGCTTTCCTAAAGCCGGCCCGGACCGGCGTCATGCGCTCAATCGCGCATGGTCGCTGAAAATGCTGCGTTTGTGCGGCATGCGGCTCGTCGTGCATAACGACGGTGCGCGCCTCGACCGCGGCGCGCTGGTGGTCGCCAATCACATCTCGTGGATCGACATCTACGTGATCAATGCATGGCGGCCCACGCCGTTCGTGTCCAAGGCGGAGATTCGCAATTGGCCGCTGGTGGGCTGGCTCGCGCAGCAATTGGACACGGTGTTCATCCAGCGCGAGAAGCGCAGCGACGCGAAGCGGATCATGCATGAGCTCGCCGACCGCTTGAGCGCCGGTGAACTGATGTGCGTGTTCCCTGAAGGCACGACGTCCAATGGACTCGCGCTGCTACCGTTTCACGCGAACATGTTTCAGGCGGCGGTATCGGCCTCGGCGCCGGTGCAGCCGCTGTGCATCATGTACGAGGACGCGCAAGGCCGGCAATCCACCGCGCCCGCCTATATCGACGATCTGTCGCTGGCGGATTCGCTGAACCTGCTGTTGCGCGGCGGACCCTTGACCGCGCATGTGTATGTGGGTGCGCCGCTGGCGCCGGGCGCCGACCGGCGCACGCTGGCGGCCGAAGCAGAAGCGGTCATTGCGGCTGCGTTGCAGGAAATGCAAAGCGGCATGGCGAGCGCCGGTGCCGTGTGTGCCGAGGAAGCCGCAACGCCTGCCGTGACGCAAGCGCTGATCGAAGAGCCAATCGACCAGCAGGGCCGCTCGGCGTAACGTTCAGTCGGTTCAGCCGACAGATCGTTGCGCCGCGATGAGCCGACGGTTCTTGCCAGGCACAACCGGCTCAATTACCGGTGCCAGCCTCGCGGCAAGGCTCGCAATCGACCTGCGTCAGCGTGCGCTCGGCGGGATTGGGCGCGAGTCGCACGGCCGACAGCTTTTCGCCCCATACGCAGCCGGAGTCGAGTCCGATCAGGTTGTCGCGCAAGGTCAAGCCGACTGCGGCCCAATGGCCAAACACCACGGTGACGTCCGCGGTTTTGCGCGACGGCACGTCGAACCACGGCATGCAACCCGGCGGCGCGGCGTTCAGGCCGCCGCTTGTGCTGAAATCCATCGCGCCATCGGCGGTGCAGAAACGGATGCGTGTCAACGCGCTGCACGTCAGCCGCAAGCGGTCGATGCCCTTCAGGCTGGGCGTCCAGCGGTTCGGCTCGTTGCCGTACAAACCGGCGAGTGTTTCCTTCCAGCTCGGCGCGCGCAGCGCGCGCTGCAATTCGTCGGCGAGTTCCATCGTGAGGTCCGCGTCCCACTGCGGCAGGACGCCCGCGTGCACCATCAGCATGCCGTTGTCGAAGTGCGCGAGCGGGCGGTGGCGAATCCATTCGAGCAGTTCGGGGGCGTCCGGCGCGGCGAGGATTTCGTCGATCGTGTCGCCTTTCTTCGACTTGCGAATTCCCGCCGACACCGACAGCAAATGCAGATCGTGATTGCCCAGCACCGGCACGGCGAGCTCACCCATCGCGATGACGTCGCGCAGCGTGGCGAGCGATTCCGTCCCACGGTTGATCAGGTCGCCCGCGAACCACAGCGGCGTGCCCGCCGGCGGCGCGGCCTTGGCCAGCAGCCGCTGGAACGGCGTGCGGCAGCCTTGCAGGTCGCCGAAGGCGAGCGGTGGCGGGTGCGGCTGTGAAGCGGAGTGGGTGCTGGAAGTGCTCAAGGGTGTCATCGAGGGATTCGGTGCAGTTTGATACATGCGGTTACGCATGCGACGTGCCGCGCTGGGCAGTGCAACATCGTAGCGTGACATAATAGCCCGTTTGAAGCGCGGGCATCGCCCATGCGCCGTCAGGCGCAGCCGGAAGGGCATAGCGCTGGCGCCCACGCGATATTGCGGCACAACAGGATGACCTCGTGAACGGAGAAAGCATGTCGACCTATCATGCGAAGCAACCCATCCGCACGCTCGTCACCGGGGCGAGCGGCTTCACTGGCCGTTATCTGGTCGACAACCTGCTCGGCCGCGGGCATACGGTGATCGAAACGATCGCCGGGCGCGACGAGCCGGAAACGCCCACGCGCCTGCGTCTCGACATCACGTCGCCGGATGCGTGCCGGCGCGTGATCGAAACGGCGCGGCCCGACTACATCGTGCACCTCGCCGCGATCAGCTTCGTGGGTCATAACGATCCGCTCGACTTTTACCGCGTCAATGTAATCGGCACGCTCAATCTGCTCGAGGCCTGCTCGGCCGTCGGTCATACGCCGCGCAAGCTGTTGATCGCGAGCAGCGCGAACGTATATGGCAATGTGACGAGCGACGCCATCGAGGAGAGCTTTCCGGTCACGCCCGTCAACCACTATGCCGCCAGCAAGGCGGCAATGGAAACAATGGTGCGGACGTGGTTCGACCGGCTGCCGATCCTGATCGTGCGGCCGTTCAACTATACCGGTCGCGGACAGGCGTCGAATTTCCTCGTGCCGAAGATCGTCGAGCATTTCGCGCGGCGCGAACCGTCCATCGAGTTGGGCAATATCGACGTGGCGCGCGATTTCTCCGACGTGCGCTATGTGGCGAGCGCTTATGAAGCGCTGCTCGATTCCGAGGCCGCGGCCGAAACGGTCAACGTCTGCACCGGCACGCCCTATACGCTGCGCGAGATTCTCTCGGCGGCCAGCGATCTCACGGGCCACGAACTCGACGTGCGGATCAATCCCGCCTTCGTGCGGCAAACCGACGTCAAGATGCTGGCCGGTTCGCCCGCGAAACTGCGTACGCTCGTGCCGGAAGTCGAATCGATTCCGTTCATGGAGACACTGCGCTGGATGTTGGCGGCTTAGTTATTTTTACCGAAAATCGATTCGCAGAGGTAGCGCCAGGCAAGTCTGACCGATATGAGTGGCGTACCCGTTTGCGACGCATGCCATTCAATCTGGGTGTTGGAATGTAATCGTGCTGCAAATTCCGAAACGGTTTGTAGCAAGCGGGAAAATTACGAAATTTGGATGTGATCGCCCATCAGGCCGGCCGCTCGAGCCGGCACACCAAATAGCGGGATTAAGGCGTGTCCTTACCACAAGCTTGTGTCAGGCCTGTATGGATCAGGGCTTCCCCCCACTGTTTTTTTGCTTCCGGTGCGATGTATCAAGTCGTATAGGGGCATTGTTTTGGAGGCTGGCTGTCATATAATCTCCGCTCCCAAAGCGTCAAAAGCGCGCCTGGCCGTGGTGCTCTTCGTCTCCATTGCCTAATGAGGCACGGCCGTGTATCCCAGCCGATTGTTGCGAGGACCCGCATTCAACGAGCGTCCGGCCGGTGCTGCAGGCGCCGGCGGAGGTGGGGCGGGGCGCGTTGCCTATGCTGCGGCGCACGAATACAACTTAAGGATTTGTATGATTCTCGTAACGGGCGGCGCCGGCTTCATCGGCGCGAATTTCGTGCTGGACTGGCTCAGTGCAAGTGACGAACCTGTGGTGAACGTGGACAAACTCACGTACGCGGGTAATCTGGCCACGCTTAAGTCGCTTCAGGGAAGCGACAAGCACATTTTTGCCCGGGTCGACATCTGCGATCGTGCCGCGCTCGACGCATTGCTGGCTGAGCACAAGCCGCGCGCCGTGCTGCACTTCGCGGCGGAGAGCCACGTTGACCGTTCCATCGACAGCCCGGTTGACTTCGTGCAGACCAACGTGATTGGCACGTTCACGCTGCTCGAGGCGGTTCGCACCTACTGGAGCGCGTTGCCGGAGGCCGAAAAGTCGGCTTTCCGCATGCTGGCAGTCTCCACCGACGAAGTCTTCGGCTCGCTCGGTCCGCAAGATCCTCAGTTTTCCGAAACAACACCGTACGCGCCGAATAGCCCCTATTCGGCCACGAAAGCCGCATCGGATCATCTGGTGCGGGCGTACCGCCACACGTACGGTTTGCCGACGCTGACTACCAACTGTTCGAACAACTACGGTCCGTATCATTTCCCGGAAAAACTCATTCCATTGATGATCACCAATGCGCTCGCAGGCAAGTCGTTGCCGATCTACGGCGACGGTCAGAACGTGCGCGACTGGCTGTATGTGACCGACCACTGCTCGGCAATCCGCCAGGTGCTCGCGAGCGGCAAGCCGGGTGAAACCTATAACGTCGGCGGCTGGAACGAGAAAACCAACCTCGAAGTCGTCCATACCCTGTGCGACCTGCTTGACAAACTGAAGCCCAAGGCGGGAGGCTCGTATCGCGACCAGATGACCTTCATCAGGGATCGTCCGGGCCATGATCGCCGTTATGCGATCGACGCGCGCAAGCTCGAGCGCGAGCTTGGCTGGAAGCCGGCCGAAACGTTCGAGACGGGGCTCGCGAAGACTGTCCAGTGGTATCTCGACAACCAGGAATGGGTCGACGAAGTCGCTTCGGGCGAGTACCGCAAGTGGGTCGAAACCAACTACGCGCAACGCGCGTAAGGGCGGCACGATGGCACGCAAAGGCATCATTCTCGCGGGCGGGTCGGGCACGCGGCTGTATCCGATTACGCATGTCGTGTCGAAGCAATTGCTTCCCGTGTACGACAAGCCAATGATCTATTACCCGCTGTCGACGCTGATGGTCGCAGGCATTCGCGACGTGCTGATCATCTCGACGCCGCAAGACACGCCGCGCTTCGAGGCGATGCTCGGTGACGGCAGCCAGTGGGGGATGCACATTCAGTATGCTGTGCAGCCCTCGCCGGACGGGCTCGCGCAGGCGTTCATCATCGGCAGGGAGTTCGTGGGGAACGACCCGTCGGCACTCATTCTCGGCGATAACATCTTCTACGGCCACGATCTGGCGAAGCAGCTTGAGCGCGCCAATGCGCAGACCGACGGCGCGACCGTGTTCGCGTATCACGTGCATGATCCGGAGCGGTATGGCGTGGTTGAATTCGATAAGGAATTCCGCGCGCTGTCGATCGAGGAGAAGCCGGCAAAGCCGCGTTCGAATTACGCGGTCACGGGGCTCTACTTCTACGACAAACGCGTGTGCGACATAGCGGCGGACATCGTGCCGTCGCCGCGCGGCGAACTCGAGATTACCGACGTGAATTCGCGTTACCTGAAGGACGGCGCGCTCGATGTCGAAATCATGGGGCGTGGTTATGCGTGGCTGGACACGGGCACCCATGAATCGCTGATCGAGGCGGCGACGTTCATTGCGACCCTGCAGAAGCGCCAGGGGCTTGTGGTCGCGTGCCCGGAAGAGGTCGCTTATCGTAAGCGCTGGATCGACGCCGAGCAATTGATGAAGCTCGCGCAGCCACTCGCGAAGAACGGTTACGGTCAGTACCTTAAAAACATTCTTACGGATCAAGTGGCATGGCCATCCAGGTAACAGTAACGGTGCTTCCCGAAATCAAGATCATCGAACCGAAGGTGTTCGGCGACGCGCGAGGCTTCTTCTTCGAGAGCTTCAATGCGCGCGAATTCGCGGAGCAGGTGGACAGCAGCGTCGAGTTCGTGCAGGACAACCATTCGCGTTCGGCGAAGGGCGTGCTGCGCGGGCTGCACTATCAGATCGAACATGCGCAGGGCAAGCTGGTGCGCGTGGTCGAGGGCGAGGTGTTCGACGTCGCGGTCGACATCCGCAAGAGCTCGCCGAATTTCGGCAAGTGGGTCGGTGTGAATCTGTCGGAAGAAAACCATCGGCAGTTGTGGGTGCCGCCGGGATTTGCACATGGCTTCGTCGTGCTGTCGGAGTGGGCGCAGTTCCTCTACAAGACGACCGACTACTGGTATCAGGCGCATGAGCGCAGCATCGTGTGGAACGATCCGGAGATCGGCATCGAATGGCCGATAGATTTCGAGCCCCTGCTCGCGGCGAAGGATGCGGCGGGCAAGCGGCTGGCGGAAGCGGAGGTGTTCGCATGAAGATTTTCGTCACCGGTGCGAACGGCCAGGTTGGCTGGGAACTTGCGCGCAGCCTGTCGGTGCTGGGCGAAGTGCGCGCCGTCGATCGCCGCAGCTTCGATCTCTCGAAGCCCGATACCTTGCGTCAGTCCGTGCTCGACTTCTGCCCGGACGTGATCGTCAACGCGGCGGCCTACACGGCGGTCGACAAGGCTGAAAGCGAGGAAGCGCAGGCGACCACGATCAACGGCGAGGCCGTCGGCGAACTCGCGCGCGCGGCGCGCGAATGCGGCGCGCTGTTCATCCATTACTCGACCGACTACGTGTTCGACGGCTCGAAGCAGGGTGCGTATCTGGAAACGGACGACACCTGCGCCGTCAACGCCTACGGCCGCAGCAAGCTCGCGGGCGAACTCGCCACGCGTGAGGCGGGCGGCGACTGGCTGGTGTTCCGCACGACCTGGGTCTATGCCGCGCGTGGCAGTAACTTCATGCGCACTATTTTGCGTCTGGCGGCGAGCCGCGAGGAATTGCGCATCGTCGGCGACCAGTTCGGCGCCCCGACGTGGGCACGCGACATCGCCGACGCCACCGCGCAGATCGTGAGCCGCGCGATAGCCGAGCGACGCGCCGGCACGTTCCGTTCGGGACTGTTCAATCTGTCGGCGGGCGGCTCGACCAACTGGCACGGCTACGCCGACGCGATCATCGCGGAGGCGCGCCGGCTGCAGCCCGACACTGAGTACATGGTGAAATCGGTCGTGCCCATCCGCACCGACGAGTATCCGTTGCCCGCACCGCGTCCGGCCAATTCGGTGTTGTCCAACGACGCGCTGCAGACGCGTTTCGGCGTTCGCCTGCCGGACTGGCGAGTCGGCATGTCGCTCTGCCTGGCCGACTTGCTCGCCGCGTTCCGCTAAGTGCCGGAACCTTTTCACGACACTTCGACAGGAGAGGGTGCCCGGCCACGTGGTACGGTTTCTTCATAATATGGACGCAACTTCGAAATCCTTGACATCGCTGGTGGTTTCCTTGTACCGCAATCGCGGGCTCATTTTTCAGATGACCAAACGGGAGGTCATTGGCCGCTATCGAGGGTCGGTGTTCGGGCTCGCGTGGTCGTTCTTCAACCCGGTGCTGATGCTGGCGGTCTACACCTTCGTCTTTTCGTTCGTCTTCAAGTCGCGCTGGGGCGGGGCTGCCACCGCGCCGGTCGGTCATGGTGAATTCGCGATGATGCTCTTCGTCGGCATGACGGTGCACACGCTGTTCGCCGAATGCATCAACCGTGCGCCGCTGCTGGTGCTGCAGAACGCGAGCTACGTGAAGAAAGTAATCTTCCCGCTCGAGATCTTTCCTGTCATTGCGCTGTGCTCGGCGGTGTTCCATCTGTTCATCAGCATGCTGGTGCTGATCGCGGGCCTGCTGCTCGTGAGCGGATCGGTGCATCTTACGGTGCTGCTGTTTCCGCTCGTAGTGCTGCCGCTGTTTCTGCTGTCGCTCGGCCTGGGCTGGTTTCTGGCCGCAACGGGCGTCTACGTGCGCGACATCGCGCAGGCCACGGCGTTTCTTGCCTCCGTGCTGATGTTCCTGTCGCCGGTGTTCTATCCGATCTCCGCACTGCCGGAGAAATACCGCATCTGGTTGCAGCTCAATCCGTTGACCTTCTTCATCGAGGAGAGCCGGGCTGTGCTCGTCGGCGGCAGTCTGCCAGACTTCGCCACGCTTGGGCTGTATCTCGTCGCCAGCGTCGTGGTGGCCTGGCTGGGCTACTGGTGGTTCCAGTCCGCGCGCAGGGGGTTCGCCGATGTCATCTGACAATCTCGCAATCCGCGTTATTCACGTCGGCAAGAGCTATTCGATCTATGACCGGCCGCAGGATCGCCTGAAGCGCGCGATGTTCTACCGGCTCGGGCTGCTGCTGCCGGGCTTCAACGTGCGTGCGGTAGCGGCCGCGACCGAGTTTCACGCGCTCAAGGACGTGTCGCTCGACATCGCGCGCGGGCAGACGGTCGGCGTGATCGGGCGCAATGGCTCGGGCAAGTCCACCTTGCTACAGATCATCTGCGGTACGCTCGCGCCTTCGGCTGGCGACGTGCAGGTGCACGGCCGCGTTGCCGCGCTGCTCGAACTGGGCGCAGGCTTCAATCCCGAGTTCACCGGGCGTGAGAACGTCTACCTCAACGCCGCGCTGCTCGGGTTGAAGCGCAAGCAGATCGACGAGCGGCTCGAAGCCATCTTCGAGTTCGCCGATATCGGTGCGTTCGTCGATCAGCCGGTCAAGAAGTATTCGAGCGGAATGTACGTGCGGCTCGCGTTCGCGGTGCTCGCGCATGTCGATGCCGATGTGCTGATCATCGACGAGGCGCTCGCGGTGGGCGATGCTTTCTTCACGCAGAAGTGCATGCGCTTCTTGCGCACCTTCATGAAGACCGGCACGGTGCTGTTCGTGAGCCACGACACCAACGCGGTCATCAATCTTTGCGAGCGCGTTGTGTGGCTCGACAAGGGCAGCGTGCGGGCCGTCGGGCCCGCCAAGGAAATCTGCGAGCAGTATCTCGAAGCGTACTATCAGGCTCAGCACGAGGCTTCAGGCGCTGCGGTATCGGGGCAGCGCAACGCGGTGCTGAGCGGCTCGGTCGAGGTGGATCAGCATTATCACGATCAGCGCAGCGACCTGATCAACGGTTCGACGTGCCGCAACGACATCGAAGTGTTCACCTTCCAGGAAGATGCCAATGGTTTCGGCCTGGGCGGCGCGAAGATCACGCATGTGGGGCTGGTTGACGACGAAGGCCGGCGTCTGACCTGGGTGGTAGGCGGCGAGTCGGTGTGCGTCGAGGTGCGGGCGGAGACGCTGCAGCCGCTCGCGCGTCCAATCATCGGCTTCCTGGCGCGCGACCGCCTCGGCCAGAATCTGTTTGGGGAAAATACGTACATCACGACGCAGCTCACGCCGATGCACACCAGTGCGGGCACGACGCTGACGGCGCGCTTCCGCTTCCACATGCCGCGCATGCCAGTCGGGGATTATTCGATCACCGCCGCCGTTGCCGATGGGACGCAGGACGAGCACGTCGTCCATCACTGGGTACACGATGCGATCATCTTCAAGTCGCATTCGACGAGTGTGAGCACCGGCTTGCTGGGCTTGCCGATGCGTTCGGTTGAACTGGAAAGCGAATGACTCGCGCAGCGGCGCGCAGGCATGCGGCATGAGGGCGGCACGGGCCTGACCGCCCGGGACGAGCTCAGTAATATTGAAATGAGAGAGGGAAGCATGAGCGATCAGAACACACTGCGGCACTTTGCCGGCAAGCGCATTCTCGTGACGGGCGGCGCGGGTTTCATCGGCTGCGCGATCGCGGCACTCCTCGCGCCGGAGGCAGCGCGCTACGTGGTGATGGACAACCTGCATCCGCAGGTGCACAAGACGCAGACGCGTCCCGAGGCGCTGCACGAGCGCGCTGAGCTGATGGTCGGCGACGTCACCGTGCCCGCCGACTGGGACAGGGTATTTGCGCAGTTCCAGCCCGAGGTCATCGTACATCTGGCGGCGGAGACCGGCACCGGCCAGTCGCTGACCGAGGCGAGCCGGCACGGTCTCGTGAACGTGGTCGGCACCACGCAGATGACCGACGCCGTGGGCCGTCACAAGATCGCGATGCAACACGTGCTGCTGACCAGCAGTCGCGCCGTCTACGGCGAAGGCGCATGGCGCACGGCGGATCGCCAGATCACCTATCCGGGGCAGCGCGGCCACGTGCAACTCGAAGCGGCGCAGTGGGATTTCCCCGGCTCGGTGTCGCTGCCGTCGAGCGTCGCGAACACAATCCCGCATCCTACCAGCGTGTACGGCGCGACCAAGCTGGCGCAGGAGCATATCCTTGCGGCATGGTCCCTGTCGATGAAGGTGCCGCTCTCGATCCTGCGTCTGCAGAACGTCTACGGCCCGGGCCAGTCGCTCACCAACTCGTACACGGGCATCGTCGCGCTGTTCTCGCGGCTCGCGCGCGAGAAGAAGTCCATTCCGCTTTATGAGGACGGCGATGTCACGCGCGATTTTGTGTCGATCCGCGATGTCGCCTCCGCGATCGTCGCGGCACTGGCGGCGCCGCCGGCGGCCAGCCAGTATTTCGATGTCGGCTCGGGTGTCGCGACCTCCATTCACACGCTCGCCTCGCTGATCGCCGATTATTACGGCGCGCCGGCGCCGCAGGTGAACGGCCAGTTCCGCGATGGCGACGTCCGCCACGCCGCCTGCGACCTGTCGAGCACGCTCGCCAGCCTGCGCTGGACGCCGCAGGTCAAGCTCGACGCGGGCCTCGCGGAATTGCAGGACTGGATCGCCAGTGAAGAAAACAAACAGGCTTAGGAGCGCGGCTTGACCCAACACGACACCCAACTAAAAGGCGCGGTCTCGCTGCGCATCCAGTCGATTCTCTACGGGAACACGCAGCAGCACGTCGATCAATCGCTCGCGAGCCTCGGGCGCGCCGTGGAACTGGCGATTTCGTCGGGCGCGTTGTCGAAAGTACAGATGGCGTTCGGCGATTGTTCGCCCGACCCCGTTTTCACCGACGAGGAGATCGAGGAGCGCCGTAAGCGCTTCGAGGCGCAAGGTCTCGGCGACATTCAATACGAGTTTTATGACAAGAATCTGGGCTCGGCCGCCGGTCACAACCGTTTGCTCGAAGACCTCGATTCCGAACTCGTGCTGATCCTGAATCCGGATACGATCGTCGCGCCCGACCTTTTCATCGAACTGGTCAAGCCGATGCGCGAGCGTCAGCGCGTGGCCGTGGTCGAAGCGCGTCAGGTTCCGATCGAGCATCCGAAGGACTACAGCGTCGCGAGCGGCGAGACGGGTTGGGTAACGACGGCGTGCGCGCTGGTGACGGCCGCCGTCGCCAGGGAAGTGAATGGTTTCGACTCTGAGTCGTTCTTCCTCTATTGCGACGACGTCGACTTCTCTTGGCGCATCCGGCTCGCCGGCTACAGACTGGTGTTCCAGCCGTCGGCGGTCATCTTCCACGACAAGCGCCTGTCTCAGGAAGGCAAGTGGATCGTGGGCGCGGCGGAAGAGTACTTCTCGGCCGAAGCCGCGATGATGCTGAGCTACAAGTACTCGCGCGCGGATCTCGCCGATCGCATCGAGCGGCAGTTGCTCGACGCCGGCAGCGAATCGGAAAAGAAAGCGGCGCGCAAATTCCAGTCGCTGAAAGAGAGCGGCAAGTTGCCGGTGCAGATCGATGCGGATCACAAGGTCGCGCAGTTCATCGATGGCTTCTACAGCAAACATAGATTCTGACCGGACGACATGAGTAACGCATACGACCATCCTTACGAGTCCGGCACCGTCTATAGTCGCGTGGTCGAGCTTCTGCACGTGCATGCCGGCACCGGC
Organism: Paraburkholderia terricola; assembly: GCF_900142195.1. Taxonomy (GTDB): domain Bacteria; phylum Pseudomonadota; class Gammaproteobacteria; order Burkholderiales; family Burkholderiaceae; genus Paraburkholderia; species Paraburkholderia terricola. The sequence goes on from NZ_FRAB01000036.1 coordinate 49,244, forward strand.
GGCGTTCATCTCGATATCGGCTGCGGATACGGCCCGATCGCCGAACCGGTGCGCGAAACGGGGTTGACCTATGTCGGCCTCGATCTCGACGTCACCCGTCTGCAAGCGCTCGACGAGCGCGGCTTCGAGACCCACGCGATCGATCTGTCGGATGAGCACGCGGCCATTGCGACCCTGCGCACCGCGCTGGGCGACCGCAAGCTCGCATCAATCAGCATGATCGACACGCTCGAGCACATCACCAACGGACCGCAGTTTCTGAACGCGCTTCGCGACTTCGCAGAGAACCGCGCGGCGCTGTTCGTGCTCGCGGTGCCGAACGTCGCACACCGCGATCTCGGCGCGAAGCTCCTGGCCGGCCGCTGGGACTACACCGTAGAAGGACTGCTGGACCACACGCACGTCATCCACCACACCGACCGTCTGCTAAACGCAATGATGTCGAGTGCGGGCTGGACGGAAGTGGCGCGCGCGGACTTCCACCGTCAGCGCAGCGACCAGTATTTCCCGAGGTTCGATCCGCTCGTCTCGGACGCCACGCCGCTGAACCGTTATCTTGGCCAGATTCGCGAGGCTGCCGACGATTTCTCGTCGATCAACGAACTGGTGCGCGCGTATCTGCCGGGCCCGCGCAAGGCGGCGCCGCTTGTCGTCGAACCCGCCGAGGAGCGTCCGTTCCTCTCCATCGTGATGCGCACGCAAGGGCGTCGGCTCGCGAGCTTCCGCGATCTGCTGCTGGCGCTCACGGCGCAGACGTCGCAGGACTTCGAGCTGATCGTGATTCCGCACAGGGTGGAATTCGAGTTGCAGAAGCGCATCGAGCGCATCGTCGAGGACATGCCCGAAGTCATTCGCAACCGCTCGCGCGTCGTGCCGTGCGATCGCGGCGGCCGTACCACGCCGCTCAATTTCGGCTTCGAGTTGGCGCGAGGTCACTACATCACGATTCTCGACGACGACGAAATGATCTTCGCCCACTGGGTGGAGACGTTCCAGAAAATGGCCGAGAAGTCGCCGGGCCGCATGCTGCGTACGGTGGCGGCGGAGCAGAACATCGCCGAGACGGCGGACACCGCAGCGGGCGGCAAGGGTTACGCGGTAGTGGGCGCGATCCGTCATCCGTTCCCGGCGAAGTATGACTTCTACGCGCATCTGCATCAGAATTACTCGCCGCCTGTGGCGATGTCGTTTCCGCGAGCGGTGTTCCACGAGTTGGGCTTGCGCTTCGACGAGTCGCTCAATACCGCTGAGGACTGGGATTTCGAACTGCGCTGCCTGTTCATGTGCGGCGTCGAGGCGTCGCCCGAGATCACCTGCATCTATCACAAGTGGAAGAAGGGTGAGTCGTCGTATTCGATCCATTCGCAAAGCGAGTGGGAGCGCGACTATCAGATGATCCTGGCCAAGATCGACCAGCAATATCACGTGTTCCCGCCCGGCACGATCAAGCTCATCAACGATCAGCGCAAGTGGATCATCAAGCTCGAGAACGACATCGCGTACATGAGCCGCACGAAGTCCGCGAAGCACTCGGTGCTCGAGTTCCTGCATCGTCATCCGGCGTTGCTGACGTTCGCGTCGCGCTCGAACAAGGTGGCGCGGCAGATCGGGCGACGCATCGTGAGGCGCTTGCGTTGAGTGTGACGGCGATCGATCCTGCGCTCGAGGGCTCGCTCGCTGACGCGTGGCTGGCCACAGGGCAGGCGGTAGACATCTCGCTGGTCGTCTACCGCAACACGGTAGAGGAGGTCGAGCGCCTGCTCGACAGCATCGCGCGGCAGACGATCGCCGCGCGGCTCTTATCGCATGTGCGCATCCGCAATAACGACCGCGCGCTTGCGGAGCAATGGGAGACGCTGGCCATGCGGCGCAACGCGTCGCCGTCGAGCGGCGTCTCCGTTTCGGTGACGCACTCCGACGAGAATCTCGGCTTCGGCCGCGCGCACAACGCGAACATCGCGCTTAGCGACGCGCCCTTTGTGCTAGTGCTCAACCCGGATCTCGAACTGTTCCCGGACGCGCTCGAGGAGTTGCTCGCCGAAGTCGAGTCGAACACGAAGGTCGCCGCGTGGGAAATGCGGCAGACCCCCTTTGAGCATCCGAAAGACTACGATCCTTCCTTGCTGACGACGAGTTGGGTCAGCGGTGCGGCGGTATTGTTCCGGCGCGATGCGTTCGACGCAGTCGGCGGTTTCGACGAGCGAATCTTTTTATACGGCGAGGACGTTGATCTCTCTTGGCGGCTGCGCGCGAGTGGCTACGCGCTCAAATACGTGCCGCGCGCCGCCGTCGTGCATTGGACCTACGCGACAGGCGGCGAAGTGAAGCCCGCGCAGATTTTCAACGGCATCTATGCGTCGCTATGTTTGCGTGCGCGTTTCGGCACCTGGCGGGATATCGCCGCTGGTCTCGGGCTGTCGCTGGTCGAACTGAGCGGCATCCGCAAGCTGCCGCGCGGCCGCCGAGCGACGCTCGATAGCCTGAGGCGTTTCGCGCGATCACTGAACTACTTCCGGTCCAGCGGCGCGACATGGCGCGAACGCGGCTTTCGCGGCGAATTCCTGCTGTGGAACTATGGCCGCCGCCGCCTCGGCACGTTTCATCGGTTCGCCACTGCGCCGCTCGCGAAGGACGCGTGGCCGCTCGTCAGCGTAATCGTGCGCACGCACGCGCGCGCGGACCTGTTGCGTTACGCACTGCTTTCCATCGCGCACCAGACATACCCGAACATCGAGGCCGTGGTAGTGGAGGATGGGGCGCCCACTGCGCAGGCGATGATCGAAGCCGAATTCACCCCGCGCCTGGCGATCCGCTACGAGGCCACCGGCGAGCCGGTCGGACGCAGCGCGGCCGGCAATCGCGCGCTGGCGATGGCGCGCGGCGCGTGGTTGTGTTTCCTCGACGACGACGACCAACTCTACGCGGATCACATCGAGGTGCTGATGACGGCGGCGGCCGAACACGGCGTCAATGCCGCGTACGGTGCCGCGGACTTCGTGCCGTCGACCGTGCGCCACGACGCGCAGGGCCATCTTGTGATCGAGGAGGGCGAGCCGTACACGCACTTCCGGCCGTTTTCGCAGATCGCGATGTGGCAGGAGAACCTAGTCACGATCCAGTCGGTCGTCTTCAAGCGCGAGCTCTACGAGCGTCACGGCGGCTTCGACGAATCGATGGACCAACTCGAGGACTGGCTGCTATGGACGCGTTACGCGCTCGACGGAGATTTCCACGCGGTGCGCAAGACCACGTCACGAGCGCGCGTGCCGCAATCGCACGGACTCGCGGCGACGCGCCAGCACAAGCTGCATCAGAGCTACGAGCGCGCGGTCGAAAAGCAGAAGTCGATGCGCATAACCTTGTCGCCGCGCGATGTCGTGGCGATGGTGGACGAGCAGGCGCGTTCCCAATCGCTGCTTTATATTTCCCGGCGCAGCGCAAGGCGCTTTGCGGCGAAATATCCAATTTTGACGCGCGTATTCGGATCGCAATCTAGGCTTTCATTCGTGCTGCGAACGGTTTCAAGAAGGTTGCATCAATTACGTCAGAAGTAGCGCCATATTGCGCGCCACCTGATGTAGGCGAGGGGACGGTGGATAAAAGATACGGGCGCGAGCGACGCCTCGCTGCAAACACAGACAAGTGAGGTATTGTGAGATATTTCGTTCATATTCCCAAGACGGCCGGGACATCGTTGGGCGCGGCGGTTTTTGGCGCACGATCTGTCACATGTTCTGTCTATCCAATTTATTCTGGGTTGAATAAGCGAATAGCTGATGAGGCGCGTCCCGGCTTGACAAGTGAGTCCCTCTTGTTCGGACATTTCGCGTTTGGGGCGCATGTTCTATTTGGTGATGAGAATCCACTGTATGCTACTGTCATGCGCGATCCGCTGGAGCGAGTGGTTTCTCTTTACCGTCATCACGCCAGGTTTACTAATTCTCCCTATTTTAAATTTATAAAAGATGGAAATCTTTCTTTGCGAGATTTTGTGGAGTCGTGCGTAACGCCAGAAACCAATAATGAAATGGTCAGAATTTTCTCGGCAAGCTATCGTTACTTCCCGCTCCTGGAGGATAGATTGGCAAATTATCGGTGGAGTGTTACAAAGAAATTGCCGACTAGACAGATTAATGAGGGGTTTCGGTTGAAGTGTGCTTTGGAGAATCTCGATAAATATTTTTCACATATTGGCTTTGTGGATAGCCTCTCGAAGACTGCCAATTTTGTTGCGGAATGGTTAGGGTTGGGGCAGGATGGCTTGGTAGTCGCTAGAGAGAACGTGTTCGCTGGTCCCCGTGAGGTGCTTTCAGCGGGGGACCGCCGGGTAATTGAAAATGCCAACGAACTCGATCTGGAGCTTTATAGTTTAATGAGGCAAAAGAGGGACGTCTAATCAGTTTGCATAGACTCTCCTGTGGCGAAGCGCGGCCTGTTCCATTTGCGCGGTAACATGAGCGCCGCGTCTTCGGAGCAAATATCCGCTGACGAGGGCCGCGGGCGGTACTTGTCGAACCACGCGGCGTCAGGCAGATTTTTTTGCCTGGTCGCCGCTTTCTCTTTTCATTCCGATTCGCCGAGCCGTCTCCGCTGTATGAATATGATGAATCAAGGCCCCGTTCCAGAAGGCGCGCGCGCGCTGGACACGGCGCCGCTGTTGAGCGTGTCGATCGTGGTCTATCGACCGGATCTGGCGATGCTCGATCGCACGCTGGAGACGCTTGCGGCTGCTCTCCGCCGCTTGCTGCTCTCGGAGAAAACGCCGCTCTATCTCATCGATAACGGCGCGCCGGAACAAGCGGCGCCAGTTCCCGCTGCCGCGCGACGCGAACCGTTCGAGCTACACGAGATTCGCGGCCACGGCAACGTCGGCTACGGACGCGGCCACAATCTCGCGCTCGAACAGATGCGCAGCCGTTATCACCTGGTGCTGAATCCCGATATCGAACTGGACGAGAACGCGCTGCGCGAGGCGCTGGACTTTCTCGAAGCGCATCGCGAGGCGGGCCTGCTCACGCCGCTGATTCGCAACGAGAACGGCGAACAGGCGTTCCTGTGCCGGCGCTTCCCGTCGGTGCTGGATCTGTTCGTGCGCGGCTTTTTGCCCGTGCCGCTGCGGCGTCCGTTCGCGCGGCGGCTGGACCACTACGAGATGCGCGACGTGATGGACGCGAGGCGCGTGTTCTGGGATCCGCCCATCGTCAGCGGCTGCTTCATGCTGTTTCGCACCGACACGCTCAAGCGCCTCGACGGCTTCGACCCGCGCTACTTCCTCTACTTCGAGGACTACGACCTCAGTCTGCGCACTCGCAAGCTCGCGCGCGTCGTGTTCGTGCCGGGTGTCGAAGTAGTCCACCACGGTGGCGGCGCGGCGAAGAAGGGACGGAAGCACATCATGCTGTTCGCACATTCGGCCTGGACCTTCTTCCGGCGCTTTGGCTGGAAGTGGTTGTGACGTGCGACCTCAGGGCGTCGCCAGAGCAGTCGCGGCGGCGCGGCGCTTCTTCGGCTTGAGCAGGAGGAATTTCTTCTCGATCAGATGCCACGAGATCACGGAGAGCACCAGCGTCGGTACTACCGAGATGAGGAAATTGACGTATGGTCGCCCGCCAGTGTTGAACAGATACGAGACGTTCTGCTGAACGACGAAGCCATAGATATAGACGCCATACGAGAAGTCGCCGAAGCGCCCGGCCCATCCGAATACTGCCGGTTTGGCGAGCGAAAACGACAGGATCGCGTAGGGCAGCACGAGATAGAGTCCGACCTCGTAGGTGATCGTGCCGTGGGGAATCGCAGCCAGCATCAGCACCGCGAGCAGGGCGGCCTGCAGGTTGTAGGCCTTCTGTGGCGCCAGAATGCGCCAGCTCGCGCCGAGGAAGAAGTACGGCGCGGCATCGAGGGCCGACACCACATCGGTCGCGTAAAAAACGATCTGGTGGGCGGGGCGGGCGAAGCGCACCAGATACAATCCCGCCGCGCACAGGATGGCCGTCGCGATGAGAATGCGCACTTTCTCGCCGCGACCCCACAGGACGACGAATGGGCAGAGGAGGTACATCGAGAACTCGACCGGCAGGGTCCATAGCGAGCCGTTGACGGCATTCGGATAGGTGATCTTGTCGAAGACGCCCGGCAACGCGTATGACGGGTACAGTACGATGTTTCCCAAATAGCGGCGCGTCCACTCGTTCGCAAAGAATTCCTTGAGCGGCAGCCACGTAACGAGCGGCCCGAGCACGAACGCGCTGAGCACGACGCAGACGAACAGGCCCGGGAAAATGCGCAGGCAGCGGCGCCACAGATAGCGATAGGGCGAGGGATCGCGGCGCCAGCTCTCGATCACGAGATAACCGCTGATCACGAAGAACACCTTGACTGCGAGCGTCTGCACTTCGTTGCCGAGAATGTTCGGACTTGCCACACCGCTGAGCGGAAACGCATGGCCGTACACAACGATCAACGCCGCGATGAGGCGGATGGCATCGAAGTTGTCGCGCGGATGGGCAAGCTGGCGAGACGCGTCGGAACTCGTGGCGGGCTTCAGATTCTGCATGGGGCGGGCAACGGGGGCCGGGATTGAAAACAAGGGATCGTAAATGATACTACACAAGGATTTTTGCAGGTCCGCCTCCAACGTGGCGGCGCGGTGTATCCGGAGCGCTGAGGCATGACCTCGCGCATCGTCATCACCGGCGCCAACGGCTTCGTCGGGCGCGCGCTCACGCGTACCCTGCGTGATGCCGGCATGCAGCCGGTCGGCATCGTGCGCGATGGCGCGACGCTCGAGCGGGGCGACGAGACGGTGCGCATCGCATCGCTCGACGCGATTACGCCCGATGCCTTCGCCCGCGCCGATTCAGTGATCCATCTCGCGGCCCGCGTCCACGTGATGCGCGACGCTGCCACCGATCCGCTTGCTGCCTTCCGCGCCACAAACGTCGACGGCACGCTGAAAGTCGCCGAAGCCGCGATGCGCGCCGGAGTGAAGCGCTTCGTCTTCGTGAGCAGCATCAAGGCGCTCGCGGAGCTCGACTCTGGCCGGCCACTCTATGAAACCGACGAGCGTCATCCGCCCGATCCTTACGGCGTATCGAAAGCGGAAGCCGAAGTGATGCTGCAAGACTATGGCGCACCCGCGGGCCTGGAGATCGTGGTGATTCGTCCGCCGCTCGTCTACGGACCGGAGGTCCGTGCAAACTTCTTTGCATTGATGCATGCGATTGCCAGAGGCATGCCGCTGCCGATCGGCGCGGTCGCTGCGCGTCGGAGCATGGTCTACGTGGACAATCTTGTGAGCGCGCTCGTCGCCTGCGCGACGCATCCGGGTGCCGCAAACCAACTGTTTCACGTGACTGATGGCGAAGACGCGAGCGTCGCGGAACTGGCGCGCCGTCTCGGTCAGCATCTGAAGCGACCGGCGCGGCTTGTACCCGTGCCGCCCGGCGTGCTGAAGATGGCGGGGCGGCTGACGGGAAAAACCGCCCAGATCGATCGACTGACGGGCAGCCTGCGCGTCGATTCGAGCCATATCCGCGATGTGCTGGGCTGGTCGCCCCCGTTTTCACTGGACGCAGGGCTGGCTGCCACGGCCGCGTGGTATCTGGCGTCACGACCCGCCGCCTCGGGGCGCACGGATTAATGTTCCGCCCGGTCGGGCGAATTAACATCCAGTAACAACCGATAAGTCCCCGTAACGCGCGAACGAGCGTTAAGCCAGCAATATCTCAGTCTCGACAATTGCGCTACCTTTACTGCATCAATATTTGGGATGATCCACCCGGTGTTCCCTTTCTTTATCGATTCGCCATGGATCTCGGCCGCGTGCGTCGCGGCGGTTTCGCTCGCGGCCTGTGCGTTGATTCTCCTGACGTTGCTGCGGACCGGCCTCGCATGGCGTCTCGCGACCGATGTGCCAAACGAACGTTCGCTACACACGCTTCCAACGCCACGTGTGGGCGGCTGGGGCATCATCCCTGTGAGCGTGCTCGCGATGCTGATCGCTACGCCAACCATCTGGCTCGCGGCGGTGCTCGCGGCGGCGCTTGCGGCTGTCTCCCAGATCGACGACCGGCGTGGCTTGCCCGCGCGGGTCAGGTTCGCGGCGCACTTCGCCGCGGTGGCGGTCTTCGTCTGGGCGCACCCGGCGCCGGCGCCGCTTTGGCTGCTGGCGGGCCTGTCATTTTTACTGCTCTGGCTGGTCAATCTTTACAATTTTATGGACGGTGCGGACGGTCTCGCTGGCGGCATGTCGCTATTCGGCTTCGCTGGCTACGCGCTCGGGGCCGCAATTTCCGGGCATCCCTCGCCGGAACTCACCTTGGCTTCGGGCTCGGTGGCGGGGGCGGCGGCGGGTTTCCTGATCTTCAACTTTCACCCGGCCAAAATCTTCCTCGGTGACGCCGGGTCGATTCCGCTCGGCTTTCTGGCGGGCGCTTTCGGCTATTGGGGCTGGAGCAACGGTGTGTGGCCGATCTGGTTCCCCGCACTGGTGTTTTCGCCGTTTATCGGCGACGCCTCGGTGACGCTCCTGCGGCGGCTCCTGCGTGGTGAAAAAATCTGGCAGGCGCACCGCGAACATTACTACCAGCGCATGGTCCAGTACGGGCTCGGCCATTCCAAGACAGCCCTCCTATGGTATGCAGTAATGGTGGCTGGTATAGTACTTGCTGTCGGTTTGCTTGGCTGGCCTTCAACCCTTCAATGGTGTAGCGTTGGTGCTTGGGCGATCGTGCTGATATTGATGGGTATCGGAGTCGATTCACGTTGGCGTCGATTCCGGATAGCAAATTCCGAACAACCTGAGGTGTGACGCCGATGTTTCGACACAAAGCCTCATGGCTATCGTTTAGCGCCTTCGTCTTCGACCTCTGCGCAGTCGCAGGCGCCTGGCTCACAGCGTACTTGATCCGCTTCAATGGCTTCGTTCCAGTCGAGTTCTGGTCCGGCGCCGTCCGAACACTCGTCTGGGCCCTTCCTGTCTACGGTCTGATGTTCCGCATCTTCGGTCTTTACCGGGGCATGTGGGTGTTCGCGAGCTTGCCGGACCTGATGCGCATCGCGAAGGCCGTGCTTACCGGTGCCTTTGCGATGATTATGGTGGCCGTGATGGCGCAGCCGTATCCGATCATTCCGCGCTCGGTGCTCGTTGTTTCCCCGCTCCTGCTGTTTCTTGCCATGGGCGGCTCCCGCGCACTCTACCGTGCGTCCAAGGAGTTTTATCTCTACGGCGGGCTGGTCGGGCAGGGCAAACCTGTCGTGGTACTCGGCGCGGGCAACGCCGGCGCCAATCTGGCCCGTGAACTGTCGCGTTCGAGCGAGTGGCGGCTGGTCGGTCTGCTCGATGACGACCCGGCCAAGCAAGGCCGCGAAATCTACGGCTACAAGGTCTGGGGGCCGATTAGCGACCTGCAGCACTGGGCCTCGGACATGAAGGTCGAACATGCGATCATCGCGATCCCGTCGGCGTCGGTGGATGCACAACGGCGTGTGGCCACGCTCTGTGTTCGGGCCGGCGTCCGTGCGATGGTGTTGCCCGCACTGACCACGCTCACACAAGGCGAGGCGTTTCTGTCGCGTGTGCGTCAGATCGACTTGGAAGACTTGCTGGGACGTGAGCCGGTGCGCATTGACATGCCGCACGTCGAAGCGCTGTTGAGCGGCCGCGTTGTGATGGTCACCGGCGCGGGCGGCTCGATCGGTTCGGAGCTCTGCCGTCAGATCCTGCGCTTCGAACCGGCCCAGTTGATCGCGTTCGATCTGTCCGAATATGCTATGTACCGGCTCACTGAAGAACTGCATGAGCGCTTTCCGAAGCTCTCCGTGGTTCCGGTGATCGGCGATGCAAAAGACTCCTTGCTGCTCGACCAAGTGCTGTCTCGCTACACGCCACACATTCTGTTTCACGCGGCGGCTTACAAGCATGTGCCTCTGATGGAGGAACTCAACGCGTGGCAGGCTGTGCGCAACAACGTGTTGGGCACGTACCGCGTCGCGCGCGCCGCGATTCGCCACGACGTGAAGCACTTCGTGCTGATTTCCACCGACAAGGCGGTGAATCCGACCAACGTGATGGGCGCGAGCAAGCGCCTCGCGGAGATGGCCTGTCAAGCATTGCAGCAGACCAGTATGCGCACGCAGTTCGAGACCGTGCGATTTGGCAATGTGCTGGGCAGTGCCGGCAGCGTGATTCCGAAGTTTCAACAGCAGATTGCGAAGGGCGGCCCGGTCACAGTCACACATCCGGAGATTACGCGTTTCTTCATGACGATCCCTGAGGCGTCGCAACTCGTGCTGCAAGCGTCGAGCATGGGACATGGTGGCGAGATTTTCATCCTCGACATGGGCGAACCAGTCAAGATCGTCGATCTGGCGCGTGACCTGATCCGCCTGTACGGCTTTAGCGAAGAACATATTCGCATCGTGTTCACTGGCTTGCGTCCCGGCGAGAAGCTCTACGAGGAGTTGCTGGCCGACGATGAAGCGACCACGCGAACGCCTCATCCAAAGTTGCGTATCGCGCAGGCGCGTGAAGCGCCCGACAATCTCCTCGATGAACTGCTTCCCTGGCTGATGCAGCATCGTGTCCCGAGCGACCAGGAGGTCCGGCGCGATCTGCGGCGCTGGGTGCCGGAATACCAGCCGGCGGCCGCACCGGCGTTGCGCAGCGTGGCGCCAGTGACGCGGGCTTCCTGAGCACCGAAGGTTTTGAGGAGGTTGCCTAGTGTTGCCTTTCGCCGTAAAGGAGCCGGGTGATTTCGGCGTAATGGCGCCAGTGAAAGGCGCCTGATTTGGGGCTCGAATGGGGATCAAGAATCCTTGTTTTTGCCTCCTTTCGCAAGCGCTGATTTGTTGCTCTCGGGCATCGGGCGCGGAACGCGGTAGCTCTCGCCGCCGTCGAGCACGACGCGGTACGCGGCATGTCGCAGGCGATCAAGCGTTGCGGCGCCGAGCATCTTGTTGGTCGCGAACGCGTCCCCCCATTCCGTAAAATCAAGATTGCTGGTCAGGACGGTCGATGTACGTTCGTACCGTTCGGCGATCAGATCGTGGAAGTCTTCATCTTCGGGCGTGCGCATGGGTTTCAGTCCGAAATCGTCCAGTAATGTTGAGCTCAACATTAATTGATGATTGGGGAATGGCTCCCCTCGACACGATGGTCCGAAACGATCTGCTCGAGATGATCGATGACCGCTCGGCGGGAAAGGCGACCATCATCACCAGCCAGTTACCGATTGAGCACTGGCATGGATGGATCGGCGACGAGACCATCGCCGACGCAATGCTCGACCGTCTCATGCAGCGTCATCACCGGATCACGCTCACCGGTGAATCCCTCAGAAAGGCATCCCCAAAACCCAGCGTCCTGGAGCCCGAACTCGACCAGGACTAACGGGAAAATCTACAATCAACACCGCGCAACGCCCAACCCCGCCGAATCGGTCACGTTCCCGAAATCGGCGGTCACGTTCGCCGAAATACGCACTCCATTGCGCAGGGCAAAACCCGCTCTCCGACACCTGCGCGCGATACTCGGCGAATACAACTGCCCGGTTGAATGCATTGCCATATTCGCTGCCTCGCATTGCGTGCTTGACCCGACGTTGCCGGAAACAATCATGCAAGCCGCCGAGCTGCACCATTTTATGCGCACGCGGTTGAACCGCTTCCGCGACTGTCATCCCCGATATCTCGATTCGGACAGAATCGCCGCACATTTGCAGTGGCGATGTGCGGATTGGGGCAAGAGCTGACGCAGGCAAACAGCGATGCGCGACAGCCGCGAGCATCGGGTCACGGACGATGTCCCGGCCGCGATCCCCGGTCGTCGCCGCTCAGCTCATCGTCTCGCGGTCGCAGCAGTCCAGCCAAACGTCAAGCGCAGCAGCTCGCCGTTATCGCGACGAAACACGAGCCATCAGAACACCAGCGCTGAGCTCCTCGCCGGGTCGACCTTGTCGTCACATCGATGCGAGCGCGGTGGCATACGGCTGCGCTCGAACAATAAGCGGTGCCCGCGCAGGATGCGACGGACCCGCTTGCCGTTCACGGGGAGCTGTGCCTTGGCTCTCCCGCTCGCTTAAGGGCTAAATACCGTCACTTCGGGAGATGCCAAGCGGTCCGCGCCCGAAGTCCAGCGGCTTATAAATTGTCACTGACCGGCGTTATGGAGCCATTCCGGGATCGGCGTATGGGCGCCACCTGATGATCGGCGCATAGGCGCCAGCGCAGGATCGGCGTTATGGCGCCAGTCCGTGACCGGCGTAAAGGAGCCAGTCAATGATCGGCGTATAGGCGCCACTGGCGCGGGGTGTTGAACGCGATTCGAACTTTCCAGATGGGTACGCTCCCGTTCTTTCTGAACGGAGTGTCCATGACCAACCGGAGGTTCGAATTGTTTGAGTACCGTCAAGTCCTTGTCCGCATGCGGCAAGGCGATTCTGATCGCGACATCGGGCGTAGCGGCCTGATGGGTCGCAAGAAGTTGACCGCTGTTCGTCGTATGGCCGACGAGCGCGGCTGGCTGAATCCCGGGCAGCCGTTGCCTGACGATACCGTGATTGCCGGCGTGTTTGGCCGCACTCCACATTTGCCGAGCACATGCGTGTCCACGCTCGAGCCGTTTCGCGAGCAGATCCGTGACTGGCGTGATGCCGGCGTTCAGGGCACAACGATTCACCACGCGCTGAAACGCAACCATGGCTACACCGGCAGCTACTCGGCGGTGCGCCGTATCCTGCTGGGCCTGAGGGCCGAACGCGGCGTGCCGGCCACAACGATCCTTGAGTTTGCGCCAGCGGAGGCCGCACAGGTTGACTTCGGCGCCGGGCCGGTACTACCACATGAATCGGGCGCGCAGATCAAGACGTGGTTCTTCGTCATGACCCTCTGCTGGTCGCGGCACCAGTATGTCGAGCTCGTGCTCGACCAGACCGTCGAGACATGGCTGGCTTGCCACCGTCGCGCCTTTGAGTGGTTTGGCGGCTGCCCGGGCCGCATCATCATCGATTTTGTTGCCGGGAACAAAATCGGGCTTCTGTGCCCGAGGCCGTTATGTGGCGGTCGACGCAGATTTGTACTGCTGTCGGGAGGAGCGCGAATGTCTGGGCACATAACGAGCTACAGCGCGTTGAGCCATTCGATGAGTGCTTTGTCGTCCTTCCAGACTGCACGAGCGCGGGATGCCCCCGAATTAGAAGGACTTATTTCGCAGGCACGTAACGCTTCGGCCTTGGCGCGTAACGTCAGTTCAGCGTAGCGATTGGTGGTATCGAGGCTGACGTGTCCGAGCCAACCACGAATGACGTTGACCTCGACACCGGATTCAAGGAGGTGGACGGCGGCAGTATGTCGAAACAGATGGGGACTGACATGTCGCGGCTGCGGACCGTCAGTGTCCCACGGCGCTGCATGTCGCCGGACTATCTTGTAGATACCAAAGCGCGTCAGGGGGCGGTTTTTTACTGTGCCGAACACCGGACCATTGGGCAACATGCGTTGCTCACCGAGCAGTTGCTGAAGACACTTTACCGTTTCATCCCAGAGCGGGCAGACGCGCCACTTGTCGCCTTTGCCGTGCAGATGGACCTTGGCGGGAGGTGCTAAATCGAGATGTTCCCTACGAAGTTCGGCGACTTCCTGAGCCCGCGCGCCCGTGTTGTATAGAAAGAGCAACAGTGTTCGGTCGCGAAGTGCAAAACGTCCTCGCTTTGGGAGAGACCGAAACAATGCTGCCATCTCCTCTTGCTCGAGGTAATGGGTATCGGGCAATGATGTGCGCTTGACGGGAATCGCCGCGATTTGCTGGCACGCTGCCAACATCTCTGGCACGCGTAAGGCGAGGTACGCGTAGAAGGTATTCAGGGCCGCGCGCCGTTGGTTGCGCGTGCGCACGGAGTTGCCGCGCCGCTGCTCCAGATACTTGAGGAATGCCAGAACTCGCTCGAAGGTGAGGTCCTCGACAGTCAGGGAGGTAATTGAGGTGCGGCGTTGCTCGGATACAAAGCCCAGAAACAGTCGAACTGTGTCGCGATAGCTTCCGATCGAACCTTGACGCAGGCCTTTCTGTACGGGGAGGTGGTCGATAAAAAATGACTGTATCAATGAGCCGAGAGATGGGTTCATGATGGGAGGACCTCCCTGAGAGTTGCCGCAGCGAATGCCTTGTAACGCCGGTTAGCCTGCTCAAGGAGCTCAGGTGTCGTCGTCAAGTACACCGCTGTGGAGCTCACGTCGACATGCCCCATGAACGTCGAGAGCGCAAGGAGATTTGCCTGTGGATCAAGGCCGAGACGGTACCATCGTGTGAGTACGCCGACGGCGAATGCGTGGCGGAGATCGTGTAAGTGCGGATACGAGATGCCCAGTGGAATCTTAAGGCGCAGTTTGGGAATCAGGGCGTGAAAAGTCTGGCTGATTGTGCATGGGTTGATGGCCCGTCCACCACGTAAGCAGAACAGCGGACTCTCGTCCTGAGCGGGGTATGTGGACGCTGTCTCGCGTTGACGCAAATGCTCGGCAAGCAATGCACCAAGCTTCGGGCCGAAAGGTACCAGCCGGCTCTTGTAGAACTTTGTTTCGAGGATGACGAGCAGTTGACGCTGAAGGTCAACGTCCTTGATTCGCAGCCTGCAGACCTCGCCGACCCGCAATCCGAGTCCGTACAGAACAGCGAAAATGACGAAATACGTGTCGCCTCGCCCTATGGTCCCGCCTTTGTCGGGAAGCATCCTGGCAAGCGCAAGCAACCTCTTGATCGACGCCGTGTCGAAAATGAAAGGCGTTCGTTCATATCGTGATCGGCGCGGTGGTGATCGCAGTGGCGTCGCGACAAGCTTCCCATGATTGACGAGATACGCGAACAACCTCCCAACCGTACAGCGCAGATGGTTGTAGCTTCTCGGGTGTGGTCGCGGACGGGAGAGCAGAAACTCGTCCACGACAGTCGGAGTCACTTGGGAAAAGCTGCGGATCTGCTTGCGTAGCAGGTATGCGTCGAGTAGAGCGAGTGCTTTCTCTTCGACGTCGAAACGCCTGCCCAACGAGCGCTTGTAGCCGAGGAACCGTTCGATATCTGGACCAAGAAAGCTGCGGAAGCGAGTAGGAGATCTCATAGCACATCCTCCCCATCGCCTTGCGCAACATCGCGTAGTTGCTCGATTGCCAGCTTGCCGTAAATCTGGGTCGAAGAGATGCTTCGATGGCCAACATAGTCGCCAATATGCTTGAGTGAGAAATGAGCATTCAGCAAGTGCTGTACGCAGCTGTGCCGTAGTACGTGTGAGCCGGCCCGTGGAACGCTGATGCCTGCTTTGCGGATGAAGTGAGCAGCCCGGCACACCACAGCCGCGTGACCAATCGGAGCAAGCGGTGCCGACATGCGCATGAAAACCTCACGATGCGTTGTGGCCGGTCGGCCATTCTTGAGGTAGTCGACGATCGCGGATCCGGCCACTGCGGAAAGCGGATAAGTGGTGGTGTTGCCTGCCTTGCGGTCCCGGATTCTAAACCGCTCGTTGCGCCAGTCGATATCGTCCAGGGTAAGCGAGGCAACTTCGCAGGCCCGCAACCCGTATGTAGACAGCAGCAACAACATCGCGTAGTCGCGCCTGCCGCAGGGCGAGCGCCGGTCAATGCTCGCCAGGACCTGTTCGACCTGATCCCAGCTGATAGATCGGGGGATGCCTGCGTGTCGATATGATTGCGGAAACTCGACGAGCGGGCTCAGGTCCCGGGACACGACTCCTTCCCGATACAGATAGCGCAGTAGGACCCGCAACGTTCCGCAAGCGTTACGAAGCGTTGTCCACGCAACACGTGGGCCGTACTCGGCGATGAACCCGCTGATTACGGTTGGCGAAACAGCCCCTAACCGGATGCCGTTACGCTCGAGGTAGATGGCAAACTGATGTAGATGGAAACGGTACTGGATAAGGGTACGCGGGCGAAGCCCCTTCTCCTCAACAAGAAACGCCATAAAATGCGGAGCCTCCCGTTCGAACGGGTTATCCGGCTTGTGTGGACGACCCGGGCCATCGTAACCGTCAACTACCAGGCGTAGCATCTGGCAAATAGGATTGCGAACCTCATGAGAAAACTTGCTCCGCCGGGCAGCACTGCGCCCACGCCCATGCCGACAAATCCAGGTTTGCACAAACGGTTCGACGTGATCGCTTAGCTGCGCGAAATCCATCGCACCGTGCGCCATTGCGTACTCCCCGAAGCTCATCAGCACGGGAACGCGATGCAAGACGCTACGGGCCGTGTAATGAGCCTCTGTCAGCCAGGTGACGTATTGCTCAATCGCCGGAGCGATCCAGGACGCACGAATGCGGTCGACGGTCTCTGGACGAAAGTAATAGTGCTCGAGCATGACAATCTCCCAAGGAAAGAGGGAAATCACCATGCCATAGCACGCGCGTTATGTTGCCTTGCAGTGCAGCAGAGTCGCTCGCAACTCCTAGTTCAATGCGGACGGCCACATAACGGCCTCGGGCACAGAACATCGACAACGCGAAGTGTGCGATCACCAGAGCCTGCATGTACAGCCCGGAGGTCCAACGTTCGTACGCCGCGCTCGCTGAGGGATACGGCTTCCGGATCGACGCATGTCCACCGCACGACCCGCAGAAGAAGGCGTACGCTTCATACTGCACCTTGTGTGGTTGGTGGAACAGCGATAAACGTCGGTTGTGTCGAACTGTAGCGACCGCCTTGTCCTTTGACCAGGACGACGTCGCCGACGGGCTCGTACAGGCAGCGATGCAGGTTACCGTAGCGATGCTGACGCAACAGCCCGCGCTGGCCCCACAGATGAATGCTAGTCGGGCACACTCCGAGTTGTGCGGCGAGTTCGTTGGCTGTCAACATGCCGCGTTCGCGCAGGCGTTCAAACCGGCTCTTGAGTCGATAGGCGGTGCGGACGATAAAGACCTTCTTGTGCGTGAACGCTTCACCTTTCCAGTTTGTATAACCGAGCGCATTAAGTTGTTCGGCGACTTGCCGATCCGAGCCGGTTTCGAGGAGTTCGTCGACCTTCGCAACGACTTCTGGCAGCGTCTTGCGAATCAGTGCAATGGGCTTGGGCTTATCGATCTCCAGGGAAGTCGTTCGCCCGCCGCGAAAGCGTACATGGATCGCGACGCGTTCGGACTTTACCAAGGTTACGTCTTCAATGAGCAAAGCGACCATGCGCTTGCGCTCGACCGGCACGACTCGTTGGTCATTCCAGACGCGGGGGAAGTCTTCGGCGAGCGCCTGAATCTGGGTCCGTGCATCGCTGCTTAACAGCTTGTGATCGGCGTTCTGAAGTCGTTCGTTCTCCTGTTGCAATCCATCCAGCACGCGCAGACGTTCGTTCCAGTCCGCTTCGAGCGTGTCGGCGACAAGCCGATTGGACGGATCGACACTCATATATCGACGGCGCGCGAGCTCGGCATCGTAGCGCGCTCGGACCAGTTGGTTCTGGCGCTGATCGGCGGCCTGTTTGACGCGCCCTGATATCTCGTCTTCGACAGCTAGCGCAACCTCGAGAGCGGCCGGTGCGACGCTCTCCAGAAGCAGCGAGCCTATCGCGTCATCGATGGCGCTTCCGCGAACCGATTGGCAGGGTTTGCCGGCACGGCGCACCGGATTCTCCGTGCACATATAGTAGGGCTCGAGTTTATTGCCCACGACCTGATACCGTACGCGCATGCGTGCGCCACACACTCCGCACACGACGCGCCCCTGCAGGAGCCCAACGCCCTCGCGTGGCATGCTGCCTCGTCGATCGCGCCCGAATCCGGTTAAATTCTGCTTAAGCGTCGCCTGGTTGCGCTCGAACTCGTCCCAATCAATAAAGCCTGGATGAGCCTTCTGGATTAACACCTGCCAATTCTCTCGGTCAACCTTAAGCCCGAAGGATTTGCGTCCCTGACGATATGCTCCGCGCGTGCGACCGTACACGAAGGCACCGGCATAACGGGGGTTGTGCAGTATCTGGATGACGCGACAGTGTTCCAACGGCCCCCAGATCAGATCTCCCTTGCCGATCCCCCTGCGGATGCGACGCGGAAACAGCCACCCTTCCTGGCGAAATCGCTTGACCGTGGCGGTAGCTGACGCAGCTTGCCGAAACGTGTCGAACAGCAGCTGCAGCGCGCCACGGACCTGTTGATCAGGATCGAGTGCGACTGAGCCATTCGGGTGATACACAAGCCCGATAGGCAAAGGCACTTCCAGTTCGCCCCGGCGTGCCTTGTTCTTGATCCCGCCTTGCAGCCGGCCCTTGAGAATATGAAGTTCAGCCTCGCTCATGGCGCCCTTTAACCCAAGCAAAAGGCGATCATTAAATTGACCTGGATCGTAAATTCCATCCTCGTCCAGAATCAAAGTTTGCGTGAGCGATGCAAGTTCGATCAGGCGATGCCAGTCTGCGTTATTGCGCGCAAGGCGCGACACTTCCAATCCCAGCACGATGCCGGCGTGACCATTGGCCACCTCGGCGACCAGGTGCTGAAAGCCATCTCGCTCCTGGGCGCTGGAACCGGACATGCCGAGATCGTTATCGACGACGTGAATACGTTCGATCGGCCATCCGAGCGAAACGGCGCGATCGCGCAGTGCATATTGCCGCTTCGTACTCTCGGTATTCTCGAACACCTGTCGAAGCGACGACTGTCGAACGTAGAGAAACGCATCTCGCCGCAGATGTTCGGCGGTGACCTTCTGAGCGGAGTTAGTAGACATGGGCAAGCTCCTCGTGGGTGCGCAGCACGAGGTTGGCCAGCACGCGAACAAGCGCGCCGTTATCCCGCACTGAGTTGGAAGCAGGCACGGTTGGAGTGGGAGCCTCGATGCGCGAAGCGTCCGGGCGTTGGATCGCCAGCCCGTGCAACAGGCCATGAAAGCGTATGGCCGCGTGGCCTTCTGAGTTAGGACCTGTGCCGAGCAGATCGGCCCGTAGCGCTTCGTAGCGAGCAAGCGCTGACGATGGCGGACGGAATTGAGGCGAATCGTCTACGGTTTTTTTTTGCGTGCTAACGCACGTTCGATACTGCGTGGGTGGATCGAAAGCTCCAGCCAGGTTTCGATCTCCTGCGCAAGCGCGCGAGCGCGAATGCTGCCGTCCTGCTGTAGACGCTCCTCGATGAACGCCATGACCACCGAGTTGAGTTTGTGCGCGCCTTTGGGCCCACGCTGTTTCGGAAGCAACCCTGGCAGCCCCTCGCTCGCAAAGGCGCTCTCCGCTTGATAGAAGGTCGGCCTGGACATTCCGAACAGGGCGGCCGCCTCGGCCTTGGAAGCGCCATCGACCCGAACATGACGCAACATCTCGTATTTGACCTGAACAAGATCGTCGGGATCGAAGAAATCGCCCGATCGAAACCATGGCGCCCGTATTCGGTCGGGATGAGGATTGAGAGCACCAAGTTCGCGTAGTCGATCGCGCTTTGACGGTGGCCTGGTCATTACATGATCTCCCGTCGATGCAATGACAAATAAAATACGCCTGAAAATCCGGTATGTCAAGTATCTCTGTGATTAGGTATATTCTAGAAATACCGCTAAAACGTGCAACTAAATGAAGGTTATCTTGCTCGAGTGAAGCTGAAATCATTTCGACAGCGGCATATTTATCTTTACGTTCACGGCGAAATTTATTTGACATCGCGCGCTCCCAGCAAATCGTCAACAAGAGCACGCAATCGAAGCAGATCGTCAGTTCTAAACCAGGAATTTCCACCGGAGGCCTGCGCGAACAGATCTGGCTCCGGGACATCGGTCCAGGATGCCAGCACCGAGCGCAGACGCTTGTGTGCGTCGAAATACATCACGCGATCTTCACCCCAGTTCTGCTTGCGACTCACCAGGGCAAAGCGATTTCCACGTGCTGGGTGGAATGGATGGGTAATCTCGAAGGACGCGCCTTTGACTACGCGACGTTCCTCATGACAGACAGTTGCTGACTTGCGAGAAGGGAATCGTCGAGTCGGGCGTCAAATATGTCAAGAAATCCTTTGTGCCGCTGCGCACGTTCCGCGACCTGACCGATGCCAACCGGCAGCTGCGCGAATGGATCATGCAGCAGGCCAGCACGCGCGAACATGGCACGACACGCGAGCAGCCGCTGGCGCGCTTTGCCATCGAGAAGCCTCTGCTCACGACGCTGCCTGACGTTGCGCCGGTGCTGGCTGTATGGAGCGAAGTCAAGGTGCATACGGACGGACATGTCGTCTACAAGAAGGCGCTGTACTCCGTGCCGTTCACGCTGGTTGGCAAGAGCCTCTGGCTCAAATCGACTGATACGGTCGTACAGCTGTTCCATCAGCACGAACTCATTGCAACCCATCCACGACTGCGCAAGGCAGGTGAACGCCACACAGTGCGTGACCACCAGCCGCCGGCGGCGCAGGCGTGGCTCGAACACGATCCGCAGTGGTGCCTGGCTCGTGCCAGGGAGATCGGGCCATCCTGTCACGCGCTGGTTCTCGCGATGTTCAACGACACGGTGCTGGTGAACCTGCGTGGCGCGCAGGGCATCGTCCGTATGCGCGAGAAGTTCGGCGATCAGCGACTGGACGCCGCGTGCGAGCGTGCGCTCGCGTTCGCGAGCCCGAAGTACCGCACCGTCAAGACCATCCTCGACAAGGGACTGGACAGCCAGCCCGCAGCGGCACAAACGTCGGCGGCGCCTGCTGACACCTATCTGAACGGCGGCCGCTTCGGTCGTGACCTCCATTCCCTTCTTCTGCATTGAACACCATGAATCCGAGTCCCGAACTGAATACGATCCTCAAACAACTGCGCCTGTCCGGCGTACTCGACTCGCTCGAGCAGCGTAACCGCCAGGCGATCGACGGACAGCTCGCCTACACCGAATTCCTCGCGATGCTCCTGCATGATGAAGTCGCGCGTCGAGACCAGAAGAAACTCGGCGCGCGTCTCGTGCGCGCCGGCTTCGGGCTAGGCAAGACACTGGAAACCTTCAACTTCGACCGGCTGCCGAAGCTCAACCGCGCACACATCCACGATCTCGCCACCGGTCGTTACATCGACGAGAAGGTGGCAATCCTGATGGTCGGTCAAACAGGCGTCGGCAAGTCCCACATCGCCCAGGCGCTGGGCCACTGCGCTGCGCGTCAGGGGCGCGACGTGCTGTTCGTCACGCAGACCGATCTGATCAAGAAGCTGCATGCGGCCCGCGCCACGGGCCTCTACGAACGCAAGTTCCAGCAGTTCGTGCGCGTGCCGCTGCTGATCGTTGACGACTTCGCGCTCAAACCCCTGCGCGCGCCACACGACGAAGACTTCCACGACCTGGTGGCGGCCAGGTATGAGCGGGCGGCTACCATCCTGACATCCAATCTCGATCTCAGCGAATGGGGTGACGCCTTCCCCGACAACCGGGTTCTCGGTGCCGCGACGCTCGACCGGCTACGCCACGGTGCCTACCGCATCGTCATCGAGGGCGAGAGCTTCCGCAAGCCTAAACCGATGCCCGAAAACGGCGAAAACGCCGTTGCAAAATCCAGTAAAAAACCGCATTCTTGAGGCCGTTCGAATCTGCGTTTGACACCACTTCTAACTGGCGCCATTACGGCGATCATCCCCGGCGCCTTTACGCCGATCCGTGACATAAATTAAGTACAAAGTGTTTTCGCGAATCGGTATTTACCGTTTTTGTCATTAGCAAGCCGTTCCCTTTTTACGCGAACACTAAGCCCTGTCAACTGATTATGGAGGAAACCGGATTCGAGCAGAACCATCCTGATGGAGGTGATTTCTAAGAGAAGTAATTCGACATCAACGCATCCCTGTGAGCGGGTCTCCACAAAGCGGGCAAGCAAAGCCACGTCCAGGTCTTCCAGCCGCGTTGGAGTCGCCGAATATTGAGCGATGAAGTGTTCAAGTGCAAACCACACCGTAGTCGTGACAACGCGCATCACCTCGTTGCATCCGATCTTATCGATGCAATGTTTGACGTGTTTTATAAGTATGGAATCCGACATAAAAATACCTCAGGATTTGGAAAAGTGATTTTCGATCGACGCGCCGGCCGGTGAATCTGTCGAACCGTGTGCTGGATAAGACCGGCCGATAGGATGGCCACTCAACGCGCTATGTTGAAGCTTTGCTAGTAGGCGCGCTGTCGAACGCGGTAGTTTGGTCGGAGGGCGGCGACGTTCGGTCTCGATATTCTTCAGCGATATATGACCGTCAAACCTATGCCTGATCGGTTGGCAGTAGTGTCCAAGAATCATCTGAATGCGTGTAGGGCCATGCCCGAGCGATTCGCTGAGTTCCACAAGAACCTCATACGGTGCTATTCCTGCCTCTAGCATTTCCAGTGCACTCTTGAGCGCATAGGTATAGCGAAGCGAATGAAAGCTGATTGGGCCAACCATACCTGCGCGTCGCAGCAGTGCTTTCAGTCGATTCATTGCAGATCTGAGAGTCTTGCCATTGCCAGTGATCAACTCGAGATTATGTTCGCGACAGTAGCCTAATGCGGAACGGATCGCTTCGATCGTCTGCGCTCGCTCGCTTTCGACGATTCGTACGTGTCTGGGCCTTGCGTTTTTCGAACCGCGCATAAGCGGGAGCGTGGAATCGCCGCGCACGAGCGCGTCAAGCCACATCTCCAGATCACGTCCGCACATCAGCGCCTCCTTGCGTCGGAGTCCGAGGTGCAGTGCGAGAGATATCATGTGGGTTAGCCCGTGGTCTATCCGTTTCGCTCTCCCGATCAACTGCTCAATTTCCGTCGGGTTCATGGCCCGTTTTGTCCCTTTCCGTACCCGCCGAACCAGTTGAAGTTCCTTGTTGTTGCACACGTCGTCAATGTTCCGGCCGGTTTGGCGCGATGTGACGCGGACAGCCGAAAATATATTCGCGAGCGTGCCCGCGGTTTTGCGCTGTGCCATGCAGTATTGGGCATACGCATGAATCACCCATTCCGGAATTTCACTGACCGATGCGCGTAACTCGCCGACCTGCCTGGCGAAACGCAAAAGGCCTGTTGTATCGAACCGCCTGTTCTGCTGAGTTGCAAAGCTGCCGCCTGCTTTTTTGCTGCTTACTGCGCAATTGTGTATGGCCTTTGACATCATGCTCATGAGCTACCTCCCGGCTGTCACCCGCATGTCAACTCATGTTCGCCCGCGGGGGAAGGCGAACACGGCCCCAGTCACGATGAACTCGTGACAGATCCGGAATACGCCGGATGTCTGCAATGACGGGCTGGGCCGGGGCGGGGCCAGCGCGTACGTAAGCAATTGAAGTCGGGAGAGGGCCGGGTAATGCGTTGAGCTGTGGGATCCGGTTACGGATAGGCCTTTGGTGAAAGCAGGTTCTGGATGAGAAAGCGGGAGCCCGCGAGGAGAAGTTGCGTCAATGCCGGAGCGGTGAGCGGCTGGTGTCTGAAAAAGACACTCCTCCTGCACCCGTCAAGGGAGCAGGAGCCGCGACTGGAGCGCTTGCGGCCTTCATCTGGAGATGAATGAATCGCAAGGTTTATCTTGATGGATACTGCGCTGTATATCGCAAGGAAAAGATGCTTCCTCGACATCGGGAAGACATTGGCGGCATGGCCGCGTCATGAACACCTGCTTGTATCTGCGGCTAGACGCCAGGCAGCGAATCCCTGGCACATTGAAAAGACTCGCCTGCACGGAACCTCCGTTGGCTGGCGATCACTTACCGCACAAGCGGTGACGGGCTGCGACGCGACACCGACTGCACGTGCAGGCCTGAAACAGGGAGAGGCCCCACGCGAATGACGCCGCGGCAACTTCTAGGCTTTGGAAACGGCTCTGGCTCTGAATGACCCGCGCACGCTCAATTCATGTTGATGCTGCTAACGAACTTCGCAATGTGCTTTGCTTCGCCCTGAGGCTGCGCAACGCTTGTATAGAAATTGGGCGAAAAACGCCCCCAAACCCCCAGCAGGGAGTGTAATGGTCGATGCTCGTGACGTGAGCGAACGGTACTGCGATAATTAGAACATAGCTGCAGAGATTGCAAAAGGGGCGCGTCGCTTTCGCACAAAGAGCAGGTCGCCCGGAGCATGGGCAACACCTTCGGGTGATATGCGGCACAACACCATGGGTTGCCTGCGCTTGCACACGGCCCTGCAAGTCAGCGGTTGCATTAATCACCATTTCCTGACGCCGCTCCTTGCGCGATCGGCGTGTCGGCGGGCGCAGGTCAATGTGAATGGGCAGCGAGAGAGACCACCGGCGTGCGGCCAATACAGATCTCAGCGACCTTTGCGCGGGCCGCAGTCAGTCGGTGGCAGCCGCATTGTCTTAGCGTGGTATATCAGTGGGGAGTAAGGTGGCCGCCACGATCGACGCAAACAGCGTGGCCGCGTCCGCGAGTGCTCCAACGAGAAAGCGGCCGATCCGTGCAGTGCTCTGAAAGTCGTCCCTCTCGCGCGGCCTGAAGGCGGAATATCGCGGGGTAAGCGAGCATCAGTGCGTTCGCGCTCAGATGGGTGGCCGTCTGGAATACGATGATTCGCGTGCCGGCCAGTAGGCCGTCGGATCATGCTGCCATGCGAAATCCCGGTCGCCGATGGTATGGCCGCAATGTGGGCAGTGCAGTTCTCTCTGGTGCGACGCGACGGCGTGCGGTTGCGGTTCTCCCTGGGGCGAAGCTACGAGCGATGAACGTCGCGCAATGAGCTGCTTCCTCTGCTGCCCCGCACCACGGTGCATCATCCAACCTATTCCTACAAACATTGCATTGAGTCCAAGTAACGGCCATGCGATGTCCATGCTGGCTCTCCGCTGTTTCGGTGTGTCTAGAGGCATAGCATGCGTACCGTGAGCCGCGGGCTTGCCAGTTTTGACGGCGTGGGAGTATATTCACGCCTGCGTCCACGACGCATCGACCTTGAACTGCCATAGCCGCCCGTATGTTTCGGTTGGCCTGTCGGCAGATCCGTTCGCCCGTACGCCTCCGGTTTGCTCTCTGGACACTGTACGCGCTCCCAGGCACAGTGAGTCTTAGAAGCTGTTGCGAAATTAGTTAAACCAAGGCTTGAGGCGCGTCCAGCAAATCAAGGCGCAAGCTAACGAGAGGAAAGCCTCGTGGATATGGGCGTAGCGTTCATAGCGAATCTTCAGGCGTCGAAACGAGTGAAGCCAGGCAATCGAGCGCTCGACTTGCCAACGCGTTTTGCCGAGTCCGCTGCCATGGGGCGAGCCAATTTTTGCGAGCACGGGCGTGATGCCACGTTCGCGCAAGCGCTGCCGATGTGGCTCGGAACTGTAGCCCCGGTCGCCCTGAACGATTTGCGGCTTGTGCAGGGGACGTCCCCGTTTGCCCCGGATATGTGGAATGGCCTGGACCAGTGCATCGA
>NZ_FRAB01000104.1 GCF_900142195.1 Paraburkholderia terricola
GCACATCGCCCGCGCCAGGATATTGGCGTCCAGACGGCGGCCTTCAGATGACCGCTAAGGCGGGAGGCGACCATTCCATCTATAAAGCTACTACATCATCCGAAGAGGATGTGCGAAGTTATGTCCAAAATCTATGGCGACAGCGAGCGTGTGAATCGCGAGTTCTCGTACTGCGCGGACGACACTCCATTGGAGTCGTATCCCCAAGGGGCGTTCGCTTTCGCACCGGCGCACAGCCAGTGAGACACGTTGTGTGGCGCCTGGCTTGTTGGCGATCCCCCTGACGCGTCCGTCCGCTGACATATAGGTAGCGGACGTTAGAAACCTCTCGTGCGTTGACCGCAACGGGTCGACAAGGGAAATTCGCGCCGAGGTTGGATAGGTGACTGACGGGCGGTAGGAGAATTTCCGGGTTCGGCCACTTGCTGCCGCTCGCACAGCGCGCTGAGCCGACACTCGAACGGCTGGTCCACTCCGGGAACTGCCCGATATCCAATGCGAACATCTCGGCCGGAGCTGACGTTCGGACATTAACCGTGCTATGCCTGCTCCCCGCTCTAGACCAGCCATTCGTCGTCGGCACCAAAACTAAAATTTAACACCTGTTGTAACTCGCAAGAAAATGCAGATCTGGTGCGGCGAGCGCCCATGCACCGGCCTAAGGGCTCCCTCCGCCCTAAGGCACAGACGTACAGAAGAACTTCCGAGAAGCTCCTTAAGGAAGTCGCGTTCCGGCGCGCCTTCCAAGGCCCGGTTGGCGAATTAAATGGCGAGACACTACCGCGCCAACCAACAGGGTTGATAACGAGACGGACAATGCTGGCAATCGCCGGCGGGCATACATAGATGCCGCGCCGGCGCAGCAACAGGACGCTCAGACCGGCTTGAAGCAATACACCGCAAGTTTGTTACCGTCCAAATCGCGCACATAGGCTGCATATGCGTTTGGTGCCCATCCGCGCGGACCGGCCGCGCCTTCGTCGCGAGCGCCGGCATCCAGGGCCGTGGCGTAGAACGCATCCACAGAAGATCGATCGGGCGCTTCGAAAGAAACGGTAACGCCGTTACCAACGGTCGCTTGGTTCCCATCGGCCGGCTTCACTACAAAAAAGGACGGAGTTTCCTCGCCCCAGATCGATCCATTGTCGCCGAGATCGGCAATGCGCTTCAGCCCGATCTTGCTGAGCACGCTGTCGTAAAACGAACGTGCTTTGTTGAGATCGTTTGTTCCTAAAGTCAAGTGAGTAAAGACTGCCATATACGTCTCCTTTGAGAGTGAGAGTGGGTTGAGTTTGACGAAAAATGCATTGCTAACCTGTTGGGATTCTTTCTTCTGAACGGCACAATTCTGTCGAGAAGATTTTCGCGTGATGAGCGATGTGATCTTCGATGAAAGTCGAGATGAAGTAATACCCGTGGTCGTAGCCTGCATGACGACGCAACGTCAGCGGCTGCCCCGCGGCCTTGCAGGCGGCCTCGAACACATCGGGATTCAGTTGCTCGGCGAGGAATTGATCCGCGAGCCCCTGATCGATCAGAAT
>NZ_FRAB01000018.1 GCF_900142195.1 Paraburkholderia terricola
GATTCAAAAAACGAGCCGTGACAGACTCATCGAGATCGATCAGGTCAATGTTCCTGTTCTTCATCCACCCAGAGAACGCGCACAGGACTCTTCGTTTCTTGCGAAGCGATACCTCGGAATAGTGTGCCGTCCGTAGACGATCAAGAAATGCATCGATGTGATGGGCCGGCAGCCCGCCGGATTCGCTGACTGTGCGTGTTGCATTCATCTGATCTCTCCTGGCCAGCGCGTTAGCCAGCCTGAGAAATCATATGTTTATGCCGACGCAGCGATCATGAAAGGCCATACCCACCGCCACGCGCATGCATGACGCGGCATAATCGAGGAGTCGGCATAACCCGTGCGAAAACGCGATCCGGCCGTTCTGCGTCGGGCGTCGTGGATGGTTGTTCAGCGATACGGTCGATGGTGCGAACGCGAGTGCCAATCTGTACTCGCTCGTCGAGACCTGCAAGGCCAACGGCATCGACCCGTATCGCTATCTCACCTGGCTGTTCCAACGCCTCCCGCTGTCGACCACCGTCGACGACTACGACGCGCTGCTACCCTGGAAAATGCCGGCCGACCTGCGCTGATCCACTTCCTTACCGCACCTCAGCCGCTCCACCGATTTACTCTGAGGGACGTCGTTCGGGGATCGCAGTTTGGATCGCCGCATGCAACTCACTTATTACGTGTAATTGAGTGTAATCGATCTTCCGCGCGCGAGCTGCTATATTTTTTGTGCGCAAGCTTTCTTATTTTGCGCTGTGAATTCAAGCGGATTTGAATTTTTCGCCAAAATCATGATGGCTAGGTCGCATTCGTCGTCAAATTGAAAACCGGAGAATGAAAATGTCAAATTATGTGCAATATGGCACCAATATCCGAATTAGCAATCTTTACGGAGGCGAAGGTAATCCCAGCTATCTCGGCATCAATACCAAACAGACTACGAGTATAACTAGCGCCCTGGACCCCATTGGAACGTACAAGTCATTTAGCGATTATGTAAATGAAACGCAATGGACAATAGGGTTGGTGGAATCCTCTGGTGATGGTAGCTCCGTTTATAGTGGCGATACGATTACCCTGGTAAATGCTAGTGATGGTGGTAATTTGGCATTATTCAACAGCTATCCCCCGAGCGATTCCGGCTACCCCGTGGCAACAACCACTGATACGGACGATGCTCTGGTTACTATCAACTGGACCATCATTATTACCACCAAAAAAAGCGGCAAAGATGTCGGCTTAAATTACGAGGACAACATAATTTTGGTGGCTAATTTTAATACTTTGGCAGGCGTTCTGGACACCAACGGCGCAGGTAATAATAAGCCCTTCCAATATTTGGTCACGGGTTCGCGTCTCGCCAATCGTGACGGCGGTAGCGGCACATGGAAGGTACTCACAGTGCAGGGCTGAGCTTAAATTTCGTGAACCTCAATTGTTGGGGACACTGATGGCGGGCGTAGCCCGCCATCGGCAGAGCGGAAATAGATCGGTCAAATCTCGCAACATCGATTGTTCGGCAGCCGAATCAATGCCGAACGACATCGTGCGTAAAATCAAATTGTGGAGGCATCATGGCTTCTGTTTATGCCGTCTTATACGATAAGAGCGGTACGTTTCTAATGGCTAAAAAGCAGATGAAGTCATACTATACCCAAGCCGACGGGGGGAAGGTCAATGCGCTTGGGTGGACGATAAATAGCGGCCCTGGAGAATATGCATTGCCTGGAGGCAAGTTAGAGGAACCTAACATCGAGGACGGTGCTAGGCGCGAGTTCTTGGAGGAAACTGGATTCAATTTGCCGCTTAGCCCCGATAATAATCCGCCGAGAACAGTGAAATTCAATGTGAAGGGTGGGGCATTGCCGCCCAATGCAACGAGCTTTGCTTTTTCGGCAGTATATTTTTGCGCAAGCGAAGAAGATGTGGAAAATGCGTGGAGCAATATATCAGAAATCGCCCTACCTAATTCTAGGGATATTGCCGGGGCAATTATGCGCAGGGACATTAAAACGTATTCAGAGATAACTTTATATGCAAGGAAGCATGGTATAAAAAAATGGCCGGCTGATAACGAGCTGAAATGGGTTTGGCGCTGGAGTTTTTCTAATAAAAATGACTGGGCCAAGATAGAATCAATGAAGAACGATGATAATATAGGTTGGTACTACTGCATTTTGGAGTATTTGTGTTTTCACATTCTCAATCGCAAGGTGTAAGGTTTTCAGGTGAATATTACTTTCAGAATTTAAATGCAGGCGCAAGGGGTTTGTGCGGATGTTCACGCCAAATGTCGCGAAAGAACTCTCGTCGAGTCACTCGATATTCTCATTATCTTTGGCGCGGGCGCCGTGGACATCTCGTCGGTGGGATCGAGTTGTGGCACTGCACGCGGCATTGACGATCCTTACGTGCAACCATTCGTCGTAATCGGCGGGCCTGAAAATCGCCACAGGCAGTATTTTATCATCGGATTCATGCATGCGGGCCGTAACAGGATGTCCGTCTGCAAAAGCAGTCAAACAGTTGTATCAGCGTTACTCCGTTCGGCACCTCAAAGTGCCTTAACTGAACGGCATTACCGCATGTGCGGGCTTTTTCTATCGGCTTCTCTTCCGGAAGTGTGACCGATGCCGATCTGTCGTCGGATCGTCGCGCACTTCCAATTCGAGTTGTGACGTGAAGCCAGCGTCGCCGGTAATCGTGTGCGTGACCTGTTTCACGAGCCACGGCGTTTCATCGATATCCGGTTTGAAGCCCACGACAGTGACGGGCATTTCTGGAAACAGCTCGGCACGGCCAAGCGCGAGCGCGTAAGACATGGTCGCCTGGCTGCGCTTGACGCGAGTCAGCTCATATGCTCTGGCCACATGCAAGTGTAGATGACCATGTACGAGAAACTAAGCAGTTGCTTGCCGAGCCTGATCGTTACGCGATGGTTATCGCCGTCTCATCCCAAGGTGAGGCGCTCGGCTTTGCTGAGGCTGCGATACGACGCGACTACGTCAACGGCTGTGACACCTCGCCGGTGCTTTTTCTCGAAGGCATTTACGTAGTCCACGGTATGCGTCACCAAGGTATCGCGAGTTTGTTGCGTACATCGATCGAACAGTGGGGCGCTTCGCATGGATGCGCAGAATTTGCTTCTGATACGTCTATCGACAACGTGGATGCGCAAGCTTTACACCGTGCACTCGGCTTTGATGAGACTGAGCGAGGCGTGTTTTTCCGGAAGCGTTATTTGACTCGCGCATTTCGTCGTTGAGATTCAATTCGCGGTGACCTGCTCTCCGCGTTTGGTCCGGTGACAGTGTAGAGTCCGTTCCAGAGTGTTCCAGGACAGGAGCGCCGCGTAGTCGTCGGCAGTATTCGCCAGAGGCAACTTCTGGAACAACGTGATCAGGTAACGATAGGGATCGATGACGTTGGCCTTGGCCGTCTCGACCAGCGAGTAGAGATTCGCACTCGACTGCGCACCAGCAACCGTATCGGCGAACAGCCAGCCCCGGCGCTTATGGAAAGGCTTTCCTAAGCGTCGCGGGTGGCTGTTCTCGGACACCGTCGACGGCGCGAACGCGAGCGCCAACCTGTACTCTCTCGTCGAAACCTGCAAGGCCGGCGGTATCGATCCGTATCGCTATCTCACCTGGCTGTTCCAGCGTCTCCCGCTGGCGAAGACCGTCGACGACTACGACGCGCTGCTTCCGTGGAAAATGCCGGCCAATCTCCGCTGACCCGCACCGCTACCACACCTCACGCGTTCTGCCACCTTACGCTGAGGGGCGTCGTTCGTGGATCGCTTACCCTTGTCCGCGATGTCGATGAAAAAACAGCCCATGCGACGCAGCAACGCCCGTACCCGCCTGTGACCCGACCGTGACCGGGGCGCTCATCTGCTCATCTTCAGGAGGAATGCGCGTTGCTCATTCAACGAGACATGCGCGGGTCCGGGTTGAACCACGCGGCAGTCCGCGCGACGTGCACCGACGGCGAGCCGCGAGGAGGAAGCAATGATTCAAACCGAACTGGAGCAACGCATCGAGGAAATCGAACTAGCGCTGGCGGGCATTTTCGAATCGCCGAAAGCGCCGCGCGTCAGCAGCTACGACGAAGGCGCGCGTCTTTTCATTCAGCTTTCATGGGTGATGGAATCGCATCGCGATACCTCGCTCGATGCGCGTTGCATCGTGACGATCGCGTTCACCAAGCCGCAGATCAGCCGCTATGCCGCGTTGGATACGGCACAGCGCCGAGTGTTTCAGGAGCGTCTGAGCGCATGGGTGCGCGCGGCGTTCAGCGAGCGCCAGAGTCCGCCGGAACTGCAAGGCGATTGCGCGGTGGAACTGGCGGCCCACGATGGATTGTTCGACGTGCCGCCAGCGCCGTCCTCTTATTAACGTGGCTCGCCTCGCGCGACGCCTGTCGCCGCCAGGTGTCAGTTGAAGTCCCCCGTCTCGAGTTCCACCGACTGTCCGCCGTTCTTCTGGAGCACCTTGCGCGTGGCGTTTTCTATTCGCGCGCGATTCGCCTCGAAGGTGCCGACGAGATCGTGAGCCGAGGTGCCGCCGTTGCCGAAGTGGTCGTTCAGCGCATCCAGTGACACGCTGCACCAGACGTCGGCTCCATCCACATTGGCTTCGAAGGCGACGCGCGCCGCTGCCACCACTTCGCGGCGTCCGGTGAATTCGATCCTCATCATGAACCTCCATTTGTCGAAAGAAAGCCTTGCGAATGCAAGCGCTGTGCCAAACCGGCGTTGTTTCCGATGTCGCTTCTGGCGTGGTTTCTTAGTTGCAAGCCGGCGGTCCCAGGCTCAGCGCGAATTCCTCGCAAGGCGCATACTTCACGTCGGCCGCCCTCGAACGGCCTGCTGTCGTGTCGCGGCGCGCATGCCGATTGTCATGCCGCCCGACGCCCAACATCCTAATACTAACCCTCGCCCCATGTCCCGCAGCCTGCAATCATCGCGCCGCCTCGTCATCGCCGCCGTCATGGCTTCGATGGCGATGGTCGCCATCGAAGCCACCATCGTTTCCACCGCCATGCCGCAGATCGTCGCGCAACTCGGCGACCTGCATCTGTATAGCTGGGTGTTCTCGTCGTTCCTGCTCACGCAGACCGCGATGACCGTGGTGTTCGGCAAGCTCGCCGATCTGTACGGACGCAAGCCCATCGTGCTGATGGGCATCGCGATCTTTCTGCTCGGCTCGGTGCTGGCCGGCTTCGCGTGGTCGATGCCCGCGATGATCGCGTTCCGCCTGATTCAAGGCGTTGGCGCGGGCGCGATCCAGCCGGTCACGCTGACCATCGTCGGCGACCTGTATCCGGCGCGCGAACGCGGCAAGGTGCAAGGCTATCTCGCCAGCGTGTGGGCGATTTCGGCGGTGGTGGGTCCGATGGTGGGCGGCTTCATCATTCACAACATCTCGTGGGCCTGGATCTTCTGGATGAACGTGCCGATCGGGCTTGCGTCCGCGGCGGGTTTCATCGCGTTCCTGCGCGAATCGGAGCGGCATGCGCGGCCGTCGATCGACTTCGGCGGCGCGGCGCTCTTCATGGCGGCGATCGCCGCGCTCATGATGGCGCTGACCTTCGCCGGCGACGACGAGCTTGCCCGGGCCTCGCTGGCGGGCGGCGTCTTCGTACTGTGCGTGTTGCTGTTCGTCTGGCAGGAGCGGCGCGCGGCGGAGCCGATGATTTCCTTCGCGCTCTGGAGCCGCCGCCCGATTGCCGCATGCAACGGCGCGACGCTGCTCTCCGGCATGATCCTGATGGGCGCGACCACCTTCCTGCCGATGTACGTGCAAGGCGTGCTGCATCGCTCGCCGGTGATCGCGGGCCTCTCGCTCACCATGATGATGGTGGGCTGGCCCGTCGGCGCGACGCTCGCGGCCAAGTCGTTTCACCGCATCGGCCTGCGCCGCATTCTGGTCGGCGGCAGCGCGTTCGTGCCGCTCGGCGCGGTCTTGCTGCTGTTTCTGTCGCCTGGCGGCTCGCCGCTCGTCGCGGCATTCGGCTCGCTGGTGATGGGCTTCGGCATGGGCACCTCGAGCGTCGGTTCGCTGGTGCTGATCCAGGAAATCGTCCACATGGACGAACGCGGCAGCGCGACGGCGTCGAATCTGTTCTCGCGCAATCTCGGCAGCACGCTGGGCGCGACGCTGTTCGGCGCGGTGCTCAACTTCGGCCTCAGTCACGCGAAGGATGCGGTCGCGGTCACCTCGGATCAACTGAAGGCGCTGCTGCAAAATCAGGCGGCGAGCCTCGTCAACAGCGACATGACCCGCATGGTGCTGCACGAGTCGCTGCACCTCACCTTCGTCTCGATCTTCGCGATCTCGATCTTCATGGTCCTGCTGCTGACGCTGGTGCCGGCGATTCACCTCGGCGCGGACCGCAAGATGCCGAACGAAGCCTTGGCGCCGATCGAGGACTGACGCCGCCGCGCATCCGGTGGCCGGTCAGTTTTTCGCGTACAGCGTCGACTCCGCGAAGCCTTCGGCGGCGAGCACCTGGCCCACCAGAATCAGCGCGGTCCGCTCGATATTCGCCGACTGCACCTTGCCGAGAATATCGTCGAGCGTGCCGGTGATTTTTTCCTCATCGGGCCAGCTCGCGCGGTAGATCACCGCGATCGGACAAGCGCCGCCGTAGTGCGGACGCAATTCATCGACGATGCGCGCGAGATGCCGCACGCCCAGGTGAATCGCCATCGTCGCGCGGTGTTTCGCGAGGTCGGCGAGTTGCTCGCCTTCCGGCATGGTGGTTTTGCTCGCATAGCGCGTGAGGATCAGCGTCTGCGAAATATCGGGCAGCGTGAGTTCGCAACCGAGCGCCGCTGCGCACGCGGCCGTGGCGGTCACGCCCGGCACGATCTCGTAGGGAATGTTCAACTCGCGCAATCTGCGGATCTGCTCGCCGATCGCGCCGTACAGGGACGGGTCGCCGGAATGCACGCGCGCCACGTCGTGGCCCTGGCCGTGTGCGTCCTTGAGCAAGGCGACGATCTGATCGAGGTCGAGCTCGGCGGTGTTGACCACTTGCCGCGCGGCATGGCCCTCAAGCACCGCGGCCGGCACGAGCGAGCCCGCATACAGAATCACCGGGCACGTGCGCACGAGGCGCTGTCCTTTCACCGTGATCAGTTCGGGATCGCCGGGGCCCGCGCCGATAAAAAACACCGTCATTCAACACTCCATGATTCATTGCGGCATGCGATGCATGCGCGGTTCAAACTGCGATTCGCAACGCTTCGAGCAGATCGGCCACGCGTTCGAATTCACGATCCACGGCGGGCAACGGCGGGCGGCGCAGCATGACAACGGGCACACCGCGTTCGCGCGCCGCTTCGAGCTTCGCTTCGGTCGCGCCGCCGCCGCTGTTCTTGCTGACCACCACGTCGAACGCTTCGGCGGCGAACAACGCGCGCTCGCCTTCGAGCGTGAAGGGTCCGCGCGTCGCCAGAATTCGCGCCCGCGCATTGCCTTCGTGCGGATCGAGACAGCGCACGGTCCAGAACTGATGCGCCGGAATGTCGTCGAGATGCGCGAGCGGTTCGCGTCCCAATGTAAATAGCGGACGCTCGAACGCAGCAAGCGCCGCCGTAAGCTCGGCCCAATCGCCGACCCTGCGCCAATCGTCGCCGGCTTGCGGCTGCCAGCCCTCGCGGCGCAGCGCCCAGCACGGCACGCGCGCCGCGCGGCTCGCCGTGACGGCGTTCGCGCTGATTTGCGCGGCGTAGGGATGCGTCGCGTCGATCACGAGCGCGATGCGTTGCGCCTCGATATAGCGCGCCATCCCTTCGCTGCCGCCGAAGCCGCCCACGCGCACCGTACACGCGAGATCGTCGGGCACCTTGCCGAGACCCGCGAGACTGTACACGTGCTCACGGCCGAGTTGCCGCGCAATCCGCAACGCGTCGCCGGTGCCGCCGAGCAGCAGGACACGCGTCATTGCGCGGCTCCGATCAGATTGCCCTGGCGGTCGATCGCGAACATTTCGACGTTGACCTGCGGCGGCACGATAGCGCGCGCCACTTCAAGCGCATGCCGGCAGACGATGTCGCCGAGCGGCACGTTTTGCGCCCGCGCCAATGCGACCGCCTGCTGGCTCGTATTGGCCGCGCGAATCGCCGCCTGCAACGCGTCGTCGGCGCCGTCTTCGGCGGCCCAAACGGCGAGCCGTTCCAGATCGATGCTCGAATTGCGGCTATGCAGATCGAGATGCCCCGCCGCGAGTTTGCTGAGCTTGCCGAAGCCGCCGCATACGCTCAACCGCTCGACCGGCGCGCGCTTCATATGCTTGAGCACCGCGCCGACGAAGTCGCCCATCTCGATCAGCGCGATATCCGGCAGGCCGTAATGCGCGCGCATCGCGTCCTCGCTCGCGTTGCCGGTGCAGGCGGCGAGATGCGTGTAGCCGTTCGCGCGCGCGACGTCGATGCCCTGATGGATCGACGCGATATAGGCCGAGCACGAGAACGGCCGCACGATGCCGGTAGTGCCGAGAATCGACAGGCCGCCGAGTATGCCCAGGCGCGGGTTCATCGTCTTGAGCGCGAGCGCCTCGCCGTCTTCGACGCCGATCGTCACCTCGAAACCGCCTGCGTAGCCGTGCTCGGCGGCGAGGTCGGTGAGATGGTCGGTCATCATCTTGCGCGGCACCGGGTTGATCGCGGGCTCGCCGACCGGCAGCGTCAGTCCCGCGCGCGTCACCGTGCCGACGCCGGGCCCCGCGCGAAAAATCACACCCGGTTCGGTCAGCAGCCGCACGCGGGCGAACACAATCGCGCCGTGCGTCACGTCGGGATCGTCGCCGGCATCTTTCACGGTGCCCGCTTCCGCGCCGCCCGCGCCGTCAGCGATGAAGCGGCAGTACACCAGCGGCATCGGCACATGCTGGCCTTTCGGCAAGACGATTTCCGCAACCTCGCTGACGACGCCCGCGAGCAGCAGACGCGCCGCCGCGAGCGACGTCGCGGTGGCGCAACTGCCGGTCGTATAGCCGCTACGCAGCGGCGCGGGTTGTTCGGGCGTTTCTTCGCGCATTACGGTTGTCGCCGTGATTCGGATGACGTCGCGATGGCGGCCGTATCGGTTTCACGCGCGGCCTTCGTCACGTCCAGCAACGTGATCGGCAACGCCTGGCGCCACGTATCGAAGCCGCCGAGCGGTTGCGCGTCGGCCAGCGCGATGCGTGTGAGCGTGCCGCCATGTTGCTCGCGCCAGGCCGCGAGCGCCGCCTCGCCTTGCAAGGTGACCGCGTTGGCGACCAGCCGGCCGCCGTCGCGCAGACGCGCCCAGCACGTCTCCAGCACGCCCGCCGCCGTCGCGCCGCCGCCGATGAACACGGCGTCCGGCGCCGGCAGCCCTTGCAGCGCTTCGGGTGCGCGCCCGGCCACGAGTTGCAGACCCGGCACGCCCAGCGCGTCGCGATTGTGCTCGATGAAACGCTGCCGCTCCGCGTGCCCTTCAATCGCGATCGCGCGGCAGGTCGGATGCGCGCGCATCCATTCGATGCCGATCGAGCCGCTGCCCGCGCCCACGTCCCACAGCAATTCGCCGGGCGTCGGCGCGAGGCGCGCCAATGTGATCGCGCGCACGTCGCGCTTGGTCAACTGGCCGTCGTGGCGGAAAGCGTCGTCGGGTAAGCCGCAGGTCAGCGGCAGACGCGGCGCGCCTTCGGTCGCGCGGCATTCGAGCGCGATCAGATTCAACGCGGCGACATCGGGAGCGGACCACTGATCGGCGCGGCCGTCGATGCGACGTTCCAGCTCGCCGCCCAGATGTTCCAGCACGATCATGCGGGTCGCGCCGAAGCCGCGCGCATTCAGCAGTTCGGCCAACGCCGCGGGCGTGCGCCCATCGGCGCTCAACACGAAGACGCGCGCGCCGTCGTGCAAATGCGCGTTCAGCGCGGGCAGCGGCCGCCCCACCAGCGACACGGTCGCGACCTCCTGCAACGGCCAGCCGAGCCGCGCCGCCGCCAGCGACAGCGACGACGGCGCGGGCAGCACCCGCAACTCGCCGGCCGGCAACTGCCGCGCGAGCGTCGCGCCGACGCCGAACAGCATCGGATCGCCGCTCGCCAGCACGCATACGGAAGCGCCGCGCTCGGCCAGCAACGGCGCGAGATCGAACGGCCGCGGCCATGCCGCGCGGCGCGCGGCGAGGCGCGCGGGCAGCATCGCCAGATGACGCTCGCCGCCGTAAATCACCGACGCCTCCAGCAACGCACGCCGCGCGGGCCGTCCCAAACCGGCGAAGCCGTCATCGCCCATGCCCACCACCGTCAGCCACGCAGGCATGCATCCATCCTCATTCTGTGTCTTCAAATCATGCGCTGTGCCACGCCGGTCAAAGCGTCCAGCCTCGTTGTGCTGTCCGAAAAAAGGCATAATACAGCCGCCGGTGCCCTTCGGGGCCGAAGAGGGAACACAGTGCCACTGTGGCTGCCCCCGCAACTGTATGCAGCGAGTCCGTTTGCGCTCCGCGCCACTGGTTTCACCGGGAAGGCAGCGGCGGACCATGACCTGCCAGCCAGGAGACCTGCCGGCGAGACTGTTCGTGCCAGCCTGCATCGGGCGGGGTGTACCGATGCCGCAGCAATGCCCGCCTCACGGCTTGCTCGGGCTTTCGCGCGACGCTAAACCCGGTGTCCGTCTTGAATCAAGTTTCGCCCTCCACCGTTTTGCCCGACGCGGCCCCAGCGCCACGGCCCTCGGCGTGTCCGGGGCTGCTGCGCATCGTCGCCGCGCGCGACGGCGGCATCTGCCGGATCAAGCTGCCTGGCGGCGAGTTGAGCGCCGCGCAGGCCGAGGCGATTGCCGAGGCGAGCGCGCGGCATGCGGCCGGCGTGATCGAGTTGACCAATCGCGCGAACCTGCAGGTGCGCGGCGTGCGTGGCGGCGAGGCAGCGGCGTTGAGCGCGGCGTTGGTGGCGGCGGGGCTTGGGCCCGATGGAGCGGCGCCCGACGCGGCGGCTGGTTCGGATGCGATGGCGAAGCGCGCCGCGCCGGCTTCCAACTCGCTCCGCGCGGCGGCCGCCGACGACGTGCGCAACGTGATGATCAGCCCCGCCGCCGGGCGCGATCCCTTCGCCTTGTTCGACACGAGGCCGCTGTGCGCCGAACTGCTGGCGCTGCTGCAAGGCGAAGCGCGCTTCGCGGCGTTGTCGCCGAAATTCGCGCTGCTGGTGGATGGCGGCGAGCGCCTGGCGAGGCTCGATCATCCGCATGACGTGTGGCTCGCGGCGTCGCAAGTTCGTGACGGTGTGCGGTTCGTGTTCGGTCTTGCGGGTTGCCCGCCAGCGGTGGCGTTACCGCAAAACCCGGCTGCCGGTTGCGATGACTCGACACAAGCTCGTCGCGTGGACGACGCAGGCGCATTAGCCGCCGTGTCGTCATCGCAAGTCCCTGCGCTTGTCCGCGCGCTGCTGCACTCGTTTCTCGACCTCGCCGCCGCCGACGCCACGCGCATGCGTCACCTGCTCGCCGCGCGTTCCGTCGACGCCGTATTGCAGCGCGCGCAAACGTATGTCGATTTCCCGCTGTCACGCGACGCGTCGCTCGCGTCCTGGCATCGCGCGACACCGGCCGATGCCGCGCGTCGTCTCGGCGCGCACGCCCAACGCACGACGGAGACCTGGCACGTAGGCGGCCAGCCGCCGCTAGGCCGCCTCGACGCCGCCACCCTGCATGCCCTCGCCGCGCTCGCACGACAGCAAGGCAACGGCACGCTGCACGTCACGCCGTGGCAAAGCGTGCTGCTGACCGACATCGCGGCGCACGCCGTGCCAGCCGTGCTGACCGCACTGAACACGCTGGGCCTCGCCTGCGATGCCACGCAAGCCATCACGCGTCTGATCGCCTGCGCGGGCTCGCCAGGCTGCGCGAAAAGCCTCGCCGACACCAAGGCCGACGCACTGCGGCTCGCCGCGCGCTTGCCCGAGAACGTCGAGGTCCATCTGAGCGGCTGCCCGCGCTCGTGCGCCGCCGCGCATCGTGCGCCGTACACACTGCTGGCTGTGTCGCCCGGCACTTACGACCTTTATCGACGCGACGACGGGCACTCGGATTTCGGCCAGTGCGTCGCGCGCCAACTGACGATCGACCAGGCCGCCGACCTGCTCGACCACCTGGCCCGGAGCCCATAGATGCTTGATTACATTCGCGACGGTCAGGAGATCTATCGCCAATCCTTCGCGACGATCCGCGCGGAAGCCGATTTATCGCGCATCCCCGCGGACCTGGAAAAACTCGCGGTGCGCGTGATTCACGCGTGCGGCATGGTGGATATCGTCGACGCCCTGCAATTTTCCGCAGGCGCGGGCACCGCGGGCCGCACGGCGCTCGCGCAAGGCGCGCCGATTCTCTGCGATGCCGGCATGGTCGCGCAAGGCATCACGCGCGCGCGGCTGCCCGCGAACAACGAAGTGATCTGCACGCTCACCCACGACGACGTACCGGCGCTCGCTCGCGAACTCGGCAACACGCGCTCGGCCGCCGCGCTCGAATTGTGGCGTCCGCGACTCGCGGGCAGCGTCGTCGTGATCGGCAATGCGCCGACCGCGCTCTTTCATTTGCTCGACATGCTCGATGCCGGCGCGCCGAAGCCCGCGCTGATTCTCGGTTTTCCGGTGGGCTTCGTCGGCGCGGCCGAATCGAAGGCGCTGCTCGCGGACGACAGCCGCGGCGTGCCCTACGTGGTGGTGCACGGCAGACGCGGCGGCAGCGCGATGGCCGCCGCCGCCGTGAACGCGCTCGCGACGGAGGTCGAATAAATGACCGTGCAAGGACGTTTGTTCGGACTCGGCGTCGGCCCCGGCGACCCTGAACTCATCACGCTGAAGGCGCTGCGTCTGCTGAAAGCGGCGCCCGTGGTCGCGTATTTCGTCGCGAAGGGTAAGAAAGGCAACGCGTTCAGCATCATCGAAGCGCATTTGCACGACGCGCAGCAGCATCTGCCGCTCGTGTATCCGGTCACCACCGAAGCGCTCGAACCGCCGCTCTCGTATGAAGCGATCATCGCCGACTTCTACGACACGGCGGCGGAGATCGTCGCCGGTCATCTCGATGCGGGCCGCGACGTGGCCGTGATTTGCGAGGGCGATCCGTTTTTCTACGGCTCCTATATGTATTTGCACGACCGGCTCGCGGCGCGCTACGAGAGCGAAGTCGTGCCCGGCGTGTGCTCGATGCTCGGCGGCGCCGCCGTGCTCGGCGCGCCGCTCGTCTATCGCAACCAGAGCCTCTCCGTGCTCTCGGGCGTGCTGCCCGAGGACGAATTGCGCCGCCGTCTCGCCGATGCCGACGCCGCCGTCGTGATGAAACTCGGCCGCAATTTCGACAAGGTGCGGCGCGTGCTGGGCGAACTCGGTCTCGCGCGGCGCGCGCTTTACGTCGAGCGTGCGACGATGGGCAATCAGCGCATCGTGCCGCTCGCGGAAGTCGATCCGATGGCGTCGCCGTATTTCTCGCTGCTCGTCGTGCCGGGGGAAAAATGGCAAGGATGACGCCACCCGCGATCGTGATTCTCGGCGCGGGCGCGTTGACGACCGCGCGGCGCATTCAAGCTTTGTACGCGAATAGCCAGGTGCATGGGTTGCAGGGACGCGTCGCGGCCGATGTCTCGTACAGCGAACTCGGCGCGCATCTGCGCGAGTTGTATGCGCGCGGCACGCCGATCGTCGCGTTGTGCGCGGCGGGCATCGTGATTCGTTGCGTCGCGCCGTTGCTCGCGAACAAGGGCGCGGAGCCGCCGGTGCTGGCCGTCGCGGAGGACGGCAGCGCGGTCGTGCCCTTGCTCGGCGGTCTCGCCGGCGTCAACGTGATGGCGCGCGTGATTGCCGCCGCGTTGGCCGTGTCGCCGGCGATCACGACGAGCGGCGAATTGCGCTTCGGCACCTGCGTGCTCAATCCGCCCGAAGGCTATGCGCTCGCCGATCTCGGCCAAGGCAAACGCTTTGTGTCCGATCTGCTGGCCGGCGAGAGCACGCGGATCGAAGGCGAAGCGCCGTGGCTCGACGATGCGCAGTTGCCGCGCTCGGCATCGGCGCGTCTCGCGATTCGCGTGACGCCGCGAGCGTGGAGCGGACGTGATGACGAACTGGTGATTCATCCGCGCAGTGTGGTGGTGGCGGTGTCGGGTGCGGGTGCGGAGATCGAAGCGCGCGTGCGTGAGGCGCTGGATGCGCAGGGTCTTGCGGTGCTTTCTCTCGCGGCGTTGCTGGCTTCGTCTGAACACATGGCGGACCAGGCGCTCGCTCAGGCCGCCGCCAGTCTGAACGTGCCGCTGCGTTTCACTCAAACGCATCCCGAAGACGGCGAGCGGCCCAGCAACCTGCTGCATGCCGCGCTGCGCATTCCCTACGAAACGCTGCATGACGACGCGACTAGCGGCGTCGCGCTCGCAGTGGCGCCGTTGGCGATCGATCCCGACACGATCGGCCGCGCACGCGGCCGTCTGACGGTGATCGGCCTCGGCCCCGGCAGCGCCGATCTGATGGCGCCCGCCGCGCGCGCGGCGCTGAACGAAGCGACCGATATTCTCGGCTACGACACCTACGTGAAAATGGCCGGCCCGTTGCGCGCGGATCAGCGCGTGCATGGCACCGACAATCGCGAGGAAATGCAACGCGCGCGTCACGCGTTCGAACTGGCGAGCATGGGACGCTCGGTGGTGATGGTGTCGTCCGGCGATCCGGGCGTGTTCGCGATGGCCGCCGCGGTGCTCGAAGCGCTCGACGCCGAGCGGAACGCGCAGTGGCACGCGGTCGACCTGTCGATCGTGCCGGGCGTGTCGGCGGCGATGGCCACCGCCGCGCAAGCCGGCGCGCCGCTGGGTCACGACTTCTGCATGCTGTCGCTGTCCGACAATCTGAAGCCGTGGACGATCATCGAAAAGCGTCTAAGGCACGCGGCCGAAGCCGATCTGGTGATGGCGTTCTATAACCCGATCTCGCGCGCGCGTCCGTGGCAACTGGATAAGGCGCTGGACATCGTGAGGGAATATCGCGCCGCGACCACCAAGGTGGTGCTTGGCCGCGATATCGGCAGGCCGGGCGGCACGCTGCGCACGATCGCGCTCGGCGAACTGCGCTCGTCCGACGTGGATATGCGGACGATGGTGATCGTGGGCTCATCGACCACGCGGGGCTTCGCCAAAAACGCCGAAGGCGGCGAATGGATTTATACCCCGCGCTGGTACGAGTGAATCGATCCAGATAACGGGTGGGGTGGCCTATGCCGCCGCCTTCAGATCGTCGATCGCCCGCTGCCTGACGCCCAAGTCGTCCCACAAC
Organism: Paraburkholderia terricola; assembly: GCF_900142195.1. Taxonomy (GTDB): domain Bacteria; phylum Pseudomonadota; class Gammaproteobacteria; order Burkholderiales; family Burkholderiaceae; genus Paraburkholderia; species Paraburkholderia terricola. The sequence goes on from NZ_FRAB01000018.1 coordinate 15,295, forward strand.
TCGGGATGGCAGGTGAACACCAGGATCTGATGGCGCGTCGCCGCGTCGATCAGCGCGCGCTTGATGGCATCGCGCCGCGCGGCGTCGGTATGCACGGCGGCGTCGTCCAGCATGAGCAAGGTCGGCCGGCCCGATGCCTTAAGCAGATCCGCATACGCGAGCCGCGTCAGAATGCCGAGCTGTTCGCGCGTGCCGAAGCTCAGCGCGTCGAGCGTATCCGCGCGGCCATAACGATCCAGTGTCGCGGGACTCAGATCGTCGCCGAGCGCGATGGTCGATTGCGGAAAAATTCGCCGCAGATAATGCCCGAGCCGCTCGGTCAACGGCGCGCGCAGTTGCGCCACCGCCGCGTCGCGTTCGTCGACCAGCACTTCGTCGAGCAGGCTCAACGCGCTGGCCCGCAAGCTGAGTTCGTCCTTGCGGCGCGTGGCCTGTTCGACGCGCGCCCGCACCGCCGCGAGACGCTCGCCGAGGCCGGAGGCGCCGACCGTCTCCAGTTGACTGCGCAATTGCGCGATCCGCACTTGCCGCTCATGCTGCTCGCCGCGCGCGAGTTCCGCCGACGCGCGATAGCGCTTCGCCTCGGCAGCCGGATCGTCGAGGCGCGCGGCTTCCAGTTCGCGCTCGCGTCCCTCGCGCTGCTTCCTCAATGCATCGACCTGTACGCGCTGCTCGATCATTTTCGTCTGCCATTGCGCGCGGTGGCGGCGGAACGCTTCGTCGTTCAACTGCGCTTCCTTGCGCTGCAATTGGGCGGCGAGCGAGTCGGTCGTGGCTGTCGCGGTCGATCGTTTTTCCGCCGACTGCGCCAGCAGTTTTCTGGCGGCTTCCCATGCATCGCGCGCGATCTCGGCGTTGCGGCGCGCTTCGTCGAGCGGCGGCGCGGCGGACACATCGGGCAGCAACGCCAGCCGTTCATTCGACGCCTGCCAGCGCGCGCTAGTGGAAGCCAACGCCGCACGCAGCGCGTCGATGCCCTGCGGCGCGTGCACTTCGAGAATCTTCGCCTGGCTCTTCTGTTGCGCGACGAGCGCCTTCCACTGTTCATGGCGCGCTTCGGCCTCACCGAGCGATGCCACGCCCAACGCCTGCAACAACTGCGCATGACCGGCTTCGAGCGAGGCAAGCTCGGATAACCGCGCCGGCAAATCGGAGACGCCCGGAATCACGCGCAACTCACCGAGCGCGCCGAGGCCGATCAGCTTCTCCTCGTCCAGACGCAACACGCCCGCGCCGCTCACCTGCGCTTCGCCAACCGTGATCGCGCCGTTCAGCCGGTATTCGATGCGCGTCATCGCCGCTTCGGTGCGCGCACGCAGCACCGTCAATTCGGCATCGAGCGATTGAAGCCGCTTCAGTTTCGCCGCGTCGATTTCGAGCGAAGCCGCGGCGCGCGCGGCTTCGAGAACGGCGTCGTTCGCCTTGCCCGCGTCGGCGATCGCGGCTTCGAGCCGCTCGCTTTCGGCGCGATGCAGGCCGATCTGGCTGCGCAAGTCCGCCGCGCTCACCGCCGCGTTCGCCAGGTCGAGCGCCCGGTTGGCATCGGCGGAGGCTTGCTCGAATCGCGCGACGCTCGCCGCGGCTCGATCATGCTCGGTTTGAACGGCGGACACGTTGGCTCGCGCCGCATCGAGTTGCTGCCGCTCGCGAGCGACGGCCGCTTCCAGTTCGGCCGCGCCCTGCTCCTGTTGCAACGAAAGCGCCAGTTCCGCTTCACTCACTTGCAGCGACTGTGCGAGTTGCTGAACGCTTCGTTCGAGTTCCGCCGCGGCGTCGGCGCGCTGTTGCGCCTGCACGGCTTTCTGCTCGTGAAGCTCCCAGGGCCGCTTGCGTTGCGTGTCGTCGAACGCTTCCTGAAGCGCGGCGAGGCGCGCGATGTTCTCCTCGAACTGCTCGCGCTGCTGTTCCAGCTCGTCGCGCTGGACAAGCAGCGCGGCCAGGGCCTGTTCGGCTTCGGCGAGCGGCCCGGTGGACTTCTGCGTGCGGGCCGTGAGCAGTTGCCGAAGTTCGCGCTGCACGGCGGCGATCAACGCGTCCTCACCCGCCGACTCCCGGCTGCCCGACAGTTGCGAGAGCGCGTCGCGCAGATACTGCGCCGCGTGCCCGGTCGAATCGCGCATCTCCTGCGTGCCGCCCTGCTGCACCCACAGCAAACCGGGAACGCCGGCGTTCTCGGCTTTCAACGGCCCGCGCGCGGCACGCGAAAAACCGAGCAATGCCGCGAGCTTGTCCTCGGCTTCGTCCTCGCTGAACACGGACTGGCCGATCCGCAACTCGCAGCGCTGCCGCGAGACGAACTGCTTCGACAGCTTGCAGCTCGTGCCGTCCAGATCGAAAGTCACTTCGACCGACGGCTGCCCGCTCGCCTTGCCCCACGGCAACAGATCCTTCAGATGCGAGGCCTTGTAGCGTTCGAGAAACACGGCGCGCACCGCTTCGGCGATCGTGCTCTTGCCGGCCTCGTTCGGTCCGGTGAACAGATTGAGCCCCGGCTGCAAATCGTCGACCACAAGCCGGCCGGTGAACTGCTTGAACTCCTGGATCGCAATGCTTTCGAGCTTCATGCGGACCTCGCTTCGCGCGGCAGTTCACGTTGAATGCGCGCCAACAGCAACAACGCCTCGGCCGCGCGCGCGACCTCTCGCGGGTCCGACTGCGGGTCCTCCTGCAAGCCACGCAGACGCGCCACCACCTTCGCGAGATAGCCGCTCTGCGCGCCGAGTTCGGCGAGGTCGTCGGCGGTGGGCAGCACTTGCAGGCCGCTCAGATCGACGCGCAGCGCGCGCACTCGCGCGCGGGCTTCCTCCACCGCGACGTGCAGCGCCTCGGCATCGGCCAGCGCGGCCGTGCCGCTTACCGCGAGACGCAGCACGTCGTTGCCGTTCAACGCCGCGAGGCGCGCCTTGAGCGAATCCACGTCGGTCGGCACGGCAATCGTTTCGTCCCAGCGCCGCCATTGATATTTGCCGACCCGCACCGGCTCGACCCGCGGCGACGCGCCAGGCTCGCGCAACGTGACGTCGAGCATGAAGCCGGGATCGTTGCCGCGAAAACGGTCCTGTTCGTGCGTGCCGGCGTACCAGATGCGCTCGTCCACCCGCAGGTGGCCGTGCCAGTCGCCGAGCGCGAGATAGTCGAGCCGCGCGCTCGCCGCACGCGTGGGCGCGATCGGATTCGACGAATCGATGCCCTCCTGCAGGATGCCGCTCACGCTGCCGTGCGCGAGCCCGACGCGGTGATAGCCCGGCGGCGTCTCGGCGGCGTCGAAGAAAGCGGTGGTGTCGTCGTAGGTGATGCGTTGCGTGAGCGGCGCGCAGAGCAATGCAGAGCGGCACTCGTCGAGCAGCACCACGCCGGGTTCGAGCACGAGCCGCACGTTCGGCGCGACGCAGTTCAGCCGCTGCGCGCGGGTCCACACGCTTTCGACCAGCGCGGCGTCATGATTGCCCGGCAGCATGATCCACGGTCCCGAGAACGCTTGCAATGCGCCGAACAGGCGGCGGATCACCGTGTCCGACACCGTTTGCAGGTCGAAGACGTCGCCCGCCACCAGCACGGCGTCGACCTTGCGTGCGGCCGCTTCGTCGGCGATGCGGCGCACGGTTTCGAAGCGCGCCTCCGCCAGATGCGCGGCCTCGTCCGGCTCGAACTGGCCGAATTGCGTGCCTATCTGCCAGTCCGCGGTGTGCAGAAACCTGATCACTGTGCCTCCATTCCGTTCAATTGCAGCGTCGCCTGGTCTTGCGTGGCCTTGCGTGGCCTTGCCTGGCGTTGTGGCGTCGGCGCGGGTTCGACCGGTGGGCGCTCATCGCGTGCATCGTGTCTTTCGCGCCTGGCCGAACCGCCCGCTCCAGCACTCCAGCCGCAGATGTTACCGCGCCGACGCGGCAAAGATAGCCCCACGTGGATGGCGCATTGCCCGAACAGCGGCGCTACACTCGCGGTTCCGAACGCGCGCGTCGATTGCTGCGCCGTATTTCAATCGAATGGAACCCGCCGCACCGCTGCCGATGAACAAGGAAATCGAACTCAAGAAGGCCAAGCGCACACCCTTGCTGCTGTTGCTGGCGGCCGCCTGCGTCTTCGTGGTCACCGCCTTCATGCCGCGCGGCGTGTGGGTCGACGGCATCAAGGCGGTGGCGGAAGCCGCGATGGTCGGCGCGCTCGCGGACTGGTTCGCGGTGGTCGCGCTGTTTCGCCGCGTGCCGATTCCGATCGTCTCCGCGCACACGGCGATCATTCCGAGGAACAAGCACAAGATCGCCGACAACCTCGCGGTCTTCGTGCAGGACAAGTTCCTGGACGTGCCCTCGCTGGTCGGTCTGATCCAGAAGCACGACCCGGCGCGAAGCATTACCGGCTGGCTGACGCAGCCGGCCAACACCGCGCGGCTCGGCGACTACGTCGTCAAGCTCACCGGCGGCATTCTGGATTTGACCGACGACGTGCGCATCCAGGTCTTCATCAAGGACGCCTTGCGCGGCGTGCTGGCCAAGGTCGATCTGTCGCAATCGATGGGCGCGATTCTCGACACGCTCACGAAGGACGGCCGTCATCAGGAATTGCTCGACGCCGGCATCGAACAGGTGCTCGCGTTGCTGCGCGAAGAGCAGGCGCGCGCGTTTATCGCCGACCGCATCGTCGACTGGGTGAAGAGCGAATACCCGAAGATGGAAAAGATCCTGCCCTCCGCATGGCTCGGCGAGAAAGGCGCCGAAGCGATCGCCAACGCGGTGAACCGGATGCTCGAACAGATCAGCGAAAACCCCACGCATGAGCTGCGTCAAAAGTTCGATGACGCCGCGCATAAGCTGATCGCCAAACTCAAAACCGATCCGGCGTTCCTGCAAAAAGGCGAGGAACTGAAGCGCTATCTGCTGGAAGGCGACGCGCTCGGCACCTATGTGAAGGACATGTGGGGCGAATTGCGCGCCTGGCTCAAGCGCGATCTGCAAAGCCCCGACTCGGCCTTGCACGCGAAAGTGATGGCGATGGGCCAATGGGTGGGCCGCGAGCTCGCGCACGATCCCACGCTGCGTCAATCGCTGAACGATCACCTGGAGGACGCGGCGCGCGGCATGGCGCCGGACTTCGCGCAGTTCCTGACGCGCCACATCAGCGATACCGTGAAGAACTGGGACGCGCGCGAGATGTCGCGGCAAGTCGAGCTGAACATCGGCAAGGACTTGCAATACATCCGCATCAACGGGACGATCGTCGGCGGCTTTATCGGGCTCGTGCTGTACGCGAGTTCGCAACTGTTCGAGTTGCTGCGCGTGCATGCGGGATGAGCGCGTGGAGCGTCGCGCGCTGCTTCTATAAGCCTTGAGACGATCAAAGCGCCTACAATTCGGGCATGCGTATTGCTGCCAGGCGCTTTAGTCGACGCCGACGTTCCAGCCGCGCGCGCCTTCCCTATAAAGCGACGCCATTCAATCGGAAAGTGTGCTCATGAAATTATCGCTCCCGCCGCATGGGCGGCCGAACCGCGTCTATCCGCCGGGCACGCCTGGCCTGCACGGCCTCGCCTCGGTGATCACCGGCGTCGTGGTGGTGTGCGCGCTGTACTTCGGCCGCGCGGTGCTGATTCCGATCACGCTCTCGGTGCTGCTCAGCTTCCTGCTCGCGCCGCTCGTGCAGACGCTGCGGCGCTTGCATATGGGACAGTTGCCGTCGATCTTCATCGCGGTGCTGTTCGCTCTCGCCACCCTGCTCGCGGTCGGCGGACTGATCGGGGCGCAACTGGTGCAACTCGCCGGCGACCTGCCCCAGTATCAGGTGGCGATCGAGCAGAAGATCGAGACGGTGCAGGAAAAGACCGTGGGCCGTGCCGATTCGCTGATGAAGCGCGCCGCCGCCACGCTGCAACGCGTCGCGCCGTCGAAACCGAATCCGCCGCGCCCTACCGGGCGCGCCGCGCGCAATGCGCCCGCCGTGCCGACGCCCGTCGAAGTGCACGAGCCGTCGCCCACGCCGTTGCAACTCGCCCAGCGCGCGTTGTCGCCGGCCATCGCGCCGCTCGAAACGACCTTCATCGTGCTGGTGGTGACGATCTTCATCCTGTTGCAGCGCGAGGACTTGCGCGACCGTTTGATCAGCCTGTTCGGCTCGCGCGATCTGCACCGCACCACCACCGCGATCAACGACGCCGCCGGGCGCCTGAGCCGCTACTTCGTCGCGCAACTAGGCGTGAACGTGAGCGCGGGCGGCGTGATCGCGATCGGTCTCGCGATCATCGGCGTGCCGGGCGCGCTGCTGTTCGGCGTGATCGCCGCGTTGCTGCGTTTCGTGCCGTATATCGGCATCTGGATCGCGGCGATCCTCGCCGTCTTTCTCGCCGCCGCCATTCAGCCGCAATGGACGATGGCGGTGTATACGCTGATTCTTTTCATCGTCGTCGACGTGGTGGCCGGGCAGGTCGCCGAGCCGCTGCTGTACGGTCACCGCTCGGGGCTGTCGCCGCTCGCCGTGGTGGTGGCGGCGATTTTCTGGAGCTGGCTGTGGGGACCGGTCGGCCTCGTGCTGTCCACGCCGCTCACGTTGTGCGTCGTCACGTTGGGCCGCTATGCGGACCGCCTGAACTTCCTCACCGTGCTGCTGGGCGATCAGCCCGCGCTCACGCCGGCGCAGACCTTTTATCAGCGCCTGCTCGCCGACGATCCGCATGAGGCGATCGTGCAGGCCGAGCGTCTGTTGCGCGAGATGTCGCTGATCGACTACTACGACAAGGTCGCGCTCGAAGGTCTCAAGCTCGCCCGCAACGACGCGATGCGCGGCGTGCTGATGCCCGAGCAACTGGCGCGGGTCAACGAGTCGCTGGTGGATATCGTCGAAAACCTGGAAATCGCGGACGGCGTGCCGGAGCGGTTGTCTCGCGCCGATCCGGCGGAATCCGCCGGGGCGGCGCTGGCTTCGGCGTCGGCGGATCTGTCCGAGCGGCCAGAGAGCCATATGTCGGCGCATCCGCACTCGCGCGCCGAGACTGAAAAAACCTCGGTGCTGTGCGTGCCCGGACGCGGCGCATTCGACGAAGTCACCACCGCGATCGCCGTGCAACTGCTCGGCCGCCAGGGCCTTGCGCCGCTAATGGCGACGCACTCGGGCTATCGCAGCGCGCGCGCCGACGAACCGGCCTTCAAGGATGCGCCGATCATCTGCATCGTCTCGCTCGACGCGCCGGAATCGCCGCCGTATCTGCGCAATATGTTGCGCCGCACGCGGCAATGGCGGCCGCGCGCGACGCTCGTGGTCGGCGTCGGCGGAGCGCCGCAAGCGGGGCCGGAAATGGGCGCGACCGGCGCTTCGCATGCGGCGCCGACCTTCCGCGCGATGATCGAGGAATGCCTCGCGGCGGCGGGCACGCAGCACGCGCGGCAGGCTTCGCATGTGGGCGGGAGTGGTTGAAGGAGTGACGGCGGGTTGACTGCGGGTTGACTGCGGCGTTGACGGGCGGGAATGGCTGCGGCGTTGACTGCAGGAACAGCGCGAAGCCGGCTGCGGCACCGACCCTGCCCGCCGCGAAATGGAGGAAAGCCGAGTCCCTCTGCGGCGCTCAGCGCGAAGCCCGCGTCATATCGCCGAAGGTCGGCCGCCCGCCTCACTGCTGCGGATACAAGCCCAACGTGCTCGCATGCAGCCTCGCGAGACCGAGCAACGCATCCGTGTAAGGCGTCGCCACATGAGTCAGTTGGCCGAGTTCGCGCACCGCGGCCACCAGCGCATCCAGTTCGACCGCCTTGCCCGCCTGCACGTCCTGCAGCATCGAGGTTTTCATCGCGCCGAGCTTGAGCGTGACCTCGTGGCGATCGTCCGGCGCCTGCTCGATCGGAATGCCGAAGCGCGCGCCGATCTCCTTCGCTTCCAGCATGATGCGCGTGACGAAGCCGCGCACCAGCTCGTCGCTCAGAATCCGGTCGGTGGTCGCGCCGGTGATGGCGCTGATCGGATTCATCGTCATGTTGCCCCACAGCTTGTACCAGACGTCGCGCTGAATCTGCTCCGACATCGACGCATTGAAGCCTGCCGCGGCGAGCGTCGCGGTGAGCGCCGCGACGCGCTCGCTCGGCTGCCCCGACGCCTCGCCGACGATCAGCCCATTGCCCTGATGATGCCGGATCACCCCCGGCGCCTCGACGAGGCAACTGGCGTGCACCACGCAACCCACGGTCTGTTCGGTCGGAATCGCGGCGGCGATCGCGCCGTCAGGATCGATCGACTTGAGCCGCTTGCCCGCGAAGTCGCGGCCAAGGCCGTCGCAGAACCACCACGGCACGCCGTTCATCGCCGTCAGCACGATCGTCCGCGGACTCAGCAGCGGCGCGACGTGCGCGGCCACCGACGCCATCGCCGGTCCCTTCACCGCCACCACGACGAGGTCGTGCACGCCGAGTTCGGCCGGCTGTTCGCTCGCCTTCACCTTCACGGCATGCGTGGCGCCGCCTTCGATCAGACGCAAGCCGTGCTCGCGCAATGCGCCGAGCGTCGCGCCACGCGCCACCACGCCGACATCGTGGCCGGCCTGCGCGAGCTTCACGCCCATCCAGCCGCCGATCGCGCCCGCACCGTAGATCGCTACTTTCATCGCTTCAATCCTTGCGTTTAGTCGTTTATGTTTAATCTTCGCGTTTAATCCTCGCGTTTAATCCTTATAGCTCGCGTCGATGCGGTCCACCCGCCGCACCAGCGCGTCGAACACGTCCTGTCCCGCACCGTGACGCGGGTCGAACTGCAACGCGTCGCGCGAACAGCGAATCGCGACCTCTTCCGGCACGGGCCGCGCGCGCCCCATCGAAAACGTCGCCATCTGGATCTCGCACGCGCGGTTCAGCGTCCATAGCATCGCGAAAGTCTGCGGCAACGTGCGGCCCCACGCAAGCAGGCCATGATTGCGCAGGATCACGGCCTGCCGGTCGCCGATATGTTCGAGCAGGCGCGGACCTTCATCCGCGTGAACGGTGATGCCTTCGAAGTCGTGGTACGCAACGCGCTCGTGCAACTGCGCGCTATAGAAGTTGGTTTGCTGCAAGCCGTCCTCGAGACACGCCACCGCGACGCCCGCCGTGGTGTGCGTATGCATCACGCAGTGCGCGTCGGGCAAGCCTTCGTGAATCGCCGCATGCACGACGAACCCCGCGGGATTCACCGGATACGGCGAGTGGTCGAGCACGCGCCCTTGCACGTCGATCTTCACGAGATTGCTCGCCGTCACCTCGCTATAGTGCAGGCCGAACGGATTGATCAGAAAATGCCGCTCGCCGCCGCTCGCGCTCGACGGCACACGCAACGTGATGTGGTTGTAGATCATCTCGGTCCAGCCGAGCAGGTCGAAGATGCGATAGCACGCGGCCAGTTGCACGCGCGCCTGCCATTCGTCGGGATGCATCGCGGCGTGCTTCGGTGCGTCGGCCGCTTGCATCTCAAGGGTCGGGGTCATTCGAGTCTCCATCGTTGTGGTTCGCTGTGGTTGTCGCGGTTCGATTGCCGCGAATCGGAAGGAATCGGAAACGCTATGCCCCCGCCACGACCGCCGCGATCGACGACGCCACATAACCGGCGTTGCGCGCGTTCAATCCGGCCACGCACATGCGCCCCGAACGCAGCACGTACACCGCGTACTCGCCGCGCAAGCGCTCGACCTGGCTCTCGCTCAGGCCCGTATAGGTGAACATGCCGCGCTGCGCGAGATAACGCGCGCGCATCACTTCATCGACGCGGCCGGCGAGTCCTTCGTGGATCGTGGTACGCATCGCGAGAATCCGCTCGCGCATGGTGGCGAGTTCCGCTTCCCATGACGCATGCAACGACGCATCGGCGAGCACGTTGGCGACCAGCCGCGCGCCGTGCGTCGGCGGATTGCTGTAGTTCGCGCGCACCGTGGACATCAACTGGCCGAGCACGCGGCCGGCCTCTTCACTGCTTTTGCAAACCACGCTCAACGCGCCGCAGCGCTCGCCGTACAGCGAGAAATTCTTCGAGAACGAATTCGCGACGATCAGCGCCACGCCCGCATCGGCGAGCAGACGCACGCACGCGGCGTCTTCGTCGATGCCCGCGCCGAAGCCCTGATACGCCATGTCGACAAACGCGATCAGATTGCGGCGCTGCAATACCGGCACCAGTTCCGCCCATTGCGCCGGGGTGAGGTCGACGCCCGTCGGGTTATGGCAGCACGCATGCAGCAGCACGATGCTCCGCTCCGGCAAGCGGCCGATCGCGTCGAGCATGTCCGCGAAACGCAGGCCGCCGGTGTGTTCGTCGTAGTACGGATAGGTGTTGACGGTCAGGCCCGCGCCCTCGAAGATCACGCGATGGTTTTCCCAGCTCGGATCGCTGATCCACACCTGCGAGCCGGGGAAATAGCGCTTCAGAAAATCCGCGCCCACCTTCAGCGCGCCCGAGCCGCCAATGGTCTGCAAGGTCGCGATGCGGCCCGTCGCGCGCGCTTCGTGGTCCGCGCCGAATACCAGCGCTTGGGCGGCGTCGCGATAGAGCGGCAGGCCCGCCATCGGCAGATAGGAGCGTGGGCCGATCGCATCGAGCAAGGCGGTTTCGGCGCGCCGCACGGCGTCCATCACCGGCAGCTTGCCGGCGTCGTCGAAATAGATGCCGATGCTCAGATTGACCTTGTTGGGGCGAGGATCGAGTTGAAAGTCCTCGTTCAGACTCAGAATCGGGTCGCCTGGGTAGGCGGGAATGTGGTCGAACATGGCAAGTCCTTGGTGGTGGGCGTGGGTCCGGCGTCGCTATGGTTTCGGTGCGGCGAGCAAAGCGCCGACACCCGCCGGACGAGACCCAAAGTCTAAGCGTCATTGGGTGCGTGCGTCGATTGGGGCAAGTGTCAGGCAATCGCTCGCGGCGCACAATCAATCGATTTTTCACGATTAGTAAGTTTTTCTTTACAATCGTTTTTCATGTCACTCACGCGCGTCACCATTCGTCAGTTCGAAGCGTTTCTCGCCATCGTCGATTTGCACAGTATCGGCGCGGCGGCGGAGCGGCTCGGGCTGACCTCGTCGGCGGTCAGCCAGTTGCTGGCCGAACTCGAAACGGAACTGGGCTTTCGCCTCTTCGACCGAACCACGCGGCGCGTCAATCTGTCGAGCGCGGGGCAGGATTTTCTTGCCTCGGCCGAATCGGTGTTGCGCCATGTGCGCGCCGCCGCGCAATCGGCCAACGACATCCGCAACCGCGCGGCCGGCATCGTGCGGGTCGGCGCGCCGCTGGTGCTCGCGGCCACCGCGTTGCCCGCGGCCATCGCCGAATACGCGCGCGGCAAACCGAAAGTGGTCGTGCGGATTGTCGACACCGTGGTCGAGCAACTGGTGGAGCGCGTGGAAAGCGGCGACGTGGATCTCGCGATCGGCCCCGACCGGCAAAGCGGCGCGCGCGTGGGGCGCGAGCGGGCGTTCGCGAGTCCGTGGGTGATGTGGTGCGCGCCGGCGCATCCGTTGAGCGCGCGGCGCCGTGTGCAGTGGCGGCATCTGCGCGACGTGCCGATCGTCGCCACCGGCCGCGACCACGAACGCGCGGTCGGGCAGATGCTCGCCAATCTGCCGGCCGAGGCCCGCATCATTCCGGTCGACGTGGTGGACAACGTCACCACGGCATTCGGTCTCGCATCGCAAGGGCTGGCGGTGACGCTCGCGCCCGCCTATGTCGCGCCGCTCGCGCGCACGTTCGGGCTGGTGATGAAGCGGATCGTCGATCCGGAAACCATCCGCGAGGTGTGCTTGTACCGCTCCACCGAGCGCGCGCTGTCGCCGCCCGCCGACGGCTTCGCGGAATTCATCGTGCCCTGGCTGAAGCGCTGGGACCGCGAAACGCAGGCCGGGGCGAAAACGAAGCGCGGCTGACCGGCCGCCTCGCGGCGCGAGCACGCGCCGTCCAGCGCCCGGGTGAGGCGGCTCGGGTATTGCTGTGTTCGACGGCACGCAACTTTGCACCGCCCGCGCCGGTCAATCATGCGAGCCATGCAGCGCCTCCCATTCATTCGAGCCCTACTCGCGCGCCGTAGCCGATCTCGTTCGCGCGCCGCTGCGCCGCGCCCTTCTCGCAACGTTCGTGTGGCATGCCGCTGCCCATCGATAGCGCTTCCGACTTTCATCGCCCGATAGCGGCCATCGGTTAAGCACCGCCTTCGCCGTGCATCGGCAAACGCATCAGAAGCGGTAGTTGATGGAAATGTCGGCCACGCCGTTCGCCTTGCGGTGCGTGATCGGACTGTTGCCCGCGCTGCCGACCAGTTGCTGGAATGCGCCATCCGCGGTGGCGAACCAATGCTTGTCGAACAGCCACACCACGCTGATGCCGAAGCCCACCGACTTGACGCCCGCGCTCGCGTGATATTCCGGATACCGCGAGTGCGCCGCCTGCTCGCGATTCACGCCGAACCAACTGTTCATGTAGGTGGAGTCCGCGAAGGTTACGTTGGGCCCGGCGAACCAGAAGAAGTTGTTGGTGCTGCCCGGCATCGGCATATACGCGCCGAGATCGCCGGTCCAGCCGTTCGAGCCGCCGAAGTAGCGTCTGACGTCCGCGCGCAGCACCAGCGGGAATTCCTTCGACACCACGTATTCGCCCGAGAGCTTGAGGCCCGGCGCCGGATTGATGTTGCCGAGGCCGTTCAGTTCCTGCGGATCGTCGTGGCCGCGGCGTCCGAGATCGTAGATGGCCGCGAGGCTTGCACGCCAGTTTTGTCCCTGCGCAAAGTTGACGCCGAGTCCCTCGCCGCTCGAAAAGAAAAACAGATCCTTGTAGCGCACGTCGACGCTCGGGCCGGCCATCAAGTGATACCGGTCGGAGCCCTCGTAGCGCGGCTGGAACGACGTCGCCGCGCCGACGCGCAACTGCCAGTCGGGAACGCTCGGCTGCCACACCTTTTGCAGTGGAATCCCCGCCGAGTATTGCCATTCGCCCAGCGGCGAAGGCGTTTGCGCCAAGGCGGCGCCCGGAACGACGGCAACGCCGAGGGTCACGGCGACCAGAGAAACTGCCGCGATGCCTATTGGTTTATTGCGGAACGTGCCGATCCGCTTTTCACGGCTGTCATTGCGCACCAGAAGCCTCCGATCTCGCGCAGGGCGAAGGGGTTTTAGGTTCCGCCTGGGTCCGCAAGGAATCGAACAGCACCCCGGCGCACGCCGCGCTCTCAGGCGCGGCGTGTAGTTTTTTCAGCAAACGATACGCGTTGCCCGGCAAGAACGCACCTGCTCGGGGAGTCGCGTACCGGACAGCGGGCCTTTCGTATGAACCATTGCCGCGAAAGCCTTGCCGACGGACCCACTGTGCAAAATGCGGGCCTGGTCGGCGGAAGCGGTGCGAAACCGGTTAAACGCAAACGGGAAACAACGAGAGGCCGAGCGAGCGTGCCAGCACGCCGTGGCAAGGAATCGCGAGCGCAATGCGCCTTCAGGAAACCACGGCGCCGCGCGATGCGGCGCCGTTGATGCATCGAACGCGGGCGATCCTACCTGGCCGCTTCGACGAGGACCGGCTTGTCGCGATAGAGATTCGGGAACAGCCGCTTGAGGTTGGCCACCTTCGGCATATCGTTAAGCGCGATATACGCGGAGTTGGGATGCAGCGTGAGGTAGTTCTGGTGATAGAACTCGGCGGGGTAAAAAGCCTTGAACGTCTCCGTCTTCGTGACGATGGGCGCCCGAAACGCATGCGCCTTCTCGAGCTGCGCGATGTAGCCTTGCGCGACGCGCCGCTGCATATCGGTCATCGGGAACACGGCCGAGCGGTATTGCGTGCCGCTGTCCGGCCCCTGGCGGTTCAGTTCGGTCGGATCGTGAATGACCGAGAAGTACACCTGCAACAACTGGCCGTAGGTGACCCTGGCCGGGTCGAAGGTGACCTGCACGGCTTCCGCATGGCCGGTCTCGCCGCCGCTCACCGTCTCGTAGTGCGCGGTGTCGCGCTCACCGCCCGCATAGCCCGACACCGCCTTGCTGACGCCGCGCACATGCTGGAACACGCCCTGCACGCCCCAGAAGCAGCCGCCTGCGAATACCGCCGTTTCTTCGTGCGCCGTGGCGGCGGAGACCGGTTCGTCGAGCGCGGGCGGCGCGATCACAACCGCGGCCTCGGACGCGAACGCGATGCGCCATGCCGACGCGCCGCCGGCAAGCGACGCCGCGCCGATCAACCTGAAGAAAATCCGTCTGCTGCAAGCCATGATGATCGTCCCGGAAAGTTCGCACGTTTCACCCGTTCGGGCGTTGGTCGTGCCGCCCGCGAGTGGTCTCGATGTTTAGTCGGCCAGCAAGGGCTTTTATGACAGCATGCGCGTCTTTCCGCATCGAGGCATCAAGGCATCGCAGCCGGGGCTACAGCGGCGCTCACAGCGGAAATTTCGTGGTCGAGAGAATTTCCTTGAGCACCATGAACGAGCGAATCTGCCGGACGCCCGGCAGATAAAGCAACTGCTCCGCATGCAAACGGTTGAAGCTGTCGCTGTCGCGCGTGCGGATCGTCATAAAGTAGTCGAATTCGCCGGTCACGACGTGGCACTCCATGCAACCCGGCACCTTCTGCGCGGCTTTCTCGAAGTCCGCGAACGACTCGGGCGTGGAGCGATCCAGCACCACGCCGATGATCACCAGCATCCCCGCGCCCGCCGCTTTCGGATCGATCAACGCAACCACGCCGCGAATCAGTCCCGACTCCTTGAGCCGCTCGACGCGCCGCAAGCACGCCGGCGCGCTCAGCTTCACTTTTGCCGCGAGCGCGACGTTCGAAATCGACGCGTCCGTTTGCAACTGGCGCAGGATCGCGCGGTCGATGCGATCGAGCGATTGCAGCGGATCGGCTTGTGATTGGGCGGCAGCCGATGCGGCCGGCGCGCTTCGCACTTTCGTTGCGCTCATAGGTTAGTTCACAAGTTTTTATTAAGTCACTTTGACATTTCTCTTTTCAAAATTACGCCCATCGCAATTTTTTCGCAAGCTCATTTCTGGCGCTTTTCCCTACCATTGTCTCAACGCGACGACCTGCTGTTCGCGTCGAACCTACTCATCACAGGAACTGCCATGAACCTGCAACGATTCCCGCGTCATCCGCTGACTTTCGGGCCGACGCCGATCCAACCGCTAAAACGCCTGAGCGATCACCTCGGCGGCAAAGTGCATCTGTATGCGAAGCGCGAGGACTGCAACAGCGGTTTTGCATTTGGCGGCAACAAGACGCGCAAGCTCGAATATCTGATTCCCGAAGCGCTGGCGCAGGGTTGCGACACGCTCGTTTCGATCGGCGGGATCCAGTCGAACCAGACTCGCCAGGTGGCCGCCGTCGCCGCGCATCTGGGCATGAAGTGCGTGCTCGTGCAGGAGAACTGGGTCAACTACTCGGATGCGGTGTACGACCGCGTCGGCAATATCCAGATGTCGCGCATTCTCGGCGCCGATGTGCGGCTCGTGGCCGACGGCTTCGACATCGGCTTTCGCAAGAGCTGGGAAGATGCGCTGGAGAGCGTGCGCGCGGCCGGCGGCAAGCCTTACGCGATTCCCGCCGGCTGCTCGGATCATCCGTTGGGCGGGCTGGGTTTCGTCGGCTTCGCTGAAGAAGTTCGGCAGCAGGAAGCGGAACTGGGCTTCAAGTTCGACTACATCGTGGTGTGCTCGGTGACGGGCAGCACGCAGGCCGGCATGGTGGTCGGCTTCGCCGCGGACGGCCGCGCCGAGCGCGTGATCGGCATCGACGCGTCCGCGAAGCCCGCGCAAACGCGCGAGCAGATCATCCGAATCGCGAAGCAGACCGCGGAAAAAGTCGAACTGGGGCGCGACATCACGAGCAAGGACGTGGTGCTGGACGAGCGCTTCGGCGGTCCCGAATATGGCTTGCCGAACGACGGCACGCTGGAGGCGATCCGCTTGTGCGCGCGCCTCGAGGGCATGCTGACCGATCCGGTTTACGAAGGCAAGTCGATGCACGGCATGATCGACATGGTGCGCAACGGCGAATTCCCGGAAGGGTCGCGCGTGCTGTACGCGCACCTGGGCGGCGTGCCGGCGCTGAACGGCTATAGCTTCATTTTCCGCAACGGCTGAGCGGCGAGTAGCGCGATGAGCGACGCGACGGCGGCCGGCATGCATCGAGCCGGCTGCCGCCGCGAGGCGGCGAGGTGTTGTCATGGCGACGTGGCGAATCACGCCGCCAACTGCTTCTTCAAATGCTTGCGCAAGAATTCGACAAAGGCTCGAATCGTCAGAGAGCTTTGCCGATGCTGCGGATAAACCGCGTAGACGCTCGCCGCGGCGGGCAGGAATTCCTCGAGCACGGTCACGAGCTTGCCGCTTTTTAACGCGTCGGCAACGATGAAGTCGGGCAGCCGCGCGATGCCCAATCCGGCCACGGCGGCATCGCGAATCAGTTCGCCGTTATTGGCCCGCAACGGCCCGTGCACTTCGATGCTCTTGTGCGCGCCCTCGACGATGAACTCCCAGTTCACCGCCCCGCCGTGCCCATACAACAGGCACGCGTGACGTTGCAGATCGGCAGGCGCCGCAGGCGCCCCGCGCCGCCGCCGATAGCCGGGACTGCAACACGCCACCATCCTCACGTCGACGAGCTTCTGCGCGATCAGCGTGGAATCCGCCAGCGTGCCGATGCGGATCGCCATGTCGAAGCCCTCGCCCACCACGTCGGCGGTGCGGTCGCTCAACTCCATGTCGAAGCGCACGTCGCCATGCTCGCGCAGGAACGCCGCCACCAGCGGCGACAGATGCGTCATGCCGAACGACATCGGCGCGCTCACGCGTAGCAGCCCTCGCGGACCGGCGCGCCGCAGCGACATGGCCTGTTCGGCGTCTTCCACTTCACCGAGGATGCGTTTGGCGCGCTCGTAAAACTCCTGACCGAGTTCGGTCACGGCCAGCTTGCGCGTATTGCGGATCAGCAATTGCACGCCGAGTGCTTCTTCGAGCGCCATCACGCGCCGGCTGACGAATTGCTTCGAGAGCGCCAGCCGCCTGGCCGCCGCGGTGAAATTATGAGCGTCGACCGTGGCGACGAAGATCCGCATGTCATCGAGTTGCATCGTATTGTCCACCGTGTCGTGACAGTGTTTCCCGTATGACGGCGATTATAGCCATCCTGATTGACCTACACTGTCATTCATGGATCGCGGACTCACCATTGCCCGATCGCAAACAACCCAGGAGAAACACGATGCTCGATATCAGACACGCCAATCAACGCGGCCGCGCGGAGCACGGCTGGCTCAGTTCGCGTCATACGTTTTCTTTCGCGAACTATCACGACCCGAAGCAGAACGGCTTTTCCGACCTGCTGGTGATCAACGACGACCGTGTCGCACCGGCGCAAGGCTTCGGCAAGCATCCGCACCGCGACATGGAGATTTTCTCGTACGTGCTGGAAGGCGCGTTGGAGCACAAGGACACGATGGGCACCGGCTCGGTGATCGTGCCCGGCGACGTTCAGTTGATGAGCGCGGGCACGGGTGTCGCGCATAGCGAATACAACCATTCGAAGAGCGAGCCGGTGCACTTTCTGCAGATCTGGATCGCGCCGGGGCAAAAGGGCACGCAGCCGCGTTATCAGCAGCGTCACTTCGGCGCGGATCAGAAGCGCGGCGTGCTGCGCCTCGTGCTCTCGCCGGATGGCGCGAACGATTCGCTGATGCTGCAACAGGATGCGCGGGTTTATGCCGGTCTTTTCGATGGCGATGAAAGCGCCCGGCTCGAACTCGCCAGCAATCGCTATGCGTATGTTCACGTGGCGCGCGGCAGCGTGACGGTGAACGGCGTCGAATTCGGCGAAGGCGACGGCGCGCGCGTGCGCGGCGAGCAAGCGCTGAGCTTCACGCAAGGCCATGACGCCGAAGTGCTCGTGTTCGATCTGCGCGACATCGAGATGTCGGAGTTGTGGGCTTGATGTGGTTTGAGGGGGGTTCGAACGCACGGAATCAAACGTTGCGTTCGCCCTCTGTCTTTTCACCTTAAAAACACCGCACGCCTCAAATAAAAACGGCGGCCCGCAGGCCGCCGTCCACTACCAACCAACCACTCACTCACACTGCCACTTCAGCTTCAGCCTCTTTCACCACTTCCACTTCTTCGCTATTGCGGATCAGGTGATCGAATGCGCTCAACGATGCCTTCGCGCCCTCGCCCACCGCGATCACGATCTGCTTGAACGGCACCGTGGTCACGTCGCCGGCGGCGAACACGCCCGGCACCGACGTCGCGCCGCGAGCATCGACGACGATTTCGCCGTGCTTCGACAACTCCACCGTGCCCTTGAGCCATTCGGTGTTCGGCACGAGACCGATCTGCACGAACACGCCTTCGAGTTCGACGTTCTTCGTTTCGCCCGAACGCAGATCCTTGTAGACCAGACCGTTGACCTTCTTGCCGTCGCCGGTGATTTCCGTGGTCTGCGCCTGAGTGACGATCGTCACGTTGGCGAGGCTGCGCAGCTTGCGTTGCAGCACTTCGTCCGCGCGCAACTGGGCGCCGAATTCGAACAGCGTGACTTCGCGCACGATGCCCGCGAGGTCGATCGCCGCTTCCACGCCGGAGTTGCCGCCGCCGATCACCGCGACGCGTTTGCCCTTGAACAGCGGGCCATCGCAATGCGGGCAGTACGCCACGCCGTGATTGCGATATTCGCGCTCGCCGGGCACGTTGATTTCGCGCCAGCGCGCACCGGTCGCCAGGATGATGGTTTTCGCCTTGAGCACCGCGCCGTTGGCAAGACGCACTGCGTTGATGCGGCCGGGGATCAGCGCTTCGGCGCGCTGCACGTCCATGATGTCGACTTCATAGCTCTTCACGTGCTGTTCGAGCGCCGTCGCGAACTTCGGCCCCTCGGTTTCCGTCACGGAGACGAAGTTTTCGATCGCCAGCGTATCGAGCACCTGGCCGCCGAAGCGTTCCGCCACCACGCCCGTCGCAATGCCCTTGCGCGCCGAGTAGATCGCCGCCGCCGCGCCCGCGGGACCGCCGCCGACGATCAGCGTATCGAACACCGGCTTCTTTTCCAGTTCCTTCGCGGCGCGCGCACCGGCGTTGGTGTCGAGCTTCGCGAGAATTTCCTTCACGCCGCTGCGGCCCTGGCCGAACACTTCGCCGTTCATGAACATGGTCGGTACCGCCATGATCTGGCGCGCTTCGACTTCGTTCTGGAACAGCGCGCCGTCGATCGCCACGTGGCGGATGCGCGGGTTGATGAGCGCCATCACGTTCAGCGCCTGCACGACTTCCGGGCAGTTCTGGCATGACAGCGAAAAATACGTTTCGAATTGGTAGTCGCCGTCGAGGTTGCGGATCTGTTCGATCACCGCGTCGTCGAGTTTGACCGGATGGCCGCCGACCTGCAAAAGCGCGAGGACGAGCGACGTGAATTCATGCCCCATCGGAATGCCGGCGAAACGGATGCCTGTGGCCTTGCCCGGCTCGCCGATCGAGAACGACGGCTTGCGCTCGTCGTCGCCACGGCGTTCGATCACGGTGACGCGTTCCGACAACGTCGCGATATCGTTCAGCAACGCCAGCAGCTCCTGCGATTTCGCGCTGTCGTCGAGCGACGCGACGATCTCGATCGGCTTGCTCACCTTTTCCAGGTATGTTTTCAATTGAGTCTTGAGATTGGCGTCCAGCATGGCTTTCGATTCCGTGACGAGGGGTGTTGGGTTCCCGGCGCCGCGCACATCGGATAGGACGTGCGCGGCCCGGGGACGCGCGGGCCGCTGTGAAAAGCGGCCCGCGCGGCGATGCGCCGCGAGGCGCTGACTGCAAAGGGTCTTGAGACCTTAGATCTTGCCGATCAGGTCGAGCGACGGGGTCAGCGTTTCAGCGCCCGGCGTCCACTTGGCGGGGCAAACTTCACCCGGATGCGCGGCGATGTATTGCGCGGCCTGCACCTTGCGCAGCAGTTCGCCGGCGTCGCGGCCAATGCCGTTGTCGTGGACTTCGCACAGCTTGATCTCGCCTTCCGGGTTGATCACGAACGTGCCGCGCAGCGCCAGGCCTTCTTCTTCGATCAACACGTCGAAGTTGCGCGAGATAGCCAGGGTCGGGTCGGCGATCATCGGGTACTTGATCTTCTGGATCGTGTCCGACGTGTCGTGCCATGCCTTGTGCGTGAAGTGCGTATCGGTCGACACGCTGTAGATTTCAACGCCGAGCTTCTGGAAATCGGCGTAGCGATCGGCCAGGTCACCCAGTTCGGTCGGGCAAACGAACGTGAAGTCGGCCGGGTAGAAAACGAAAACCGACCACTTGCCCTTCAGGCTTTCTTCGGTGACGGTCACGAATTCGCCGTTGTGATAAGCCTGTGCCTTGAACGGTTTGACTTGACTATTGATGATCGGCATTTGCTGAGTCCTCTTTCGGAGTGGTTGGAAAGTGGAGCCAGTATGTCAGACCGCGCTTAATAGGTAAAGCGGATTGTTTTAATGATAGCAATAGTCATACGCTATTTATCGCGCCGCTGGCAGCTATCGCGGCGGATCGGTTTTCATGAGCCGCCAGAGGGTCGTGCGGCCGATTCCGAGTGCGCGGCTGGCCGCCGCGCGATTGCCGCCCGACTGCTCGAGAGCGCGCATGACGTCCTCGCGAGTCGGGGAAGTGCGGGCCGGCGCGTGTTCGTCTTCGCCGGCTCGGGACATCGGCGCGGCGGGCGTTGCGACAGCCGGCGCCTGTTTCATTCGCCCGAACTCCGGGAACATCGACTGCAAATCCCGCCTATCCTGGCCTTGGCCGGCCGCGTCGCTTAGATAGATCGCGGCGCGCGTCAGCAGGTTTTCCAGTTCCCGGACATTGCCGGGCCACGCGTAATGCTCGAACAAGGGTGCGAGAAACGTCAGCACCCGGTCGAGCGTCGCCTCCGACAACCCATATTGGCGCGCCCCGCGGCTTAACAAGTGCCGCGCCAGTTGCGCGACATCGCCGCGCCGTTCGCGCAGCGGCGGCAATTCTATCCGAAGCAGATTCAGACGAAAATACAGATCCGCGCGAAACAATCCCTGTTCGACGAGCGCATGCAGATCGCGATGCGTCGCGGCGATCACCCGCACGTCGACCGGCGTGGCGCGCCCGGAACCGAGCTTCATCACCTCGCGCTCCTGCAGCACGCGCAGCAGACGGCTTTGCAACGCGGCCGACATTTCGCCGATTTCATCGAGGAAGATCGTGCCCGTGTGCGCGATTTCGAAAAGGCCCGGCTTGCCGCCACGGCGCGCGCCGGTGAACGCGCCCTCCTCGTGACCGAACAGTTCGCTTTCGATCAGCCCCTCGGGCAAGGCCGCGCAATTGAACGCGACGAACGGATTGCCGCGCCGCCGGCCGGCGTTGTGGATGCCTTGCGCGACCAGTTCCTTGCCGGTGCCGCTTTCGCCGGTGAGCAGCACGGTGGCGTCGTGAGCGGCGCCCGCGCGCGCGAGCCGCCGCACCCGTTCGAGCGCCGCCGATCCGCCGATCAACTCGTCCAGCCGATGCCGCGCGACCAGATGCTTCGGCCGCTGGCTGGTGCGTAGCGAATGGTCGATCCGCTGCGCGACGAGAGCGTCCTGCACCGTCACCACCGAGCCGGAGCGCGCGCCATGCTCCATGATCGGCACGCAGTTGACGATCAGCGCGCGGCCGCCGATCCGCTCGATCCGTTCCTCGATCGGCAGGTCGTTCGCAAGCGTTTCGCGCAGCCACGGACCGACGACGCGCGCGACTTGCGCCGCCGCGTCCTGTTGGCGGTCCGCCGAAAGAGCTTCTTTCGGGGCGCCGAGGCCCAGCAGTTCGAGCATCGCCGGGTTGACCGCTTCGAGCACGCCGGCGTCGTCGAAAGCGGCGACGCCGTCGCGCAGATGGGCCACGATCGTATTCAGCCGCACGCGCTTCGACTCCTTCTGACGGCTCACCCGCGCCAGTTCGACCGAGCGCTCGAACGCTTCCTCGACCGCGCCGAGCGAGTACAGGAAAACGCTTTCGAGCCCGGCTTGCTGCGCGAAATCGCAAGCCATGCCGGGGCCGATGATGACGCCGCAGCCTTCGGCGGCCAGCTTCTCGACGGCGAGCCGCACTTCGTCGATCGAACGGTAGGCGCGCTGCGTCAGCCCGACCTTGAGCCACGCGCCGAGATCCGCCAGTTCGTGCGAGATCGTTTCGTGCAGCACCAGGCCGATCCGCGCGCCGGGCCACGTGGTGGCGGCGCGGGCAATCGCACCGAGCACGTCGAAGCCGTTCACCTTGACCATGACGACCGGCACGTTCAGGTTGTCGCGCAGGTAGGCGCCGTTCGAGCCGGCAGCCAGCACCACGTCGACCGAGCCCGCATCCACGTAGGCCTGCAAGGCGGTGACGGCCGCGCCGTAGCCTTCGCGAACCGAAAAGAATCGGGCGCGCCCGGCGTAACGCGGCGCGACGGCCTCGCAAAGCGACTTCAAGCGGCTGATACTGACGAGGGCAACGCCAGGCAGCGCCGTATTGGCATTCGCGACGAGCGACGGGAACGTGGACATTGCGGTAACTCCGCGAACAGTTGAAACGTTCCATGAAACGTTTCACGGAACACACGCGCATTCTGCCATGAACCCGCGCAGCGCCGCTTCGCGCCGCAAGCTCCTGATTCGATTGCCTAAGTCCCGGAGCCTCGCGCGATGGCATGCTTCCTGCAAAATCACGGCCGCCTCTCAAACCCGCTTACCTTTTTCGGAGACACACCGTCATGACCACTTCCGCCACACGCCGCGCCGCCTTCCGCGCCAAGGTCGAGCAACGCCAAGGCCTGCTGGTGCCCGGCGCCTTCAACGCGATGAGCGCGCGTGTCATCGAGGACGCCGGTTTCGAAGCGCTCTACATCACCGGCGCGGGCGTCACCAACATGTCGCTCGGCCTGCCCGACCTCGGCTTCATCGGTCTCGCCGAAGTCGCCGAACATACCGCGCGGATTCGCGACGCGGTCGCGCTGCCGCTGATCGTCGATGCCGACACCGGCTTCGGCAACGCGCTGAATGTGCGTCAGACGGTGCGCGTGCTCGAGCGCAGCGGCGCCGACGTGATCCAGTTCGAGGACCAGGTCATGCCGAAGAAATGCGGCCACTTCGCCGGCAAGGAAGTGGTCGGCACGAGCGAGATGGTCGGCAAGATTCGCGCGGCCGTGGATGCCCGCGAGGACCGCAATCTGCAGATCATGGCGCGCACCGACTCGGCGGCGGTCCACGGCATCGAGGACGCGATCGAACGCGG
Source organism: Paraburkholderia terricola (assembly GCF_900142195.1). Classification (GTDB taxonomy): domain Bacteria; phylum Pseudomonadota; class Gammaproteobacteria; order Burkholderiales; family Burkholderiaceae; genus Paraburkholderia; species Paraburkholderia terricola. The sequence continues at coordinate 38,499 of NZ_FRAB01000018.1, forward strand.
TCACCGTTTCATCGAGGCCGGGGCCGACATTCTGTTTATCGAGGCGACCGAATCGCTCGCCGACATCGAACGTCTGCCGTCGCTGTTCGACCGGCCGCAGTTGATCAACATCGTGATCGGCGGCAAGACGCCGGTGCAATCGCGCGAGGCGCTCGCGCAACTCGGCTACGGCATCGTGCTGTACGCGAACGCGGCGCTGCAAGGCGCGGTGCTCGGCATGCAGCGCGCGCTCGGCACGTTGAAAAACAACGGCCGCCTCGACGAGGACGCGACGCTCGTCGCGCCGTTCAGCGAACGCCAGCGGCTCGTCAACAAGCCGCTGTACGACAAGCTCGACCGCGAGTACGCCGCGAAAGACTGAGCGACGCGCGCGCTCGTGTTTCCGGCCGACCGGCGCGCAGGGAGCGCGCCGGTCGCCTCGGGCGCCGGGCGACTGCCCTGGCCGACGATGCAACAGCGATTACCAGGTTAGGATTCAAGGCCGGCGACGAGGCGCGTCCCTTTAATGGAGCGTTATTCGCAGCCGCGATCCTGTCGCGCATTCGCGTCGTCCGAAGGCCGGAAACACCTCTTCGAAAGGTAGTCGCAAGAACCATGAAATCCAGACCCTCTCTCCGAACCTGCCTGCACCTTCACGACATTCATGAGCCCGCACGCCGTGCGGCGGAGACAGCGCAATGACCGCCGGCGGCACACGCAACGCGCATGTCGGCTGGCTGCCGTATATCGTCGCGGCCACCTTCTTCATGGAGTACCTCGACACCACGGTGATCGCGACGGCGCTGCCGCAGATGGCGCAGTCGTTCGGCGTCGGACCGAACAGCCTGAGTCTCGGCATGACCGCCTACATGCTGGCGCTCGCGATCTTTATTCCGGCGAGCGGCTGGGTCGCCGACCGCTGCGGCTCGCGCACGGTGTTCGTCAGCGCGATCGCCGTGTTCACGGTGGCGTCGGTGTTGTGCGGGCTGTCGCAGAACGTCGTGGAGTTCACGGCCGCGCGATTGCTGCAAGGCATGGGCGGCGCGATGATGGTGCCGGTGGGCCGCCTGATCGTGGTCCGCAGCACCGAGAAGAGCCGCATGATGCAGGCGATCTCGACCATCACGTGGCCCGCGATCGCCGCGCCGGTCATCGGGCCGCCGGTGGGCGGCTTCATCACGACCTATGCGTCGTGGCGCTGGATCTTTCTGCTGAACGTGCCGTTCGGCCTGGCGGCGATGGCCGTCGCGTTCGCGCTGGTGCCGAACCTGCGCGGCAGCGAACGCAAACCGCTCGACGTGGTCGGCTTGTTGCTGAGCGGCACGACGCTCACGGCGATCCTGTACGGCGCCGAACTGGCGAGCCAGCCGGGCGAAAATCCGTGGGTGGCCGCGGCGGTCATCGGCGGCGGGTTGCTGATGGGCGTGCTGGCGTTCCAGCATGCGAAGCGTCACCCGCATCCGCTGATCGACGTTTCAACGCTCAAGATTCCCACCTTTTCCGTGACGGTCGTGACGGGCTCGTTCACACGCATCGGCATTGGCGCGGTGCCTTATCTGATGCCGCTGCTGTTTCAGGTGGGCTTCGGCTTGTCCGCGTTCAAGTCGGGCTTGCTGCTGCTCGCGAGCGCGCTCGGCAACCTCGGCATGAAGGCGCTGACCACGCGCATTCTGCAACGTTACGGCTTCCGCATGGTGTCGATCGTCGACGTCGCGGTGGCCGGCGTGTTCATCATCGCGTGCGGGCTGTTGACGCCGGAGGTGCCGCTTGCCCTCGTGCTGTTCGTCGTGTTCATCTACGGCGTGGCGCGTTCGATGCAATTCTCGACGCTTGCCACGCTGGCCTACGCCGACGTCGCGCAGCCGCAGATGAGCGCGGCAAGCACGCTATGGAGCGCGGCCGCGCAGATGACGATCGGTCTCGGCATCGCGTTCGGTGCGGTAGCGCTGCGCGCGGCGGCGTTCTTCAACGGCGAGACGACGGGCCGCATCTTCACGCTCGACGATTTCCGTCTCGCGTTTCTGTGCGCGGGCGTGCTGACGCTGGTGTCGGTGATCGGCTATATGGGCCTCGCGCACGACGCCGGCCAGAGCATCGGCGGCGGTTCGCGCGGCGCCGAAGATCCGGCCAAAGGGTGATGACGTGCAAGCAGCCGAACTAACGATTTCGAGCGACAAGGCCGACCTCGACATCGAGATGATCCATGCATTCCTGTCACGGCAAACAGCGTGGGCGCAGGGCATGCCGCGCGACACGCTGGAGCGTGCGATCGCGGGCTCGCTATGTTTCGGCGGCTATGTCGGCGGCAGGCAGATCGCCTTCGCGCGCCTGATCACCGACGAGGCGACGTTCGCCTACCTGTGCGACGTTTTCGTGCTGCCGGACTATCGCGGCAAGGGCTATGCGTCGGCGTTGATGAAGCACGTTTTCGCCAGCCCATCGCTCACGGGTCTACGCAGAATCGTGCTGGTGACGACCGACGCACATCATGTGTACAGGCCGCACGGCTTCCGTGAACTGGCGAACCCCGAGCGTTATATGGAGTTGCACGATCCCGACGTCTACAAGACGGCATAACCGCATGCAGCGCCGCGCAATGTAGAAAAAAGATCAGCCATAAGCACGCTCGCGCATCCACTTCGTCATGATCCATTTTTCGCCGCTGAGCACCGGCGCGCCGCCGTGCAAGGTCAGCGGGTCGAGTTGACGCGAGCCGTTCATATAGCGGAAATACACCGCGCCGCCCTGCTTCGCCGCGACCGAGAGGCGCGCTTCCGGAAAAATCGTTTCGCCGCCTTCGGGCACGTCGTTCAGATAGATCACCAGCGTCGCCACGCGCTGTCCGCCCTGCGCGGTATGCACCGCGCTGCCGGGTTGATCGGGCGGAAAGTAGTCGAAATGCGGGCGGTATTCGCCGGTCGCGCCGTAGCGCAGAATCTGCAGTCCTTCGCCGTTCTCGACCGGCCAGTTCATCAGGTTCGAAATGCGCCGCTCGATCCGCTCGATGAACGCGTCCTCGCCACGTTGATACCAGATGCCTTCGCTGGTGCGGTTGCGGATCACGTCTTCCCTGCCGGTGGCCGGGTCGACAATCGTCGAACGTTTCAACCGATGCCGCGAGCGCTCGATCATCTCACCGCACTCGTCGGGCGAAAGAACATCCGCGAACACGATCAACTCGGGGCGCTCGCAGCGCATCAGCACGCGGACGTCGCGATCGTGCGCGCGAATCACGTTGCCCCGCGCGACCGGCGACTGATCGTATTGGTAAGCGTGCGGCGCGGCTTTCGTCAGCACGGCCTCGCTCGCGCCGGCGGCCACGTTCGCCGCGTTCGCCGCTTTCCGGCCGAACGCGGCGTGCACGGCGGCACGCGCGGCCTCGTCGGCAAAACCGGCTTGCACCATCGCGTCGATCATCGAGTCCATGCTGCAGCCGCGCGCGACGTTGCTGACCAGCCATTCCTGCCATGCGGCATCGACTACGGGCATTGGAACTCCCATTCGTCCAGATGACGAAAATACTGCATCGACTGGCTGCGGCGTGGCAAGCGCAACACCAGGCGTGGCAAGCCTGGCCGTCGTATCAGGCGCTGCGCTGCCTGCGCCGATACAGATCGAGCCCTCGACGCGCCTGCGTCCTGATCGCCCGTTGGACCAACGGCGACCAGCCGAGCAGCGTGCCTCTGACGCCCATCGCCTGGCGCATCCACGACCACAGATCGAACGTGTCGCGATGCTCGACGATGCGTCCGTCGTGAAACACGAAACGCGCGTCGATCCGGTTGACCACCGGGCGGCCCGTCTGACTGAATACATAACTGGCTGTCCAATGGGCACGACCGTTCGTGTCATCGGCGTCGACGCCCTCGAAGGTCAGCGAGAAATCCTGTGCGCGCGCAACCAGCAGACGCCACATGTCGCGCACTTCCTCGCCGCGCAACTCGCCGAATGCGGGGTCGCTGAAAACAGCGTCGTCGGCATAGCAGGCGACCATGGTTTCGGCGTCGCGCCGCTGGAAGGCGGTGTAGAAACGCTCGATCAATTCGGTGTTGGGGTGACTCATTTTTGTGTCGAAGAGCATGGTTGCGGGGATCGTATGAACGCATTGTAAGCGCAGGCATTCAACCTGACGCCATGCGTTCAATGCCCCGGCTTGAACCGCCGCGGCAAGCCCGGCGATATCGGAAGCAAACGGCCGAGCACGCCTTTGCGGCGCTCGGCGGCGGCCGGCCACAGCATGTCGGCAAGCAGCCCGATGCCGCGCGCCAGCGCGCTGTCTTTCGCCGACGTCACGAGCGGCACGCCGCGGTTGAGCGCCTCGTTGGCCTGCCGGTCGTCACGCGGAAGCTGATGCGCGACCTTCGCGCCGAGCGTGTGTTCGAGTGTCGGCAGGTTGATCGGCGCGTTCTTGTCGTATTGATTCACCACCACCCGCACCTTGCTGGCCGGATAACCCAGTTCCTTGAAGATGTCGAGCATGCGTCGGCCGCCGTGCAGGTAGAGCAGATTCTGCCGCACCACCATGCAGATCGCATCGCTCGCGTCGAGTGCGCGGATCGTCAGCGGATTGAGGCTTTGCCCGACGTCGATCAGCACCGCGTCGTAACGTTCGCGCACCAGCGCGAGGATGCGCTCCAGTTGCGCGGGCAGCAACTCCGCGGCCTTGAGCGGATCGCCCGCGCCCGCGAGCACGTCGAGGTTCGCGTGCACATGCATCACGCATGATTCGAACAAGGCGGCGTCAAGGAACTCGATCCGCGAGCACAAATCGGCGAGCGTGATGGGCGGCGGTTTGTCGGCCACGAGCAGGCTCGCATCGGCGAACTGCTGGCTCAGGTCGATCAGCAGCACGCGCCGGTTGCCGGGCGCGGCGAGCGAGTAAGCGAGATTCACGGCGATCAGCGTCGTGCCGCTGCCGCCCTTGCTCGATGCAAGCGAGACGACGCGTCCGGCGCGGCGCATATCCATGTTCTTGTTCGCGGCGATCCTGGTGAGCGCGGCGGCGATCTGATGGGCGTCGAGCGGCCACGGCAGCACATGCCGCACGCCGATGCGCGCCGCCACGGCAAGCAAGGCGGCCGGAGGCGCCGGCGTCACCAGCATGCAATGCAAGGTCGGGGTGCAGGCCAGCGCTTCCTCGACGCCGTCCAGTTCGCGCGCGCCCAGATGCACGTCGTCGACGATCAGCAGATCGGCGCTTCTGATCGCGCGGGCGTGCACGCGCAGTTGCCGCGCCGTGCCGTGCGCCGCGCGCAGCCGGTACGGCACGCCGCTTTCGTCGAGGCGCGCGATGATGTGCGGCGCGCGTTCCGTGCTGGACGAAAGCAGAAAGACGTCGATCATGCGGGGTCTCCTCCGGTCTAACGCCGTTCGGTTGACGATGCCACGCCGATCACGATCGACGCGTAAGCACTTCAGTCTTCGAAATCGGATGGCTGAATGCCCGCCTCGCGATCGCGCGTCCATTCGGGCGACGCCGGCATCTCGAACATCGCGTCGCGCAGCGCCTCGCGCTGAATCTCCGCCTGAGCCTTGCGCTTGAGCGCGTCGGCGATCACGAGCGTCTGCAGATCGATCGAAGGCGTGGCGAACAGCGCGCGTGGCGGCGCCACATGCCGTTGATAGCGGACATCAGCGGTACGCACCGTGGCTTGACGGTCCAACGACGATGCGATGGTCGGCTTGCTGGTCAGTCTGTTCATGACAACCCCCAATGTGTTGCCCCCTTCCCGGGGCCGTTTGCGGGTGGACCGTGCTCGCGCAAATGCGCGGCACGGCGCCCGGTTCAGCTCGTAACACGCGCCTCTCTATGAAGGCTCCTGGCCCGTTCTCCCCGCTTCCTCGCGCCGGCTGGTCCTGGCCGAGCGCTGCCCCTTCCCTGTTCCATGCATCGATCGCGAACCGCATGAGCGCGATGCCTGTCGTTATTGTTTCAACTGCGGCTTCAACTACGGCTTCAACGTCGGCTGCAACTTCGGTTCCATCCAGTCGGACGAAAAAAGTGGCGGGGCCGCGTTCACGTTGTCCGTTCGCGAACGACCGATATCTGTATATCGGCAGTTCGCCCCGCTTTATTGACATCCGTTTTTCAATGGCCCCGCCGCACCCTCGCAAAACGCACTGGCTTCCCCGGCCGCGCTTGCGAAGTCTTTATTTGCCGCCGGTCTGCTCCAACCGCTGCTTCCCCGTGCGTCACATCGGGCGGCAATGCTTTCGCTGTGAATCGCTTAGTGCAACGCCCATGCCATGCGGGTCGAAAGCCTTGTCGCACGGCGATCCGCACCGCGGCGCAGACGGCCGGGCCGCCCCTTCCGGCCGCCGTTGATTCGTATTCGACACACGATTGAGTCCTCCGTCGAAGCGTTGCGCATGAACCTGGCACGCCAGGGTCTCCGGCGGCGGCGCGCCAGCCCGCTTGCAGCAGACCTGGACCGCAAGCGTCGGTCATTCGTGCCGATGCGGGTGGGCATTCAACGCTAGCGGAGCAGGCGGCCCGATATGTCGCACGCTTGAGACACGGCGCATGGCTGGACGCCAGGTCGGTTTCGCCATGCCGCAAGGCGACCTGCCGCGATGTGTGCGATAGCGCTCATAACGAATTTGGCCGGCTATCGTCGAGCGGCGCCACAGACAACATCGGCGCGAAAAATCCTTTCTGAATCCCTATTTGTTTGTATGGCATTCGAATGATCTTTCGCTTATGGTTAAGTCACGCGCCGCCTAGAGCGCCTGTATCAGATCAACGAGGTTAACGAGGTCAAGAATCGGTTGTAGTGATTCGGGGATGAAAACGCCGGGCAGGAGCCAGCACGACCGCTGTTCCGCTGTCCGCCCGACGCGTAGCACCTCGCGGCTCATGCCGCACGCATCACGCCCCCGCCATTGCCGCTACCGTGAATCCGTCACCGCCGGGCTGCCCGCAACCGGGCTCGATCGCCGTGACGAAAATCCATGCCCGGGTCCGTTCACGCGGAAGCGGGCTAGCTTGGTTGGCCGAGGATCGGCGCGCTTGCCGGCCTGGCGAGTAGGCCGAACTGCAGTGCTGAGAGCAGCATCGAACCGGGGGTAACATGAACACGACTGGCACACCTGTCGACACCGAACGCACCGTTCTCTATGTGTCGAGCTTGCCCGATCAAAAACTCGCGGACTTCCTCGCCGCGTCCGGCTGGCATGCCGTGCACGCCAAGACCGCGGCCGCCGCCGAGCGCATGATCGAACGCGGCAACATCAAGGTCGGCCTCGTCGAATTACCCGGCAACTGCACATCCCAGCATCTGTCCGCGCTCGCGTCATGCATGCGCCGCGTCGAAACCAACTGGGTCGCCCAGATCGCGCCGGGGCAGGCCGACAATGAACTGGTCGGCCGCTTCATCCTCGACTATTGCTTCGATTTCGTCACGCGGCCCTGGCTGAACGAGCGGCTCGTGTTCGCGCTCGGCCACGCGCATGGGCTGTCGAACTTGCGGCATGTGGAGGTCGCGCCGGAGCCGTCGCTCGGCCGGCACGGCATGGTCGGACAATGCGAGGCAATGCAGCAGTTGTACCGCCGCATCGACAAGTGCGCGGTGACCGAGGCGCCGGTGTTCGTCGCCGGCGAGTCCGGCACCGGCAAGGAACTGACCGCGCGGGCCATTCACGACCGCTCGCCGCGCGCGGGCCGCCCGTTCGTCGCGATCAATTGCGCGGCGATTCCGCCTAGCCTGCTGCAAGCGGAACTGTTCGGCCACGAACGCGGCGCCTTCACCGGCGCGCTTCAGCGCAAGATCGGCCGGATCGAGAGCGCGCACGAAGGCACGCTCTTTCTCGATGAAATCGGCGACATGCCGCACGAGTGCCAGGCGGTGCTGCTGCGCTTCCTGCAGGAAGGCACCATCGAGAGGCTGGGCGGCAACGCCGTGATCAACGTCGATGCTCGGGTCATTTCGGCGACCCACGTCGACCTGGACAAAGCGGTCGAGGACGGCCGGTTCCGCTCCGACCTGTATCACCGCCTGTGCGTGCTGCGCCTCGTGGAGCCGCCGTTGCGCGAGCGTGGCGGCGACATCAAGCTGCTCGCCAACTATGCGCTCAGCATGTACAAGCAGGACGGCGCGCGCAAACTGCGCGGGCTGTCGAGCGACGCGATCGTCGCGATGTCGAACTATCCGTGGCCGGGCAACGTGCGCGAGCTGATCAATTGCGTGCGCCGCGCCGTCGTGATGAGCGAGGGGCGCTTCATTACCGCGGGCGACCTCGGCTTGCCCGAGGCCGACAACGCGCCCGCCGTGACGCTGGCCGAAATCCGCAGCAAAGCCGAAAAAGATGCGATCGAGCATGCCTTGCAGCGGCACGGCTACAAGTTGTCCGAGGCCGCCGCCGAACTGGGCATTTCACGGGCAACGCTGTATCGGCTGATGCATGCGAACCGGCTGCATCAGGAACCGGCGGCCTCGCGCGCGTTGAACGGCAGCGGCGGCACAGGCGCCGACGACGAGGCCGAGCGGCGGGCGCATTCGCTCGCTTGAACTCGGAGCGCCGCGCGCCTGAACTGGTTTTGTGGGGGATGTGGGACCCGTCACGGCGTGAGCTGGCTTGCCGGGGTTGCGGTTGCGGTTGCGAGTTGCGAGTTGCGAGTTGCGAGTTGCGAGCTGCGAGTTGCGAGCTGCGAGTTGCGGTTGCCGGTTGCCGGTTGCCGGTTGCCGGTTGCCGGTTGCCGGTTGCCGGTTGCCGGTTGCCGGTTGCCGGTTGCCGGTTGCCGGTTGCCGTTGCCGGTTGCCGTTGCCGGTTGCCGGTTGCCGTTGCCGTTGCCGATTGCGGCTTCCCGTTGCGGTTGCCGGTTGCCGGGTTGCCCGGCCTTTCCCGACCACGCAGGCCTCGCGCGCCTATCGGATCCCTCCTGGCGTTGCTATGCTGAAAGCCGTTCATCCAGACGGGAGCGGACTTGGCCGATCAGCACATCGCGGCGCGCGCGCACCGCCACTCCTCCGCCCATCCCGCTCAGGCCAGTCCGTGCGATGCCCTCGTGATCCGCGCGCAGCCCGCGGGCTCCGGCCGCCCAAGCCGGCGCAAGAAGCTCGCGCTGGCCGCGACCATCCTCGGCTCCAGCATGGCGTTCATCGACGGCTCGGTGGTCAACGTCGCATTACCTTCGATTCAGACCGAACTGCACGCCAGCGTCGCGGCGATCCAGTGGGTCGTCAACGCGTATCTCCTGTTTCTCGGCGCGCTGGTGCTGGTGGGCGGCTCGCTCGGCGACAAGCTCGGCCGGCGCACCGTGTTCGTCGCCGGGATCAGCCTCTTCACGCTGGCGTCGATCGGCTGCGGACTCGCGCCGGGCGCCGGCTCGCTGATCGCGGCGCGCGCGGTGCAAGGCATCGGCGCGGCGCTGCTGGTGCCGAGCAGCCTCGCCATCATCGGCGCGGTGTTCGACGACGCGGAGCGCGGCCGGGCGATCGGCACATGGGCGGGCGTCGGCTCGATCACGTCGGCGCTCGGGCCGGTGGCGGGCGGCTGGCTCGTCGACGCGTTCTCGTGGCGCGCCATCTTCTTTCTGAATGTGCCGATCGCCTGCGCGACCGTCGCACTGGCGCTTGTCGCCGTGCCCGACAGCCGCCAGGAGGACGACGGCCAAACCCGCGCGCACGGGCGACGTATCGGCGAAACGCCGCCGCGGCTCGACTGGCCGGGCGCGGTCACGGCAACCGCGGGGCTCGCCGGGCTGACCTACGGACTCACCCTCGCGTCGACGCGCGGCTTCGGCGACGGCTGGGTGCTGGCGTCGATCCTTGGCGGCGTGCTGGTGCTGGCCGGCTTCGTCGCGCTCGAAGCCAACAGCCGCAATCCGATGGTGCCGCTCGACGTGTTCCGTTCACGCGATTTCGTCGGCGCGAATCTCGTCACGCTGCTGCTCTATTTCGGCCTGAGCGGCGCGCTGTTCTTCCTGCCGTTCACGCTGATCCGCGCCGAAGGCTACAGCGCGACCCAGGCGGGCGCGGCATTGCTGCCGGTGCCGGTGACGATCGGCCTGCTGTCGCGCTTCACGGGCGGTCTGACGGGTCGCTACGGGGCGCGCGTCCTGCTGAGCGTCGGCCCGATGATCGCCGCACTCGGTTTCGCGATGTTCGCGCTGCCCTGGATGCGCGACGGATACTGGCGCGGCCTGTTTCCGGCGCTCGCCGTACTGGGGCTCGGCATGACGATCACCGTCGCGCCGTTGACGACCACGGTGATGACGTCGGTGTCCGCCGCGCGTACCGGCGTCGCGTCGGGCATCAATAACGCGGTAGCGCGGGTGGCGAGCCTGCTGGCGATCGCAGTGCTGGGCATCGTGTTCGTGTGGTCGCACGATGCCGCGCTCGGGACGCGGCTCGATGAATTGCATGCGCCGCGAGACGTCCGCGAGGCGGCACGGCTCACGCAGATCGGCATGGCCGCGCCGCCGACGGCCCGCGCAACGGCTGCGCCGAACGCCGCCATGCGGGCCGAGGTGACGCGCGCTCAAGCCGATGCGCTCGCGGCGGCGTTGCAGGCGGTTGCGCTGGTATCGGCGGTGTGCGCGTTGGCCGGCGCGGCGCTGGCGGTGTGGACGATCCGCAAGACGAGCGGCAAAGCGGCCGCGCCGCATGCGCGCTGAAGCGCGAGCATCGAGACGCGGCGCTGTTTGTGTTGCGTGGTGCGTGGTGCGGGCAGCGAGCAACGATCAACGCACCACGCCAGCCCACACTTCAGAAAGCAGTGAAACGTCACGCTCGATGAGTCGCCATACTGGCGTACCGGTGCCCGTTCAGGCCACTTCCACCCACCCTCACTCGACCAGGGTTTTCACATGACGCTGACCTGTTTCGTCCGCTATCAGATCGATCCATTCCAGCGCGATGCCTTCGACGAATACGCGCGCAACTGGGGGCGCATTATTCCGCGCTGCGGCGGTCATCTGATCGGCTATTTCCTGCCGCACGAAGGCACCAACGACATCGCCTGGGGCCTGGTCGCATTCGACAGCCTCGCGGCCTACGAGACCTATCGCGCAAGGCTGCGAACCGACGACGAAGCACGCGAGAATTTCAGGTTCGCACAGACCAGGCGTTTCATCTTGCGCGAGGAGCGGACTTTCACCGAGGTGGTGGAGGGCACGCTCGGCGTGGCGCCGGTTCGCGAGGCCGGGGCGGCCTAAGCACGCGCGGCGGGGACGCGCGTGCGCCGCGCATCCCAGGCGCATTCGCGCCAGTGCGGTTTGACAGGCAAGCTTTCTGCTACCGGTGCTTGCGCTCGACAGGCCGGCAGAACGGCGGGACCCAGGACGTCCCATCGAGGAACTTGTACGACCAAAAAGGTGTCGGTTCATCATCACCCCGCCGAACCGGTCCTCGTGTCGCGGCACCGCCGCCCGCACCTTGCCTCCCGCCTTGCACCCTATGCGCAAACTACTTCACGTCTGGTTTTTCATTGTTCTGGTCGTCGGCGCTTCGCCGGCCGTCGCCGCGCTGGTGCAAGCCGCGCCCGCCTCCGAGGCCTCCGGCGCGGCGGTCACGCTGACGCCCGAGCAGGCCCGCCAGGCCCTCGCCGTCCTCAACGATCCCAAACGCCGCGCGCAGGTCGCCGATACGCTGCAAGCCATCGCCGCAGCCGGCGCCCTGAGCGCACCGCCCGCCGCCGCGGCGGGGGCATCGGGCGCCTCCGCGCCGGCTGCGGCAAGCGGTGCCGCCGCCCTTGTTCCAGCCGCCTTCAAGTCCAATGGACTGGCCTCGCAACTGGCCCGTCAAGGCGCGCATTGGGCGGTCCACCTTGGCGCCTCGCTGCGCAGTTCGGTCGCGGCGCTGCTCGACGTCGCCTCGGTGCGCGCCTGGTGGAACTGGCAATCGACCAGCTCGCAGGCGCGCAGCACGCTGGTTCACGTCGCGTGGTCGCTGCTTGCCGCGCTGGTGCCCGCGCTCGTGCTGGAATGGCTCGCGCGGCGGCTGTTGCGGCGCACCTATCGGGCGATCGCCGCGCGCCGCGAACAGAGCGATCAGGACGACGCGCCGCAAGCCGACCTGCCCGTCGATGTCAGGCCGCAGCCCGCCGATGCGCCGAACGCCGCGCCGCCGCTGCCCGCTTCGTCCGCGTCGGAAGCTGAGACCGAGGCCCGGATAAAAGCAGAAGCGATGAAGGCCGGCGCATCCCCCGCCGCTTCGCCCAGGGACGATGCCATCCAGGCCAAAGGCAAACAGAAGGCGGTGCATCACTGGACGCTCCTGCAGCGCCTGCCGCGCGCGCTGTTGAGCATGGCGCTGCGGCTGGTGCCGCTCGCGGTGTTCGTCGGCGCGGCGAGCGCGCTGATGTCGATCCTGATCGACGACGGCTCGCCGCAAGACCGCGCACTCGAGCCGCTGATCGACATCTACGTGCTGTGCCGCGTGGTCGTGATCGTCAGCGGCTCCTTTCTGCAACCGGCCGCGCCGCGCTTGCGCCTGTTGCGCATGAGCGACGCGTGGGCCGCCTTCATGCACCGCTGGATCGTGCGGATCGTCAGCGTGATCGGCGCGGGTTCGGCGCTCGCGGAGATCGCCCGGTCGCTCGGGTTGAACGATGCGGCGCATCTCGCGCTGATGAAAGTGGTCGCGCTCGCCGGCCACATCCTGATCTCGATCCTGATCCTGCAATGCGCGAAGCCGGTCGGCGAACTGATCCGCCAGCGCTTCGCCGCGCGCGAATCGCTGCGGATGTTCGGCAATGCCCTCGCGGATGCGTGGGCGTGGCTCGCGGTATTCGTCGTGATGGCGCTGTGGTTCATCTGGGCGCTCGACGTGCGGAACGGCTATCAAACGCTGCTGCATCTGGGCGGCCTGTCGCTGGCCGTGCTGGTGGGTGCGCGGGTCGTGTCGATCGTGATCTTCGGCGGGCTGGCCCGCTTCTTCGATGCGCAGGACGACGCGGAGAAGTCGCTCGTGCATCGGCACGCGTATCGCTACTACCCGCTGATGCGGCGCATCGTCTCGTGGATCGTCGGCGTGGCCACCGTGCTGGCGCTGTTGCAGGTGTGGGGCGTGGACGTCGGCGATCTGTTCCGCAACGGCACCGTGGGGCATCGGCTCGCCTCGGCGCTCGCCACGATCGGCGTGGCCGCCGTGATCGCGCTGCTGGTGTGGGAAAGCGTCAACGTATCGGTGGAACGGCGGCTGGACCGCTGGACCACCAGCGGCGACCTGGTGCGCGCCGCGCGCCTGCGCACCTTGCTGCCGATGCTGCGCAGCGCGCTGTTCTGCGCGATCGCGCTGGTGGTCGCGCTCACCGGCCTGAGCCAACTCGGCGTGAACATCGGGCCGCTGCTGGCGGGCGCGAGCATCTTCGGCGTGGCGCTCGGTTTCGGCTCGCAAAAACTCGTGCAGGATTTCATCACCGGCATTTTCCTGTTGATGGAAAACGCGATGCAGGTCGGCGACTGGGTCACGCTCGCGGGCGTGTCGGGCACCGTCGAATATCTGTCGATCCGCACGGTGCGGCTACGCGGCGGCGACGGTTCGCTGTACACGGTGCCGTTCAGCTCGGTATCGACGGTCAACAACACCAACCGCGGGCTCGGCAATGCCGCGGTGAAGGTGAACATCGTGTTCGGCCAGGACGTCGATCTGGCGATCGACACGCTCAAGGAAATCGGCGCCGCGTTACGCGAGGACGAAAAATTCAAGGACGGCATTCTGTCGGACTTCAGCTTCTGGGGCGTGGATGCCGTGGACGGCTCGGCGGTGACGCTGGCGGGCCAGATGCAATGCCGCGACAGTGCGCGCTGGGGCGTGCAGCGCGAGTTCAACCGGCGCATCGTCGACCAGTTCAGCGCGCGCGGCATCGTGATCGCGAATCCGCAACGCAATTTGCTGACGTGGGACGCGCGGAGCGCGCCGGCGAGAATCGAGCCGAAGGATGCGCCGGACGACAAGCCATCGAGCAACACACCGAACAAAACGCCGGCTGCCGGCGCTTCGGTGAAAGCGGCCGCCGGGAAGGCCGACGCGCCGGTGGAGGACCAATTGCCGGTGGACCCCAAGCCGGCCGGCGGGCCGGGAACGCCGGGCAATCCGGGGCCGACGTCGCCGCATGAATGACCCGAAGAAGCGCACGAATCGAAACCCGAGGGGTTCGCAGCGCAAGGTTTCGCGTGCGCTGCGACGGCCAAAAACGCTATCCCATCCCCCACCACCGCGGCAACAACCTGCGCACCTCGGCCCGCCGATACCGGTCATCGATCAGATGCACGACGCCGCGATCCTGCTCCGTGCGAATCACCCGCCCTGCCGCCTGCACGACCTTCTGCAAGCCCGGATACAGATACATGTAGTCGTAACCGTTGCCGAACTTCGCTTCCATCGTGCGCCGCATCTGCTCGTTGACCTCGTTGATCTGCGGCAAGCCGAGCGTCGCGATAAACGCGCCGATCAACTGCTGGCCGACCAGATCGACGCCTTCTGAAAACGCGCCGCCGAGTACCGCAAAGCCGACGCCCTGTTGCATCGTGCGAAAACGTGCGAGAAACGCGTCGCGCGCCGCTTCGTCCATGCCCGGTTCCTGCGCCCACACCGGCAACTGCGGATGCCGCTCGCGCATCATCGCGACCACCTGTTGCAGATACTCGAAGCTGCTGAGAAAGCCGAGGTAATTGCCCGGCTGCGCCGCGTACTGCCGTGCGATCAACTCGACGATCGGCACGAGCGAACGCTCGCGGTCGCGCCAGCGCGTCGACACGTTGGCGGCCACGCGCACCTGCAACTGCTCGGCGCGAAACGGCCCGTCCACTTCGAGCCATTGCGTCTGCTCCGGCAGCCCCAGCGTGTCGCGATAGAAATGATGCGGACTGAACGTGCCGGAAAACATCACCGTGGTACGGGCGGCGGCATAACGCGGCGCGAGAAACGGCGCGGGGATCACGTTGCGCACGCATAGCGTGGCGCTGGTCTTGTCGCGTGGAGCGTGGCGATCCGTGGCGAGCGTGATGTCGAAAATCGAATGCGCGCCGAATTGCTCGGCCAGCGCGACGAAATGCATCGCGTCGAAGAAAAAACGCAGCGACGCGTCGTCGATGGAAAGCGGCGCTTCGGCGAGTTGATCGGCGACCGCGCCGATCAGATTCTGCGCGGCCGACAGCAGTTTGCCGGGCACCTCGGCATAGACCTGGTACGTGTCGGTCTGCGCGCGCCTGAGCGCGTTCCACTCGCGTTGCAATCGTTCGAGCGGCTTGCGCAACACGGCCGGCGCGGTCTTGCGCGCGAGCCGGAACGCCGCCTGATCGAGCGACGCGCTATACATTCGCCGGGCGCGCTCGAGCAGATTGTGCGCCTCGTCGACGAGCACGCCGACGCGCCACTGGTTGATCTGCGTGAGCGCGTACAGCATTGCGCTGCCGTCGTAGTAGTAGTTGTAATCGCCGACCACCACGTCGGCCCAGCGCGCCAGTTCCTGCGCCAGATAGTACGGGCAGACGTCGTGAGCGAGCGCCGCTTCGCGCACCGCCGCGCGGTCGAGCCGCGGCCCTGCCAGCGCCGTGCCGCGCGCCGCATCGAGCCGGTCGTAGAAGCCGCGCGCAAGCGGACACGAATCGCCGTTGCAAGCCTTGTCGGGATGCTCGCAGGCTTTGTCCCGCGCGACGAGTTCGAGCGTTCGCAGCGGCAAGCGCTCGGCGCCTCGATGCAAGGTCTCGATTGCATCCAGCGCCAGCGCGCGGCCCGGCGTCTTCGCGGTCAGGAAAAAGACGCGGTCGATCTGCTCCGACGCACACGCCTTGAGCAACGGAAAAATCGTCGCGAGCGTCTTGCCGATGCCGGTGGGCGCCTGCGCCATCAGCGGCTTGCCGTCGCGCGCGCAGCGATACACCGACACCGCCAGTTCACGCTGCCCGCTGCGAAACCGCGCATGCGGAAATTGCAATGCGCCGAGCGCGGCGTTGCGCGCCGCGCGATGCGCCTCTTCCTGCACGGCCCAATCGAGAAACCGCTCGCACTGTTCGACGAAGAAAACCTCCAGTTCACGCGCGGTATGCGTTTGCGTCAGCAGCGTTTCCTTCTGAGTGCCTATGTCGAAGTACACCAACGCCACCGTCAATTCGCCGAGCCCGCGCGTGCGGCACAGCAAATGACCATAGACGAGCGCTTGCGCCCAATGCAGCGTGCGGTGGTTGGCGGGCATCCGTTCGAGCGCGCCGCGATGGGTCTTGACCTCTTCCAGGCGGTTCGCCGCCGGGTCGTAGCCGTCGGCGCGGCCGCGCACGGTCAGGCCGCGATGCGTGCCCGTCAGCGTGATCTCGCTTTCATAGCCGCTCGCGCGCCGCCCGGCGACCGTCACGTGGCCCGCCATGCCTTCGAGAGACGTGGGCGCGGGCGTAAAGCGCAGATCGAGATCGCCGCGCCTCGCGGTGAATTCGCACATCGCCCGCACGGCGACCACGTAAGTCATGCGGCAGCCTCCGTGCCGGGCGTTGCTTCGGTTGCATTCTGCGCGACGGCTTCATCGGCCCAACGCACGTCGAGCACGCGCACCGGCATGCCGTGCTGCGCGCAGTAGGCGAGCCAGCGAATCTGGTTGTCCTGCAAGCGGTCGCCGGGTCCCTTCACCTCGATCAGTTCATAGCGGCGCTCGGCGGGCCAGAAACGGATCAGATCCGGCAAACCGGAACGATTACCGCGGATATCGCGCAACAGCCGCTCGAACCATAGCTTCAGATGCGCGGCCGGCAGACAGTCGAGCGCCAACGCGACGAGCTCCGGCGTGAGCAGCCCCCAGAACACGAACGGTGACTGCACGCCCGCCTTGCCATGCAGATGCCGCAGAATCGTTTCGCGATACGCACCGCTCTCCAGTTGCGCGAGACACGCCGCGAACCGGTCCGCGCGACGCGCATGAAAATCCGGCGCATGCAGGTCGGCCGGACCGCGCTGGAACGGATGAAAAAACGCGCCGGGCAACGCTGCGAACACCGGCTCCCAGCACAACAGGCCGAACAGCGAGTTGATCAGCGCGTTCTCGACGTAATGCACCGGCGCGGCGTCGGAAGTCAGATGATCGCGTGCGACGTATTCGACCGCTTGCGCGGCCGCGGGCCTCGGTAGTACGAGCGTGCTGCGCTCGACCGGCCGCGCGGCCGGCACGCGGTCGACCCGCTCGCCGCGCTTGCGTTGCAAACGCGGCAGCATGCGCGCGACGCGCTGCGCTTCTTCGTCGCTTTCGGGCGCGGCGGCGGCATGCACGGCCAGCGCGAAGGCTTCGTCGAAGCGTTCGTTGCGCTCCAGCACGCGCATGCGCCGATGACGCGCACCAGGCCACGCGCAGACCTCATAAACGGCCAGCGCGGCGGGCCAGTTCTGCTCGCGCTCGCAATGCTGGCCGATGCGAAACAGCAGCTTCGCGCGACGCGTTTCCAGCCAGGGGTTCGAGGTTTCTACCGCGCTGACTGCGGCGACCAGTTCGTCGATCGCTTGCGGCGCCGTCTCGCCGATGAGCAGCCATTCGAGCGCTTCACGGCACGCATGCAGCGCCAGATAGGCGTCGACGTCCGCGCGTTGCTGGAAGGCTCGCGACGAAGGCGCGAACGCGACCTTCTCGTACTGGAACACGCCGAGATCGGCCAGCACGAACTCCGACCAGCTCTGTTGCAGATTGCCGAAAAACATCAGCCGCAGACGCTCGCAAAGCGGCGCAATGGCGACCTGCAGCACGCGGTCGGTCGTCTGGTCGTGCCACATCGACAGCGGTTGCGCCGTGCTCGCGTGTGCTTCGTCGTCTATGTTTTGGTGGAACGGTCGCAGCGCTTCCAGCAGATCCGCTTTGCGCAGGTTTTTCGCGCCGGGCACCCATGCGATGGCATCCGCGAAGATCAGCAGCAACTCGGGGCGCGTGGTGAGCGCAAACAGATCGTCGAGTGTGAGCGGCGGTTCGGTCTCGACCCAGCCGAGCGCCGCCAACGGCGCGGCCGCCTGCAACGGGCAGCCGATCTCTTCATAAGACAGCCGGCTCGCGCGGAAGAGCGTGCCCTTGCGCATCAGCATGCGCACCAGCAACGCGCGCGATGCTTGCGGCAAGGCGGCGAAAGCACGCAGGAATGCCTGCTCGTGCGCATCCAGCAGGTCGTCGTAGCGCTCTGCGAGCCACGCGAGCGCGCGCTCGAAGTTCAGCAGGTAGTAAGGGGGGTTTGAAGGGGCATCTGTTGCCACGGGCTTTCACGGAACCTGTATGTTTATACAGTGATCATAGCAAAGTCCGTGGCGGGGTCATGCGGTTCAATGCACGATGTGTGTTGTCAAAGCGCCGCCAGAAGCTTGGTCGAGGCCTGCTTGAATACCGCGAATGCCTCTTCGAAAGTAGGCCGGACCGTTCCATAGATTAGCGGCAGCAGCACATGCTGGTATTCGCGCTTCGTCTGCTCTTCTGTTTCCGCCGTGATCAGGCTCGCCGTCATGCATTGCTTCGGGTTCTCAACGAACGACGCGTGCCGGTGAAACTCCCCGCGGTCGTATTCGACACAGTCCTTGAAGTGGGCAGCCGCCCGATCGACCAATTCAGCATTCGAGCAGACGATGCAATGGACGTCGTAGATGTGGCGCACCAACGCCTGATCCCATTTCTCGCGTACGCCAGCGCGGTGTTCCGCGTGACGCCGCAAAAACGACAGGACTTTCTCCGCAAGCGTTTCTTCAACGGCGACACACGACATCTCGGTTGGCTCGCCCTCACGATTCGCCCAACGGTCTACCCGAGAGGTTTGCGCACGACGGCGAAGCTCGGCGTGCGCACTGTCAATTCAAAGACTCAAATGAGGCCGCAAGCTGGTGTGCGTGGCATAGCGTGACTTGTAGTGCCAGCCCGACGCGAAGTAACGGCTCCCGTTCAGTGCACGCTGTTCTTCTTTGATTGCGCCAAAGCCCATGGCCGTCATCGCCTTGATGACGGCGTCTTTCAGTTGGCTGAGATGGGTTCGCACACCACTTTGCGAAAGCCCGTGGTCGCCCCGGGGGATGACCTTCAAGTCGACGTCCTCGGACATTCGCTCGATCAGGCCGTGGGCTTTCGACAGACTCGTTCCGCCGCAAAACACAAACTGAATGTGCGGATGCCGCAGTCTCGCCAACGCGTGCAACGCGTCGGTGACATGGATGTCTTTCTCGAGAATAAACGCGGAGAGATTTCCGGCGAGTCCCTCCGCCGTAATGGAATCAATAAGCTCTTTCTGTTCTTCTGAGATTATTTTCATATTGAACAGTTTTCTTGCCGAAACCCAGTTTCCGCACGATGCGGCGATTGCCGGTATTGACCACGGTTGCCGCGGGCAGTTGGGTCGTTTTTCCCGCGTTGTACAACTCGACCTGCTTGCTCGGATAAACCTTTACGCCCAGCCTGCCGAGAGCCTCTTCAGCCAGAACTTCAACCGGCTGAACCGGAATCGGCTCGCCGGAGAGAACACTGCGCTTGGCTTTTGCATACACGCCGACGCCGAGCTTAACGATGACCCCGTTCTCGATCAGACTGCGCAGCGCCCGGCCGAGCTGCGCCTCGCTGCCGAGACGTGCGAAGTCGGTCCGCAGGAACACGTCGGACGCTCGCTTGGCAATCGCTATCTTCAGCCGGCCTTCGAGATACATGGCAAACTCCGCTCATCGTGTTCGGCTTAAAACACCCGCAACCGCTTGATTATAAACAAATAAAAAATCCAATACCGCTCACCTGGTAAGTGTAACACGTCGTCACGGAGAGACCGTATGGGCGTGGGAGCCGAGCCGTCCGCTAACCCTTTCGCGGCTCCGCCACCCACACCACCGTCAACGACCGCACACCCTGCGCGCCCCGAATCAGCACGCCCTCGATATCCGCCGTTGCCGAGGGACCAGTAACCAGCGCCGCATACCGCGCCTCGCGAAAGTCGTCGCGCCGATACACGTCCTGCAAACCGTCGAGCAATTGCGCCGGATCCAGCAGCACCACGAGATGCTGAACGATGTACCCCAGCGCGTTGACCACGTACTCACTTTCGCTCAACCACACCGATCCGGTCTCGGCGACGCCGAAGCGCGCCCGCACCACGCCGACGTCGATGTCTTGCAGCGAGGCCGGCTCCGTGTCGGCCGTCAGGTCACGCGTGCCGGGCACTTCCGGCGTCGCGGATGCCACGGACGTGGCATCGCCAAACCGCTCGCGGATCAACGCAAGCACGTCGCCGGCAGCGGCCGCCTCGACGCAGTGACCGCCCATCGCCTGCAACGCCGCGGCGAAACGCGCGCGCAAATCACCGCCTGCCGCGCTGAACAACGGCACCTCGGGCCGCGGCCGCGCGCTCGGCTGCGCCTGCCGCACCTTCGCCAGAAAAGCCTCACGCGTTGCCATCGCCGCCTCCACGATTTTTCTTGTACCAGGCGTGGAAGGTCAGCTTCGGCGCCTCGGGCAACTCGCGTTGCTTGCCCCAGATATTGAGCGGGTTATACAGCACGAAATTCGGCAGCCGCCGCAATGCGCTGCCCATCGACGACACCGTCGCGCGATACAAGGTCGGGCTCGCCAGCAGCCGCCCCGCCATCTTCAACACTTCCTGCTTCACGAACGGCACTTCGTGACGCTCGGCGATCACCGCCCGCCATTTGTAGATCTGCTCGTGAATATTGATTTTCACCGGACACACGTTCGTGCAGCTGCCATTGAGCGTCGATGCGAACGGCAACGCGCTATAGCGCTTCAGATCGAAGGTCGGATTGATGATCGCGCCGATTGGCCCGGAATACGTACCGCCATACGACAAGCCGCCGCTGCGCCGGTACACCGGGCATGTGTTCATGCACGCGCCGCAGCGAATGCACTTGAGCGAGTACCAGAAGTCTTCCATGGCGAGCCGCTCGGAGCGGCCGTGGTCGACCAGGATGAAATGCATTTCGGTGCCCGGACGCGGCGCACGAAAATGCGAGGTGTACTGCGTGATCGGCGAGCCGAGCGCGCTGCGCGAGAGCATGCGGACGAAGACGCCGAGATCCGACACCTTCGGAATCAGCTTCTCGATGCCGATCGACGCGATATGCAACGGCGGCACGTTCGCGGACAGATCCGCGTTGCCCTCGTTCGTGCACACGACGACCGTGCCCGTCTCCGCCACCGCGAAATTGCAGCCGGTCATGCCGGCCGTTTTCTCGCGCACGAAGTACGGCCGCGTATTCATGCGCTGGCTTTCCGCGAGATAGTGAATGTCGCTATTGCCCGGATCGGTGCCGATGGTGCGGCCGAACAGTTCGGCCACATCGGCGCGCAGTTTATGGACCGCCGGCACCACCATATGGCTCGGGTCCTGATGATCGAGCTGCTGGATGCGTTCGCCGAGATCGGTCTCCATCACCGTGATGCCGCGCGGTTCGAGATATTCGCGCATCTTGCATTCGTCGGTGAGCATCGACTTGCTTTTGACGAGCGTGGTCATGCCGCGCTCCGACATGATCTGGTGCACCAGCGCGTTGTGCTCTTCCGCTGTCGCGGCCCAATGCACTACCACGCCATTGGCCTCGGCTGCCGCGGCAAACTGTTCGAGGTAATCGGACAGATGCGAGAGCGTGTGTTCCTTGATGCCCGACGCGAGTTCGCGCAGCGTCTCCCATTCGGCGATACCGTGCGCCTGCGCATCGCGCTTCTCGCGCAAATCCCACAGACGCTTGTCGTGAAACGCGACGTGCTCCGTCTTCTTGATGAACGCGCCAGCGGCTTTCGCGTGATCGATCCGGCTCATGCGCGCGCTCCGTTGAGCACCTGCGCGATGTGGATGAAGCGCGCGTCGGCTTTCATGCGTTCCGCACAGCCTTGCTGATGCATCAGGCACGACATGTCGCCGGACACGATGTATTCGGCGCCCGCATTCAGATGATCGCGAACCTTGTCCTGCCCCATGCGCACCGATACCGGCTCCTCGGTCACCGAGAACGTGCCGCCGAAGCCGCAGCATTCGTCGGGCCGCGCGAGCTTGACGAATTCGATGCCCTTCACGCCTTCGAGCAAGGTGCGCGGCTTCGAGAACGGCGTGCACGCCACTTCCGAGACCGACGCTTCCTTCAGATGCCGCAACGCGCTGCAACTGTTGTGCAGACCCACGCGATGCGGAAACTCGGCCCACGGAAATTCGCGCGCGCCGACCACGTCGTGCAGAAACTCGACGAGTTCGTAGGCGCCGGCGCGGACCTTTTTGACTTCGTCGGTCTGTTCGAGCGCGGTGAGATGCTCGCGCACGTGATGGATGCAGCTTGCCGACGGCCCGACGATATAGTCGTAGCCGGCGAAGTTGCGCACGAACACCCGCTCGGCGCCGGCTGCCTCGGCGTGCGCGCCGCTGTTCGCCATCGGCTGGCCGCAGCAGGTTTGCTCCTGCGGATAATCGACCTCGATGCCGAAGCGTTCGAGCAATTCGAGCGTGGCGATCCCCACCTCGGGATAGAACGCGTCGATGAAACACGGGATAAACAGCGCGACTTTCATAAGTTCATTGGGGAGATAAACAGCCGCCCTGTCCGGTTCCGCATCGCCCGGCAGCAAGACTGGTAATGTTGGTCTGACCACGAACTATAGGGAAGTCCCCGCGAGGCGTCAATCTGAAATCGGGCTGGAGAAGATTGAAGGCGAAGCGCCGCAACCGCTCACCTGTCGATGAAGGCCGCCGGGGCGCGGCCAGGCACGGCGGGTCAGGAAACCACGCTCGACGAAGACTTCGCGGCGTCTTCCTTATACATCTCGCGCACATACGCCAGATGACGCTCGGTGGCCTTGCGCGCCTTTTGCGGGTCGCGGGCCATGACGGCGTCGTAGATGGCCTGGTGCTGGCTCATCAACTGTTTCTCCATCGCGTCGTCGTAATCGATCAGCCGATGGTATTGGCGCATGCCTTCGCGAATCAGCGTATGGATGCCGTGCATCACGTGCGCGAGCGCGATGTTATGGGTGGAGTCGGCGATCGCGAGATGGAACGCGGCGTCCAGTTCCGCCAGATTCACGCGGTCGCGCGACAGCGAGCCGGCCTTCAACGCCTCGAATGCACGGGTGATTTTTTTCAGGTCGGCGGCGCTGGCGCGCTCGGCGGCATACGCCGTCGAAATCGATTCGAGCCCCTGGCGCAACTCCAGAATATCGGCGCTGGTGCGCGGGTTTTGCAGCAACAGTTCGGCGAGCGGCTTGGAGATGATCGGCGCGGTGACGTCGACCACCGTGAAGCCGCCCCGCCCCGACGTTTCGATATAACCGTCCGCCTCCAGCCTGATCAGCGCCTCGCGCAACGAAGGCCGCGACACGCCGAGTTGCGTGGCCAGATCGCGTTCGGCCGGCAGGCGGTCGCCGGGCATCAGCGAGCCGTCCGAGATCAGTTGCTTGATCTGGTCGGACACGACGTCGGAGAGTCGTTTGCGCGTGAAGGACTGGATCGGGGCGAAGGGCATGGGCAGCGTTTGGCGAAGCCGGTTATCAAAGCACAACGAGGTGGAAAACAGCAGCCTGGGACGCGGCATGGATGAAGCGCGTGAACGTGCCGTCGAGAGTCGGTGCCGTCCAGGGACGCGTCAATTATAGCGGTCAACGGCCCGCGGCGAAGCTCGCCGATGAGCCCGGCAGCGCGGATAAAAACAGCCGCCGCCCGCTTCCATCCGCGGTCGAATGAAACGCTTACGCGCGATTCAACCCCACGACGAACGCCTCGATCCGCTCGCATGCGTCGATGAGCTGCGCCTCGTCGACCACGAAGCCCAAGCGCACGAAGCCATTCGCGGTCTCGCCGAAAGCGCTCGCGTCGAGCAGCGACACGCCTTGCGCGCGAAATAGCCGCCACGTGAAATCAACCGTATCGAGGCCGGTGCCGCTGACGTCGACCATCATAAACATGCCGGCTTCCGGCAGCAGGCAACGCAAGCCCGGCACGCGGCGCAGTCGCTCGAACACCACATCGCGCCTGCGCCGGTAAATGTCGCGCATCTCGGCGGCAATGTGCGCCTTGTTCCGCACGGCCGTCAGCGCGGCTTCCTGGATGAAGCCCGGCAAGCCATACAGCATCGCGAGCGCCAGCCGCCCCATGTGCTCGATCAGCACCGCCGGTCCGATTGCCCAGCCGACGCGCCAGCCCGCCATCGCATGCGATTTCGACAGACTGCCGAGCGTCACCGTGCGCTCCGCCATGCCGGGCAGCGCGGCGATGCTCACATGCTCGCGCTCGAACGTAAGATCGGCGTAGACCTCGTCCGACAGCACCCACAGATCATGCTCGCAGGCGAGCCGCGCGATGCGTTCGAGATCGGCGCGCTGCATCACCACGCCGGTGGGATTGCAGGGCGTCGCGAAGAAAATCGCCTTGGTGCGCGGCGTGACGGCTGCTTCGAGCGCGTCACAGTCGACATGAAACGCTCGCGCGGCATCGACCGGCACCGGCACCAGCGTCGCGCCCGCGACGCGCACGCAAGCCTCATAGGTGAGATACATCGGCTCGGGGACGATCACTTCATCGCCCGCTTCCAGCAGACACAGCGACGCGGCGAACACGCCGTTCTGCGCGCCCGCCGTGAGAATCACGTTGGCGGCGCTGACCTCGCAACCGGTCATGCGCGCGTGTTCCGCGGCAATCGCCGCGCGCACCGGCTCGCGGCCCGACACCGCGCTGTAATGCGTGTCGCCCTCGCGCAAGGCCTCGACCGCGCGCTCGACGATCGGCGCGGGCGTGGGGAAGTCGGGGTCGCCCACGCTCAGCACGATGACGTCCTCGCCCCGCGCGAGCGCTTCCCACGCGGCGCGATGGATTTCCCACGCGGACGTGCGCCTGCCTTGCAAACGCTCGACCAGATTCGAGTACTTCATGGCGCTCATCCCGTTCAACCGAAGCCGCCAATGTAATGGGGCGGGTGCCAAACGTCCAGCGACGATGGAG
The DNA here is from genome assembly GCF_900142195.1 of Paraburkholderia terricola. GTDB lineage: Bacteria > Pseudomonadota > Gammaproteobacteria > Burkholderiales > Burkholderiaceae > Paraburkholderia > Paraburkholderia terricola. The sequence goes on from NZ_FRAB01000018.1 coordinate 63,340, forward strand.
CAACCCCGCGCAAGGACGAAAAAAAGCCACGCGATCAATCAGCCTCGCGTGGCCCTTCAGCGCGGCCCCGTTTGCACGGGGCGAGGTGCGCCTAAATCTGGCGGCGTAGTTCCGCCGGCGGCACCTTCATCAGATGCCGGTATTTCGCTACCGTGCGGCGCGCCACCAGCACCCCCTGATCGGCGAGCATCCTGGCCAGCGTGACGTCCGAGAGCGGATCGCGCGTGTTTTCCGCGGCGATCATTTCCTTGAGCAGCGCGCGCACGGCCGCGGCCGAGCAGGTGCCGCCGCTTTCCGTGCCGAGTTCGCGCGGGAAGAAATGCTTGAATTCGAAAATGCCGCGCGGCGTGGCCATATATTTGTTGCCGGTGGCGCGCGAGATGGTGGATTCGTGCAGGCCGAGTTCATCGGCCACGTCGCGCAGCACCATCGGCTTGAGCGCGATTTCGCCGTACTGGAAGAAGGCCTTCTGATGCGCGACGATGCATTCGGCCACCCGCTGAATCGTATCGAAGCGCTGCTGCGCGTTGCGGATCAGCCAGCGCGCCTCCTGCAACTGCTGCGCGAGCGGCGAGCGGCTCGCGCCGGCCGACTGCGCGAACAGTTCCGCATACATGCGGTGGATACGCGCGCGCGGCTGCACCGCCGGGTTGATCGTCACCACCCACTTGTTGCGCACCTGGCGCACGATCACGTCCGGCACCACGTAGTTGTCTTCGGTACGGCCGTAGCAATTGCCCGGCTTCGGATCGAGCTTGCGCACCAGCGCGCAGGCCACTCGCAATTCATCGGCGCTGCAGCCGATCTGCTTTTGCAGTTCGGCCTGTTCGCGGCGCGCGAGCCGTTCCAGATGATGCTCGACGATTTGCCGCGCCACGTCGCGCCCCGGCGTGTCGGCGGGCAAGGCGTTCACCTGTAGCAACAGACACTCGGACAGCGAGCGCGCGCCGAGGCCCGGACGGTCGAGCGACTGCACGAGCCGCAGCGCGACGAGCAATTCTTCCTCGGTCAGTTCGGGTTCGAGATCGACGCTGTCGGCAAGGTCCGCGAGATCCTGGCGCAGATAGCCGTCGTCGTCGAGCGCCTCGATGACGAAGCGCGCCACCGCGCGGTCGCGATCGTCGAGCCGATAGAGGCGCAGCGCGTCGTGCAACTGCTCGCGCAAGGTCGGTTGCGAGCGCGCCCATTCGGCGGGATCGCTGCCGTCCGAATCGCCGTTCTGGCGCGTCGAACCGCGGGTGTTGTAATCGCCGGAAAAGTCGCCGGGCATCTCGTCCTGGCCCGCGCTTTCGAGCGTCTCGCTGACGGCGCTCTCAGCCGGCAACGGGTCCGGCTCGACGGCGGCGACCGTATCGGCCACCGGCAGCACGCCGGCGCCGTCCTCGTCGGGCGTGGCGCCGGCAAGCGCCACATCCTCGGTCTCCGACGAGTCGTATTCGAGGAACGGATTAGTGTCGAGCGCCGTGCGCAACTCCTGCTGGAACTCCAGAGACGACAACTGCAACAGACGCACGGATTGCTGCAGGCGCGGCGTGAGTGCGAGAGACTGCCTTGTGCGTAGTTCAATTGAAGGCATTGTAGTGAGGTCCCGTTAATGAGCTGATCGTGGTGAGTGACCTCTTCAGAGCAACTGTCATACCAACTCGCGCAACGCCCTGTTTTTCCTACGCTTTGCTTTTTTCGGGCGCGCGAATTGCGCAGGCCGCGAGCGCCATTTTTACAAGCACCCGGCAATTTCCGGTCCGCGTCCCGGCATCGCGCGCGAAGACGCGCCCGACAGGGCTGCCGCTCGCTTGTCCGTTCATCGACGAACCCCGGCATGCCTCCGCACGCGCGATGACGGCGCGCCCTCGCCTACGGGCATGAAGATTGCGGAAAGGCACGATGTGGACGGACATGGCTGCGCGCATGAAGCGCAGCGCGCTACCCAGGAGCGCGGCAATGTCCGGTGTCGATAACGGGGGCCCGGAAGGAACCGTAGCGGCAACGGCCCCACGCGACTCATCGGCGGTTTTTCGCCGCGATCGATCGCAGGTAACAAGACCGCAATTTTCATCAACACCAGAAGGAGAAAGAAACATGAAGACCATTCAAGTCCTGAAGACCGCTGGCAGCATCGCATGTGTCGCCTTCGCCTTGAACGTGAGCGCGCAAACGAACGACTCGATCCGGCCGGTAGCGTCCGAGACCATGGGCGAGCACATCAGCGACGGCACCATCACCACCAAGGCCAAGGCCGATCTGCTGGCGACGAAGAACCTCAAGTCGACCCATATCCACGTGAAGACCCGCAAGGGCGTCGTTTCGCTCACGGGGACGGTGCCGTCGGCCGAGGAGCGTTCCGCGGCCGAAGAGGTCGTGCAGAACGTGAAGGGCGTGACGAGCGTGAAGAACCATCTCAAGGTCGCCGCCGAATAAGATCGGGATCGACAACGAGCGCCGATATCGAAGACAAGGCGCCGGCTTCTGGCCGGCGCTTTTTTCGTTTGAACAAGGCGTTCCAGTAAAAAAGCCGTCACGCGGACGGCTTTCCGTTCATGCGGCCGGCGCCGGACAACGCGCCGGCCGCCCTGAACAGCGTCGATTACCGGTTAGCCGCCGCGTACTGATCGCGCAGCGCGCGCACGCGGTCGTGGTTTTGCAGCACGCCCTGATATTGCCGCTCGACTATCGCGCGGACGTCCAGCGGCAGCTCCTTTTCGAGCGCGTCGTGATAGCGCTTCTTCGCGACATCCTCGCCCCGCTCGCATTCCACCAGAATCGCGTGATCGCTGCGATCGGCCACGGCCGACTTCACGTCGACCCAGCCGCGATGCAAGGCGCCGCCCACGCTGCCGCCCGTCTCGGGCTTGCCGCCCAGACCCTGAACCGTGTCCTGCAGTTCGCGCGCGCCGAGCGCGCAGGCGTCGGCCGCCGACACGAAGACCGTCTTCAATTGCGGATCGTGCGCATCCTCGGCGGCCTTGCGGAAACCCTTCTCGCCGTCCTTCGACGTTTCGATCAGATCGTTCAGCACGGAAACAACGTTCGTAGCCATTCAATACCTCCTGGGTTTCGTTGATCGTCGAATCCGCAGCCAGGCACTTGCGTGCGGCAACGGCGTTCGCTGTTGCTACCCGCATCAGACGTGCCTGCGCTTGCCCGCAAGCTGACGCGCGCGAACTTCCGGTCTGCGCAGTCCCGATCAGGCGCGCTTCTCGCTGTACTCGTCGAGCGGCACGGGTTCCTTGAGCGGATCGAAATCGGCCCAGCGTCCTTGCTGCCAGCGCCCGCTTGCCCGCTCGATCGCCGCGCCCCCCGCTTCGCGCAAGACGCGCGCGGCGTCGAGCTGATTGTCGGGCGAAACATGCACGGCGACGAGCACGCCCGAATCGCGCAACTCATGGTGGACGGGTGGAAAGCCGTTTTTCTCGCCGTCGAGGGCGGTGCGCGCCATCGCGCCCATCAATGATCCGACGTAGGCACCGACGCCGGCCGCGATCAGCGAGACGATAAACGGCGCGGAAAACGCCGCGAAAATGCCGACGCCCACCACCGCGCCGACCACGGCGCCAATGGTGACGCCCAGACCCGCGCCCTTGGGCGCCCCCTTCGCGCCCGGATCGGTGGCGCTATCGCCGCCGATCGGATAGCGCGCGTGCTGGCCGCGCGGATTGACGAAAAACAGGGTGACGTCTTCTTCGACGAACCCTGCGTTGAAGAGCTTTTGCGCCGCTTCCTCGGCGGCGGGGAAAGTCGTGAAGCGCGCTGCGACGATGAGTGACATGAGGCCTCCTTGCATCGTTAATGGCGTCTGCGGACCATGCCGCCGCGCTGTGTCGCTCCGCCCAGCGCGCGGCCGGCATGCACCGGGGCTACCCCGCGGTGCCGCAATCCGGGTCCATGCCTTCCACCCTGAACAGTCCGCTATGCAACACTACGCTTTCGCCGCCGTTCTGGTCGAGCGCTTCCGCGCAGACCGAACGGATGCGATGGCGGCCGCGCTCGAAGGCGGCCATCAGCGCGCCTTCCAGCAAGGACTCGGCGCCGAAATGATCTTCCAGCGCCTCAGCGGTGATCTCGCACACAACCGGCTCGCCTTCGACACGCGCGGTGAAGCGCACCCTCAGATTCGCTCCGTCGAAGGTCGGTTCGTCGTCGGGAAAGGTGATCTGCATAAGGGAATCCTCATAGGCCGGCCGCGGCAGGATTGCGCTCATGGCGAACCCTTCATGGCGCCGGCGAGTTGCTGCGCCATCGCAAGATGATGCTTGATGGTGGGCAGCGCGTGCTGCGCCGCGGCCTTCAATTGCGCGTCGGTGCCGCTGCGGCCTTCCTGCTCGAAGAGGTCGACCGCTCTCTGATGCGCTTCCAGTCCGATCTGCTCGACGTAGGCCTGATCGAACTCCTTGCCCTTGAGCGTCTGCAGTTTACCGACCAGCGCGGAGTCGGCGGCCGGCGCCGCGGGGAGCCGCTTCTTCGCGGCGAGCACCGCCATGCTGCGCGAGAGTCTCATGTGCTCGTCGATCATCTGCTGCGCGAATTGCTTCACCTTCGGATCGCTTGAATTCTTCAGCGCCATCTTGCTGGCGGCGATTTCGGTGGCGTCGGCCTGGCCGGCGTTCTGCATGAACTGCTGATCCGCCGGCGAAAGCACGGTGCCGCCGGCCGGCGCTTCACTGGCCGGGGCGTCGCTCGCCTGCGCATGCGCGGTGCCGATCGATGCCACGGCCAGGCCCAGCGCCACGGTCATCACTTGTAGGGAATACTTGGGTTTCATGCATTTTCTCCCTGTTCGACGGAGCCGGCGCGCAAGCTCGATGGTCGACGGGGCGCGGCATGGCAACCGGCGCGCGCCTCGCGCATCGCAGCTCGCCTAGGCAGCGTGCCGCTTCGCCAATTGCGCGATCAGCGTCTTGTTGAAAGCGGGAATGTCGTCGGGTTTGCGGCTGCTGATCAGATTGCCGTCCTCCACGACCTCCTTGTCCACCCACGTGCCGCCGGCGTTGCGAATATCGTCCTGCAGGCTCGGCCAGCTCGTCACCGTGCGTCCCTTGATGATCCCCGCCGAGACCGGCAACCACGTGCCGTGGCAGATCACCGCGATGGGCTTCTTCGCGCTATCGGCGGCCTTCACGAAAGCCTGCGCCTGCGGCAGCGAACGGATCGCGTCGCCGTTGACCACGCCGCCTGGCAGCACCACGGCGTCGTAGTCGTCCGCGCTCGCCTTGTCGAACGTGGCATCCACCTCCACGGTGTCGCCTTTGTCGACGTGCCTGAATCCCTGGATCTTGCCGGGCTTCGCGGAAATGACGTGCACCGTCGCGCCCGCCTCGGCGAGCGCGCGTTTCGGCTCGATCAACTCGGCCTGTTCGAAACCGTCCACGGCGAGTACCGCTACCTTGTAACCATTCAACGTGTTTGCCATGCATGCTCTCCTTCGTTAGTGCGGGACCAGGCGTAGCGCGCGGCGTGGTCCCCTGCTTGCTGCTGGATCAGCAAAAGATGTGCCTATTGTCGACGTGCTAGCTCCACGCGTTCGACCGCAGCGCCTCGGCGTCGGGCCGCGCTTGCCGGCGCGGCGCGGCTCGACGCGGCGCTCGCGTTGCCGCTGGTCGCAACACGCGGGAACCGCTCGTTCTTGTCGACGGCTAGACACCGCTCGGATCTTCGTCGAGGCCGTCGTCGTCGGTAAGCTGCGGGTCGGCCGGGCCGATGATGCGGTCGGGCTCGATGTCGCGGTCGGCCTCCAGCGTGGAGTCACCGTCGGCGGCCGCCCGCTCGCCGGTGCCGGCGCGGTCGGTGTCGCTGCCGAGTTCGGCCTCGCCGGTCTCGAGCGCATGGTTGTCCAGCTCGGTGTCGACATCGAATTCATGACGCTTGGCGCCGGCGATATCGCTGCCGCTGTCGGACGAATCGCTCGGGCCGAGTTCGCCCGTCGTGCCCGCGGTGGGCTTGACGACGTTTTGCGGCTCTTCATCGGGATTCAGCGTGCTGCTCATGACGATCTCCTTGGTCTGTTGATGACGCGTAGCAAAGGTTCGCAAGGACCGTTCCGCCCGCTCGTGCCACGGCGCGCGAAACGGGCGGCAGGCATCGACCTTGCTCTAGCCATTCACCGGCGCACAGCGCGCCTCACGCTTGAAACTTCTACCCGCGACCATGGCCGCCACCATCAAGCCGTTGCAACGACCCCCCGAGCGCGAACGCGCCGCCGACAGCGCGCGGCAAGCGACGGCGGCCGCCATGCCGCCGGGCTTGCGGCACGCGGACGACAGCCGGCCCGGCTATACGCGCCAGCGTGAAAAGGACGGCTTCGCGTATTTCGACGTCGACGGCCAACGCATCGAGGACGAAGACGAAATCCAACGCATCAATGCGCTCGCGATTCCACCGGCTTACGAGAACGTGTGGATTTGTCCCGACCCGCGCGGCCATCTCCAGGCGACCGGGCGCGACGCACGCGGACGCAAGCAGTATCGCTATCACCCGCGCTGGCGCGAGACGCGCGATGCCGACAAATACGAGCGCCTGGCCGAGTTCGGCCGCGCGTTGCCGCGCATCCGCGCGCGCGTCGCACGCGATCTGAAACGCCCCGGCATGCCGAGCGACAAGGTCATCGCCGCGATCGTGCAGTTGCTCGACACGACGCTGATTCGCATCGGCAGCGTGGAGTACGCGCGCGAGAACCAGTCGTACGGTTTGACGACGCTGCGTAAAAAGCACGTGAAGATCGAGGCAGGCCACTTGCGCTTCAAGTTTCGCGGCAAGAGCGGCATCGAACACGAGGTCACGGTGAACAATCCGCGCGTCAAGCGCATCGTTCGGCGCTGCGCCGAACTGCCCGGACACGACCTGTTCCAGTATCTCGACGAGGACGGCACGCGCCGCACGGTAGGCTCGACCGATATCAACGACTATCTGCGCCGCGCGAGCGGCGCGGACTTCACCGCGAAGGACTATCGAACGTGGGCCGGCAGCGTCTACGCGATGGCCGCGCTGCGACGGCTGGTATGCAGCAGCGCGGCGGAAGCGCGCCGCCACCTCGTCGCCACCGTCAAGGACGTCGCGGACTTGCTGCGCAACACGCCGTCCGTATGCCGGCGCTGCTACATTCACCCGGCCGTGATCAGCGCGTTCGAAGCCGACGAATTGCGCTGCTTGCCGGAGGGCAAGACGCGCCGGGGATTGAAAGTGGATGAAGCGGCGTTCGCCGCATTGCTCGCGCGGGCGGAGAAGCGCGCGGCGAAACGGGCGCGTCAGTCGGGCGCGAAAGGCCGCAAGGCGCGCGAGGCGGAAGTGGCCGACAGCGTCAACGGTTCGCTCACCGCGTTGCTGAAGAAGTCGCGCGTGGCGCGCAAGCGTAAAGACGCCGGCGCTTCACCCGGCGCGAAAGCGCATCAAGCCTCTTCTTCGAACGCGGCCATCACGAGCCACACGTCGCGCTCGCCATCGTGAATCTCGGCGGCTAGCGCGTAAGGATCGCGCGGCCCGCATACGCGTTCGAGCGCCTCGTGCGCGACTTCGCCGTTATCGAACACGCGTTCCGACAACGGCCGCACTTCCTGTTTCCCCTCGAACATCCGCTGGTTCCTGCGATATATGAGCGTCTCGGACTTCCAGTTGCGAAAGCATTCGCGCACGTGACTGAAATCGCCACCGCAGATATTCATCTGGTAATGAATTCGTTGGACCATGATCGTTCTCCCCGATGCCGCCCTGCATGCGCGTTCTCTTCATGACTTCATGACGAAAGTCACACTGCATGCATCGCTCGCATCGATACAGCCGGAGCAATACCGGTTGTTGCCACTTGCCTCCATGCGCGAATGAACCTTGTGTACCGCCACCGCGGCGGCTCGCACTGTGTGTCCAGCATTCAGCAAGGGGTATGCCTCGCACGAACGCGGCGGCGGCGCGAATGGCTTTGGCATGCGGCGTGCGTGATCTTCGTCGCCACGTTCCTCAGGGAGAAAACAATGCAAGCCAAGCCGACACCCGACGACGCAGCCAACGCACCGGCATCGGAAAACGATCACGGCCAACCCGCCCCGCCGACCGACGATCGCGATCTGCCCGAACTGCCGGACCCCGCCGAAGTGGGAGAAGACGGCTGAACGTTTCACCGCAATGAACCACGCAATGAAGCCTTGCGGTAGCGGTGCAATCATCAGTTCAGTCCGTCCATTCCGACGAAATAATTGCAAACGCGTCAGCATGCTTTACGCGTTCGCCCTGCCTGGATTTCAGACGTTCTCATACGCGGCGCAACTCACTTTCGTCATGGGCGGCCGTGGGACAAGCCGCCTGGAAGGAACGCGCGTTGCTGGGTCCCGCATACATCATCAACCCTTAGAGGAGGCTCATCATGGTCCATCAAACACAGACGCAAGGCGGCGCAGGGCAAAGCCAGGGCGCGCGTATCGTCGGCAAGGGCGCCGCGACCGCGGAAGGTCCGGGCCCCGACGTGATGGCGGCGGATACCCTCGACGACAACACCGTGCTCAGCAGCGACGGCGAGGACATCGGCAACATCAAGGACATCATGCTCGACGTGCGCTCGGGCCGCATCGCCTACGCGGTGATGTCGAGCGGCGGTTTCCTCGGCATCGGCGACAAGCTGCTGGCGATTCCCTGGAGCGCGTTGACGCTCGACACGGACCAGAAATGCTTCGTGCTCAACATGACGGCTGAACGCGTGAAGACCGCACCGGGCTTCGACAAGGATCACTGGCCCTCGATGGCGGATCAGAGCTGGGCCACGAGCGTGCACCAGTACTACGGCACCGAACCTTATTGGGGCCGCGACCGGTTCACGCGACGCGACGACGTGGGCGTCGGCGACATTCCTCCCGGAGCGTCGGATGCGCCGGAGGCCGGCGGGGTGAAGCTGTAACCCGCACGCCAATCGCGGACGGGTGCGACGAAAGTCGAGTTTCGGCACCCGTCCGCTTTTCATGCGCCGGCTCGCCGCCTGGGCGGCAGCCGGCGCATTTCACTTCGCCTTAGCGAATCGCCGCATCGGCGATCGACGGTAGACGAGCGCGAAGCCAGCCTGACAAGGAGGCGAAATCATGGCCACCCGGAAAGCCACCGGCAAATCGAAACGCCCGGTTGCGCGCGGCAAGTCAGGACGACCGCCACGCCAACGCCATGCGCATGCGCACGCGGCGCATCGCGCCAAAACAGCCAACGGAGGCGGCGCGAAGAGTCCGCGCAAGTGGTCGCATCACGTGATGGAAACCAGCGACGCGATGGACCTCGAACACAATATTTTCAAAACCGGCAATGCCCAGGAGATTGCGCAATCGCTCAAGCAGTCGTCGACGAAAAGCCGCCGTCGCAAGGGCACGCCGTTCCAGTCGGCGATGTCGATGCTGAACTTCTATATCAATCGCGCGGGCAGGAATTTGCCCAAGACGCGCCGCAGTACCTTGCAACAGGCGAAGCGCAAGTTGCGCGAGGCGTTCGGACGCGCGCCTTGATGCGGCTTGATGCGGCTTGATGCGGCTTGATGCGGTTTAATGCGCAGCGAGTGCGACGCGTGTCCTGAAGAATGCCCCGACGCGCGCTGGCGCGGCGCGTTTTCCGCGCGCGTCTTTCAATCGGCCAGGCATGCGTCATCCGCACGCCGGCTCTCACCGGATCCTCATGCACGAAACGTTGTGGTTTCTCATCGTCGGCGCGGTGCTCGTCTTCATGGGCGTGGCGGCGACGACACTGCGGCGCCTGCCCGTCAGCGCCGCCATGTTCTACCTCGCGATCGGCTACGCGCTCGCATCGCCCGGCCTCGGCCTGTTGCACCTCGATATGGTGGCCGACGCGCATCTGCTGCGCACGATCACCGAAGTCGCGCTGCTGGTGTCGCTGTTCGCCATCGGCCTGCGCTTGCGCCTGGGCGTGCTGGAAAAACTCTGGACCGTGCCGCTGCGCCTCGGCTTCCTCGCGATGCTCGCCACCATTCCGCTGCTGACGCTCTTCGGCGTGTACGTCCTGCAACTCGGTTGGGGCCCCTCGCTGCTGCTCGCGGCGATCCTCGCGCCGACCGATCCCGTGCTCGCACACGACGTGCAGGTGCGCGACCCCGGCGATCACGACCTGCTGCGTTTCGCGCTCTCCGGCGAAGGCGGCCTCAACGACGGCATCGCGCTGCCCTTCGCGCTGCTCGGCCTCGCTCTATGCGCGGCGCCAGGCGCCGATGCGTCCGAGGTGCTGAACCTCGAACTCGCGGGCCGCATCGCATGGGGCGTGGCGGGCGCGATCGCGATCGGCGCCCTGCTCGGCTGGGCCACGACGCACGCGGTCGCCTGGCTGCGCACGCGCCATGCGCAGGCGCTCGGTCTCGAAGGCTTTTTCGCGCTCGGTCTGATCGAGCTTTCGTTCGGTACGGCACAACTCGCGCATACCTATGGCTTTCTGGCCGTGTTCGCGGCAGGCGTCGCGATGCGCCGCGTCGAGCATCGCGCGAGCGGCGCGGTCTCGCCTCGCCGGGCGATCGGCACTGTGGATTCCGAGGACGTCGACGCAACCGCGGCCAACCCGAGCAAGGCGCACGCGTATATGGCGGAGTCGGTGCTCGGCTTCACGATCGAACTCGAACGCATCGCCGAAGTCGCGGTCATGGCGATGGTCGGCAACGTGCTCGCCACGCTGCAAGCGCCGCTCGTCACGTGGCGGACGGTGGCGCTCGGCGCCGCGCTGTTTCTGCTCGTGCGGCCGGTAGCGGTGGAGCTGTCGCTGATCGGATCGAGCGCGACGCCCGCGCAGCGGCGTTTGATGAGCTGGTTCGGCATACGCGGCATCGGCTCGTTCTACTACCTCGCGTATGCGCTCGAACACGGCGCGGCGGCGGACGTCGTTCCGCTGGCGCCGCTCACGTTGTCGGTGGTCGCCGCTTCGGTGGTGATTCACGGCGTCTCCGCCACGCCGCTGATGAACTGGTATCACCGGCTGCGCAGCGGGGACGGTTAGGGGGACAGTGAGCGGCGACAGTGAGCGGGCGCGCAGTCACTAGAATACGGAACCTTCCCGCTGCGATCACGCGTCCCGACCCATCCGATGAGCTCAACCGACAAGCCCACACGCGGCGCGCGCGCGTCCGAGGCCAACTCGCTGTTTGCGTTTCTGAAGTCGCTGCCGCTCAACGAGCGGCTGACCGAAGGCTGCGTGATGGCCGTGCAAGCCGTTGCGGGCGCCAGTCTCGCCTTCGCGATCGGCCGCGCGCTGCACACCGAACAGGCTTTCTGGGCCGCGATCACCGCGATCGCGGTCAGCCAGCATAGTTATATCGACACCCGCAAGCTGTCGCGCGATCAGTTCATCGGCGCGATGGCGGGCGGTGTATGCGGGCTGCTCGGCGCCGCGCTGGGCGGCGGTCATTTCGCGGCCTATGCGGCCACCGTGGCGGTGGCGATCGTGATTTGCTGGGTCGTCAACGTGGGCAGCGCGGCGCGTCTGGGCGGCATCACCGCGACCATCATGCTGCTGGTGCCGGGCATCGGTCCCGCGTGGGACATCGCGCTGCTGCGCCTCGGCGAAGTGACGCTCGGCACCGTCTGCGCGCTGCTGGTGGCCTGGCTGATGTCGTCGATCGAGCAGCGCTGGTTCGGCGGAACGGGCAAGCAAACTGAGCCCTGATTACGCTTGCGCCGGTGCGCTCTCGGCAAAGCCCGCAAAACCTGCGAGACTCGGTTCTGGATCTCGCACTACGCCGTTTTTTCGCGGCTCTCTGGATATGGCACGTCGCGCCCCCAACTACGCAGGCATGACTTCGGCTTCGACCTCCGCCGCCGCCTTGCGCGCGGCTTCCGCGGGACCCGCGACCGCGGGCCCTGCCCAGGCTGACGCGGTGGATTCCCCCATCAGCGCCGCCACGGCCCGCGCGCTCGACGACTTCCATCCCGCGGTCGCCGGCTGGTTTCTGAACACGTTCCCCGGCCCCACCGACGCGCAGGCCGCCGCCTGGCCGCAGATTCGCCGAGGCCGCTCGACGCTGGTCGCCGCGCCGACCGGTTCCGGCAAGACCCTCACCGCGTTCCTCTCGGCGCTCGACGATCTCGTCCATCAGGGTCTCGCCAACGGCGGCGCGTTGCCGGACGAAACGCTGGTGGTCTACGTGTCGCCGCTCAAGGCGCTCTCGAACGACATTCGCCTCAATCTGCAAATGCCGTTGCAAGGCATCGCCGCGGAACTCGACGCGCGCGGCCTGCCGCCGCTGGACATCCGCACCGCCGTGCGCACCGGCGACACCACGCAGCAGGAACGCAGCGCGCTCAGAAAGCGCGCGCCGCATATTCTCGTCACCACGCCCGAATCGCTCTACGTGCTGCTCGGTTCGGACTCGGGCCGCCGCATGCTGTCGACGGTGCGCACCGTGATCGTCGATGAAATTCATGCGCTGGCCGGCAGCAAGCGCGGCAGCCATCTCGCGCTCAGTCTCGAACGGCTCGACGCGCTGTGCGCGCGGCGCCTGCCGCGCATCGGCCTGTCGGCCACGCAAAAACCCGTGAGCGCGGTGGCGCGCTTTCTGGTGGGCGGCGCGAGCATCGACAGCGGGCTGCCCGCCGACTGCGCGATCGTCGACGTGGGCCATATTCGCGCGCGCGACCTCGCGCTGGACATTCCCCCGGTGCCGCTCGAAGCGGTCATGCCGAACGAAGTCTGGGAGCGCGTCTACGACCGCCTCGCCGAACTCGTCGCGATGCACCGCACCACGCTGATTTTCGTCAACACGCGCCGCATGGCCGAGCGCGCCGCGCGTCATCTGACCGAGCGGCTCGGCAAGGAAGCGGTGGCCGCGCATCACGGAAGCCTCGCCAGGGAACATCGTTTCGATGCCGAGCAGCGCCTGAAACGCGGCGAGTTGCGCGTGCTGATCGCCACGGCTTCGCTGGAACTCGGCATCGATATCGGCGACGTCGATCTGGTCTGCCAGATGGGTTCGCCGCGCGCGATCGCGCCGTTCCTGCAACGCGTCGGTCGGTCGGGGCATCACGTGGGCGGCATGCCGAAGGGGCGGCTTTTTCCGGTTTCGCGCGACGATCTGATCGAATGCGCGGCGCTGCTCGATTGCGTGCGGCGCGGCGAACTCGACGCGCTGCGGATTCCGCGCGCGCCGCTCGACGTGCTCGCGCAACAGATCGTCGCGGAAGTGTCGAGCGCCGAGTGGAACGAGGATGCGCTGTTCGAGATGATGCGGCGCGCCGCGCCCTACGCGGAGCTGGAGCGCGAGCAATACGACGCGGTGCTGCGCATGCTCGTCGAAGGCTATACGAGCCGCAACGGCCCGCGCGGCGCGTACATCCATCGCGACGTCGTGAGCGGCACCTTGCGCGGCCGGCGCGGCGGCAAGCTGGTCGCGGTGACCTCGGGCGGCACGATTCCCGAGAACGCCGACTATGCGGTCGTGCTCGAACCGCAGGCGATCAATATCGGCACCGTCAACGAGGATTTCGCGGTCGAAAGTCTTGCCGGCGACGTGTTTCAACTCGGCAATGCGTCATACCGGATTCTGCGGATCGAGAGCGGCCGCGTGCGAGTCGAGGACGCGCAGGGCCAGCCGCCGAACATTCCGTTCTGGCTGGGCGAGGCGCCGGGGCGCAGCGATGAACTCTCGCTCGGCGTGGCGCGCTTGCGCGAGCAGATCGGGCGCTGGCTCGATGGAGAGGAGGAGCCCGCGACGGTTTCGCACGGCGAGCCGTCGTCGACGCGCCGGAACGCGAAGCGGCCGGCGTTGTCGGCGACGGCGAAAACGCGCGCAAAGGCGGCCTCGGCTGTTGTCGAAACGCGGGATGGGGGATCGGCGGAATCGGCATCGTCGGCGGCAATCGCCGCCGACGCGCCGCCCGCCGCAACTGCCGCAATTGCCGCAACCGACCCAACGATGACCGCCCGCATCGAACGCGCGATCGACTGGCTCGTCGATTCGCTCGGCCTCGACGAAGCCGCCGCGCGCCAGATCGTCGACTATCTCGCGCGGGCGCGCGCCGCGCTCGGCGTGCTGCCGACGCAAGACACGCTCGTCATGGAGCGCTTCTTCGACGAATCCGGCGGCACGCAGCTCGTGATCCACTCCCCGTTCGGCAGCCGCGTGAACCGCGCGTGGGGTCTCGCGCTGAGGAAGCGGTTTTGCCGCAACTTCAACTTCGAATTGCAAGCCGCCGCGACCGAAGACGCGATCGTGCTCTCGCTCACCGGCAGCCATTCGTTCGTGCTCGACGAAGTGTGGCGCTATCTGCATTCGAACAGCGCCGAGCATCTGCTGATCCAGGCGCTGCTCGACGCGCCGCTGTTCGGCGTGCGCTGGCGCTGGAACGCGACCATCGCGCTCGGCTTGCCGCGTTACACCGGCGGCCGCAAAACCGCGCCGCAATTGCAGCGCATGCGCAGCGAGGACCTGCTCGCGAGCGTGTTCCCCGAGCAGGCCGCGTGTCTGGAGAACATCGTCGGCGAGCGCGAACTGCCGCGTCATCCGCTGGTGGATCAGACCGTCGACGACTGTCTGCACGACGCCATGGACAGCGAACACTGGATCGCGCTGCTGCGCCGTATCGAACAGGGCGACGTGCGGCTCGTCGCCCGCGATCTGCCGGCGCCCTCGCCGCTGGCCGCCGAAATCCTCACCGCCAAGCCGTACGCCTATCTCGACGACGCGCCGATCGAGGAGCGCCGCACGCAAGCCGTGCTGAACCGCCGCTGGACCGATCCCGCCAGTGCCGACGACCTCGGCGCGCTCGACGCCGCCGCGATCGACAGCGTGCGCGACGAAGCCTGGCCGCAGGCGCGCAACGCCGACGAGATGCACGAAGCGCTGACGGGCCTCGCCTGCATCACCGAGGCCGAAGCGCATCGCAACGAAGGGTGGCCGGCTTGGCTCGCGTCGCTGGCCGAATCCGGCCGCGCCACGCGCCTGAACATCGCCGGCACGCACACGACGCTATGGCTGAGCGCCGAGCGCCTGACCTGCTTCGAAGCGCTCTATCCCGACGCCGCGTTCGCGCCGCCGCTCACCGCGCCGAAGGGCTACGCCGACGCATGGAACGCCGACGACGCCCTGCTCGACGTGTTACGCGCGCGGCTCACCGGCTTCGGCCCGCTGCCGGTGAACACCATCGCGCAGGCGCTGGGGTTGCCCGCGGCATCGGTCGAACGGACCTTGACGCGTCTCGAAGCGGAAGGCTACGTGATGCGCGGCCGCTTCACGCCCCGGGCGACGGAAGAAGAATGGTGCGAGCGTCACCTGCTCGCGCGGATTCACCGCTACACCGTCAAACGCTTGCGGCGCGAGATCGAACCGGTGGAACGGCACGACTTCATGCGCTTCCTGTTCGAATGGCAGCACTTGACGCCGGACACGCGCAGCGAGGGACGCGACGCGCTCGCCGCGGTGCTCGAACAACTGGAAGGCTTCCAGGCCGCGGCGGGCGCATGGGAAGAAGACATCCTGCCCGCGCGCGTGAAGGCCTACTCCAGTACTTCGCTTGACGAACTATGCCGCGCCGGCAAGATCGTCTGGACCCGGCTCACCGAGCGCGCGCGCAGCGCCGCCGGACCCGTGCGCGGCACGCCGATCGTGCTGCTGCCGCGAGCGCACATCCGCGTGTGGAGCGCGCTGATCGACCCGTCGAGGCAACCGGAGTTATCGGCGCGCGCGCAAAGCGTGTACGACGCGCTGTCGCAACACGGCGCGATGTTCTTCGACGAACTGCTGAGTGAAGTTCGCGTCCTGCGTATGGAACTGGAAAACGCGCTGGGCGAACTCGTGGCCGCCGGCCTCGCGAATTCCGACAGTTTCGCGGGCTTGCGCGCGTTGCTGAAGCCGGTCGCCAAACGCAACGCTTTTTCCGGCAGCCGGCGCGCGCGCGCGAGCGCGCTCATCGGCGGCATGGACGACGCGGGACGCTGGGCGCTGCTCAGGCGCGGCAGCGCCGCCGCCGCGTCTGCGGAAAGCACGCCGGAGCGGCGCCGGCAGTTGCCGCCGGAAGTACTCGAACACGTCGCGATGACGTTGCTGCGCCGCTATGGCGTGGTGTTCTGGCGCCTGCTCGAACGCGAGGCGGAATGGCTGCCGCCGTGGCGCGATCTGCTGCGCGTTTTTCAACGGCTCGAAGCGCGCGGCGTGATTCGCGGCGGGCGCTTCGTGAACGGCCTCGCCGGCGAGCAATTCGCGCTGCCCGAGGCGATTCCCTTGCTGCGCGAGGTGCGGCGGCACGCGAACGACGGTGCGTTTGTCTGTGTCGCCGCGACCGATCCGCTGAATCTCACGGGAACGCTGCTGGTGGGCGAACGGGTGCCGGCGGTTACGGGAAATCGTATTTTGTATCGCGACGGTGTCGTTATCGGCACGCTCGTCGGCGGGGTTTTCTGGTTCGAAGCTTCGGTCGAGGCGCTTCCGGCGGAGCGCGAACGGGCGCGCGGGTGGCTGGCGCGCAGGTTTTAGGGTTTTTCCCGCGACGCCACGACGATTGCACCGGAATCGTGCCGTGAAGTGAGCCAAAGCGCGCCAAAGCGCGCGGCCGCGCAATCGTCAAATCTTTATAAGCCTGAATGCTGCCGCTTCGCTACAATGAGACCAGTCTCAATTAAGTATGATGAAGAGACTGTTTGCCGCCAACCGGCCTTGATCAACGGCCGCCGGCATACACCGCCCGGGGATTCTCATGAACGACGACCAACACGACCAGGTGCTATTCGCCCAGTTCGGTACGAGCAGTCCTTGCTGGCGTCTGTCGAGCGACAGCAACGCACTGGAACTCGCGCCGGTCACCGGGGACGTGCCCGCCCATGTCGCCATTCCGCTGAATCCCCAGCAGGCTTCGCAAGTCCGCTGCCTCACCGGCGTCACTTCCCACCTCGTGCTCGACGTGCGTCTGTTCGGCGAGCCGCTGCGTCTGCATCTCGTCGGCAAGAAGCTCAATGGCAACACCTGGGCGGGCACGGCGTCGGCTTACGACGACACCGAATCGGTCGCGCGCGATCTGGTGCACGGTCTTTCGTTCGCCGAACAGGTCGTTTCCGAAGTCAATTCCGTCGTGGTGATCGTCGACCGGCATGGGCGCATTCAGCGCTTTAACCGGCTCGCCGAGGAACTCACCGGCGTGAAGGAAGAGAACATCGTCGGCCGCAACGTGTGGGCGCTTTTCATGTCCACCGAAGACGGCGCGGCGTCGAGCCAGAACATCGCCGGCTTTTTCAATCGCGGCGTGTCCTACGAAGTGGAGCGGCGCGTCAAGACGGTGCGCGGCGAGCGGCTCTTTCTGTTTCGCAACAAGTTCGTTCACAGCGGCAGCGGCGTGGACGAACAATTCCTGATCTGCTCGGGCACCGACATCACCGACGAACGGCTCGCCCAGGAACGGCTCATCGAACTGGCGAATACGGATTCGCTCACCGGCCTCGCCAACCGCAATGCGATCCAGGACAAGATCCGCGCCGCCATCGAGCAAGCGGCCCCCGGCGAGGCGGTCGGCGTGCTGTTTCTCGATCTCGACAACTTCAAGCGCGTCAACGATCACTACGGCCACGTGTTCGGCGACCAGTTGATCCGCGACGTGTCGGCGGCCATCAAGACCTGCCTGAACGAGGGCGACGCGCTCGCGCGCCTGGGCGGCGACGAGTTCATCGTGCTCGCCGCCAAGGGCACCGCGAACCTGCTCGAAGTCACCGCGCAGCGCATTCTCGAACGCCTGCGCACCGCGTTCAGTCTCGGACTCGTCGAGGTCTACACAGGCTGCTCGATCGGCATCGCGCGCTATCCGGAACACGGCGAGAGCCTCGAATCGTTGATTCGCGCGGCGGACACCGCCATGTACGTCGCCAAGGACGAAGGCAAGCGCACCTACCGCGTGTTTTCGCCGGTCATGAACCGCAAGGTGGCGGAGTACATGTGGCTCGACACCAATCTGCGGCGCGGCATCGAGGAAGGTCAACTGTCGCTGCACTACCAGCCCAAGCTGTCGCTCACCACCGGCGCGGTGCAGGGCGCCGAGGCGCTGGTGCGCTGGAATTCGCCGGAGCGCGGGCAGATCATGCCGGCCGAATTCATCCGTTACGCGGAAGAATCCGGTTTGATCGGCGTGCTGGGCCGCTGGGTCATGGAAACGGCCGCGAAACAGGCGGCCAAATGGAAAGCCGCCGGCTACAACCTGCGCATCGCGATCAACGTGTCGGCGCGGCAACTGGTCGATACGGCGGTGGTGCGGCATTTCAGCGAGGCGCTGCAGCACGCGAACCTCGACCCCTGCCTGATCGACCTGGAACTCACCGAGAGTTGCCTGATCGAGGACGAAGCGGCGGCCATCGATCTGATCACGCAGTTCCGGCAAATCGGCGCCCAGGTTCATCTGGACGACTTCGGCACCGGTTATTCCTCGCTGTCGCAACTGGGCCGCATTCCGCTCGACGTGATCAAGCTCGACCGCAGCTTCGTGCGCTCGATCAACGCCGACACCAAGGCGCAAGCGCTCGTGCGTTCGATGGTGGCCGTCGCGCAGGAACTGGATTTCAAGGTGGTCGCCGAAGGCATCGAGACGGAATCCGAGGAAACGTTCATGAAGGGCCTGGGCGTGGATTACGTGCAGGGCTTCCTGTATGGGCAGGCCATGCCCGCCGCCGAATTCGAGCGCTGGTTGCAGGACAGGCAGAAGCTCAGGCTGATCGCCTGAGCTTCCGCGCCGCGCCCCCTTGCGCGGCCCGCTGTCGCTACGACCGAACGCCGCTCACGCGAAACTGGCGGTGCTGGCCGTCTGCCGCAGATTCGCGCTGCGGCGGTTTTGCAGCATCACCAGCCGCTCCATGAAGGCGAGATCCTTCTCTTCGATCGTGAACGCGGCGTCCACCCAGTCCTCGGTAATTTCCATCAGTTCCGCGCGCGACAGTTGCAGCACGCGCTGACGTGCGCGCAGCATCGCGCGGATGCCGTTCATCTTCGGCTTGAGCGTATCGATGAACGTGCGCGTCGCCATATAAGCGTCGCCCGGCTCGAATAGCTGATCGACCAGCCCCTTGCCGAAGTGCCATTCCGCCGTATGCGATTCGCCCACGCCGATCAGCTCCTCCGCGAGCCGCATGCCGGCCTTGCGCGCCACCAGCGAATAGCCGCCCATGCCGGGGAACAGGTTGAAGGCGATTTCGGGAAAGCCCATGCGCGCGTCGTTCTGCGCGAGCAGGAAATGATGGGCGAGCGCCGCCTCGAATCCGCCGCCGAGCGCGGTGCCCTCCACCATCGCGATCGAGATCGCGCCGGTGTCGAAGCCGCGCGCCGCCGCGTGGACGCAATCCACGCAAGCCCGCGCGTACGAGAGCAGCGCCTGGCGCTTGCCGGAGCGGATTGTGTCGGCGAAGAAATCGAGGTCGCCGCCGACGTTGAACATGGTGGGAATCAGCGAGCCGGTAACCCAGAAGTCGATCGGCAAGCCCGAGTCTCGTGCTGCCTGCGCGAGTCCCAGAATATCGTGCACCAGATCGAGGTTGAAACAGGGGCGCGGCTGCGCCCGCAACATCATCCACATCACGTTACGGCCTTCTTCGTAATAAGCGGAGATTTGCGACAGATTGCCGGCTTCGAGGAACGGGCGGCAGGCGTGGTGGTTATGCAGATTCATTTTGAACGGTCCTTTAAAGTTAAAACAACGGCATTGCCATGCGAGCCTAAATCAGACCGGAATCGATTGGGAGCGGGGTAACCAACAGATGATTGCAAGCAGTGCCGCAAGCCGCGTCAGGCGGGGCTCTCAGGGCAGGCGGCAGGCTGGGGAAGCAATACGGGACGCAAACGCTTGCGCACCGGAGATGAGCGAAATTAGACGGTCAATAGGCGCATGACCGCAATCGGATTATTGAACGCGCGTAAGCGGAATTTGTTGCCGATTCGAAAGAAAACGAAATACGCGCGGTTTAGGTAATGCAATCGAAAATAAAGCTTGTGGGGTTTAACTTTTATTTGTGGTCCAACAGACGGACTATTCGACCCCGATAAGCGGACGCGGGCGCTCCGCCGCGCCCGCGCTTGCCCCAGGCGGCGTTACCGCAAGCGCGCGGACCAGCCCTCGGCGTCCTGCTCGCTCATGCCGACGGTCAGCGCCGCCGCGCGAATCTGCGCCCACGTCGCGGGGTCCACCGGAATGCCTTCGGCCTCGCGTTGGGCGCGCATGATGCGCTCCGGTTCGCCCGGCTCGTAGAGACGATCGACGCCGGTCGCGAGCGGCGAAGCCTTCACCCAGTCGATGAATGCATCGGCCTCGGCTTGCGCATCGGGTGCGTCGAACGCGGCGGGATCGATGATCACCGACAGCATGCAGTTGATAATCGCGTTGGTCGTGCCGAGCGTTTCCGTGTGCGTGGTGAAGCCGCCCGAGACCGCGCCGCCGAAAATCTCGCACATCGCCGCGAGCCCGAATCCCTTGTGGCCGCCGAATGGCGTGAGCGAACCGAACGGCGCCTCGTGCATGACCTTGGGTTCGAGCGTCGGCCGGCCTTCGTGATCGATCAGCGCGCCGGGCGGCACCGCTTTGCCCTGGTTATAGGCGACCCGCGTCTTGCCGTACGCCACCGTGCTGGTCGCGAAGTCGAGCACGAGCGGCGGCTTGCCGGGCCGCGGATACGCCGCGCAAAACGGATTGGTGCCGATGCGGCGATCCGCGCCGCCGAACGGCGCGACGAGCGGATCGCCCGCCACGTTGACGAAGTGGAACGACACCAGCCCGGCGCGCGCGCATTGCTCGGCCCAGTGGCCGATGCGCCCGATGTGATGCGCGCCGCGCAAGCCGACCGCGCAGATGCCGAGGCGCCGTGCACGCGCGATGCCCTGCTCCATGGCCTCGAACGCCACCACCTGGCCGAAGCCCTTGCCGCCTTCGACCGTCAGCACGGCGCCCACGTCCTTCACCACCTCGGCATGCCGGTTCAGTTGCAGTTGCGCGTCGGCGAGCGACGCCACGTAACGCGGGATCATGCCCACGCCATGCGAGTCGTGGCCGGTCAGGTTCGCCGCCACCAGATGATCCGCGACCAGTTCCGCCTCGCGCGGCGCACTGCCCGCCCGCGCCCAGATCGCCTTCACGTAGGCGTGCAATTGATCGGCCGGAATCCGGGGCGTGGCAAGTCGGGCAGTCTGGTTTTCGTTCATTCAGATCGATGGCGTGAGTGGCAGGATCGAAACAAGGATCAAAGCGCGGATCGACAGGAACCCGCACGAGCGCTCAAGGCGCGGCGGCGATCACTTCGGCCACCGCGGCCGTGAGCTTCTTGCCGTACGGCACGTGCAAAAACTCGTTGGGCCCATGCGCGTTCGACTTCGGCCCGAGCACGCCGCACACCATGAACTGCGATTTCGGGAAGCCCGCCTTCAGCACGTTCATCAACGGAATCGTGCCGCCCTGACCCATATAGGCGACGTCCGCGCCGTAGTGTTCGCGCGACGCGTCATTCAACGCCGTGGCGAGCCACGGCGCGAGATCCGGCGCGCTCCAGCCGCTCGCCGCACCCGCGTCCGGTTTGAACGTCACCCGGGCGTTGTACGGCGGATCGAATTCGAGCAGCGCCTTCAACTCGGCGACGGCCTTGTCCGCTTCGATCAGCGGCGGCAGCCGCAGCGACAGCTTGAACGCCGTGCGCGGACGCAGCACGTTGCCCGCGTCCGCGAGCGCGGGCAAGCCGGCCGCACCGGTCACGGAGAGCGACGGACGCCACGTCGAATTGAGCAAGGCTTCTTGCGGATCGGTGGTGGTGGGCAGCACCTGGCGGCCGTCCTGGCCGCAGGCCCACGGCAGTTTTTTCCAGACGTCGTCGCCGAGAATCCGCGCGGTGGCTTCCGCTTCACGCAGACGGTCTGCCGGGATCGGGCAGTGAAAACCCTTCGGCAGCAGCGTGCCGTTGGCGGCATCCTCCAGCCGGTCGAACAGTTGCCGCATGACGCGGAAGCTCGACGGCGCGATGCCGCCGTAACCGCCCGAGTGAATGCCTTCGTCGAGCACCTGAACCTCGAGGTCGCCGGCGACGAGGCCGCGCAGCGAGGTGGTGAGCCACAGTTGATCGTAGTTACCCGCGCCCGAATCGAGACACACGACGAGCCCGACCTTGCCGAGCCGTTCGCGCAGCACGTCGACGTAGGGCAGCAGATCGTAGCTGCCGGACTCCTCGCAGGTTTCGATCAGGCCGACGCAGCGCGGCCGCTCGACGCCTTGCGCGTCCAGCGCGGCGAGCGCGGTGAGGCTCGCGTAGATCGCGTAGCCGTCGTCGGCGCCGCCGCGGCCGTACAGCTTGTCGTTTTCGAGCTTGGGGGTCCACGGGCCGAGGTCGTTGCGCCAGCCGTCGAATTCAGGCTGCTTGTCGAGGTGGCCGTACAGCACGATGGTTTCCTCGCTGCCCGAACGCGTCGCGGCGGTCTCGAAGAAAATCACCGGCGTGCGGCCCGGCAGGCGGATCACTTCGAGCTTCAGGCCCTTCACCGGCTGCTGTTCGGCCCATTGCGCCGCGTCGGTGACCACGCGCTCCAGATAGCCGTGCTCGACCCACTTTGGGTCGAACGCCGGGCTCTTGGCCGGCACCGCGATGTAGTCCGTCAGCGCGGGCACGATCTCGTCGTTCCATTTGCGGTCGACGAATTCGCGTAGCGTGTCGGGGTTGATGCGCTGGGTCTGCTGGGTCGTATCGTCGGAGATCATGGTGGCGGTCCGTTGCGGTTCGTTTCGATGAAACGCCCATGATAGTCCCGATGCCAGGCAGGCTGCAGTCCCGCTGACTGAATGCCCGCGCCTGCCGCATGGCGAGCCGCGCCCTGGGGTTCGCATGAAGCTGCGTGAGTCGCGCAATCGCGCGACAATCAACGCATAGCTCGCCTATTGGGAGCCGGTTTCATGGACGGCAATCTATTGGTTCAGGCCATCGCGGCGGCGCTCGTTCTCGCGCTGTATTTTCTGCCGGCGATTCTGGCCGACCGGCGCAAGCGTCATGACGTGCTCACGCTCGCGCTCTTCAATGCGTGCCTCGGCTGGACGGGTTTCGGCTGGCTGCTCGCGCTCTACTGGTCGTTGCAACCCAACCCGCCGAAGAATCTCGCCGGACAGATCGTGGAGACGCGAAAGATCGTGCGGATGCGCGCGTTTTCATCGGCGCTTCTAATGCGCGTGCAACGACGCGCGACGGCGCGAGAGCGCTCGGAGAAGTAGATCAGAAGGAAGTAATCGGGCGCGCCGATCGGCCGATCGCGCGCCAGGCGAAAGCCGGAAAATATCCGGCCGATCAGGCGGCCCGGCCTACCCGGTTCCACATGACCGAGGCGGCGGGGATCGAGCGCGGCTCAGTGCGTACGCTCGCGGGCGAGAACATCTCGCGGCGCAGTTCGCCCTGTTCGTCGAACCACTCGCACATCAGCCATTCGCCGGGATTGAGCGCCACCGCACCCGCATAGGTGACCGTCATGCGCGGGCCGCCTTCCTTCAGCGTGACAACGTCGCCCACGTTAAAGCGTGCGGCTGCTGGAATCTGGAGTGCGTCAATGGTGGCGGTTGGCATATTTCAATCCCCTGGGAAACCGTCGAGCGGTATTAAGTCATTGCGCTGGGCTTTTCGACATTAAAGGTTGCTGATGGAAACTCTAAAATGTTTGCCAAGATTAACAATCGAATTTAATCACCGCAAGTGCTTTTTAATCACATCGTTTTCATCGGCAGTACAAGGAGTATCGCATGCGAAGGCTCGTCGGATGAAACGGGGAAAACCCTTCAATGCGCCACTGGGCGCGCTCTGTGCGGCACCGCACGGTCGCAGGATTTACTGCGGCCGTATGACGCCGCGAGTAAAAAATGCGATGCGTGTTTCGTCACATCAAAAGCATGATCGATCCGCGCCACGGGTTTATTCCCGTTCGCGGCGCAAAGCGCAATTACCTGTGAACGCCCCGATCACCGGTAAATGCGCCGTGGATAAATGCACTTTGTTTAAGACGCGTGATTATCCCGCACTGCACCGTTGAAAACGATTACGCATTCGGTATTTTTAAGCCGGGCGTGCGGCGCGGCGCAGTACAAATTGCGGATGAGCAC
Source organism: Paraburkholderia terricola (assembly GCF_900142195.1). Taxonomy (GTDB): domain Bacteria; phylum Pseudomonadota; class Gammaproteobacteria; order Burkholderiales; family Burkholderiaceae; genus Paraburkholderia; species Paraburkholderia terricola. The sequence continues at coordinate 87,360 of NZ_FRAB01000018.1, forward strand.
CAGCAGCACGCTTGAACCGATGCCACGCCAGCATGAGCAACGCATTGATCGCGAGGCTGAGCTGGAACGCATGCGCGTAGGCATCCGCCGTCGCGCGGCCGTCGATCGCGCCGAAGAACGCGCCGCTGATCGCCGCGGTGCCGAACGCGGGCACGCAATGCCTCGTCGCCGGGTTGCATCTCCAGCGTGGTATTGGTAATGAAGCAACTGCGCTTGCCGGTCAGCGCGCACGCGAGCCGCGCGTAATGCAGCAAGGCGTTGCGTAGCGCCTCTTCCGGCGCGGTCGGCGGGTCGGGGCGCTCGGTGAGGCGCGCCACCCAGCCTTCGGCGTAGTGATCGAGCGCGGCCAGCGATGCGTCACTCACTGCAACACCGGTATCAGACGCCTCGATATCGGCCCAAATAATCGTCCGCGTAAGCCTCAGTCCGGCATCCCATCATGGTCCCCGAGGGGTCTGGTGGGCCAGTCCATCCAGCGGTCCGCGCGAGTCAGTTCGTGCGCCTCATTGAGCGGGTAGCGAATACGGTTGTCGTCGCGCGGACGTTCGCCGATCACCATCAGCCTGACTTCGTCCTTCGTATTGTTGATGAAGGTGTGGCAGATTCCAGTGCCTGCCGGAAACGCGACGGAATCGCCTTCGGCAATGCGGTGAAGCACGCCGTCGATCCACACATCGGGCTTGCCTTCGAGCACGTACACGAACTCCTGCTCGGTGCTTTCGGCGTGCGGATAGGAGGTCCGCCGTCCGGGCAGAAGCCTGACATGATGAATGCCGATACGCGTAATGCCGAGTGCGGCGGAAAGCGGCGCGTCCAGCGCCATTGGCTCGGTATCGCCGCGATAGGAGTGTGGATCCGGTTCTTCGAGTTCGGTCCAGTGTTTGATGAAATCGGGTCGGCTCATCGGTTGATCTCCTTCAGGACGAACGTCGATGATAGCGGCTCCCGGAAAGGACAAAATTAGTTCGCGGCGCGCGGCATTTTGAATGTGGGCAGCAACCGTGGCGAACGGCCATTTTGGCCGACTAGCGACAACGAAATGCGGTTAGCGTTTATCGATTCCACGCGACTATCAAGTGGGCGACTACCAAGTGGATCGTATATGCACAAAAGAAGTTCGACGCAACGCCGAAATCGCCAATTGCGCTGCAAAGCAATATTAAGCGTTCCATTATAGAGATCCAGTTTGTCACGGGCCTTTTCGCACACTGTGCGGTGTATTCGTGACACTTTGTGTTTCAGTGATTGGGAGTACGGTTATCGATGCGATCCTTGTCAGGTTCTCGTGCCGATCCGGAAACATTTGGCACCCGGTTTCACACCCTTTCTTAAAGCGTTCCGCTTTTGGCTCGTAAGTTGCTTATGCTTGGCCCCGAAAAGCGCCCTTCAGGCACCAGCTGGGTCTTGTCCGATGTCGCGACAGGAAATTTGCATATTCACTAATGACATGGAGCGAGTCCATGGACGCACCCGAAATTGACGGAGCACGTGACCATGGCGTACAGCAGCGCACAGCGGACAACTGGGCTGCCGACTTGTACAGTATCGTTATGCCGCAGCAATACGACTGGAACATACTCCAGCAAATGCGCGAGCAATTTATGCGATTTGGGTATATTCGGTTATTCGAATTTATCTCGCCTGCTGGGTTGAAGCTGATAAAGAACGAGCTTGATGAACTTGCTCAACTCGCGATACGCAAGAGTTTTGAAATGCCAGGCTATGCGACGCCGCGAAGTCTCTCGGCGCTCGGCGGATCGATTATCAAGGCTCATTCACCGTTTCTCTATAGCCTTTATCACCATTACGCATTGCGCAACTGCGTGGAAAATATCGTCGGCCGCACGGTCTATTCGTGCACGCATCCCGAAGAATTCATGGTCGCGAATTTTCTCCATCAACGCGGTGATACGCACGGCTGGCATCTGGACGACCCGCCCTATGCGCTCGTGATATTTGCCGAACTGCCTGGTGAAAATGGCGGCGGCGAGCTCGAGGTCGTGCCGAACTGGACCGACCTGTGCCGTCGCAAGCATCGCAGGCAGGACGAAGCGATCGGCGACCTTGTCGCGTGGGCGGAGGAAAACGGTCTCGTTGACCGCCATCGCCATCAGGCCGGCGACGCCTATCTGCTGCGCGCCGACATGAATCTGCATCGCGTCGCACCGCTCGTGCGCGCCGGCGAGCGGCGAGCCGTCGTCAACCTTGCGTTTCAATGCACCGCCGTCATGGAATACGGCTCGACAGCTGACATGCTGTATGGCACGGAGAGCGATCATGCAGCGCGCTCGTGACGATGACGGAGCCACCGGCCACATCCGCAATCTGGCGTCGAGAGTGGAAGCAGTGGCGGCATCGGCTTCGCACTCCGTCAACGCGCGCGCCGACGCAGTCGCGTGGCGCTGGTCCAGCTTCGAGCAACTGCCAGTCGCGCACCTCTACGCGGCGATCAGCCTGCGGGAAAGCATCTTTGTCGTCGAACAGAATGTGCCTTATCTCGACGCGGACGGACGCGACCCGCATTGCCGTCATTTAACCGGCTTCGTCGATGGCCGGCTCGTTGCGTACGCGCGCGTGTTGCCGAAGGATCTGTTCGAGCCGGGCTTTTTTAGCTTCGGCAGAGTCGTGGTACATCCGGAGCATCGTCATGCCGGTATCGGCCGCGAACTTGTCACGCTCGCGCTCGCACATCTTGATGAAGTTCGCGGCAATACCCCTGTCAAGATATCGTCGCAATTCTATCTGAGGGAGTTTTATCAGTCGTTCGGTTTCGCGCCGCAGGGCGAACCGTACATCGAAGACCGGATCCTGCACATTGGAATGGTTCGCGGGCACTCTTCTCCCGGAGGGCGTCCATGAAAACGGTGGCCGCTATGCTTGGTAGAGCGCGGCTGCGCGTCAGCTCGCGGGTCTATCCCTGGCTTGCCGCAGCCTGGCCCATCGCGATCGTCTGGTCGCGCGCGGCCGCGTCCGCCGAGGCCGCGCTAGCGGCAAGCTTCGGCCTTGCCGCTAGCGCGTCACTACTGCCGGCTGTTGCAGTCAAAATGATTCGCACCGAGGACGCTATCGGGTTACGTTTCGCGCGCGTCACGCCTGGCCGGCTCGCGAGGCTGGCGCTGCACGCGCCTGTCGTACTGGTCGTGGCGACCCTGGTTGGCACAGCGACGGGGCAGCGCTTACTCGACGCCATGACCTTCGTCATCGCGACCGCCGCTTCGGCGGCTCTGCAATCTCTTGCATTCCGGTTTGCGTACCACGGACGCGGCGAGCGGACGAGCAACCTCGTTCTTGCGCTTGCCGTGGCGGCATGGCTCGTCGCCAGCGTCGTCGTCGAACCGGCCGTGCGATATCTCGCGGTGACCGGTGCGGCCGTCTATTTAGCGGACCTGCTCGTCGGCGCGCTCGCCGATCTTCGTTCGTTCTGGTTTCCACGCGCAGGCGTCGGCGTGTTTTTCGGCTCGTTTAATCCCGTGCACAACTCGCATCTGCGGATGATCCGCGACGCACTGGACGGGCGTCGTTTGGACACGATCTATGTGCATTGCACGACCGTGCCGAAACTGCATCGGCAGGCGCTCGAACGCGGAGAGATAGCGATGTCGCGCGAGGCCGGCATGCGCATCTATTCGAAAACCTCGTCTGCGGATCCTGGCAAGAACTACTTTCCGACGGGCAATCGCTTTTACGATTACGAAGTCCGCAGGGAACTGCTCAGGGCGGCATGCGGCGATGCCGGCCTCGCGCAACGCGTCGAAGTGCTGGATCTGCCGGACATCTACGACAAGGAAGGTTTCGTCGGCGTGTTGCGCGAGGTCCGCAGACGGCATCGAGGTCAGCCGTTGCATGGCTTGCATGGCAGCGATACGGGCGGCATGTGGGTCAGGAACCTGTTCGACGATTGCGGCTGGGTCTTTCCGTGCGCAGTCGTGCGCACCGACGGCGTGTCGGCCACAGCGATTCGCAGCGGCGCGACGGGCCTGACCTCGGAAACAGTCGAGCGGTTTCTTGTCGCGACTGGCTCGGGACAGGACTTCGTGTTCGCATCCGGATATTGCTTCGAGCACGTCCGCAATCCGGATCGCGATGTCCGTGTGACAGGCGATTGTCCCGCCGCATCTACCACGATGGAGTGACGCATGCAAGCCAATGTTGATATCGCCATCGTAGGAGCCGGCCCGTTCGGGCTGTCGATCGCCGCTCACCTGCGCGGCAGCGGCAAGTCGTTGCGGATATTCGGCACGCCAATGCAGATCTGGCGCAGACACATGCCCAAGGGGATGATGCTCAAGTCCGCTGGTTTTTCGTCGACGATCTGCGATCCGGGCCGAACCTTCACGCTGCGCCACTACTGCGAACAACAGGGCATTCCATATCACGAAGTCGGACTACCAGTGCAATTAGATACGTTCTCGGCATATGGGCTGGCGTTCCAGCAACGTTTCGCGCCCGGTCTGGAAGATGTGCCGGTCGAAACGATCGACGCGTGCGCGGAGGGTTTTGCGCTGCAACTGGCGAACGGCGGCTCATTCAGCGCGCGCAAGGTCGTGCTGGCCGTAGGCATCGACCATTTCCGTCATATTCCCGATGTGCTCGCGCATCTGCCGTCCGAGCGCCTGTCACACAGCGGCGAGCATCGCGAACTGGAGCGGTTTCGCGGACAGCGCGTGCTCGTGCTTGGCGCGGGCGCGTCCGCATTCGATCTCGCGGTATTGCTAGAGGATGCCGGTGCGACGGTCCAGCTGATCGCGCGGCGTTCAGCCGTCAGATTCAACTACGACGAGCCGCTAAACCGTCCCTTGCTCAAGCGCGTTTCGATGCCGATGTCCGGCGTCGGTCCGGGCTGGAAGCAGCGTACTTGCACCGACATATGGCCGTGGCTATACCGCTATTTCCCTGACGAGCGCCGGCTGCGGACCGTGCGGGAATTTCTCGGCCCCTCGGTCGGATGGTTCATGCGCGAACGGGCGGAGGCCGTCTCCCAACTGCTTGGCTTTGAAATCGAAGCGGCTCGCGCTGACGGAAACCAGGTGGAGTTGGAATTGCGAGGCCAGGATGGCAAGCGCCGCGTCGTAAGCGGCGACCACCTGATCGCGGCGACCGGCTACCGCAGCGATGCGCGCCGCCTGCCGTTTCTCGCGCCACGGATCGTCGACCGGCTCGCATTAATTGGATCGACGCCTCGTCTCTCCGCGCATTTCGAATCGTCCGTGCGCGGTCTGTATTTCGTCGGGCCGGTGTCGGCGACCAGCTTCGGCCCGGTCATGCGCTTCGCCTTCGGCGCCGTCTTCACGTCGCCGAGAATTGCGCGGCATCTCGCCGCCTGATGCCCGCGCCGAGAGGTAGCGATAAACAGCAGGTATCAGATACACAACCAGCGTGCAGCAACCACTCAACCGACGTCCAGAACGGAGAAACCGGATGCTCTCTGAAGAAGCGTTGCAGGACTGGCGCAGCGACGCGCTGCAACTGGAAGCGGCCGTCGCGCAGGCGGTCATCGGGCAGCAGCAGGTGATACGCCTGATCACCGTCGCGTTGTTCGCGCGCGGACATGTGCTGCTCGAAGGCGACGTGGGCGTCGGCAAGACCACGCTGCTGCGTGCTTTTGCGCGGGCGATCGGCGGCGAGTTCGAACGCGTCGAGGGAACGATCGACCTGATGCCTGGCGATCTCGTCTACCACACCTACGTGGACGCCGAAGGCGCGCCGCGCATCGACCCCGGCCCGTTGCTGCGTCATGGCGAGCGGCTCACGACGTTCTTCTTCAACGAGATCAACCGCGCGCGGCCGCAGGTGCAATCGCTGCTGCTGCGCGCGATGGCCGAGCGGTCGGTATCCGCATTCAATCGCGAACATCACTTTCCGCACATGACGGTATTCGCCGATCGCAACAAGGTCGAAAAGGAGGAAACCTTCGAACTGGCGTCCGCCGCGCGCGACCGCTTCATGTTCGAACTGAACATGCCGACGCCCGCGGACCCCGCCATTCGCAGCCGGCTCGTTTTCGACCCGCTGTTTCACGACGTCGACACGGTGCTTGAACAGTTGCCCGCCGGCATGCTGTCGTGGCGTGAGCTGAATGCGGTGGCCGCGTCGATCCAGCGTCATGTGCGCGCAAGCGAGACGATCGAGCGATACGTGCTGCAACTCTGGGAGGCCACCGAAAAACCCGCGCAATACGACATCCGGCTCGGCGACGTCGATATCGACCGGCTGATACTCGCAGGCGCCAGTCCGCGCGGAATGAGCGCGCTGCTGCGCGCGGCGCGCGTGGTCGCGTGGCTGGCCGAACGCGCCTATCTGATTCCCGAGGACATCCATGCGGTGCTGCCGGCCGCGCTCGGCCATCGCGTGTTTTTTACACCGATCTACGAACTGCGCCGTGCGGAACTGGCCGACGCGTTGGTGCAGGCGATCATGCGCCGCGTCGCCGCGCCATGATGCCGATCGACACGGCGCGAGCGACGCGATGAGTGCGATCCACGAATTCCATTACCGGATGCCATCCCGGACAGGCGGATATCGCCCCGGCTCGCATCACGGTTCGAGCGTGGGCGGCGGCCAGGCTTTTGCCACGCACGCGCGGCTTTTCGACCATCCCGATCCGCGGCGTCTCGATCTGCGCGCGAGTCTGCGGCACGTTGGCCGCGACTGGCTGGTTCGGATGCAGCGGCAACGCACGGCCGTCACCGTGCATGCGGTCGTCGACGTATCGGCATCGATGTCGTTCGGTTCGCGCCGGGCGAAGCTCGAGGTCGTCGGCGACTTTGTCGATTCACTGGGACGCAGCGCGTTTCGGGTCGGCGATGCGGTCGGCCTGCTTGCGTTCGATACCGGTTTGCGCGACGACCTGATGTTGCCCGCGCGCCATCATCGCGGCGCCGGCGCCGCGATGCGTGCGATGCTGTCCGAAGGCGGCCGGCCGGCACTGCGCCGCGAGGGCGACGGCGCGACCGGTTTGCGTCGCGCGGCCGAAAGGCTCAGCGGACGCCAGGGACTCGTGTTTGTCGTATCGGATTTCCACTGGCCACTCGACACGCTGCGCGCATCGTTCGATCTATTGATGCCGGCCCTGCTGGTACCGATCGTCGTGTGGGATCCGTTCGAACTCGAAGCACCGCAAGAGAACGCGCTAATGATGATGCGCGACGCCGAATCGAACGGGCGGCGCACGTTATGGATGCGCCCGGCGCTACGTGCACAGTGGCGTAATGCGGTCGCACAGCGACGCGCGCGGATCGATGCGCTGTGCACCGCGCATGGCGTGCGGCCTTTTTACCTGACCGGTCCGTTCGATCCGCAGGCGCTGTCGCGTTACTTTCTGGAGTTGACGGCATGACGCGGCGAGTTTCCTTCTTGCGGCCACAGGTGGGCGACCGCGTGTCGCTGACGACGCGCGTCGCCGCGCTTCTCTGTATGTTCGCCTCAGCGTGCTTTTCATACGGCGCCCTTGCCCAGCAAAACGTAATCGCGGCGACAGCTCAGCCGCGCAGCTTCGGTTATCTGCTCGGCGATGTGATTTCGCAGCGTGTCCTGCTTCGCGCGAACGACCGTCCGTTTGAACCGGCGACACTGCCGCCGCTCGAACGCACCGGCGCGTGGCTCGAGCGGCGCGCGGCGAAGGTCGAAACGGATGCCGGCGGCGAGCGCTGGCTGGTGCTTGAGTATCAAGTCATCAACGCGCCGCAGACCCTCACCGCGATCACTCTGCCTGCCTTGATGCTGCGAGCCCCCGTCGCTTCGAGCCCGGCGTTGGCGGTCGCCGCGTGGCCGGTCAGCGTCGCGCCGCTGACGCCGCGCAGCGCGTTCGCGCAGGGTTCGCTGCAGGACATGCAGCCCGACCGTCAACCCTCACCGTTGCCGATCGCCCCGCTGCGCCAGCGCCTGATCGCGTCGCTGGCGGTGTTGGCTTTCGTTGCATGTGCGTGGCTTGGGTGGTGGCTGTGGCGCAATCGCCGCGATGCGGGCCGCTTGCCGTTCGCCCGCGCGTGCCGCGCGCTGGAGCGCCTCGACGCGGTGCAGGTCGACCGCGAACCCGACGCGTGGGTGTCCGTGCATCGCGCACTGAACGAGGCCGCCGGACAGGCGCTTCACGCAGGAACGTTGGGCGCGCTGTTCGTCCGCGCACCGTATTTGAGCCCATTGCGCGAGCGGCTCGAACGCTTCTACGCACAGTCGGGCGAGCGGTTCTTCGCAGTTTCGCCGACGCACGAGCCGTATCGGCTTCTCGAACTGGCCCGGGAGCTTCGGCTTGCCGAAAGGCGTCATCACCGATGACCGCCATGCTCGCATTTTCGTCGCCGTGGATGCTGGCGTTGCTGCCGCTCGCGCTGCTGCCGTTATGGCCCCGGCGCAGCGACACACTGATGTTTTCGCACGTCGACTGGCTGCCGCGCGACCGGCTCGGGCATGCCGCCGGCATCGCACTGAAGGCGATTGCGGTCGCGACGATGGCGCTGATCGTGATCGGACTTGCCGATCCACAGCGGCCGGAGCGGCAAGTGGCGCGGATTGCGCGCGGCGCGGAAATCGTCGTGCTGATGGACCGCAGTTCGAGCATGGACGCGATCATCCCGCCTGCCGGCGTCAAGGCCGCAGGTGCATTATCGGAAGGCATGTCGAAGAACCACGCCGCGCGTGAGGTGCTGACGAAGTTCATCGACAAACGCAACGACGACCGCGTTGCGTTCATGATGTTCGGCACGAGCCCATTGCTCGTCATGCCGCTCACTCGCGACAAACAGGCGATCGAGAGTGCGGTGGCGAGTACCGGCATCGGCCGGGGCATGCCGGATACGCGGCTCGACCGTGGGCTGCTGGCGGCCGTCGGTCAGTTCGACCAGCGCGATTACAACGGCAATCGCGTGATCGTGCTGGTCTCCGACGGCGGTGCGCGACTCGACGCCGCGATGCGCGAACGCATCGCGGCGAGTCTCACGCGCAATCGCATCACGCTTTATTTCATTTACATTCGCAGCAGCGCGAACAGCGCGGATCTGAATGCGATCAAGCCGGGCGACGAGTCGTCCGAGGAGGCCGCACTGCATCGGTACTTCCAGTCGCTGAAAACGCCGTACCGCCTCTATCAGACGGATGACTCCGGCGCGTTGGCGGCTGCGATGGCCGACATCGACGCGCAGCAGCACTTCCCCGTGTCGTATCTGGAGCGCGTGCCCGCTGGCAGTCATGGCTCGCTGTGCTTCGGGGTCGCGCTCGCGGGCTGTGCCTTGCTGGTCGGGTTGCGCTTCGCGGTATTGAGGAGCTGGTCATGAAGCGACGCACGGTTCATGCGGGCTTTGCGGCGCTTGCGCTGTGCTGCGCGGCGTTGGCCGGCTATCAGGGCTGGCGTCTCGTGGATGCGCTGCGCGGCAACGCGGCGGTGTTGCGCGCCGCGACGGCTGCGCGCAGCGTCACCGGCGCGGGAATCGACCGGACCGCGCGAGTGCGGCTCGCACAGGCCGTCGCGTTGTCGAAAACGGGAGAACACGATGCGGCGTCGAAGCTCTACAACGGTCTGATCGATCGCGCGCATCTCGACGAGACCGGGCGCACGGCGTTGTTCGATCTCGCCAACATGTACCTGCGTGAGGCGATCGCGGCGGGGACCGCGAACCCGCTCGCTTCCGCGCCGCTGATCGAACTCGCCAAGAACCGTTATCGCGAACTGCTGCGCGCCTATCCGGCGGACTGGGACGCGCGCTACAACCTCGAGCGCGCGCTCTGGCTGCAACCGGAGACCACCGAAGCGTTCGGCGACGGCCATGAGCCCCCGGCGTATCGGCGCGCGCTGACCGTGCCGGACGTCGTGTTGGGGGATCTGCCGTGAAAGACGCGATGGGGAAAGCGATAAAGCCGGCCGTGCCGCGCGTGTTCGGCTACCGGCAATACGCACTGGTTGCCGCGCTTGCCCTGCTCGCCGCCGCGTTGTGGATGCCGAAGATTACGTTGATGCGCGAACGCTTCGACTACGTCGTCACGTTCGACATCACGCAAAGCATGAACGTCGAAGATGTGACGCTAAACGGTGTGCGTACGAGCCGTCTTGCGTATGCGCGCGCGGCGATGCGCGATGCGCTGCGGCGGATGCCGTGCGGATCGCGCATCGGCTGGAGCGTGTTCACGGATGCGCGCGCGCTGCTGCTGTTGCCGCCGGTCGAGGTATGCGAACACTACGACGCGCTGCTCGCGTCCCTCGACGGCATCGACGGCCGCATGCGCTGGGCGAACGCGAGCCGCATCGCCAATGGCGGCCTTTATTCGGCGATACGGCAGGCGAAGCAGATCGGCGACCACACAGCGGTGGTGTTCGTAACCGACGGTCAGGAGGCGCCGCCGCGTCCGCCGTCCGAAACATCGCTGCCGGGCATCACGACGGGCGACGTGGGCGGCTGGCTGATCGGTGTCGGCGGCGAGCGGCCCGCACCGATTCCCAGAACCGGCAACGACGGTCGCCCGGCGGGCTTCTGGCTCGCCAGCGAGGTAGTCCAAACGACGGCGGTGTCCCCCGCACGGCCTGGCGCGCCCGCTGCCGTGAGCCGGGAAGAGTTGTCGCAGGTGCGCGAAGCGTATCTGCAAACACTGTCCGGCCAGATTGGCTTCGGCTATCGCCGGCTGTGGACGCCCGCCGCGCTCGGCGACGCCCTGCTCGACTCGCGCTTTGCGCAACGCGCGCCGATCGCCGTTGATCTGCGCTGGTGCGCCGCCGTGGCCGCGTTGCTGATGCTGGCGATCACGTTCATGCCGGAGATTCGCGTGCCGCGCGCGGCGAGGATCGGGCAAGCCGGCGCCCGCCGACTCGCGACAGCGGTCACCGCTTCGAAGACCGGACGAGCGGTCATGGTTTCACGCAACGATGCCTATTCAGCCGTACACCGGCCGTTCCAGTCCGGTTTCATCGAGGAAAGACACGATGAATGACACCGCCATCCCCGTTATCGATATCGGTGCGCTGCGGCGCCTGGACCCAGCCGGCAGCCGGCGGATTGCCGCGCAACTGGGACGCGCGTGCCGTGAGACCGGGTTCTTCTGTATCGTCAATCACGGCGTGCCGGAGGCCGCGATCGATGCCGTGTTCGAGCACGCGGAGACTTTCTTTGCCCTATCGGTCGAAGAAAAAATGAAACTGTCGCTTGAACGGCATAGCCGGTGCTTCCGCGGCTATGCCCCGCTGCTGTCGGAACTGGCGGACGGCAAACGCAATCCGTATGAGCTGATGGAGTTCAGTGTCGAATTCGCGCCAAACCATCCCGATGTCGTGTCCGGCAAGCCAATGCATGGACCGAACCTCTGGCCGGCGCTCCCCGGCTATCGCGAGGCGTTGACATGCTATATCGGCCATATGGTCGGGCTCGGTTTCGATCTGATGCGAGGCATCGCGTTGAGCCTCGATTTGCAGGAAGATTTTTTCCGGCTCGCGTTCAATGACCGCCCCTTCTGGCAGTTTCGCACCGCGCATTACCCGGCCCCCAAGGATCTGCCGCAAATAGCTTCGATTCCTGCGTCAGCAGAAAAGCTCGCACAAACAGAGATTGGGGACTATAGCTGCGGTGCGCATACCGACTACGGCTGTCTGACGATGTTGCTTGCAGACAGCCCAGGGCTCGAAATTCAGACGCGCGATGGGTGCTGGACCAGCGCACCGACACTGCCCGGCGCATATGTTTGCAATATCGGCGACATGCTCCAGTATTGGACCGGAGGCCGTTATGTGGCGACGCGCCATCGTGTGAATACCGCATGCGAGCGCCTCTCACTGCCGTTCTTCTTCCAGCCCGACTACGAGACCCTCGTCGTACCGCTCGGCCAGGTTAGGGGCGCTTCCAATAATGCTTCCGCGCCGCTGCAATATGGGCCCTATGCCTTCCGGAAATACCAGGAGATTTATCCGGGGGCGAGACTCCGGTAGCTGGCTGTGCGGCCGCCTTTATCCCGGTCTCCACGCTTTCCCGCGTCCGTTCGGTTATCTCGAACCGCATCGGTCGCCGCTGTGCGACGAAAGACCGACGCCCTGATCGACCGGCTTCATTCGCCCGCACCCGAATCGCAAACGAGTTGCGCTTTCAAGAGCGCATCGAGCCAGTCGGCGAACACCTGAACCCTGCGCGACAGATGTTGCCGATGCGGATAGAGCAGGTTCATCGGCATTGGCGCAGCCCGGTATTCGGGCATCACCTCGATCAGTTCGCCCGCACGCAGATGCTGTTGCACGTCATAGGCAGGAATCTGGATCAAGCCAAGTCCTGCAAGGCAGCATGCGATATACGCCTCCGCGCTGTTGACGGTCACGCGGCCCTGGGTTGTCAACGTTCTGACAGTCTCGCCATCGAGCCATTCCCAGGGCGCGATACGCCCGCTCGTTGGCGACGCATAGTGAACGACCTGTTGGGTTGTCATGTCGCCGGGGGTGCAAGGCGTACCGTGCTGGGACAGATAGAGGGGGCTCGCAACATTGATGAGTGGCAGATCGCCCATCGGACGCGCGATCATGCCGGACTCGTGCGGCTTGCCCACGCGCAGCACGCAGTCGACGCGTTCTTCGATGAGGTCGATCGTGCGATCGGTCAGGCTGAGCGTGATGTCGATTTTCGGATAGGAGACGAGGAATCCCGGCAGTGCGGGTGCGATGATCAACCGGCCTATACGGCCTGGCACGTCGATGCGCAAGACGCCGCCCGGCCCCACCGATGTCTGCCGAAACAGGTTCTCGGTCTCCTCTACATCGGCGATCAGGCGAAGACAGCGTTCATAGAGCGCCGCGCCGTCCTGTGTCGGCGACACCTTGCGCGTTGTCCGATGCAGCAAGCGGGCGCCGATCCGTCCTTCCAGTTCCTGGATCGCCGCGGAAACCGACGAGCGGGGCAAGCCGAGCGTGTCCGCCGCGCGCGTGAAGTTCGCACATTCGACGACGCGCGCGAAGACGCGAAACAGGTCAATACGATCCACGTTCGCTCCCACCTTCGCGAGCGCGCGGCTCGCCGTCGTATCGAGCTTTCCGCAGGGGATGCAGTCCATCGGTCCGGCACGCGCGCGCGCCGCCGGTCTCACTCATCGTCATGTGCAGGCACGCCCTTCCACTGTTCGACTTTTCTGACCAGTGATGTCAGAAACAGTAGGTTTAAATGATTTTCCTGGAATATATCATCGAGCAGGATGAGAGGCTGCATAGGGCGGCTTCGGCACTGGGGGATGAAACATGGCAGACCACAGCATCAAAGGCAAAACCGTCGTCATTGCGGGCGGGGCGAAAAATCTCGGTGGGCTGATTGCACGGAATCTCGCCGCGCAGGGCGCCAGGGCAGTGGCGATCCACTACAACAGCGCGAGCTCGAAAGCCGCGGCGGACGAGACACTTGCCGCGATCGAGTCGGCGGGTGCCACGGCAGTCGCTTTCCAGGCCGATCTGACCTCGGCCGGCGCGGTCGAGAAGCTGTTTTCGGATGTCGTCGCCGCCGTCGGCCGCCCCGATATTGCAATCAACACGGTAGGCAAGGTGTTGAAAAAGCCGTTCGTCGATATCACCGAGGCCGAATACGATGAAATGACGGCGGTGAATTCCAAGTCTGCGTTCTTCTTTCTCAGAGAGGCAGGCAAGCACGTCAACGATAATGGCAAGATCGTCACGCTCGTCACGTCGCTGCTTGGCGCGTTCACCCCGTTTTACGCGGCCTATGCGGGCACCAAGGCGCCGGTCGAACATTTCACACGCGCGGCGGCCAAGGAATTCGGCGCGCGCGGTATCTCCGTAACGGCCGTCGGCCCCGGGCCCATGGACACGCCGTTCTTCTATCCCGCCGAAGGTGCGGACGCGGTGGCTTACCACAAGTCGGCCGCCGCACTCTCGCCGTTCTCCTCGACTGGTTTGACCGACATCGGGGATGTGGTGCCCTTCATCCGCCATCTGGTCAGCGACGGGTGGTGGATCAACGGGCAAACCATTCTGATCAACGGCGGTTACACGACCAAGTAAGTGGGCGAATGGAATCCCTCACCCTCTCTTTCTGACGCCGTCTCAGCCCGGCTTCTGCCACTTCCGCGCGGCCGTGCTGAAGAGCTGGTTGATTTCGTTGCCGCTCACCGCGTCTTTCGTGTAACTGAACGTGCCGTGATCGCGCATCTCGTGCGCCGCGCGCAGAAACGCGCCCAGCGCGGCACGAGCGAGCGAGCCGCCCACGCTCACGCGGCGCACGCCTAGCGCCCGCAACTCGTCGAAACTGAGCAGCACGCCTTGCAGTCCCATCAACACATTCACCGGCCGCTCGAGCGCGCCCACCACGGCGGCGATCTCTTCGCGCGTCTTCAGACCCGGCGCGTAAAGCACGTCCGCGCCGGCTTGCTGGTAAGCCTGCAAACGCCGGATCGTATCGTCGAGGTCGGGGCGGCCCACCAGATAGTTTTCCGAGCGGGCCGTGAGCGTGAACGGAAACGGCAGCGCGCGAGCCGCGACCACCGCGGCGCGCACGCGCTCCACGGCGGCCTCGAACGGGTAGACCGGTTCGTCGGCTCGGCCGGTCGCGTCCTCGATCGAGCCGCCGACCACCCCTGCCGCCGCCGCTTGCGCGATGGTTTCGGCGCAGTCCTCGGGGGCGTCGCCGAAACCGTTTTCCAGATCGGCGCTGACCGGCAGAGCGGTGGCGCCGGCGATTTCGCCGAGGTGCACCATCATCTGCGCGCGGCCGATGGCGTTATCCGGCAAGCCGCGCGAAAACGCATAGCCCGCGCTGCTGGTGGCGAGCGCCTTGAAGCCGGCCAGCGCGAGCAGCCGCGCGCTGCCGATGTCCCACGGGTTCGGGATGATGAAGGCTTCGCCGGCTGTGTGATACGAACGGAAGAGCTGAGCTTTTTCTGATTGCGTTGTCATCTGCGGTTCCATGAAAGACCGACCCGGCCCGGCGCATGATCGCGGCGCACTGGCGGATCGTTGAGATTGCCGGTCAACGGGTAAAAGCCGGCGGCGGGTTTCGCCCCGCGCGCCGGCCGCATTGCGTCGACGGCCTGAGAAAGCCTGGGAACAGCAAGAACCCGGGTACGCACCCAGGCGCGAACTCAGGTTTCGAGTTTGGCGTCCATCGTGATCGTGGCGTTCAGAACCTTGGACACCGGACAACCCGCCTTGGCGTCCGCGGTGGCCTTGTCGAACGCGGTTTTGTCGCCGCCGGGAATCTTGACCGCCACGTCCAGATGCACGGCGGTGATGGCAAAACCGCCGCCCTCCTTATCGAGCGTGACGGTGGCCGTCGTGCCGATACGTTCGGGCGTGATGCCGGCCTTGCCCAGTTCCGCCGATAGCGCCATCGAGAAACACCCCGCGTGCGCAGCCGCGATCAGTTCTTCGGGATTCGTGCCGATGCCGTCCGCGAAGCGCGTGGAAAACGAGTACTGGGTCTCCTTGAGTACGCCGCTGTCGGTGGAAATCGAGCCCTTGCCGTCTTGCAGGCCGCCTTGCCAGACTGCTGATGCCTTGCGCTTCATCGCTCTCTCCTGTTTGTGCCCTGCTTCGCGCGCTCCACGACCTGAGCTGATGCCCGCCGCAACGGTCCCGCCCGAATGTTCCGCGGTGTCGGCATGGGTCGCGAGTCTCGCGCGGCGCGGTGGGCGGGGGCGTGGACCGGACTTCATCATAGGCGCTTCCGTGCGTCGGCGTCATGACGGGCGGCATGCTGCACTGCGCTACCCGGCGAAGGGCAAGCTGTCCTGCCCGGCCGCCCGCATGTCGAACACGTTGAGCGTCATCGCGACCAGCGCGTAGTAGCCGAGCAGACCCACCAGGTTGATCACCACCTGATGCCCGAAGCGCTCGACGGCCTTCGCATAGGTCGCATCCGATACGCGTTGAGTGTCGTACAGTTCGCTCGCGAAGTCGTGGATCAACGCGTCGTCGGCATCAGCGAAAACCGGGCGCCGCCGCTGGCGGATCGCCTCGGCGTCCGCTTCGGCCACGCCCGCTTGCAACGCGATCGGATGGTGGATGGTCCACTCGGCCTGCGCCCGCCAGCGCGCCGCCGTGACCAGAATCGCCAGTTCCGACAGGCGCAGCGGCAAGCCTGTCCGATAGCGGCAGAACGCGCCCAGGCGCTGCGCGTGTTGCGCGAGTTCGGGACTATGAATCCAGCCGAGAAACGGACCGTTCAGATTGCCGCGCGGCCCGGACAAAATCTCGTCCAGAACCGCCTTCTGTTCGGGCGTGGCATCGGACGGTTCGAAATGAGGCAAACGTTCGGTCATCGTCGGTCTCGCAAGTTGCAGAGTTGTTTTCAAACGGCGGCAAGTGCGCTGTCGATGGCATCGAGCAACGCTGCCTGACAGCGAAGATCAACAGTTTCAGACGCGAAACTCAGGGGACGTAGGCGCCCTTGGCATGCAGCGACTGTTCGGCGATGGCGAGTTGTTCGACCGCATCCGTGCCTTCGAGCGCGAGCAGATGCGCGACCAGCGACTCGGCAATCGCCGTGGCCGCGACCAGTGACGGAAAGAACGACGGACTCTCGTGCGAAAAAATCAGCACCTTGTCCGCATTGAGCGCGATGGGGGAGACCGCGCTGTCGGTGATCGCAATCAGCTTGCTGCCCTTTTCCAGTGCGGCTTCCGCCACGCGCGCGGCCTCCACCGAATACGGCGCGAAACTGATGACGATGGTCGCGCTGTCGCGTTCGACCGTGCGCAATTGCATTTCCAGCGTGCCGGCCTCGCCGTTGAGCAGCGACACCGACGAACGGAACAACCGGTAGCCGTACACGAGACCGAACGCCACCGCGTAACACGAGCGAAACCCCGCCACGTGCACATGCGGCGCGCGCCGCAACAGCCGTGCCGCTTCCACGATCACGCGACCATTGTGCGCGGCGGTGACTTCGAGATTGTGCTGCTGCGCGACCAGCAGATCGTTCGCCAGCGCGTCTTTGGACTTGACGAGCGAACGTGCGCGGCTGGTGAGCGGCTCGGGCCGCGTGCGCACGCGCGCGACGAACAGGTTGCGCAATTCATTCCAGCCGGGGAAACCGAGTTGCTGCGACAAACGCACCAGCGACGCCGGTTGCACCTGGGCGCGCTCGGCCACCTTGCGCATCGACGAGACCGCGACTTCGTCGGGATGATCGAGCAGGAAGGCCGCCCCCATCTGAAACTGCGGACTCAGTTCGGAGAAGCGCGCGCGGATCAGGACGGCAAGCTGGTCGAAGCTGTCTGGCATGCGATGGTCCGGGCAAGCGGCCGAGAAAGTTGACAACAAATGTTACCACCCGGTGCATCGCATCCAACAGCGCTGTCACCGGGATGTGGGCTCGTCGGCACGGCATGCCGGCAACCGAAGCGGAACCCGCCCAGCCCCGGCGTGTGAATCACCGGATCAGTCGAATGCGATCGCCTGGCGCGGCTGGGTCAGCATGGCGGGTTGCAGGATCTCGTCGAGTTGCGCGCGCGTGAGAAGGCCGCGCTCGACAACGATTTCCGCGACGCCTCTGCCAGAGATGAGTGCCTGCTGCGCGACCTGGGTCGCATTCACATAGCCGATGTACGGGTTGAGCGCGGTCACGATGCCGATGGAGTTCTCGACGAGGGCCTGCAGTCGTTCGCGGTTCGCGGTAATGCCGTCCACGCACTTCGATGCCAGCGTGAGACAGCCCGCCCGCAAATGCGCAACGCTCTTGAAGAGGCTGTGTGCGATCACCGGCTCGAACGCATTCAGTTGCAACTGCCCCGCTTCCGCCGCGAAGGTGACGGTCACGTCGTTGCCGATGACTTCGAATGCAATCTGGTTCACCACTTCGGGAATAACCGGGTTCACCTTGCCGGGCATGATGCTCGAGCCCGCCTGAACGGCAGGCAGGTTGATTTCTCCAAAGCCCGCACGAGGACCGCTCGAAAGCAGCCGGAGGTCATTGCATATCTTCGAGAGCTTGACCGCCACGCGCTTCAGCACGCCCGACAATTGCACGAAGGAGCCGACGTCTTGCGTGGCCTCGACGAGATTCGGCGAAGTGGTGACCGGAATTCCCGTGATGCCGGCAAGATGGCGACACACGAGCGGCGCGTAGTCGGGCGACGTGTTAATGCCAGTGCCAATTGCCGTTGCCCCCAGATTGATTTCGCAGATCAGCGTCGAAGCCTCCATCAAGCGCGCTTCGTCCTCGCCGAGCATCACGGCGAACGTGCTGAATTCTTGACCCAGCGTCATGGGCACGGCGTCCTGCAACTGGGTCCGCCCCATCTTCAGGTCGTTTTTGAATTCCTCCGCCTTGCGCTCGAATGAAGCACGCAGCACAGCCATCGCGTGAACGAGTTGGACAATGCCCATGTAAGCCGCGATTTTCAGTGCAGTCGGGTAGACATCGTTGGTGCTTTGCCCAAGATTGACGTCCTCGTTGGGGTGTAGCGCCGCGTAGTCGCCGCGTCCATAGCCCACGTACTCGAGCGCGAGATTGGCAATGACCTCGTTGGCATTCATGTTCGTGGATGTGCCGGCACCGCCCTGAATGACATCGACCACGAACTGGTCATGTGCGACGCCGCTACGAATCGCGTGGCATGCTTGCACGATGGCCTTCATCTTGTGGTCCGGCAGCAAACCTAGATCGTGATTGGCCAACGCGGCTGCTTCCTTCACGCTGGCGAGCGCATTCACCAGATTCGGGTACGTCGAGATGGGAATACCCGTGATCGGGAAGTTCTGCAGCGCGCGCAGGGTATGCACGCCGTAATAGGCCTCGTCGGGGACGGGTAGATCGCCAAGGAGGTCGTGTTCGATACGTTCAGTGCGGGTTGACATGTGATGCTCCGATGCAAAAAAAGGACGAACCGGGCGCGCCGCCCAGTTCACGAACCGAGCGGAGAAATCGCTGTTTTTCAGGGGCCCGAGGGCTGATGCGCGCTCAGTCGGCGGCGCCCATCGCGTGCGCGACGCACTGCCGCGCGAGCACTTCGGTGGGGTCGACAAGCCGCACGCGCACGCCATTGCCGCCGATGAATTCACCGTCCGGAAGAAGCATGGGAAGCTCGGTGCATCCCAGCACGATGACTTCGACGCCCTCGGCAATCAGTCCTTCGACGGCCGCGGCAATGTCCTCCTGACACTCACCGGTCGTAAAGCCGGCTTTGACGCCCTTCTTTCCGTAGATGGCGTCCATCACGCGCGCCTGCAGCGCGGGGCCTGGCGCCATCTGCCGCAGTCCCCGCGATTCGAGCGCCTTTCGGTACACGCCGCTGTCGATCGTGCCCGACGTCGCCAGCACGCCGACATCGCGCAGACCGGGAAACGCCTCGCGCAGATAGTCAACGGTGACAGTGAGCATGTTGACGATGGGGATGCCGAGATACGGCTGAATCCGGTCGACGAACGCGTGGGCCGTGTTGCATGGAATGGCGATGAGGTCCGCTTCACCGTCTTCGAGCTTCTTGCACGTCGCGTAGAGCGAAATGGTCGGGTCCGCGCCGTTGCCGACAAGGTTCTCCGTTCGGTCGGGAATCTGGGGGTTCTGTTCGACCAGCAATTTGATGTGATCCTGGTCGCGCGACGCCGGGGTATTGCGGACGATCTTGTTGAGGAAATCAATGGTCGCAGCGGGGCCGACACCGCCCACCACGCCGACCTTGAAAACCGTATCGGGCGAGCTGGATCGGTCTGAGACGACATATTGCGCATACGCCATGTTCGAGTCGACGAGCGGCACTTTCAGCGGACCCATTTCCTCGGCCACGAGCGCAATCTCCGTCATGCCCGGCACGATCACATCGACGCCCTGATCGGTCAGGTCATCGCAGGCGGCACGCAGCAGCGCGACGGCACGGCCGCCCAGATTGCCGCTTTTGATGCCGTCGGCACCATAGACGGCTTGCGTCACGAGGTCGGTATCGCCGAGTGCGCGCGGGTGCACGACCTCGAATCGCGGAGCGGGAAAGTACCGTTCAAAGAGCCGCATTTCGCGCACGTAGTCGGATGCGAGCACGCCGATACGTTTCGCGTCGGGAAACTTGCGCTGAACATGGCTGCGAACCGCGTCGACAATGTTCGCGATCGGCAGACTCGTATTTGCCTTCAACTCGTCGATGAAGGTATGACTGAGAAAGCATGGCAGCACGATCGTGCTCACGCCGCGCTTCTCGAAATCGCGGATCATGTCGAAGATATAAAGCTTGCGCTCCGTGGTGGCGGCGCTGCCGGAACCCGAACCCCTGAACGGACGCTGCTCGAAAATGATGTCGGCATGTTCGGCGTCGGACAAGGCCGGCGTCGCCTTCACCAGTTTGAAAAATACGTCGGCACTGGCCAGTGGACCCAAGCCGCCCACCACGCCCAGCTTGCGCCTGCTCTTCATCGGGGCGGCGCTCATCGAGCCTCGACCTCCGCCGGCTCGAACGCCATGTCGTCGGGCGCCGGTTCACGCGCGGCCTCCCATTTCGCGATCACGGCGGTGGCGACGCTGTTGCCGATCACGTTGGTCATCGTGCGGCCCATGTCGAGAACCTGGTCGATGGCGAGAACCAACGCGACGCCGGCAGCGGGCAGATGAAACATCGGCGCGACAGCCGCGACCACCACCACCGACCCGCGCGGCACGCTTGCCATTCCCTTGCTGCTCAACATGAGAATCAGCAGCATGAATATCTGCTGCGAAACGGGCATATCGACACCGAAGGCCTGGGCGATGAAAATCGCCGCGAATGCCTGGTACATCATCGAACCATCGAGGTTGAATGCGTAACCCAGTGGCAGCGTGAAGCCGACCACTTTCTTGTCGACGCCGAACTTCTCCAGTTGCTCGGTAAGACGCGGATAGGCCGCCTCGCTGCTCGCGGTGGAAAAGGCGATCATCGCCGGCTCGCGCACAGCCTTCAGCAGACTCACCACTTTGCGACCGAGAAACGCATATCCGATGGCGATGAGAATGGCCCACAGTACGAACAGCCCAAGATAGAACGAGCCGATCAGCTTGCCGTACGTGTAGATCACGTCGAGGCCGCGCAGCGTCACCGTCGATGCGATCGCACCGAACACCCCGAGCGGCGCGGCGCGCATCACGTAGTTCGTCAGCCGCAGCATGACCGGGACTATGCCGTCGATCGCCTGAATGACGATGCCGACACGCGAGTCGCGCTTGAGCGCGCTGAGACCGACGCCAAGGAAAAGCGAAAAGACCAGGATCTGCAGAATGTCGTTGCGCGCCATCGCATCGAACAGGCTCGTCGGAAACGCGTGCGTGACGACGTCCTTGACGTTCAGCGCCGAGGTGTTGAGGCCCGTGCTCACCTCGCCGGCACCCACCGTCAGATGCAGTCCGGCGCCGGGTTGCAACGCATTGGCCATGACGAGGCCGATGCCGAGCGAGACGATCGACGCGCTGACGAACCACGCGACCGAGCGCAGTCCGATACGGCCGACGTCGCCGTTGCTATCCATTCCCGCGAGGCCCGAGACGAGCGTGGCGAAAACGAGCGGCGCGATGACCATCTTGATCAGTCGCAGGAAAATATCCGTGACGATGGAAAAGTAACCGGCCACTGCTTTAAGGGTAGCGGGGTCGGTGACGGACGTGTGGCACACGTAGCCAGCCAGGATCCCGAGAAGCATCGCGGCTGCGATGCTCAGAGTAAGGCGATTCTTCATGTTCATCCGTCCCTGTGGCGGCGCCGGCGGCCGAAGTGACCGCCACGCGCGAAAGAAGGGATGAGAGCGACGCGGGCAGCGCCGCTTTCATCGTGGAACGGATGGTAGAGAGGTCAAAAAAAACGCTAATGCTGTTGCGGCATGCGCTCATGCGCGTTTCGCATAACGTGGGAAAACCCTATTCCAGCGCCGCCGCGCCGGCGCCGAGATGATGCCAGAGCGTGTCGAGAAATTCGCTGCGATTGGTCGAGTCGCGGTAGGCGCGTAGCTCCATCTGCAACTGCCAGCTCGCGGGTCCCGCCGGAACGAGTTCGCCATCGGCAAGTTCCCTTGCGATGGTGCTCCTCGGCAGCCACGCCACCCCCTCTCCTTCCATTACCAGCTTCTTGAGAACCTCCGCCATGTCGGACTCGTAGTGCAGACGCAATGACAACGCGTCCGAGGTCCGCTTCAACAGCAGGGCCTGGCACCGTCCAAAGTAGCTGGTCTCGGTGTAGGAGATAAGCGGTAGCGGACGCTGCTTCGTCCCCGGCAGGCGGAACTTCGGGCCGGCACGCTCGTTGGGTCGGCTGGCCGGCATCAGGGTATCGAGACCGACCGTGACATGCTCATACCTGGCGGGATCCAGGTGCAGAGGCAGTTCAGGATGATGATAGGCGAACATCAGCTCGCAGTTGCCGTTCACGAGCATGAGAATCGAGTCGTGAACGTTTGTCGGGATCACACGAGCACGCACTTCGCCGAATTGAGGAGCGAGCGCCTTGAGCCACGTCGGCAGGAAGTTCAGAGCGATGGTGTGCCCCGCGCAAATCTGCAGGCTCTTGCCCGCGATGCGCTGCTCGGTACGGATGATGGCTCGCGTATCGAATAGCCGGGCCAGGATGTCTTCGGCGACTTCGCGAAACAGTTGGCCGGCTGGTGTGAGGACCGGCGGAAAGCTGCTGCGGTCGATCAGCTCGGCGCCGACCCATTGTTCAAGCGACTGAATCCTGCGACTAAAGCCCGACTGAGTGACATTGCGAAACTCCGCTGCCCGCGAAAAGCTTTGGTACTGAGCAAGGGCGATGAAATCTTCTATCCATTTGATTTCCATTTGAGCCTTCGGGTCAGCCTTTGACGGAGGCCCGATTGTAGCCGGTGCGCGAGTCCGCGAAGTCATGCAATCGAATTGAAAGCGGACAGCGACTCCAACGCGTCACCGCAGGAAAGCAAACCACAAATTCTTCGTTCGCCCGCCGACGCTCCGTCACTAGACTGTGAAGCAACTTGTCATAACAAGTACAGGCAACCCGACGACACCATGCAACAACCCGCCCCGGCCATCGTGCTGCCCCTTCCCGCGCCGCCGCTCTACGAGCGGATCAAGACGGAACTGCGACTGCGCATCCTGAACGGCAGTTATGCCGCGCACGCGCGGATGCCGTCTGAAAACGAACTGTGCGCGATGTTCAACGTCAGCCGCATCACCGTGCGCCAGGCGCTCGGCGATCTGCAGAAAGAAGGCCTCGTCTTCAAGCTTCACGGCAAGGGCACCTTCGTCTCCAAACCGAAAGCCTTTCAGAACGTCAGCGCGTTGCAAGGTTTCGCCGAAGCGATGTCGTCGATGGGATACGAAATCGTCAACCAGGTCAGACAGATCCGCTTCATCGCCGCCAACGCGCGAATCGCCGGTCGCCTCGATCTGCCGGAAAGCGCAAAGGTCGCCGAAATCCGTCGCGTGCGGCTGCTCGATCGTGAACCGGTCTCGCTCGAAATCACCTGGCTGCCGGAAGCATTGGGCAAGCGCATTGCCAACGCCGACCTCGTCACGCGCGACATCTTTCTGATTCTGGAGAACGATTGCGGCGTGCCGCTCGGCCACGCCGACGTCTCGATCGACGCCATTCTGGCCGACGACGAAATCGCCGCAGCATTGAGCGTGGAGGAAGGCAGCCCGGTACTTCGGATCGAACGCCTCACGCACGCCGCGGACGGCACGCCGATCGATTACGAATACCTCTATTTTCGTGGCGATGCGTTTCGCTACCGTTTGCGCGTCGACCGTCAAAAAGAACCGAACAGCACAAGGAACACGCCATGAACACACAGGTGATCGAGTACGACGTGGTGGTGGTGGGCGGCGGGACCGCCGGTCCGATGGCCGCCGTCAAGGCGAAAGAGCAGAACCCCGATCTCAAGGTGCTATTGCTCGAAAAGGCCAACGTCAAGCGCAGCGGCGCGATTTCGATGGGTATGGACGGCCTGAACAACGCGGTCATCCCCGGCCATGCGACGCCCGAGCAATACACGAAGGAAATCACCATCGCCAACGACGGCATCGTCGATCAGGCGGCCGTGTACGCCTACGCCCGGCACAGCTTCAAGACGATCGAGGAACTCGACCGCTGGGGCGTGAAGTTCGAGAAAGACGGCACCGGCGACTACGCGGTGAAGAAAGTGCACCACATGGGCTCGTATGTTCTGCCCATGCCGGAAGGTCACGACATCAAGAAAGTGCTCTACAGGCAGCTCAAACGCGCGCGCGTTGCGATCACCAATCGCATTGTCGTTACGCGCGTGCTGACCGATGCGCAAGGACGCGCGTGCGGCGTGCTGGGTTTCGATTGCCGCACGGCGGATTTTTACGTGGTGCGCGCCAAGGCGGTCATTCTCAGTTGCGGCGCCGCGGGACGATTGGGTTTGCCCGCGTCCGGCTACCTGATGGGCACCTATGAAAACCCCACCAACGCCGGCGACGGTTACGCGATGGCTTATCACGCCGGCGCTGCGTTAGCCAATCTCGAGTGTTTCCAGATCAACCCGCTCATCAAGGACTACAACGGCCCCGCCTGCGCTTATGTGACCGGCCCGCTCGGCGGTTTCACGGCGAACGGCAAGGGCGAACGCTTCATCGAGTGCGATTACTGGAGCGGTCAGATGATGTGGGAGTTCTATCAGGAGTTGCAGAGCGGCAATGGTCCGGTGTTTCTGAAGCTCGACCATCTCGCCGAGGAAACCATTCAAACGATCGAGCAGATCCTGCACACCAACGAGCGCCCGAGCCGCGGACGTTTTCATGCGGGACGCGGCACCGATTACCGCCAGCAGATGATCGAAATGCACATCTCCGAGATCGGCTTTTGCAGCGGCCATAGCGCCTCCGGCGTCTATGTGAACGAACGCGCCGAGACCACGGTTGCCGGTCTCTACGCCGCCGGCGACATGGCCGCGGTGCCGCACAACTATATGCTCGGCGCGTTCACCTATGGCTGGTTCGCGGGCCGCAACGCCGCGCAATACGTCGAAGGCCGTGAACATGCGGCCCTCGATAGCGAGCAGATCGACGCCGAGCGGACACGCATCTACGCACCACTCGAACGGGAGACGGGGCTGGCTCCGGCGCAGGTCGAATACAAGCTGCGCCGCATGGTGAACGACTATCTTCAACCGTCGAAGGTCACGCGCAAGATGGAAATCGGCCTGCAACGCTTCGCCGAAATCGCCGCCGACATCGAGCAGATCAAGGCCGACAACCCGCACGAACTGATGCGCGCCGCCGAGGTTCGGGCAATTCGCGACTGCGCGGAAATGGCGGCGCATGCATCGCTGTATCGCACGGAAAGCCGCTGGGGCTTGTACCACCATCGCGTCGATTATCCGCAGCGCAACGACGCGGAGTGGTTTTGCCACACGCATCTGAGGAAAGACGCAACGGGCCGCATGGTCAGCGAGAAACGCGCCGTGCAACCTTACGTGGTGCCGCTCGACGATCGCGAGAGCCACGCCTATCAGAACCTGCGCATCGGCGAACCCGCGCTCGCCGACGCTTGAGGAGCGACCATGTCCACCACACCGCACGACATTTTTCAGCGCAGCGCCGCGCCCGTCACGATCGATGAAGACAAATGCATCGCCGACAAAGGCTGCACCGTTTGCGTCGACGTCTGCCCGCTCGATCTGCTCGCGATCGATCTGAGCAAGGGCAAGGCGTACATGAAGTTCGACGAATGCTGGTACTGCATGCCTTGCGAGAAAGATTGCCCGACCGGCGCGGTCAGGGTCGATATTCCGTATCTGCTGCGCTAGCCGCGAAGGAACGCATTCAACGCACGCCACGCATGCAACGCACGATCGACTCGCGCATTGAACGCACCTGCTGCATCGGCTCACTCCAGACCTCTTTCAGCTCATGACCGATATTTCGCTTTCGCTTACGTTCGACCCCGATTCGCTCGATCCCGAAGCCGCCGAACTACTGCCGCGCCTCGCGTCCGCGGACGCCGCGGTGCGCCGCATCGCCCTGCTGGCGCTCGCCGACCTCGAGGACGAAGCGGTGCTCGGCCCGATCGTCGCCGCGTTGCGCCACGACGCGTCGCCGCAAGTGCGCGCGCAGGCCGCCCAGGTGCTCGGCGCGTGGGAACGCGCCGACGTGGTTCAGGCGCTCTGCGAAACGTTGACCGATCGTGCCGATGAGGTGCGCGCCGCCGCCGCGCAGAGTCTGTCGAATCTGAAGGAGCCGCGCTCGGGGCCGCTGCTCGCGCCGTGGGCCGGTCATCGCGATCCGTTCGTGCGCCAGGCGGCGCTGCGCGGTTTGCGCGAACTGCGCCATGCGGGTGCGCTCGCCCCCGCGCTGGCCGCGCTGACGGCGAGCGAAGACGGTGTGCGGCTGGAAGCAGTGAGCGTGCTCGGCTGGTTGAAGAGCGAGCGCGCGCTCGGCCCCCTTACCGTCATTGCGACGGACGATCCGAACGCCGCCGTGCGTCGCGCGGCGATCGGCGCGTTGGGTGTCGAAGCGGCGGACACGGAGCAAACCATCGTCGCGCTGCTTCGCGCACTGCGCGACTCCGCCTGGCAGGTCCGCGAGGAAGCCGCGGCCACGCTCGGCAAACTGCGCGCGGCGGAGGCACGCGACCCGCTGATCACGGCTCTCGATGACGACTACTGGCAAGTGCGTTTGCAGGCGGTCCGGGCGCTAGGCAAGCTCCGCGATGCGACGACCGGCGCCGTCATCGCCGTGCTGCTCACGCATGCCATCAGCAATCTGCGCAAGGAAGCCGCCTTGTCGCTCGGCGAACTCGGCGAACTCGGCGACCGCGCGTCGCTGCCGCTCTTGCAGGCCGCCGCGACCGATCCCGATCCGGAAGTGCGCAAAGCCGTGCGCATCGCGCTGGCGCAGATCGACAAGGACACTGACTGATGCATGCGCCCGAACGCGTCACCCTTCATGCCGCGACAGCGCGACTTTCGCTGACGTGGCATGAAGGACAGACTCAATGGATCGACAACGCGACGCTCAGGGAGCGGTGCCCCTGCTCGACCTGTCGCCGCATGGCACAATCGGGCGCGGCGCCGCGAAGCGGGCCGCATATCGCGATTGTCGAGATTCAGCCGATGGGCTACGGCGTGCGGATCGTGTTCAGCGATGGGCACGCGCAAGGCATTTATCCGTGGGAATATCTGGCCGGCATCGCGCACACGCCTGTTGGGCCATGATCGTTACGTCGGCCAGGCGGACCCCGCTGTTGCGCGAGGTCCGGTGACATCTAGGCGGCACGCCATTTCGCATCCGCCACCACCAGCTTCTTCGGGATCAGCTTCAAACTGGTGAACGTGTCGGCGATCTGTTGCTGGTAGTCGAGCGTCGCCGCATCGACCGGCTGCACGCCGTAGCTCGTGCGCTGCAGCGCCACCTCGAGCGTGGCCGCGTCGAGACCGACGAGCGGCGCTAACTGGCTGGCGACGGCTGGAATATTGTCGCGGCTCCATCGATCCACCTGATCGAGTTCGGCGAGGAGTTCGCGCAGCAACTGCGGCTGCGTGTCGGCGAACTTGCGCGCGGCGACGTAGTACTGCGTATTGCGCACGAGACCTTCGCCATTGGCGATCACCCGCGCGTTCGCCTGCCGCTCGACAGCGGCCAGGTACGGGTCCCAGATCACCCATGCGTCGACACTGTTTTGCACGAAGGCCGCGCGCGCGTCGGCCGGTGTCAGAAACGCGGGCTGAATGTCGCTGTATGAAAGCCCCGCATTCTGCAAGGCCTTGACCAGCAGAAAGTGCACGTTCGATCCGCGGTTCAGCGCGACTTTCTTGCCGCGCAAATCCTTCACCGAGCGAATCGGCGAATCATGCGGCACGACGATCGCCTCGCCCTTGGGCGCCGGCGGCTCGTGGCCGATATACGCGAATTCGACCCCGCCGGCCTGAGCAAAAATCGGCGGTGTCTCTCCGACCGAGCCGACATCCACCGCGCCCGCATTCAAGCCTTCGAGAAGCTGAGGCCCCGCGGGAAATTCGAGCCATTGCACGGACACGCCCTGGGCGGCCAGCCGCTTCTCCAACGTGCCACGCGCTTTCAACACCACGAAGTTGCCGTATTTCTGAAAGCCGATCCGCAAGGTTTTACCCTTGGACGGCGTCTGAGCCAGAGCCCGTTGCACGGACCAGGGCGCCCCAGCGGCCAGGGCTGCCGCGCTTGCGGCAGCGGCTTTCAGCAGCGTGCGCCGGCGTGGATCGAGCGAGTCGAAGGCTGCCGGTGTGTCCGAAGCGTCCGTTGAAATAGAAGAGCCCGATGTATCGCGAGAATCCATAAGCTTGCCAGATGAGAGGTTGAGTGAGCCGCTTGCCAAATGATTCGACGTTAGCGGGCCGCGCGGCGCACGGCAACCAAGCAAAGTTCATAAGGTTATGAGCGGCTTCCCGAATTCACGCAAACGATTCGCAACGGTCCGATCAATCTTCTACCGCGCCACAGAGATTGCCGCGGCGGCGATGCCCGACCGCGCGATTGATCGCGATGACGGCGTCATTCCGGTCCGCTGGGCGGATCAGATGAACGACATTGCTTCTGAGGTAACTGGCGAGCGAGTGCCGCTCTCTCTTCGGCAAAGCGGCAATGAGCGGCAGAACCTGCCGCAACGGTTCGATCGTATTGAGCATGTTCCACTGCTGTCCGGTATGGTAGGTTTCCGCCAACGCGTCTCTCGCCAACCCGGATACCAATTGAGTGAAGCGCTCGTCGCGAGGGAGTGCCTGGACCTGATTGCACAGCTCCCCGAACCGGCTGCGCGAAGCAACGATCGCCTCGTCGCCGTCGCCGCCGAATTGCAGCACGTACCTGGATACGGCAGTTTCGAGAAGCTGGGCACGACGATCGGGAGGGAGTTCGCCGATGCGGCGAAGCGCTGGCGAGGTCCCGCTTAATCCTTGGGCAGCCGGGTTGGAAAACGCCTCGATCTCGCTGACGACGGCTGCGGCAATCGATTCGATGCGCCCCAGCGCTTCGGGCAACCAGACTGTCGCCGAGCGGCTGGTCATTGCGAGCCGGCCAAGGCTCGTGGCATCCACATAGGCACTCAACGCGGTGCCTACCCCATGAGGAAGCTCACGCTCGATTGCCTCGGGTGGACTCGGGGGACGGGACGATAGGCCTGTTGGCCGCGCCCCCAGCGAGCGACTTCGCCGCTGCTCCGGACTAGCTGTCGCGGCATGGGTCGTCGTGCCCGGCGTTTCATCTCCAGCGCTGCTGGAGCGGTTCGTGGATATGCAAATCCCCATGGGTATCCCCCGGCAATCATTCGGTGCCATTTGAAACGATCATCTTGAGCAATCCCATAAGGCCGCGGAGGTCAATGACCGCAATATGTTGTACACAGGCGAAAGCTCGTCATTTACGTGGCTGCTTTTTTTGCCGATTAGGCCCGCTCTCGAATGGTCCCGCCACGCGTTGCATCAACATTCCCTCACAAGAAAATAAGGAAATCCTGAGCGAAAGCAGATGGCTTTTTTGAAATATTGGCACGGTAAGATCGCGTACTCGATGGATATACGGCGCGCCGCTTGCGCAAAGCTTTTCGCACGATAAACGATGCGCCGTGCGCTCCGGTCAATATGGAACTCACGACGTTCTAGCGCCGCGAGCCGATATCGCGTCATGAGCCAATCGCCGTTGATTAGCTGAATCCATAAAAAGGAAAAGACAATTGAAAAAACGCGAATCGCCATTCAGGGAATCGTATTGCATGACGTCCGTATCACGCGTCACGATTTGCGCGTTGGTGCTGTCGGCTGCGCTATCCGCTGAATCCGCTTCAGCGGCGAGTACGTGGACGGACACGTCGGCGCCCGTTACGACGCAATGGGGAACAGTCAACGAGCCGTCATTGCCCGCGGCCGTTTGCAAACCGATCGCCGCATCGCTGACACCCGTCATGGGCTCGATCGATTTCGCGGATGCGAACGCGTCATTCTCCCAACCGGATACGGCGCGCATCCAGGCCGCGATCGACGCATGCCCGTCCGGCCAGGCCGTCAAACTCACGAAGGGCGCCTCGGGCGAATCGGCCTTTCTCAGCGGTCCGCTTACGCTCAAGTCGGGCGTGTCGTTGTGGATCGACGGCGGGGTGACGCTCTTCGCGTCGCGCAATCCCGCTGACTTCGACAATGGCGTGGGAACGTGCGGCACCGCGACGGCGTCGAACATCAAATCGTGCAATCCGCTCATTCTCGCCAAGAGCACGGCGGGCAGTTCGATCGTGGGCGACGGCACCATCGACGGCCGCGGCGGCAGCCTGCTCACCCGTGGGCCGAATGCGGGCGCGCGTACCTGGTGGGACGTCGCGTACCAGAACAAGACGGCGGGGCTCTACCAGCAGAATCCGCGGCTCGTGCAGATAACCGGCGGCTCCGCATTTACGCTCTATCGCATTACGTTGCAGAATTCGCCGAACTTTCACGTGGTCACCGATGGCGTCGCCGGCGTGACGGCATGGAACATCAAGATCCTTACCCCGAGCCTCGCGTATAGCGTGAGCGGTTACGCCTGTCCGGCCGGCACCACGCCGGACGCGATCACGCCCTCCACCTGTTTCACGCCGGAGACCGCGAAGAATACCGATGGTTTCGACCCCGGCCAGTCGAGCAATGTGCTGCTCGCCTACTCGTACATCAGCACGGGGGATGACCATGTGGCGATCAAGGCGAGCAAATCGCCCGGCAGCAACAATCTGACATTCGCGCACAACCACTTCTACTATGGACACGGCATGTCGATCGGAAGCGAGACGAATGCCGGCGTGAGCCATGTTTCCGTCACCGACATGACGATCGACGGCAACGATAGTCCCAGTGGAAACGGCTTGCGTATCAAGTCGGATTCATCGCGTGGCGGCAAGGTGAGCAACGTCGCCTACAGCCAGGTGTGCATGCGCAACGTTGCCCGGCCGCTGGTATTCGATCCGTTCTACAGTTCGTCGACGGGCACGCTGTATCCCAACTTCACCGGCATCACGATCAGCGGCTTGCACTATCTGGGCAGCACGCAATACGGTGGAGGCCGTATCACGTTCCAGGGCTACGAGCAAAACGGTCAAAAGAATCCGCTCGTCATTGCATTGAACAATGTCGTGTTCGACGGCACGCAGCCGCTTTTCGACAAGGACATCGCGACGCACTATACGCTCGGTCCGGGTCCTGTGAGCTTTTCGAATGAGATCGTGACGTCGACCTCGAATGACGTGACGGTGTCGGGTTCGCCGGGCAATGCGACGCCCGTCGATTGCAGCAGCGCGTTCGTTCCGCTCAACTACGTGCTGCCGGCTTCGCCTATCTGAGCAGCGGCTTCGATGAGGATCGAGCCGCGCGCGGTTCGACCTGGCGGATGCCCTTCCCGTTACCCCGGCCGCTGGCCAAATCCGCCAGCCGGCCGGCTATTGAACCCGGGCTGGCGTAAAAAGCCGCTTGTGTGCTCGCTGGCGGACCCCCACGCGAAGATTCACTACCGCTTGCGCAGCGCGCGCCCTATAACGTAGATGCAGGGCGATTATTACGTGTCGGCGGTCCACAAAATTCGTCGACACTGCCAGTTCGCACGCCACTCTCCGTCCGGCAACTCCGCTCGGCGCACTGCACTTCTCTTTTCCGACAACCTGAACCTGGGTCTCGGGCATCAGCCCCGCAGACCCGAAGGACGCGCGCGTCCGACGATCCCAGGTAGACGACGATTTCGGCGCTCGCGAATGTCCATGCGCATGGATCGAAAACCCGATGTTTTCCAGGAGCCGACATGAAAACACGATTGATGATTGCTTCCGCAGCAGGCTTGTTTGTCCTCGCCGGCTTCGCGCATTCGCAAGGGATGCCCGATACGCCGCAGCCTGCCGCACAGCAAAACGCCACGACCCAGGATGCCGCCCCCGGCGCGGCGACCCAGGCGTACGGCGGCATGCCCGATACGAAAATGCAAGCCGGCGCCAAACGTGCAAGACCCTGTGGCACGGGCCCGCAATGCGACCTCTTTTTCGGTGGGAGCTAGACACACACTGACGGCGTCCGGCACGCCGACGGAAAACGCCGGACGCCCGCGCTACAGCAGCGCGACCACCCGCACATCGCCCTGCTCGGCCGAGGCGACCACCTTCTCGCCGATGCGCCGGAACGTGATCGACACCGACGCATCGCCCACTCGCAGATCGCCGAGTTCGAGCCAGTCGATACCTTCGGGAAGCATGGGCTGCTCGATCAGCACTTCGCGGCGCTCCGCGTCGATGGTGATGCCAAGGCATGCTTCGAGCATCATGAACGGCGAACCCGCAGCCCATGCCTGCGGCAAACAGGCGACCGGATAAGCGGTGGGCGGCTCGCCACGGCGCCGCGGGAAACCGCAGAAGAGCTCCGGCAAGCGCATGTCGAAGTTGACCGCGGCCTCGAACAACGCCTGCAGCAGCCGCACCGCCGACGCCTTGCCGCCGTAGCGCGACAGGCCGCGCGCGCAGATCGCGTTGTCGTGCGGCCAGACCGAACCGTTGTGATACGCCATCGGGTTGAAACGCGACTGGCTCGCGGCCAGCGTGCGCACGCCCCAGCCGGTGTGGAACAGCGCGGAGTCGAGCGCGCGCACCACCGACTCGCCGCGCTCGCGCGTCGGCAAACCGAAGGCGAGCAGGTGCCCCGCGTTCGAGCCCATCACGCGGCACAGTTCGCCGTGGCCGTCGAGCGCGATGCCGTAAAAGCCCGCTTCCTCCATCCAGTACTTTTGCTCGACGCACTCGCGGATGCGCGTGGCGCGCGCCTTGTAGTGCTTCGCCGGTTCATGCAGGCCGCGCAGCTTCGCGAAGTGCGCCATCGTGTCGAACGCGGCGCTCGCATACGCCTGCACTTCGACGAGCGCAATGGGGCCGTCGGGAAAACGGCCGTCGGCGTGAAACACCGAATCGTGGCTGTCCTTCCAGCCCTGATTCGCGAGCCCCCCGGCCGACTCGCGCTGGTAGTCCAGCAAGCCATGGCGGTTCTTGTCGCACACGCCCGCGACCCAATGCGCCGCGCGCTCCAGCGCCGGCCACAACTCGTCGACCAGCGCGAGGTCGCCGGTGCGCGCCGCGTAGGCGCCGGCCAGCACGATGAAGAGCGGCGTGCTGTCGACGCCGCCGTAGTAGAGCGCGAACGGCACCTCGCCGGTGGCGGCCATTTCGCCCTTGCGCATCTCGTGCATGATCTTGCCCGGCGCGGCGTCGCGAAACGGCGAATTCTCACGCGCCTGATGCTCGGCGAGAAAGCGCAGCACGCCGGCCGCCAACTGCGGTTGAAGCCACAGTGTCTGCAGCGACGTGATGACCGCGTCGCGGCCGAACGGCGTCGAGAACCACGGGATGCCGGCGTAGGGATACGGGCCGGTGGCGAGGTCCGTGGTCAGGAGGCCGAGGTCGGCGAACGAGCGGTCGATCCATGCGTTGAAGAGCGGATTGCTCGAACGCACGCGCGCGGTGACGCGGCGCCGTTCGCGCATGACGAGGTGGGCGTCGACCAGCGCCGCGCGCACCGCGGCGCGGCCCACGCGTGGACGCTCCGCGTCGATTTGCGACAGATGGGCCTCGCTCAACGGATGCAAGGGTTGGGAGACATCGGCGCTCGGCCTGTCCGACTTCGCGACGACCTGCACGGCAACCGACAGATAAATCGACACGCACGCCTGCGCCGGCAGTTTCACCGTGTAGTCGGCGCGATCGGCGAAGAGCTTGTCCGGCTCCGGCGAGAAGGCGATCTGGACGTTGCGCGCCACGTCGTCGAGGCCGAGATAGCCGAGCAGCACCTCGCGGTTCTCGACGCGCGCCGGCTGGATGCGGCCCTGCTTGTCGCGCGTCAGGCCGCGCACTTCGAACATGTCGCGGAAGTCGCTGGCGAAGGAGATGGACAGCGGCACCACGGCATCGCTCGTGCCGTAGTTGGTGAGTTCGATGGCTTCGTTGAGCACGGTGCCCGAGAGCACGCGTATGCGCTCGACGTGGATCACGCCTTCCGGCGTGCTGTCGCCGCCGAGCGGCGGCAACGGACGGTTGGTCAGGTGCGCGGTGAACGAGGTGTTGTCGCTGCTGACGCTGCCCGACAGCAGCGACGGCGCACGCCCGCCGAAGGTGAGGCGGAGTTGCGAGAGGACGCGGGTGTCGTTGACGAACAGGCCGTCGTCGCGGCCGGTGATATCGCCGAGGGGATCGTTGACGATGAAAGTGTCGCCCGACTTCAGCACGTGCTGGGTGGCCGCGGCGACGTTGAGGTTTTCCGTCGGAATGAATGCGCCGTCGGGCTCGGGTTCGCGGTGGTCGATTCCGCCCGAGTGGGATAGGCCGCCGAGGGCTTCTGGCTGCTGCATCAGGGTCGCTCCTATGGGTTTGCTTGCGCGGTTCGCTTTCACTTTTTACTGCCGGTGATGAGGCGTGGTGCGGTCGCTTCCGATTGTAGAGGGTCCGTTCGCGTCAGACGACGTTATCAGGGCGGAGTTTCGGGTTTTTTGTGGCACGGGATGTGCGGTTTTGGTTTTTTTGCCTGGCGGCGCGGTTTTTTGTGGTGTTACGGGGTTGGGTTTTTGTTGCTGGGCTTTGGGCTTTGGCCTTTCCTTGATTTGTTAGTGGTCTATTAGTGTTGCCCCTGTGCGGGGCAATGCTCTCAACTTAAGCCCCGCTGCATCAAGCGAGTTTGTACGCGAGATGGAAGTGGGGCTTGGCTTTTCTGGGTGGTCTTGGATAGGAGCGTGAGGGCTGTATCCGGCATCGGGTCTGGTGGATCATTTCCAGCACACCGGCGAGGCCGTCCAGACAGCGCTGGATGCGCAGAAGACACGCGCCGAGGATGGGCTTGAGTGCGCCCAGTGCATACACCCGGTTAGGACGGCTGGCATGTCTGTCGTCGTGCGGCGCATCGAGATCGCTGAGCAGTGTGCACAGGTTGTCGGCGAGGATTTTTGCGCCGAAGTCCTGCTGTAACGCCAGGTAATCGAGGCCTGTG
>NZ_FRAB01000034.1 GCF_900142195.1 Paraburkholderia terricola
GACCCGCTTCAAAGCTGGCGGTGTGAGCCGCTTTCTTTGCCTACTTTCTTTGCGGCGGCAAAGAAAGTAGGTGCCGCCCCGCACAGGGGCAACGCCAATAGACCACTAACAAATCAAGCAAAGGCCAACAAACCAACCCCAAAACCAAAACCAAAACCAAACCCGCCGACTAGGCAAAAAAAACCTCAATCGGGCAATTCCGCCGCCCCCATCCTCCGAGCAATGACCCGCGCGCGTTGCGCCAAATACCCTGACCCGCGATGCTCATCAAAATACCTGGGCTGCGGCAGCATCACCGCCAACCGCGCCGACTGCCCCGCGCTCAACTTGCTAGCGGACGTCTTGTAGTAATAGCGTGCCGCCGCCTCAGCCCCATAAACCCGATTCCCCCATTCAACGGAGTTGAGATAGATCTCAAAGATGCGCTCCTTGTCCATCAGGCTCTCGAGCATCCACGTAATGATCAACTCCTGTCCCTTGCGGATATAACTCTTCTCCCGAGACAAAAACAGATTCCGCGCCAATTGCTGCGTGATAGTCGACCCGCCGCGAACGATCTTGCCCTTGGCCTTATTCCGCTCCCAAGCCTGCAAGATGGCGTCCGTTTCATAGCCGTTGTTGCTGGCGAAATTCGCGTCTTCCGAAGCGATGATCGCGCGCTTCAGATTGCGCGAAATCTGGTCATACGGCACCCACGTATGCTGCATCGAAAGATCCGGCCGTTCCCGCGACAACCGCCACGCGTCCGAACGCATGAAAGCCGTCGAGCGCGGATTCACGTAATTCCACACCGCGATCTGCGCGAAGTAAAACGCCTGCGTCACGAACCACGCAATCGCCAGCACGGCGCCCAGATAAAACATCCATCGCACCGGACCTGGCCGGCTCGCGCGCCGCGTTGCTGTCATCGGGGTCTCAGTCCTGGAGTCGGTGAATGCCGCGAGATGAAGCGCCGCTCTATGCGTGCGACGGCGCCGTCAACAGCGCACGCAATTCGGCCAGCACCGGCGCGCCGTCGGGCCGCACGCCGCGCCATACGTAAAACGATTCGGCAGCCTGCTCGACCAGCATGCCGAGACCGTCGGCGCCGCGAGCGCCAAGTTTGCGCGCGTGTTCGATGAACACCGTCGGATGCGCGCCGTACATCATGTCGTAGGCGAGCGTGCCGCTGCCGAACGCGCGGTCGTCGCACTCGGGCAACGACGCCTCCAGACTGCCCGCCGTCGCGTTGACGATCACGTCATACGCGCCGGCTTCGATCGCCCGAGCGCTGCCGCCGCTCAAACGGCACGCGGCGTCGCGCGCGGCTTGCGCGAACTGATCGACGAGCGCCTCGGCCTTCTCCGCCGTGCGATTGACGATGGTCAGCGTGTGCGGCGCGCGCTCCAGCATCGGCAGCACCACGCCGCGCGCGGCGCCGCCCGCGCCCAGCAACAGGATGCGCGCGCCCTTCAACGGCACGCCGAGATTCACCTCGATGTCGCGCACCAGTCCAAAACCGTCCGTGTTGTCGCCGTAAATACCACTCGAATCGACGCGCAAGGTGTTCACCGCGCCCGCCGCCGCCGCCCGCGGCGACAACACATCGGCGAACGCGTGCGCGTCGAGCTTGAACGGCACGGTCACGTTCAGGCCGCGTCCGCCTGCGTCGATAAACGCGCGCACATGCGGCACGAAGGCATCCACCGGCGCGAGCAAATGGCTGTATTCGATCGGCTCGCCGGTCTGCGCGGCAAACCGGCCATGAATGAACGGCGATTTGCTGTGAGCGACCGGATTGCCGATCACCGCATAACGGTCGCGCGACGGGTTGGCGTTCATCGTCCCGGCTCCGTCACGTGCTGCTGGTCGGCTGACGCGTCGCTTGCGCCATCGCCGTTCCCGGCGTCGCTCTGTGTGGCCGCGTCGCCGTCGAGGTTGGCTTCGGCTTGCGCCTCGGCTTCGCCTTCGGCGCTTGCATCGGCGGCGTCGATGATTTCGTCCTCGCCGTCATCCGCTTCCTCGACCTCGCCACCGCTCGTCACGGTCGGCGCGTCGAGCACATGCAGCAGACGCACGGACGCTTCGACGGTCAGTTCGTCGAGCGACATCACTTCCATCAGCAAGCGCGTGCCACGTGCGTGCACGCCGAGGCCCGGCACGTGCAGCAGCAGCGGAATTTCCTCGAGGCGCACCAGATCGCCCTTCACCACCGACGCCACTACCTGCTTCCTGTTCTCCTGCTTCAGCCAGCGCAGGCACCAGAAGTACTCCATGCGGCGCTGGTGATCGGCGTACGCGGTATAGGTGTCGTCGAAACCTTGCACGACCGCGAACAGATCGGCGTCTTTCGGCTTGAACGGCGCGGCCAGCTTCGCGGTCACGCCATGCTGCACGCAGGCGATCAGTTGCCACTGATTCACCAGGTCGACGTAGCGGCGCAGCGGCGAGGTGCTCCACGCGTATTGCGTGACGCCGAGGCCCTCGTGCGGCGCGGCCGAGGTCTGCATGCGGGTGCGCTTGGGGCCGGTCGGCGCGCCGAATGCGCGCTGCGTGCGATAGATGCCGGGCACGCCGTGATCGTGCAAAAACGCGCCCCATGACGAGTTGGCGAGAATCGCCAGTTCCGCGACGATCGTGTCGAGCGGCGAACCGCGCCGGCGCGGCGTGATCGTGATGTGCTCGCCTTCCACGTAGAAATTGAAGTCGGTATTGCGCTGCACTTCGCGGCGCAGGCCGTAACCGGCGCGCGCGGCCTGTCGTTTCTCGAACAGCGCCTGCGCGAACGGCCACAGCACGGCGATGTCTTCCTTGTGCGGATAGTCGCCGGTGCCGGCGGCAAGCGCCTCTTCGGTGACGAGTTCGTCGAGCGTGTTGTGACGCAGGTTGTTCTTCACGAACACGCGCTCGGCGCGCGTTTCGCTCGC
The DNA here is from genome assembly GCF_900142195.1 of Paraburkholderia terricola. GTDB lineage: Bacteria > Pseudomonadota > Gammaproteobacteria > Burkholderiales > Burkholderiaceae > Paraburkholderia > Paraburkholderia terricola. The sequence continues at coordinate 2,907 of NZ_FRAB01000034.1, forward strand.
GACGATTTCCTGCGTCTCGCGATTGACGATCACATACAGCGAAAGCGCCGGCCGCAAGCCGCCTTCGGCGAGCGTAAACGCTTCGACGACGCTATCGGGCAGCATCGTGATCTTGTCGCCCGGCATGTAGACGGTGGACAAACGCGTGCGCGCGATCGCGTCGACCTCGTCGCCGCGCTGAATGCCGAGCGCCGGCGCGGCGATGTGCACGCCGATCCGCACGCGGCCGTCCGCCAGATGCTCGACGGAGAATGCGTCGTCGATTTCCGTGGTGGTGATGTCGTCGATCGAGAACGCCTCGACGTCGGCTTCCGGCAAATCCTCCGGCAACGCGCCGACCTGGACCGGCGGGAAACCGGTGCCGTGCGGGAAAAACTCCGACAGAAACCTGGCCTCATGCAGCGCGCGCGCCGACGCAATGCCGCCGCATTCGAGCATCAGGCGCGCCTGCGAAATACCGCGCGCCGCCGCGGCGCCCTCGAGCGCCTTGTATTCGATCGTGTTCTTGTCGGGCCGCGTAAGCAATGCGAGCGCCTTGCTGCCGGTGAACGCTTCGGGCAGACGGCCGGCCTTCAGCTCTTCCTCGTAGCCCGCCTGCACGAGCGCCTGCTGACGCTTGCGCTCGAGGCCGGCGAGCGCCATTTTCAGTTGCTCCTCGGGCGCGCGCTGATACATGCCGCGGCCCTTGCGGCGGAAGTACACGGGCGCGCCGTGCATGCGCAGCACCAGCGCCGCGCGCTCGATCGGGCCGAAGCTTTCGCCGAAATACTCCGCGCCGAGCGCGGCGAACGGGAATTCGTCGTCAGGCGCGCATTCCCACAGGAAATCCAGATCGATGTCCTGCGCGGCGGCGTCGGCCTGCTGCATCAGTTCGGCCGCGCTCGGCTTGTCGAATTCGATCAACACGTCTTTCGCGCGCACCTTGGCGCGCCGGCCGCCCGGCAACTCGACCTGAAACGCATCGCCCTGGCGCGACAGCACGCTGCCCGCCTTGAAACTGCCCGATTCCTCGAAGAAAACGTTCACTCAATACTCTCGTTCTGACTTGCATCTGCCGGCGCATCCGATCTGATTTCAGCGATCGGTCGACTGCGTGCGCGGCGCGGCAACGTGTTCGTGGTAGTGGATCCGCGGCGCGATACGCGCGCGCCGGCGGGTTGAATCCGATATTCGGCGGCCGGATCGCCGGATCGCCGGATTTGCGTGACTTCAGGCCGCTTCGCGCGGCGCCGGCGGCTCGACGTCTTCGGCGTCGCAAAAGGCCAGCACGTCGTCGACATATTGCGCAAACTCGCTGATCGCGTGGTCGCTTCCTTCGATCAGCGTAGTGCGTGCGCCGGGATAGTGCGCGAGCATTTCGCGGTAATCGAGTACCTCGTCGCCGGTGGCGGCCAGCAAATAATAGCGTTCGGGCCGTGTGATCGACGCCACGCCGAGCGCGCGCAACTCATCCAGATGATGCGGCTCGACAACGATGCTGCCGCCGCCGTGCCACAACGGCTGCTCGCCGAGATAGGCGCTCAGATCGCGCTGCGGCACGACCGCGGGGTTCAGCAAGACGGCGGGCCAGCCGTGCTTCTCCGCGAGATACGTGGCGAAATAGCCGCCGAGCGAACTGCCGATCAGCGTCACATGGTCGGGTTTCGCGGCAGCCACCAGCGATTCGGCGAGCGCGACCGTCTCGAGCGGCGAGACCGGCAGCATGGGGCAGCACCATTCGTCGCCGCGGCCCAGTTCGACGAGGCGCGCCGCCAGCACGCGCGCCTTGAACGAATTGGGCGACGAGCGGAAACCGTGCAGATAAAGGATCACGAAGCGCCTCGCGCTGAAAGTGCGTCGAGCAGCTTCTGATGCACGCCGCCGAAGCCGCCGTTGCTCATCACCAGAATCTGGTCGCCGGGGCGCGCCGCGTGGACCACCGCTTTCACCAGCGCGTCGAGATTGTCGAAGGCCTGCGCCTTGCCGCCGAGCGGCGCGAGCGCTTCGCCGAGGTTCCAGCCGAGCGCGTCGCGACCGGACGGCGCGCCGTAGCCGAATACGAGGTCGGCGTCGGCAAGACTGGCCGGCAACTGCGCTTTCATCACGCCGAGCTTCATGGTGTTCGAGCGCGGCTCCAGCACCGCGAGAATCCGCGTGTTGTCGCGGCCGACGCGGGCGCGCAGACCGGCCACCGTGGTGTCGATCGCGGTGGGGTGATGCGCGAAGTCGTCGTAGACGGTCACGCCGTCGACGCTGCCGCGCACTTCCATGCGGCGCTTCACATTCCGAAAACTCGCCAGCGATTTCGCGGCTTGCGCCGGCGGCACGCCGACATGGCGCGCGGCGGCGATCGCGGCCAGCGCGTTCATGCGGTTGTGCTCGCCCTGCACCTGCCACTCGACCACGCCGACGCGCTCGCCGTTGTGATACACGGCGAAACGCTCGTCGACGGGCACGCCGTCTTCCGCAGGCAGGGTTTCCCAGCCGCCCTGCACGCCGAAACGCTCCACCTCGCTCCAGCAACCGCGGGTCAGCACCCGTTCGAGCGCGTCCTCGCGACCGTTCGTCACGACGCGGCCGATGCCCGGCACCGTGCGGATCAGGTGGTGGAACTGCGTTTCGATCGCCGCCAGATCCGGGAAGATGTCGGCATGATCGAATTCGAGGTTGTTCAGGATCGCGGTTTTCGGCCGGTAGTGAACAAACTTCGAGCGTTTGTCGAAGAACGCGGTGTCGTACTCGTCGGCTTCGATCACGAAGAAGCTCGAATCGGTCAAGCGCGCCGACACGCCGAAGTTCAGCGGCACGCCGCCGATCAGGAAACCGGGATTGAGGCCCGCGTCTTCGAGCAGCCAGGTCAGCATCGAGCTGGTGGTGGTCTTGCCATGCGTGCCGGCCACCGCCAGCACCCACTTGCCGTTCAGCACGTGCTCGCCGAGCCACCGCGGACCGGACACATACGGCAGGCCGCGGTCGAGGATCGCTTCCATCAGCGGGTTGCCGCGCGAGACCACATTGCCGATCACGAACAGATCGGCGTTCAGGCCGTTCAATTGGTCCGCGTCGTAACCTTCGATCAGCCGAATGCCTTGCGCCTCGAGCTGCGTGCTCATGGGCGGATAGACGCCGGCGTCGCAGCCCGTCACGGTGTGACCCGCGCCGCGCGCGAGAACCGCGAGACCGCCCATGAACGTGCCGCAGATGCCGAGGATGTGGATGTGCATAAGCCTGTCGTGCCGCGCGGGCGTTTTTGCGAGGGATGGGATGCAGCGAAGCGGCCGGAACGACCGTCCGCAAAGGACGCTATTGTAACCGACCGCTTCCCTCCGCCCCACGGGCGCGCGCCCGCGCCGGCCGTCGAAAGGCCGGCGGCGGCTAGCCGGAAAGGCCTGTCATCAATCTCTAGTATGATCCAGAGATGGCCCGCAAATCACACTTCGATCCGCAGCGCGTGCGCGAGGAAATCGCCATCGCGGCTGCCCGGCTGATCGCCGAAGACGGTCTCGACTACGCCACGGCCAAGCGTAAGGCGGCGCGCCAGGTAGTCGGAGAGAGCCGTGTTGCCGGCGAATGGCTGCCGGATAACGACCAGATCGAGGAAGAAATCCGCGAATACCAGGCGCTCTTCCAGGGCGACAGCCAGCCGGCCCTGCTGAGGCGGCTGCGCCATATCGCGGTGGACTGGATGGAGCGGCTAGCGCCGTTCAACCCCTACCTGACTGGCGCCGTGCTCGGCGGCACGGCCGGCGAACACTCGGATATCCACCTTCAGGTGTTCTGCGACAACCCGAAGGAAGTCGCGATCTACTTTCTAAACGCCAATATTCAGTACGACGTCTCGGAAACGCGGCATTTCGCCGGACGCGGCTACGTCGAAACATTGAGCTTCATGTGGCGCCCATCCGATGAAGGGCGCGACGCGGAGCCGGTCGGCATCCGCGTCGCCTTGTACGAAACCGACGATCTGCGCGGCGCCGTGCGCGCCGACGCGCGTGGCCGCACCGCCCGCGCCAATCTGCAAGCGGTCCAGACACTGCTCCAGAGCAGCGACATCCCTTCCTGACCCAAGACAGACGCAACATGAACATAAGACGTATCGTGGCCGGCGCGCTAGTCGCTATCGTGGCGGCCGGAGGCGGTGTGCTCGCCAATCATTGGCTGAACGGCAACGATGCCCAACTTTCGCAATCTGCGCAGTCGAAACCCGACGAGAGCGCGGTCACTCAGTTATGGAGCGCGGCCGTGACCGACGCGACGGGCAAGCCGCAATCGCTGGCCTTGTTCAAAGGGCAGCCGATCGTCGTCAACTTCTGGGCTTCCTGGTGCGGACCCTGCGTCGAGGAAATGCCGGCTCTTTCGCAGCTTCAGCGCGAATATGCGAAGAAAGGGATCCGCTTCGTCGGACTTGGCGTGGATTCGGAGAAGAACGTCCAGGCGTTCTTGCAGAAGGTCCAGGTCGCCTACCCCGTCTATGTGACGGGGTTCGGCGGCGCCGATCTCGCCCGCGCGTTCGGCAACACGGCGGGAGGCCTGCCCTTCACCGTCGTCATCGACGCGCAGGGCAACGTGCGGTCGTCAAAATTAGGACAAATCGACCCGCAGGCGCTGAAACAGACGCTTGACGCCCTCTAAAACTTACATTCCTTTAACACTCGGATAATCGCTGAAGGCATTCGTTTCGCCGAAAATCCCGCATTTTTGGCGGAAGTTGGCAGGTTCGCGCGATGATACGGCCGCTTGGGGACCGGGGCGTATATCGGCGAAACTAGACAAGTTTCTCTAATCAGCGCTAAAGTGCGCCCAATTCCACGGAAAAAGAAGCGACCATGACGCGACTGCTGGTACTGCACGGACCGAACCTCAACCTTCTCGGCACCCGGGAACCCGAGGTCTATGGTCGCGTGACCTTGCCGCAGATCGATCAGGCGCTGGCGGACCGCGCAGCGGACGCCGGCGTCGAACTGGCCTCGTTCCAGAGCAATCACGAAGGCGCGCTGGTCGACCGCATCCAATCCGCCCGGACTGAACACACCGATTTCATCCTGATCAATCCCGCCGCGTACACGCACACGAGCGTGGCCATTCGGGACGCACTGGCGGGGGTCGGCATCCCGTTCGTCGAGATTCACCTGTCGAACGTGCATCGCCGAGAACCGTTCCGGCATCACTCGTATTTCTCCGACCAGGCTGAGGGCGTGATTTGCGGCCTCGGCTGGAAGGGATATCTATACGGGCTCGAATTCGCGCTCGACCGGCTCGCCGCCGGTTCATCGCGCGGCTGATTTCCAAACACATCTAATTTGCGCCGGCCGCACACGCGCCCGGCACTTCACGTATTAAAAGGGGCTCCTGATGGATCTACGTAAACTAAAAACTCTGATCGACCTCGTCTCGGAGTCCGGTATCTCCGAACTCGAAGTGACCGAGGGCGAAGGCAAGGTGCGCATCGTCAAGAATGCGCCGCCGGTTTACGTGCAGCCGTCCGCCTCGTACGCACCGCAATACGCGCAGCCCGCGCCGCCCGCCGGCGAAGCGCCCGCCGCGGCGGCTCCGGCCATTCCCGCAGCGGCCGCGCCGCAAGGCCACGTGGTGACCTCGCCGATGGTCGGCACGTTCTACCGCGCGCCGTCGCCGGGCGCCGATCCGTTCGTCCAGGTGGGCGACACGGTCAAGGAAGGCCAGACGATCTGCATCATCGAAGCGATGAAGCTGCTCAACGAAATCGAGTCGGACGCGTCCGGCGTGGTCAAGGAAATCCTCGTCGAAAACGGCCAGGCGGTCGAATACGGCCAACCGCTGTTCGTGGTCGGCTGACGCGGCACGCACTGCGCTCGCCGCCCGCGCGCCCGCTGTTCGAGGCGCGCGACCGATCCTCTGAGGCAGCCTGTGTCGTGAACGACCGGGCGCCCATTGATGAGTCGAAAACCCGCTATGTTTGAAAAAATCCTCATTGCCAACCGTGGCGAGATCGCGCTTCGTATCCAGCGCGCCTGTCGCGAACTCGGCGTCAAGACGGTCGTCGTCTATTCGGAAGCCGACAAGGAAGCCAAGTACGTGAAGCTCGCCGACGAGGCGGTCTGTATCGGCCCGGCGCCTTCGAATCTCAGCTACCTGAACATGCCTGCGCTGATCAGCGCCGCCGAAGTCACCGACGCCGAAGCGATTCACCCCGGCTACGGCTTCCTGTCGGAGAACGCCGACTTTGCCGAGCGTGTCGAGCAGTCCGGTTTCACCTTCATCGGCCCGCGCCCGGAAACCATCCGCATGATGGGCGACAAGGTCACGGCGAAGCAAACCATGATCAAAACCGGCGTGCCCTGCGTGCCGGGTTCTGAAGGCGCGTTGCCGGAAGATCCGAAAGAGATCGTGAAAATTGCCCGCCAGGTCGGCTATCCGGTCATCATCAAGGCCGCCGGCGGCGGCGGCGGCCGCGGCATGCGCGTGGTCCATACGGAAGCGGCGCTCGTCAACGCGGTCAACATGACGCGCGAGGAAGCCGGCCGTGCGTTCGGCAACCCGCAGGTCTACATGGAGAAATTCCTGGAGAACCCGCGGCACATCGAAATCCAGGTGCTGTCGGATTCGTTCAAGAACGCCGTATGGCTGGGCGAGCGCGATTGCTCGATGCAGCGCCGTCACCAGAAGGTGATCGAGGAAGCGCCGGCGCCGGGCATCGCACGGCGCCTGATCGACCGCATCGGCGATCGTTGCGCGGACGCCTGCAAGAAGATGGGCTATCTTGGCGCGGGTACGTTCGAGTTCCTGTACGAAAACGGCGAGTTCTACTTCATCGAAATGAACACGCGGGTGCAGGTCGAGCATCCGGTGACCGAACTGATCACCGGCGTGGACATCGTGCAGGAACAGATCCGTATCGCGGCCGGCGAAAAACTCGCGTTCCGTCAGCGCGACATCGTGTTCAAGGGTCACGCGATCGAATGCCGGATCAACGCGGAAGATCCGTTCAAGTTCATTCCGTCGCCGGGACGTTTGACGTCGTGGCACATGCCGGGCGGTCCCGGCATCCGCGTCGATTCGCATGCCTACAACGGCTATTTCGTGCCGCCGAACTATGATTCGATGATCGGCAAGCTGATCGCTTACGGCGCGACGCGCGAGCAGGCGATCAAGCGGATGCGCATCGCGTTGTCGGAAATGGTGGTGGAAGGCATTCAGACCAACATCCCCCTGCACCGCGAGTTGATGCTGGATGCGAAGTTCGTCGAGGGCGGCACCAGCATCCATTACCTCGAAAACCGCCTGGCCGCGAAGCTGCAAGCCGCGCCGGAAGAAGCATAAGCCATGAGCTACCGGGAACTGATCGCCGAGCTGGCACGCGAGCACGCGGAGGAGTTCTCCGACGCGCTGCTCGAGTTGGGCGCGCTGTCCGTATCGGTCGAGGACGCGGACGCCGACACGCCCGACGAACAGCCACTGTTCGGCGAACCCGGCCTCACGCCGGATCGCTCGGCATGGCAGCGTTCGCGCGTGATCGCGCTGCTCGCGCCGGAACACGAGCCGGCGGTGCTGCTCACCGCCGCGGCGAACCAGTTGGGTTTGTCCCCGGCGCCGGCGTTCACCGTGCGCGAGGTCGAGGAACAGGATTGGGTGCGGCTCACGCAGTCGCAATTCGATCCGATTCCGATCGGCCAACGTATCTGGGTCGTGCCGTCGTGGCACGACGCGCCGGACCCCGAAGCACTCGTGCTGGAACTCGATCCGGGCCTCGCGTTCGGCACGGGCAGCCATCCCACCACGCGTCTGTGCATGGAGTGGCTGGAGCAGTCGGTCGAGCCGGGGCAGTCCGTGCTCGACTACGGCTGCGGCTCGGGCATCCTCGCGATTCTCGCGAAGAAGTGCGGCGCCGATCCGGTGTACGGCATCGACATCGATCCGCAAGCGGTCGAGTCGGCCCGTCACAACAGCGAACGCAACCGCGCGGACGTCACCTACGGCCTGCCTGACGAATGTCCCACCGGCGAGTTCGATATCGTGGTCGCCAATATCCTGTCGAATCCGCTCAAGCTGATGGCCTCGATGCTCTCGTCGAAGGTGAAGCCGGGTGGCCGGATCGCGCTGTCGGGCATCCTCGCGCGGCAAGCGGACGAAGTGGCGCAGGTCTACGCGCGATGGATCGACATCGGCGTATGGCGCGAGCACGAAGGCTGGGTATGCCTAACGGGAACGCGCCGCGAAAGCCTTTAGAATAAGGGGTATTGTCCAACCAACGGCCTCCCCGGCTTATCGGCCCAATATGCTCCTGGCAACGCGCTGTCCCTTCTGCGAAACCGTTTTCCGCCTGCAACCGGCGCAGCTCGCGCTGCGTCGCGGCCTCGTGCGTTGCGGCAATTGCAATGAAGTCTTCGACGCGTCCAGCAGTCTGTTCGACATCACCGAAGGCGGAGACTTTTCCTCTGCCAAGCCGGTCGCCGCCGCCGCGGCGATCGAGGCGCTCTCCGGCGTGCGCCCCGAGCGGCTCGATTTCCGCGCGAGCAACTGGGACCCTCACGCGCCCTTTCTGGACGCCAAGGTCAACAACGGCCTGCCGTATGACGGGGGCAACGTGCCGCGCATGGCGGCTCTCGCCGGCGCGGCCGCGCCGCATCATCACGTCACGGATGAACCGGAATTTCCGGCCGGCGCTTTCACGGCGCCGACGGCCGCCGACGACGAACCTATCCTCGCCGACGCGCCACTCGACCCCTTCGCCTACCCGGCCGAGCCGCCGGCGGCAGATGCGCCGCGCGTCTGGCACAAGACCGAGCGCGCGCCTGAACCTCCCGTCGAAGAACCGCTTGCCGGAGAGCCGGCTTTCTTTCGCGGCATCCCCGACAACGAGCCGCGTTTCGGCGCGAGCGGTGCCGGCGCGGCCGGCTTCGGTGCCGTCGACCCCGGACCGGCGAGCGGCTTCGGCACGGCCGGTACAGCGCCGAGGGGACCCGCCGCTGCGGCCAGCGGCGAACCGTTCTCCGTCCATCCGGTGAACGATGGTGTCGATCCGTTCCCCGTGGTGCGTGAAACGCGTCCCGCCGAACCGCGCCGTGTCGGCTGGATCATCGTCGGGTCGGTGCTGGCGGTGCTGTTGATCGTCGCGCTCCTCGCGCAACTCGCCTGGTGGCAGCGCGAAACCGTGCAGGTCTATTTCCCGAGCTCGCAAGCGCTCTACGTGAAGGCCTGCGCGCAACTCCGCTGCCAGGTGACGCCGCCGCACGACATCGACGGCTTGCAGGTCGAGCCGTCCGATCTGCGGCAAATCGACGGTCCGCATAAGCTCGAACTGAAGATGCCGCTGCGCAACCGCTTCAATGTCGCGTTGGCCTACCCGGCCATCGAACTCACGCTGCTCGACGATCAGAACAACGTGGCCATGCGCCGCGTACTGTGGCCGCAAGACTACGTCGCGCCCGGCACGCCGATCGCGGCCGGTCTGCCCGCGCACACCACGCAAACCATGATCGTGCGCCTCGACACGGGCAATGCGGTCGCTTCCAATTTCCGCGTACAGATTTTTTATCCGTAACGCATCCTCGCGCGCCCGGCTTCGACCGGGCGCCTTCACCGTCATTCCTGACGACTTTTCGGAGCACGACAACATGAGTCAAGTTACGCTGGGCGGCAACCCGATCGAAGTGGCCGGCACCTTTCCGTCGGTGGGCCAGAACGCCCCCGCCTTCTCGCTGGTCGGCAAGGATCTGAAGCCGGTGTCGCTCGCCGATTTCGCCGGCAAGCGCAAGGTGCTGAACATCGTGCCGAGCCTCGACACGCCGACCTGCGCCACCTCCACCCGCAAGTTCAACGAAGCGGCCGCCAAGCTGAGCAACACGGCGGTGATCGTGGTGTCGGGCGACCTGCCGTTCGCCGCATCGCGCTTCTGCACGACGGAAGGCATCGAGAACGTCGTCACGGCCTCCACGTTCCGCGGCCATGAGTTCGCGCAAGCCTACGGCGTCGACGTGACGAGCGGGCCGCTCGCGGGTCTGACGGCGCGCGCCGTGGTGGTGATCGACGAGAACGACAAGGTCGTGCACGCCGAACTGGTCGGCGAGATCAAGAACGAACCGAACTACGATGCAGCACTCGCCGCGCTGAAGTAAAAACCTTCGCGCACGCACTCCGGCGCCGCGCTTGATGCGCGGCGCTGTCACATCGTCGCGCCTTTCTCTTCGTTGATTTTTACAGGAACGCTCGCCTTGGCTACGCTGATTTGCGGCTCGCTCGCCTACGACAACATCATGACCTTCGAGGGCCGTTTCCGGGAGCACATCCTGCCGGAGCAGGTCCACATCCTGAACGTGAGTTTTCTCGTGCCGACGATGCGCCGCGAGTTCGGCGGCTGCGCGGGCAACATCGCCTACTCGCTGAATCTGCTGGGCGGCGACGCGCGCATCATGGGCACGCTCGGCTCGGTGGATGGGCAACTCTACATGGACCGTTTCACGCAACTCGGCCTGTCGACGGAACACGTGCTGATGGTGCCCGACACCTATTCGGCGCAGGCGATGATCACCACCGACCTGGAAAACAATCAGATCACCGCGTTCCATCCCGGCGCGATGATGCAGTCGCATCTGAATCGCGCCGACGAAGCGCCGGGCATCACGCTCGCCATCGTCGCGCCCGATGGCTACGACGGCATGGTCCAGCACTCGGAGCATCTGGCCGCGGCCGGCGTGCCCTTCATCTTCGATCCGGGCCAAGGTTTGCCGCTGTTCGACGGCCCGTCGCTGCGGCGCATGATTGAACTTGCTACTTATGTAGCTGTCAACGATTACGAAGCCAAACTGGTGAGCAACAAGACGGGCTGGTCGATCGAAGAAATGGCCGGCAAGGTCGAGGCGCTGATCGTCACGCTCGGCGAACACGGTGCGCAGATTCATCACGCTGGCGGCGTCGAAGATATTCCGGCGGTCAAGGCACGGCAAGTGCTCGATCCCACAGGGTGCGGAGACGCATTCCGCGGCGGGTTGCTGTACGGCATCGAGAACAAGCTTGGCTGGGCTACCACCGGCCGTCTCGCCAGCCTGATGGGCGCGCTGAAGATCGAACACCAGGGCCCGCAAAACTACGCGCCCACTCGGGCGGAGATCAACGAACGGTTCGAGCAGGCGTTCGGATACGGCCTGCGGTAATACCGAGAGCTATTGGAGTTAGGGAATGAAAACAATGAGTCGCCTGGTGGTGGTCGCCTTGATCGCCGGTTCACTGGCCATGTCGGGGTGCGCATACAACAGCAGTTCCGCCGACGTCTACACCGCGTCGCAAGCGCAGCGTGAGGAAACGGTTCGCATGGGTACGGTCGACAGCGTCCGCGCGGTGAAGATCAGCTCGAACAACGGCCAGCCGAGCGGCTTGGGCGCGATCGGCGGCGGTGCCTTGGGCGCAGTGGCCGGCAGCGCGCTCGGCGGCGGCCGCGGCTCGATCGTGACGGGCATCATCGGCGGGCTGGCCGGTGCGGTGGCGGGCAATTCGGTCGAGAACGGCGTTGCCGTGCGCGACGGTCTCGAGATCACCGTGCGGCTCGACAACGGCGACATGCGCGCGATCACGCAAAGCGCCACCGGCGAAATCTTCCGCGCCGGCGACCGCGTGCGACTCCTCTCCAGCGGCGGCGTCACGCGCGTCACGCACTAGTTTCCCCTCTCGCGCGGCAGCGCTTTACGCGCCACCGCGGCGACCTCACACGCATGCCCTCCCCTGTGCATGCGTTTTTTTTCGCCTGTCGATTGCATGCGACATGAGATCCGCGAGCGAATCCTGGCATTGCTCGCACGCGGCGCAAAAAAAATCCCGTCGCCGGAAACCCGGCAACGGGACCCTGACCGAGTAGCGCTCGATCACACTGCGTTAAGCGCTACTCGATCATCGGACACATCATGCGACGTGTCGAAGTGCTTCTGCTTCTACCGCTTACGGACGGCTGCCCGTCGGGAACGGCCATGCCGCTGCCGGGTTCAGCGCGGTCTTCACCGTCGCCGCCGGTGCGCTCGAGACAGTAGTCGCAGCGGGTGCAGGCGCAGCCTTCTTGGCGACAGCCTTCTTCGCAGGCGCAGCCTTCTTGGCAGGAGCAGCGGCCTTCTTCGCGGCAGCCTTCTTGGCAGGCGCAGCCTTTTTAGCAGGCGCGGCCTTCTTGGCAGCAGCCTTCTTGGCGGGCGCAGCCTTCTTGGCAGCAGCCTTCTTAGCCGGTGCGGCCTTCTTTGCCGCAGCCTTCTTCGCCGGCGCCTTCTTTGCCGCAACCTTCTTTGCTGCAACCTTCTTCACAGCGGCCTTCTTCGCCGGCGCTGCCTTCTTGGCCGGCGCCTTCTTCGCTGCAACCTTCTTCACAGCGGCTTTCTTGGCGGCAACCTTCTTGGCCGGAGCAGCTTTCTTCGCTGCAACCTTCTTAGCCGGTGCCTTCTTCGCTGCAACCTTCTTCACAGCGACTTTCTTCGCCGCTACTTTCTTTGCCGGTGCGGCCTTCTTAGCCGGAGCAGCTTTCTTTGCCGCAACCTTCTTCGCTGCGGGCTTCTTAGCTGCGGCTTTTTTTGCAGTTGCCATCATTTTCTCCTTCAGGTTTTCAGATGAGAGTCAGTTCAAACTACACCCTTCGTCAAAACCCGCTTCCCGCGGACGCTTCTCAAGGCGCGCGCTACGAAGCGGGCTATTCATCGGCGTACGCAGGTGCTGCGCGCTTACGCTAATGAATGCGGTAAGGCGCGCCGTGCCCTTGGGCACCGCGCGCCAAATCTGGTCGGCACTGGATTCCAGCGCCGGCAATTGCTTGATCGAGCCGCCGGCGATCACGCCAACGGCTTTTTCCGGGGGGAAGTTTGCCCATCCCACTGAAGGGTTCGCAAAGTGCCGGTCATGTTCGTGGGCCGCGAAGGCACGCGGCGCACTGGGCACGCTTTGCATCAGGCGATTAAGCTCCTAAACATAAGTGCCGCGGCCTTGAGCCAACGGCATCCCCATCGATGAATACATCTGCGGCTCGAACCCGGATCACTCCCAGGTCAGCGCGCCGCCTGTTTGATATTCGATCACTCGCGTCTCGAAGAAGTTGCGTTCCTTCTTCAGGTCGATCATCTCGCTCATCCACGGGAACGGGTTTTCCTCGTTCGGATACAGCGGATCGAGACCGATCTGCTGGCAACGACGGTTGCAGATGAAGCGCAGATAGCTCTTGAACATCGACGCATTGAGGCCGAGCACCCCGCGCGGCATCGTGTCTTCCGCGTAACGATATTCAAGTTCGACCGCTTGCTGGAAGATCTCGCGGATTTCCGCGCGGAACGCAGCCGTCCAGAGTTGCGGGTTTTCGAGTTTGATCTGGTTGATCAGGTCGATGCCGAAGTTGCAGTGCATCGACTCGTCGCGCAGGATGTATTGGTACTGTTCCGCCGCGCCGGTCATCTTGTTCTGGCGGCCGAGCGCCAGGATTTGCGTAAAGCCGACGTAGAAGAACAGTCCTTCCATCACACAGGCGAACACGATCAGCGAGCGCAGCAGCGTCTGGTCCGCTTCGAGCGTGCCGGTCTTGAAGGCCGGGTCGGTCAGCGTGTGGATGAACGGAATCAGGAATTCGTCTTTCGCGCGGATCGAGGCAACCTCGTGATATGCGTTGAAGATTTCGCCCTCGTCGAGGCCCAGCGATTCGACGATGTACTGGTAAGCGTGCGTATGGATCGCTTCTTCGAACGCCTGGCGCAGCAGGAACTGGCGGCATTCGGGCGCCGTGATGTGGCGGTAGGTGCCCAGCACGATGTTGTTGGCGGCGAGGGAGTCCGCCGTCACGAAGAAGCCCAGGTTGCGCTTGACGATGCGGCGCTCGTCTTCGGTCAGCCCGTTCGGGTCTTTCCAGAGGGCGATGTCGCGCGACATGTTCACTTCTTGCGGCATCCAGTGGTTGGCGCAACCAGCCAGATACTTTTCCCAGGCCCACTTGTATTTGAACGGCACCAACTGATTGACGTCGGTCTGGCCGTTGATGATGCGCTTGTCGGCGACATTGACCCGCGCTTCGGAAGCGGCAGCCGTTCCGGCAGCGCGAGGAGCGGAAGCAACGGGAGCGACAGCGATGTCGTTCGCGAAGATGTCTTGAGCCGAGGGAGCGTGAGGAGCGGAACGCGTTCCGACTTGCGAACCGACAGCCGATCCCGCAGCGTTGCGCAACACGTTCTGTTGCGTAGCGCTCGAGGGAGTTACGGCAGTGATCTCGTCATCCCAGTTGAGCATAAATGTCACCATCAATTTAGAACGGTTTGTACCATCTTTTCACGAGCGATAAAAGCCTTCGCCGATGAAAAATCCTGTTTTCGATTCGCGTTGCTACGTTCATACAACACTTTGTTCGACACTGTGTGTGCGTCGCCTCATGTGAAGCGTGTTGAACGTGTGTCGTCGAGGTGCTTCGCGAGCTCGAGGAGCAACGTATCGAAGCCTCGTTTCGCTGCTCTGTCTATCTGTATCGCGGAGTGTGCGTGGAGCATGTTGCGTTGCCGACTGCTGCCTCGCTCGCGGCTTCTGCATTTACCCGCGTTTGCCATTTCGTCAGTGGCGGCGAGGTGAAGTTCAATGCAAGGTCGAGCGATGCATCTGGCCGGCTGCGTTGCCTTGGCCTCATCGATCGAAGCGTTTGCCGAGCGCACTGTGCCGCGCGCTTCGTTGGTGTCGCCGACTGCCGACTGCCGATCTACCGCTTCACGGCCTCAGTCGCTTGCCGTGCTTCGCTGCTTTCGATGAACGACGCGGCTTCGATCTCAACCACCGCGCCGCTCATCTCATTCGCTTCTGCGTCACTTCCACCAGGTTCGCTGCTCGCTGCATGCGGGTCTGCATGCGGGTCTGCATGCGGGTCTGCGTGCGGGTCTGCGTGCGGGTCTGCATGCGGGCCATTACCTACACCCGTCAGCAAACAACGATCCTGCTATCCGCTTCGTGCTTGCCGGGTTGTTACTGGCAAGCCTCGCACTCGTCGAAGCCGGGGTCGCCCGGACGCATCATGCACACCGGACCATCCGCTTCCGGCGCGGCTTCAACCGCGACGGCCGGCACTGCGGGCGCGGCCGCTGCCTGGATGCCGCCGCCAGCAACGCCGCCGCTCACGCCGAAGCCACCCGCCGCGCCGCCGCCGATACCGCCCGTGCCTTCACCGCCACCCGAGGACACCGCGTTCAGCGCGCCGTGCGCCACCGTCGATTTCTCGACGTGCGTCGCCGCCATCGTGCGGAGGTAGTAGGTGGTCTTGAGACCGCGCACCCAGGCGAGCTTGTAGATCTCGTCGAGCTTCTTACCCGACGCGCCACCCATGTAGATGTTCAGCGACTGCGCCTGGTCGATCCACTTCTGACGACGCGAGGCCGCTTCGACCAGCCACACCGGATCGAGCTCGAACGCGGTCGCGTAGATCGCGCGCAGGTCGGCCGGGATACGGTCGATGCGCGAGAGCGTGCCGTCGAAATACTTCAGATCGGCGACCATCACTTCGTCCCACAGGCCGCGTGCCTTCAGGTCGCGCACCAGGTAGTCGTTGACCACCGTGAATTCGCCTGACAGATTCGACTTCACGTACAGGTTCTGGAAAGTCGGCTCGATGCAAGCCGACACGCCGATGATGTTCGAGATCGTCGCCGTCGGGGCGATCGCGACGCAGTTCGAATTGCGCATGCCGTAGGTGGCGATGCGCTGGCGCAGTTCGGTCCAGTCCATCGACTCGCTCGAATCGACTTCGACGTAGCCGCCGCGCGCTTCGGCCAGCAGCTTGAGCGAGTCTTGCGGGAGGATGCCGCGATCCCACAGCGAGCCGCGGTAGCTGGAGTAACGGCCGCGCTCCTGCGCCAGTTCGGTCGACGCGTAGTAAGCGTAGTAGCAGACCGCTTCCATCGACGTGTCGGCGAACTTGACCGCCTCGTCCGACGCGTACGGCGTGCGCAGCAGGTGCAGGCAGTCCTGGAAGCCCATGATGCCGAGGCCGACCGGACGGTGCTTCAGGTTCGAGTTACGCGCCTTGGCGACCGCGTAGTAATTGATGTCGATCACGTTGTCGAGCATGCGCATCGCCACGCTGACGGTGCGCTTGAGCTTGTCGTGGTCGAGCGCGAGCGTGCCGTCGGCCTGCTCCTTCAGGTGAGCGACGAGGTTCACCGAGCCCAGATTGCAGACGGCGATTTCGGCGTCGCTGGTGTTGAGCGTGATTTCCGTGCACAGGTTCGACGAGTGGACCACGCCGACGTGCTGTTGCGGCGAGCGCACATTGCACGGATCCTTGAACGTGATCCACGGGTGGCCGGTCTCGAACAGCATGCCCAGCATCTTGCGCCACAGTTGCGCCGCCGGCAGCTTCTTGAACAGCTTGATCTCGCCGCGTGCGACCTTGTCTTCGTAAGCCGTGTAAGCCGTTTCGAATTCGGCGCCGAACTTGTCGTGCAGGTCCGGGCAGGTGGACGGCGAGAACAGCGTCCAGTCGCCGCCTTCCATCACGCGCTTCATGAACAGGTCGGGAATCCAGTTCGCCGTGTTCATGTCGTGGGTGCGGCGGCGGTCGTCGCCGGTGTTCTTGCGCAGTTCGAGGAATTCCTCGATGTCCAGGTGCCACGTTTCCAGGTACGCGCACACCGCGCCCTTGCGCTTGCCGCCCTGGTTCACGGCCACCGCCGTGTCGTTGACCACCTTCAGGAAGGGAACCACGCCTTGCGACTTGCCGTTGGTGCCCTTGATGTGCGAGCCGAGCGCACGCACGCGCGTCCAGTCGTTGCCGAGGCCGCCGGCGAACTTCGAGAGCAGCGCGTTTTCCTTCAGCGCTTCGTAGATGCCGTCGAGGTCGTCGTCCACCGTGGTGAGATAGCACGACGACAGTTGCGAGCGGCGGGTGCCCGAGTTGAACAAGGTCGGCGTGGACGACATGAAGTCGAAGCTCGACAGCACGTTGTAAAACTCGATCGCGCGCGCTTCGCGGTCGATCTCGTTCAGCGACAGACCCATCGCGACACGCATAAAGAATGCCTGGGGCATTTCGATCCGCACGCCGTCGTGATGAAGGAAGTAGCGGTCGTACAGCGTCTGCAGACCGAGGTAGCCGAATTGCAGGTCGCGGTTGTTGTCGAGCGCGGCGCCGAGGCGCTTCAGATCGAACTGCAGCAGCTTGTCGTCGAGCAACTCGGCTTGCACGCCGCGCTTGATGAACTGCGGGAAGTACTCGGCGTAGCGCTCGCCCATTTCGGCTTGCGTGACTTCTTCCTCGAGGATCTCGCGGCGGATGGTGTGCAGCAGGATGCGAGCGGTGACCTGGCTGTAAGCCGGATCTTTTTCGATCATCGTGCGCGCCGCCAGGATCGCCGAGTCGTAAACCTGGCTCATCGGCACGCCGTCGTACAGATTCTTGACCGTCTCCGCGACGATCGGCTCGGCGCTCACGGCGTCGCCCAGATTCGCGCAAGCCGATTCGATGATGCCGCGCAGCGCAGCCATGTCGAGCGGATGCGTCACGCCGTTATCGGTGACGTTCAGACCCGGCGCGCCGCCGGCCACCTGTTCGTCATGACCGCGCGCCTGGGTGCGCTTCTCGCGATACAGCACATAAGCACGCGCGACGTTGTGTTCGCCGCCGCGCATCAGCGCGAGTTCGACCTGATCCTGGATGTCTTCGATATGGAAGGTGCCGCCGTTCGGGCGGCTGCGCAGCAAGGCGCGCACGACGTTCTGCGTGAGCTGCTCGACCAGTTCGCGCACACGCGCCGACGCGGCGCCTTGACCACCGTTGACAGCCAGAAATGCCTTCGTCACGGCGATGGCGATTTTCGACGGCTCGAACGACACCACGCTGCCATTGCGGCGGATCACCTTGTAGTCGGCGTAGGTCGCTTGCGGCGCGAGCCCTTGGGCGCCTTGTGCCTGGCCGAACGCCTGGCCAGTCGGTGAACCCTCGTACCGGGTCGTCACGTTGTCGGTGGTTTGCATGTGCAAAGCTCCTGGTCCTGGAAATGTTGCGGCGAATGCCGCGGATTAAAACGAACGCTGCGCCGCCGCGTGCGCAAGCGATGGGGTGCAGGAAAAAGGCCGGCTGAGCCGGGTGGCGGGATGCGACAACGATGAAGCCTGGTTCGAATTCGTAACGGTCTTCATCATGTGTGTCGCGATCACTTGCCACGCCCCTTTCCTGAGTGCTTCTGGATGCCGCCGGTGGTCTCTTCCGGCCGCGCCGCAGGAATTTTTATCGCTGCCTGGAATGCTTGCGGCGCCATGCTCGAAGAGCGGGGCGCCGCTGACTTATCCACTAGTTGTGCACCGTTGTGCACTCGGTTATTCACATGGTTATGCACAACAAAGCACAAGATATAGTGCAAAACTGAATTTCTGGCACCAAGTATAGTGGAGTTTCGGGACAGGTCAAATCGATTTATTTACTCTCGAAGGGTTGACTTTCGCATCGCCCGGCGCAAAGCCGTCTCCCCGGAGAACAAGGCGGCGCCTTGCTCTCGTCGCATCACGCGGTGTCGCACGAAGGGCCGTTACGGCGTTTTGGAAAACTTGAGATAGGGGAAATACTGAGCGGGAAGCGAGGTGTCGCGTTGCAGACGCCGCCAGTCGAAATGAGGACCTGGATCCGTCTTGCGGCCGGGGGCAATATCCGAGTGACCGGCAAGCGCCTCGACCGGATAGCGCGCCTTGAGCGCCTTCACGAGGGCGCCGAGCATGCGGTATTGCGCCGCTTCGAAAACAGTCGTGTCGCTGCCCTCGAGCTCGATGCCGATCGAGAAGTCATTGCAACGCTCGCGGCCGAAAAAATTCGACGGCCCCGCGTGCCATGCGCGCTCATTGCAAGAGACGTATTGCTCCAGCACCCCGTCGCGATGAATCACGAAATGCGCCGACACGCGCACGCCGCGCAGGTGCGTGTCGTAGTACGGATGGGCATCGCAGTCGAGCGTGTTCTGGAACAGTTCGGCGATCGCCGTGCCGCCGAACTCATTGGGCGGCAGGCTGATGTTGTGGACGACGATCAGCGTCGGCAACGCGCCTTCGGGCCGCGCTTCGAAATTCGGCGAGGGGAGCTTGCGTGCGGCGGCGACCCAACCGTCGGCGTCGACGGTGAACCCGACGCTCATCGAGCGTCGCGGCCCGTGGGTCGCGCGCCGTGGCGCTGCGCATGCGCGGCGCTGCAGAACGGCTGTCCCGCCACCACCACGGAATCGCTCTTCGGCGCATGTACGCCGCACTCGACGCAGCGGATCATCGGCTCGGCGAGTTGGGGCTGAGCTTGCGCTTGCGCGGAGCCGGCCGAGCGCGCGCCGTCATGCGGACCCTTGGCGCCCGCGGCGCCGTTCGCGCCCGCGCGTTGCGATGTCTGCGCGTCATGACGGCGCAGCGCCTTCACCAGCCACTGGCCGACGATGAACAACATGATCAGCAGAAATATTTGTCGCATGGCACACGCTCACACTACGGCTCGGTGCAACAGCACCTCGAAAACAAAACGGCTGCCGACGTACGCCAGCAGCAGCGCGACGAACGAAGCCAGCACCCAGCGCAATGCCGCACGGCCGCGCCAGCCGGATACCTTGCGCGCGGTCAGCAGCGCGCCGAACATCACCCAGGAAAGAATCGCGAACACGGTTTTATGATCGAGGCTCAACGCGCGGTCGACCAGTTGCTCGCTGAACACGATGCCCGAAATCAGCGTGAGCGTGAGCAGCACGAAGCCGGCGCCGATCAGGCGGAACAGCAGCTTTTCCAGCGTGAGCAGCGGCGGCAAGGTATCGAGCCAGCTCGACAGCCAGCCGTTGCCGGCCGCGGCCCCATGCCGTTGCGACACGCCGCCGCGCATGGCGTGCAAACGCCGCTCCACCAGCAGCATCAGAATCGCGTGCAGCGCCGCGATCACAAACAATCCGTACGCGATGTTCGCGATCAGAAAGTGCAGCTTGAACATGGGCGCCGCGGAATACGGCAGCACGCGCACGCCGTTGAACGCCAGCGGCAACAACGACGCGACGCAGGCGAGCGGCAACACCAGCAGGCGCAAGCCGTCGAGCGGAAAGAAGAAACTCTCGATCCAGTAGATGCCGGCGCCGAGCCAGAACATCGCCGAAAGCGCGAACGCGAAACCGAACACCATCGCGTTCTGGGGAAAGATGGTGGTATGCAGCAACACGCCGTGCGCGAGCAGCGCGAGGAAAAGCAGCGCACGGCCCGGCGTGCTCATGCCCGAAGCGGCCGACACGCCCGCGGCAGCCGGCGCGCGTGGCACGGGCGGCACGCTCTCGAGCATGGGGCGCACGGCGGCGTGCCGGTGCGAGCGCCAGCCGGCCACGGCAAGGCCGCCGTAGAGAAGCGCAGTGAGGGCATACAGTACAATATCCATATTCGAAGTTTACACTAGGCCCCTACTCCGCGACGTCTTCCACTTCGCGCGCTGCGCGGGCCGCACTGCTCATCGCTCCCCATGCTCGACAATCTGACACAACGGATGGCGCGCGTCGTCAAGACGCTGCGCGGCGAAGCCCGGCTCACCGAGGCGAACACCCAGGAAATGCTGCGCGAAGTGCGCCTCGCGCTTCTCGAGGCGGACGTCGCGCTACCCGTCGTGCGCGAATTCATCGCCAAGGTGAAGGAGAAGGCGCTCGGCGAGGAAGTCATCAGCAGTCTGTCGCCGGGCCAGGCGCTCGTCGGCGTCGTGCAGCGCGAACTCACCGCGATCATCGGCGGCGACTATGAAGGCAAGGCGGTCGAACTGAATCTCGCCGTCACGCCGCCGGCCGTCATTTTGATGGCGGGTTTGCAGGGCGCCGGCAAGACGACCACGGTCGGCAAGCTCGCCAAACTGCTGCGCGAAAAGTACAAAAAGAAGGTGCTGACGGTTTCGTGCGACGTCTACCGTCCCGCTGCTATCGCGCAGTTGAAGACGGTGACCGAGCAGGTCGGTGCGGACTTCTTCCCGTCCGAGCCGGATCAGAAACCGGTCGATATCGCGCGCGCCGCAGTGGACTGGGCCAAGCGCCACTATCACGACGTGCTGCTGGTCGACACGGCCGGCCGTCTCGGTATCGACGAAGCGATGATGCAGGAAATCACCGCGCTGCACAGCACGCTGAAACCCGCGGAAACACTGTTCGTGGTCGACGCGATGCTGGGTCAGGATGCGGTGAACACCGCCAAGGCCTTCAGCGATGCGCTGCCGCTCACCGGCGTCGTGCTCACCAAGCTCGACGGCGACTCGCGCGGCGGCGCGGCGCTCTCGGTGCGTCACGTCACGGGCAAGCCGATCAAGTTCGTCGGCGTCGCGGAGAAGCTCGACGGCCTCGAAATCTTCTACCCGGACCGCATGGCAAACCGGATTCTCGGCATGGGCGACATTCTCGCCCTCGTCGAGGAAGCGCAACGCGGCGTGGACGTGCAGGCCGCGCAAAAGCTCGCGGACAAGGTCAAGAAAGGCGGCGACTTCGACCTCAACGACTTCCGCGCGCAGCTCACGCAAATGAAGGGCATGGGCGGCCTGTCGTCGCTGATGGACAAACTGCCCGCGCAGTTCCAGCAAGCCGCCGCCGGCGCCGACATGAGCCAGGCCGAAAAGCAGATGCGCCGCATGGAAGGCATCATCAATTCCATGACGCCGCTGGAGCGCGCCAAACCCGATCTGATCAAGGCCACCCGCAAGCGCCGCATTGCCGCCGGCGCGGGCGTGCAGGTGCAGGAAGTCAACCGCATGCTGAACCAGTACGACCAGATGCGCACGATGATGAAGAAGCTGAAGGGCGGCAACATGCAGAAGATGATGCGCGGCATGAAGGGCATGTTGCCCGGCATGCGCTAAGCTTTAGCAAGACGGCGGGCGCGCGTGGCTCGGCGCATGAACAAGGGCACGCGCGGCCGACTCCGGTCCTTGCTGGTTTATTCCATACCGCACGCCGCCGTCGCCCAAGGGGACATCCTTCGGGGCGTTCTCACCCACACTATGTATACAGTTACCGCCTGTCAGACGTCATGAACCGCGAAGAAGCTCTCCACATTTTCAGCCACTCCGAAGAAATCGTTTCGGCCGACGACGTCAACGCGTCGATCAGCGGCATGGCGGCCGCCATCCGCGACGAGATGAGCGAGGACTTTCCGCTCGTGCTGTCGGTGATGGGCGGCGCGGCGGTGTTCACCGGCATGCTGCTGCCGCACCTCGATTTCCCGCTCGAGTTCGACTACATCCACCTCACCCGCTACCGCAATACCACCAAGGGCGGCAGCGAGATGCAGTGGCGCGTGGCGCCGGCCGAGTCGGTGAAGGATCGCGTGGTGCTGGTGCTCGACGACATCCTCGACGAAGGCGAGACGATGGCCGCGATCCGCGACCGCATCCTCGAGATGGGCGCGAAGCGCTTCCTGAGCGCGGTGCTGTGCGAGAAGATCATTCCGAAGGCGAAGCCGCTGCGCCCGGATTACTGCGGTTTCGAAGTGCCGGACCGCTATGTGTTCGGCTGCGGGATGGACGCGAGAGGCTACTGGCGCAACCTGCCGACGATTCGAGCGCTGACCGACGGGGCTTGAGCCGTTGAACCGCCTTTGAGCGCGGGTGCGAAGCGATGTGAAAAAGCGGCCGACTGGCCGCTTTTTCTTTGCCGTGATTGGCCGAAGCGCCGTTCCGCTGCATGCGGCCAGTCTCCGCGCCGGGCCCGACTCATAAGTGATTCACGAAAGACCGGATGCCGCCGAGCATCATCTCGACCGAGATCGCCACCAGCACCAGGCCCATCAGGCGTTCGAAAGCCATCATCGCGCGTTCGCCGAGCCATGCCTCGATACGCTCGGAGAGCATCAGCACGATCGCGCAGACGATCATCGTGACAGTCAGCGCACCGATCCACTCGAGCATCTTGCCGGGCGCCTGCGACGTCAGCAGCATCACGGTCGCCAGCGCCGAGGGGCCCGCCAGCGCCGGAATGGCAAGCGGCACGATCAGCGGCTCGCCGCCGCGCACGTCGCCGCCGAATGGGCCGTCCGGATGCGGAAACACCATTCTCAGCGCGATCAGGAACAATACGATGCCGCCGCCGATGCGCAGCGACTGGTCGGTCAGACTCATCATGCGCAGGAAGCGATCGCCGAGCACCATGAACACCAGCAGGATCGCGAAGGCGATCGCCACTTCACGGAGAACGACGATTGCGCGCCGCCTGGGCGCCACACCGCGCAGGCAACTGATGAAGATCGGAATGTTGCCGAGCGGATCGGTAATCAGGATGAGCAGGACGGTGGCGGACAGGAAGGTGTACTCCACTGTCCGCTCCGCTTAGCGCGCCAGGGCCGCGCGGACCTTCGCGATCACCGTTTGCGCGGCATCTTCGAGCGGCAACAGCGTCGCTTCGGCATCGCGGCGGCCCTGGTATTCGAGCTTGCCGTCCTTCAGACCACGGTCGCCGATCACCAGACGATGCGGCACGCCGATCAATTCCCAGTCGGCGAACATCACGCCGGGCCGCTCACCGCGATCGTCGAGGATCACGTCGATGCCCGCTTCGACCAGCGTTGCATACAGCTTGTCGGCTTGCTCGCGCACGGCTTCGCTGCGGTCGTAGCCCATCGGGCACAGCACGACTTCGAACGGCGCGATCGATTCCGGCCAGATGATGCCCTTGTCGTCGAAATTCTGCTCGATCGCGGCGCCCAGGATACGCGTGATGCCAATACCGTAGCAGCCCATTTCCATCGGCTGCGGCTTGCCGGTTTCGTCGAGGCAGTTCGCGTTCATCGCTTCCGAATACTTCGTGCCGAGCTGGAACACGTGGCCGACTTCGATGCCGCGGCAAATGTCGAGCACGCCCTTGCCGTCCGGCGACGGGTCGCCCTTCTTGACGTTGCGAATGTCGGCGACGACCGGTTCCGGCAGATCGCGGCCCCAGTTCACGCCGGTGATGTGGTAGTCGACCTCGTTCGCGCCGACCACGAAGTCGCTCATGTTCGCCACGGTGCGATCCGCGACGACCTTGACCGGCTTCTTCGGATTGATCGGACCGAGGTAACCCGGCGGCGTGCCGAAGGTCGCGATGATCTCGGCTTCGGTCGCCATGCGGAACTCGGACAGACCCGGCAGGTTGCCCACCTTGATCTCGTTCAGATCGTGATCGCCGCGCAGCATCAGCAACCAGATGGTCGGCTCGGCGCCTTCGTTTTCGGTAGCAAGGACGATCGACTTGATCGTGCGTTCGAGCAGAATGTCCAGCAGTTCGGCGACGGCTTCGCACTTGGCTTTGCCCGGCGTCGCGGTCTTTTTCATCGCCTCGGCGGGCGCCGCGCGTTCGGCGTAGAGCGGCAATGCTTCGGCCGCTTCCACGTTCGCGGCGAACTCGGAGGTCGGGCAATAGGCGATCGCGTCTTCGCCGGTTTCCGCGATCACGTGGAATTCATGCGAGCCGCTGCCGCCGATCGAACCGTTGTCCGCAGCCACCGCGCGGAAATCCAGACCGAGGCGCGTGAAGATGCGCACGTACGCGTCGTACATCTTGCGATACGTCTCACGCAGACCTGCCGCGTCCTTGTCGAACGAGTACGCGTCTTTCATGATGAATTCGCGGCCGCGCATCACGCCGAAACGCGGACGGATTTCGTCGCGAAACTTCGTTTGGATCTGATAGAAATTCACCGGCAACTGGCGATAGCTCTTGATCTGATTGCGCGCGATGTCGGTGATCACTTCCTCGTGCGTCGGTCCGAGCACGAAATCGGATTGCTTGCGGTCCGTGAAGCGCAGCAGCTCGGGGCCGTACTTTTCCCAGCGGCCCGATTCCTGCCAGAGTTCGGCCGGCTGCACCGAAGGCATCAGCAATTCGATCGCGTCCGCCCGGTTCATTTCTTCGCGCACGATGGCTTCCACCTTGCGGATCGAACGCAGGCCGACCGGCAGGTAGTTATAGATGCCGCCGGCGACGCGGCGGATCATGCCGGCGCGCACCATGAGCTTGTGGCTGACGATTTCGGCGTCGGCAGGCGCTTCTTTCAGGGTGCCGATAAAGAAACGGGAAGCTTTCATTCAGATTATCCAAAAGCGGCGGCTCCGGAGGGACCGCCCGAAAGGTGAAAACGGTGGGAAATCGACACTGATCCGGCACTTGGCCGGTACGGATTCGCCCGATATCGGCACGCACTGGCCGATCCCGGCGCAGAAGCCGCCGCGCAAAGCCTTTACACGTGGGATAAGGCGCGGAAAGACTGACAGGCTACCGCAAACAGGCCCTTTTGCGGCGAATCGTTCCATTCTGGGGCGAATCGGTGCGGCGGGACCGTTATCTGTTTATAATCAAAGCAATTTTAAAGGATTCGAAGGTGGTTGTATGCTGGATCGTGAAGGCTTTCGCCCGAACGTCGGCATCATCCTCTTGAACGCGCACAACGAGGTGTTTTGGGGCAAACGGCTCCGTGAACATTCCTGGCAGTTTCCGCAAGGGGGCATCAAGTACGGAGAGACCCCCGTGCAAGCGATGTATCGGGAGTTACACGAAGAAACCGGGCTGCTTCCTGAGCACGTCAAGGTGATCGGTCGCACACGCGACTGGTTGCGTTACGAGGTGCCTGACAAGTTCATCAAGCGCGAAGTACGCGGTCATTACCGCGGCCAGAAGCAAATCTGGTTTTTGCTCAGAATGGTTGGACGCGATTGCGATATCTGCTTGCGCGCCACCGACCACCCTGAGTTCGATGCGTGGCGCTGGAACGAGTACTGGGTGCCGCTCGACTGTGTGATCGAGTTCAAGCGGGATGTGTATCAGTTGGCGCTGACGGAGCTATCCCGTTTCATGCGCCGGGCTGCGCCGCGTGCGGAAAAACCTGGCGGGCACCACGGACCGCGTTATCCCCGGATAGCGTCGTCAATGGAAAGTCCGCCGGATTCCACGGTGATGACGGTGACCACTGTCAGCATCGAAACATCGATTCGCACGGCGGCCGAGTCCGATTGCGGTTCGGGCGCCAGATCGGCGGACGAGGTTGGCGCTGCTCCCGAACACGAAGACGAATCGGCTCATGAAACCGCCGGCTCGCTGTTCCGCCCGGGCGTGCGCAATTAACAACGCTGTGCGGCTGTCCATGCCGTCTCTCTCTGGCGCGGCTCCTCGAGTCGCGCCAGTGTTTCGAGGAAACCATATTGAAAGCACTTGCTCTCGTCGTGGCGTGCGTCGCCACCGGCGCCCTGCTGGCTGGCTGTTCGAGCGCCGGCAAACCCACCAACAAGGACGACAGCGCATTTACCTACCTGCTTGACCGACAAGGCACCTGGGTTGAGAACAAGGTGGACACCTTGCCGCCACTACCGCAAGAATCGAATCTGCTGCCCTTTGAGGTCTCCGGCAATACGCCGCTGCACTTTTCGATCGACCGGAATTCGCTCAGCGTCGGCTCCGACGGTGTGGTGCGCTATACCGTGGTCGTGACGAGCCCAGCCGGCGCGCGCAACGTCAACTACGAAGGGATTCGCTGCGATACGTATGAATGGCGCCTGTATGCGGGCCTGAACGCGGATCACGACGGTTGGGACCGGACGGTGGCGAACGATTTCACGCGTATCGAGAATGGCGCGCTGAACGCGTATCACGCCGCGTTGTACCAGGATTATCTGTGCGCGAACAAGATACCCACGGGTAACGCGAAGCAGATTGTCGAGAATATTCGCTACAAGCGCACCGCGGCTTCCATGGTCCGCTAAAGCGCTGTTCGCGAACGTACTTCGGGTCTGTAGGCGTCGGCGGATGTGAAAAAGCCGTTCCAGCTTTCGCTGGAACGGCTTTTTTTCTGTCTCGTTGCGCCTGGCAGTGAATCAGATCAACACCAGGTTGTCGCGATGAATCAGTTCCGGCTCCAGCATATAGCCGAGCACCGATTCGATTTCACCGCTCGGACGCCGTTGAATCAACTTGGTTTCCGCGCTGCTGTAATTCGTCAGTCCACGCGCCACTTCGCGCCCTGCGGCGCTCAGACAAGCGATCACTTCACCGCGCGCAAACGCGCCTTGCACACCGACGATGCCGATCGGCAGCAAGCTCTTGCCGCCTTCGGTGAGCTTCTCGACTGCGCCGTCGTCGATCACCACATGGCCGCGCACCTGCAGATGATCGGCCATCCACTGTTTGCGCGCCGCCATGCGCGCTGTGCGCGCGATCAACTGCGTGCCGATCGCCTCGCCCGAGGCCAGTCGCGACAACACGTCCGCCTCGCGCCCACTAGCGATCACCGTGTTGGCGCCGCTGTGAGCCGCGCGCTTGGCGGCAAGAATCTTGGTCAGCATGCCGCCGCGCCCCAGGCTCGAACCCGCACCGCCCGCCATCGCTTCGAGGTCCGGGGCACCGGCGTCGGCCTGCTGGACAAGCGTGGCATTCGGGTCCTTGCGAGGGTCGGCGGTGAAAAGCCCTTGTTGATCGGTGAGGATGACAAGCGCATCGCCTTCGATCAGGTTGGCGACCAGCGCGCCGAGGGTGTCGTTGTCGCCGAACTTGATTTCGTCGGTGACGACCGTGTCGTTCTCGTTGATGATCGGCACCACGCCCAGACGCAGCAGCGTGAGCAGCGTGGAGCGCGCGTTCAGATAGCGTTCGCGGTCGGCCAGATCGGCGTGGGTCAACAGAATTTGCGCGGTCTGGATCGAATGCTCGGCAAAACGGCTTTCATACACCTGCGCAAGGCCCATTTGCCCGACGGCCGCAGCCGCCTGCAATTCGTCGATTTCGCGTGGCCTCTTAGTCCAGCCGAGCCGTTGCATGCCTTCGGCAATGGCGCCCGAACTGACGAGCACCACTTCCTTGCCTTGCGCTCGCAGCGCCGCAATTTGCGCGGCCCAACGGCCGATCGCAGCATGATCGAGGCCGCGGCCGTCGTTGGTGACGAGGCTCGAACCGACTTTCACTACCAATCGCCGTGAGTCTGCGATGACGGAACGCATTGTGCGCGGTCTCCAAGATGACGCTTGATGCATGCCGGCAGCCCGCGAGGGCGCCGACGCTCGCGCTTGTTATTCCTGCGGATCGGCGCTGGATCCGTCCGCGGCGGCCGGTGCTTGCGGTTTCTCGCGAAAGCGCACGTCGGCGGCGAGATCTTCGGCTTCGGCCGCGCGTTGCGCGTCCGAATGCGCGGCGATGTAATCGAACACCGCATAGCAGAGGTTCTCGCAACCCTGGCCGGTCAGCGCCGAGATTTCGAATACCGGGCCGTCCCAGCCAAAGCCCTCGATGAAGGCCGAAACACGCGTTTTGCGCTCGTCTTCCGGCACCATGTCGAGCTTATTGAGCACCAGCCAGCGCGGCTTTTCATACAGCAACTCGTCGTACTTGCGCAGTTCGTTGACGATCGCCTTGGCTTCCGCCACAGGATCGACCGCGTCGTCGAACGGTGCGAGGTCGACGATGTGCAGCAACAGTCCCGTGCGCTGCAAGTGACGCAGGAACTGGTGACCGAGGCCGGCGCCTTCGGCCGCGCCCTCGATCAAGCCGGGAATATCGGCGATCACGAAACTGCGGCTCGGCCCCACACGCACCACGCCGAGATTCGGCGCGAGCGTCGTGAACGGGTAGTCGGCGATCTTCGGTCGCGCGTTCGACACCGACGAGATGAAGGTCGACTTGCCCGCATTCGGCATGCCGAGCAAACCGACGTCCGCCAGCACCTTCAGTTCGAGGCGCACCATGCGGCGCTCGCCAGGCTTGCCGTCGGTTTTCTGACGCGGCGCGCGGTTCGTGCTGGACTTGAAATGCAGGTTGCCGAGACCGCCCGCGCCGCCTTGCGCGATCTGCACGGTCTGGTTGTGTTCGGTCAGATCGGCGATCAACTCGCCGGTCTCCATATCGGTGATGGTGGTGCCCACCGGCATGCGCAGCGTGATATCGTCGCCGCCCTTGCCGTAGCAGTCCGCGCCGCGGCCGTTTTCGCCGTTGCGCGCCATGTGTTTTTTCGCGTAGCGGTAGTCGATCAGCGTGTTGATGTTGCGGTCCGCGACCGCGATCACGCTGCCGCCCCGGCCGCCGTCGCCGCCATCCGGGCCGCCGAACGGAACGAATTTCTCGCGGCGCATCGACGCGCTGCCATCCCCTCCGTCGCCGGCGATGACTTCAATCCTCGCTTCGTCAATGAACTTCATGCGTAACTCCGTCCCGTGGTGTACTGCTCAATGGTGCTGCCAGATTTGATGCTGCCGCATGCTTCTATTTTGCCGCGCTCGCCGCGCGATGATCAATCGGCCGAACGACATAGGCATGCCGGCATGAGGGATTCATTCCCGCCCATGCCCGCGGCGGAAAACACCGCAAATAAAAAAAGCCCCGCTAACTTCGCGGGGCCTTTTCCGGTCCTGAAGCCCGTGCCTGGGTAAAACTCAGACTGCTGCCGGGACGACGTTGACCATGTGCTTCTTCGCTGCGCCTTTGGTCGAAAACGTGACGTGGCCGTCTGTCAGCGCGAACAAGGTGTGATCCTTGCCGATACCGACGTTTTCGCCCGGGTGCATGCGCGTGCCACGTTGACGCACGATGATGCCGCCCGCGTTGATGGCTTGACCGCCGTACACCTTCACGCCGAGACGCTTCGACTCGGAGTCGCGGCCGTTTCGTGACGATCCGCCTGCCTTTTTGTGTGCCATTTGATTTGCTCCTTAACCGGTGCGCTTACGCGTTGATCGCGTCGATGCGCAGTTCGGTATAGTTCTGGCGGTGGCCGCCATGCTTCTGGTAGTGCTTCCGGCGACGCATCTTGAAGATGGTCACTTTTGCGTGACGACCTTGCGACACGACGGTAGCCTTGACGGAAGCCCCACTGACCAGCGGCGTACCGAACTTAATCGATTCGCCTTCGCCCACTGCGAGAACCTGGTCGAGCGTGATTTCAGCGTCAATGTCTGCCGGTATCTGTTCTACTTTAAGTTTTTCGCCGACGGCAACTTTATACTGCTTGCCACCGGTTTTTATGACCGCGTACATTGAGAACCTCACTCTGTGTTCATTTTTCCCACGCACCGCGCGCGGAAACCCGTGATTATACATAGAGTTAGCTGCTCGGTCAAAACTCGTTGAGAGCCGCCATGCGCACCGTCCGGCGCCTTGCCCGCCCAGCGTAGCCGCGCCGCCCGCCGTGGCGCAGATCGCCCCCGCGCCGTAGCCTGCGGCCCGGAACTGCCGCGATTCGCCTTATAATTCGCGGCACTACCCAATTCAGCCATCATGTCGTCGACCGCCACCCCCTCCCCCAACGCCGCCAGCCTGCTCGCCCCGATCGCCGAAGACATGGAGCAGGTCAATCGCGTCATCCGGCACCGCCTCGCGTCCGACGTGATGCTGATCAACCAGATCTCCGAGTACATCATCAGCGCCGGCGGCAAGCGGCTGCGGCCCGCGCTGCTGCTGCTGGTGGCGGGCGCACTGGGCGAGACCACGGGGCACCGGCACGTACTGGCGGCGGTCGTCGAGTTCATCCACACGGCGACGCTGCTGCACGACGACGTAGTCGACGAATCGGACTTGCGGCGCGGCCGTCAGACCGCCAATGCGCTGTTCGGCAACGCCGCGAGCGTGCTGGTGGGCGACTTTCTGTACTCGCGCTCGTTCCAGATGATGGTCGGCGTGGGCAAGATGCGCGTGATGGAAATCCTGTCGGAGGCGACCAACATCATCTCCGAAGGGGAAGTGCTGCAACTGCTCAACATGCACGACGCCGACGTAGACCAGTCGCGCTACATGCAAGTGATCCGCTACAAGACCGCCAAGCTGTTCGAAGCCGCCGCCCAACTGGGCGCGGTGCTGGCCGGGGCGGACGCGAAAACGGAAGCCGCCGCGGCGGAGTTCGGCCGGCGCATCGGCACGGCGTTCCAGATCATGGACGACTGGCTCGACTACACGGGCACGGCGCAATCCATGGGCAAGAATGCCGGCGACGATCTGCGCGAAGGCAAACCCACGCTGCCGCTAATCTATCTGATCGAGCGCGGCACGCCTGAGCAGTCGGCGCTCGCGCGTGAAGCGATCGAGCAAGGCGGCACCGATCGCTTCGACACGATTTTCGAGGCGATCACGCGTTCGGGCGCGCTGGATCACACGCTCGAATGCGCGAAACAGGAAGCACAGGCCGCAGCCGCAGCAATTTCGTCGTTCCCTGATTCCATTTACAAAGAAAGCCTGCTAGAATTATGTTCTTACTCGACGGCGAGACAGTCTTGAACGAGACTGAAACGCCGGGTTTGTCTGAATTGAGTCCGCAGTACCAAATTCGGGGTGTAGCTTAGCCTGGTAGAGCGCTACGTTCGGGACGTAGAGGCCGGAGGTTCGAATCCTCTCACCCCGACCAGATTTTCCTTGTTAATTCAAGGTTCGAAAAACCGCCCAGCTTGCTCGGCGGTTTTTTTTGTTTGCGTCTCGCTTTTCGCTTCCCATGCGTGACCTGCGCCGATGTGCCGATCGTCCCGGGCCATCCGAACGGGCGGCTCGCATAATCCCCTCTGCTATATTCACTCCATCCTGTCCCTATCCGTCACTACGCGTGGAACAACTTCCCTTATGGGCGCAGATCGGCGCCGTCTTTCTGCTGCTCATCTGCTCCAGCTTCTTTTCGATCTCTGAAACGGCGATGATGGCGCTCAACCGCCATCGCCTGAAACATCTTGCCAACCAGAACGCGTTCGGCGCGAAGACCACGCAAGGCCTGCTCGGACACACCGATCAATTGTTGAGCGTGATCCTGATCGGCAACAATCTGTTCAACACGATCATCCCGGTGCTCACCACGTCGATTGCACTGCACACGTTCGGCCGCAACAACGTGGTGCTGTCGATCGCGACCGGCATCGTCGCGTTCCTGATCATCGTGTTCGCGGAAATCACACCGAAAATCGTCGGCGCCACGTTTCCCGAAAAAATCGCGTTGCCGGCCAGTCTGCTGATCGCGCCGATGATGCGCGTCGCCAAGCCGCTCCTCTGGTTCGTCAATCTGTTCGCAAACGGCATCTTGCGCGTGCTGCACATCAATACGAAAGACGTGCGCGACCAACGCCTGTCCACCGAGGAACTGCGCACCATCGTGCTCGAGTCCGGCAGCTTCATGCCGACCAAGCACCGCAGCATTCTGCTGAACCTGTTCGACCTCGAGAATATTTCCGTGGACGACGTGATGATCCCGCGCCGCCGCATCGAATCGCTCGATTTCGACGCGCCGTTCGAACAGATCCTGCATCAACTGGAAACCTGCTACCACAACAAGCTGATCGTCTATCAAGGCGACATCGACCGCGTGCTCGGCGTGCTGCATGTTCGCAAGACGCTCGCCGCGCTGCACAACCAGGAACTGGAGCGCGAGACGCTGCGCGAGCTGCTGGCCGAGCCGTATTTCGTGCCGACCGGTACGCCGGTGTTCCAGCAACTGCAATACTTCCAGGAGAGCCGTCACCGCACGGCGCTGGTCGTCAACGAATACGGCGAACTGCAAGGACTCGTGACGCCGGAAGACATCATCGAAGAGCTGATCGGTGAGTTCACCACGTCGATTCCGCGTAGCGCCAGTTCACGCGGCGGCTGGAACGAAAATGGCGAATGCATCGTGGCAGGCAGTATGCCGCTGCGCGAACTGAACCGCTGGCTGCATCTCACGCTGCCCACCGACGGACCCAAAACGCTCAATGGACTGATCCTCGAAATTCTCGAGGACATTCCCGATGGCGACGTCTGCGTGCAGATTGGCGAACTCAAACTCGAGGTATTGCGCAGCGACGATCAGGCGATCCGCACCGTCAAGCTGTTCAAACCGCCGGTACGCGCCAAAACCGGCAAAGCGTCGCGCGGCTGACCCGGCGCACGCCAGCATCGCACACGAGCGCAGCGCGCGCCATTAGCCGAATGGCTGAATGGCGGCGGCCGCCGCCATACCGGATGATGAAGCCGTCACGTTCCACAGGCGGCTCATCACCGAATTCTCATGCAAGCTTCTTTTCAACCCGCAGCGGCATCGTTGCGCCCCGTCGCATTCGATAGCGAAAGCGCCGCCAAGGCGAAGCCCAAGGCATTCACGCCCGACGCCAGCGCCAATCTCACCGATCCGGACAACGCCCCCGCCGTGCGGCTGTTGACCGACACGCTGCAGGAAGCCACCCGCCGCAACGCGTCGGACCTGCACATCGAGCCGGCCGAACAGGGCTGGCGCATGCGTCTGCGAATCGACGGCGTGCTGCATGCAATACCACAGCCGCCCGCGCATCTGCGCGACGCCTTCATCACGCGCGTGAAGGTGCTGGCGCGCATGGACATCGCCGAGCGCCGGGTGCCGCAAGACGGCCGACTACGCATCGCCACGTCGCCGGGACGGGTCGAGGACTATCGCGTCAACTCGCTGCCGACCCTGTTCGGCGAAAAGCTGGTATTGCGTCGGCTCGACGCGCTGCCCGCCGATCTTTCCCTCGACTCGCTCGGCCTCGATCCGCGGCAACGCGAAACCGTCGATGCCGCGATTCGCGCGCCGCACGGCCTCGTGCTCGTCACCGGGCCCACCGGCAGCGGCAAAACGCTGTCGCTGTATTGTTTCCTGAATCTGCTCAACGGCGAGGCACGCAATCTCTGTTCGGTGGAAGACCCGGCGGAGATCCAGCTGGCCGGCATCAATCAGGTCAGCGTGCGCGAAAAAGCCGGGCTGACTTTCGCGGTGGCGTTGCGCGCGTTTCTTCGGCAGGACCCGGACGTGATCATGGTCGGCGAGATCCGCGACGAGGAAACCGCCGACGTCGCGGTAAAAGCCGCGCAGACCGGCCACCTCGTCCTGTCCACCTTGCATACGAACGACGCGCCCGCCGCCATCGCGCGCCTGATCGACATCGGCGTCGAGCCGTACAACCTGGCAGCGGCGCTGCGGCTGGTGACGGCGCAGCGGCTGGTGCGGCGACTCTGCGCTGCCTGCCGCGCGCCCGCGCCGCAATCGGCAGCGGCGCTTCGGGCAGCCGGCTTCACCGACGACCAACTCGACGGCTGGGAACCCTACGCCGCCACGGGATGCGCGGCATGCCACGGTATCGGCTACCGCGGCCGTGTCGGCGTGCATCAGGTGATGCCCGTCTCCGATGCGATGCGTGAAATGATCGTGGCGAGCGCGGGCACGCATGAACTCGCTCGGCTCGCGCAAACCGAGCAGGTGGCCACCTTGCGCGACGCGGCGCTGGCCCGTGTACGCGACGGCACCACGAGTCTCGCCGAAGCGCTCGCGGCCACCGAGGTTGCATGAGCGCCGTCACGCCCCGTCCGCCGCTAGCGGCCGACGTGCGCTTCAAATGGCGCGGCGTCGACGGCAACGGTGCAAGGAAAAACGGCGCGCTCATCGCGCCGGACGCCGGTTCCGCGCGCGCGATGCTCAAGCGCGACAACCTGTTCGTCGTCGAACTCACGGCGCAGGGGCCGGCGCCGCGCGCGAAAGCCCGCGCCGCGGACGTCACGCTCTTCACCCGGCAGCTCGCCAGCCTGTTGCGCGCCGGTCTGCCGCTCGCGCCCGCGCTGGAGCTGCTGGCGCAAGCGCAGACTTCGCGGCGGCAAGGCATGCCGCGCATCATCGGCGCACTGGCGCGCGACATCACCGGCGGCTTGCGTTTCTCGGCGGCATTGCAGCGGCATCCGGCGCAATTCAATGCGCTGTACTGTCAGCTCGTCGAAGTGGGCGAAGCAGCGGGCGCGCTAGCCGCCGTCCTCGCCCGCATCGCCGATGACCGGGAACGCGCCGCCGCGCAACGCGCGAAGGTGCGCGCCGCCCTGACCTATCCGCTTGCGATTCTGTTGCTGGCGTTGGCCATTACCGCGGCGTTGCTGATATGGGTCGTGCCGACCTTCAAGCAGATCTTCGACGGCTTCGGCGCCAAACTGCCCGCGCCGACGCAGTTCGTGCTGGCGCTATCGGCCGGCGCGGCGCGCTGGAGCATACCGGTGATCGCCATGCTCTTCGCGGCAAGCTCGGCTATGACCTTTCTGCTACGAACCTCTGAAGCGGCGCGCCTGCGCTTCGCGCGCTCGTCGCTGAAAATACCGGTCGCCGGTCCGTTGCTCGGCACGTTGTGCGCGGCGCGCTGGAGCCGCGCGCTCGGCACCTTGCTGTCGGCCGGCACGCCGCTCGCCGACGCGTTCGACTCCCTGACGCACGCCACCGGCAACGCGTTCTTCGACCGCGCCACCGTCGAAATCGCCGCGCGGCTGCGGCGCGGCGAACGGCTCGCAGCGGCAATGCGCGCGGCGCATTGCTTTCCGCCGGAGATCGTGCAGCCGGTTGCGGTTGCCGAGGAATCCGGCGCCCTTGACACCATGCTGCTCGACGTGGCCGCGCTCGCCGATCGTCAGGTAGACGAAAAGATCGGCACACTGGCAAGCCTGTGCGAGCCGCTTGTGATCATCGTGCTGGGTGCGCTGGTCGGCGGCCTCGTGATCGCGATGTATCTTCCCATTATTCAACTCGGCAACGTGGTGTAGCATCGCAGCCGAATCCACCCCTTTACCTATGCAGGCGACTCTTCCACTCGTGCCAGAAACCTCTTCCAGCCTGCTTTCGAGTCTACTGCCCGGTCATGTCGCAACGGGTCTCGGCCTCGCGTTCGGCAGCTTGCCGGCCGGCGTTCAGTTCACGTTCGCGATCGTGTTCGGCCTCGTGATCGGCAGCTTCCTGAACGTCGTCGTGCATCGGGTGCCGATCATGCTCGAACGCGCATGGCGCGAGGAAATCAGCGAGGCCACCGATAAGCCGGTGGAACAAGACGGCCTGCCGGCGCGCTACAACTTGTGGGTGCCGCGCAGCGCGTGCCCGCACTGCGGTCATGTCCTCAGCGCATGGGAGAACCTGCCGGTGCTGAGCTACGTGCTGCTGCGCGGGCGCTGCTCGGCATGCAAGGCGCGCGTGAGCCTGCGCTATCCGGCCATCGAAATCGCCAGCGCCGCGCTCGCGGCAGGCGCGCTCGCGCTGTTCGGCCCGACCGGCACGGCGCTCGCCGCATTCGGACTCTGCGCGGCGCTGCTCGCGATGAGCGCGATCGACATCGACACGCATCTACTGCCTGACTCGATGACGCTGCCGCTCTTGTGGGCGGGTCTCATCGTCAACTTCAACGGCATGTTCGCGAGCCTCCATGACGCGGTGCTCGGCGCGATTTTCGGCTACCTGGTGCTGTGGGCCGTGCATTGGTTATTCCGGCTGGTGCGCGGCGTCGAAGGCATGGGTTATGGCGATTTCAAACTGCTGGCGGCGCTCGGTGCGTGGCTCGGCTGGGCCGCGCTGCTGCAGATCGTGCTGATCGCCGCGCTGACGGGCGCGGTGGTCGGTCTCGCGGCCACATGGCGCGGCCGCATGCGCTTCGCGGAACCATTGCCGTTCGGGCCTTTTCTCGCGGCGGGCGGCGCTGTTACGCTGTTCGTCGGCACACCGCTTTTCATGGTTCTGGGAGGCTGAAGCATGTTCGTTGTGGGACTGACCGGCGGCATCGGCAGCGGCAAATCCACCGTGGCCGATCTATTCGCCGCGCATGGCGTACCGCTTGTCGACACGGATCGGATCGCGCACCGCATCACCGCGCCGCATGGCATGGCGATGCCGCAAATCGCCGCCGAGTTCGGCAATGTGTTCGTCGCGGCGGACGGCTCGCTCGACCGCGCCCGCATGCGCGCCCTGGTGTTCAGCGACGAAGGCGCGCGCAAGCGGCTCGAAGCCATCACGCATCCGTTGATTCGCGCGGAAACCGAACGGGAGCAGCGGGACGCACAGGGACCGTACGTCATCGTAGTCGTGCCGCTGCTCGTGGAGTCCGGCAACTGGAAAACGCGTGTGAACCGCGTTTTGACTGTGGATTGCAGCGTCGACACGCAAATCTCGCGCGTGATGCTTCGCAATGGTTTCAGCCGCGAACAGGTGCTGGCGATCATCGGCCACCAGGCGACGCGCGAAGCGCGCCTCGCCGCAGCCGACGACGTGATCGACAACGACAACGTGCCGTTCGATGCACTGAAGGCGCAAGTCGACGCCCAGCATTGCGTGTACCTGTCGCTCGCGGGCGCGTGAGCGGCACGCGCCCACATCTCCCGCTGCTGCGTTGAACTTTGCCGCCTTACGCGAGCCGAAGCACGCAGAAAACTGCCCGAAACACGTGAAGGAAGTTGCGAAAACGTGCCAAGAAAGTGCGTGATTGCTAGGGTAGTCCCACGGCATTAGAATGTCCTGCATTCCCGTCACCGACCACGCCCGAGGCGAGCCCGCTTGATCCTTTACGAGTATCCCTTCAACGAGCGAATCCGGACGCTATTGCGCCTCGAAGATCTGTTCGAGCGCTTCACGTTCTTTCTGACGCAGGAAGACGCCAGGGAACATCACGTTGCACTGACAACGCTGTTCGAAATCTCAGAGGTGGCGGGTCGCGCGGATCTGAAGTCGGATCTGATGAAGGAACTCGAGCGTCAACGGCAAACGCTCGCGCCGTTTCGGGGCAATCCGGGAATCGAGCAGAACGCGCTCGAAGCGGTGCTCGGCGAAATCGAGCAAACCTTGTCGGGCCTTTCGCAAATGCAAGGGAAAACCGGCCAGCATCTTGCAGACAACGAGTGGCTCGCCAGCATCCGCAGCCGAGCGATCATCCCTGGCGGCACGTGCAAGTTCGATCTGCCTTCGTACTACGCCTGGCAGCAAACTCATCCCGATCAGCGCCGGCAAGACATTGCCAAATGGGTGACGCCCTTGCTGCCGCTGCGCGATGCCGCCACGATCGTCTTGCGTCTCGCGCGCGAATCCGGCCAGGCGTCCAAGGTCATGGCGATGCAAGGCAGCTATCAGCAAATGCTGTCCGGCCGTTCGTATCAATTGATGCAGGTACGCGTGGCACCTGAATTGCGTGTGATCCCAGAGGCAAGCGCCAACAAGTACATGCTGTGGGTGCGTTTCACCGTGCAGGACGGCGATCTGCGTCCGCGCGCCGTCGATATCGACGTGCCGTTCCAGCTCACCTTGTGCAGCCTGTAACGTTCGCCCCGTAAAACCGGATCGCGGGGTCGCGCCTTTAAAGCGGCGGGAAACACCCTATATTCGACCTATATTCCATTCGCGATTGACTGCCTGACCGTATGCCCACTGTCGTCAAATGCCCTACTTGCGGAAAGGATGTCCGCTGGACCCCTGAAAACCGCTTTCGCCCGTTCTGCTCCGATCGTTGCAAGCAGATCGACCTCGGCGCCTGGGCCGCCGAGAAGTACAAGATCGGCGCCTCGGACCAGGACGCGCAGTCCGACGAGTCGCCGGGCGGGGACTACAACCCGCACTGAATGCAGCGCCGCGCGCACTGTTCCGCGCACCCGGACGCTGCGTCACACAGCGCTCGCGACCTCACGTCGTTCCATTAGTTTTTCTCAGCCGCGAGCCATTCCAACACGGGAATCGTCGCCGGCAACAGAGGCGAGACGTCCGCGGGCAGTGCCTGCCAGACAAACGCCTGACCCTCGCGCCCGTGCGGTTCGCCGGCCCAGTCCGTCACCTTGCAGAAGAACAGCCGCACATACGCATGCGGGTAATCGTGTTCGAGCGTATGCCAAAGGTGGCTCGCCTTGACGTCGATGCCCAACTCTTCGTGCAGTTCGCGAGCCAGCGCCGCTTCGACCGACTCGCCCGCCTCCAGCTTGCCGCCCGGAAACTCCCAATAACCCTCGTACGGCTTGCCGGCCGGACGCTGCGCCAGCAGATACCGGCCGTCGGGCTGAATCAGCACGCCGACGGCGACTTCCGTCACCGGACGGCCCGCGGCGTTGTTCCGCGCGCCGCTCATGCCTCGTTCTTGCGGCCAGACCAGTCGCGCGCGAATTGCCATGCAACGCGCCCCGAGCGCGACCCGCGTTCGAGCGCCCACACCAGCGCATCGCCGCGCGCCGCCTCGACTTCCGCGTCGTCGCAGCCGAAATGGCGCAGCCAGTGGCCGATGATCGACAGGTAGTCGTCCTGCTTGAACGGATAGAAGCTGACCCACAGCCCGAAGCGCTCGGACAGCGAGATCTTTTCCTCGACCAGTTCGCCGGGATGGATTTCGCCGTC
Source organism: Paraburkholderia terricola (assembly GCF_900142195.1). Classification (GTDB taxonomy): domain Bacteria; phylum Pseudomonadota; class Gammaproteobacteria; order Burkholderiales; family Burkholderiaceae; genus Paraburkholderia; species Paraburkholderia terricola. The sequence continues at coordinate 41,880 of NZ_FRAB01000034.1, forward strand.
GGACGTGTGCTTGTACGTCTCGTTGTCGCTCATGTACTCGGGCAGCAAATGACGGCGGTTCGAGGTCGCGTAGATCAGCACGTTGTCCGATTGCGCGGCGATCGAGCCGTCCAGCGCGACCTTCAGCGCCTTATAACCCGACTCGCCGTCCTCGAACGAGAGATCGTCGCAGAACACCACGAAGCGCTCCGGCCGCTGCGCGATCAGCTCGACGATATCGCCGAGATCGTGCAAGTCGTCCTTGTCCACTTCGATCAGACGCAAGCCGTCTTTCGCATACGCGTTCAGGCAGGCCTTGATCAGCGACGACTTGCCCGTGCCGCGCGCGCCCGTCAGCAGCACGTTGTTGGCCGGCTGCTTGTGCACGAATTGACGCGTGTTCTGCTCGATCAAGCCTTTCTGGCGATCGATGTTTTGCAGGTCGTCGAGCGTGATGGTCGAGATCGCCGGCACCGGCTGCAAGTAGCCGCGCCCCTGGCGCTTGCGCCAGCGAAAAGCGACCGCCGACGACCAGTCGATCTGCGGTGCGGCGGGCGGAAGCATTGCTTCGAGGCGAACGAGCACGGCTTCGGCCCGGGTCAGAAACTGTTCGAGTTTGTCCATGGCTGTGAGTGAGCGGCCGTCAGCCGCGTGATGAACCTGGTTACGAACGATAGTCGGCGTTGATGCTCACGTAGTCGTGCGACAGATCGCAAGTCCAGATCGTGGCTTGCGCGTTGCCGCGGCCGAGCACGACGCGAATGCCGATCTCGCTCTTTTTCATGACGCGCTGGCCGTCTTCCTCGCGGTAGGCCGGATTGCGGCCGCCGGCAGTCGCGACCAGCACGTCGTCCAGATACAGATCGATCTTGCCGACGTCGAGATCGTCCACGCCGGCATAGCCGATGGCCGCGAGAATGCGGCCGAGATTTGGATCCGATGCGTAAAAAGCCGTTTTCACGAGCGGCGAATGGCCGATCGCGTACGCGATCTGGCGGCATTCGCCGACGCTCGAACCGCCTTCGACATGCACCGTCATGAATTTGGTCGCGCCTTCGCCGTCGCGCACGATCAGTTGCGCAAGCGTTTGTGCGACTTCGGTCACCGCGTCGCGCAGCGCTGCGTAGGCGGGCGAATCGGTGGAGGTGATCGCCGGCAGGCTCGATTTGCCCGACGCGATCAGGATGAAGGAATCGTTGGTCGACGTATCGCCGTCGATCGTGATGCAGTTGAACGAGCGGTCCGCCACGTGCTTGACCAGCGCGTCGAGCACCGGCTGAGCAACCGCGGCGTCGAACGCGAGGAAGCCGAGCATGGTCGCCATGTTCGGCTTGATCATGCCGGCGCCCTTGCTGATGCCGGTTAGCGTGACCGTGTGGCCTTCGATCGTGACTTGGCGCGACGTGGCCTTCGGCAGCGTGTCCGTGGTCATGATCGCCTGCGCCGCGTCATACCAGTTCGCTTCCTTGCGGTTCGCCAGCGCGGCCGGCAGGCCCGCCTTCAAACGATCGACCGGCAGCGGCTCCAGAATCACGCCCGTCGAAAACGGCAGCACCTGTTCCGGCGCGATGTCGGCCAAACGCGCGAGTTCGGCACAGGTTTCGCGCGCATGCGCAAGGCCCGGTTCGCCCGTACCCGCATTGGCGTTGCCAGTGTTGATCACCAGCGCGCGAATCGGCTTGCCGCCCGCGCGCACGCGCTCCAGGTTTTCGCGGCACACCGTAACGGGCGCGGCGCAAAAACGGTTCCGCGTAAACACGCCGCCTACTGTCGCGCCTTCGTCGACGGAAATGACGAGCACGTCCTTGCGGTTCGGCTTGCGGATATTCGCCTCCGCCCAGCCGAGCGTGACGCCGGCGACGGGATGGAGTTGAGCGGGATCGATCGAGGGGAAATTGACAGCCATGGTCGCGACCTGTCGAAGAAAATGCCGGCGGACGCCGGCATCGAGGGATCGGAAACTGATGGCTCGGGTGTGTTGCCGAACCACCGCGAAATCAACAGCAAGCAGCGTACAAAACGACGCGGCGCGCTCGGAAGCGCGCCGCCTTCGGCATTACGCGATCTTGCCGTGGCACTGCTTGTACTTCTTGCCGCTGCCGCACGGGCACGGGTCGTTGCGGCCGACCTTCGGCACCTCGTCCGCGCTGACACGCGAGCCCGCCGCGTGCGACGACGAGCCGTGGCTCATCGCCTCGCCGATCATGGCGGCGGTGGCCGCCTCGGCGGCAACGGGTGCCGCGGCGGCGGCCTCGGCGAATTCGGCATGACGGAATTCGACGTTTTCGAGGTGGCTGCCCTGCTCCTCGAACTGCTCGGCCGCCTGTTCCAGTTGTTCCGGCGACTGGATCTGCACGTTCATCACCACGCGGGTGACTTCGAGCTTGACGGCGTCGAGCATGGCGGCGAACAGTTCGAACGCCTCGCGCTTGTATTCCTGCTTCGGATTCTTCTGCGCATAGCCGCGCAGGTGAATGCCCTGGCGCAGATGATCGAGCGCGGCCAGATGTTCGCGCCAACTGCGATCCAGCGTTTGCAACATGATGGAGCGTTCGAACGCGCTGAACGATTCGCGGCCGACCAGTTCGACCTTCGCTTCGTACGCTTCGTCCGCGGCGCCTTCGACCGCTTCGAGAATCTCGTCCACGCTGATCGAGTTCGACTCGTTGATCATTTCCTGGATCGCGAGGTCGAGCTGCCATTCGTTGCGCAGCACTTCCTCCAGTTCAGGCACGTCCCACTGCTCCTCGATGCTGCCGGCCGGCACGAACTGATGAACGATGTCGGCGATCACGCCATGGCGCATGGCGCCGATGGTTTCCGTGATGTCGTTCGCTTCGAGCAATTCATTGCGTTGCTGGTAGATCACCTTGCGCTGATCGTTCGACACGTCGTCGTATTCGAGCAATTGCTTGCGAATGTCGAAGTTGCGCGCTTCCACCTTGCGTTGCGCCGATTCGATCGAGCGCGACACGATGCCCGCCTCGATCGCTTCGCCTTCCGGCATCTTCAGGCGATCCATGATCGCGCGCACGCGGTCGCCCGCGAAAATGCGCAGCAGCGGATCTTCCAGCGACAGATAGAAGCGCGACGAACCGGGGTCGCCCTGACGGCCCGCACGGCCGCGCAACTGATTGTCGATCCGGCGCGACTCGTGACGCTCGGTGCCGATGATGTGCAGACCGCCCGCGGCCTTCACCTGATCGTGAAGCGCCTGCCATTCGTCGTGCAGCTTCTGGATGCGGCGCTGCTTTTCGTCGGCCGGAATCGTTTCGTCCTGTTCGATGAACGACGCCTGCTTTTCCGCGTTGCCGCCGAGCACGATGTCGGTGCCGCGGCCGGCCATGTTGGTGGCGATCGTGATGCGTTTCGGACGGCCCGCTTCGGCGACGATCTCCGCTTCACGCGCGTGCTGCTTCGCGTTCAGCACCTCGTGCGACAAGCCGGCCTGCTTCAGCAGATGCGACAGCAGTTCCGAGTTTTCGATCGACGTCGTGCCGACCAGCACCGGCTGCCCGCGCTCATAGCAATCGCGGATGTCGCGGATCACCGCGTCGTAGCGTTCCTTCGCGGTCTTGTAGATCTGATCCTGCTTGTCGATCCGCTTGGGCGGACGGTTGGTCGGGATCACGACCGTCTCGAGCCCGTAGATCTCGTTGAATTCGTACGCTTCGGTATCGGCCGTGCCGGTCATGCCGGCCAGCTTCGCGTACATGCGGAAGTAGTTCTGGAACGTAATCGAAGCGAGCGTCTGGTTCTCGCTCTGGATCTTGACGTGTTCCTTCGCCTCGACGGCCTGGTGCAAGCCGTCCGACCAGCGGCGGCCCGACATCAGACGGCCGGTGAATTCGTCGACGATGACCACCTCGCCGTTCTGCACCACGTAGTGCTGATCCTTGAAGAACAGCGTGTGCGCGCGCAGCGCCGCGTACACGTGGTGCATCAGCGTGATGTTCTGCGGCGCATACAGGCTTTCGCCCTCGCCGATCAAGCCCCACTCGGCGAGCAGACGCTCCGCCTTTTCGTGGCCCGATTCCGTCAGGAACACCTGACGGCCTTTCTCGTCCAGCGTGTAGTCGCCCGGCTTCTCGACGCCGGTGCCGTCCGCCTTCTCTTCGCCGATCTGGCGTTCGAGCAGCGGCGGCAGCGCGTTCATGCGCACGTAGAGTTCGGTGTGATCCTCGGCCTGGCCGGAGATGATCAGCGGCGTGCGGGCTTCGTCGATCAGGATCGAGTCGACCTCGTCGACCACCGCGAAATTGAGGGCTCGCTGCACGCGCGCGTCGGTCTCGTAGACCATGTTGTCGCGCAGGTAGTCGAAGCCGAATTCGTTGTTGGTGCCGTAGGTAATGTCGGCGGCGTAGGCCTGTTGCTTGGCCGCGTGATCCATCTGCGACAGATTGATGCCGACCGACATGCCGAGGAAGTTGTACAGCCGCGCCATCCATTCGGCGTCGCGCTGCGCGAGATAGTCGTTGACCGTGACGACGTGCACGCCGCGGCCCGACAGCGCGTTCAGGTAGACCGGCAACGTGGCGACGAGCGTCTTGCCTTCGCCGGTGCGCATTTCGCCGATCTTGCCGTAGTGCAAGACCATGCCGCCGATCAGCTGCACGTCGAAGTGGCGCATTTTCAGCGTCCGCTTGCTCGCCTCGCGACACACCGCGAAGGCTTCCGGCAGGAGCTTGTCGAGCGATTCGCCGCTCGCGACGCGCTGGCGGAATTCACCCGTTTTGGCGCGCAGTTGATCGTCCGCCAATTGCTCGATCTGCGGCTCGAGCGCATTGATCGCCGCGACGGTCTTTTGGTATTGCTTGACTAACCGCTGATTGCGGCTGCCAAAAATCTTCTGTAGAAAGCCGGTGGTCATCGGATCGGTGTCTGCGTCGCGGCTTCGGCTGGTTCGCGGCGTGCGGTTCATGCACGTGCGCTCCCGGGTCGGAAGGGCCTCGGCGGCTTAGTCCAAGAGTGAATTCGAATCGCGCATTTTAGCACGCGCCCCAGCCCGCGCCTGTGTCAGCGGTGCGACGGCGGCAAGGCGTCCGAAGCCCGTCGCAGCGAGCTCCGGCGGCGCCGTTCGAGGCGGACCGCGACGTGTCTCGCGCGGTACAATCGCGGCGTGAACGCGCATGGGGCGCGAACACGCCGTCACGATCGAACATGAGCCGTTCTCCGTCCTTTTCGAGGCCGCCGCCCAAGCAGTTCAACGCGCGCCGCCCACAGCCCGTCGCCGAGGTGCTCAAGCGCACCGACGCGTTCGCGGCCCTGCGCGCGGGCGTCGAGCAGATCGCCGCGCTGGAGAAGGATTTGCGGGAATTGCTGCCCGACTATCTGGCAACCAGCGTGGAGCCCAGCTTCATCAAGGAAGGCGTGCTGGCGCTGTTTGCCGCGCACAACGCTTTGGCGGCGCGTTTGCGGCACATCGAGCCGCGCTTGCTATCCGATTTGCAGCAGCGCGGCTGGCCGGTGAATGCGCTGCGAATCCGCGTGCGGCCGCAGCCTGTCAAGGAACCGCCGCCGGCCAAGCAGGCGCGCATGACGCCGGTCGGCGCCGACGCGCTGCACGCGTTGAGCGAATCGCTCGCGCCGTCGCCGCTACAGGAAGCGCTGGCGAAAATGGCGGCACGACATCGGAGAAATCGCTGAGCAAAAAACAAGCGGCCCGTTTGGGCCGCTTGTTTATCATCCGTTCGCTTCGAGGTTTTCAACCGCAGAGCTTATGCAAAAGCCGTCTGCGTCTCGTAGGCGAAGCCGCGCGGCGCTTTTTGCTGGTCGTCGAAGGTGACGATTTCGTACGCATCTTCATGCGCCAGCAGTTCGCGCAGCAGCGCATTGTTCAGGCCGTGACCCGACTTGTACGCGTTGTACGAAGCCAGCAGCGGATGACCGATCACATACAGGTCGCCGATCGCGTCGAGCATCTTGTGCTTCACGAATTCGTCGTCGTAACGCAGGCCGTCGTTGTTCAGAATGCGGTATTCGTCGAGCACGATCGCGTTGTCCATGCTGCCGCCGCGCGCCAGGCCCAGTTCGCGCATCATTTCGACTTCATGCGCGAACCCGAAAGTACGGGCACGGGCGATTTCCCGCACGTATGACGTATTGGCGAAATCCACTTCCAGCGCCTGACCGGTTTTATCCACAGCCGGATGACGAAAATCGATCGTGAATTTGAGCTTGAAACCGAAATACGGATCGAGACGCGCGAATTTATCGCCGTCGCGAATTTCGACTGGCTTGGTGACCTTGATAAATTTCTTCGCCGCGTTCTGTTCTTCAATACCGGCCGATTGAATCAGAAACACGAAAGAACCCGCGCTGCCGTCCATGATCGGGATTTCCTCGGCGGTGACGTCGACGTAAAGATTGTCGATGCCGAGACCGGCGCAGGCGGACATCAAATGCTCGACCGTCGACACGCGCGCGCCGTCTTTCTGCAGCACCGAAGCGAGGCGCGTATCGCCAATCGACATTGCCGATGCGGGAATATCCACCGGCGTGGGCAAATCCACGCGCGAAAACACGATGCCGGTATCCGGCGCCGCCGGACGGAGCGTCAAGTCGACTTTACGGCCGGAATGCAGGCCGATGCCGACTGTCTTGACGATCGATTTGATAGTGCGCTGCTTCAACATGGTGATCTTCTATTCGATTGAAAATCCCAATCGGGACTTTTTGTTCCATAGCACGAATTATACTCCATTACCCTAAGGAGCGTCGTCGCATGGAACGTATCAATCTGTTTCGCTCCATTACCCGCTGGGCGGCTGCCAGGGAAAGCGTGACGGGCCGATGTCCGGAACGGAGGCGTTTCCGGTCATCGGCCCGCGTAACGGCATGTCACAAAAGCGTCTTATCCGTCGTTGCCCCTGCACAACAGGCTCGCGGCGTACCGCTGCGTGATCGAGCGCGAGGACTCGACGTCGAGTGACTAGCTCAACGTAGCCAGAATACTCCCTGCATCGCTGACTTCGAATTTGCCGGCAGCCTCGACGTTCAACGTCTTGACCACGCCGTCGTCGACCACCATTGCGTAGCGCTGGGAACGGATTCCCATGCCGCGCGCCGACAAATCCTGCTCCAAACCGAGTGCCCGCGTGAAAGCCGCGCTGCCGTCCGCCATCATGCGCACCTTGCCCGAGGCGTGCTGATCGCGTCCCCACGCGCCCATTACGAACGCGTCGTTGACGGACACGCACCAGATCTCGTCGACGCCAAGCGCGCGACACTGCTCGGCATGCTCGACATAACCCGGTACATGTTTGGCCGAACAGGTCGGCGTGAACGCGCCCGGCAATCCGAAGATCACCACGCGCTTGCCCGCCGTCTGCTCGCGCACGTCGAAGCTGTTAGGCCCGATCGTGCAGCCCGCCCGCTCGTCTTCGACGAATTCGAAGAGTGTCGCGTCGGGCAGCTTGTCACCTGCCTGAATCATGCTCAGTCCTTTGCATCGATGCGGAGCATGCTCGCACGTCGTCGTGTCGCAGTGATTTCAGCGTCAGCCCAATCGCAGGCTGCGCCGTCCGGCGACAGTCGCCCCATCCGCTTCGCAAATCCGAAGAGGGCACTTGTCCTTGCCGCGAATCCGACGATACGCGGCCTGATCGCCGTTCACCCGCCACGCTGGTGCAGTCGTCCGCCAACGCTTTTAAAACAGCGCGGCGACGAAAGCCTGCTCGTGCGCTCAGTCCGCCTGCTTGCGCAGGAACGCCGGAATGTCGTACGTGTCGACGCCCTTTTCCTGCAACGCCTGCACATGCGACGCCGCCGTATCGCGCGACGTGCGCCACACAGCCGGCGTATCCAGCGCGCCGTAATCGGCGGTGCTCGCGTGCGACGGCGTATAGCCGGCGTGGTGCGCGTTGACCGGCTGGTTGTCGGTGCCGGTGCGCAGCAGCGTCATCGGTGCCGATTGCTGCTTCTTCGCCGCGCGACCCAGACCCGTTGCCACGACCGTCACGCGCAGCGCGTCGCCCATTGCATCGTCGTACACCGCGCCGAAGATCACCGTGGCGTCTTCCGCCGCATAGCTCTTGATGGTGTTCATCACTTCGCGCGTTTCCGACAGACGCAGCGAACGGCTCGACGTGATGTTCACCAGCACGCCACGCGCGCCCGACAGATCCACACCTTCCAGCAGCGGGCTGGCGACAGCCTGCTCTGCGGCCAGACGCGCGCGATCGACGCCGGCGACCGTCGCCGTGCCCATCATCGCCTTGCCCTGTTCGCCCATCACCGTCTTCACGTCCTCGAAGTCGACGTTCACCAGACCGTCGACGTTGATGATTTCCGCGATGCCGGCAACCGCGTTGTTCAGAACGTCGTCTGCGCACTGGAAGCACTTGTCCATCTCGGCGTCATCGCCCATCACCTCGAACAGCTTGTCGTTCAGAACGACGATCAGCGAGTCGACGTGATCCTCCAGTTGCTGCGAACCGGCTTCCGCGACGCGCATCCGCTTGCCGCCTTCGAATTCGAACGGCTTGCTGACCACGCCGACGGTCAAGATGCCCATTTCCTTGGCGATCTGCGCGACCACCGGCGCCGCGCCCGTGCCCGTGCCGCCGCCCATGCCGGCGGTGATGAACACCATGTGCGCGCCGCGCAGCGAATCCGCGATGCGTTCACGCGCTTCTTCCGCTGCCGCGCGGCCCATTTCCGGCTTGGCGCCAGCGCCAAGCCCCGTATTGCCGAGCTGGATCACCGCGGTGGCGCGCGAGCGCGACAGCGCCTGCGCATCCGTGTTCATCACGATGAAGTCGACGCCTTGCACGCCTTTGTTGATCATGTGCTGAACGGCATTGCCGCCAGCGCCACCGACTCCGATCACCTTGATGATGGTGCCGTTCGTTTCGGTTTCCAGCATCTGGAATTCCATGTTGCCTCCGTCAAGATAAAAAATTGCAGCCACTCGGCCGTTATTCGGCAGGAGATCGGGCAACCTCCTGTCGCGCGCCGGCCGCCGGCACCAGCGCGTATTTTTTAAAGCCCGTTCTTTAAAGCCAATTCGTTAGAAGTTGCCGAGGAACCAGTCCTTCATTCGCGTGAACACCTGCCCCATCGACCCCGACTGCACCGCGACCTTGCGGCCGCGCATGCGTTGCGAGCGTCCTTCGACGAGCAGGCCCATCGCCGTCGAATAACGCGGGTTGCGCACCACGTCGGCGAGACCGCCCGCGTATTCCGGCACGCCGATGCGCACCGGCTTTAGGAAAATGTCCTCGCCCAGTTCGACCATGCCGAGCATCATCGACGCGCCGCCGGTCAGCACCACGCCGGAGCTCAGCAGTTCCTCGTAACCCGACTCGCGCACCACCTGCTGCACGAGCGAAAACAGTTCCTCGACACGCGGCTCGACCACCGCCGCCAGCGCCTGGCGCGACAGCGTGCGCGGACCGCGCTCGCCGAGACCCGGCACTTCGATCATTTCGTCGGGATCGGCCAGCGCCTGCTTGGCGATGCCGTAATCCACCTTGATGTCTTCCGCGTCCGGCGTCGGCGTGCGCAGGGCCATCGCGATATCGCTCGTGATCTGGTCGCCGGCGATCGGAATCACCGCCGTATGGCGGATCGCGCCTTCGCTGAAAATCGCGATATCCGTCGTGCCGCCGCCGATATCGACCAGCACCACGCCGAGTTCCTTTTCGTCCTCGGTCAGCACCGCCAGCGACGACGCCAGCGGCTGCAGAATCAGATCGTTCACTTCGAGCCCGCAACGGCGCACGCACTTGACGATGTTCTGCGCCGCGCTCACCGCGCCGGTGACGATATGCACCTTCACTTCGAGACGAATGCCGCTCATGCCGATCGGCTCGCGCACATCTTCCTGGCCGTCGATGATGAATTCCTGCGTGAGGATGTGCAGCACCTGCTGATCGGTCGGGATGTTGATCGCCTTCGCCGTCTCGATCACGCGCGCCACATCCGTCTGCGTGACTTCCTTTTCCTTGATCGCCACCATGCCGCTCGAATTGAAGCTGCGGATATGGCTGCCGGCGATGCCGGTGAATACGTTGGTGATCTTGCAGTCGGCCATCAACTCCGCTTCTTCGAGCGCACGTTGAATGGACTGCACGGTGGCCTCAATGTTCACCACCACGCCCTTTTTGAGCCCCTTCGATTCGCTCTGGCCGAGACCGATCACCTCGTAGTGACCCTCGCCCTTCAACTCGGCGACGATGGCCACCACCTTCGACGTCCCGATGTCGAGGGCGACCAGCAGATCTTTATAGTCTTTACTCATAGCGTGCTCATTGCGTGTGATGTCCGTTTACTTCTTGCCCTTGTCGGGTTCGCTGATGAAGCGCATGCCAGCGGCACGAATCGCGAAACCGTTCGGATAGCGCAAGTCCGCATACTCAATGTCCTTCCCCCAACGTTGCGTCACCGCGTTCCAGGCCGCGGTCAGGCGCTTGCTGCGATCGAGCAGCGTGTCCTGATTGCGTTCGCGTCCAAGTTCCACCTGCATGCCGTTCGACAGCTTCACCGTCCACGCGTAGCGCGGCGACAGCGTCACTTCCTCGGGCGTCGCGCCTAACGGCGCAAACCATTTCTGGAAGTCGTGATACCGCGCGACGACTTCCTTCGCCGTTCCGTCCGGGCCGTCGAATGCAGGCAGCTCCTCTTCGAGTTCGCCCTGGTTCGCGGTGAACAGTTCGCCGTCCACGCTCACCAGTTGATCGCTGCCCCACGTCCCCAGCGGTTTGTACTCTTCGAGCGTGACAGCCAGCGCATTCGGCCAGACACGCCGCACGCTCGCGTGACGCACCCACGGCATCTGCTCGAACGCCTGACGCGCGACGTCGAGATCGACCGTGAAAAAGTTGCCCTTCAGACGCCCGACCACACCGGCGCGCACCGTCGGCGAATTGATGTGCTCGGTATCGCCGTCGATCTGAATCTCGTGCAGCGCGAAGTTCGGACGCTGGATCAGCCAGTAACCGCCTGCCGCCAGCAGCACGAGCACCAGCAACGCATGCAATGCGTTGGCGGCGAGATTGAGCTGGCGAACGTTGTTCCACATGGTGTTGCTTTCGAGTTGCCCCGTTTAGTCCTTCTCAGTCCTTCAAGGTCAGCGCCAACACGCCGACGACCAGTTCCTGATAGCTGATGCCCACCGCGCGCGCCGCTTTCGGCGGCAGCGAGTGATCGGTCATGCCGGGCGCCGTGTTCACTTCCAGGAAGTACGGGTTGCCGTCGGCGTCGAGCATGAAATCGGCGCGACCCCAATCGGTGCAGCCGAGCACGTCGAACGCGCGGCGCGCCAGCACTTTCAGACGCGCTTCCTCATCCGCCGTCAGGCCGCACGGAATCAGGTATTGCGTGTCGTTGGCGATGTACTTCGCGTGATAGTCGTAGAACTCGCCGGCCGGCACGATGCGGATCACCGGCAGGTCGAGATCGCCGGCGATGCACGCGGTGTACTCGCCGCCGCCCTCGATGCTCTTTTCGACCACCACGATCCTGTCGTACTTGACCGCTTCGATCAGCGCCGCCGGCAATGCGTCGGCGCTCTTCACCTTGATCACCGCGACGCTCGACCCTTCGCTCGCCGGCTTCACGAAGAGCGGCAAGCCGAGCTTCGCGACGATCTCGTGGGAGCGCGCTTCGTAGTCGTCGCCGCGCAGCACGGCTTCGAACGGCGGCGTCGGAATGCCGAGTTGCTGCCACACGAGCTTGGTGCGGAACTTGTCGAGACCGAGCGCCGAGCCGAGCACGCCGCTTCCCGTGTAGCGGATGCCGTAAAAATCGAGTGCGCCCTGGATCTGGCCGTTCTCGCCGTAGCCGCCGTGCAGCGCGTTGAACGCGCGCACGAAGCCTTCGTCCTTCAACGCGGCGAGCGGACGCTCGGCCGGATCGAACGGATGCGCGTCGATACCGGCGTCGCGCAGACCTTGCAGCACGAGGCGGCCGGAATTGAGCGACACCTCGCGCTCGGCGGAATTTCCACCGAGGAGCACTGCCACCTTGCCGAATTGTTTAGGGTCGATACTGCTCATCTCACACCTTCGTTTCCTGCGCGAGACGACCCGGCACACCGCCGATCGAACCCGCGCCCATCGTGATCACCACATCGCCGTCGCGCACCAATGCAGCGAGCGCGTCCGGCACTTCATCCACCGTATCGACGAACACCGGCTCGACCTTGCCCGCCACCCGCAGCGCCCGCGCCAACGCGCGGCCGTCCGCGGCGACGATCGGCGCTTCGCCGGCCGCATAGACTTCGGTGAGCACCAACGCGTCGACGGTCGACAGCACCTTCACGAAGTCCTCGAAGCAATCGCGCGTGCGCGTGAAGCGGTGCGGCTGAAACGCCAGCACCAGACGCCGGCCGGGGAACGCACCGCGCGCCGCCGCCACCGTGGCCGCCATTTCAACCGGGTGATGCCCGTAATCGTCGACCAGCGTGTACGCGCCGGTTTTACCGTCGGCCACGACCGGCACCTCGCCGTAGCGCTGAAAGCGCCGGCCCACGCCGTTGAAATCCGCCAGCGCTCGCTGGATATCGGCATCTTTCACTTCGAGTTCAGTCGCAATCGCAATCGCGGCCAACGCGTTCTGCACGTTGTGCTCGCCCGGCAGGTTCAACACGATGTCGAGCGGCGGCGCGTCTTCGCGCATCGCGGTGAAATGCATCTTGCCGCCGCGCGCTTCGACGTTGACCGCACGCACTTGCGCATCGGGCGCCAGGCCGTAGCGGATGATCGGCTTCGACACGAACGGCAGGATTTCCTTCACGCTCGGATCGTCGACGCACAGCACGGCAATGCCGTAGAACGGCAGACGATGCGTGAACTCGATGAACGCCTGCTTGAGCCGCGCGAAGTCGTGGCCGTAGGTGTCCATGTGATCCGCGTCGATGTTCGTGATGACCTCGATCACCGGGAACAGGTTCAGGAACGACGCGTCCGATTCGTCCGCTTCCGCGACGATGAAGTCGCCCGTGCCCAGCCGCGCATTCGCGCCCGCGCTGATCAGCCGTCCGCCGATCACGAAGGTCGGATCGAGCCCGCCCGCGGCCAGCACGCTCGCCACCAGCGACGTGGTAGTGGTCTTGCCGTGCGTGCCGGCAATCGCGATGCCCTGCTTCAGGCGCATCAACTCCGCGAGCATCACCGCGCGCGGCACGATCGGAATACGGCGATGGCGCGCGGCCAGCACTTCGGGGTTGTCGCTGCGCACCGCCGTGGAGACGACCACCGCGTTCGCGTCCTCGATGTTCTCCGCCGCGTGGCCGATCGCGATGCGCGCGCCGAGCGCCGCCAGCCGATCGGTCACGGCGTTCTTCGACAGATCCGAGCCGCTCACCTGATAGCCGAGATTGAGCAGCACCTCCGCGATGCCGCTCATGCCGACACCGCCGATGCCGACAAAATGAATGTGTTTGACGATGTGTTTCATTGCTTTCCTTCTGGGCTCGCGCCCGAAATCGAACCCGCCACGGTCGCGCAAATCTGCGCGACCTGTTCCGTGGCGTCGGGTTTCGCGAGCGAGCGCGAACGCTCCGCCATTTCCGCGAGGGTCTCGCGCGTCTGGCTGCGCAACCATTCGGCGAGCGTTTCCGCCGACAGGTCGCGTTGCTGCACGACAAGCGCCGCGCCGTTGTCGGCGAGGAACGCTGCATTGGTGGTCTGGTGATCGTCCACCGCATACGGGAACGGCACGAAAAACGCCGCCACGCCGACCGCTGAAATCTCCGCGACCGTCATCGCGCCCGCGCGGCAAATCACGAGGTCCGCGTTCGCGTAGGCGCTCGTCATGTCGTCGATGAAGGCGACGAGTTCGACGCCGGCTTGCTCGCCGTCGGCGGTTTGCAATCCCGCTTCCGTGTAGTTCTCGCGCAGCGCGTCGATATGCTTCGCGCCCGCCTGATGCACGATGCGCGGACGTTCGTTCGGCGCCAGCAGCGCGACCGCGCGCGGCACCACTTCGTTCAACGCGGCCGCGCCGAGACTGCCGCCCACCACGAGCACATTCAACGGGCCCTTGCGTTGCGCGTAGCGTGCTTTGGGTGCGATTGCGCGTGCAAGTTCCGCGCGGATCGGGTTGCCGGTCCATTCGCCGTGCGGCAGCGTATTCGGGAACGCGACCAGCACACGTTTCGCGAGCTTCGCGAGCACTTTGTTCGCGAGGCCCGCGATCGAATTCTGTTCATGCAAGACCAGCGGACGGCCGCTCAATACTGTCATCAAGCCGGCCGGGAACGTGATGTATCCGCCCATGCCCAGCACGACATCCGGCTTCACGCGACGCAGCACGCTCAGGCTTTGCGCGCAGGCACGCAGCAGATTCACGGGCAGCATCAGCTTGGTTTTGAGGCCCTTGCCGCGCAGGCCGCCAAAGCGCACGTATTCCATCGCGATGCCGTGCTTCGGCACCAGCGTCGCTTCCATGCCGGCAGGGTTGCCGAGCCAGACGACCTTCCAGCCCCACGTCTGCATCAGATGAGCGACCGCGAGACCAGGGAACACGTGTCCCCCGGTGCCGCCGGCCATCACCATCAGCGTGCGTTGCGGCAGGGAGGTCATACTTTTCCTCCGCGCATGAGAACCCGGTTCTCGTAATCCACCCGCATCAACACGGCAACCGCCACGCAGTTCAGTACGATGCCCGAACCGCCGTAGCTCACGAGCGGCAGCGTGAGCCCCTTGGTCGGCAGCAAGCCGAGGTTCACGCCCATGTTGATGAACGTCTGCGCGCCGAACCAGATGCCCACGCCCTTCGCCACCAGGCCCGCGAACGTGCGGTCGAGCGCGAGCGCCTGACGGCCGATCTCGAACGAGCGGCGCACGATCCAGTAGAACATCAGGATCACCATCAGCACGCCGATAAAGCCGAGTTCCTCGCCGATCACCGCGAGGATGAAGTCGGTATGCGCTTCCGGCAGATAGTTGAGCTTCTCGACGCTGCCGCCCAGGCCCACGCCGAACCACTCGCCGCGCCCGAACGCGATCAGCGAGTGCGTCAATTGATAAGCCTTGCCTTGCGCGTAGCGGTCGTCCCACGGATCGAGGTACGCGAAGATCCGCTCGCGACGCCACGGCGACGCCCACACCAGCAAGCTGAACGTGCCGACCGCGGTGGCCACGAGGCCGCCGAACAGCTTGCCGTTCACGCCGCCGAGAAACAGCACGCCCATCGCGATCGCCGCGATCACCATGAACGCGCCCATGTCCGGTTCGAGCAGCAGCAACGCGCCGACGAGCCCGACCGCCACCGCCATCGGCAAGAAGCCCTTGGCGAAGCTGTGCATGTATTCCTGCTTGCGCACCGTGTAGTTCGCCGCGTAAATCGTCACCGCGAGCTTCATGATTTCCGACGGCTGCATGTTCGTGATGCCGAGCGGAATCCAGCGGCGCGCGCCGTTCACGCCCTTGCCGACGTGCGGAATCAGCACGATCACGAGCGCAAGCAACGCGAGCAGGAAGAGTTTGGGCGCGTACTTGTCCCACGTCGAAATCGGAATGCGGAACGACACGATGCCGATCACCGAGCCCATCACCACGAAGATGATCTGGCGCACGAGGAACGCATAGTCGCGATACGACGCGTATTTCGGCGAATCGGGCATCGCGATCGACGCCGAATACACCATCACGACGCCAAGACCCAGCAGCGCGACGACCACCCACAGCAGCGAGTGGTCGTAGTCGAGCATGCGCGAGCGCAGCGGACGCACGCCGTTGACGGCGCTCGCGAGGCCGCTGCCGTCCGCGCGGCCGGCTGCGCGAGCCGCGCCGCCCACGGCGCCGGCGCTTTCGCGCGAGCCGCCAGTGCGCGAGCCGAATCGTTCGGACCAGCTCATATCATCGTCCCCCGTTCGGCAGCGATGTCTTCCACGGCGCCGCGGAACACCGCGGCGCGGTGCGCGTAGCTCTTGAACATGTCGAAGCTCGCGCACGCCGGCGACAGCAGCACGGCGTCGCCGGGCTGCGCTAGCGCGGTGGCCGCGCGCGTCGCTTCCTCGAGCGTGGCCTGATCGGTCAGCGCGATGCCGGTGTGTTCCAGCGCGGCGCGGATCAGCGGCGCGTCGCGGCCGATCAGCATCACGGCGCGGCACCAGCGCGTCACCGGCTCGGCGAGCGGTTCGAAATCCTGGCCCTTGCCGTCGCCGCCGGCGATCAGCACGACGCGCTGCGCGAGGCCGTCGAGCGCGGCGACCGTCGCGCCGACGTTGGTGCCCTTGCTGTCGTCGACGTAATCGATGCCGTCGATCGACGCGATCAGTTCCACGCGATGCGGCTCGCCGCGATATTCACGCAGACCGTGCAGCAACGGCGCGCCGGGCAAGCCGATCGCGCGCGCGAGCGCATAGGCGGCGAGCGCATTCGCGGCATTGTGCAGGCCTCGGATGCGCAAGGCGTCCGCGGGCATGAGGCGCTTGAGCGCGATGTTCGGCGGCGCGACCACTTCGTTCTTGCGGCGACGCTTCGGCGCGGCGGACTCGTCGCTCGCGTCGAGATCGTGCGCCTGAACCAGCCAGACCATGCCGTTATCGCGCAGCAAGCCGTAATCGCCGTCGTTCTTCGGCTCGGTGACGCCGAAGGTGATGATCGCCGCGTCGCTCTCTTCGGAGGGCGCGAGCGCCATGACGCGCGAGTCGTCGCGGTTCAGCACGCGCACGGTCTGTGTACCGAAGATGCGGCCCTTCGCGGCGGCATAGGCATCGAGGCCGCCGTGCCAGTCCAGGTGGTCTTGCGTGATGTTCAGCACCACCGCCGCGTCTGGGCTGAACGTGTGCGCGGTTTCAAGCTGGAAGCTCGATAGTTCCAGTACCCACACGTCGGGCAGCGCGGTGTTGTCGATCGCCTCGGTGAGCTTGTCGAGCAGAGCCGGGCTGATGTTGCCCGCGACCGCGACCTTCTTGCCGGCGCGTTCGCACAACAGGCCCGTAAGGCTCGTGGTCGTGGTCTTGCCGTTGGTGCCGGTGATCGCGACGACCTTCGGCGCGTAGCCGCTTTCGCCGAGCGTCCGCAGCGCCTGCGAGAAGAATTCGAGTTCGCCCCACACCGGAATGTCCTGCTCGCGCGCCGCCGTGATCAACGGCAGCAGGTCGGCGGCGAGCGGCGACAAGCCGGGGCTGATCGCCACGAGTTCGACGCCTTCGAGCAACACGGGAGAAAACGGCCCGCCGACGAATTCGGCGTCGACGGCATGCGCTTCGAGGGCGGACAGGTTCGGCGGCACCTCGCGCGTATCGGCCACACGCAGCCGACAGCCGTGCCGCGCGCACCAGCGCGCCATCGCGAGACCGGATTCACCCAGTCCCAGCACGAGCACCATCGGCTTTTGCCGATCCCGAAACTTCTCGCCGAACATCGCCTGCTTCCCCTAATACCTGCTGCTTAACGCAGTTTGAGCGTGGACAAACCGAACAGACACAACATGAGCGTGATGATCCAGAAACGCACCACCACTTGCGTTTCCTTCCACCCCGACAGCTCGAAATGGTGATGCAGCGGCGCCATCTTGAAGAGACGCCGGCCTTCGCCGAAACGACGCTTGGTGAATTTGAACCACGCAACCTGCAACATCACGGAAAGCGTCTCCGCGACAAAAATGCCGCCCATGATGAAGAGCACGATTTCCTGGCGCACGATCACCGCCACCGTGCCGAGCGCGCCGCCGAGCGCGAGCGCGCCGACGTCGCCCATGAACATCTGCGCGGGGTGCGTGTTGAACCAGAGGAACGCGAGCCCCGCCCCGCCCATCGCAGAACAGAAGATCAGCAGTTCGCCCGCGCCGGGGATATGCGGAAACAGCAGGTATTTCGAGAAGACCGAGCTGCCCATCACGTAGGCGAACACGCCGAGCGACGCGCCGACCAGCACGACGGGCATGATCACGAGACCATCGAGACCGTCGGTGAGATTCACCGCGTTGCTGGAGCCGACGATCACCAGATACGTCAGCACGATGAAGCCCCACACGCCGAGCGGATAGCTGATCGACTTGACGAACGGCAGCATCAGGTCGGCGCGCGCGGGCAAGCCCATCGACAAGCCGCTTCGCACCCATGCCATGAACAGGTCGAACACGCGCACGTTGTTCGCTTCCGACACGCTGAACGCGAGATACACGGCCGCGAACAGACCGATCACCGACTGCCAGAAATACTTCTCGCGCGACGACATGCCGCGCGGGTCCTTGTAGACCACCTTGCGGTAATCGTCGACCCAACCGATCACCCCGAAGCCGAACGTGACGAGCATCACGATCCAGATGAAGCGGTTGGTCAGATCTGCCCACAGCAGCGTGGCCACGGCGATGCCGAGCAGGATCAGCACGCCGCCCATGGTCGGCGTGCCGGATTTGACGAGGTGCGTTTGCGGACCGTCCTTGCGGACGGCCTGGCCGACCTTCATCGCGGTCAGCTTGCGGATCACCGCCGGGCCGCAGACGAGCCCGATCAGCAGCGCGGTGATGGTTGCCGCCACCGCACGGAAAGTCAGATAACTGAACACGCGCAAGAAGCTTGCGTCATTCTGCAGCCATTGCGCCAGCGCCAGTAGCATGCTTCGGTCCTTCTATTTCAATGTGCGGCGGGCGCATTGCCCGCCGGGTTGGGTTGTGGACTCGTTACGGCGTCCACCACGCGCTCCATTTGCATGAAGCGCGAGCCTTTCACGAGAAACGTTGCGGCAGCGACGAAACCGGCCTGCTGCAATTGCGCGACCAGCGTGCCGATATCGGCGACGTGATGCGCGTCGGCGCCATACGCGGCGCAGGCGTCGCGCGAGGCGTCGCCCATCGCGTACAGCGCGTCGATGCCGCGTTCCCTGGCGTACGCACCGATTTCGCGGTGAAACGCCGGACCGTTGTCGCCGACTTCGCCCATGTCGCCCATCACCAGCACGCGCGGCGCGGCACATGAGGCGAGCACGTCGATCGCGGCGCGCATCGAATCGGGGTTCGCGTTGTAGGTGTCGTCGATCACGGTGGCGCCGGCGAGCGCGCCGAGCGCGGCACGCTTCACCTGCAAGCGGCCCTTCACCGCGCCGAACGCTTCGAGACCGCGCTTGATCGCGTCGAGCGACACGCCCGCGGCGAGGGCGGCGGCCGTCGCGGCGAGTGCGTTGTGCGCGTTGTGGTTGCCGAGCACTTGCAGCGTGACTTCGACGTGGCCTTGCGGCGTGTCGATGCTGAGCACGTTGCCCACGAAGCTGCCTTTCACGGCCGCTTCGGTGACATGCTCGGCGTCGTTCAAAGCGAAGTCGATGATGCGGTTGCCGGTCGCCGCGACGCGCCAGATGCTCGCGTAGGCGTCATTGGCCGGAAACACCGCGACGCCGTCCGGGGCGAGCGCGTGAATCACGCTCGCATGTTCGAGCGCGACCGCTTCGACGGTCGCCATGAATTCCTGGTGCTCGCGCTGCGCGTTGTTCACCACCGCCACCGTGGGCTCGGCGATCTTCGCGAGCAGCGAGGTTTCGCCCGGATGGTTCATGCCGAGCTCGACCACCGCCAGTTGATGCGCGGCGTGCAGGCGGAACAGCGTGAGCGGCAAACCGATGTCGTTGTTGAAATTGCCGGCGGTCGCAAGGCGGGCATCCGCGCCCACCGCGGCGGCGAAGATCGACGCGATCATTTCCTTGACCGTGGTCTTGCCGTTGCTGCCCGTCACCGCGACGAGCGGCATGCCGAACCGGCGGCGCCAGCCGCGCGCGAGCGCGCCGAGCGCCACGCGCGTATCGGCCACGCGCAAGGCGGGCACACGCCAGTCGTCGGGTGTATGCGCGACCAGGACCGCCGTGACGTTGCGCGACGCGACTTCCGCAAGGAAGTCGTGCGCGTCGAAGCGCTCGCCCTTGATCGCGACGAACAGATCGCCCGGACCGGCGCTGCGGCTATCGGTCGACACGCGTTCGAACGCGACGCTGTCGTCGCCGATCACGGTGGCGCCGGGAATCAGCGCGGCGGCTTCCCGCAGCGAGAACATCGTCATTCGCCACCCCCGCGTGCATGCGTCGCCCGCGCGGCGAGCGCGAGACGAGCGTGATCCTGATCGGAGAAAGCGCGCTTCTTGCCCATGATTTCCTGGGTTGCCTCGTGCCCCTTGCCGGCCAGCACGATGACGTCTTCGCGCGCGGCGCCGCGGATCGCTTGCAGAATCGCGCTCGCGCGGTCCTCGATGCGGCGCGCTTTGGACGCGTCTTTCATTCCCGCGACGATCTGCTCGATGATCGATTGCGGATCTTCGCCGCGCGGATTGTCGCTGGTCACCACCACGCCGTCGGCGGTTTTCTCGGCAATCGCGCCCATCAGC
Organism: Paraburkholderia terricola; assembly: GCF_900142195.1. Taxonomy (GTDB): domain Bacteria; phylum Pseudomonadota; class Gammaproteobacteria; order Burkholderiales; family Burkholderiaceae; genus Paraburkholderia; species Paraburkholderia terricola. The sequence continues at coordinate 62,125 of NZ_FRAB01000034.1, forward strand.
GGACGCTTGGTGGCGTCGCGGTCGCCGCCGCAGCCGAACATGCAGATCAGTTGACCGCCGCGAGCGGCCGCCATCGGGCGCAGTGCTTCGAGGGTTTTTTCCAGCGCGTCCGGCGTGTGCGCATAGTCGATCACGACGAGCGGTTCGTCGTTCTGCAAGCGGCCGCCGAGGCGCTGCATACGGCCGTTCACCGGCTGGAGCTTCGCCAGTTCGGCAAGCGCGGCGTCGAACGGCACGTCCGCAGCGAGCAACGCGCCCAACACGCCGAGCAGATTCGCAACGTTGAATCCGCCGAGCGTTTGCACTTCGGCTTCGGCGTTGCCCCAGTCGGACGTAGCCAGATGAAACGCGGTGCCCGTGGCGGTGGCGCGAACCTTCGATGCGACAAGCCAGGCATCGGCTTGCGGCGCATCTTGCTGGGACGTGCCGGTTTCATCGAGCCCGTAGGCGATCGTGCGCGCGTGCCCTTGCGTGCTTGCCAGCAGGCGCCGGCCAGCGGGGTCGTCGCGGTTGATCACCGCCGCGCGCAGTTCGGGCCACGCGAAAAGACGCGCCTTGGCTGCTTCGTAGGCTTCGAAGGTGCCGTGGTAGTCGAGATGGTCTTGCGTGAGATTCGTGAACACGGCGATGTCGAACGCCGTGCCGTTCACGCGACCCTGATGCAATGCATGCGACGACACTTCCATCGCGACCGCCTGCGCGCCTGCGTCGCGCAATCGCGCGAGGCTGCGTTGCAGTTGCGGCGCGTCGGGCGTGGTGAAACCGGTGTGCACGAGTTGACCCGGCAACCCGGTGCCGAGCGTGCCGATGATCGCGCAGCGCGTGCCGAGCGCGGCCAACGCCGCCGAGATCCACTGGCTGCAGGAAGTCTTGCCGTTCGTACCGGTGATGCCGATCGCGAGCATCGTGTCGCTCGGATCGCCATACCAGGCGCTCGCGATCGAGCCGGCGAGCTCGTTCAGCGCCGGCACGGCCAGTGTCGTGGCCGGATCGACGATGCCGTCGTAGCCTTCAGGCTGAACCAGCACCGCGGCCGCGCCGCATTCGAGCGCGCCGTCGATGAACGGGCGGTTGTCCGCGCCGTCGACCGCGTAGGCGAAAAACGCGTCGCCCGCCGCGAGCGAGCGTGTGTCCGCATGCAGATGCGCGCCTGGCTGCACGCGCGCGCGCAGCCAGGCCAAGGCGTCGACGATCTGCCGGTGCGCCGGATGTCTGTTACGGAGTACGCTCATCGCACGACTCCGGGATGGTTTTTCGCGCTGGCGGAGATCGTCATCTTCTTCGCGCCGGCGTTAGTGGAGAGCTTCCTGGCCGTTGCGGCCGTGGCCGGCGTGTTCGGCGCGGCGGGCGCCGCGTCGTCCGACACCACCATCTGCTTGACGGGCATGTCGGGCGGCACGTTCAGCGAGCGCAGCGTATCGCCGACGATGCCGGAGAACACCGGTCCCGAGACCTGGCCGCCGAAGTGGCTGCCCGCCGTGGGTTCGTCGACCGACACGGCCACCACGATGCGCGGATTCGGCATCGGCGCCATGCCGACGAACGATGCGCGGTACTTCGAGTGGTCGTAGCCGTGCGGGCCGTGCTTGTACGCGGTGCCGCTCTTGCCGCCGACGCGATAACCCGGCACGGCGGCGTCCGGCGAGGTGCCGCCCGGCGCCGTCACGGTTTCGAGCATCGCGCGCACCTGGCGAGCAGTGGTCGGCGAGAAGATTTGCGGGCCCGCAGCCGGCTGATCGCCCGGCGCGCGGAAAATCGACACCGGCATGATCTCGCCGTCGTGCGCGATCGCGGTGTATGCGCGGCCCAACTGGAACAGCGACACGGACAGGCCGTAGCCGTAAGACATGGTCGCCTGTTCGATGCGGCGCCAGTTCTTCCACGAACGCAGACGGCCAGCCGCCGCGCCGGGGAAGCCGACCTTCGGCGCCTGGCCGAGACCGATGCTGGTGTACATATTCCACATCTCTTCGGGCTTGAGCTGCATGGCGATCTTCGTTGCGCCGATGTTGCTCGATTTCTGGATCACGCCGCCCACGGTCAGCACGCCGAAGGCGCTGTCGTCGGTAATCGGCGCACCGTCGAGCACGAAGCGGCCCGAACCCGTATCCACCAGTGTAGTCGGCGTCACGCGGTGCAGATCCAGCGCGAGCGACACGGTGAACGGCTTCATGATCGAGCCGGGCTCGAAGGTGTCGGTCAGGATGCGGTTGCGCAACTGATCGCCGGTGAGGTGTGAACGGTCGTTCGGGTTGTACGTGGGGTAATTGACGAGCGCCAGCACTTCGCCGGTGCGTACGTCGATCACCATCGCAGCGCCGGCCTTCGCCTTGAATTTCTGCACGGCCGCTTTCAGGTTCGTGTACGCGATGTACTGGATCTTGCTGTCGATCGACAGATCCACGTCCTTGCCGTTATGGGGCACGACCTGCTCGTCCACGTCCTCGATGATGTGGCCGATGCGGTCCTTGATCACGCGGCGGCTGCCCGACACGCCGGCGAGCAGCTTCTGGTCGCCGAGTTCGACGCCTTCCTGACCTTCGTCTTCCACATTGGTGAAGCCGATCAGGTGCGCCGTGATCTCGCCTTCCGGGTAGAAACGCTTGTACTCGTCGCGCGCGTAAATGCCGGGAATCCCGAGCGCGGCGACCTTCGCGGCGACGTCGACCGGCACCTGGCGCTTCACGTAGACGAACGTCTTGTCTTCCGACAGCTTGGTGCGCAACTCCTTGCTCGTCATGTCGAGCAGCTTGCCGAGCGCGGTGAGCTTGTCGGCGCCGAGATCGTCCGGCACGGATTCGGGAATCGCCCAGATGGCGCGCACCGGCAGACTCGTGGCGAGCACGAGACCGTTGCGGTCGAGAATCTTGCCGCGCGTGGCCGGCAGTTCGAGGCGGCGCTGATAGCGGATTTCGCCCTGCTTCTGATAGAACGCGTTGCCCGGCCCCTGGATCCAGAACGCGCGCCCGGCCAGCGCGACAAACGCCATGAACAGCAGGAACACGACGAGCTTGGAGCGCCACATCGGCAGACGCACCGAGAGGATCGGGTTCGCCGAGAAAGCCACGCTTTTGCGAGCCGACGATTTTTTCATCGCACGCCTCCGCGGGCGGTCGCGGACGGCGCCGACGCCGGACCGGAAGTCGGGATGGGCGCATCTTCGGCCTTGGCGGCGTGCGGGTCGAGCGTCAGATATTGCGTGCGGCCGGTGCTGACCGCCTGCATTTTCAGCGAGGCCGTGGCGAGCTGCTCGATACGCGACGTTTTCGACAGCGCGCTCTGCTGATATTGAAGCTGCGAATAATCCTGCTGCAGTTGACGCTCCTGGGATTGCGCGCGCTGCAACTGAATGAAGATCTGACGCTGCTGATTGGTGGCGTTGACGACCGACAAGGCGCAGCCCATCACGATCATCAGCAGGAAGATATTGAGGCGATTCATGGTGCGATCCGCTCCGCCACCCGCATTACGGCAGAACGGGCGCGCGGATTCGCGGCGACTTCAGCGTCGCTCGGGAACACGCGGCCGATGACTTTGAGCGGAGGGCTCGGCAGATCGACGGCGCGAATCGGCAGGCGGCGATCCACCGCGGGCGTACTGGCGTGCGCCTGCATGAATCGCTTGACGATCCGGTCCTCGAGCGAATGAAAGCTGATGACCACCAGCCGCCCCCCTTGCTCCAACAGCGACAACGCTGCTTCTAAAACGACTTGCAGCTCCGCAAGCTCTTGATTGATGTGAATCCGTATAGCCTGAAAGGTGCGGGTTGCCGGATCCTTGCCCTTCTCACGGGTTTTGACGACGTTAGCCACGATTTGGGCAAGCTCGCCCGTGCTGACGAGAGGCCCAAGACGGTCGGACTCTGCCCGGCGAGCAACAAGCGCCTTTGCAATCTGAAAAGCAAACCGTTCTTCCCCATAATCTCGTATCACCTCCGTCAATTCCTGCACCGTGGCCCGCGCCAGCCAGTCAGCGGCAGACTCGCCGCGCGTCGGGTCCATGCGCATGTCGAGCGGACCGTCGGCGCGAAAGCTGAAGCCCCGCTCCGGGTCGTCGACTTGCGGCGACGACACGCCCAGATCCAGTAAAACACCCGACACCCGCCCTACTCCGCGCTCCGCGATTGCGCTGCGCAGTGAAGCAAAACTCTCGTGCACGATCTCAAAGCGCGGATCCTCGATCTGCTGCGCGGTGGCGATGGCGAGCGGGTCTTTGTCGAACGCGATCAGACGCCCGGCTTCCCCCAACCTCTCCAGCACCAGCCGGCTATGACCGCCGCGCCCGAAGGTGCCGTCCACATACACGCCGTCCGCGCGCGTGACCAGCGCATTGACCGCTTCTTCCAGCAGCACCGTGCGATGCTGCAATTCGTTTCCCATCGCAGGTGCCATATATGTATGCCGCGATCAGAACGTGAAATTCTTTAACGCTTCGGGCATGCCCTCGGCGATCGCCGCCTGTTCCTTCGCGGCGTAGGTTTGTGCGTCCCACAGCTCGAAGTGCCGGCCCATGCCGAGCAGCGTTACTTCCTTTTCCAGCGAGCCGGCCATGCGCAATTCCGGCGACACGAGCACGCGGCCCGCGCCGTCCATATCGACGTCCATTGCATTGCCGAGAAAAATGCGGCGCCACCAGGTCGCGTTCATGGGCAGATTGCCGACCTTCTCGCGGAAGATCTCCCATTCAGGGCGCGGAAAGAGCAACAGGCAGCCATCCGGGTGCTTGGTGATCGTCACCCGGCCCTCTGCCTGTGTCTGCAGCGCATCCCGATAGCGAGAGGGGATCGACATCCGCCCTTTCGCATCGAGTGTCAGCGCCGACGCCCCTTGGAACACTTCGCTCTCCCGTCTTGCGGCGCTTTTGCGCCGGCTGCCCGTTTCGTGAAAATCTACCCCAAACTACCCGTGAGATCACACAAAAATACACTTTCTCACACTGTCTCCCACTTTAGAGGAACGCTAAACAGGGGTCAAGGGAGAAACACGCTTTTCGGACGAATTTTGTTTGTTAGAACAAGGACTTAGCGCCACTCCTTCATGTCAGACATAAAACGGAAAACCGTTATAAATGAATGAGCTAGTGCAACTTGTGAAGGTGATACGTGAAAAGCGCGAGGGAAAGGCGCGCGACGTAAGAGATCGTCAAGCGAAGCGGGGAGGTGTTGGCGGGCGTTCGGAGGAGTTTCAGGGACGACGGGTGACGGGCCGTCCCACTTTCGGGCGATGCCTGGGGCAACCCGCTCGGGCTTATATGTAATAGGCGGTGCGCGTCATGACTTTCGATACCGCGCGCATCATGGCGCGCGCCGGGAACGGCAATTCGACGCCGCCCGCATCCATGGCGGCCTTACCGTGCCGTACTTCGTCCGCGCACATCTGCTCGACGATCGCGCGCGACTCGCGGTCGGCCGCGGGCAGCTTGTCCAGATGGCTATCGAGGTGTTGCTCGACCTGGCGCTCGGTTTCGGCCATGAAGCCGAGACTCACCCGGTCGCCGAGGCGCCCCGCCGCGAGTCCAATCGCCAGCGCGCCGGTGTACCAAAGGGGGTTCAACAGGCTGGGGCGCGAGTCGAGCGCCTCGAGGCGTTTGGCGGTCCACGCGAGATGATCCTCCTCCTCGATTGCAGCGTGATTGAACACGGCGCGCAGGGACGGAGACCGGGTAGCCAGTTTCTGCGCCTGGTAAAGCGCTTGGGCACATACCTCGCCAACATGGTTCACGCGCATTAAACCGGCCGAGTGCGCGCGTTCCGCCGGTGACAATTCGACCGGCTCCGCCACCGATTCTTGCGGAACCGGCAACGGACGACTCATCCGCGATACACCGGTCATTGAGCGTAAACCCCGATCAAACTCGCTAATCAACTCGTCCAGAAACATTAAGCGCTCCCTGATTCGACAACCGCTTGCCGCTCCGACAGGCCCGCGCGACAAGCATTTGCGGGATCAAGCCGGTTCTGCGGAAACCTCCAATTCGCATGAATCGGGCGGCCAATTTCGAATTTTAGACCATGTTGCGTAAACGAAACAGGAGCGTTCCCGGCTATCTCCTTTTTCTTTGTGCCATGTATGCCTTTTGTTACATTACGTGCAACTTCTCGCGAAGTTGGACAAGCAAGGCCTCAACGCTACATAAATATTCGCCTTGTACAAAAGATTCGTAATTCTTGGAGATCATTCGATGAAAAAGTCGCTTCTCGCTCTTGCAGCACTGGGCGCATTCGCAGGCGTCGCTCATGCTCAGAGCAGCGTGACCCTGTACGGTATCATTGACGAAGGCTTCAACATCAACACCAATTCGGGTGGCAAGCACCTGTACAACCTGTCCAGCGGCGTCATGCAAGGCTCGCGTTTCGGCCTGCGCGGTGCGGAAGATCTGGGCGGCGGTCTGAAGGCCATCTTCGTGTTGGAAAACGGCTTTGACGTGAACAACGGCAAGCTGGGTCAAGGCGGTCTGATGTTCGGCCGTCAAGCTTATGTGGGTCTGTCGAGCCAGTTCGGCACGGTCACGCTGGGTCGTCAGTACGACTCCGTCGTCGACTACGTCGGTCCGCTGGAAGCCGGCGACCAGTGGGGCGGCTACATCGCTGCTCACCCGGGCGACATCGACAACTTCAACAACGCATACCGCACGAACAACACGGTCAAGTTCACGAGCGCCGACTACGCCGGCCTCAAGTTCGGCGGCACGTACAGCTTCGGCGGTATTGCTGGCGACGTCACGAAGAACCAGATCTGGTCGTTGGGCGCGGGCTACAACAACGGTCCCCTCGTTCTCGGCGTTGGTTACTTGAACGCACGTACGCCGGCAGCTTCGGGCGGCCTGTTCAACAACGGCGGCCAGTCGCCGCTGCCGGCTGCTAGCGCGGCTGTGTCGTCGCCGGTTTATGGCGCGTACACCTCGGCGAACACGTACCAGGTGATTGGTGCCGGTGGCGCGTACACGTTCGGCGCCGCAACGGTCGGCCTGACGTACTCGAACATCCGCTTCTCGAACCTGGGCGTGGCGTTCGCGCAGCCGGCGGTCCGCGGCCAATCGGTTACGTTTAACAACGCGGAAATCAACTTCAAGTATCAGTTGACCCCGGCATTGCTGGTCGGCGCTGCATACGACTACACGCGCGGCGCGACCATCGAAGGCGCATCGCGTGCCCAGTACCACCAAGGCTCGCTCGGCGTGGATTACTTCCTCTCCAAGCGCACCGACGTGTACGTGATTGGTGTGTACCAACACGCCTCGGGTGACGTGCTGAATGCAGCAGGCACCGGCACGGTCGCTGCAACGGCTGGCATCAACGGCCTGTCGGGTTCGTCGAACCAGAACCAACTCGCGGCTCGCGTTGGTATCCGCCACAAGTTCTAATAAGTCGTAAAAAAGCAGTTTGCCTCAAGGCGCCTTCGGGCGCCTTTTTTTGTGACCGTCGCCGCTGCACTGGCATTGCCGGCCTTGCGGCGACAGCGCGAAAAAAGCCCGGCCGACTTTCGTCGTGCCGGGCTTTTCGTTTTAGCCCTACCGTGCGTGAGTTGCGGCGCAACTTAGCGCTGCGGCCCAAGCGTATGCGGGTCCGGCCTACGCCCGGCCGTCGCGCAATTCCCGGCGCAGAATCTTGCCCACGTTGCTCTTCGGCAGTTCCGCGCGAAATTCGACGATCTTCGGCCGCTTATAGCCGGTCAATTGCTGCTTGCAGTAGGCGAAGACATCCGCGTCGGTGAGCGCAGGATCTTTCTTCACGACGAACAGCTTCACCGCTTCGCCGGAATGCTGGTCCGGCACGCCGACCGCGGCGACTTCGAATACGCCGGGCAGTTTGGCGACCACGTCCTCGACTTCATTCGGATAGACGTTGAAACCGGACACCAGGATCATGTCCTTCTTACGATCGACGATCTTGACGAAGCCGCCCTCGTTCATGACGCCGACGTCGCCGGATTTGAAGAAGCCATCCTGGGTCATCACCTTGGCGGTTTCGTCCGGCCGGTTCCAATAACCCGCCATGACCTGCGGCCCGCGGATGCAGATTTCGCCCGGCTGGCCGAGCGGGACTTCGTTGTTTTCGTCGTCGCGGATCGAGATTTCCGTCGACGGCAGCGGCAGACCGATCGTCCCACTGTATTCAGTGACCGTCACCGGATTGCAGGTGACGCAGGGCGACGTCTCCGACAAACCATAGCCTTCGATGATCGGTGTATGCGTATGCTCGTACCAGCGTTTGGCGACCGCTTCCTGGACCGCCATGCCGCCTCCGTTCGCCGCAATCAGCTTCGAAAAATCGAGCTTATGAAAATCCGGACTATTCAGAAGCGCGTTGTACAGCGTGTTGACGGCGGGAATCGTCGTGATCGGATAGCCTTCCAGCGCCTTGATCATGCCGGCAATGTCGCGCGGGTTCGGAATCAGCACGCCGAGGCCGCCGGTGCGAATCGTCAACAGGCCGCACACCGTCAGCGCGAACACGTGATAGAGCGGCAACGCGACAACAGTGATGAACTGGTCGATGTCCGCACGGTTCGCGCGAACCGGATCGAGCCAGACTTCCGACTGCAGCACGTTGGCGATCAGATTGCGATGCAGAAGCGTCGCGCCCTTGGCCACGCCGGTGGTGCCGCCTGTGTACTGCAGAAACGCGACGTCGTCGGGACCTTGCTGGACTGGCTTGAAGCTTTGGCGGGCGCCTTGCGCGACTGCGGTGTTGAATTTGACGTGGCCCGGCAGGCTCCAGGCCGGCACCATCTTCTTCACACGGCGCACGACGAAGTTGACCAGCGCGCCCTTGATACCCATCAGGTCACCCATCGCCGCCACGACGATATGCTTGATCGACGTGTTGCGGACGATTGCCTGCACGGTGACCGCGAAGTTTTCGAGCAGGATGATCGCTTCCGCTCCGCTGTCCTTCAACTGATGTTCGAGTTCACGCGGGGTGTAAAGCGGGTTCACGTTGACAACCACGTAACCCGCGCGAAGGATCGCGGCAATCGCCACCGGGTATTGCAGCACGTTCGGCATCATGATTGCGATGCGCGCGCCGCGAGCAAGGCCCTTGGACTGGAACCATGCGGCGAGTTTATGCGAGAGCGCGTCGAGTTCGCCGTAGCTGATCTCCTGCCCCATGCAAACGAATGCCGGTTTCGCGCGATGATCTCGGAAGGCTTCTTCAAGCAGTTCCGAGACTGACGAATAGCGGCTCGGATCGATCTCTGCGGGTACGCCGGGCGGATAGGATTTCAGCCAGATTTTGTCCATGCAGCGTCTCCTTCTTTATTTTCGAATGGTCGTGCTAAAAACGCATCGTAGCATGGGCACCTCGGTACTATTCGCGAAAAGCGGCATAGTTAGACGGCAGCCTCGAACCAGTTCAGGACGAGGCTCGCGCAATCATTTGAATGTATTTCAGGCCCGCTCGACTTCGACGAGACAGTCGTAAAAGGTTGCCGACCCACCCAGATCGGTGAGCGCCTGACTGGTCACCTGGTTGGCGTTTCGGCCGTCCGGCGCGAGTTTCTTCCACCAGATCGACAGGCCGACGACGAGCCCTTCGCGCGCCTTGTCGGTGACACGGGCGCGCGCTTGCATCGAGCCGCGGTCGTTGAAAATGCGTACCTGATCACCATCGACGATTTTTCGCTGTCGAGCGTCAACCGGATGAATATCCAGGTGCGGCACGCCTTCCGTCGAGCGCAAACTTTCAATGTTCACGAAGGTGCTGTTCAGAAAATTGCGGGCGGGCGGTGAAATCATCGCAAGCGGATAGCGGGCGGCCAGTTCGGGCGCCCCGTCGGCCGATTCGTAGGGCGGCAAGTAATCCGGAAGCGGGTCGAGCCCTTGCTGCGCGAGGCGCTCACTGTAGAACTCGCATTTGCCGGACGGCGTGCGAAAGCCGCCTTCGGCGAACGGCGCGTCGGGCAAGTTCAGCTTCGCCCAACCGGTCTGCTTCAGCGTATTCCAGTCGACGCCTTCGAGCGTTTTGTCTTGCCAACGGAATGCAGCTTGCGCGACCGTTTCGTCGCTTTCATACAGCGCCGGCTCCTCGATGCCCATGCGACGCGCGAGGTCACGGAAAATCTCGGTGTTCGGCCGAGCATCGCCAACCGCAGCGATCGCCGGCAAATTGACCATCACGTGGGTATGCCCATACGACTTGTGCACGTCGAGGTGTTCGAGCTGCGTCGTGGCGGGCAGCAGTAAATCGGCGTAGTCGGCGGTGTCGGTCTGGAAATGCTCCAGCACGATCGTGAACAGGTCCTCGCGCGCAAAGCCCGCCGCGACTCGCTCCGAGTCGGGAGCAACGGCAACTGGATTCGAGTTGTAGACGATCATTGCCTCGACTTTAGGCCCGAACGCGGCGCCGCCCGGGTGCAGCAAGGCGTCGCCGATCGCATTCATATTGATGACGCGAGACGGCTTAGTCGGCCAACCCGGCATCAGGTCCGGGCGCTGCAACGCGTGCGAGTCGACAGGCGCCCATCCGGACGACGACAGCAGCGCACCACCCGCTCGTTCCCGCCATGCGCCTGTCAACGAAGGCAGGCTGGCGATGGCGCGCACGGCGTTGCCGCCGCCGCGGACCCTTTGCAAGCCGTAGTTCATTCGGATCGCGGACTTCCTCGTGCTGCCGTAAAGGCGCGCGAGGTCGACGACCACTTGTTCGTCGATGCCGCAAATGTCGGCAACTCGTGCCGGGGAATAGCTGAGCGCGCGAACCTTCAGTTCGGCAAAACCTAGCGTATGGGCCGCGATGTACGCGTGGTCGAGCCGGTTTTCCGTGATCAGCACGTTCATCATGCCGAGCGCCAAGGCGGCGTCGGTGCCGGGTTTCAGCGCGATGTGCTGGTGACATTTCTCCGCCGTCAGCGAGCGATACGGATCGATCGCGATCAGGCGCGCGCCGCGGCGTTTGGCTTCCTGGGCACGCGTCCAGAAATGCAGGTTCGAAGCGATCGGATTGGAGCCCCAAATCAGAATAACCTCGCTCTCGGAGAAGAACTCGGTCAGCATGCCGAGGCTCGCGCCATAGGTGTATTTCAAGCCTGCGGCGCCGGCTGCCGCGCAGATGGTGCGGTCCAGCTGCGATGCGCCCAGCTTGTGGAAAAATCGCTGCGCGATGCTATCGCCCTGAACGAGGCCCATCGTGCCGGCGTAGCTGTACGGCAGGATTGCTTCCGGTGCGCGGCTCGCGATTTCGGAGAGACGCGCGGCGGCCAATTCCAACGCCTCGTCCCAACTGATCGGCTCAAACCGACCCTCGCCTTTTCGGCCGACGCGCTTCATTGGGGTCGTTAGCCGATTCGGATGGTGCACACGCTCCGCATAGCGGCTGACTTTGGTACACAGCGCGCCTTGAGTCGGCGGATGCTCCGGGTCGCCGACGACTTTGATCGCCCGCCCACCCTCGACGGTCACGCGCATCGCGCAGGTATCGGGGCAATCGTGTGGACACACGGCGCGAGCGAATTCGGTCGGAGCATTCATCGGGCGACCCGTCCAATGTAATGGTGAGTGGAGGCAATCTCGAATTTTAGCGTCCATTGCGGTTTAGCCTCGCGATGCCTCCAAAAATGCCTTCGGCGTAGAATCGGTTATCACCGTGCCCGGGCCACATGGCCCCGAGCGATTCCACGCAAGCCCAAGCACAGGCGCAACATCACTTCCATCATGAAACTGATCCCCGAAATTCAAGCCGCTCATGGAGAAATCCAAACCCTTCGACGAACGATCCATGCTCACCCGGAGTTGCGCTATGAAGAGACAGCAACAGCAGACCTGGTTGCGAGGAATCTTGAGTCCTGGGGCATCGAAGCTCACCGTGGCTTAGGCAAAACAGGCGTAGTCGGCGTACTGAAGCGCGGCAACAGTGCGCGCTCGATTGGACTGCGCGCAGACATGGACGCTTTGCCCATTCAGGAACTGAATGCCTTCGATCATCGCTCGCAACACGATGGAAAAATGCATGCATGCGGCCACGATGGGCATACTGCGATGCTCCTCGGCGCAGCGCGGCATCTGGCAAGTCACGGCGAGTTCGACGGCACGATCGTGTTCATTTTCCAGCCAGCCGAAGAGGGCGGCGCTGGCGCCCAAGCAATGATCGACGATGGCCTGTTCGTCAAGTTCCCGGTAGACGCCGTGTTCGGCATCCATAATTGGCCAGGCATGCCAGCGGGCCACTTTGGTGTAACCGAGGGCCCCATCATGGCGTCGAGTAACGAATTTCGAATTGAAATCAAGGGCGTAGGATCCCATGCGGCGCTACCGCACAACGGACACGACCCGGTGTTTACTGCGGTGCAGATTGCGAGTGGTCTGCAGAGCATCATTACGCGGAACAAGAAGCCAATTGACACCGCGGTTTTGTCGATTACCCAGATTCACGCCGGCGATGCCGTCAACGTTGTCCCGAACGTTGCGTGGATCGCCGGAACGGTACGCACTTTTACCACCGAAACACTGGATCTGATTGAAGCGCGTATGCGCAAAATCGCTGAAAGCACTGCGGAAGCCTATGATTGCTCCGTCGAAATCCAGTTTCACCGAAACTATCCGCCGACAATCAACAGCGGCGAAGCGACGCGTTTTGCGGCAGCGGTCATGAAAGAGGTTGTAGGGCCAGAAAATGTCGACGATGCAGTCGAACCGACGATGGGCGCCGAGGACTTTTCCTTCATGTTGCTGGCGAAACCGGGCTGTTACGCATTTCTGGGCAACGGCGAGGGTGGCCACCGGGATTCGGGGCATGGTGCTGGCCCTTGCATGCTGCACAACGCGAGCTATGACTTCAACGACGAGCTATTGCCAATCGGTTCAACGTACTGGGTGCGATTGGCGCAACGGTTTCTTGCGCAAGAAAAATGAGGTAATTATGCGGGCGTGAGGCGGTTTCTTGTCGCCGCCTCCTCGCTCTCGCGAGCGCATGAGACGGTGAGCGGGGCTTTGTATGGACCTTTCTGGTTTTGCACCGCTTTGCGGGACATGGCGATTTTTCGGGGCCGTAAACGCACAAACCCCACCGGTGTGGGGTGGGGTCTGTGTTTCTGCATGGGAGCCTGACGATTACCTACTTTCACACGGGCAATCCGCACTATCATCGGCGTGGAGTCGTTTCACGGTCCTGTTCGGGATGGGAAGGGGTGGTACCGACTCGCTATGGTCATCAGGCATGACTTGTTGTCAGGTTGACGCGGGGGTCAACACGACCAATCTGGAAGAAGTAGTGTCTGGTGCATCGCACCAGGGGGAATGGGGTGGTGAGTGTATCGGGCACAACGCGGATCTCAACCGTGCGGGGCGGCGCGGGGAGGCGCCACCGGAAACACACTG
>NZ_FRAB01000045.1 GCF_900142195.1 Paraburkholderia terricola
AGCAGCGTTTCGTGGATACGTTGCCAGACACCGGCCTTCTGCCATGCGACGAGCCGTCGCCAGCAGGCGGTGCCTGAGCCGCAACCCATTTCCTGCGGCAGCAGGTTCCACGCAATGCCCGAGCGCAGCACGAACACGATGCCAGTCAGCACTGCTCGGTCTGGCGTCGGTTTGCGGCCCGCGTACTGGCGATTGCGCGGTGCTCGCGCGGGCAGAAGCGGTTCGATGAGTGACCACAATTCGTCGTCTATGAGTTCTTTAGGCATTGCTTCCTGTCAGGCAAAACAAGACAAGAAGTTAACACCAAGTCAGAAAAGTTAACAGACCCAAAACTTAATTTCGCAACAGCTTCTAAGCCTGCCGCAGTCGGTATCAGCGGCTATCTGGTCCTGCAGCAGCTTCAGATCTGGCGTGTCGCTATCGACGGGCATCTCGAATTCGTCCCTGTCGAACAGGCCCGCCTGCACCGACCCTTCCAGCTTCAACGTCTGGTGTCGCTCGTTGCCGACGGCACGCACGCGCAGCGAAGCCTTACACCAGTGGAAGGCAAGGTCGGGCGTATCGAAATGCGTGCTTGTCAGCAGTCTGGAGGAGCCGGATCCGCCTCTCGATTGCGCAAGCAGAGGCGCATGACGCAACTTCTCAAGATCTTCGATACGGACTCGCAGTTTCAGCTCCCGCTCCATACCGCCTCCCATTTGCGTGCCGGACTATCAGGCTACACCGAAACCGCTGGATTGCACGTCGGCGGACTCGTTGGCGAGTGCGATGCGTGACTCTCGATGCCAGCCGCCGCGCTTCGTCTTCATTGCGAACAGAACGCTGCGCACACCTGACCGGTGTCTGGGGTAAACCAATCTTTCACCTGCTCGTGGTTGAGCGCAAAGAATTCGCGCGATCGCGGTATCAAAACAAAACCAAAAGCGAGCAGACAAGTGGCGAGACCGAAGCATGTATAGACCTTGCCCACTGCCCAATGCATGAGCGCCGCGCCGGAGACCATCGGCCCAAGAATGCCCGCAATCTGCGTGGTCATCATGCTCGCAGCGAGAATGCGCACGCGGAAATTCTGCGGGATAGCCAATGAGCGGTGAGTAGCGCCAACGAGTCCCATCGATGCATTGGCGAAACCCACACATGTAAGCGTCAATACGAGAACGATGGATGAGTGGGCCCAGCCCGAAGCAGCAAGTGCCAGCCCTTCGCACATCGCGGCCCCCACCCGGACGTTGAATCGGCCGAAACGGCTGACTAGTGCATCAGAACCACGAAAGCTTCCGAGTAGTAAACCGATGGATAAGGCCGCTTCGCAAACACCTAACACGAAGGCACCATTCTGGATCGATGTCGAGTACCGGATGGACGCGCTTGTGTCCTATTCAACGAGAAAAGAAATCGAACCTGAAGAGCGCTACGTAAAAGCACGGGTAAAAGTTGATGGACCAATTCCGCCTGATCCTGGATATCTGGAGATCCACTTTTACCCCGACCACCATCTTGAAGCGACCATTTCAGGGCAGGACGGTCCGTCCCCTCCGAGACTCAAACTTGATCGGCGTTTGCCCTTCGTTCGATAGAGGTACCTTTCGACTACGGTCGCGCTTTCGGCTTCGGACTCAACCATGACATCGCGGCGTAACACTCGACGACGAGTGAGAGAGCGCATTGAGTTTCAATCACATACGACCTCTGTAAAAACCAAACCCTGGCTCAGCGTGGAACACGCTCTCAAATCGAATTGATATCAGCTGTTGCGAAAGGAAGCGCTTTGCTTTCTATTCGCACTGTCGTCGGTTCCCTGGAAGACGACCGGCTGTGTGCCAGGAGTGTGAGGCACCGTAAATAAATATGTATCGACCCTATTATATTTGGCGTGTTATTTATACGACATCGCATAACTGTCGGAAAATGTGCTGCTAGAATGTTAAAAAACATGTTGCAGCGAAGGAGCCTTCAATGGCTGGAATCAGGTACGGCGATAACTGCAATTTGAAGCTGATTGACAAATAAAACATCTGATCAATAGGAGTGAAATCACCGGCTATATGGAGATTGGCGGTCCTCCTCAGGGAGGAGCTCGGTCGTTCATTAGTGAACGCGTAGAACGTTCGGACGTCATTTCCTATAAGAGATAGGACGTCCGATAACAAATGTAGGTTTTTGTCATGCGCATCGCCATTCTTGAGGACGACCCAGAGCAGTCGGAGTTCATTAATGCAGTTCTGACGCAGGGCGGGCACACGTGCTATCTATTCAAGGAGGGGCGTGCGCTCATTCGTAAAATGCAGCGCGAGACGTTCGATCTTGTGTCGCTCGACTGGAATGTCGGGGACGTGCGGGGCGACGTTGCCCTTGCGTGGATTCGTGAAAATTACGACGCCAACCTGCCGGTTTTATTCATGACGTGTCGGGCGCGCGAATCAGATATTGTTGATGCACTCAATGCCGGAGCGGACGACTACCTGGTCAAGCCTGTTCCCCCACCCATTCTGCTCGCTCGCGTCAACCGGCTTTTGCAACGAATCTATCGGCAGGATGCGGCTGCCACCACCCAGCAATTTGGCGACTATCTTTTCGAACCTCAGGCTGGGCGGGTATTTTTGAGCGACGAGCAAATTGCATTGTCGCAAAAGGAATTCCAGCTGGCGCTACTGTTGTTCCGTAACCTGGCGAGACCACTCTCCCGCGCGCATATTCTGGAGACGATCTGGAAACACTCGGCGGACATTCCGACTCGTACGCTGGATACTCACATGTCCGCGGTGCGAGTGAAGCTTCGTCTGAGGCCTGAAAACGGCTATTGCATCATGCCCATCTACGGCTACGGTTATCGTTTGGAAAAGCTGGAGAGAGCGCATATGACGGAGCGCCAGGGTAACGCTGGCGCTGCAACTGGCTGAACGGTCGCCGCACGCCAGCTGCGCCGCATGCGGCACTATGGGATGTGGTCCACGGAAAGCAACGGCTGTCGACGATTCGAACCTCAAGGTCGAACGACCGAAACTGGCCGCCACTCAATGGCCCGGTGAGAACGGTGCGTTCAGATTGAAGGCCGAGAGCCCAACATAGCCGGGTGGTTTGCCAGGGAGCACGATATCGCGGCCGACTTGCCACTGTTCCGCCGCCTGCCGGGCCTGGACCTGTTCGTCGTAGGTCACGTGCCTGGACATCTCCTCAAATTGCTCTCGCGCGGGTTGATATCCGTTGCGCACAGCAAGCCAGCTCCAAGCAGCCGCGCGACGCCGATCGAACTGGACGCCCTGGCCGTAGTACCAGGCGAGGGCCAGATCGTATTGCGCTGCCGCGTCCCCGGCCGTCGCCGCCGGCATCAGCCAGCGAAGCGCAGCGTTGTAGTCAACTTTCACGCCGTACTTGCCGAACTGGTATGCCCACCCGAGATTGCGCTGCGCATCGTGTTCGCCCTGAGCGGCGGCGCGCTCAAGCCAGCGCAAGCCTTCAGCATTGTTCTGGGACACGCCCCGACCGAGCAGGTAGAACCGCCCGAGCGCAGCCGCTGATGGCCCGTTGCCCCCTTCTGCGCCTTGCTTGTACCATCGGAAGGCTTCGGCGTCATCCTTCGGTACCCCGTGACCCCACTCGTACATGTAGCCCATTCCCGCCATGCCGCTTGGGTCATTCAAGGCGACCGCCTTTCGATACCACGCAAGCGCGCCATCATAGTCATGCTTGCCATCCGTGCCGCGGAAGGCGAGATTGCCGAGTTCGACGTAAGCGTGCGTGTCTCCCGCACGCAGGCCTTTGAGCAACCAGTCCCGCGCGATCTTTTCATCGACCGGCACGCCCAGCCCGTGAAGATACATTCGGCCGAGGTTAGAGCTGGCCTGCCCAAGTCCCTGGCTAGCGGCCTGCTTGTACAGTTCGAGTGCCTTCTGGTAATCGAGCGGAACGTAGCGTCCGTGTTCATATAGGTCGGCGAGGTTGTTGCGTGCAATGGCGAACCCTTGGGCGGCGGCCCGCTCGTAGAGTTGGACGGCGCGCGCGCCATCGTGCGGCACGCCAGTCCCCGTGTCGTAGAGGTATGCGAGCGCACTCTGGGCGCAAGGGTTGTTCTGGTCGGCGGAGCGCTGAAACCATGCAGCGGCCTGCACGGGATCCTGTTCCACGCCCTGACCGTTGAGGTAGAGCACGCCAAGGCCGTATTCGGCGTACTCATTCCCCTGCTCGGCGTATTTGCGGTTGATCGCCACGGCCTTTGCGTTGGAGTCAGCACCAGGTTTTCTCGACATGTCTAGCGCGGCAAGGGCGAGTTGGCCGTATGGGTTCCCTTGCTGCGCAGAGCGCTCGAGCATGACGCGCGCCGCGGCCTCGTCGCGCGGCACGCCCAATCCCGCCAACGTGAGGACCCCGAGATCAGCCTGCGCGCGCGCATCGCCGCCGCGCTCAAGTGACTGCAACAGCATCGCAGCTGCCCGGTATTGCTGTTGCTTGATGGCGAGTTCGGCGGCGCTCACGCTCGTGGCGTCAACCGATGGGCGGGCGTCGGCAAGGGAGGGGCTGGCGGCGACGGCCAGATTGACGGCTAGGCAAATGCCCGTGAGGCGAAGGACGGTTCGATAGGTCATGAGTGCTCGGGCGAGTGATCGGTGCGGCCGGTACAGCGCGTCGTAACAGCGAGGTTCAGGCGAAATCGGGCAGATCGCCATGGGGTGGCGGCGGTTCTTTCGGGCCCCCCCGCATCTTCGCAAGCGAGAGCAGCAGCCACGCGACGAAGGCGAGCACGGCCACGCCAAAGGCGGCGGGTCCCCACTGGACCTCAAACGGTTGAAATGCGGTGCCGAGGTAACGTGCGGATACCGCCGTGTAGGGTATAAAGCCGATCAGAGCCGCAGTGAGAGCCACAACGAACACCATCAAGGCCACACCGCATTGCCAGGCGCGCGTGCCGCGCGGTGCCACGAGGATCGCTGCGACGAGCACGACAACCCAGGCTATGAGGTGGTACAGCGGCGCATAGCCACCAAACTGCTCGTACATCCAGCCGTGGCCGAGAAACATGCCGAGGTATGTGCTGTAGATGAGCGCGGTCGCCGCCGCGAAGAGCACCTGGGCGATGAGCGTGCGCCGTCCCTTCGGCGCGTCAGCAGGGATGGCATGCAGATGCAGGTTCGCCGCGTGGCTGTAGAGCGCCCTGATCGTAGCCGCAACCGGCACCACTGCGGCTACCACGAGCGGCCACGGCAGCAGCGCGAACCACGCCAGGAGCGCTACCACCCCACCTACCGCGTACAGCTTGCGTGCCCACGTGCGCCGGCGAAGCATCGCAATTCCTGCGACGAGGGAAGCAATTAACCATAGCGCCGCGACGGCCCAGGCGCCGCGCTGCTGTACAGTATATATTGCAGCGATCGCGGCCGAGTCCTGCCAGAAGAAGCGCGCGAACGACGCGAGCGAGATGAGCGACATGGTCGCCTGAAGGATCGACGCGAGGATCATCACGTAGAGCGTAGTGGTTCTTTTAATCATGGTCCGTTTGAAGAATGGGAGCAGCCGTTCCCCGGTACCGGGCTACGGCCGCATCCAGAATATTGCAACTGCCGCGTCGGTGGCGAGCGGCTCGATAGGCGACAACGCTCGGATTTCCTACTCGTATTCCTTGCCGGCGATAAGCACGTCGGCGGCACGGCGCCATGGGTTTGACGGGACGTTATAAAACCGGAGTCCATTTTTGAATGCTTCGGCCCAAGTCGCAGCCGCATCGAAGAACGCGCCAATCGATCCATTTTCCCAGCGTGACGCACCGCTCGAATGCGAGACCGGTTGATTCACAGCATCGAGGCTAAGCACCTCGGACCAGTCGCGTGCAAGCGCATTTAGAAACTCAACAAAGGACCGCTCGTCGAAAACGCGTTCCAATGTCTCGCGCAAGTCGCACGGGCTTTTGTCTGCTTGATCGCTGCTCATTTAGCACCGTTGTCAGGAATTCAGTTGCTCCGATTGTCAACGAACCGAGCAGCGCTGTCGAACGTCAGCTCATGGCCGGACTCATGGCCGGATTGAGACCTTGCCCTAACAGGCCAGCAATACCCGGCTTCGCCGGTGACACATTTATTTCGCATCGTTGGGGCCCTTGTCGCGCAACGCTGAGCCGGCATCTAGGTTCGTCCAGGCCCCGAGTTGACAGTTTTATTGTCGCAACGGTGACAGATTTAATACATTCTACGAACGTTGACATCTTTAATGCGTTCTACGGTCGCCATCAGTCCTGACTCCGCCCGGGCTTGATACCTGAACGGTTCTTGTCGCTGAACGCCGCAATCGGATCCGGGGAGGGAGGCGACGGCTGGCGACGCGGCGGCAGGTGGGCGACAGCAGCGGTGCTGCGCAGCCGGGGCTGCGAGGCAGCGCGACGCGCTGGTGTCGGGGATGGGGTGCGATGCGCGGCGGTCTGGGCCTGCTTCAGCTGGTTGCCAGTAAGCCATTCCTCGCGGTACGCCGCATGCGCAAACGGGCAGGCGCTCAACAGGACAACGGTGCTGCACACGCTCAGGAAAGCGCGTTGTAACAGATCGGTTGCGGGTTGTGACATGAATCCTTTCTGGCAAAAGCGGCGTCGGGCTGGTTTCCCGAACGCGTTATCGGGTAACACTGGTAGCGGGCAATGTGGGCGGATTGGCCGATGGCAAACCCGGCGGTGGTCCGCTGTCGGTCAGGCTGAACATGGGCATGGAGCTGGGGCACCTGAAGGTTTTCAGGACGTCGCTCGTCAGCGGATTGGCGACGCTGCCGGCGCTCGCGATATCGAGCACGGCCTTGCGGCCGTCGAAGTCGAATGCGACACGTGTACGGCCCGGTGTCGCCGTCTCGACCACGTGGCCTTTCTGCAGCAGGCGCATCAGCGCCCATGGGCTGTCAGTCGAAATCGTGGAGGTGTCAGGCCGGATGCGCGGGTTCGCCGTGATCTCCGCGTGAACGCCGCCGCGCGGGCCCGGCCAGCTCACCATGAACGGCGCGACCGGCCCGTGCTGGTAGAGCGTCGTCTGCCCGTCGATGTCGATCGTCAGCCCGGTAATGGTCGGGTCCAGTTCAGGGATGCGAATGTCCGCCTTCCACGTCAGCTGCTTCTGGCCAGGATCGCCAAAGAACACGTCACGGATCGCCTTCGCGTGCTGGAACGGCTCGAGATCGGGCCCCTGCACGGCTTGCGTTGCACCGGGCAGCGTGCGGTAGCGCCAGGGCTTCGCCGAGGTGTCGACGAAAGGGGAGAGCGTCTTCGCGAAGAAATCGTCCATCACGCCACCCTGGGCGAACACGCGTGTGAAGTCGTCGATGCTTACGTCGCGCTGGCTACCGGGCGTGAATGGATAGTTGCCTTCGATGGTCAGCCGGCAGGTGTCGCCGACGACCGCCTGCATCTGCCGCGACAGCAACTGGCCGATGCCCTGGTTGACCTCGCGTGAGCCGTCGGCGCCGAGTGCCAGCAGCACCGCGCGGAACGGCGCGGGCATTGTGTCGGCGGTCATCTTGATTTTCGCTGCCGTGTCGCTTGCCGGCGGCATGCTGTTGTTGGTCAGCGCGTTGTCGGCGACGGTGAGTGCCGTGTAATAGTCGTTCAGCAGGTTCGTCATCCCGTCGAGGCCGGTCTTGCCTTGCTGGGCGGCAGCAGGCTGTACGCCTGCCAGCGCGGTAGCCTGTCCTTCGGCGCTGCCGGTCACCACCTCGCGCAGCGCTGCGAAGTGGCTGTCGACAACTTCACGCTCGACGCGCTCCGAGGCACGGATACCGAGTGTCTTGTCCGCCTTCTGGCGCAACTGGTCGGTTGCCTTCTGCAGGAAGGAACCGTCCGACGTGGCGATGGGCTGCGTCAGCGTCGTTTCATGCACCGCCGCGCGCGCGAGACGCGCAAGCGGCGAATCCGGCGCCGCGAAGCTGCGCAGCACCTGCAGGTTGAACTGCAGGCTCGTGCCCGTCACCGTGCGGATGTCGCCGAGAAACGCATCCCACTGCTGCGCGTATTCCATCAGGTATTCCCGGCGGATGGCTTCGGTCAGCGGATCGTCGGCGCCGTTCGCGGCACTCACCGCGGCATTCACTACGTCAGCCGTTTTTTTTTGAGCCGCAGCGCTCAAGCCAGCGAGGTACGAACGGCCCATCACCCATGCGTCATCGTCGCGCGCAGCCTTCACGAACTCAGGCAGGCGCCTGTCGAACAGGCTCCGGTATCCGTCGAAGGTGAAGAGGCCTGGCACGCCACGCGAAAGCGGCGCGCCGCTCGCCCGCGTGAAAACCGTCCCGGCCTGCGGACCGACCGCGCGGATCAGCGTGAACTCGTCCGGCGCTTCCCTGAGCATGGCGGCCTTCGCGCGCTGATAGAGCCGGTCGGTCGCGTTGCTGCCATCGAGAAACGAACGCGCCTGCTGGATCAGTGCGTCGTTGCGGATCAGCGGCGACTGGACCACGCGCTCGCCAGAAAAAAGCTGCTGCACGTGATCGATCATCGATGCCCGTCCGCCGAATACTGCGGCGCTGTCGGTCCTGGCCCAGTCGTCGAGCACCCAGGCCTTGACATCGCTGGCGTCGAATTTCGCCTTGTCGTAAAGCATCAGGTACACGCGCAACGCATCGTAAGCCGCCTTGGAGTCCCTGTTTGCGATCGCCTGCGAGATGACGTCCTCCATCCGGTGCACGATCTGCGGCAGGAGCAGGTTGTCCTCCAGCGCATCGTACGTATGATGGCTTTCGGTCACGATGTCGGGTGCCGTGTACAGGCCGAAGCGCCAGGCGCTGTCCGGATCCGACAGGTCGAGCCCCCGGTACGTCGGCAGGTAGCGCGCGTCGGTCAGCGTATCGGGGACGGCCTCGGGCTTCGGCTCCCTGTAGAGCTGGGTCACCTTTGCCGCGAGCGCCTGCGCCTTGTGTCCGATTGCATCGAGATAGTCGCTGTTGTTGCCGAAGCTGATGCGCCAGCTGATCGCCAGCCACACGAAGAACAGCAGCGCGAGCGTGTGGCCGATCAGGCGCAGCAGGCGGAAGCGGTACTCCCAACGAAGGTTGGGCCGCACCAGGTGCGCCTCCGGAAACACCACCTTCGTCAGCAGGTCATGCAGGAAGAAGCCCTGGTTGCCGTCCTGCCGGGTCGTGCGCGCGGCCGGCGTGCTGCCGAAGGTGGCCGCGAGGCGCTGCATCACCGTACGCCGTTCGGCCGCGACCTCGCCGCCAGCCCCGTTCTGCGTCTGTGTGGCGCTTGTGAAGTAGATGCCGCGCAGGGTCGCGTGAAGCTGCGTGTCGTCATAGCGCGAATCGAGGAACACGCGCTCGATCAGGTCGCCGAGCGGGCCGGTGAGCGCGGCGAATTCTTCCGATAGCGCGGCAAGCCCGCGGCGCCTATCCGCATCGTATTCGTCCTGCAGGCGGGTGTCGACGCCATCGGCCAGACGCGTGGCCAGCTGGCCCAGTTCCTGGCTGCAGCGGGCGCGAACCCCTTCCTTCGCGATCGTTTCCTTGCCGTACGGCAGCGTAAAGCCCCAGATCTGCGCGCGGCCTTCCGCGGTCAACGAACCGAAGTATTCGGTGAAACCTGTCAGCCGGTCCATCTTCGTGACCAGCAGGTAGACCGGGAAGCGGATGCCCAGTTCGGTGCGGAGTTCGGCCAGACGTGCGCGTAGCGCCGCGGCTTCAGCGATGCGCGCGTTTTCGTCAGCGTCCGTCAGTTCAGCGAGATCGATGGTGAGCAGCGCGCCGTTGATCGGCGCGCGCGGACGGTGCTGGCGCAGGATTCCCAGAAACCCGAGCCATTCGGCTTCATCAACGACCTTGCGCCGCTGTTGCGTATCGTCACGAAGGGGAACGACGGTCGCCGTGACGGCGCCCGTCGCCGCGGCTGCCGTCGATGCCGCGACGTCTGCGGCACCGTCCCTGTCGCCTGCCTCGTGTTTCGACTGGTCCCGGTTTCCGTTCGTCCGCGACTCACCGGCCGGCGATTTGCCGGTCGCGGCGTCAGGTGGCACGGGCAACTCGTGTTGCGACGTCCCGTGGCGCGTGTAATGGCCCGCCGTGTCGATCAGCACGGCGTCGTTGGTCAGCCACCAGTCAACGGAGCCGGCGTCGCCGGCCAGCGCGCTGGTTGCCCGTTGCATCTGCCCGGCCACGGGGAACGACAGCCCCGCGTTCAGCAGCGCGCTGGTTTTGCCCGACGCTTTCGAGCCGAGCGTGATGTACCACGGCAGTTCATACAGGTAGCGCTTGCCCTGAAACAGCTTGCCCAGCCCTCGCGCGCCGGTGCGCATCGCCTTCAGTCGCGCCAGTGCGCCGGCGACCACCGCGTTGACCTGCTTCAGCTGGCTGGCCGCGGGCGACTCCTCCTTCCGGCTGCCAAACTGAAGCAGCTTCCGGGTGAACTGCTCATCTTCCAGCATCATCTGCCGGAGCCGGAACAGCCAGTAGACGACGAACACGGTCAGCACAACCGCGATCGCGATCATCCGGGCTGATTCCGGTGCGAAGGGCTCGGCATGGCCAAAGGCGAGCAGCGGCGCCGCGTACCAGATCAGCAGACACAGCGCCGCGACAAACACCACGCTGGTTGACCGGCCGGCAAGCCAGAGCAGCACGCCGGTGAGCAGCAGGGCGATCACGAGCACCCGCATGCCCACACCCGCAAGCGGCTTCAGGCCGCCGAACGCCACCAGCGGTCCGACAAACCAGATCACGAGCGCGATCACCACCAGTGCGAGGAGGGCGAGGAATTGGCGCGACACCAGAAACGACAACTTCTTCATGCTTGAATCCCGAATTAAATTCCGACCGGTCTGGTTCGTCCGTTACTGCGCGACCGTGATTTCGACACGCCGGTTCTGCGCGCGGCCCTGTACGGTTTTGTTGTCACCAATGGGATCGGCGTCGCCCTTGCCAACGGCCTCAAGGCGGCTCGCCGGTACACTGGCTGCCTGCAGCATCTGCATGACCTGGGTGGCGCGCTCCTCGGACAGTGCCTCGTTCGAGGCGAACTGGCGGCTGCGGATCGGCACGTTGTCGGTGTACCCAAGGACGGTCACCTTGCCTGGCACCTTCGCGACTTCGCCGGCGATCTTTGCGATCAGCGGCCCCATCGTCTGCTTCACGGATGCGCCACCCGGCGGGAACATCGCGTCGCCGCGGAATGTGACCGCACTGTGGTGCGCATCCTCGTCGACGCTGACCGTGCCGGCGGCGATCTCGTTTTTGAGCAGTTCTTTCAGGTGCAGGGCTGGCGGGGCAGGGGGCGGCGTCATGTGCCCGATGTCGGCAATCTGTTTCTGGACGGCAGCGCTGCGGTTCAGCAGTTCGTACTTGAAATAGCCGAACAGGCCGAGCAGGATCAGCGAGAGCACGACGACGGTGATCCAGACAGGAAAGTCATAGAACGACGCGCGTTTGCCCTTCACGTCCGATTGCCAGTGGGGCGACAGCGCGACCGGCACGGGACCGCGCTGCGACATGATCTCGTTGTAGAGACGCTGCCGCACGGCCTCGTGCTTTCGGGACCCGCCGGTTTCATACCGGTAGCGGCCCTCGAAGCCAAGACTCAGGATCCGGTAGATCACCTCGAGCAGGTTGAGGTGTTCCTGCGGTTCCGTCATTAACCGCCCAGCCAGCAGGTAGACCTTGTCGCCACCTTGCCGGTCTTCATGGAAGATCGTAGCCAGGCCGTTCGTCACCCATTCCACGCCGCTGTCGCCACCCTTGCCCCACGCGGTCTGCATGGCCGCTTCGTCCAGCGCCGTGCACAGGCAGTAGCGCGCGCCGATCATATGGTCGCGCCGGATATTGGCTTGTTCGCACAGTTTCTGGAACACGTGCACTTCCTGCTCGAGTAAAGACCTCAACGAAGCAATGGCCTGCTTCGAGGTCAACTGATCGGGCATATCTGCCTGCGCGCGAAGCAAAACATGGGAGGCTTCCAGTAGCGGATTCCGCGCGGCGCGAATCGCGGCAAGCCGCCGGGCAAAGGGCTCAGGCGGAAGCATCTCGATCGGCGCCGAGGCTGCGCCCTCAGCGTCGGCGACCGCGGCTTTCACATCGCTCGCCGACGAGGTGCGTTCAGCCGCTTGCCGCGAACTGACGCCGATATCGGTACTCTGCAACTCGCTAATCTTTGCCATGCGCTCAGTCTCCGATGCTGGCCGTTGTACTGCCGATCAGCTCGCAGCCGCATTCCGTACGATTGCCCGCCACGGCCACGCGCTCGTCACCGATTGTGAAGGTCGGGTGCGCCTCGATGATCTTGTTGATACCGTGCGGCCGTCCGTCAGGGTACTTCTGCGGGCAGTCCACCAGATCGAACAGCCGGGCAATCCGCTTGCCGCCAATGGTGTGCGTTTCGGAGCCTGAAATGACCCGGCCTCCGTGCGAGGTCAGGTCGCCGACCACGATAATTTGCAATGCCATGTACAGGAATCCGATGAAATGATTGCTCGACGCGAATAGCGCGATTTGGGCGAAGGCAATACAGACGATATTCGGCCGCAGCGTTAGCCCAGGCCCAGGTTCTCGACCCGTTGATCACCGCCCGTAAATAGAACGCGGGCCCAGAAGTAGCCGCCGGGCACGTATTCCCTGAAATAGGGCACGCGAAACCATGCACGGCTGTCATGGATGTAATCGTCGTACAGCCTTACTGCAGCGGACGTCTTGCGCAGTGCTTCCACAGCCACGGGGGACGTGTGTTGCTGCAGGAACCCCTTCAACACTGTCCGGGGCTTAATAACAGCGTCGTCATAGATCGAGTACGGCGAGACGGCAGCCAGGCGGCTGAGCACGTCGGGCGCTTTCATGTAGATCATTGAGGTTTCTGGCCTATGAAGCTTGCTCGCTTGTTCCCGGGTCGTGTACGGGAGGTTTGTTTGATGATTGAACTTTGTACGCCACACAGGTGCCTGAACAGGGTTCAGCCACGTCAGCAGCACACGGAATTCTTCGGCGGCCTCCTGGATATCTGTCTTGTCATCAGAGACAAGATCGTCTGGACCGTTGCCCGGCTTGGCGACTGATGGATCGAGGCCCGCCGCTTTCGCAGCGTTCGCATCCTGTGCCCGTGCTATCGCAGTATCATTCTGCTGGAGCTCTTTCTGGTAGCCATCCATTTCCTCGCGGAGGTCGCCTGTCGGGCCGAGCGACGAGAAAGGATCGGCTGTCGCACTCATGCTTGCCGCGTTCATCCTGCTGACGATTTCGAGACGCTGGCTCTTCAGATGCTTGATCTTCGGGTCATTTTTACTCAGACGCTGGGCGTCCTCGCGCACCTGCTCACGCGACTTCGTCCCTTCATGCGCACGCTGGAAGAAGAGCTGTTCGGTTACGTAGTCCGCAGTCCCGACACGGGCACGCAAGGTTCGCCAGCCCAGCATCTGCCCCATGCCGAACCGCATTGCATCTTCGACTTTGCTGATTGCCGGAGCGGTCTTGAGCCAGTCGTTGAAAGTTCCGACCAGTTCGGGAGCCAGCTTGAAGTTCGCCTTTGTAGCTGCGGTCATGGCGTCGGGCCCGTCAGGGAGCTGCAAAGGAACACCAGCTCGCAATGCCTCGATATACATGTCATGCAACGGAATCTGGCTGAGCTTGAACGCATCGCCTGCGAACGCTTTCCCCTGGTCGCGCGGCGGGTAGCCGCCTCCTACATCCGAATGAACCCCTGGATAGGGCACTTCGAGCAACCGGTCTTCCTGCCCTGGGTAGGCGCTACCCATCCGGATCGTATCGAGCGGGAAGCTCATACGCTGCTCGTGGATTGAAAAGAAGTGCGCGCAGCGACGCACCTGATTTGGAATGTTCAGTTGCCCGTTCGACGTCCATTCCCAGTGCCCGTCGAGCATGTTCAGCGATACGGCGACGCGCGTCGAGTCTGGCGGTCCCACCGACGCGACGGTATCGAAGAGCCCGAGAAAGTTCACGGTGTAATCGAACTCGTTCGCGATCTTGCCGCCGGGCGCCCATACGTTAATGAGCCGCGAAACAAACGATCGCGCTTCCGCGGCTCCCCGCGAAAAGCCGAATACGTTGATCCAGATCTTGCGGATGGTGCGATGGCGCCGCGATTCATCCCGGGCCTGTTTGTGCGCCGCCTTCAGGGCGGTGTAGCGGTTAGGCAGGTTGTTGACCACCGATTTGTCACCGGTCAGCGCGCGGCTCGCGTTGCAGGCGGCATCGTCGAGCAATAGAACCTTGCCTGTGATGGCGCCGTAGATTGCGTTCAGCACTCTCGTATAGCCCCATGCGACCCGCATGCCATAGCCCGCGGCAAAGCCCTTGCCGATCGTCGAGTAATCGGCCTCACCGATCTGCGGAAATGGCGTGCCGACTCCGGGCATGTAGAACGCGGAGATTCCTTGAGCATTGCGATTGATTGCCGCATCAAAGAGACGCGCGACGTTGGTCTGGCTCTGGGTCAGGGAGTCGCGATGGGGATTGTCCGGCGCGTCGTTATTGTTGGTGCCGTCGAAAAACAGGCTGATGTGCAGCGTCTGCGGACACTCCATCTTCGGGTCGCAGACCTTTGCCTTGCCGTCGTCCCACGCCCGCTTTGCTTCCGGCAGGCGACCGGCTTCCGGCATCGGATCCGGCCATCGAATCACGCTCATTTGTTCTCTCTCTGTTTTTGAGCCTGTGCGTCCTGCTCTCGCAACTGCTTCCTGTATTCCTCTGCTGCCTGCGCGTCCCGTTCGCGGGCCGCCTGCATGGCCTTGTTCGCTTCATCGTCCAGTACGCCTTGAGCGACGTATAGGCTCTCGTCTTTCAACGGGTCGGGTATGTACAGATCTTGGTCATTGACCTGGACGACGATGCGATCGTCCGGAAGAAATCGGACCCAGAAACCATGTGCGACCCGTTTGTACGGCGGTACTTTCGCGATGGCCTTGAGCCATTGATCGCCGCTGCGGTCCTTCTCATCAAAAGGATGGGTATCTCGCTCCCATTGCACGGTGACGCTCATGCCTTCATGCCATTTCGAAGGCACAATCACGCAGCACATTTCGCCGCTTTCACCCGGTGATTTGGCCCCTCCCTTAGAGGGGTAAACACTCGATCCTCCGCCGGTTCTGCCCTCGGCATCGGTAATCGAGAAGCTGGCGATCCCATAGGTGGAGTAGTTCAACCCACTTACGCCCGCCGGGTACGATTCCCCCTCGCCTTTCGCTGCGTCGACAGCATTCGCATTGCTGGAAGCGGGCGTTTGCTGCGGATGGCAGCCGGCAACGACCAGTCCTAGTGCAAGGACCGCCAAGGCGCGAAATAGCCGTGGTCCAGCGCCTGTGTTGCGTTTGCCTGTCCTCATATTCTTTGGCTCTGTCACCTTGCTCCTCCGGTGTTAGCGGTAGTTGAACTGGCGTTCGTCTGGGCTTCGTGCCGACGCGCCAGATCTTCCCAGACGTAGGACGGAATGCGGATTGAAAAGAAGTGCGCGCAGCGACGCACCTGATTTGGAATGTTCAGTTGCTCGTTCGACGTCCATTCCCAGTGCCCGTCGAGCATGTTCAGCGATACGGCGACGCGCGTCGAGTCTGGCGGTCCCACCGACGCGACGGTATCGAAGAGCCCGAGAAAGTTCACGGTGTAATCGAACTCGTCCGCGATCCTGCCGCCGGGCGCCCATACGTTAATGAGCCGCGAAACGAACGACCGCGCTTCCGCGGCTCCCCGCGAAAAGCCGAATACGTTGATCCAGATCTTGCGGATGGTGCGATGGCGCCGCGATTCATCCCGGGCCTGTTTGTGCGCCGCCGTCAGGGCGGTGTAGC
Organism: Paraburkholderia terricola; assembly: GCF_900142195.1. Lineage (GTDB taxonomy): Bacteria > Pseudomonadota > Gammaproteobacteria > Burkholderiales > Burkholderiaceae > Paraburkholderia > Paraburkholderia terricola. The sequence goes on from NZ_FRAB01000045.1 coordinate 15,732, forward strand.
GGTTAGGCAGGTTGTTGACCACCGATTTGTCGCCGGTCAGCGCACGGCTCGCGTTGTAGGCGGCATCGTCGAGCAATAGAACCTTGCCAGTGATAGCAGCGTAGATCGCGTTCAGCACTCTCGTATAGCCCCATGCGACCCGCATGCCATAACCCGCGGCAAAACCCTTGCCCATCGTCGAGTAATCAGCCTCACCGATCTGCGGAAACGGCGTGCCGACTCCGGGCATGTAGAACGCGAACATTCCCTGAGCAGGAAGATCGACCGCCGCATCAAAGAGACGCGCGACGTTGGTCTGGCTCTGGGCCAGTGAGTCGCGATGGGGATTGTCCGGCGCGTCGTTATTGTTGGTGCCGTCGAAAAACAGGCTGATGTGCAGCGTCTGCGGACACTCCATCTTCGGGTCGCAGACCTTCGCCTTGCCCTCGTCCCACGCCCGCTTTGCTTCCGGCAGGCGACCGGCTTCCGGCATCGGAGCCGGCCATCGAATCACGCTCATTTGTTCTCACCCTGTCTGCCTGCCCGCGCGTCCTGCTCCCGCAGTTGCTGGCGGTATTCCTCCGCGGCCTGTCTGTCCCGTTCGCGGGCCGCCTGCATGGCCTTGTTCGCGTCGTCGTCCAGTACGCCCTGAGCGATGTATGGGTCGTGCTCGCTTGGCTTCTCAAGCGGACTGCCGTCATCGACTCGCACCCGTATGCGGTCACCGTCCAGAAATTGCACCCAGAAGTTGTATTGCGTCGGACCATACGGCGGTACTTTCGCGACGGCCTTGAGCCATTGATCGCCGCTGCGGTCCTTGTCATCATAGGGATGGGTATCTCGCTCCCATTGCACGGTGACGGTCATGCCTTCATGCCATTTCGAAGGCACAATCACGCAGCACATTTCGGCGCCACCGCCCGCCGGCTTGCCATCGCCTTTGGAAGGAGAGATGTTCGGCCCGCCACCAGTCTTGCCCTCGGCATCGGTAATCGAGAAGCTGGCGATCCCATAGGTGGAGTAGTTCAACCCACTCACGCCCGCCGGGTACGACTCCCCCTCGCCTTTCGCTGCGTCGACAGCATTCGCACTGCTGGAAGCGGTTGTTTGCTGCGGATGGCAGCCGGCAACGACCAGTCCTAGTGCAAGGGCCACCAAGGCTTGAAATAGCCGTGGTCCAGCGCCTGTGTTGCGTTTGCCTGTCTTCATATTCTTCGGCTCTGTCACCTTGCTTCTCCGGTGTTAGCGGTAGTTGAACTGCCGTTCGTCTGGGCTTCGTGCCGACGCGCCAGATCTTCCCAGACGTGGGGCGGAATGCGACCGGTTACCGCCACATATGATTCCCCCGTCGCGACCCGCTCCGACAGCGCGTGGTGGACGCGAAGATGCCGATCAAAGTCGAGCCCGTAAAGGTACGTGTGCCGGCAGAAATTCAGGCGATCAGACGGCTCCGTAAGTCCCCACTGCGACGCCCTCTGGTAGCGCGGCAGAAAATCGGTGAACCGTGCAAGGTAGGGACGCTCCTCGTCGATCAGGCCCAGCTGGATCAGTGATGCCAGCAGTTCGTCCGGTTCAGTGTGTTCGGTCAACGCATCAAGGTCTGCGTCTTCCAGCTGAATCATGATGGACTTACAGATCCGGCTGCCGGATAGGGCATCGTTCTCGATGCGTTGCCACTCCTTGTGACGGCCGCGATACATCCATCGATCGATCGGCGCCATGAAGATGTCCCTGATCTGATCACCCCATACCGAAACGATCGCGCCCGTATTGCGAGGATCAAAGAAGCGGATCATCGCCGTCATGCTGTCGCCAATGTCGGCAAACAGGAAGGCGCGCAAGTGCGTGACCATGTCATCCAGGCTGACGCGGCTCCAGATCAGCGACATGCATGGGGAATGCAGATCGATCTGATCGAGTTCCTGAACCCAGCTGGCATCGGGATCGTCAATGCGCGCGAGGAACAGTGATGCCGGACCGAGCGCTTCTTCGGGCAATCCGGCAAAGACTGATCGAAATGTGGTTCCGGACTGCTTGAGTAGCGGCTGTATTCGCGCGGGGCAGGCTGCGGCGTCAACCAGACCGAGAAGCCGTGGGCGAGAGGGGCCGTTGTGCGATGTCATGCGCTTTCTTTCGACACGTTAGAGAGGAACGACGGCGGCACCGCTTTTTGCGGCCTTCAGCAGGCACTCAACACAGACATGTTTCGGCGACATGTCGACCGGCTGGTCTTTCGGGCCGGGCATCCCGTGCACGGCCGCATGCGCGACAAACTTGCCAGACGTACCGTGTTCGATGCCGCTGGCGTCGAACTTGACAAAGCTGCCACCGCCGTCAATAAGGACCTGTTCCTTGGCCCGAATATGGATCGAGTCGCTGGTCAGATTGATTTCGAGCCGGGAAAGCAGGTTGATCGTTTTGGTCAGTGCGTGGATATCGATGTCACCGCCGGCTGCAACAAGCTTAAGACCGGCTCGTTGCACGAAAAGTCGTACGGTGTCGCGCACGCTCGCGAAGAAGCTGCGTCCGCTCGCAATAGCCACATGTCCGTCGCTGGTGATCGCGGTATGCTCGCCCGACGCGATATGCACCGTTGCCGGGGTAACGACTTCCACACCAGCCTTACCGGCAATAACCAGATGGGGTTCAGTCAGTTCCGGGAACTGATTGGATTCATTTGCGACGCCACGGATTTGCTGGTTCTGCGCTTCGATCGTCTTTGCAATGTCGAACTGATGCCCCTCGGCATCCTGGGCTTCGCCTTCCTGCGCAACGCGGCTCATGGCCTCGTGACGGCTCTGTGCATCCTCAAGCTGCCGGACCGTTTCCGACAGATCCTTTACATTCCCCCGCGCGTCGGGCCGTCCGTAGGTCGTGATGAGCAGCCCCAGCGTGGCGCGCACCGCGCCCCACAGGTTGGTGGCCAGTTCAAATCCCCGACCTCGCTCGTCCTGCCGACCCGCGTTACCGGCGATGCGCGTGATGTGACCCAGATTCAGCTGCGAGGCGCCTTCGTCACTCGACAGGTGCGCCTGGATCTTGCTGTTGGTGTCATCGAAGGCGAGGGTGTTGGCGCGCCGGCCGCCGATCTCGCGGCTGCGATAGCCCGCCAGCGCCTGGTTCTGCGGCAACTCGAACGGCGGCATGTTGAACGCATTCACGGCACTGCCGGTAATGACGGGCAGGTCCGGGTCGCCATTCACGAAGCTGATCGTGACTTCGTGGCCGCGGCGGGGAAGGAAGGTGCCGCCGAACTGGTCACCGTGCCACGCCCCGGCCACGCGCACCCAGCAGCTCGAGCGCTCGTCGTTATGGCCGAGCCGGTCCCAGACGAACTGCACCTTCACGCGCCCGTAGGCATCGGTCCAGATCTCCTGGTTCTCGGGACACACCACGACCGCGTATTCCGTCCCGGCGATGCGCGGCTTCTCAATGGTGCGCAGCAGGCGGAACGCCTCACTGGACGGCTGGACCTCGAACTCCGCCTTGCACTGGTAGCGCTGGCCGGTGCCGGACGCCTCCGCGACTTCCTCGATCGTCAGCCTGCTGGAAATAACCGCGTACTCGCGGTTCGCAGCCAGCTGCGGATAATGCGTGAGCACAAAGGTCCGGCCGGTGACGAGTCCGCGCAGATTACCCTCGCCGGTCGCGCGCAGTCCCTGGCAACGCAGCGCCTGCATCTGGACCATCGTCAGGTACTCGGCTTCGGTCTGCGGCTCGTTGTGGTCGCCCGAAAGACCAGAGGCGCCCGCCTGGGGCTGGGCATAGTCGCCCCACGTGTAATGCTCCTGATGCGCGAGGCCCGTGTCGCGCGGATCCTCACGCTTGACCGACAGGTCGGCGCGTGGCCACGTGTAGTCGTAGTCGACGGAAGTCACTGCGCCCGTCGTCAGCGAGGTTTGGACCGTCAGCGCGTGAATATGCTCCTCGTCGATTCGCCGGCCGGTGGGCGCTTCGTAGCGGATCGTCCGGTAGGCCTCGTCGAGAGACTTCAGCGCGCCCATGGAGTCGCACAGCACGAGCCGGTGCTTGCCGTCGCTGTGCTCGAAGAACCAGAAAATCCCCCATTCCTGCCAGAGCCGCTGCAGGAAGGTCCAGTCGCTCTCGAAGTGCTGCCGCTGGATGTCGCGCTTGGGCCACGCCTTGTTCGGGCGCGGTGTGGTCAGCCGCTTGTCGACGGGAAACGTGTACGCCGAGAGCACCGCGTCGGTGATCTCGACCACCGACATGTCCTGGAAATTCCGGGTGTTGCGGTTTTTCGTGGCCTGCCACAGCCACGGGCGCAGCGTCAGCTCGTAGACGATCGAGCGGCCATCCTCGCGCACGATGCGCGCGGCGCTCACGATGCCCGTAATCTCGCGCGTGCCGGCGCCGAGATTGGCCTGACCTGCCTCGCCTGCAAGACCCGGAATGAAGTGCCCTTTACCCTCGATCTGGATCGAGACGGTGACTTCCGTGCCAATCAGCCTGTCGAGTTCGATGTTCGCCGCGATGCTTGGTGAGAACGCCAGCGAATCGGGCGTCTTCAGTTCGAGCGTGTACCTGAACAGTTCGCCGAGCGTTTCGGCTCCGGCGAGCTTCACCGGCGTCAGGATGGGCTGTCCGCCGTACATCGGCAACGCCGCGCCGGCGACGGACAACGTACGCCCGGTACCGGATAACTGATTCATCAAACCCATCTGAGACTCCTGTTAACGCTTCAGGCAAACCATTGATGACACGCCTGTGCGTCGATTGGCAATCGGACAGCCGATGGCCGTCATCCGCGCACACCCCACAGTTCGAGCTTCAGCGACGGAAACTCGCCGGCCACATGCAGCGCGAAGCCGCCGTGCCGCGCGATCTCGTCCCACAGGGGGCCGCTGCGCGTGAGCTCGTAATAGACATAACCGGCGTTGAACGGAATCTGCCGCGGCGGCACCGGCAGCGCCTGCAGCGCAAGCCCTGGCAGATGGCCGCGCACGAGATGCGGCAGCTTGTCGGAGGGGCCTGCTTTCGCCTGCGCGACGAACTGCTGCTGCAGCACGTCGGGCGGCATCTGCGCGGACACGGCGAGCACCACGGCCGTGAAGCCCTGCATCTCGACCGGATCGACCACCGCGTTGCGCATCCCGTACCCCTGCTCGGAGAGCGTAATGCTCTGCGCGCTGCGCACCAGCACCGCATTGAGCAGGCGATGGGTGTCGTCGACCACGGGCTTCAGGCAGAGATGCGGTGTCGTGTGCTGGTAGGCGGGATGCGAATCAAGCGGCCGGCGCGTTTCCGTGCGCACGTAGGTCGACAGTTCCCCGGCCATGCCGAGCAGCAGCGCATAGACATCGGCAGGGGAGGTGGTCGGCACCCGGCGCAGGTGCTGCAGCAGCGGCTCGTAGCGGTTCAGCGTCTGCAGCAGCAGATAGTCGGAGACTTCGGCGGCCATGCCGGCGACACCGTCGCCGCCGGTCAGACGCTGCGCGAGCGCGTTCGCGCGCAGGCGCGTGAGGTCATGGATTTTCGCGAGCCAGCTCGTGAGCAGATCGCTCGCGCCGTAGCCCGCGACCGGCGGCACCAGCGTGTCGTCCAGTTCGATGCTGCCGTCGGCGCGGATCGTCTTCACGCGCGTGACTGCCAGTCCGATCCACGCGCCGGTTAGTTCCTTCTCCGGCACGAGCCGTAGCCTGAGTCTCGATAGCTGGATGTCCTGCGCGCCGATGCCAATCGAGTTGGTGTCGCGCAGTTCGACGTCGAAGACGGAGAAGCGCGCGAGCGAGTCCGACGCCTCATCGAAGGTCGTCTCCTCGCCGTTGGGCACACGCACCGGTACCGCCAGGTAGATCACCTGGTCCAGGTGTTCCGGCCGGATCGTGAGCGGAGACGGCGGAGGCGTGCTGCCCGGGGCGTCGAAGGGGGTGCCGTCAGCAAAGACGCCGGCCACCGACTTCACGATCACCTTGCCGAGCGCGAGCGCCTCGATATCCAGGCCGTAGTGACTGAAGCCAAAAAAGAATGGCGAGAGGGGCGCCGCGCGCTTGTGCGCGTAGTGCTCGAGATAGCGTTCCTGCTGCTGGAACTGCGGGGTCCGAAACAGCACGCCATCGCACCACGTGACCTTGTTATACCAGCTCATGCGCGCCTTTGGACCGGTTGCAGGGACTGCACGGATTGTTCCCGCGCGATGTTTGCGAGTTGTTTCATCTGGGAGCCTCGGTGACCTTGATCGCGTTCGCCTCAAGCGTGATCGTCAGTTTCAGCTTCGGTGTCGAGAAGCGGTACCACGCCTTGTCGGGCGTGGCGGGCAACGCGTAGACCGCGCGCCACACGGAATTCGGCAAATCCCGGTATGCGGCCAGGACGCCGAGCGTCGTGGTCGCCGGATCGACGGTTCTCGTGATCGTCACATGTTCGCCGGGGCGCAACTGGAACTGGTCGCGCTTGACGAGGTCGTCGGCCAGTACCGTCCTGTCCTTGTCCTGCAGCGTAAAGAAGTCGGCTGCGTTAAACGCGCCGTCGGTCTTCAGTTCGTAGATGCGCACGATGATGGGCGCCGCACGCTTCTGCTCGTCTGGATTGACCGTGGCAGCGGCGTTTGCCGTCACGTCGAGCCGGAGCGGTTCTTTGGGCTTCGGATCGCCGCTCGCGCACGCGGCCAGCACGAGCGAAGACGCAATAGCAGCAACAGCAGTGACGGAGCGGATCAGGCGCATTCGGGGCATGCAGTGCACGAAGGTTGTCAGACTGTGGAAGCCCGGTGCGGCCGCGCGAACGCGCCGGCACCGGGCTGAACTACAACGGGCGAAACAAACGTTACGCTTCCTTGTTGCCCTTGATGTCGAAGCTGGCCGTCACAGCGCCGCCGCTACCACCCTGCGCATTCTGCACGACGTATTCCTGCTTGACCTTCGCGAACGACAGCGACACCTTTTCAAGGCTCTTCTCTGCGTCGTTCTTGCTGCCCGACGGCTTCACGCGCGTGACGATCACGTCGCTCATCGTGAGCTTCAGGTATTCGAGCGGATTGCCGCCTGCCTTGCGCATGACAAGCACAGCCTGATCGATGTGCTTGCCGGTCAGCGCGTACTTCATCAGGTTCGGGCTCGCGCGGTCGATCCCGTGTTCGAATGTCAGATCCGCGACAGTTGCCTTGCCTGCACCGCCGCCGCTGCCGGCGTGCATCGACGACTCCTGGCTGATTTCCCAGTCCCAGTTCAGGACTTCGATTTCGTCCTTGTGCTTGTCGTCCAGCGACTCGCCGTTGATGCCGTCAATCTTGAGAAAAATATCCTGAGCCATCTATCTACTCCTTGATGTTGATGAATGAAACAACCGGGGGCCCGCCGTACCATGCGCCGCAGCCTCCGGCCAAACGAGGACTCCAGCCTGCATTGGCTCAGGCGGCTTCCTTGATCGACGGCAGCTTCGCGACAAGGCGCAGCGACACGGTCAGGCCTTCGAGCTGGAAGTGCGGGCGCAGGAAGAACTTCGCCTGGTAGTAGCCGGGGTTACCTTCCACTTCCTCGACCACGACTTCGGCAGCTGCGAGCGGCCGGCGAGCCTTGGTGTCCTGCGACGAGTTGACCGGATCCGCATCGACGTAATGCATGATCCATTCGTTGAGCCACCGCTGCATGTCCTCGCGCTCCTTGAACGCGCCGATCTTGTCGCGCACGATGCACTTCAGGTAGTGCGCAAAGCGCGAGCACGCGAACAGATACGGCAGACGTGCCGACAGGTTCGCGTTCGCGGTGGCATCCGCGTCGTGATATTCGGCGGGTTTTTGCAGCGACTGTGCGCCGATGAAGGTCGCGTGGTCGGTGTTCTTGCGGTGGATCAGCGGAATGAAACCATTCTTCGAGAGTTCCGCCTCGCGCCGGTCCGAAATCGCGATTTCGGTCGGACACTTCATGTCGACACCGCCGTCATCGGTCGGGAAGGTGTGGCACGGCAGGTTCTCGACCGTGCCGCCCGACTCGACGCCGCGGATCAGCGAGCACCAGCCATACAGTTTGAATGAACGGTTCACGTTCACGCCCATCGCATAGGCCGCATTGGCCCACGCATAGCGGCGGTGGTCCGAACCCTGCGTGTCTTCCTCGAAATCGAACTCGTCGACCGGGTTCGTCTTCGCGCCATAAGGCAAGCGCGACAGGAAGCGCGGCATCGCGAGACCCACATATCGGGCATCGTCGGTATTGCGCAGCGAGTTCCAGGACGCGTACTCCAGGTTCTGCGTGAAAATCTTCGTCAGGTCGCGCGGATTGGCCAGTTCCTGCCATGATTCCATCTGCAGCACCGAGGGTGCCGCGCCGGAAATAAACGGCGTGTGCGCGGCAGCGGAAACCTTTGCGATCGAGGCGAGCAGATCGACGTCCGGCGGCGTATGGTCGAAATAGTAGTCGGCGACGAGGCACCCGTACGGCTCGCCACCGAGCTGGCCATATTCTTCTTCGTAGATCTGCTTGAAGAGCGGGCTCTGATCCCAGGCCTGACCCTTGTAACGGCGCATCGTGCGACGCAACTCGTCCTTCGACACGTCCATGAAGCGGATCTTGAGGTGCTCGTCGGTCTCGGTGTTCGACACGAGGTGATGCAGCCCACGCCACGCGGATTCGAGCTTCTGGTAGTCCTCGTGATGCAGGATCAGGTTGATCTGCTCGGAGAGCTTGTGGTCGATCTGCGAGATGATCGCGGCGATGCTTTTGTACGCGTCGTCGCTGATCGTGGCCGATTGCTGCAGGGCCTGGTCGGCGAGGGTCTGCACCGCGAATTCGACGGCTTCGCGGGCCCGCTCGGTCTTCGGCCGGAACTCCTGCGTCAGCAGGTTTGTGAAGTCGGAATGCGTCTGCGCCTGCGGGGCGCCCGCCTGTGTCTGCTGGTGTGTCTGCTGTTTTGCCATGGTCTACTATCCTCGGTGTGGACTGTTCCGGCTCAGTGCGCGGCAGTTTCGTTGTCTGCTGCGTCGTCCGCGCCATCCGCGTTCCCGTGCAGCTGCGGCTTTGGTGCCGCCGCCAGCGACTTGAGCAACGCCGGGTCCTGCAGCAACTGGTTCACGAGGGTCTCGGCGCCCGACTTGCCGTCCATGTAGGTCTGCAGGTTCGCCAGCTGCGTGCGCGCCTCGAGCAGTTTCCGCAACGGTTCGACCTTGCGGGCGATCGCCGCCGGCGAGAAGTCCTCGATGCTCTCGAAGGTCATGTCGACCATCATCTGGCCGTCGCCCGTCAGAGTGTTCGCTACCGCGAATGCGACGCGCGGCTTGATGGCTTTCATCCGTTCATCGAAGTTATCGATATCAATATCGAGGAAGCTGCGATCTGCCACCGCCGGCAGCGGCTCGACGGACTTGCCTGACAGGTCGGCGAGCACGCCCATCACGAATGGCAGCTCGACCTTCTTTTCCGAGCCGTAGACCTCGACGTCGTACTCAATCTGCACACGCGGCGCACGGTTGCGCCCAATGAATTTCTGCGAACTGCTGGAAGCGGACATGGATGGTCTCCGTGAACGGTGGTGAACAATGGGTAGGGGCGGCAGGGTTCAGTCAACCTGCTCAACGGGAAGGGGACATGCGGTTGCTGGGGCTTGCGCCGGGTCATCCGTATGCGCGGCCCGGAAGATAAACGCTGCGGCCGGCGGAGCGGTCCCATCAACGACATCGATGCCGATGTGCGTGAGTGGTTGTTTCAACGAGAACGCATCGAGCCACAGCGCCGAGAGTCGCGGCAGCACATGCTGTTCGATGAAACCGATCAGCACGCGCGCGCCGGTCTCATGCACCAGACAGCGGCCAACGATGTAATCGACCACGGCGGCGTTGTACGTGAGCGTAATCTCGTGGCTCCCGGCCATACGCGCCACGATCCGGTCGAGGTGCAGACGCACGATGCGGGAAAGCGCCGCGTCCGCGAGCGGCCGGTACGGCACGACGGTCACGCGTCCGAGAAATGCAGCCGGGAAGACCTTCAACAGTTCGGGCGTGAGCGCCTCGCGCAGACCTTCCGCATCCGGCGCGAGCGACGCGTCAGCACACAGGCTTGCGGTCAGCTCCGAGCCGACATTGCTGGTGAGCAGGATCGTCGTGTTGCGGAAATCGATGTAGCGGCCGTCGCCGTCTTCCATGTAGCCCTTGTCGAACACCTGGAAGAACATCTCGTGCACATCTCGGTGCGCCTTCTCGATCTCGTCAAGCAGCACGACCGCGTACGGACGACGCCGCACGGCCTCGGTGAGCACACCCCCTTCGCCGTAGCCGACATAGCCCGGCGGGGCGCCCTTGAGACCGGAGACCGTATGGGCTTCCTGATACTCACTCATGTTGATCGTGATCAGGTTCTGTTCGCCGCCGTAGAGCGCCTCGGCGAGCGCAAGCGCGGTTTCGGTCTTGCCCACGCCCGAGGGACCGGCCAGAAAGAACACGCCAAGGGGTTTCTTCGGATCGGTCAGACCCGCGCGCGCGGTTTGTACACGCTCGCCGATCTGACGCAGCGCATCGGTCTGGCCGATCACGCGTGCCGCAAGCGTGTCGGGAAGGGTTCGCACGGCCGCCACTTCGTCGGTGACCATGCGGCCGACCGGAATACCGGTCCAGTCGGAGACGATGTCCGCGACGATCGCCCCGTTGACTTCCGGAAAGACGAACGGCCGGTCGCTTTGCAGGCTCGCGAGCGAGCGCTCGAGTTCGCGCAGCCGGTCGATCGTTGCCGCAACGTCGGCGTCTGGCAAACCGGCGTCCGCTGCTGTAGCCGCTTCGCGTGCGCTGAGCAGCGCCTGCGCGGCGGCCACCTGTTCTTTCCAGCGCGCCTCAACGGCGGTCTCTTCGGTCACGAGCGCATCGATACGGGCGTGTGCGGCAGCCAGGGCCTTGTCCGCATCAAGGCCGATACGCGCTTCCTGCCCAAGCAGATCAAGTTCGACGCGGGTTGCCAGAAGGCGCTGGCGGATGTCCTGCAATTCGCGCGGTGCGGCGTGCTGGGAAAGCGCGACGCGCGCGCAGGCGGTGTCGAGCAGGCTGATCGCCTTGTCCGGCAGCTGACGCGAGGGAATATAGCGGTGTGAGAGCGTCACAGCCGCACGGATCGCTTCGTCCAGCACGACGACACCGTGGTGCCGTGAGAACGTCTGCGCGAGACCACGCACCATGTCGATCGCGGCGGGTTCCCCGGGTTCTGGCACCTGCAGCACCTGGAACCGACGGGTCAACGCGGGATCCTTCTCAATGTGTCGCTTGTACTCTGCCCACGTCGTCGCACCGATCGTACGGATTGTGCCGCGCGCGAGCGCGGGTTTCAGGAGATTTGCAGCATCTCCGGTACCGGCCTGACCGCCGGCGCCGATCAGCGTATGGATTTCGTCGGCGAACAGGATGACCGGGACCGGTGACTTCGCCGCCGCTTCGAGCACGCCTTTCAGCCGCGCCTCGAACTCGCCCTTCATGCTGGCCCCGGCGAGAAGCGCGCCGACATCCAGACTCATGAGCCGCACGTCGGCAAGCCTTGGCGGCACGTCCCGGTTAGCGATCGCGAGCGCCAGGCCCTCGACGACGGCGGTTTTGCCGACACCCGCTTCGCCGGTTAGCAGCGGATTGTTCTGCCGGCGGCGCAGCAGCACGTCGATCATCGTGCGGATTTCGAGTTCACGACCGACCACCGGATCGATGTCTCCGTCGCGCGCCCTTGCGGTCAAGTCGGAGCAGAACTGGTCGAGCGATGTACCTTTCGCGGCCGAGGGGAGGGCAGACGACGCTTCGCCCGGCACGGCGGGAGAGAAATCGCTGTTGTCATACGGCGCATCGACCGCTTCGGGCGAGCCGTCGATCCACGCGGGCAGCACGTCATCCAGGCCATCGACCGGAATCCTGCCGAACGTCGGCGAGATCGAAAGCAGCACGCGTCTGAGTTCTGGTGTCTTCACGAGCGCGGCCGTGAGCCACGCACCGCGCACGCGCCGGTCGTCGTAGCCCAGGGTCGCGAGGACCCACGCGCGCTCGATCGCCAGTTCGACGTGATGCGAAAAATCGCTGATCGAACTCGCGCCCGCCGGTAACGCCGCAAGTGCGCGCGCCAGATCACGCTCGAGCGCGTCACGCTCGATGCCGGTGTGCCGGATGATCCGGTGCAGGTCGCTGTCGTTCATCTGCAGCAACTGGTGTAGCCAGTGGATCAGTTCCACGTACGGGTTGCCACGCAGCTTGCAAAACGAGGTGGCCGACTCAATGCTGCGGTAGAGCGTGGCCCCGAGCTTGCCGAACAGCGCCTGGCGCGAAATCGTCATTAAAAATGCCCTGTGTCTTGTTGTTCACGATTGCGGTACCGCACTGCTGGCTCCCATTGCCTGGCGCCACTGGTTCGGAGTCCTTTCATGCCTGCTCAGATCGTCCGCGTTCGCCCGGTACATGGCATTGGCCGTATTCGACGTTTTAAACGAATCAATTTGATCTGGACCGAATTAATCTCATGATTGGGGGCGTTCGTCAACAGATAAGCTGTCGGTAAATTCTCAGAGAATGTCAGGACCACCATCAAGTCCCTCGACAGTTCGAGAAAATCGTCGCATGCTCCTGCTTCAGATTGCTTCGACCCTGGTCGCGCCTGCGTATAGGCGGTATAACGCCTTGTGTCAACGGGACAAGTCTCGAAATCCACGGTGAAAAATCATAAGCAACTGGGTCGAATTGTGAATATTTGTGAAGTTTGACTATTCCTGACAATTAATGATTTTTATCTCAAAATTATTGCCACCGACTTAATGCGCCAATTAACCAGAATGTCGATGGACGAACTGTTGTCACTCGTGTTTAAAATAAACTTTTCCTGATTAACCAGATACGGTCATGCGCACCTTCACGCTGCTCTGGCGCCGCCAGCCGATCGAAATGTACTCCGAACCAACCGGGCTCATGCGGCTGGGCGACGCGGACGGTGCGGAGGAATCCGGCGACCACGATCGGGGCCCAGGGGCGCCGGTCGATGGTGAAGCGCACCTCGCAACGGGCTACGGGCTGGACGATGGCGGCGAAGATCTGCGTGGCGATAACGCTGTATTTGGCCTGATCGGCTCGTCTGTCACGGACGACGGCGGTGCCGCCCGGCGCTCCCGTGACAGTCGCGCCCCTGCCAAAGCGGAGATGACTGGCGCGCAAGACTTGATCCAGACCCTGCACGAACAGTATTGCCGGGCACTTGACGATCCGCAGGCATCGCTTGCCGGTAACTGGGCCGCGCAGTGGGCGACACCGGTCGCGGGCGACCCGTCGATGGATGCGCATGAGGATCATCCGCGGCGGCAGGAATCATCGGGGCGGGAGTCGACAGACGTGGGGTCGATTGAAGCGCTCCTGTCGGGCACGCGTGTCCTGAAAGACGTCTTCGGCCCGCTGGTCGGGGGTGATAGTGAGGGCGACATGTCCGGGCTGGGCTGGCTAACCGATAGCGAGCCGGTCCCGGAGATACTGCGGCTCTTTGCCCCCGCCGAATACCACGCCGCGGCTTCGCGTCGCCCAGCCGCGCTGCCGCCCGCGCTTGCGCGGCGCGAGCACCATTCGCTCGGCATCGATAGCCCGATGAGCCCCATCAGCCCAATCCCGGCGCCTGATTCAAATCCACGCCACGACCCATCATGACAGCTTCTTCTTCCGCTGCTTCGTCCCTGGCAGATGCCTCCCAGGAAACACCGGCCACTTCACTGGACGACATGCCGCTCGAGGCAAGGCTCGCGCGCATTGAAGCGCGCGTGCGCGCGCAGCCCACGACGGCCACTCACCGCTGGGCATTGTTTCAGGTGCTGTGCGCAATGGGGCAATGGGCGCGCGCCATCCAGCAGCTGCAGGTGTATGCGCAGCTCAGCCCTGACGAGGCGCAGGCCGCTCAGGCCTACCGCGACCTGATTCGTGCCGAGCGCTGGCGCGCGAAAGTCGTTGCCGGTCGCGAACGGCCCGGGTTCGTGTTCGAACCGCCGTTGTGGGTGGAGGGACTTATCGAGGCGTTACGCCTTTCGGCCAACGGTCAGGTCGACGACGCCGACCGGGCGCGCGAGCGCGCCCTTGATCAGGCACCGCTCGTCAACGCGCGCACGTCGCGCTTCCTGTTCGACTGGGTCGCCGACAGCGACTCGCGTTTGGGTCCGGTGTGCGAAATCGTGACTGCGGGGCACTACCGGTGGCTGCCGTTCTCTGATATTGCCGCATGGCAGATCGCGGTCCCCACAAAACTTATTGATCTCGTGTGGGCACCCTGTGCGCTGACGCTGGTCGATGGCACTGCGGTGCGCGGTTTCATGCCGGCGCGCTACCCGGGTTCAGAAGGTGCGGGTTCGGAAGCCGGGGTTGCGGGGAAGCCGGTGCAGGGGATGGCGAGCCGGATGACGGATGCGACGCGTTGCGCCTGGGCCGAAGGACGCGCTGGCAGGATGTGGGCCGGACCGGCGTGATCGCGCTTGGCCAGAAAACATGGACGACCAGTGCGGGGGAGTTCGGCCTGTTCGAACTGGACGCCTGCGAGTTAGGCAGCGGCGCAAGGCAGACTGCACCGCAACGCGCACCGGTGCGACAGGACGGTGGCAATGGATCGGCCTGAGGCGAACCCCCATGGTAGACGGGGCAACCGTCCCGACAGTCGCCCCGGGTCTGATGGCGCGGCCGGCTCTGCCGCGCCTCGACGCGCGAACACACATCTGCTGCCAACGTTGCTCGACCGCCTGTGCGACGAAGCGCCGCAGCGACCAAGCGAAGCGCCCGGCGAGTACGCGGTGACACGTACGCAGATGCGCGACATCGTCCAGCGCGATCTCGCGTTCCTGCTGAACACGACCAGTATCGAGGACCAGATCGACCGCGAACGCTATCCGCACGCTGCCGCGTCAACGGTGAACTTCGGAGTGCCACCGCTGGCCGGCGCTTTCATGGTGTCGCGCAGGTGGGTGGAAATTGAGCGGATCGTCCGTCGCGCGATCGGGGATTTCGAGCCGCGCCTGATTCCTGACTCGCTGACCGTATCGCCCCTGACCGCGCTCGACGCGAACAACCGCTACAACATCCTGTCGTTCGAGGTACGCGGCATGATCCGGATGGATCCGTACCCGCTTGAGTTCATGGTGCAGAGCTCCCTCGATCTGGAAACCAGTCAGGTCAACATCACCGGCATGCGCACCGGCTGAGCGTTAGCTGAGCGGCGCCGCTGCACAGCGAGACAACAAGAAAAGCAAAGAGAGCCCACCGATGGATCCACGACTGCTCGACTATTACAACCAGGAACTGATCTACATGCGCGAACTCGCTGGCGAGTTCGCGCAGGCACATCCGAAGATCGCGCGACGCCTGGGCATGCAGGCCGGCGAAGTGGCTGATCCGTATGTCGAGCGCCTGATCGAGTCGTTCTGCTTCATGGCCGCGCGCATGCAGATCAAGCTCGATGCGGAGTTTCCGCGCTTTACGGGGCGGCTGCTTGAAGTGGTCTACCCAAACTACGTCGCCCCCACGCCGTCGATGGCGGTCGCGCGCCTCTATCCCGGCCGCACCGAAGGCAGTCTCGCGAGAGGCTATCGCATCGCGCGCGGCACCGCGTTGACTGCACGCGTGCCCGATGGCGAGAAGACCGCATGCCAGTTCCGCAGCGGCCAGGACGTCACGCTCTGGCCGCTGGAGATCACCGAGGCGCGACTGACTGGCATTCCGCCCGACATTCCCGCGCTCGATCGCTACGTGCCGGCGAATGCAAAAGTGCGTGGCGCGCTGCGCCTGAAGCTGCGCACGACGGGCGACGCGCGCATTGCCGACCTGGAGGGGCTGGACCGTCTGCCGGTGTATCTGGCGGGCGACGAACAGGTGGCGTCACACCTCTTCGAGCTGCTGCACACGGCGGGGGTCGCAACGATCACCGCGGCGCCCGGTGAATTCAATACGCTGGGCCGGCCGTTGCATTCGGTGAGCGCCAACGCGATTGCCCATGAAGGGCTCGGTACCGATCAGGGCCTGTTGCCGCTCGCCTGGTCGAAGTTTCATGGGCACAACCTGCTGCACGAATACTTCGCGTGCCCGAGCCGCTTCTATTTTTTCGCGCTGACCGGCCTCGAGAAGGGTCTGCGCCAGGTCAACGGGCGCGAGGTCGAAATCGTCGTGCTGCTCGACCAGTCAACCGAGCGGCTGGCGAATCTGGTCGACGCGTCGCGCTTTGCGCTCTTCTGCACGCCGGTCATCAACCTCTTTCCGAAGCACACCGACCGCATCGAGCTGTCGGCACAGGAGACCGAGTTCCGGATTGTACCGGCCCGTCTCACGCCACTCGACTACGAAGTGTTTTCCGTCGGGACGATGATCGGACAGGTCGCGGAGACTTCGGAGGAACTCGAATTCCGGCCGCTCTACCAGACGCTGAACAACGATGAGGGCAATCACGGACGGTATTTCTCGAC
Source organism: Paraburkholderia terricola (assembly GCF_900142195.1). GTDB lineage: Bacteria > Pseudomonadota > Gammaproteobacteria > Burkholderiales > Burkholderiaceae > Paraburkholderia > Paraburkholderia terricola. The sequence continues at coordinate 32,088 of NZ_FRAB01000045.1, forward strand.
ACGTCGCGAGCGCCGGCTCATGTCGGACTCGGCGCGCCGCTACGGTACGCGCACGCCGTACATTGGCACGGAGATGTTCGTTTCGCTGGTGGACCAGAACGAGGCGCCCTATAGCGAGCACATCCGGTTCCTGTCGGTCGATGCGCTGGTGACGAACCGTGACCTGCCGAGCCTGGTGCCGCGCGACGGTGTGCGCGACCTGAAGCTGGCCCGGTCCGCGCCGCTGGAGAGCATCGGCCTGATCCGGGCGCCCACGGCGCCGAAAGCGCCCTATGCAGAGCGCGAGATGGCCTGGCGGCTGATCCGGCAGCTCAATTTCAACTATCTGCCGTTCGATGATCTCGATCACCGCGCGGGCGGGCAGGGGTTGCGGGACCTGCTGCGGCTCTTCCTGACGGGCGATGACGCCGAACATCAGCGGCAGGTTGAGAGCCTCGTGGGCGTGAAGACCCAACCCGTGACGCGCAAGCTGCCGGGCAACGGTCCGCTCGTGTTCGGCCGCGGCATCGAGTGCGCGCTGACGGTCGACGAAGCCGGGTTCTCGGGCACAAGCCCGTACCTGTTCGGGCTGATCCTTGAGCACTATCTGGCCCGGCACGTGTCGATCAACACCTTCACGCAGACCGAACTGCACTCCATGCAGCGCGGGCGCGTCGCGCGCTGGCCAGTGCGCATGGGCACGCGAGGGATCGCCTGATGGACCGGGCGTCGCTCAGGACCGTCGTGCGCGAGACCACGCTCTCGCCGGAGTTCGTCGAGCGCCTGCAGGACGAGCCGTGGCGCTACGGGTTCCTGTCGCTGCTGCGCCGCATCGGCGCTGATCCACGGATCGATGTGGTTGGCACCGCGCGGCGTCCGCAAGCGGAGCCGTTTCGCCTCGGGCAACAACCAAGCCTGACCTTTGCGCCACGCGAAATCGCAGGCGTCGGTCAGACGAACGGAAGGCTGAAGATCCGCCTCTTCGGCCTCGGAGCACTCGGCCCGAACGGACCACTGCCCATTCACGTGACGGAGATTGCGCGAGACCGCGAGGAAAGCCGGCGCGACACGACGCTCGTCAATTTCCTCGACATCTTCCATCACAGGTATCTCGCGCTGCTGTACCGCGCGTGGGCCTCCGCACAGGCGACCGCGGGACTCGACCGGCCCGGCAACGAGCGCTTCTCGTTCTACGTCGCGAGCCTCACGGGCCTCGACACCCGAGAGATCAATCATCGTCCTCTGCCCGCGCACGCGCGCCTCGCGGCATCGGCGCATCTGGTGCGTGAAGCGCGCGATCCGGACGGACTGCGCATGACGCTCGAGCAGTACTTCGACGTGCCGGTTGCAATCGAGGAACATGTATTTCACTGGATCGAACTGGATGAGACGGATTGCAGTTACCTCGGCAAACCCGGCACGGCGGCCACGATGGGGAACGCACTGCCCGGCACGCGGGTTCCCGACCGGCAGAACAGATTCCGCATCGTCATGGGGCCGCTCGATCTCGACCAGTACCTGCGCTTCACGCCGCAGGGCGCCGATCTGCCGAAGCTAATCGAATGGGTCAGGGCATTTGTTGGCTACGAGTTCGTCTGGGAACTGGAGCTGCGTATCAAGGCGAAAAGCGCAACGCCGGCGGCCATGGGCGGCTCCCAGCGGCTCGGCTGGTCCGGGTGGCTGGGGCCTTCGCCCACGGACAAGCCGGTGGTCGGCATGCGATTCGAACCTGAGCGTTACGCCAGGATGCTGGCCAGCAAGGCTGCACGATCGCCAGAGGCACACGCAGTGCAAGGACAGATATGAGCAACAGAAAACACGCATCGCAAAAGTCCGCAGAACTCAGGGATTCGACCAAGGGCCCGACAGGGGGCGCGGCGACCCACGACTGGATGGCGCCGGTGGACGCCGCGGCGTCGTGTGGCGCCGATCTTGAATACGATCCCGAATTCGTCGTGCTGTCGGCGAAGGTTACGCCGAAGGCCGAAGCCCAGTACGGCGACTTTGTCGGATCGCCCGAACCTGTCAACTGGAGCGACATCGACCGCGACTGCCGACGGCTCATGATGCGCAGCAAGGACATGCGTCTGGCGGTGCTTTTCACGCGGTGCCGCACACGGCTGGCCGGCGCGGCGGGACTCGCGGAGGGTACCGGACTGCTGGCCGCGTGGCTCACGGCGTTTCCGGATGCACTGCATCCGCAACCGGATGCGGATGCCGATCGCGATGCGGCGCTGGAAATCCGCATGAACGCGCTGCAGGCGCTGACCGACACCGACGGCCTGCTATCCGACGTGCGGGAGATCGCGCTTACGAAATCGACAGCCGCCCGCCTGCAGGTGCGCGACGTCGAACGCGCGTTCGGCCATCCGCGCCCGAATGATGCACTCGCACCCGACTCTGTTACCCGCCAGCTGGAGGATCTGCGCGCGCAGCAACCGGCTGCGATGGCAGGTTTCGACAAGGCGCTTGCGAGTCTGGCCACGATTGAGGGATGGTGCCGCGAACACCTCGACGTCTACGCGCCGGATCTGTCCGCGCTTGCCCGGCTGCTGCGGCATCTCGTTAACCCGCAGCGGCGGGATCCGCCGGCAAACGACGAGGGCAGGGACATCGCAGCCGATCCTGTGCAGTCCAGCGATGGTGTGGCGAACGGGCAGGAGTCTGCGCTGGATGCGTGCCCAACCGTGCGCGACGCGGGCGCGGCAGACCTGGCGCCCGTGCATGGCCGCTCGCGGGGGGCGGCTGTGGCTGATCGCCACGCCGCGCTTGGACTGATCCGCGAGGCGCGTCAGTGGTTCGAGCAGCATGAACCGAGTAGCCCGATCCCGGTGCTGCTCAGGCGGGCCGAACAGTTCGTCGGCAAGCGTTATGCAGAGGTCGTGCGGGCAATTCCGGCCGATCTGCTCGCCCAGTGGGAGGGCGCGGAATGAGGAGGAGGCGCGCTCTGGACGCTACGTCGCGACCGGTCGATGACTTGCGGCGTGAACTCGAGCAGCTGGATGCCAGCATCAGGCAGGCGCGCGCGCGTGAAGAGTGGGCCCCGTCATGGACAGGATGCAGGATCTGGCGAAGTCGCGCGGCGGACGATGCATCTCAACGGTGTACCCCGTGGCGCACGGAAAGCTGAACCTGGAGTGCGAGGCGCGACCCGATGACAGCTGGTGACCGATGAAATATGACGCCCCGTCGCGAACCGTTTCGTCGTCGCCCAGGCGCAGACGCTTTTGAAAGGATGTATGGACAGATGCGGAGTTTTACTCTGGCCCAGATTGAGCGGGCCATTCACCACTGGCGCAAACACTACGGTCGCGCCCGCCTGTACCACGACAGTGTTGACGGCGCGCGCGAGGAGCGGTTGTTGTCGACGCTCTACGGACGTCTCATCGAAAAGCGTCTGGGAACGATTGACGTTGATCAGATCAGCCGTGCTGAGTTTGCCGCGCTGGGCTGTCTGTTCGACGGGCCTCCGGCTGACCCGGAGCGCCAGGCATAGAATGAGGCCCGTGGAACTGCACCGCCTGATGCTCGCCCCTGCGGGCGGTATGGAGCCGCAGGTTTGCCTCGGATTGAGGTCGCCGGCATGAAGCCAGTTAGCAATCAGGATAGCAAGGGCAGAAGCCGGGTGAGAGACCGCGAACTGATCGCGTTTCTGGATCTGCGGATTGCCGCGCTCGTTTCTTCGGACCCGGAACCGCGGCCGCCGTGCGTACGTTGCGCCGGAACCTCCATCGTCATCGACGGATACCGTCCCAGACTCGGCGGCTATCGCCTGCCGGTATACCGCTGCAGCGCATGCGGAAAAAAATACACGCGCCTGCAGGGCACGCCGCTGGATGGCCGACTTCTCGGGCACATCGAAAGATTCGTTCCGTTGTTGCCGCAACCACTCAACTGTACCGAGGCCGGCCATCTGCTGGGGAAGTTACCCGTCCACGTCAGCGAACTGGTCAAGACATTTCGCGGCTGGCTTCTCGAGCTCGATCCGGCTGGCAAATGGGAAGCCCGCGTGCGACTCGGGGGACGTCGCGCCGAGGTACGGCCCACATCACTGGCCGTCGCGGAGACCGGTGCTGCCGAGGACCTCACGCTAACGCGGCGGCTGACGTCGGAGTACGACGACCTGTACGTAAAGGGAGGCCCGGCGCCACGATGTGCGTACTGCGACAGCCGGAACACGTACGAGATGGCGCCCCATCCGAGCCGCCGTTTGTCGGCATTCGAATGCCGGACCTGTCACCGGGTGTTCAACCGTCGCACCGGTACACCGTTTTCGAAGACGTACATGATAAGCGCCAGGCGGTTCCGGCCACTGATCCGGTATCTGTCGCTGCCGCTGCCATACGCACAGGTCGCGGACATCTTCGAGACCGACGAAACACACATCCGGATGTGGCGCGACAAGTTCGCCCGCTGGGCCGACCAGCTGGAACCGGATGGCAACCTGAGCGCGCGCGTGCAGCTTGGTACCACGCCGACGCGAGACACGCCGTGCCTTTTCTGCGGCCGTACGGGCACAGCCAGGCGCAACGGCCAGCGCGTATGGCACTGCATCGGCTGCGGGCGGCTCTTCTCCATGCGTCGGGCGCTCGTTGAACGCACTGGGCGCCTTGAGATTATCGGTGCCGAAGTAGAGGATCCAGACGATGGAATTGCCCCGGAACTGGATTTCGACGGGCCGGTGAATCGCGACGCGGCGTGCCCAGGACGGCGCGGCGGGTGACACCGGACACACATGAGAGGGGCACGGAAAATCATGAACGAGCGTGAATGCACGACCGGCATCGGCGATCTGAAGGGCGTGTTCCGCAGTCAGCCGGTCGCACAGGACGCATACACGGCCCAAAGACGTGAGCCTCGATGGACAGTGCTCTCGGCCATGGCCGGTCTGATTGTCGCGATTCTGTTCTCGTGGGGATTCCTTCACGTCGTACTCACGCTTATATTTACTTCCGCTCCAATCCACCACTGATGCCGACGATGCAATTCCGAAAATTCGTGGTGGCCGCACTACTGGTTTGCGCTTTATCCGTGCTTGGCGGATGCGGCCTGTTCGGCTGCGGTGCATCGGCGACCAACAGCGCTGCGTTCGGCGGTTGCCACGCAGGCACGCGGTTCTAGACTCACCAGGGATTACGAACACATGAATATGTGGACGGGCTTCGCGGACGCCGATCTCGCGCTGTTGCTGGGGTCCAGGCGGCGCTGGACGAAAGTATCCAGGCTGCCGGCGCGGGGCGCGACTGGCGGCTGCCGGCTGAGTGCGTGCCGGCGATTGGACGGATGCTGTTGCGTTGCGACGAGGCGGTGGCGAACGTGCCGAAATACCGGTACGTCGACGCATGGGAGAAGCTCAGCGTGAGCGCGGGCAGCACGATTGGCGTAATGACACAACGGGGTCGCAATTGAAGCAGAACAACGAAAATAGCTACACATGGGCATGCATGGTCTGCGGCACATCAAACGATGGTCGCCATTGCTCGCAATGTGAATGCCCGGCAGAAGTCGAGGGGCGCGAGCTTGCGCATCGACAGAAGGCGTTCCGACAGGGCATTGAATATAAGGCCGAACCGGTTGTCTCACCAGTCAATCAGTTGCCACTGCACGAGTTGCCGCGTTTCTGGCTACTGCGGTGGATCGTAAGGCACTGGCGTGGGTGGTACTCGCTTGGTGTCAGTTACTGGTTAAATGGTCTGCCGCGCATGGTATTGCTGATTGTGCTTATGGCACTCGTCCGTATGCGACCCGTGGTTGCGCATCGACTGGACGTCTGGCTGATCCTGCTGATTGAACTCGTGCTGCTGACGTATATATGGCTCGGGTTGGGAATATGGCGTTCGGCGCGCAGGCATATCGCTGATACGGGGCGGCGCTTCTGGGCTCGTTGCGCACAGGTCGTTGTTGTGCTCGGGGCATTTGCCGCGGCGTTCACCTTTTTAGCTAACGTCGGCACCGTGACCCAGGAGCTTGCGCTGTATCGTACGCTCGAAAACATGCCAAAGTTGTCAGTCACGACGGATGTCCAGGGCACCAGGCTATATGTCCGCGGCACCCTGGTACGCGGATCGGGCGACGCGATTGCCGCTGCCATTTCGGTGCACCCAATGCTTCGCGTTGTGCAGATCTCTGGTCCAGGCGGTCTTCTGGATGAAGCGCGCATTGCCGGCAATGCTGTAAAGGATCGCCAGCTTGCGACGTTTGTCGCGACCGAATGCGATAGCGCGTGCACGCTGATCTTCATGTCGAGTTCTCGCCGTGTCCTGCACCGCTCTGGTTCACTGGGCTTTCACAGTCCGATCATGGCCCCTTTGACCGTCGCCAACCTGTTTGCGTACGCTGCCCAGATGCGCACCGAATTGATCCAGTTGGGTGCCACACCGAACTTTGCTGCTCTGGCGTCGTCCGTTGATTCCCAGACGTTATGGCGTCCCGATGCCGAAACTTTATTGGCTAATCACGTAGTCACGAACCTGACGGATGCCATGGATTGGAATGGCCTGTCAGCAAACTAGTCGCGAAACCGGAATTCGGGAAGATCAATACGCGACGACTTTAACGAGAAACACCCAGATCCAGTCAGCCGATCCGATCGGACATGTGGGTGAACATGGTGCAGTTCTTTTTTCAACCTCAATCGATCACGCTATGAAACGCCTTCTCCTCATCGGCCTCTGCCTGTCAACCACTTCCGCGTTTGCCGCCGGTCAGGTGTTACTGGAAACCCCAGTCACCTACGCTCCGGACGCCAGCGTAGTTGACCAGATCAAGAACGAATGCCACATCGAAGACATGCTAACGCGCCATGTCAGCGACGCACTTCGCAGGATCAACAGAACCGGCGACGGCACCATCGCATCGCAAACAGATGCAGGCGATCAGAAGATTCTGAGATTGCAGATCACCCACGTATTGGGTGTCGGCGGAGGCGCATGGAGCGGACCCAAGGCTACGACGGTAACTGCGGATCTGATTGAAGACGGCAAGCTCACCCGTCACACGAAGATTAACCGCTGGTCGGTCGGCGGCGTCTGGGGCGCGTTCAAGGGAAGCTGTTCGATTCTCGATCGTACGACCGTTGCAATTGCAAAGGATGTGAGCCGATGGGTGCGCGACCCATCGTATGAGATCAAGGAAGAAGCGCCGCCCAAAGAGGCGTCCGCGACGACGGCTGAAACCAATCCGGCGAGTTCCGCGAATGCCGAATAATCGGTCGTCCGTCAGTGGGCGCACACTGCGTCGAACGCAGACGCGAACTCGTGGAAGTCGGCGCTTGCCCGCACGAGAGGATGACCTGCTGAATCTGCGCGATTTCGAACAAGGTCTCGAACAGATGAAGTGCGTGGGGAGCCAGGATGTCGACATGCAGATCGCGCCGAGCGACGTAGCTGGCGAGAGCGACGTCATCGAGACTGGAAAACGCTCGAAGCCGAGGAAGATTGTGGCCGCGGTCGACAACTCCGGCACGCGCATTGGTCTCCGGATAAAACCGCGCCCGGGATAATGCAACCAGCATCCGAATCCGACAACAGACTCGAAGCCACAATTACAGGAACGCGTTGCCGACGTGTCTGCGACAGGCAAGGATCGGCAGAACCTGTCCGGGGACGTGAAGGTGCAGAAGTTGACAGCGGGAAACGTAATCGATGGCGAAGGGGCGATGAAAAAAGCAACAGCTTCGGCACCAGCGGCAAACCGCCGTGCGGGCAGTGATCGCGTTGGCGGACCCTGCGTTGGGCCAGAGCAGACCGCCGACAGACCGCTCGGCACGCTGCAACGACGGGCTGAGGAGTTAGGCTGGCGATGCCTGACCGACGTGCCATCCCATGCGCGCGCCGAAGCCTTCCGGTGTCCCGTTGCCACCATCCGCAGGACGAGGTGTGCAGGTCAGAAACAGAGCTCTGCGAGAAGCGGGAACAGTTTTTCAGGTCAACATAAATTAGCTATCCGAAATTTGTCATAAAAAGAATTATGCAGAATCCCAAAATGGCATAACTGTGACGACTTCTCAGCTCCTTAACTCCGCTCGAGACGGCGAGCTATTCCGGTGGCCACGAATACAGTTCGCCATATTCTCGTTGATCTGATCGATCACATTACCGGAATACGCAACGGAATTTCCGTCGATGGGAGGGCGCTTGTTGGCAAGCGAAAGGTTACTGAGGTCGCGACCATGGTCATCTAGTAGAAGTGCGTTGCACATGACGCCCAAAACCGGCGATAGCCTATCCTGCAATACCGTGTTTTCAGTGCGCATTTTGTCGCCCCGCGTAAACGTTCTGCGTTAAGATTCCCGTCGCCGCGTAAACGTCCGTTCAGGCCCTGCACCATCATGTGCGAATGGGTGAGCAAAGGCGTTGCGCAGAGGTCTTCCTTCTGGAGTAAACGGCATGCGCATGCCTGTGCGTTAAAGGATGCGTAACCCGTGCGTGATGCTTTCGCGTTCAGGTGTCAATCGCGTGCGTAAAGCGTTCGTGCCGTTGTGTGCATGTCTTTCGAATGAGCACGCGTGTAACGTGTTCAGGGTCGGCACGGCTGCGTGCGTATCAGCTTCGCTGACGGTGTCGAAGGCTGTGCGCGTGACTGACGCATTGATGTTCGATTCGCTACGCTTGTGCGCGTCCTGAGTTCCCCTTGTTCGATGTGCATACGCTGCATACTGCTGGTCGACGTCCGTGCGTCACCGGGGACGATGCCGGTCGAACAGCATGCGTGTCAGGAGTAAGCCGGGATGCGTAACGAAGGATGTGTCGCACGCGTACGACAGACGCGAAAAAGTGCGTTGTTCTCACGGGTTCCCGTCGCTTCCCAGGTGTTCCCATGTGCGCTTGCCATGCGGAAAAGGGTGGTTGACGCGTGTGCCCGCTGTGCGCAGGATGGTGTGGAGGTGGTGCGAACGGTGATGCGTAATGGTGTGCGCAGGAGGGTGATTCATGCCTGTCGCGAGGGTCTATACAAAATCGCAATGGGAGGCGTTCGCCCGCGCGCTCGATGCGCTACCTGAGAAGCCCGAGGCTGAACATGGCGTCACGGTGCGCGATGCGATGAAAGACATGCGCGCACGCGTACGCGCGGCGCAGGCGAAGGGCTACACACTGGAGCAGATCGCGGAGCAGGCGAAACCGCACGGCATCGACATCACGGCGGGAACGATCCGATACGCGCTGCGCACAGCCGGGAGGGGCAGCGGTGCCGGGAATGGCGCAGGCCCTTCACCGGGCGCGCGCGCGGCAGGGCAGGCAGGCGTCGCAGCGGTGCGTCAGCGCGATGCGCCGCCGCCCAGGAATCGGGTCCGCAAGGCCGGGGGAAAGACCGTAACCAGACAACCCACGCCGGTGCAGGGCACGCTCGGATTTGCAATCCGGCCCGACACCGACGATCTGTAGGGAGCCGCCATGAACACGACAGTCGACATGACAGTCAATCCCATCTATCTCGTCGGCGGAGGCAAGGGCGGTGTCGGCAAGAGCGTGGTTGCGCTTGCGCTCGTGGATCACTTGCAACGCCGGGGCGTGAACACGGTTCTGGTGGAAAACGATACATCGAACCCGGACGTGATGCGCGCGGTGCACGATGAAATCGATTGCGCATCATTCGATCTGGACACGGCGGGCGGCTGGATCGACATGGTGAACTACTGCGACGCGCATCGCGATGCGGTCGTGGTGGTCAGCACGGCGGCACGCAATCAGGACGGCGTCACGCGATACGGCGCGACACTGGGCAGTACGCTTGATGAACTCGGACGGCGGCTCGTCGTGTTCTGGGTCATCAACCGGCAGCGCGACAGTCTTGAACTGCTGCGGCAGTTCAGCGATACGTTCCCCGATGCGACCGTGCATGTCGTGCGCAATGGCCTGTACGGTACGGCTGAACGCTTCGTGCTGTATCACGATTCGAAGCTGCGCAAGACTACCGAGGCGAAGGGCCGCTCGCTGGATTTTCCGGAACTGGCCGACCGCGTTGCGGATGACCTGCGCAGCCAGCGGCTGTCGGTACGCAAGGCGGTTGAGACGCTGCCCATCGGGCAGCGCGCGGAACTGCTGCGCTGGCGGGCTTGCTATGACGCGATGTTCGCGCAGGTGACAGGCGATGCGTGAGCGGCGTACGCGGGGCGCCCGCCCGCCTGATCCGCTCGCGCGGCTGTTTCTCGAAGTGAGCGGCGAGTTGCCGGACGACGCAAGCCTGCTGCGCATGCGCCGCGTGTCGGCGGCGCTGAACCTGCGTGACAACGATGCACTGTGGTCAGTGCTGGCGGCGCTCGAATACTACGTGCGTCTGTACGAGGCGATGCCGGAGCGCATCCGGCAGGCGGGCACGGGCGGCGTCGATGCGGCGCACGCCGAAGCGCAGGCGGCGACGCAGGCGCTGATGGTGCAGCATCGCGACGCGCTTGCACGCTGCAAGGAAACGATCACACTGGCGGAGAAGATGACCGCCGAGCACGAGGTGCGCTACCGGGCAGCGCTTGCTGCGCTGAACGATGAGGCGCTCGCTACGCTCACCCAGCGGGCGGCGAACCGGATTGGGCGTGCTGCCGGAAACCGGCTCGTCGCGGCGACGGCGGTCGCGGCACGTGAACAGCGGCAACGGCTCGATGCGGCGCTTGTGTCATTCGAGCGGGTCGCTGTGCGGCGGTTCGCGAGGGCGTGCTACGGGCTGGTGGCTGGCGGACTGGTGGTGATGCTGCTGGCGGCTCTCGCCGGCGGCGTGGCAGGGTGGTGGGCAGGGGACCACTGGGTGCGGGCAGACGGCCTGCTGTCTGCCCGGACAGGCTACGTCGCGCCGGGATCACCTTCCGTCAAGCCGCAATGAATCACGAAGCGCGTCAGTCAGGGTTTGCCGTGCGCGAAGCCCCACTGGCGGCACATCCTGCTGCCGATTTTCCTGGCCGGCTGCTTCTGCATGACGCTGGCGACGGCGTCGGACAGGGTCAGTCCAAAGGTCAGGCTGTTGTGAACTTCGTCGGTAAGGCGGCGAGCGTGCGGCGACCGTGACGACTGTCGGAAAAAGCCCGGACGGTCTGCGTTTCGGCACCTGTCGTATTGGAGACCACCCGAATGGCGAGCGGCTGGGGTCGTGTTCAGGCTGCACCGGATTTCGCGCTAGCGACACCGGCCTGGTAAGCCGCTTCAAGCGCTGCCCTGATGGACCAGACTGCAGTATCGTAGAAATCGAGCCGGTTGGAGTGGCGGGTTTCGAGGGTTTCCACGCAAAGTATCCTTGTGGCGATTTCGGCAAGCCGCTGCCTTGCGGGGAAGGTCAGAAGCGTTTACGGCGATCTCCCGGTTGGGTTGTGACGACATCATTCACGCGTTGTTTCGGAGGAACTTCAAGGGTTTTTTGTCCGGACCGGCTGCACCGCGCGGGCAGGCTCCCGGTTCAGGCAGGCGGCGGCCTGTCTGCCTGCGCGGATCAGGCCCCGGCGGCGTCGCCGTCGATGAACGCTGCGGCGCGGCGGAGCATGCGAGCCGCCGCGTCGTGCTGGTCGAAGGCAATCATCGGAGTGCTGTAGCCTTCATCGCGGGCGCGCAGCAATGCCATGTCGTAATGGCGCCCGTGTTGGTACTGCGTGCTGGTTGCTTCGACGGAAGTGAGGAAAAGATCGGGCGAACCCGCGGCGTTGGTCGCGAGCACGACCATGCGGATATGGTTGAACATGACGGACTCTCCGGTTCAGGTGGGATGCGCAGGCGGCAGGGCGTGATGGGGTGCCGCTCCGCCTGCGCTGCCCCGTTGCCAGGGCGGGGGCGGGGTTACGCCACGAGCGGGCCGGATTGCCCGGTACTCACGGTGCCTATGCTGTCAGCGGTCGGGAAAGGCCTCGGTGACTGCTCGCTAGCGGAGGCGGGCGCGGCGCACGCATCGGGCGCGGTGTCATTGACGTGTTCCGTGCCGTGACCGGCATCTGTTTCCGTGTCGGCGTCCTCGCCTTCCGGCGTTTCTTCCGCATCGGCTCCGGTGTCCGCACCGTCGGTCCCGGCCTCATCCTCATCCTCAGCGTCGTCGCGGCTCTCCCATGAGGGTGCGGCAGGGATTTCCCGGTCGGTGAAGATTTCGGGCACCCAGGCGACTTTCGCGAGCCGCAGTTCGGCGGCGGCTGCAGCGTCAGCCTTCTTCATCTTCTCGAGGTCGGCTGCGGCCTTCGGCGATACGGCGGCAGCGACGACTTCGGCAATGCGCGCCTTGCTGACATGGTCGAAATACGTGGCGCGGGTGGGCGTCCAGTACCCGGTCATGTCGAGGTTCAGCGCACCTGCGAGCGCGTTGATTGCATGCGGCCTTTCTTCGCCCGCGATCCCGTCAAGCAGGGTGCCGGTGCAGAACGCGAGCAGATCGAGCAGCGTCGTGCCGGGATCCTGCTGGACGAGCCAGGGCAGCAGGTCGGCCGGTTTCGCGGGCAGTTCCGCGATCCATCGCGCGCGTTGGGTTTCGATGGCGCTCCATGCGGGGCTGGTGTCCAGGTCGTCTGCGGCGCGCAGCAGTCCGTCGTGATTGTTCGTACCGGTCAGGGCGAGGAAGTCACGCGCGGACGTGTGCCCGAAGTGCTCGGGCAGCGCCTTCGGGACCAGGTGATGCAGCAGTGCGGCGAGCGCCACGGCGGGCTGTGCGGCTTAGTTCCGCGCGCATGGCGGCGGTGCGGTGCGCGGTGAGGCGCTGGCAGAGCTTTGCGCTGTGGACCGGTTTGACCTTCGGGGTTGTTGCGCACACCGCATCGTGCGCTTCGGCTTCGGGCGTGCCGGTGACATGCGCATCTGCGGCTTCGAGCGCGTCGGCGTTCTCGCGGCGCACGAGGCCGCGCTCGATGACGAGTTCGCCCTGCGGCCCGACGATGACGAACGCACCGGCTTCGGTCATCTGCTGTTCGTCCCATACCAGTGCGACGCTTTCGAGCCCGATGAGGGCGGCATTGACGCGCTCGATCTCGTCGTTCAGCCGGTCCGCTTCCGCGTAGGCGTTTTCGTCATCCTCCGACAGCGCCTCCAGCTTTTCGGCGAGTTCGTCCTGCTGCGCGGTGAGCGCGTCCATCTGCCGCTGTTCGTCGTCGGTGTACGGACGCTGGACCGGACGCAGCCTGCCATAGCGGTTCAGTTCGAGAAAGTCGCGCTCGACGCGTGTTTCAATCCAGCCCCATCCTTCTGCGCGCACTTCCTCTGCGGCGGCGTCGAGCTTCTGCGCGACGAGCTTCTGCAACAGTTCGGCATCGGCAATGTACCCGGCGTTTTCGTCGTCGCTGAACAGATCGCGGCGAACGTAGCCGCCCGCTGCTTCGTAGACGGCAACGCCGACGAAGCGCACGAGCCGGCTGCGGCTCGCGTCGATCTCGGCGCGCGTGATGGCCTGCCGCAGATAGTTGGGCTGGCGTTGCCAGTCGTTCGCATCGAACCAGATGTGTTCCTGCGTTTCGTGATCGTCCGCGAGCGCGAGGGCCGCAAGCTGGTCGAGCGTGATCGCATCCTCGCGCAGCAGCGCGAGCAGCTTTGGTGACACGTTGGCGAGCTTCATGCGGCGCCTGACGGTGAGCGGCGACGCGGAGAACAGCGCAGCGATGTAATCGACGCTGCGCCCTTCCTCGGCCAGCATCCGGTACGCGCGCAGCACGTCGAACGGGTCGAGCCCTTCACGTTCGCTGTTCTCAATCAGCGAAATGGCGAGGGCTTCGCCTTCGCTGACGATGCGCACCGGTACCGGATAGTTCGCAGCGATGTGCTTCTGCTCGAACAGCAGGTCGAGCGCGGCCTCGCGGCGCTGGCCCGCGCAGACACCGTAGCGGCGCTGCTTGCCGCGTCCGCCCTTCATTTCGTGAACGACGAGATTCTGCAAAAGGCCCTTGGCGCGGATGTTGGCGGCGAGGCCCGGAATACCCGAAAGGGGTTTGGTGCGGGCGTTGAGTGGCGAGGGCCGCAGGCTCGAATACGGCACGGTGATGACGGGCTGCTCGTTGCCGAAACTGGTTTCGAGCGGCGATGCGGTTTCAGTGGCTTCTGCCACGGCGGCTTCAACTTGGGCTTGCATGACTGACTCCAGAAGGTTGGAAAGAAGGTTCCGGGTCGGATGCTGCTGGACGCATCAGGACTTGACCAGAAGAGGAGTCCTGATCGAATTGGGGGCGGCACGGAAACGCCGCCCCTGCGGTACTTACGCCTTCATCTGGCGCATCGCTTCGGCGAGCATCCACAGCGCACGGTTCAGTTTCACGTTCTGGTCGATGCCGGTGATGGGGCGGGTGGACATGGAGCGTCCGCTGCGCGAACGCCCATGTAGCCCGCCTTTGGTGAGGTTTTCCTGGACTCTTTGAAACACTGTCCAGAGGTCGTCCCGGCGATCTTCGAAGCGGCGCGGGGCGAGCAGGCTGCTTTCGGTGATGGGAGCGGGCGTTTCTGCGTCGGTCGGCTCGTAGCGCAGCGCAAGCGCGGAGCGCGCGAACGCGTGCTGTTCGTCGTGCTCGAGCGTGAGGGCCTTCATGCCGTCTTTCTGTTCGCGGATCAGGTCGAAGCACGTCGAACGCGCCGTTGATGACGTTCTGCACGATGTTGCCCTTGTGGGGGACGCGGATGTCGCGCACGGTGTCCCCGGCCACCATGCCGTTCTGGCAGACAAACCGGTAGGCACCAGCCAGCATCTGGTAGCTGCTCGTACCGTCGTGCGAGTTGAGCAGGATGATTTCGTTGGCTTCTTCGCCGGTGATTTCGTCGGCGTGCCGCATGCGGATCATGTGCCTGGTGAATTCGCGGCGGTCGTCGTGGCGTACGCGCGTCTGGCAGACCATGAACGGCTGGAAGCCTTCGTTGCGCAGGCCGGGCAGCACGTTGATGGTGGGGATGTAGGTGTAGCGCTCGGAGCGGCTTTCGTGCTTGCCGTCCGCGAAGATGGACGGGGCGACGCGGCGGATCTGGTCGTCCGACAGGGGGGAGTCGGAGCGGAGCATCGGCGAGCCGTAACGGAAAGAGGAAGCGAGTTGCATGGCACTCTCCACAACAAAAAAAGTTGATCGGTGTTGCGCTGACCGGGCTCCAAGATTCCGCCCCGTTGTAAGGGTTGGGCTCGTCCTGGTGGAACCCGGGGTTGGCTTTACCGCCGCCAGTCTCCTGAGTTCGCGCCCGTGCGACTCAAGGAGCCGGTGGCGGGCAAACGTCAAGGAAAAAAGGCGAGGGAGGGGTGCGGGCAACACGGTCCCTCGCCCCTTGATGTTTGCCCGCCATCGGCTACGGTCGCGGGTGTCGGGCGGGAACCCAGGAGACTGGTGGATGCGAAGCGTCGGGTTTCACCGGGATGAGCCGCCGCGCGGCGAGCGCGAATGTGGAGGCCGCCTGCGGCCTTCACCTGACTGGGGGTTAAAGGTCTTGGGTGTCGGGGGTTGAGGTTTTGCGCCAGGGATTGAAGCCCGGGAGGGCCGGGACGCCGCCGGCGGCCCGGTGCGAAGCACGAAAGCCCGCCCGCAGCGCGGCGCGGGGGCGCCCAGTGAGGGTTTCAGGACTGCGATAACACAGCCTGCTGCACCAAACCACTGACACTGGTCGTTGAGGACAACGCCATGACAGGCGGTGGCGACATTCGGCTGGACACGCCCCTTTGCGACGAGATCTTCAAGGTATGTACGAACAGATAGCCTATGCCCGCGCCTGTACCTGCCGACAGAGCCGGCATCGCCCGCGTCGTTGCTAGAATGCCGGACTGGAAAACAGACCCTTACGACCGATGCCTTTGCCAGCCGATGTTGAACTGCTCGCGGGTTTGAGTATGCATTCCCAGGGTGCTACACCGAAACCGCATGGCCCGGCGCCCAGCCGTTCACGGACCAGCGCGTTCGCCGGATCGCGTATCAGGTTCCGGGACCACGAACTCATGGTGGTCGAGATTGGACCGTTCGCGCATGCGCAGGGCGTCACCGTGACATTTCGCGCGCGATCGGTGGGCGCGCAGGCCGTACGGGTGGGCGCAATCATCAAGACGCGCTGGGAGGTTTGCGAAGTAGTGGCCTGAACAGTGAGCAGGCGGGAGATCCCATGCCGATTGCTCACGCGTGGCTAAAGCGTGCACACGAATGCGACCTAAAGCGACCGACCGGGTTCGCATGCTGACGCAGATTCTTGCGGCGTTCGGGCGGATCGTGATGACGTCTTTGGCGTTCGAGGTTCAGCAGATCGGGAGGCAGGCGCATCGCCCGCACGGGGGAACTCTGGGGAGGGCTGTGCGAAGCACAGCCCGCGTGCGACATGGATTCTCCTGACCAACGCGCTCGCAGGCAGCCGGACGGGATCGGCGGTGTCGACCATGCTCATGCCGGAAGTGTCAGTGTTCTCCCCCGGCGTTGCCCGGGAGGTTCACGTCGGGCACGACGCCCTGTGAATTCCGCTGCTCCATGACGAAGCAGCATCGGGAGCTTCCCGCTATGCGTCGATCAGCGTGTCCGTGATGGTCGTTCGAATGTGGATTGCGGCCCGTGTTGCCACATCCGCATGCACACTGTCCTCGACCAGCTCACGGGCAGGCGCTGAAATATGCTCTTTCCATGACCGCTTTCCCCGTCTGGCCAGCATGGTTCCCCGGCAGTCCGGCGCGCCGCAGTGGCAGGCGTACCGCTTCCGAAGCAGACGGGTGTGCCGTCCTTCGACGAAGAGCGCGTAATCGATGCACAGTTCTTCGCCGGCGGGCACCGGGTTCACGGTGCGAATGAAGATCCGGCCGTCGCGGTCCGCGGCTTCACAGTTGGGACGGCATGCATGGTTGATCCATCTGGCACTGTTACCGCCGATCGCCCCGTCGATGACGGTACCGTTGCCGACGTCGAAGTAGAAGGTGTGATCCGGCTGTGCCGGATCGCGCGGGTGACGGAGCAGAGCCTCGTCCCATGAGATCCGTTCGCCCAGGTACTCACAGATGAGTTCGCCGGCCACAAGCGCGCACGTCGCGAACACCCCTCTGCCGTGAACGGGCGACCGCCGCACAGTAATCCGGCTGCGGGGACGCAGGACATTGGCATGTTTCACCGGGAAGGTATCAAGGGCGTTCATCAGGGGCATCGTCGATACGGTTGCGGGGGCCGACGTAATCGACCCGCGGAAGAAACATGGATTGCACGACCGAAATTTCCGTTGCAGCCGGTGCAGCGTGTTACCTACGTCAACGCAGACGATGGCAGGGAAACAGCCGCGCGGCGTTAACCGGGCGGCGGAGCAGTTGGCCGTGTGGCCGGGAAGCGCTACAGTATTCTCAGGTCACGGATCCTGCCGATCTGGGGTGATCGTTTCAGGATCAGGTCTGCGATGAATTCGGCGAGCAGGGCGCGTGGAATGTTCGCGGGGACGTCGTCGACCCGATGCGAGGTGATACGCGCGATAAAGTCATTGGGGGCGCTTGCCAGACTGTGCTCAAAACTGACTCGGTACTCCATGATCAGCCGCGCTCCGACGGATATTCTCTGTGCTACTGATTCTATCAGCAGTTGGCGTGACGATTGGTGATCGAGCAGCCGGCTTCCGGCGAATGCAGAGAGAGAGGGGAGCTCCAATGGCCGGCGAAATTCCGAGGTTACGCGCCAACACAATACCGATCTAATGTCGTTTTGTATCCGTATCTAATGTCAGTCGACACGCTGGATGGCAAAAGCTGCGCGCGACGCAATGGGTAAGGCCAGACTACCGTATCTATTCCGCCGATACGGGGGCCGTCCGCGGACGGTCGTATGGTTGCCTTCGTATTCGTTTTTGAGTATATTGAATACGATAATGTACTAGGAGTGCACTGTGTCTCGGACGACCCCTACCACGATGACGGTTCGCCTTAGCGGCCCGCTCAGCGACTTTGTTTCCGCGAACGTCGGTGAACATGGCGACTACGAGAATGTCAGCGAGTACGTTCGGGATCTAATTCGTCGCGATAAGGAACAGAGGGAGGCGAAGGAATTCGAGCGGCTCAAGGCTGAACTGGCCCATGCCTACGCCGCTCCTGAATCGTCGTATAAGCCATTGACGGCGGCCGATGTGATCGCGCGCAATCGGACCTGACAGGAATGCCAAGGGTACAGGTCCGCATACAGGAAGCGGCGTCTTTCAGAATCGACGAAATCTATCGGTATACGCGGGATCGGTGGGGCGGGCAGCAGGCCGATCGCTACATTGCTGGTTTGTTCGATGCCTTTGACGGCATAGCTGATCACCGAACGCCTTCACGTCCCGTTCCGGCGGAATTCGGCATTCAGGGCTATTTTTTCCGTTACGAACACCATTTCGTCTATTGGCGCCTTCTCTCCGACGGTAACGTAGGCATCGTCACCATCCTGCACGAGCGGATGCATCAAATCGATCGTTTTCGGGATGATTTTGGTCTGTGACTTGATCGCCGGGGGCGGGGACGGAAAACCGTGTTTCGGCCCGGTGAAATCACGAATGGGACCGCTCCAAAAATCGGAAAAACGGGTCTTTTGAGTATGGGTAGAAGTATGGGTAGTGGAAGGGCGTTTTATAAAAGCCTTGCCTGTAAAGGCTTTCCGGGCGATTCGGCATCCCTCCGTCTCCGCTCGACTTTTCGCGACCGGGTGGCCGAGTGTACGAATTATCCCACGGAGATGGCCGAAATGTCCTTGGCGCACGCGGTGGACGACAGGTTTTAGCCGGCTATCGCTGCAGTGGACTAGCCTAAGAGGCTGTTGCGAAATTAGTTAAACAGAGTCTTTAGGCGTTTCCAGCAAATTAAGGCGCAAGCCAAAGAGAGGAACGCTATGCGTCTAAGAGAGTGTTTCAAAAAGAGCTTTAACCCCCTGTTAACTCAAACGCAAAGCTGTTAACCTCGACCGTTGTGACAAGCGGAACGAGGAGATGGCCAAGCCAATCATCGACGACGAATTGTGGCCGTTGATCGAACCACTCTTGCCGCCAGCAAGGCCGAGGCGCTTCCGGTATCCGGGGCGCAAGCCTGTAGCCGATCGGGCTGCGCTGACCGGAATACTGTTCGTGCTCAGGAGCGGCATTCGCTGGAGCGAACTACCCTCCGAGATGGGCTGCGGATCGGGCATCAGTTGCTGGCGTCGCCTGCGCGACTGGCAACAGGCTGGCGTTTGGGACCGACTGCACGAGATCCTGCTCGCGAAGTTGCGCGCTGCCGATCGGATCGACTTCTCTCGCGTCGTCATCGATTCCACTTCTGTTCGAGCGGTTGGGACGGGCGAAAAACTGGACCGAACCCCACCGATCGTGCGCGACCCGGTTCCAAACATCACGTCGCCACCGACGCCAACGGCACGCCGCTCGCGATCATCCTGACGGGCGCGAACCGCAACGACATCACGCAACTGCTTCCACTGGTCGACGCCATCCCACCGGTTCGCGGTATGCGTGGTCGGCCACTGCGCAAGCCAGGCCGAATCTATGCGGATCGGGCTTACGATCACGACAGGTATCGCCGGCCGTTGCACGCTGCCGGGATTCCTACATCGATTGCCCGGCGCGGCGAACCTCACGGCAGCGGACTTGGCAAAGTACGTTGGGTCGTCGAGCGCACCAATGCGTGGCTGCACGGATTCCGCCGTCTTCGCACGCGATTTGAGCGTCGTGCCGACATCCATGAAGGGCTCCTCAAACTCGCCTGTTGCCTGATCTGCTGGCGAACGCTTCAGCGCTCGGACGACTCTTTTTGAAACATGCTCTAAAGAGCTGCAGAGACGCAAGCGACTGCTGGAAACCGATCAACCGCTTACGCTCTGGAGATAGTCGCCCCAATCCTGCATCATTTTCCGTCGTTCAGGAAGTAACTCTGCTTTGTTATATGCTCGGCTCGCCCGGTTCTTCTCGACGTGGGCCAACTGACGTTCAACCGCCAGTGGAGCAAATCCCTGTTCGTGCGCCCATGTACTAAACGTACCACGTGCGCCATGCGCCCTGAATAGCCGTTCGTTGTTGAATCCAGCGCGAATGAGCGCAGCATTAATTGTGGTCGCCGCCATCGGGCGAGACTTGTCTTTTACATTCGGGAACAGATGGTCGTCTGCGGCCTTAGTACCAGTTATTTTTTGAATTTGCTCCAGAACCTGAACTGCCTGCGCACTCAGTGGCACGATATGCGGACGCCTCATTTTCATGCGCTCAATCGGAATGATCCATGTCGCGGTATTGAAGTCTATTTCCTTCCACGTCGCGCCTCGCAGCTCTGCAGTCCGTACCGAAGTTAGCAAGAGCAGGCGCATGGCCTGTCGCGTGAGTGGTGTTCCTACGACGGTAAAGGCATCCAACACGCGTTTTAGGCAGTATGACTTTCCGTGAGTCAGCGGCTGGCCCGCCGTGAGGAACCAGACGCGGGTTAGCCTCACTGCCAGAGCCGCACGATGTGCACAGGGCACACCCCGGCGATTTCCAGCGCGGAGGCCAGCGTGAACCACGATAGCACGGTGTTTGTCGGTCTGGATGTTCACAAGGAGTCGATCACGGTGGCGTACGCGATCGATATGGGCGAAGTGGAACTGTTGGGCAAGATCGGAACGCTGAAGGCGGATATCGATCGATTGTGCAAGCGCGTTCAGTCGAAGGCGCACCATGTCCGCGTTGTCTATTAGAGGGTGTTAGGCACTTTTTGTCAGACCTGGTATCCTGGCAGAATGAAAAAACGCAGGCCATACCCAACGGATGTATCGGATGAAGAGTGGTACTTCGCCGCTCCGTACCTGACCTTGATGAACAAGGACGCACCGCAGCGCCGCTACGAACTGCGCGAGATGTTCAACGCGCTGCGCTGGATCGTACGCGCGGGTGCACCGTGGCGTTTGTTGCCCAATGACTTTCCACCTTGGGAACTGGTCTACCAGCAGACGCAGCGCTGGATTCAGGCCGGCTGTTTCGAGGCCATGGTGAATGACCTGCGTTCGATCATCC
>NZ_FRAB01000081.1 GCF_900142195.1 Paraburkholderia terricola
GTCGATCACAAGCGGCTGGGTCATGTGTTGCAGGTCGCGCAGCTGATTCAGGCGGATCGCGATAACCGCCGCGCGTCAGGTTCGCCATCACGAACCAATCAGGGGCAGGCGCCGAAACCGAAAGAACGCAAGGCTGGCACAAAGAAGCAGCGGGAGATCACTGTTGATGATCTGAACACCGCGATTGGCAGAACGACGGTCAGCCTCCAGGACCCTGTACTCAAAACCTCGTCAAGGAGATAACAAAGGCACAAAACCCGACACTTCTACTTTGCTGCCGCTACGACATTTAAGAATGGCTTTGACAGGCCCGGACTGCCGCAACCTGGCATTCGGCGCCGCGCTTTGCTCGCATCACATCGAAATTGCGCTCGATAACGCACGCTCCGACACATAGCGCGCGGGCGGGGAGCCGAGGTTTTTGCGGAACATCGAGACGAAGCTGCTTGCGCTTTCATAGCCGAGGTCGTCGGCGACCTGCTGCACCGATGCCCCCGCGCCCAGCCATCTCACGGCCAGCATGAGCGGTAGCTGCTGTCGCCAGCGGCCGAAGCTCATGCCCGTTTGACGGATGAGCACGCGCGCCAGCGTGCGCTCGTTCCTAACCACTCGCCGCGCTCGGCGGGACTGGCCGTGAAGGCGGCAGTCTCGCCATGGTTCCAGTGGATCGTTCCGGCGACTGCCAAAGGCAAGCCGGCCAACCTCGAATCAAGCCTTCAACGGCAACCAGATCTCGAGCCCACCCATTCCGCTGACAGGATCGAACTTCTCGTCATAGCGCTCGAAGTTCGGCGCATCGGCGGGAATATGTCCCGATGCCGGCAGCCACTGATTCCAGATCGTGTTCCAGGTGCGCCGCACCGTCGAAATATGCTCGCGGTGGCTGAACACCGCATAGCGCTGCGCGGCAATGCGCAAGCGGCTCAACTCCGCAGGCAGCGCCGAAAAGTCGCTCACTTCGACACCGCACAAATAGTCGATGTTGCCGGCGTCGTCGGCGTTGTAGCAGACGCCATACGCCACGTTGCCAACCTGTCCCGGCACTTTGCCGAACCAGTCGTTAAAGCGCTGCCACTGCGACGGAATCGCGGCGGAGGTTTCGCTCGTATACCGTTCGCTCAGGCCCGCGACGAGAAACGCTTTGCCGTCTTCAAAGCGCGGCGGTTCCAGATGGCTGAGAAGGGTTTCGTCCATTTTGATCGGCTCCACGATGACGATAGTGTCGAGATGACCACGCGCGCGCAGCGCTTCGGGTGTGATGCCGAATTGCTCGCGAAACGCACGCGTGAATGCTTCGTGAGAACCGTAACCGGCGTCGAGGGCAACCGCCAGGATGTCGGGTGCGCCGCTGGCGAGGCGGCGCGCCGCTTCGCTCAAACGGCGCGCGCGAACGTAGCGCATGACCGAATGCCCGGTAGCCGCTTCAAAAGCACGCGCCAGATGAAAGCGCGACACGCATCCGCAGTTGGCGATATCGTCGAGCGTCAACTCGCCGGCAAAGTGGCTTTCGATAAACCAGAGCGCCTTTCCAACGGGGTTCATATCGGGTCTCAAGTCAGCACGAAGCCAGCATAGCCAGCCGCGAACCGGCCCATTTGATCGCGCTTGCGGTTTTGCTGCGGACCTCGATCTTGAGCCGCGGCGGCGGGCATGAGCCTTGGTCGCGCAACACTGCGAACCGCCGCATACGGGTCAGTAGTTTTCCGTCGCCGCCTCGTTGCCGGTGGCGCGACGCTGTTCCGACGCCGCTGCGTCATGCGCGTGCGCATCGGCCCCGCCCTGTTGCCCCGGACGCAACAGCAAGCCACCGAGCACGCCCGCCGCCGCCGCGAAAATCGCACCGAACAGAAACGCCACGTGATAGCCGCTATTGAGCGCCGCGATGGCGCTGCCGGAAGCCAGCATCGCGTCGCTGCGCGCGGCGGCGAGACTGGCGAGCACCGCGAGACCGAGCGCCCCGCCCATCATGAACGACGTATTGACGATGCCGGACGCAAGGCCCGAATCGCCCGGATCGACGTCGCTCATCGCGGCCAGCAACATCGGATTGAAGGCGATGCCCGCGCCGAAGCCGAGCAGGATCATGCCCGGCAACACGTCGACCACGAAGCTGCCATTGACCGGTGCGCGCGCGAACAGCGCGAGCCCCAGCGCGGCGACCAGCAGACCGACGGCAAGCGGAACACGCAAACCGAAACGCATCACCACGCGCGCCGACAGCCCCAGCGAAAAGAACGCCATGATCAGATTGGCGGGCAGGAACGCGAGCCCGACCTGCAACGGCCGGTAGCCGAGCACGCGTTGCAGATACAGCGCGGAGATGAAGAACCACGCGAACATGGCCGCGGCCCACAGCACGCCCACCACGTTCGCGGTCGCCACGTTGCGCAGGCGGAACAGCCCGAGCGGCATCAACGGATGCTGGACGCGCGCCTCGATAACGAGAAACGCGCCGAGCAGCGCGAGTGCGGCGAACAGCAAGCCGAGCGTTTGCGCCGAGGTCCAGCCGGCCTCGTTGCCGTTCACGACCGCATAGACGGCCAGCATCAGCGAGGCGGTGACCGTCACGGCGCCGGCCACGTCGAGCCGCTCGCCGTGAGCATGGCCGCGCGCGGACGGCAGCAGCGCGACGCAAAGCGCATAGACGGCGATGCCGATCGGCAGATTGACGAGAAAGATCCAGTGCCAGCTCAGCAGGTTGGTGAGCAGGCCGCCGAGCAATACGCCGATGCTGCCGCCGCCCGCGCACACGAAGCCGTACACGCCCATTGCCTTGGCGCGCTCGCCGGGTTCGGTGAACAGATTCATGATGAGCGACAGCGAAACAGCGGAGACGATCGCGCCGCCCAGACCTTGCACGGCGCGCGCGCATACCAGCAGGATTTGCGAGTTCGCGATGCCGCAGGCGAGCGACGCCACCGTGAACAGCGTGATGCCGCCGAGGAACAGCTTGCGGTGGCCGTACAGATCGCCGAGCCGTCCGCCCAGCAGCAGACAGCCGCCGAACGTGAGCATGTACGCGTTGACCACCCACACCAGCGAGGTTTCGGTAAAGCGGAGATCCGCCGCGATCGACGGCAACGCGACGTTCACGATCGTGGTGTCGAGCACGATCATCAGCACGCCGAGGCAGAGAACGATCAACGCCAGCCAGCGTTTGTTGCCGTGGATGGAATGGGTCATGCAGTGCGCTCCTTTGCATCAATCGATCGGTTGCCGCTCCGCTCCGTGCCGCCGTTCGGCGCGATCTTGCCGGCCTGGTCGGCGAAGCGGTTGGCAAAGCGGTTTGCAACCCGTTGATGGCAATGAATTTTTGAGTCTAGCACCCGCGACTTTTCGGGTACAACTACGAGTTCCTGGGCGGGCACGCCGCTCAATCCCCGCCGACGATTTCGTACTTGCCGCCGCGCTCCAGCGCCCGTTGATAAGCCGGCCGCGCATGAATGCGCTTCAGAAAGTCGGCGATCGCGGGAAGCTGATTTTCCATGCCGCCGCGCGCGGTGGCGGCTTCGAGCGGAAAGCTCATCTGCACGTCGGCCGCTGTGAAATCGTTGCCGACAAACCAGCCGGTCGCGCTCAGTTCCTTGTCGATATAGCCGAGGTGCAGCTTCAACTGCGGATCGACAAAGCTCGATTGCAGCGTGGCGGCAATCTTGCGCGCGATCGGTTTGGCGAAGAACGGCATCGGCGCACCGGCGATGCGCAGCGCAATCAGCTTCAGCAGCAACGGCGGCATGGCCGAGCCTTCCGCGTAGTGCAGCCAGTAGGTGTAACGCGGCCGCTCCGGCGTGCCCATTGCAGGCGCGAAACGCCCCTGGCCGTATTTGTCGATCAGATACTCGATGATCGCGCCCGACTCGGCGAGGGTCTGTCCGTCGTCGGTCATCACGGGCGACTTGCCGAGCGGATGCACCGCGCGCAATTCGGGCGGCGCCAGCATCGTTTTCGGATCGCGCTGGTAGCGCTTGATCTCGTAGGGCACGCCGAGTTCTTCGAGCAGCCACAACACGCGTTGCGAGCGCGAGTTGTTCAGGTGATGGACGGTCAGCATGGGCGAGGGAAGTTGGCCTGTGAAGTGCCACATCATAGAGATGTTGCGCCGAGGCGTGGCTCTAGCCGCCCCTCTACTTCAACGAACGCAACTCGAAGCGCTTGAGCTTGCCGGTTTCCGTGCGCGGCAGCGAGTCGACGAACACGATTTCACGCGGATATTTATACGGCGCCACGCTGTTTTTCACGAAGTCCTGCAGTTGCGAGACCAGTTGGTCGTCGGGTTCATGACCTGGATTGAGCACGACGAAGGCCTTGACGATCTGCCCGCGTGTTTCGTGCGGCGCGCCGACCACGCCGCATTCGGCGACCGCCTCGTGTTGCAGCAGCACGCTTTCCACTTCGGGGCCGGAGATGTTGTAGCCCGCGGAGACGATCATGTCGTCGGCGCGCGCCTGATAGAACACGTAGCCGTCCTCGTCCAGATAGACGGAATCGCCCGGCAGGTTCCAGCCGTCGCGCACGAACTTCACTTGCCGTTCGTCGGCGAGGTAGCGGCAGCCGGTCGGACCGCGCACCGCGAGCTTGCCGATCGTGCCAGGCGGAACCGGCTGCATGGCGTCGTCCACGGCTTGCACGACGTAACCCGGCACCGCGCGCCCGATGGCGTGCGGGCGAATCGCGTCATCGGCGGCCGAGATGAAGATATGAATCAGCTCGGTGCCGCCGATGCCGTCGATCATCTCGATGCCGGTCGCGTCGTGCCACAGGCGGCGCGTGGAGTCGGGCAACGCTTCGCCCGCCGACACCGTCTTTTGCAGGCTCGACACGTCGTGGCGCGGAACGAGCGGCGCCATTTGCCGATAGAAAGTCGGCGCGGTGAACATGATGGTCGCGTGAAAGCGTTCGACGGTGTCCAGCAAGGTCTCGGGCGTGAGCTTCTCGATCAGCACCGTGGATGCGCCCACGCGCAGCGGAAAACACAACAGGCCGCCCAGGCCGAACGTGAACGCGAGCGGTGGCGTGCCGCAAAAAACGTCACTGGACGACGGTTTCAACACATGGCGCGGGAACAGATCGCACATGGCCAGTACGTCGCGATGAAAGTGCATGCAGCCTTTCGGCGCGCCGGTCGTGCCGCTGGTGAAGGCGATCAGGCAGACGTCGTCGGCGGCGGTGTCGCACGCGGCGAAGCGGTCCGGTTTGTTGATTGCGAGTGTGTCGATCGACTCGGCGTCGTCGTCATGAAACAGGCGCGTTTGCTTCAGACCGGCGCAGTAGAACTCGTTCTGAGGATCGTTGCAGCGCGCCAGTTCCGCGATCAGACGGGCGTCGCATAATGCCGCGCTCACCTGCGCTTTCTCGATGATCTGCTTCAGTTCCTTGGCGCGCAAAAGCGGCATCGTCGGCACGAGGACGAGCCCGGCTTTCAGCGCCGCCAGCGCCATCACCGCCATGTTCAGGCTGTTCGGTCCACGCAGCAGCACCCGGTTGCCAGGCTGCAAGCCCATTTCGTCGATCAGCACGTGCGCGCTGCGATTAACCAATGCAAGCAGTTCGCCGTAGGTGGTGGCGCGTGGTTCGCCGTCCACATCGGACCAGATCGCCGGATGGTCGCGATGACCCGCTTCGATGGTTCGGTCCAGCAACTCCGTCGCGCAGTTAAAGCGCGACGGGTACGCGACGTCCGGGTTGTCGAGAAGCAGGACAGGCCATTGATCCTGCGGCGGAAGATTGTCGCGCGCGAAGGTGTCGACGTGTGCTGACGGTTCCATCATCATCTCCCCCGGCGTCGAGCCGGCTGCATTGCGGTTGGCTTGCTGTATTTATCGTGGAATCACTGCTGCGGAATCACCGCGGTCGCTTCGATTTCCACCTTCGCTTCGTCCTCGATCAACGCAACGACCTGCACCGCGCTCATCGCGATGTCGTAGTCGCCGATCAGCTCGCGAAACCCGCGGCCGATATCTCTCAGCGAGGCCAGGTATTCGCGCTTGTCGGTGACATACCAGGTGAGACGCACCAGATCGCGCGGTTCGCCGCCCGCTTCGCGCAGCACGGCCACGACGTTTTTCAGCGCCTGAATGGCTTGGGCGGCGAAGTCGGTGGTCTGGAAGCGCGCCTGTTCATCCCAGCCGATCTGGCCGGCAATGAACACCTGCGTGCCGGTGGCCGCGACGCCGTTCGCATAGCCGCGCGGCTTGATCCAACCGTTGGGGAGAAGAGCTTTTTTCATGAGCGATGCGTCTCGATGGATTCGGCTTGTGGGGCGAACGTCGCGAGCGCGCTCGCGATGTCCGCGGGAATTTCAATCGACTGTCCGCTTTCGATCGACGTGGTGACGAGCACCTGTTTGGCGCGAAAGCGGGTTTCGCCGCGGCAATGACCGACGATCTCGATGCTGATCGAGCGCCGTCCAATCGCGACGACACCCAGCGTCAACGTGATCGTCTCGCCCATCTGGCTCGGCCGCGAAAACTCGCAGTCGAGCTTGACGATCGGCAGGCCGACGCGGCGCTGCGCGATCATCTGCGCGTAGTCGATATGCAGGCCTTCGTTGAACCAGTCTTCGACCAAAGCATTGGTCATCACCAGATATTGCGGAAAGAACACGATGCCCGCGGGGTCGCAGTGCGAGAAGCGAATGCGTACCTGCCTGTCGAACGAAGGCGTGCTCATTTCGCGTTGCCCCCGGTCGCGGCCGCGTGCGCTTTCAGCAAATCGCGCCCCACGATCAATTGCTGCACTTCGGTCGCGCCTTCGTAAATGCGCAGCGCGCGAATCTCGCGATACAGCATTTCGACGGCCGTGCCGCTTTGCACGCCCATGCCGCCAAAAAGCTGCATGGCGGCGTCGATCACCTGTTGCGCGCCTTCGCTGGCATGCCACTTCGCCATCGCCGCTTCACGCGTGACGCTTTCGCCCTGGTCGCGCAGCCAGGCGGCGCGATAAACCAGTAGCGCGCTGCTGTCGATGGTCAACGCCATCTGCGCGAGCTTCGCCTGCGTCAGTTGAAAATCGCCGAGCGTCTGGCCGAACATCTTGCGCGACGCGGCGCGCGAGAGACCTTCCGCCATCGCGTGACGCGCGAATCCGAGCGACGCGGCCGCCACCGACGTGCGGAAAATATCCAGCGTGCGCATCGCGAGCTTGAAGCCTTCGCCGGGTGCGCCGAGCATCTGGCTGCGCGGCACGCGCGCGCCCGCAAAATGCAGGCGTGCGAGCGGATGCGGCGCGATCACGTCGATGCGTTCGGCAATTTCAAGCCCCGGCGTATCCGCGTCGACGATGAATGCCGTGATGCCGCGCGCGCCCGGCGCTTCGCCGGTTCTGGCGAACACGACGTAAAAGTCGGCGATGCCGCCGTTGGAGATCCACGTCTTGTCGCCGTCGAGCACGTAGGCGTCGCCGTCTTCGCGAGCGGCGAGCGTCATGGCGGCGACGTCCGATCCCGCTTCCGGCTCCGACAACGCAAACGCGGCAATGGCCGTGCCGTTGGCGACGCGCGGCAGGTAACGCGCCTTCTGCTCGTGCGTGCCGCCGAGCGAGATCGCGCCGGAGCCGAGCCCTTGCATGGCGAGCGCGAAGTCCGCGAGGCCGGAATGCTTGGCGAGCGTTTCGCGCAGCAGGCAAACGGCGCGCGTGTCGATCGTGTCGCCGTGACCGCCGTAAGCGACACCGCCCACGCCGTATTTCAGCCAGCCCGCCGCGCCGAGTTCGCGCACCAGACGACGGCAGGTCGCATCGACGTCCTTATGCCCGCCGTCGTGCGAAAGATTCGCGCGGCACCATGCCTCGATACCCGCCGCGAGTTCGCGGTGGCGTGGCTCGAAGAACGGCCAGGCCAGCGCGCCATGCAGATCCACATCGCTGTTGGCGTTCAACTCAGTCTCCCTCGAACACGGGCCGCGACTTCGCGGCGAATGCCTTGTACGCCCGTTCGAAATCGCGTGTGCTCATGCAGATGGCCTGTGCTTGCGCTTCGGACTCGATCGCTTCGTCGATGCTCATGCTCCATTCCTGATGCAGCATCTTCTTCGTGATGCCGTGCGCGAAAGTCGGGCCGGCGACGAGATCGGCGGCGAGCTTGTGCGCTTCCTCGAGGAGCGCCGCGGGGTCGCACAGGCGGTTATAGAAGCCCCATGCGTGGCCTTCGTCGCCGCTTGCGGAGCGTCCGGTGAAGAGCAATTCGGCGGCGCGCCCCTGCCCGATGATGCGCGGCAGAATTGCGCAAGCGCCCATATCGCAGCCCGCCAGGCCGACGCGCGAGAACAGAAACGCGAGCTTGCTGCGCGCGGTGCCGAGCCGCATGTCGGACGCCATGGCGAGAATCGCGCCCGCGCCGGCGCAAACGCCGTCGACGGCGGCGATCACCGGTTGCGGACAGTGGCGCATGGCCTTGACCAGGTCGCCGGTCATGCGCGTGAAGAGCAGCAGTTCCGGCATCGGCAAATCCATCAGCGGCGCGATGATGTCGTGCACGTCGCCACCGGAGCAGAAGTTGTCTCCCGCGCCGTGAATCACGACGGCCTTGATGTCGGTGGCATACGCGAGTTGCCGGAACAGATCGCGCAACTCCGCGTACGATTCGAACGTTAGCGGGTTCTTGCGCTCCGGGCGGTTCAGCGTGATCGTCGCGACCTTGCCGGCGACCGACCAGCCGAAGTGTCGCGCCTCGTAGCTGGCGAGCGTCAGGCGGTTGCCGTCCAGCAGCGCGTGGGCGTTGGATCGTGTCATGAGCGCTCCATGCAGGATGGTGTTGCGGTTCAGGGCGGATCAGTCTTTCAGACTGTCGAGCAGATGTTTCTTGAGCTTGCCGAGGCGCTGATGGGTGCGCGATTTTTCATCGAGACTCAAGCCGCCGAACAGTTCGACCACCCATTGCTCGTGCGCCACCGCCATCTTGTCGAACGCCTTGCGGCCCGCAGGCGTGAGGCATACGCTGATCGAGCGGCGATCGTTCGGATCGTTGTCGCGCGAGACGAGGCCTTCTTTTTCGAGCTGATCCGTAATGCCGGTGACATTGCCGCCCGTCACCATCAAACGGCGCGATAGCTCGGTCATCTTCAAGCCTTCGGGATGGCGCTCGAGTTGCGCCATCAGATCGAAACGCGGCAGCGTGGTGTCGAATTCGTTGCGCAGACGCTTGCGCAACTCGGCTTGCACGAGATTGGTGGTGGTCAGCATGCGCAGCCACAGACGCAGGCCCATGTGACTATCGGCGCCGGTGCTCATTTCCAGATCCACGACGTTCTCCGCGGGTTTCGCGATGCCTTTGCGCGGCGGTTTTGCGTCGAGCGCCACGGGTTTTTTGATGTTCGATGATTTCGTCACATTACTTCTCCACCGGAGATGGAAATGGATTGACCCGTCACGGCCTCCGAGCCCGGCTGGCAAAGCCACAGCACGGCATTGGCGACCTGTTCGGGGCTCACGAAGCGACGCTGCGGATTCGAGCGCAACAGGGTTTCGCGCGCCTGCTGTTCGGTGCGTGAGGTCTTGCTGGTGATCTGTTCGAGGGATGCGTGCAGCAATTCGGTTTCCGTGTAGCCGGGACAAACCGCGTTGACGGTGACGCCTTTGGTCGCGACTTCGAGCGCGAGCGAACGCGTGAGACCGATCACGCCGTGTTTCGCGGCGCAATACGCGGCGACGTAGGCGTAGCCGATTTGTCCCGCCGTGCTTGCCACGTTGACGATGCGGCCATGACCGCGTTCGAGCATGCCGGGCAACACCGCGCGCGTGCCGAGGAATACGCCGGTGAGATTCACGTCGAGCATGCGCTGCCAGAGCGCCATGTCGGTGTGTGTGAACGGCGCGGCTTGCGCCTGGCCGGCGTTGTTGATGAGGATGTCGACTGCGCCGGCCTGAGAGAACGCATTGGCAACGGAGCTTTCCTGCGTGACATCGGCGCTGACGCAGGCGACCTCGCCGAGCGCGGCGAGTTTGTCGCGCTGCGCGTCGAGCCGCTGCGGGCTGCGGCCCATCAACGTGACGCGCGCGCCGGCGCGCAGCAGCGTTTCCGCCACGGCCGCGCCAATGCCACTGCCGCCGCCGGTGACCACGGCGTGTTGTCCCGCGAGCGATGAGTTCAGCGTGTTCATGTGGTTCCTTCCGCGCGTTGCGCGCGTTCTTGCGGCGACAGGCCGGCGTTGGCCGCCGCCTGCGCGCGCTCGCGTTCCAGATTGCGTTCGAGTTGCGACTTCGCGGCGATGTAAGGCTTGGGCCAGGCCACATCGAGGTAGCCGATCCTGGCGGCTTCATTCAACGTCCACGACGGATTCGCCAGATGCGGACGCGCGATCGCGCACAGATCGGCGCGGCCCGCCGCGATGATGCTGTTCACGTGGTCGGCCTCGGAGATCGCGCCCACGGCGATCGTTGCGATGCCCGCTTCGTTGCGCACGCGGTCGGCGAACGGCGTCTGGAACATGCGGCCGTACACCGGTTTTTCCTCCTTGCTGACCTGACCCGACGACACGTCGATCATGTCGGCGCCCGCTGCCTTGAAAGCGCGCGCGATCTGCACGGCGTCGTCGGGCGTGGTGCCGCCTTCGACCCAATCGTTCGCGGAAATGCGCACGGAAATCGGCTTGTCTTGCGGCCATGCCGCACGGATCGCCTTGAACACCTGTAACGGATAGCGCAGGCGGTTTTCGAGCGAACCGCCGTATTCGTCCGTACGATGGTTGGTCAGCGGCGACAGGAAGCTCGAGAGGAAATAGCCATGCGCGCAATGCAGTTCGAGCCAGTCGAAACCGGCTTCGGCGGACATATGCGCGGCGCGCACGAATTGCGCTTCGATCTCGCGCAATTCCTCGCGAGTGGCTTCGCGCGAATGCTGGCTGACGCCAGGCAGATATTGTTGCGGCGAGGCTGAAACGAGCGGCCAGTTGCCTTCGGCGAGCGGCTGGTCGATGCCTTCCCATGCCACTCGTGTCGATCCCTTCGCGCCGGAGTGGCCGAGTTGAATGCCGATCCTGGCATCCGACTGACGATGCACGAGATCGACGATACGTTTCCACGCCGCCAGATGCTCGGGCGCGTACATGCCAGGACACCCGGGCGTGATGCGCGCCTCGGGCGATACGCAGGTCATTTCCGTCATGACCAGCGCGGCGCCGCCCATCGCGCGCGCGCCGAGATGCATCAGGTGATAGTCGCCGGCGATACCGTCGACGGCTGAGTATTGCGCCATCGGCGAAACCACCACACGGTTCTTCAACGTGACGCCGCGCAGCGTGAAGGGCGTGAACATGGGCGGAATCGAGTGCTTGTGCGGTGCGGGTTCGACGCCGGCGCGCTGCGCGAGCCAGTTTTCGAAGCCGGACAGATAGCGTGCGTCGCGCTCACGCAAGTTCTCGTGTGAAATGCGCTGCGAGCGCGTGAGCAGCGAATACGCGAACTGTTCGGGTTCGAACGACGTATAGCGGTCGACATGCTCGAACCATTCCGTTGAATTGCGCGCGGCGTTCTGGATGCGTAGTACGTCGACGCTGCGCACGTTCGTGTAGTGCCTCAGCGCGGCGGGCAAATCGCCGGGATGCGCGCCGATGCTGTTCGCCAGTTCGATGGAGTCTTCAAGCGCGAGCTTGGTGCCGGAGCCGATCGAGAAGTGCGCGGTGTGCGCGGCGTCACCCATCAGAACGACCGGCGTTTGCGTGCCGTCGGCGTTGCGGCGCCAATGCACCCATTCCTCGTTGACGACACGCGGAAAGCGGATCCATTGCGACGACCCGCGCAAATGCGCGGCGTTCGACAGCAACGCGTTGCCGTCCAGATACTTGGCGAACAGCTTTTCACAGAAGGCGATGCTGTCTTCCTTGCTCATTTCGTCGAGACCGGCGGCGCGCCATACGCGCTCCGGCGTTTCCACGATGAACGTGGACGTTTGATCGTCGAAACGATACGCGTGTGCCTGAAACCAGCCGAACTCCGTTTCCTCGAAGGCGAACGTGAAGGCGTCGAAAAGTTTTTTCGTGCCGAGCCAGACGAAGCGGCAATCGCGCATGTCGATGCTGGGCTTATACGTAGCCGCATATTTTTGGCGAATCGCGCTGTTGGCGCCGTCGCACGCGACGACCAGGTCGGCTTCGTAGACGGTGTCGTCCGTGACCTGGGTTTCGAATACCAGCTTGACGCCAAGCGCTTCGCAGCGCGCTTGCAGGATGTTCAGCAGACGCTTGCGGCCGATGCCGCAGAAGCCATGACCCGACGAACGGATCTGCCTGCCGCGAAAATTGATTTCGATGTCGTCCCAGTGATTGAAGGCGTCGAGGATGGCGTCGGCGCTGGGGGCGTCGGCGGCGCGCAGATTGCCGAGCGTCTGGTCGGAGAACACCACGCCCCAGCCGAAGGTGTCGTACGGACGGTTGCGCTCCACGACCGTAACGTCGTAAGCCGGGTTGCGGCTCTTCATCAACAAGCCGAAATACAAGCCGGCAGGGCCGCCGCCGATACAGACAATGCGCATGCTGAGTCTCCAAAGTGGATTCTGCTTTGGAGTTAATTTAGGCGTAGATAATTTAGATGTCAAGTAAACATCGACGCGGGGGGGCGCGTGCATGCGGGTGCCCTATTCACTCGAACGAGCATCGGTCATGGGGCTCCTGGAACGTAAGGCAGGAGCGGGTGTTCGCTCGCCAGCAGGCAAGCCGTATTTCGATGGGACTTGCCCTGAACGGGCATCCGTATCAGCACGTCGTCAAGAGCGGCCAACGCCGTCAGGCTCTTGTGTGCAGCAAGAACCATGCGGGAACGTGGACGGATGTATATAGGCGCCTAGTGTTCCGTCCCAGAAATAACTTTGCATAAATTTATATTGTTCTATGATCGAATCTGGCTGCACAGGAGGCGATCATGGGGCGCAAGGGAATCGAGGTCGTGGTGTCAGAACTGGAGCGGGAACAACTGGTGTCGATGAGCCGTTCGCGTTCGCTGCCTCACTCTCTGGTGCGTCGGGCAAAGATCGTCCTGATGGCTGCTGACGGTCATACCAACCAGGAAATTGCTTTGCAGTGCGACGTGACGTCACCGGCGATCACGCACTGGAAGAAGCGGTTCGTCGCGCGGGGGCTTGCGGGCCTGCATGATGAAGCCCGGCCGGGGCGGCCGCGCGCGCACGACGATGAGGCGGTGGCGGAACTGCTGGCGAAGGTGCTGCACGAGAAGCCGGACGGCACAACGCACTGGAGTGTGCGTTCTGCTGCTGCGCAGACCGGGATTTCGAAGAGTTCCGTGGCACGGTATCTGTCGCTGTTCGGCGTGCAGCCCCATCGCTCAAAAAGTTTCAAGCTCTCTACTGATCCGTACTTCGTCGAGAAGGTGCGCGATATTGTCGGGCTGTACCTGAGCCCACCGACCAATGCGCTCGTACTGTGCGTCGACGAGAAGAGCCAGTGCCAGGCGCTGGAGCGCACGCAGCCGGTATTGCCGATGGGTCTGGGCTACCTCGAAGGGGTGACGCATGACTACATCCGGCATGGCACTACAACCCTGTTCGCAGCGCTCGATACGGCGACGGGTGAAGTCATTGCGCAGTGCAAACCCCGTCATCGGCATCAGGAGTTTCTGGCCTTCCTTAGGCACATCGATCAGGCCGTGCCTGCAGAGCTCGATGTACATCTGATTGCCGACAACTATGCGACGCACAAGCATCCGAAGGTCAAGGCGTGGCTCGTTAAACATCCGCGCTACCACATGCATTTCACTCCGACCTATTCGAGCTGGCTCAATCAGGTGGAGCGATGGTTTGGCCTGGTTACACAGCAGGCTATCCGACGCGGCTCATTCAGGAACGTGCGCCAGCTGATTGCCAGCATCGAAGGCTACGTCGAGCAGTACAACGTCCATAAGCGCCCGTTCGTGTGGACCGCGACAGCTGATTCCATCATCCAGAAAGTGGCTCGGCTATGCAAAGTTATTTCTGGGACGGAACACTAGCAGGCTGCTGAAGTATCGGCGGTAATGTCATCGCTGAAGGCCCCTGAAGCGTTGATGGAAGACCCCCACTTGCCCCTTGGAGATCATGCGCGGCGCCGACACATTCACCGAGAGTTTGTTTTCCATGCGCAAGCTGGACGACTTCGTTCCGAAGTCGCATCCGTTGCGTTCGATCCGGGTGATGGCGAACGAAGCACTGGTGAAGATGGATCGGTTGTTTGCCGGGATGTACGAGGCCGACCTCAAGGGTGGGCGGCCGAGCATCGCGCCGGAGAAGTTGCTGCGAGCCATGCTGATCCAGGTGCTCTACAGCATCCGCTCGGAGCGCCAATTGATG
>NZ_FRAB01000032.1 GCF_900142195.1 Paraburkholderia terricola
CCGCGCTGGGTTGACCACGACGCTCCTGCGCGATCCGGATGATCGAACGCAGGTCATTCACCATGGCCTCGAAACAGCCGGCCTGAATCCAGCGCTGCGTCTGCTGGTAGACCAGTTCCCAAGGTGGAAAGTCATTGGGCAACAAACGCCACGGTGCACCCGCGCGTACGATCCAGCGCAGCGCGTTGAACATCTCGCGCAGTTCGTAGCGGCGCTGCGGTGCGTCCTTGTTCATCAAGGTCAGGTACGGAGCGGCGAAGTACCACTCTTCATCCGATACATCCGTTGGGTATGGCCTGCGTTTTTTCATTCTGCCAGGATACCAGGTCTGACAAAAAGTGCCTAACACCCTCTAGAACGCGTGCTTCATGCCGATCCGCACGTCGGACTGCGTGTTCGACGTGGACGGCGCGAAGCTATAGCCGATCACCGCGTTCACGCCATCGGACGCGCGCAGATAGTCGCCGGAAATATATACGTCCGTGCGTTTGGACAACAGGTAATGCAGGCCCAGCGATCCCTGATTCCAGTGATTGCCTTCAAAGCGCGTGTGCTGATAACCGCCGTACAACGCGAGCGCCGGCGTGAAGTTGTACGATGCGCCGCCCTCATAAACCTGCATATGCGAGGTCTGACCCAGACCCTTGATGGTCGTATACGTGAAGTCGCCGGTCAGCATCAGCTTGCCGATCGTATAGGCGGCGCCAATGCCGAACGCGCCTTGCTTATCGACCGGAAAGGATGACGAGCTATACAGATCCGTCACCGCGCCGGTTGCCGGATCGACGGAAACAGTCGGCCGGCCGAGGAAACTGCGCGTGCCGATCATCGCATACGGATCGAACGCATAGATGCCGTACGGGTTGTTCAACTGCGTATAAGCGGTGCCGATGTTGAACGCGCCGTGCTCGTAACGTGCGCCCACGCTCCACGCGCTTTTCTGATGGAAGTCGCCCGCCGTATTGCCGAACGAATACATGCCGCCGAAACTGAAGCCCGAGAAATCGCTCGACAGGAACTTGACCGAATTCGGCAGACGGTCGCCGTTCATGCGGTCGAAGTCGCCCTGGTGGATCGCGTAGCCGCTCGCCCATGCGGAGATGTTGTACAGATAGACGAACTCCTCGGTCATGTCGAGCTGATTGCCGAACGACAGCGTGCCCCACGAGTTCTTCAGGCCGACATAAGCCTGGCGTCCGAATTCGGCGCCGCCGAATCCAAGCTGGCCGTTGCCCAGGTGAAAACCCGATTCGAGCACGAACACGGCTTGCAAGCCGCCGCCGAGATCTTCCACGCCCTTGAAGCCGATCCGGTTGCCGTACGAAATGCCGTCATCGAATTTGAACTGGTGGGCGCCGCCTGCGTTGTTCACGTAAGTGATGCCGGCGTCCAGAATGCCGTACAGCGTGACGCTGCTTTGCGCATGAACAGCCGTGGGCGCGAATGCGGCGCTGGCCGCGAGAGCGAGTCCCGAAAGACTGGCGGCATTTCTCTTCTTCATCTAGATTCTCCCCTGCTCTTTGCCTGCGTATTTCGTTGGATGAAGCGATCCTTGCCGGGCGTTGTATTCGACGCGCGGCGTTTCTCGCATGAGGGCAGTTCGAAACCGGCTGGGACTGACTGAAACGGAGTGGAGCTGGCGTCGAGGCAGTCAATCCGCATGGCTTGCCTGCCTCGACGGGTCAAGAATACGAGTCCAGATTTATGGCGAATCAACCGCATGCGACATGAATCTGTCGCCTGGCGACCTTGCCGCCACGAATGCCGCTTTATTTCACGCCGAGGGCGGTTTGCACCGCTTGCAAGCCATTCGCGCCGCTAGCCGTGTTAACTCCGTCGAGCCACGACTTCAACAGTTCCGGGTGACGCTTGAGCGCTTCGGTGGCCGCGACGTCGACGCCTGTTTTCTTTTCCAGTACTTCGGTGATTACGCCGTTTTCCAGATCGACATTGAACGTAAGCTGTTTGAAAAGGCGCCCCACATTCGGGCATTGCGCGGCATAACCGCTGCGCACCACCGTATTGACCGTGGCGCCGCCGTAATTCGGCCCGAAGTACTTGTCGCCGCCGTCGAGATAGGTCAGCTTGAACTTTGTGTTCATCAGATGCGGCTCCCAGGCGAGGAACACGATCCACTTCTTCTCGCGCACCGCGCGCTCCACCTGCGTGAGCATGCCGGTCTCGCTCGATTCGACGACCTTCCAGTTGCCGAGGCCGAACGCCTTGTCGTCGACCATCTTCTTGATGTTCTGGTTGGCCGGCGCGCCCGGTTCGATGCCATAGATCTTATTGTCGAACTTGTCGGCGTTCTTCGCGAGGTCCGCGAACGAGTGGACACCGGCAGCCGCCACGTAATCGGGCACCGCGAGCGTGAACTTCGCGTTCGTGAGATTCGGATGCACGACCTCGATCGATTTCTCTTCCTCGAACGGCTTGACGACCGGCGCCTGCGCCGGCATCCAGTTGCCGAGGAACACGTCGATCTGCCCTTTCTTCAAGCCCTGATAGGTGATCGGCACCGACAGGTTCGCCACCTTCTGCGTGTAGCCGAGCGCCTTGA
The DNA here is from genome assembly GCF_900142195.1 of Paraburkholderia terricola. GTDB lineage: Bacteria > Pseudomonadota > Gammaproteobacteria > Burkholderiales > Burkholderiaceae > Paraburkholderia > Paraburkholderia terricola. The sequence continues at coordinate 2,561 of NZ_FRAB01000032.1, forward strand.
GTACGACACCGGTCATCGCATTGGTCGCGTCGATGTCGGTCCAGCCCGGCCCCGCCATGTTGACCTGCGTGCACGACTGCGGCTCCGCGGCCGAAGCAAGAGTGGCCGCGGCGCAGAAGAGCGCGGCGCCGGATACGGCCTGTTTCAAGAGCTTTTTCATCATGTCGGCTTCCTGTAGGTAGGTGAATCATGAGCGGGATATCGAGCGGAACACCGGGCGGCAAACTAGTGCGCGACGGCGGGAAAGCGCGCCATCGCTTCCAGCGTATCGAGATCGATGTGGTTGCGCATGTAGCGCTGGCTCGCATCCACCAGCGGCTGCCAGTCCCACGACGCAACCGTGCCCTGCGTCGTGGCCGCGAAATGAAAGTGACGGCGGCGCTGGCTTTTCAGAACCTCCTCGTGCAACGCGGCGAGATCCCAGCGTCGCGCGATCTCCTCGCGCAGCGCCGCCACTAGCAGCGCGTATTCGGCGCGCGCGGCAAGGTTCTCGCGCTCGAACGGGTCCGCCGCGACGTCGTATAGCTGATCGGGATCGGCCGGCGTGTGGATGAACTTGAACTGCCCGCGCCGCAGCATCACGATCGGCGCTATCGCGCCTTCGGCCAGATATTCGCCGATCGCCTCGTCGTGACCGCCACCGGCGCCGCGCAGATGCGGCATGAGGCTTTGTCCGTCGAGCGAATCCGGCCACACGGCGGGCAACTCGCCACGCGCCAATTCGACGAGCGTGGGCAACAGATCGAGATGCGATACGGACGCCTTCACGCGATGCGCGTCGAACTGCTGCGGCGCATGCACGATCAGCGGCACGCGGCAGCCGCCTTCGAAGAACGTCATCTTGTACCAAAGGCCGCGCTCGCCGAGCATCTCGCCGTGGTCCGATGTCACGACGATCACGGTGTCCTGAGCGAGGCCCGTCTGTTCGAGTGCATCGAGGATCGCGCCGAACTGATCGTCGACATAGGAAATCGCGCCGTAATAAGCGCGGCGCGCATTGCGGATCTGCTGGTCGGTCGGCGGCGTGCGGTCGGTTTGAGAGACGTGCCGCAAGCGCTTCGAATGCGGATCGGCTTCGTCGAACGAATCGCGATACGCGGGCATGTCGATGCATTCGTCGGGGTACATGTCCCAGTACTTTTGCGGAACCGCGTACGGGTCGTGCGGGTGCGTGAGCGAGGCGACCAGACAGAACGGCCTCGCGTCTTTGCCGGCATGACGCTCGCGCGCGATGTCGAAGAGCTTTTGCCGGGTCGTGAACGTGACTTCGTCGTCGAAGTCGAGTTGATTGGTGCGCACGCACGGACCCGCGTCGATCACTGAACTCATGTTGTGATACCACGTCGGGCGCGTTTCGAAATCGTCCCAGTTGGGCGTCCAGCCGAAATCGGCGGGATAGATGTCGGTCGTGAGCCGTTCCTCGAAACCGTGCAATTGATCGGCGCCGCAGAAATGCATTTTTCCGGACAGGATCGTGCGATATCCTTCCGCCCGAAGATAATGCGCGAACGTCAGTGTTTGCGACGGAAATTCCGCTGCGTTGTCGTAAGCGCCAATCGCGGACGGCAGCTTGCCCGACAAAAAGGAAAAGCGCGACGGCGCGCACAACGGACTCGCGCAATACGCCGACTCGAACACCACGCCCTGCTTCGCGAGGCGATCGAGATTGGGAGTTTTCGTCAGACGATGCCCATAAGCGGCAAGCGCGAAAGGCGTCATCTGGTCGGCCATGAGAATAAGAATATTCTTTTTGGTGTCAAGCATTGGAACGTGCCTCGAATAGAATCGCAAATGTTGGAGCAAATGTTGGTGCAAATGGCATTGCAAGCGGATGAATCAGGCCGGGCAGCAACAGCACTATTGCCGTCCAATTCGCCGCTGTGAAGACGGCAAATCGTTATGTGCCTATAAGGGGGCGTTATGTCGAGGCAGGATCGCTTGCCGCCGATGCAGGCGTTGACGATGTTCGAATCGGCCGCGCGGCTCGCCAGCTTCACGGCGGCCGCTCGCGAGTTGGGTTCGACGCAGCCGGCGGTCAGTCAGCGCGTCGTGCAGCTCGAAGAAGCGCTCGGCGCGCCGCTCTTCGAGCGCGGCCACCGCGGCGTCACGCTGACCGAGGACGGCGTGCGTCTCTTCGAAGCCGTGCACGACGCGCTGGACACGATCCGCGCAGCCACCGCCGAGATTCGCGCGCGGCGCACGCCGCAAACGCTCACGCTCTCCACCGATTTCGGCTTCGCCACGTATTGGCTGATGCCGCGCCTGTCGCAATTCAAGGCGTTGATGCCGGACGTCGACGTGAAGATCATCACCTCGCAGAATGTGTTCGACCCATCGCACGAGCAGTCCGACATTGCGATTGCATTCGGCGACGAGGATGCGGATTGGACCGCGCGCGGCGTGGTCAAGCTGTTTCCCGAACGCGTGACGCCCGTGTGCAGCCCCGCGTTTGTCGCGGCGCATCCGTCGTTGCGCACCCCCGCGGACTTGACGAATCTGCCGCTGCTGCATCTCGAACCCACTCAGCCGGCGCGCTGGCTTTCATGGGCCGACTGGTTCGCCGCGCACAGCCTCGACGCGCCCGCCGCGCATCGCGGCATCACGTTCAACAGCTACACGTTGGTCGCTCACGCCGCGATCATGGGTCAGGGCGTCGCGCTCGGCTGGGCGCCGCTCGTCGACGAACTCCTCGCTACCGGGCAACTGGTCGAACTGTTCGATACGCCGCTCGTCACCGGGCGCGGCTATCTGCTCGTCACGCAGCGCACGGCCACGCCGGTCATCAGCGCGTTTCGCCAATGGCTGCTGGGCGAATGCGGACTCGACGCCGAATGAGCGCCTGACGTTCCCATTCCAGCGCGACGGCGGTTAGCTTCTATCCGCGCGTCCGGTGGATTTGCTCTACTGCGATGATGCATGCCGCGCCCCGCGGCGTCGCCTTATCGTCTATGTGGAGAGCGCATGTCCGCCGATTCCCGTCCCGATCAACTGGTTCTCACCGTCGCGTGTCCGAGCGCGGCGGGCCAGGTTGCCGCCGTTGTCGGCTTTCTCGACCGGCATCATTGCTATATCGACGAACTGACCGTTTTCGACGACGACCTCAGCGAACGCTTCTTCGTGCGTTGCGTGTTTCATGGCGTCGAGAGCAAGGAGAGCCTGGACATCGCGGCGCTCGAGCGTGAATTCACCGTCATCGCCGAGCGCTTTCAGATGACATGGGCCATGCACGATGTCGGCACGCGGCCGAAGGTGCTCATCATGGTGTCGAAACTCGAACACTGTCTCGCCGACCTGCTATTCCGCTGGCGCATGGGCGAGTTGAAGATGGACATCGTCGGCATCGGCTCGAATCATCGCGACCTCGAACCGCTTGCGCAGCAGCACGGCCTGCCGTTCCATCATCTGCCGATCACCGCCGACACCAAGCCGCAACAGGAGGCGCGCCTGCTCGATCTGTTCGAGACCTCGGGCGCTGAATTGATGATTCTCGCGCGCTACATGCAGATTCTTTCCGGCGAAACGAGCCGCGCGCTCGCGGCGCGCGCGATCAATATCCATCATTCGTTCCTGCCCGGCTTCAAGGGTGCGAAGCCTTATCACCAGGCGCATGCGCGCGGCGTGAAGCTGATCGGCGCAACCGCGCATTTCGTGACCGACGATCTCGACGAAGGCCCGATCATCGAGCAGGTGGTGGAGCGCGTCGATCATGCTTACGGCCCGGAGCGGCTGCTTGCCACGGGACGCGACGTCGAATGCATCACGCTGGCGCGAGCGGTGAAGGCGTTTATCGAGCGGCGCGTGTTTATCAACGGCGATCGAACCGTCGTGCTGCAATAAGCAGAGAATAGGCAAAAACGCCGCTAAAAAGCGGCGTTTTCTTTAGAAGTTGCCGCTCTGACAAAGCGGCAACCGTTTCACAAGAGCAGAGCGATCACTTCACCCAGCTATCCACGCGATCGCCATGCGCGCTGATCCATGCATCGGCGGCGGCGGTCGGCTTCTCGCCGTTTTGCGTCGCCAGCATCACGCTGTCGATCTCGCCCGGCTTCCATTGAAACTTCTTCAGGAACGCGACGACGGGCGGCGCTTTCTTTTCGAGTTCCGGATTCACGACGCTATCCACGTGCTCCGCTTCACCGAATACTTTCTTCGGGTCTTCGAGGAATTTGAGCTTGTACTTCGCGAACATCCAGTGCGGTTTCCAGCCGGTCACGATGATCGGCTTGCTCGCCGCTTCCGAGCGTGCCAGTTCGGCGGTCATCGCGCTACCCGAACTCGGCATCAACGTATAGTTCAGCCCATACGCCTTGATCGCTTCGCTGGTTTTCTGCATCACGCCCGCGCCCGCGTCGATACCGACAATGCGCGCGCCGAATTCCGCCTTCTTCGCTTCCAGATCGCCCACGGTCTTCACGTCGGCATTCTCCGGCACGATCAAGCCGATCTTCGCGTCGTTGAAGTTCGGGCCGAGGTCGACCACCTTCTCCTTGAAGTTATTCCAGTACGCACCGTGCGTGACCGGCAGCCACGCGGAGAGCGTCGCGTCCAGATCGCCGCGCGCCACGCCTTGCCACATCACGCCGGCCGCGACCGGCACGAGTTGCACCTGATAACCGAGGCGTTTTTCGATCACGCGCGCGGCCACGTTGGACGTCGCCACGCTGTCGTCCCAGCCTTCCACGTAACCGATCTTGATGGTCGGCTTCGTATCGGCCGACACGCTAACGCTGCTTGCCGCCAGCGCCGCGCTCAAGGTACTCAACACCAATATCTTTTTGATCAGTCTCATCGCCATCTCCCGTTCGCCGTCCAAAAAACAACCCATTGAGCATTTAGAATCGCCAGCCAGAAAGGCCGGGTAACGTTGTTTTCCGACATGCAGTTGTCCGCATGCGACCTCGCCCGAAATCCGGGTCCGATTCTTGTCTTACTTATCGACGACGAGATCACTGAGCGGCTTGCTGCAGCACAGCAGCACCATGCCCTGGTCGATCTCACGCTGACGAATCCCGCCCGCGTGTTTCATCGCGACTTCACCCGACACCAGCTTCACCTTGCACGTGCCGCACATGCCCTGCGTGCACGATGCGGGCAGCCGAACGCCGGCTTTCTTCGCCGCATCCAGTACATGCTGACCGCTGCCGCATTCGATCTCGCGATGGCTTTTGGCAAAGCTCACCTTGAATTTCGTGTCCGTCGACTCGACCGGCGCGGGCGCAAAACCCGGCGCCTCTGCGCGCATTTCGGCAAAGCTCTCCGCGGTAGCGGGAACCGTGGCACTGGCTGTCTGCAACGCATCCGCGACATGCGCGGTCGTCAATTCGGCGGCGACCTCGCTCACCGTCTCGAACGAAAAGCTTTCCTCGTGATAATGGCTGCGATCGAATCCGCCCTCGTCCAGCAAATTGCGCACGGCCTGCATATACGGCGCGGGCCCGCAAGTGAAGATCTCGCGTTCGAGGAAATCCGGCGCGATCAGCTTGAGCAGCGGCAGCGTAAGAAAGCCGGTCACGCCAGGCCAATTCGTGCGCGCGCCGAGCCGTTCGCACACGAACGCCGTGCGGAAATGCGCCTGATTCGAGGCAATCAGATCGAGCTCGCGCGCGAAAATGATGTCGTCCGGCGTGCGCGCGCTGTGCACGAATACGATGTCGCTGTCCTGACCCAGTTCGTGATGCGCGCGGCTCATCGACATCAACGGCGTGATACCCGAGCCCGCCGACAAAAACAGAAACTTGCGCGCCGGATGCCGCGCGCAGGTGAATTCGCCGGAAGGCCCAAGCACGCGTACCTGCGAACCCGCATGCAGGTTGTCGTGCAGCCAGTTCGACACCTTGCCGCCCGGCACCCGCTTCACGGTGATCGAAATCGTATGCGGTCGCGTTGGCGGCGACGAAATCGTGTAGCAGCGATTCACCGCCTCGCCGTCGATCTCCAGTTCGAGCGTGATGAACTGCCCCGGCTCGAACACGAACGCGCGTTCCGACGGCGCGCGAAAGAAAAAGCTTTTGACGTCGTGCGTTTCCTGGCGGACCTGGCAGCACACCAGCGTGTCGTCGGTATCGCTGTTCCAACGCGCCGGCAGCGTCTCCCAGAACCGCGGTTGCGTCACGCGGTTGGGAGCCGGCTCGGTCCTGAGCTGAAACGTCGCCTGATCGCGCATCATTGTTTTCTCCCGCTCCTGGTTGCGGTATTGCGCTCAGCGCTTGAACGACACGACTTTTTCGCCGTGCGGTAGCGGCGCGGTACTGCCCGCGTCGCTGGTTTGGGGTGCGTTGTCGTAATCGGCAATGCGGCCGATGTACCACTCGCAGAACTTCTCGACCAGGCCCTCGGTGAACGGCGAATACGGACCCGGCTCGTAGGCGCTGCTCGTCGCGCCGCGCTGTGAGTATTCGACGAGCGCGCGGTCCTGATCGTTCGTCGCGCGCCACACGGCCGTGAGGTTGTTCACGTCGTAGTCGATGCCCTCGCGCGCGTCCTTGTGCACGAGCCACTTGGTGCGCACGAGCGTCTTGCCGGCGGACAGCGGAATCACCGAGAAGCTCACGATATGGTCGCTCATGAAGTGATGCCATGAATTCGGCTGCGTCCAGAACGACAGGCCGCCGAGGTCGGCTTGCTCGAAACCGCCGAGCAGTTTCTTCGAGGCGACTTTCGCGTCGAGTGTCTGCGATTCGCCGTCGCGATCGAGCGGCAAGCGTTGCGTGCGGAAACCCGTGACGAGATCGGCGAGCCGTTCGATTTCCGCCGAAGGCAGATTCATCGCCTCCCACTGCGCGGTGCGGCGCGCCACGGTTTCCTCGAACGCGGCCATGCCTTCCTCGTTGGCCGGCGTGCGCTGATAGCCGAAGCCGTATTCATAGAGCGAAATCGTCAACTCGGGATGGTTCGCGACGCAGTGATAGCACTCGCGGTTGTTCTCCATCGTGAGCTTCCAGTTGCCTTCCTCGATGATGTCGATCGACGCCGCGATCTTGCAGCTCGGCAGATCGTGCGGCAGCAGATACGGTTCCATCGCGGCGCGCACCACGGCGAAGTCGGCCGGCGGATGTTCCGCGAGGCAAATGAAAATCAGGCCCGCGAGGTTTTCGAGGTGCACGGACTTCAGGCTGTGCTTGCAGCGGTCGAACTGATCGCCCATGTGCTCGGCGTACATCAGATCGCCGGTCAGGCTATACGTCCAGCTGTGATACGGGCAGACGATATTGCCGAGCGAACCTTTCTCGCTGTTGCACAGCCGCGACCCGCGGTGGCGGCAGACGTTGTGAAACGCCCTCACCTGCATGTCGTCGTCGCGCACGATCAGGATCGAATCGTGACCGATTTCCACCGTGATGTAGTCGCCCGGTTCCGGCACATCCGGCTCCACTGCGACCTGAATCCAGTGCTGGCGGAAGATCGCGTCCATGTCGAGCGCGAAAATATCCTCGCTCGTATAGAACGGCGCTTCCAGCGTGTGATTCTTCTTGCGGCGTTCGATCATTGCGCGAACGTCTGCGGAAACTTTCATTGTGTGCTCCGTTGCGTATCACGTCTGGTGCCGCGCCAGGCCCTCCTGGTCGCGCGCTGGCCTGAATGAGAAATCAGTAATCCACGAGTTGATGCTCGCGCAAATACGCGAGTATCACTTGTGCTTTTTCGACGGAACTCCCTTCAATTACGACGCTGCCGCCACGGCTTTCGGTCGTCGTTGCCGAGAGCATGCGGGCGTGGCCGGAGCGCTTTTCGGCGGCGGCGAGGCGCACCGGTTTGGCGCTGGCCGGGCGAACTGTCCAGGCGACGGAGTCGGGGTCGCGGGACTTGCTCTCACTACGCGTGGCGACCGGGCGGATCGTGCCTTCACGCAGCCGTGCATACGCATACTTCGGCACGGCGTTGGCCATCGGATGCACCGCGAGCAAGGCAGGCAGTTGCACCTCGACGCGCCGGCGCAAACCCTTCGGCATGAATTGCCGGACTTCGGCGCAACCGTCGCGCAAGGTCAGATCGACCGCCGCGCCGATGAGCGGCATCTCCAGCGCATGAGCGACGCGATACGGCAGCATGCCGCTGTCGAATGCGCCTTCGGCACGCGTGCCGGTCAGCACCAGGTCGTAACCTCGCAGACGCGCGGCAAGCGGCGCGGCGGCGTCGGCCTGAAATTCAGGCGTCGCCGGCAATTCGAGCACTTCGACCGAGCGCGCGCCGAGCGCGAGATATTCGTTGAGCGCCGGATTCGACGGATCGCCCGCGTGCAGCACGTCGAGCGTCGCGTTGTGCGCTTTCGCGAGCGAGAGCGCCATTGTCAGCGCGGCGGCGTCGTTGCGGCTGTAGCGCGCGGCGCCGCTCACCGGATGACGGCCCACGGAAACTAGTACGGCGATCTTCATGCGAGCGCTCCCTCGGCCGGTGCCGTCGAGTTCAATAAGGCCGCGCCGGTTCCGCGCGCCGTGCGCGCCGCGGATGCGGCTTCGTTCAGCGCGGCGATGGTTTCCTGGGCGTCGGCGATCACGGTGAGATTCGCGCGCTTGGCGATCGGCGCGCTGGCGTCGAGATTCACCGCGATCACGTGACGGCAATCCTTGATGCCTTGCAGATGCTGCACCGCGCCCGAAATGCCGAACGCGATATAGACGCTCGCCTCGACCGTCTTGCCCGTCGCGCCGATCTGCTTGTCGCGCGTGAACTTGCCGTCGTCCACGGCCACGCGGCTTGCGCCGATCGCCGCGCCCAAGGTGGACGCGAGACGCTCGAACGCGGGGACGTCGCTCACGCCGTTGCCCGCCGAGACGATGAAATCCGCTTCTTCGAGCGCCAGTTGCGCGGCGTCGATTTCCTCGATGCCGAGATCGCGCACGGCGCCTTTGGACGAAACCGGCTCGCCGTCGACGCGCCACACAACCCGCTCGCCCGCGCCGACAAACGGCAATTTCGGATCGACGGCGTTCGGCGCGAGCAGCACCACTTCGGGCAGCGAGCGCGCGGCGAAAGCGGTATTCGCCCGCACATAAGCCGCGACGTGCGTGGCATCGATCTCCACCACATGCGTTGCGACGCTCGCATTGGCGGCAGCCGCATAGCGGCGGCCGAGGTCGCCGTCGCCGGTCGCGTTGTCGGGCAGGAAAATATGGACCGGCGCATACGCCGCGACGCATGCGGCCAACGCGTTCAATTCGTCGATCGGCGCAAACTTGCGGCGGTCGAACATCGGCAATTCGATCAGCTTATCCACGCCGAGCATGCCGAGCGCGGCGGCCTCGCCGGTGAACTCGCCGAATACCAGCAGCACCACTTCGGTGGTTGTGTCAGCGATCAATGCGGCGGCGGCCAGCGTTTGACGCGCGTGGTCGTCCAATGCGCCGCGGTCCGCATGGGCGGCAACCAGCAACACGCGCTGCGGCGTCGCGCTCGTGCGGCGCGGCTTGGCCTGCTCGCGATGATGGCCCGCCGAGCCAGCCGCCGCGAAGTCCGCCGACCCGGCCACGCCGGTCGCACCGAGCGTGATGCGCCTGAGGCCATCCGCCGTGATGATGAACGGCCGACGCGGATCGATTCGTTTGAGAGTGTTCATCGCGTTACTCCAGCGCCGCTGCAACCAGTTCGGCAACGTCGAGCACTTCAGGACGCGGTCCGACCACGCCTTCGAGCATCGCCGTGCAATTCGGGCAACCCACCGCGACGATTTCCGCGCCGACCGTGCGAGCGTCGTCGATGCGAATGTCGGGAATGCGGCGCTTGCCGGGAATGTCGGTCAACGGCGCACCGCCGCCGCCGCCGCAGCAACGCCCGCGCATGCCGTTGCGCTCCATCTCGACCACCTTGATGCCGATGCTCTTCAGCAAGCGGCGCGGCGCTTCGGTCTCGCCGTTATAGCGGCCCAGGTAGCATGGATCGTGATAGGTGATCTTGCGTTCGGCCAACGCGGCCACCGCGCGCGGCGACAGTTTGCCGCTCGCGACCAGTTCGTCGATCAGCGCCGTGTGATGCTGCACTTCGTAGAAGCCGCCCAGCGCGCGATATTCGTTGCGCAGGCTGTGCAGCACGTGCGGGTCGGCGGTGACGATCTTGCGGAACGAGTACTGCGAAAGCGTGCCGATCAACTGCCGCGCGAGTTGCTGAAAGGTGGCTTCGTCGCCGAGACGCCGGGCCGTGTCGCCGGTATCGGTTTCCACGCCGCCGAGCACCGCGTAGTCGATGCCCGCGCGATTCAACACCTTGACCAGCGCGCGCAGCGTGCGCTGATAACGCATGTCGAACGCGCCTTCGCCGGCGATCAGCAAGACCTCTACGTGACGCCCCGGTTGCGCGACCTGCACTTGCAAATCGACCGCCCAGTCGTAGCGCGCGCCGATGTCGTAACCGTTCGCGCTGCCCGTCTCGCGCAGATTGGCGAGCGTGATCGGCCCCTTGCCCGGCACGTTGCCTTCGACCAGGGTCTGATTGCGCCGCATGTCCACGATCGCGTCGACGTGCTCGATCAGCATCGGGCACTCCTGCACGCAGGCGCGGCAAGTCGTGCACGACCACAGCGTATCCGCTTCGATCAGGCTGGAAATCAGCGGCTTGCCGGGCGCGCCGGCATGCTTGCCGAGCGGAATGCCGGGCGTGGGACTGCCTGCATAGTTGGCGTCCGTGCCGCCCACCATGCCCGTCACCAGATCCTGAATCAGCTTCTTCGGATTGAGCGGCTGGCCGGCGGCGAACGCGGGACACGCCGCCTCGCACTTGCCGCACTGCACGCACGCGTCGAAACTCAGCAACTGGTTCCAGCGAAACTCGACCGGCTTGCCAACGCCGTATTCCTTTGCGTCGAGGAGCGGCGCCTTTAGCGCGGTCGGCGGCACCACGTCGCTATCGTTGCGCTCGGCGAAACGCTCCTGGCGCGGATGAAACGCGAGGTGCAGCAGACCGGCGAGCGCATGCTTCATCGGGCCGCCGCGCGCCGCGCCGAACGTCATCGTGAACGCGCCCGCCGCGATCAGCAACGCGACGACGATCGCGAGCGCACCCGACATCGCCGAAGCCGGCAGCGCGACGAACAGCACGAGACCGAGCGCGAACGAACCGAGCAGCAGCGGCAGATGATCCCAGGGCCCGCGCGAAAGCCGTGCCGGCACCGCCTTCGCGCCATGTCGGCGACGCCAGACGAATACCGCGCCCACCAGCATCACGAGCGCGGCGAGGAAAATCAACCGGTCGAGCCACACGGAGTAAATCGCCAGCCCGTAGTTGACGAACACCAGCGCCATCGCGAGGATCGCGCCGCCCGCGGTGGCGACGTGCGTCCTGGCAATGTACGGGTCGCGCGCGACCACATGGTGCAGATCGACGAAGTAGCGCTTGGGAATCGACAGCAGATTCGCCCAGCCGTAGGCGCCCGCCGCCGTGGCGCGGCCTTCGCGCCAGTAAGCGGCGCGTTTGGCGAGCGCGAACGCGAGGCCGGCCACCGACAGCCACAGCAGGACGGTGATGACAAACACGGGGCTCATCGTCAGAAATCCTTGCAAAGACGCAGCGCGTCGTAGATCGCGCCGTGAATGTTGTGCATGGAAATGCAGTCGCCGACGCGGAACAGCAGGAAGCGGCCGTTGCCGAGTTCTTCGCTCAAGGACGGTTGCGGCTCCGAGGCGAACAGCTTGTGCACGTCCACCTGGCCGCGATTGACCGACTCGGGCTTGAGCGTCCAGTAAAGCTGGTCATTGGGCGTGCTGCCGTTCTCGATCACCACCTGATCGACCGCGCGCTCCTCCTGCTCTTCCGTGTACTCGTTGCGGATCACGGCGATCTTCTTGCCGTCTTCCTCGTAGACCTTGTCGAGCCAGTAATTCGGCGTATGAATCACGCCCTGCGCATAGAGCCGGCGATAGAAAATCGGGAACGTGGTGCCGCCCACGTCGTCGGCGACCTTCACGTCCGGCGTCACGATCTCGACGTTCGAGCCGCGGCTCGACATGAAATCGGCGACGCCCGCGCCGGCGTGCGTGCTCACCCCGTCGTACACGAGCACGTTCTTGCCCGGTTCGACCTTGCCCGACAGCACGTCCCACGAACTTACGGCAAGACCTTCCTCGACGCCCCATGCCGCCACTTGCGACGTGAACGACGAGCCGCCCGTCGCCAGCACGACGATGTCCGGCTGCTCGGCCATGATGGTTTTCTCGTCGGCGGCAACGCCGAGCCGACGATCGACGCCGAGGCGCTTCGTCTCCATATCGAACCAGCGCACGATGCCCGCCATCTGTTCGCGCTGCGGCGCTTTCGCGGCCAGCATGATCTGGCCGCCCACGTAGTCGTTCTTCTCGAACAGCACCACGTCATGACCGCGCGACTTCGCGACGCGCGCCGCTTCCAGTCCCGCCGGACCCGCGCCGACCACGACGACCTTGCGCTTCGGCCCGCGCGTCTTCGCGATCACGTGCGGCATGGTTTCCTCGCGCGAGGTCGCGGCGTTCTGCACGCACAGCACGTCGAGCCCGTTGTACTGACGGTCGATGCAATAATTCGCGCCGACGCACTGCTTGATTTCGTCCTCGCGGCCATCGCGGATCTTGATGACCATGTGCGGATCGGCGATCTGCGCGCGCGTCATGCCGACCAGATCGACCATGCCGCCCGCCAGCAGACGTTCCGCCTGCCCCGCGTCGCGAATGCTTTGCGCGTGCATGACCGGCACCTTCACCACCGACTTGATGCCGGCCGCGAGATGCACGAACGGTTCGGGCGGCAGCGCCATCGGCGGCATGCAGTTCGCGAGCGTATTGTGCGTGTCCGCGCCCGAGCCGATCACGCCGAGGTAGTCGATCAGGCCCGTTTCGCTCATGGCCTGGGCGATTTCCTTCAACTGCTCATGATCGAGCCCGTCTTCATGAAACTCGTCGCCGCACATGCGCAAACCGATGCAGAAATCCGCGCCCACCGCTTCGCGCACCGCCTTCAATACTTCAGTGCCGAAACGTAGACGGTTTTCGAGCGAGCCGCCCCATTCGTCGGTGCGGAAATTCGTGCGCGGGCTCCAGAACTGGTCGATCAGGTGCTGGTGCGCCGCCGAGATTTCGACGCCGTCCATGCCGGCATCTTTCACGCGCTTCGCGGCCGCCGCGAAATCGCTGATGATGCGGCGAATCTCCTCCACTTCGATGATCTTCGCGTTGCCGCGGTGCACCGGCTCGCGCACGCCGGAAGGCGACATCAGATGCGGCCAATGCTCGCCATGAAACGCCGAACGGCGGCCCATGTGCGTGGCCTGAATCATGATCTTCGCGCCATGCCGATGCATCGCCTCGGCGAGCCGCGCGAGCGGATCGATGATCTTGTCGGTGGACAGATTCACCGACTTCCACCAGCCTTGCGGGCTGTCGATCGACACCGGGCTCGAACCGCCGCAGACGGCGAGGCCGACACCGCCCTTCGCCTTCTCCTCGTAGTAACGGATATAACGGTCGCCGGGCAAGCCGCCCGGTTCCGCATAGACCTCCGCGTGCGCGGTGCTGACGATGCGGTTGCGCAAGGTCAACTGGTTCAGCGTGAGAGGCTTGAAAAGGTTCGGGTAACGCATCGCGATCGACCTCGGAATGGATAGGCTCAGGCGTGTTACGAAGCGAGCGGCGACACTTCGAATACGCAATGATCGTGGCCTTCAGCCGCGCATTGCGCTTCCCGCGAATACGAAGGCGGGCCCTTGCGCGCGGCATCCGGCGCGGTGTCGTTGACCCAATCCATCGCGCCCGCGAACCAGCCGGCGAACATGTAGCAAAGCTTGCCTTCCTTGCCCGGCTGCGCGAGCACGAACGACGAATGATGCAATTCGATGCGCGCACGCGAGCTCGACGGATCGGATTCGGTGATCCTGAAGATGCCCCAGCCGCGTTGCGACAGACGGTTCAGGTAATGCTCGAACACCGCCATGCCGGAAATGCCGTGCTGTTTCGCTTCCTTGTCGCACCAGAAATAGGCGGACTTGTAGCCGGCCTTGTAGAGAATCTCGGCATACGTGTCGCGGCCCAGCGCTTCTTCGACGGCGGTGTGATTGTTCGTGAAGAAATGACGCGGCACGTACAGCATCGGCAGCGCGTCGGTGGTCCAGACGCCGGTATTCGGGTCGACGTCGATAGGCAGTTGGGGTTGCATGTGGAGACTCCGTTTTTTATAGAGTGAGGTTCGTTGAGTGGCGCTCAGACTGTCCAGACTTCACCGAACACCCGCACCCAGTTTTCACCCATGATCTTCCTGATGCGCGTCTCGCTCCAACCGGCGCGCTCCATCGCGGCCGTGAGATTCGGGAACTCGCCGATCGTGCGAATGCCCTCCGGATTCACGACCTTGCCGAAGTTGGTCAGTTGGCGATAGCGGCCCTTGTCGTGCGTGATCCAGTCGAAGAACTCGGTGCTGTAGCCTTGCGTGAAGTCCGTGCCGATGCCGACCTGATCTTCGCCGATCAGATTCACCACGTACTCGATTGCCTCGATATAGTCTTCGACGGTCGCATCCGCGCCGCGCTTCAGGAACGGCGCGAACATCGTCACGCCGACGAAGCCGCCCGCATCGGCAATCTCTTTCAGTTGCTCGTCGCTCTTGTTGCGCGGATGTTCTTTCAATCCCGACGGGCAGCAATGCGAGTAGCACACCGGCTTGTTCGAAGCCGCGATCGCTTCCGAGGACGTCTTGCCGCCCACGTGCGAAAGATCGACCATGATGCCGACGCGGTTCATCTCCTGAATCACTTCGCGGCCATAGCCGGACAGACCGCCGTCGCGTTCATAGCAGCCGGTGCCCACCAGGTTTTGCGTGTTGTAGCAAAGCTGCACCACGTTCACGCCGAGATCCTTGAAGGCTTCGATATAGCCGAGGTTGTCCTCGAAAGCGTGCGCGTTCTGGAAGCCGAAAATGATGCCCGTCTTGTTCTCTTTCTTCGCGCGGAAGATGTCGTCGGTGGTACGCACCAGCGTCAGAATCTCTCCGTATTCGCGGATTTGCTGCTTCATCTCGGCGATGTTGTCGACCGTCTTCTGGAAGCTTTCCCAAACCGAGACCGTGCAGTTCACCGCGGTGACGCCGCCCTTGCGCATGTCCTCGAACACCGAGCGCTCGAACTTCGAAATGTTCAGACCGTCGATGATGATGCTGTTGTCGTGCAGAGTGCTCATCGTGTGCTCCAGGCGTTCTCAGTAGATGGGGAAGCGTTCGCACAGCGCGAAAATCTCGCGGCGCACGCGTTGTTCGGTGGCGGCGTCGCCTTCGGGGTGGTCGCGCAGCGCGTCGAGCACCTCGACGATCAGCCGCCCGATTTCGCGGAATTCGCTCACGCCGAAGCCGCGCGTCGTGCCCGCCGGCGTGCCGAGGCGAATGCCGGAAGTGACCGTCGGCTTCTCTGTATCGAACGGAATGCCGTTCTTGTTGCAGGTAATGCCGGCGCGCTCCAGCGCCTGCTCGACCTGGTTGCCCTTGAGACCCTTCGGGCGCAGATCGACCAGCAGCAGATGGTTGTCGGTGCCGCCCGTCACCAGATCGACGCCGCCTGCCTTCAACACTTCGCCGAGCGCCTGCGCGTTGGCGAGCACGCTGTCGATATAAGTCTTGAAGCCGGGTTGCAGCGCCTCGCCGAACGCCACCGCCTTGCCTGCGATCACGTGCATCAGCGGGCCGCCTTGCAAGCCGGGGAACACCGCGGAGTTGATCTTTTTGGCGATGTCTTCGTCATTCGTCAGGACAAAGCCGCCGCGCGGGCCGCGCAACGTCTTGTGCGTGGTCGAGGTGACCACGTGCGCATGGTCGACCGGATTCTGGTGACGCCCCGCCGCGATCACGCCGGCAATGTGCGCCATGTCCACCATCAGCTTCGCGCCCACGCCATCGGCAATCGCGCGCAGCCGTGCGAAATCGAGCGCGCGCGGATAAGCCGAGAAGCCGGCGATCAACAGAGCCGGTTTATGCTGCTGTGCGAGTTCCTCGATCTGCTCGTAATCGATCAGCATCGTGTCGCGATTGACGCCATACTGCACCGCGTTGAACCACTTGCCCGACATTGCCGGCTTCGCGCCGTGCGTGAGGTGGCCGCCCGCGTCGAGCGACATGCCGAGCACCGTGTCGCCCGGCTTCACCAGCGCGAGCATCACCGCGCCGTTGGCCTGCGCGCCGGAATGCGGCTGCACGTTGGCGAATTTCGCGTTGAAGAGTTGCTTGATGCGATCGAGCGCAAGCGTCTCGATCACGTCCACGTATTCGCAACCGCCGTAGTAACGCTTGCCCGGATAGCCTTCCGCATACTTGTTGGTCAGCACCGAGCCTTGCGCTTCGAGCACCGCGCGCGACACGATGTTTTCCGACGCGATCAACTCGACTTGCGACTGCTGGCGCTCAAGCTCTTTCAAAACAGCGCCGCGCACCGCGGCATCGCGCGTGGCCAGCGATTCTTCGAAGAAGGGATTCGGGTTCGACATGGAAGGGTCCGTGAAGTCGTTGACGGAAAGGCCGGAAAGCGCCGCTCAGTGGATCGTTTGAGCCCTGCCGCCGCCGGTCTGCATTGCGTCTATTCTTGACGTTCGCCCCGCGCGCCAATTTATGAATTCAGACGTGTTCTTTGCCTTTTCCGCCATGCCCGTCCTTTTTTCACAAGTCGGCGCTGACGCGCTTTCTCCGCCGATCTTCGCCGCCCAATCATCAGACGCAGGGCCGGCCTTCGTGCTGCACTGCAACCGATCGCCGCGCGCGGTTCAGGTGCGAAAAACAGGCTCGCGGCTCCGTTGTGGTGCCCCTTGTCGGGCTGTCCAACCTTAACCGGCGGCAACTGAGGGTTTAGCCTGATGGCATGGTAGTTGCACAAATACGCAAAATTGCAGGAGTCGCCGCTCCCCACGGCGACGCGACACTATAGATTCGAAGGAATCATTCCTCCCATGGCCACCGACCGCACGGCATCGTTGTCGCATTTCGCATTCATGCCGGTTCCGAACTTCACGATGATCGCTTTCACCAACGCGATCGAAGTCCTGCGCATGGCGAACTACCTGAGCGGACAGACGCTTTATCGCTGGTCGATCGTGAGTCCCGAAGGCGGACCGGTCACGGCGAGCAACGGCCTCTCGGTCGATACGGGGCCGGTGGAATGCGTCGGCCAGCCCGATATCGTGTTCGTGATCGGCGGCATCGACGTGCAGCGCGCCACCACGCCCGCCCATCTTTCCGCGTTGCGCCGCTTTGCCCGCACGGGCAGCGTGCTCGGCAGCCTGTGCACCGGCACTTATGCGCTCGCGCGCGCCGGCTTGCTGGCCGGTTATGCCTGCGCGATTCACTGGGAGAACATGTCGGCGCTCAAGGAGGAGTTTCCCGACACGCGCTTTCTGAAAGAACTGTTCGTGATCGACCGCGATCGGGTCACCTGCACGGGCGGCGTGGCGCCGCTCGACATGATGCTGAACCTGATCGCGCCGCGCGTGGGTACGGCGCGCGTCACGCAGATCGCCGAGCAGTTCATCGTCGAACATGTGCGCGACACCAGCGCGCAACAGAAAATGCCGCTGGTCGCGCGGCTAGGTTCGGCCAACAAGTCGCTCTTCGAAGTGATCTCGCTGATGGAGAACAACATCGAAGAGCCGCTTTCGCGCGAGGAACTCGCGCGCCTCGCCGGCATGTCGCAGCGGCAATTGCAGCGGCTCTTTCGCGAGCATCTCGGGATGACGCCGACGCATTACTATCTGACGCTGCGTTTGCGGCGCGCCCGCGAACTGCTGCTGCAAACCGACATGTCGATCATGCATATCACGATGGCTTGCGGCTTCCAGTCGGCTTGCCACTTCTCGAAGAGCTATCGCGACGCGTTCGGCACCGCGCCGACGCGCGAGCGTCGCAAGCAGGCGCCTTCGCTTGCGGTAGTGCCTGTGATGGCGGCCTGATTCTTCGAGCGTTCAGGTCGGGTTCACATTTCCGAGCCGACGCCGGGCGTCGCGACGGGATCAGCGGCATCAGCGGTATCGGCGGTATCGGCGGTATCGCCAACGGTAAGCGGCTCGATTCTGCCGACGATCACGAGATAACTGAGCGCACCCAGCAGGCAAGAGCCGCCTGCCACACACAGTGGCACCTTGAACGAACCATTCGTCAACGCGACCATGAAACCGGTGAATGTCGTAATGACGATGCCCGCGAGATTCGACGCGAAGTTCTGGATTCCGCCGATCGATGCAACGTGATCCGGCGTCGGCGCCACGTCGTTGGGCAGCGACAGCACACTGGCCGCGGCGAACGCGAGACTGCCATAGGCGACGCTGAAAAACGCGAGCACCAGATAGATGTTCGTCGTAAAGGCGGACAGCGTAATGACCGACGAGAGCAGCATTCCACCGACCATGCAGGATTTGCGCGCGGCCGTCAGACTCCAGCCGCGCCGGACCAGTGAATCGGACACGAAGCCGCCCAGCCAACCGGAAGGGATCGCGACGAGCGCGGGAATCATGCCGAGCGTGCCGAGCGACTTCAGCGAGAAACGGTGCGTCTGGACCAGATAGCTCGGAAACCACGTGATAAAAAAGTAAATCACGAAGTTCAGGCAGAAGAAGCCGAGCATCATTCCCCACAGCGTGCGATGGGTGAAGAGCGAACGCCAGGTGATTTTCCTACGCTTGGCGGCTCCCGATTGCACAGACGAATCGACCGCGCCGGCGCGATGTGCGCGTGAAGGATCGCGATAAATCAGCAACCATCCGACGACCCACACGAAGCCCAACGCGCCCGTGATGACAAAGGCGGCCTTCCAGCCGAAAGAACCGATGATCAACGCGACGACCGGAATCGAAAGCGCGGAGCCGACCCGGGAGCCGCTGTCGTAAATGGCGGTGGCGAAAGCGCGTTGCCGGGGCTCGAACCATTGCGACACAAGCTTCACGCAAGACGGATACGCGCCGGCTTCACCGGCGCCCAGCATCAACCGGCAGCCGAACATTCCCGCGATGCCGGTCGGCACTGCCGTCAGCATGGTGAACAGCGACCACCAGCCCACGGCGAGAGGCAGTGCGATGCGCGCGCCGACGCGGTCGACGAACCAGCCGAACGGCATCTGCATGAGCGCGTAGGTCCAGAAGAACCCGCTCAATACCAGGCCCATTTCAGTCGGGCCTAGGCCTAGCGCGCGCTGAATCTGCGGCGCGGCGACCGCAAGATTCGCGCGGTCGACGTAGTTCACCAGATTGGCCAGAAAGCAGAGAAAAATCACGGTCCAACGTGTGTTGCTCATCAATGCTCTCGTGGCAGAAGCGGGATTTTTTCGTTGCGCTGTGGCTGACGAATAGCGCGCTTTGAACCGAACAGGTCGCGCGCGAGCGATCGTCCGGCGCGACACGCGGCGAAAGGATAGCAGAGGTGAGCGGTTGATCGCCCGACATTCTGGCGCGTGGGCACAGTTCGGGCTGGTGAGAGGTGGAGTGCTTGGCGCTCGGAGAGAGCGACGGATGAGTGCGACGCAGCGAGAGCATCCGCGCGCGTCAATTTCCCGGCATTGCATGCACGGACGCGCCGGCCTTGATACCGTCTGCGATTGCCTGCGATTGCGCACGGCAATCGGACGAGCGGGACCGCGAACGATGCGATCCCGCCAGCCCGCTTTATGTTGCCTGATGCTGCTTTACGCCGCTTTCAACAACCCATGCGGGTCGATCACAAACTTGCGCGGCGCGCCGCCGTCGAACTGCCGGTAACCATCGGGCGCCTGATCGAGCGACACCACCGTCACGTTGACGATATCCGCGATCGGCAAGCGGTCCCACAAGATCGCCTGCATCAGATTGTGGTTGTACTTCATCACCGGCGTTTGCCCGGTATGGAACGAATGCGACTTGGCCCAGCCGAGACCGAAGCGGATGCTCAGACTGCCCTTGCGCGCAGCGGCGTCGGCGGCGCCCGGATCGTCCGTGACGTACAGGCCCGGAATGCCGATCGCGCCCGCGGCCCGCGTGATTTCCATCAACGAATTGAGCACCGTGGCCGGCGCTTCCTCATGCGAGCCGCTGCTGCCGTGGCCGTGCGCCTCGAAGCCGACGCAGTCCACCGCGCAGTCCACCTCCGGCTTGCCGAGAATCTGTTCGATCTGTTCGCCGAGCGTGGCGTCTTTGGACAGGTCGATCGTCTCGAAGCCCATCTTGCGCGCATGCGCGAGGCGCGCCTCGTTCATGTCGCCGACGATCGTGCAGGCCGCGCCCAGCAGACGCGCCGACGCGGCCGCCGCCATGCCCACCGGCCCCGCGCCCGCGATATAAACGGTGGCGCCGGGCTTCACGCCCGCCATCACCGCGCCGTGATAGCCGGTCGGCAGAATGTCGGAAAGGCACGTGAGGTCGCGGATTTTCGACATCGCCTGCGCGCGGTCGGGGAATTTCAGCAGATTGAAGTCGGCGTACGGCACCATCACGTATTCGGCCTGGCCGCCGATCCAGCCGCCCATGTCGACGTAGCCATAAGCGCCGCCCGCGCGCGACGGATTCACGTTCAGGCACACGCCGGTGTGCTGCGCCTTGCAGGTCGGGCAGCGTCCGCAGGCGACGTTGAACGGCACGGAAACGAGATCGCCGATGCTCAGCGTCTCGACGTCGCGGCCGATTTCGATCACCTCGCCGGTAATCTCGTGGCCGAGCACGAGGCCGACCTCGGCGGTGGTCCGGCCGCGCACCATATGCTGGTCGGAGCCGCAAATATTCGTGCTCACCACCTTCAGGATCACGCCGTGGCCGATCGCCCGGCCACGTGGATCGACCATCTTCGGATAGTCGATCGACTGCACTTCCACCTTGCCCTGCCCCAGATACACGACGCCGCGATTGCTGCTCATTGTCTGTCTCCATGTCTTGTGAGCGGCGTGCGAGACCGTCTGCAACACGCCGTTCAACGAGCGTAGCGCCCGCTGAGCCACGGACATGTACTGAACGCGACATGGGTTTGGCCGGAACCGACACGCGCGGCGCAACCGCCGTCCACGCTGATGCAACCCGGTTTTTATTGATTGACCGTTCAATATAAAAAACCTAACATGGCCCATCGAATCCACGGCCGGCGACCGGGTTTAGCCGCCCTTGGCCATCTGAAGCCCGCCCCAACAGCACCATGCCCAAACTTGGAATGCGCGAAGTCCGCCGCGCTCAACTGATCGACGCGACCTTGCTCACCATCGACCAGACCGGCCTCGCGGGCGCGACGCTCGCCTCGGTCGCGCAGCGCGCGAGTACTTCCACCGGCATCGTCAGCCACTATTTCGGCGACAAGGACGGCTTGCTCGAAGCCACCATGCGCCATGTGCTGCGCGATCTGTGGCAAGCCACGTCGCGCCGGCGCCGCGCGGCGAAAGCCGATCCGCGCTCGAAACTGCGCGCGGTGGTGGCCGCGAATTTCGACGCCGAGCAGACCAGCGGTCCGGTCATGAAAACCTGGCTCGCTTTCTGGTCCGAAAGCATGCACAAGCCGCAGTTGCGGCGGCTGCAATACGTGAACACACGGCGCCTGAATTCGAACCTGTACGCGGATTTTTCGCAGGCGCTGCCGCGCGCGGCGGCGCGGCGCGCGGCAAGCGGCCTGGCGGCGTTGATCGACGGCTTATGGCTGCGCGGCGCGTTGTCGGGCGAACCGTTCGATACGAAGGCGGCGCTGCGCCTCGCGAACGAATACATCGATCTGGTTTTGCAGGCACGCAGCTAGGCCGGCGACATTTTTAAAGGAGCAAGTCATGGCGGTATTCGCAACGCAACGTCTCTATATCGGCGGCGCCTACGTCGACGCAACCGGCGGAGAAACCTTCGACACGTTCGACCCCGCCACTGGCGAAACGCTCGCCATGGTGCAGCAGGCAACGGCGGCCGACGTCGATCGCGCGGTGCGATCCGCGCGCGACGGTCAGCGTGAATGGGCCGCGCTCACGGCGATGCAGCGCTCGCGCATTCTGCGCCGCGCGGTCGAGCTTCTGCGCGAGCGCAACGACGAGCTCGCCGCGCTCGAAACGCGCGACACCGGCAAGCCGATTGCCGAGACGCTGGCGGTCGATATCGTGACCGGCGCGGACGTCATCGAGTATTACGCCGGGCTTGCCACCGCGATCGAAGGACAACAGATTCCGTTGCGCCCGTCGTCGTTCGTTTATACGCGGCGCGAACCGCTCGGTGTATGCGCGGGCATCGGCGCATGGAATTACCCGATCCAGATCGCGTGCTGGAAGTCGGCGCCCGCGCTGGCGGCCGGCAATGCGATGATCTTCAAGCCGAGCGAAATCACGCCGCTGTCGGCGCTGAAGCTCGCTGAGATTTATACCGAAGCCGGCGTGCCGGCGGGCGTATTCAACGTCGTGCAAGGCGATGGGCGCGTGGGCGCGATGCTAGCCGCGCATCCCGACATCGAGAAGATTTCGTTCACGGGCGGCGTCGAAACCGGCAAGAAGGTAATGTCGCTGGCGGGCGCATCGTCGCTGAAGGAAGTGACGATGGAACTCGGCGGCAAGTCGCCGCTGCTCGTGTTCGACGACGCCAATCTCGAACGCGCCGCCGACATCGCGATGAGCGCCAACTTCTTCAGTTCCGGCCAGGTTTGCACCAACGGCACGCGGGTTTTCGTGCAACGCGGCGTGCTCGAACAGTTCGAAGCGCTCGTGCTGGAACGCGTGAAACGCATTCGCGTGGGCGCGCCCACCCACGCTGACACCAACTTCGGCCCACTCGTGAGCGCCGCCCAATTGCAGAAAGTGCTCGGCTACATCGAGAGCGGCGTACAGGAAGGCGCGCGATTGATGGCGGGCGGCAAGCGCATTTCCGAAGGGCATTTCGGCAACGGCCAATACGTCGAGCCCACGGTGTTCACCGGCTGCCATGACGACATGCGCATCGTGCGTGAGGAAATCTTCGGCCCGGTGATGAGCATCCTCGCGTTCGACGAAGAGGACGAAGCAATCGCGCGCGCGAACAAGACCGCTTACGGTCTCGCCGCCGGCGTGGTGACGGAGAACCTGTCCCGCGCGCATCGCGTGATTCATCAACTGGAAGCCGGCATCTGCTGGATCAACACATGGGGCGAGTCGCCCGCGGAAATGCCGGTGGGCGGCTACAAGCAATCGGGCGTCGGCCGCGAGAACGGCATCACCACGCTCGAGCACTACACGCGCATCAAGTCCGTGCAGGTCGAACTCGGCCCGTATCAACCGGTGTTCTGAGGAGTGGCGGAGATGGCTTCGAATGAATACGACTACATCATCGTCGGCGCGGGTTCGGCGGGCAACGTGCTCGCCTCGCGCCTGACCGAGGACGCGGACGCGACCGTGCTGCTGCTCGAAGCAGGCGGCCCCGATTACCGTTTCGACTTTCGCACGCAGATGCCCGCCGCGCTCGCGTATCCGCTGCAAGGGCGGCGCTACAACTGGGCGTATGAGACCGACCCCGAGCCGCACATGAACAACCGTCGCATGGAATGCGGCCGCGGCAAGGGGCTCGGCGGGTCGTCGCTGATCAACGGCATGTGCTACATACGCGGCAATGCGCTCGATTACGACGGCTGGGCGACGCGTCCCGGTCTGGAAAACTGGACTTATCTGGATTGCCTGCCCTACTTCCGCAAGGCCGAAACGCGCGATGTCGGCGCGAACGCGTATCACGGCGGCGACGGTCCCGTGCATGTGACCACGAGCAAGCCGGGCAATAACCCTTTGTTCGCCGCGATGGTCGAGGCCGGCGTGCAAGCGGGCTTTCCGCGCACCGACGATCTGAACGGCTATCAGCAGGAAGGCTTCGGGCCGATGGATCGCACCGTCACCGCGAATGGCCGGCGTGCGAGCACGGCGCGCGGCTATCTGGATCGCGCGAAGGCGCGGCCGAATCTGACGATCGTCACGCATGCCATGACCGATCGCGTGTTGTTCTCGGGCAAGCGCGCGGTCGGCGTCGCGTATCTGCATCACGGGAACGCGGTGAATGCGCATGCGCGCCGCGAAGTGCTGGTGTGCAGCGGCGCGATTGCGTCGCCGCAATTACTGCAGCGCTCGGGCGTGGGCCGCTCCACGTGGCTGCGCGAACTCGATGTTCCGCTCGTGCATGATCTGCCGGGTGTCGGTGAAAATCTGCAGGACCATCTGGAGATGTATATCCAGTACGAATGCAAGGAACCGGTGTCGCTGTATCCCGCGCTGCAATGGTGGAATCAGCCGGCGATCGGACTCGAATGGATGCTCAACGGCACGGGCATCGGCGCGAGCAACCAGTTCGAGGCGGGCGGCTTCATCCGCACTCGCGACGACGATTTGTGGCCGAACATCCAGTATCACTTTCTGCCGGTGGCGATCAACTACAACGGTTCGAATGCGATCAGGATGCACGGCTTCCAGGCGCACGTCGGTTCGATGCGCTCGCCGAGCCGTGGCCGTGTGAAGCTCACGTCACGCGATCCGGCCGCGCATCCAGGCATCCTGTTCAACTACATGGCCGATCCGCTCGACTGGCGCGAGTTCCGCGACGGCATTCGCATCACGCGCGAGATCATGCGGCAACCGGCGCTCGACCGTTATCGCGGCCGCGAACTGAATCCGGGCGCCGATTTGACGACCGACGAACAGCTCGACGCCTTCGTGCGGATGCGTGCGGAAACCGCGTTTCATCCGTCATGCTCGTGCAAGATGGGTTACGACGACATGGCCGTGGTCGACAGCGAGGGGCGCGTGCATGGCATGGAAGCGCTGCGCGTGGTCGATGCGTCGATCATGCCGCAAATCACCACCGGCAATCTGAACGCGCCGACCATCATGCTCGCGGAGAAGATCGCGGACCGGATTCGCGGCCGCGAAGCGTTGGCGCGAGTGGAGACGCCGTATTTCGTGGCGAATGGGGTGGTGGCGCGGAAACGGGAGGGGGTGGCGGTTTGACGGGAACCCGGTGACGCAGGACTCTGCAAAAGCTCGCTGGTTGATATATGATATGTATATATCGAAAGGGAGGCATTAATGAGCCGGATTCTGATTGATCTGCCCGATTCGCAGGTTGAAGAACTGGCGTTGCTCGTAGAGTCGGAGCAACGCCCTCGCGCCGCGGTTATTCGCGACGCAATCGAGGCGTATATCGCCCAGCATAAGCGCGTGCTGGGAAATGACGTTTTCGGACTGTGGAAAAACAGAAAAGTCGATGGCCTTGAGTACCAGCGAGAATTGCGCTCGGAATGGTAAAAGCTCTTTTCGACACAAACATCCTGATCGACTATCTCGGCGGCGTCGGCGGAGCGAAGAAAGAGCTTGCGCGCTATGAGTATCGAGCGATCAGCATCATCACATGGATGGAAGTCCTTGTTGGGGCAACCCCGGAAGACGAAGCCTCGATTCGCGGATGGCTTGGCTCGTTCGACGTGATTGCGCTGGACAGCACAATTGCAAACCGTGCGGTTGAGATTCGCAAACAGAAGCGCATCCGTCTGCCCGACGCGATTGTTTGGGCGTCGGCGCAGGTGAATTCCTTGCTGCTGGTATCGCGCAATGTCAAGGACTTTCCTGCGAACGAACCCGGCGTTCGAGTGCCTTACAAAGTCTAACCACCCGGCGATTCCAGAAAGCCCCAAGGCCGCGACAACGTCGCGGCCTTTTTAACACCCGCCTCCTGCAACCCTCACTCCCGCACCGGACTCAACACCCCCTGCCCGTCCGTCTCCACCGCTTCGGACACGAGCGTCTCCAACGCCAATCCACGCGTCTCGATCCCCAGTACCCACACCGCCGCGGCCGCGATCACAAAACACATCGCACCGAGCGAAAACACGCCGCCTTGCCCGAACACCGGCAGCACGACGCCGACCACATACGGCCCGATCAACGAACCCACCCGCCCAATCGCGGACGCAAACCCCGAACCGGTAGCGCGCGCGCCCGTGCCGTAAAGCTCCGGCGTATAGGTGTAAAGCACCGCCCACATCGCGAACAGAAAGAACTGCATCGCGAGCCCGGCGCAGATCAGCAGCGCCGGCGTTTGTGCATGCAACGCGGTCTGTCCATAGACATACGCCATCACCGCGCTGCCCGCGAGCGAAGCAATACAGGTCGGCTTGCGTCCCCACCGCTCGACCAGCCACGCCGCGCAAATAAAGCCCGGAATCCCGCCGAGCGAAATCAGCACCGTGTACAACACCGACTTCGTCACCGCGAAACCGGCCTGCTGCATCAACGCGCCGAGCCACGAGGTCAGCCCGTAGAATCCGAGCAACGCGAAGAACCACAGCGTCCACACCATGATCGTGCGGCGCCGGTAGGCGATGCTCCAGATCTCGCGGAATGCGCCCGTCCCCTTCGCCACTGCCGGCTCCGCGAGCATCACGGGCGCGCGCAACTGGCTCAGCCCCGCCGCCTTCATCACTTTCACTTCGATCTGCGCGAGTACTTTGTCCGCCTCGGCGATGCGTCCGCGATGTTCGAGCCAGCGCGGCGATTCCGGCACGACGCGGCGCACGACCAGCACGAATACCGCCGGAATCGCGAGCAGCGCGAACTCGGTGCGCCACCCTAGCGTCGGCAACACGAAATACGACACCACGCCCGCCGTGATGAAGCCGAGCGGCCAGAAGCCGTCCATCAGCGCGATCAAACGTCCGCGCGACGCAGCCGGCACGAACTCCGACAGCAGCGTTTGCGCAATCGGAAACTCCATGCCCATGCCGAAGCCGAGCAGCACGCGATAAAAGATCAGCGCCTCGACGCTCTGCGCGGTCGAGCAGAGGTATGACGCCAGCCCCCACAACACCATGCTCCACTGAAACACGGGCCGTCGTCCGAAACGATCCGCGAGCAATCCGGCAATCGCCGCACCGCCCACCATGCCGAAGAAGCTCGCGCTCGCAACCAACCCCGTCGTCGCGGTCGACAGATGAAACTCCGTCTTGATCGAGCCGAGCACGAAGGTCATCGTGCCGAGATCGACGGAGTCGAAGAAGAACGCGATCGCGATGATGATGAAGATGGTCCGGTGATAACCGGAAAACGGCAGGCGTTCGAGTCGCGCGGCTGCGCTCGCGCGAGGCTGAAAAGCGGTGGACATGTCATCCCCTCATTGATGCGGCGGCTGCCGCGTGGCTGTTCCGATCGGTGTTTTCAGTAGACGCCGACATAAATCGGCCACATAGAAGAAATGCGTCATCGGAATGGAACGGGGGCGTCGTTCCTCGACCGCGATGCGAAAGCGTTACGCCCGCAGCCGCGCCCGCGCCGCGCCGGCAATGCGCGCGAGCGCATCCGCGCTCAGGCGCGCGGCGATTTTCTCGACGTAGTCGTGATGCCGCGCCTGCAGCGGCGCGCCGAGTTGCTGCGCGAGCAGATAGCGGATCAGCGCGATGCGCCGGTGCCGCAACTCGATGCTCTGTTCGAGCAGCGCGAGCGCGGCGTGCGCATCGCCCTGTTGAAACGCGCGCTCGGTGAGGCGCGCGGTGGCTAGACGTGTCGACGTCATGTCGGTCGATCGCGAGGCAAGCCGCGAGCGGTGCGGGCAAGCACCGCTCGCCGCGTCTCACGACATCAGCGGCTCGGCGGCGTCGAGCATGATCTTGACGAAGTAGTCCGCGAAGCTGCGGCGCACGACGAGATCGAAACTATCCGGCCCGGTGGGCAGCAGCGTCATCGATGCCTTGAAATAATGGCTTTGCGCGCACTGTCCTTCACCGAACAGCTTGGGATGCAGGTCGAGCGGGCACCCGCGCGCGAGCACCTCGCGCACACGCGTGCCGCTGATTTCGAGCACCGTATAGCCGCTGCCGATATCCACCGCCGAAGCAAACACGCCGGCAAACGCGGCGCCGAGCTTCGCTTGCAGCGGCGCGGTGCGCGACGCGTCGTGCGCCGTCGCCGAGCATGCCAGCCATTCGTCCGGCCCGAGCCACAACAGGTCGTAGCCGTTGCCGCGCGCCATCGTGTTCGCCTTCTCCGGCGGCCGGCAGCCGAGCACGCTTTCCACGGCACGCACAAACGCCGCGTCGCGCGTATCGCCGCGCACGTTCACCAGTTCCAGAAACGGCCGCTCGCTCAGCCGGAACGCGGCGGACGCCGTGGCCTGATGCTTCTTCAGCAGCGCATCCGTGCCGACCAGCGGCGACTCCTGCCACACGCCGGTTTGCTTGCCGACGGCGCGATCCACCACCGACGCCGTCCCTCCTGTTTCATTCCACATGTTGACGTGCTCCTTCGCTGTCGTAGAACACCGAACTGGTGACCTTGGCCGCAATCTGCCTGCCGCTGGAAAGCGGGATGGTGACGGTTTCGCCGATCTTGTCGAGACCGCCCTTCACGACCGCCATCGCGATCGAGCGCTTCAGGATCGGGCTGTAATAGCTCGACGTGACGTGGCCGAGCATCGGCGCGGTGTCGCCCTGGAATGGGCCGGCGACGATCTGCGAGCCCTCGGGAATCACGAACGACGGATCGTCCGCGAGCAATCCCACCAGTTGCTTGCGCCCCGTCTTCGCCGTATCGGAGCGCGTGAGCGAACGCTTGCCGAGAAAGTCCTTCGACTTCGCGACGAGCCCGCCCATGCCGAGATCGTAGGGCGTCATCGAGCCGTCCGTATCCTGGCCGACGATGATGTAGCCCTTCTCCGCGCGCAGCACGTGCATGGTTTCCGTGCCGTAGGGCGTGATGTCGAACTCCGCGCCCGCGGCCATCAGCGCTTCCCACACCGCGCGCCCGACGTTGGCCGGCACGTTCACCTCATAAGCGAGTTCGCCGGAGAAGCTGATCCGCATCACGCGCGACGCCGCGCCCGCGATCGTGCCTTCGCGATAGCTCATGAACGGGAACGCGGCGTTCGCGAAGTCGATGTCGCGGCACACCTTCTGCAAGACCTTGCGGCTGTTCGGACCGACCACCGCGAAAGTGGCCCAGTGGTCCGTGACCGACGCGAGCCGCACGCGCATGTCGGGCCATTCGGTTTGCAGCCAGCGTTCGAGCCACGTGAGCACACGCGCGGCGCCGCCCGTCGTGGTGGTCATCATGTAATGCTGATCGGCGAGGCGCACCGTCACGCCGTCGTCGAAGATCATGCCGTTCTCGTCGAGCATCAGGCCGTAGCGGCACTTGCCGACTTCCAGCTTGCTCCACGGATTCGTATAGACCCAGTTCAGCAGCTTCGCCGAATCGGGGCCCTGAATGTCGATCTTGCCGAGCGTCGAGGCGTCGAGAATGCCGACGCTCGTGCGCACCGCGAGCGACTCGCGCGCCACCGCCGCGTGCATGTCCTCGCCGGCTTTCGGGTAATACCAGGGACGCTTCCAGTTGCCGACGTCCTCGAACGCCGCGCCGTTTTGCACATGCCATTCGTGCACCGCGGTCTTGCGCACCGGATCGAGAAACTCGCCCAACTCGCGGCCCGCGAACGTGCCGAACGTGACCGGCGTGTAGTTGGGCCGGAACGTCGTCGTGCCGGTCTCGGGAATCGTCTTGCCGAGCGCCTGCGCGAGAATCGCCATGCCGTTGATGTTGCCGAGCTTGCCCTGATCGGTGCCGAAGCCCATCGCCGTGTAGCGCTTCACGTGCTCGACCGATTCGAAACCCTCGCGCGCCGCGAGGAAAATATCGGCCGCCGACACGTCGTTCTGGAAATCGACGAACTGCTTCGGCCCACGCGTGGCGAGTTCGCGTCCGCCGACGAGCCACAGCGGCTGCATCTTCGCTTCCGCGATGTCGGCGACTTGCACCGGATTCGGCCGCGCGACGATATGACCGGCGGCGCGCGCCGCCTCGACGCCCGCATCCATCGCGACACGGATGCCTTGACCCAGCGTGAAGTCGCCCGCGCAAGCGCCGACGCTCGTTTCCGGCTGCATCGCCTTGCCCGGCACGAAGCAGGCTTTTTCGTCATGCCAGTGCGCCTTGCCGCCCGACTGCGCGAACAGATGCAGCACCGGGCTCCAGCCGCCGGACATCGCCAGCAGATCGCAAGCGAGTTCGCCCTGCTTCGCGCCGACCTGGCCGTTCGAATACGACGCGACCTCCACCGAGTCGACGCGCAGCTTGCCGTGCGCCGCCGTGATCGCCACGCCGTTCATCACCTTCACGCCATAGCGCCGCGCGAGCGCCGGCAGCGTGCCCTTCGATTCGCCCGCGCGCGGATCGACCACCGTCACCTGCGCGCCGGCCGTCTTCAGGTCGAGCGCGCATTGATAGCCGTCGTCGTTGTTGGTGAACACCACCGCGTTGCGCCCCGGCAGCACCGCATAGCGATGCAGATACGTGGACACGGCCGAAGCCAGCATCACGCCCGGCAGATCGTTGTTGCCGAATACGATCGGCCGTTCATGCGCGCCGGTCGCGAGAATCACGCGTTTGGCGCGGATCTTCCACATCAGTTCGCGCGTGCCCTTGCGTTGCGACACCGGCAGATGCTCGGTGAGCCGCTGCGTGACCGTGACGAGATTGTGGTCCTGATAGCCGAATGCGGTGCTGCGGCAGAGGATTTTCACGTCGGGCATTTGCCGCAGTTCGTCCTCGATCTTATGCACCCATTGCAACGCGGGCTTGCCGTCGATATCCGTGCGGCACGACAGCAGCGAGCCGCCGAGTTCCGGCTGATCGTCGACCAGGGTCACGCGCGCGCCGGACAGCGCCGCCGCGTGCGCGGCCGCGAGGCCGGTCGGGCCGCCGCCGACCACCAGCACGTCGCAATGCGCAAAGCACTTGTCGTAGCGGTCGGCGTCGGTGTGCTCGGGCGCCTTGCCGAGACCGGCCGCATCGCGAATCACTTCTTCGTACTTCGGCCAGAACTTGCGCGGCCACATGAAGGTCTTGTAGTAGAAGCCCGCCGGAATGAAGCGCGCGATCTTCTGATTGACCGCCATGCGGTCTTTCTCGATGCTCGGCTTCGCGTTCACGCTGGTGGCGACGAGCCCCTGATACAACTCCACCTCGGTGGCGCGCGCATTCGGCACGGTGTACGCACCGGTTTCGAGTTGCACGATCGCATTCGGCTCTTCCACGCCCGCCGTCACGATGCCGCGCGGCCGGTGATATTTCCAGCTACGTGCGACGAAATGCACGCCGTTCGCGAGCAAGGCCGAAGCCAGCGTGTCGCCCTGATAGCCCTGATACTTGCGGCCGTTGAACGTGAAGCTCAACACGATCGCGCGGTTGATGCGCCCGCCGCTCGGCAGTCGGTCTTTCTGGCTCATGATGCCTTACCCTCGTTTGCTTGACCCTCGTTGCCGCCCATCGTGAGCAGCGGACGCTCGAACGTCTCGTAGCCTTGAATCTCGTAGCTCACGGTGTCGCGCTGCGCCTTGAACCAGCGGCGACAGCCTTGCGCGTGCAGCCATTGCTCGTGATGCACGCCGCGCGGATTCTTGCGCATGAACAGGTAGTCGCCCCATTCCTTATCGGTGAGTTTGTCGGTGTCGAGCGGGCGGGCGATGTCCGCCTCGCCGCCGCAGGAAAATTCGGTTTCGGCGCGTGGCCCGCACCACGGGCATTCGATCAGCAGCATGTTCCTTTCTCCTCGTGTGCGATTAGTGGGCCACGGCGGCCGCGCCGTGCTCGTCGATCAGGTGGCCGGTATAGAAACGCTCCAGCGAGAACGGCGCGTTCAGCGGATGCGGCTCGTCCTTCGCGATGGTGTACGCGTAAGCCCAACCGGAGCCCGGCGTCGCCTTGAAGCCGCCCGTACCCCAGCCGCAATTGAAATAAAGCCCCTTCACGTCGGTCTTGCTGATGATCGGGCACGCATCCGGCGACACGTCCACGATGCCGCCCCACTGACGGTTCATCCGCACGCGCGAGAACACCGGGAACATTTCGACGATCGCCTCGAGCGTGCCTTCGATGATCTGGAAACTGCCGCGCTGACCGAAGCCCGTGTACTGATCGACGCCCGCGCCGATCACCAGATCGCCCTTGTCGGACTGGCTGATGTACGCGTGCACCGCGTTCGACATCACCACGGTATTCACCACCGGCTTGATCGGCTCGGACACGAGCGCCTGCAACGGATGGCTCTCCAAAGGCAAGCGCACGCCGGCCATGTCCGCGAGCGTGGACGTATTGCCCGCCGCGACGATCGCCACCTTCTTCGCCTTGATGAAACCCTTCGTGGTGTCCACGCCGGTCACCTGGCTGCCGTCGCGGCGAATGCCCGTGACCTGGCAGTTCTGCACGATATCCACGCCGGCCTGGTCCGCGCCGCGCGCGAAACCCCACGCCACCGCGTCATGCCGGGCCACGCCGCCGCGGCGCTGGATCGACGCGCCGAGCACCGGGTAGCGGCTGTTCAGGTTGATGGTCGGTTCGAGTTCCTTGATCTGCGCCGGGGTGAGGAATTCGGCGTCCACGCCGTTCAGCCGGTTCGCATTCACGCGGCGCTCGGTGTCGCGCACGTCCTGCAACGTGTGGGCGAGATTCATCACGCCGCGCTGGCTGAACATCACGTTGTAGTTGAGGTCCTGCGAGAGCCCTTCCCACAGCTTCATTGCTTTCTCGTAGAGCGCGGCCGACTCGTCCCACAGATAATTCGAGCGCACGATGGTCGTATTGCGCGCCGTATTGCCGCCGCCGATCCAGCCCTTCTCCAGCACGGCGATATTGCACACGCCGTGCTCCTTCGCGAGGTAATAGGCGGTGGCGAGACCGTGCCCGCCGCCGCCGACGATCACGACGTCGTACTCACGCCTGGGCTCCGGGCTCTTCCACTGTCGCTCCCAGTTCTCGTGATACGACATTCCGTTGCGCAACAGGCTGAATATCGAATAGCGGCTCATCATTGATCCTTGTTGGTGCTGTCGGTACTAATGCTCGATACGTCGTAGCGGGTTCAACACTCGATGACGTTCACGGCGAGACCGCCGCGCGACGTCTCCTTGTATTTCGTCTTCATGTCAGCGCCGGTTTCGCGCATCGTCTTGATCACGTTGTCGAGCGACACGTAGTGCTGGCCGTCGCCCTTCATCGCCATGCGCGCGGCGTTCAGCGCCTTGATCGCGCCCATTGCATTGCGTTCGATGCAGGGAATCTGCACGAGCCCGCCGACCGGATCGCAAGTCATGCCGAGGTTGTGTTCCATGCCGATCTCGGCGGCGTTCTCGACTTGCGTCGGCGTGCCGCCCATCACGGCGGCGAGCGCCGCCGCGGCCATCGAGCAGGCGACGCCCACCTCGCCCTGGCAGCCCACTTCCGCGCCGGAGATCGACGCGGTTTCCTTGTAGATGATGCCGATCGCGGCGGCCGTCAGCAAAAACGTGACGATGCCTTCGTCGTTCGACGCGTGCATGAACTTCACGTAGTAATGCAGCACGGCGGGAATCACGCCGGCCGCGCCGTTGGTCGGCGCGGTGACCACGCGCCCGCCCGCGGCGTTTTCCTCGTTGACGGCCATCGCGTAGAGGTTGACCCAGTCGAGCATCGAGAGCGGATCGCGCAGCGACTCCTCGGAACGCGAGCGCAATTGCGCGCTCAGATCGGCGGCGCGGCGCTTCACGTGCATGGGGCCGGGCAACTCGCCGCGCACCTTGCAGCCGCGCTCGACGCACGCCGCCATCACGCGCCAGATCGCGAGCAGGCCGTCGCGCACTTCCTGTTCGGGACGCGACGCGCATTCGTTGCGCAGCGTCACCTCGGCGATCGACAAGCCGGTTTCGCGGCATACGCGCATCAGATCGTCGCCGGTGCGAAACGGATGCGGCACCTGAGCGCCGGCGCGCAAGCCGTTCACTCGATCGCCCTCGCGATTCACCACGAAGCCGCCGCCGATCGAGTAATACTCTTTCTCCACCAGCAACTGGCCGTTTTCGTCGAATGCCTGAAACCGCATGCCGTTCGGATGCACGATGCTCGAACCCGGCGCGCCGGGCATCAGCTTGCGAAAGAAGCCGAGATGCTCGCGCTCGTCGAACTTGATGGGATGCTTGCCGAGCAGCGTCAGTTGCTTCGTTTCGCGGATCGCCTGCAAGCGCGGCTCGATCTGGTCCGGGTCGATCAGATCGGGCAGATTGCCTTCGAGCCCGAGCAGCACCGCCTTGTCCGTGCCGTGCCCCTTGCCGGTCGCTCCGAGCGAGCCGAACAGTTCGACCTTCACGCGGCGCACGAAGCCGAGCAGGTTGGCGTCCTCGATATGCGAGGCGAAGCGGCAGGCAGCGATCATCGGCCCGACCGTGTGCGAGCTTGAAGGACCGATACCGATCTTGAACAGATCGAAAACGCTGACGTTCATGGCGTGCCTTGTGCGTTGCGATGCATGGGTGGCCGGGTTCGGCCTGAAGTAGCCCCTATTGCACCGCACGTCAATTTGGACCGATAGAATAAAAACGGCATCACAGTGGGATAGTGGCGTCAAGCGGGCCGCCCGCAAAGCGCCGCGGCGCATTTGCGATGACTTCTGACGCATTTGCGACAGGCGTCGCGCCCGTCGCTGGCGATGCTGGGGCACCGCTTCGGTGGCGCAAATGAAGCGGCCCGATGAAGCGCCTTGTTTCCCCGGTGCTATGCTTGATTCAACCTTTTCTCTTGCCGGCTGCATGCATGAATTCCGCTGAACCGCTTCCCCTTCAATCGATCGACGGCACCTCGAAACAGCGCATCCGCTTCGGCATCATCCTGCTGCCGAATTTCACGCTGACGGCGTTCTCGGGGTTCGTCGACCTGCTGCGCCTGTCCGCGGATGAAGGCGACTTCAGCAAGCCCGTACGCTGTTCGTGGAGCGTGATAGGGGAAACCCTCGCTCCGGTGCGCGCGAGTTGCGGCATCCAGATCACGCCGTGGGAAACCTTCGACAACGCCGAGCGGTTCGATTACGTGGTCGTGGTCGGCGGCCTGTTGCATTCCGGTCCCGCCGCCAACGAGGCGACGCTCGCGTTCATCCGCCGCGCCGCCGCCACCGACGCGACGCTCGTCGGCATGTGCACCGGCGTGTTTTCGCTGATGCGCGCGGGCGTGCTGGAAGGCCATCGCATTTGCGTGAGCTGGTTTCACTACTGGGATTTCATCGAGCGCTTTCCGTCGGTGAACGAAGAAGCGCTGGTGGCCGACCGCCTCTTCGTGATCGACCGCCGTCGCATTACCTGCTCGGGCGGGCGCGCATCGATCGACGTGGCCGCGGCGATCTTGCTGCGTCACTTCGAAACCGCCACCGTGCAGAAGGCGCTGCGCATTCTGCTGGTGGACGATATGCAGAAAGGCAACGCGCCGCAGCCGCACCCGCCCGGACTCGCGCCCGCCGCGCATCCCAAGGTGAAGCGCGCGATTCTGCTGATGGAGCAGCACGTGGGGCGTTCGCTGTCGCTCGATGAACTGGCGGGCAAGCTCGATCTTTCGCCGCGTCAGTTGGAACGGCTTTTCAAGGCGCAGACCGGCAAGGCGCCGCAAGCCTACGCGAAGCAGGTGCGCTTGCGCACCGCCGCGTGGCTGCTGACGAGTTCGGATAAGACCGTGGCGGACATCGCGTCGAGTTGCGGCTTTTCCGATGCATCGCATCTGGGCCGCGAATTCCGCAAGCAGTTCGGCTTGCCGCCGATGATGTACCGCGAGCAGCGCGGCACCGCCGCGCAAGTGGAAGACGGCTCGGGGTATGACGAAACTTTTCCGGGGCGGGCTCAGGCGATCTGAGATGCGCGGCCGTCACACAAGAAGCGACAGCTGCGCATGCCGCGGCTAGCCCGGCATCACTTCCCCGCCACGAACGCCTTCACCGCCGGCAGGCCGTCCTTGCCGTCGAACGTCTTCACCCCCGCGAGCCATTGATCGAGCACGGACGGATTCGCCTTCAGCCACTCGCGCGCGGCCTTGTTCGGATCGGTCTTGTTCATGATCGGCAGCATCACGTGGTTCTCGATATCGGTCGTGAAGTGCAGGTTCGCCACCAGCTTCGCGACGTTCGGGCAGCGCGTCGCGTAATCGCTCGGCGTGACCGTCAATACCTTCGCTTCGCCGTAGTTCGGGCCGAACACGTCGTCGCCGCCGGACAGATAATCGATCTTCATCTGCACGTTCATCGGATGCGGTTCCCAGCCGAGAAATACGATCGGCTTCTTGTCGCGAATCGAGCGGTTCACCTCGACCAGCATGCCCGCCTCGCTCGACTCCACCAGCTTGAACTTGCCGAGCCCGTACTGATTGCTGTCGATCATCTTCTTGATCAGCGCATTGCCGTCGTTGCCCGGCTCGATGCCGTAGATCTTGCCGTCGAGCTTGTCGTAGTTCTTCGCGATGTCGGCGAAGGTCTTGATGCCCGCCTGATACGCGTAGTCCGGCACGGCCAGCGTGTATTTCGCGCCGGTCAGGTTCGGCGTGGGCAGGACGCTGAGCTGGCCGGCCTTCTTGAACGGATCGATCATCGGGTCCATGGTCGGCGACCAGTAGCCAAGGAACACGTCGATCTGCTTGCTCTTCACGCCGGCGAACGTGATCGGCACCGAGGCGATCGTCTTGGTCGGCTTGTAGCCGAGCCCTTCGAGCACCGTCGAGGCGAGGCCGGTGGTCGCCGCGATATCGGTCCAGCCGACGTCGGCGAATCGCACGGCGCGGCAACTAGCGGGGTCCGCGGCAAAGACAGACGACATCGACAGCGCGCACAGCGACGCGGCCCATACATGTTTCATGGCGTTCCCTCAGGGTGGTTGATACTCGACTGGTTTGCTTGCGTGGGTGGTATTGCGTTGCCTGCCTCAGAAGTTCGGGCGCTCAGGCGCTCAGGCGGACAAACGCCGCTCGACGCTCGGCGCATGACCGAACTGCGCGCGATACGCCTTGCTGAAATGACACGGCGAATGGAACCCGCACACGGCGGTCACGCGCGCGATCGACGCATCCGTGTTGCGCAGCAGTTCACGCGCGCGCCGCAAACGCAGCGTCAGGTAATAGTGCGTGGGCGACGCGCTCAGGAACATCTTGAACATGCGCTGCAAATGCCGTTGCGACAGATGCACGAGCCGCGCGAGTTCGTCGAGCGAGAGCGGCTCCTCGATATTCGCTTCCATGAGCCGCACCACTTCGATCAGTTCCGCGCGCGAGAAACCGACCCGCGCGTCGACCGGAATGTGCTGATAATCGGTCGAGCCGCGAATCCGCTCGACGATGAACTGCTCGGACACCTGCGCGGCGATCGAATGCCCGAGGCGCATGCCGACCAGGTTCAGCAGCAGATCGAGCGGCGCGGTGCCGCCGGTGCAGGTCATCCGGTCACGGTCGATCACGAACAGTTCGTCGGCGAAACGCACGTGCGGGTAGCTCTTGTGCAACGGCGACATGTCCTCCCAATGCACGGTGCAGCGATAACCGTCGAGCAGCCCCGCCGCGAGCAGCGCATACGGCCCGGTGCAGATGCCGCCGAGCGGAATGCCCTGCGCGGCCACGTCGCGCAGCAGCGCGATCACCGTCTCGTCCACGTAATCGCGCACGTGCCAGCCGGCGCAGACGATCAGCACGTCCGGCATGCCGGCCTCGGCCAGCGTGGTGGTGGGCTTCACCGTGATGCCGTTGCTGGCCCGCGCCGGTTCGCCGTCCGGCGTGATCACCGACCACGTGTAGTGCTGCGCGCGGCCCACGTAGTTGGCCATGCGCAGCACTTCGACCGCGCTCGTGAACGCGATCATCGAAAAATTCGGCAGCGTCAGGAAGCCGAAGTGCGCGAGTTTCGACAACGGCGAGTCGGCCGGCGTCTCTACAGGGGCGGCAATCGCGTCGCGCTTCATCGGCGGCTCAGCCGTGCTGCGCCGCGGGCGCGCGGCGCACCTTCATCAGGCTGCGCAAGCCGGAGAGCAGCGGCGCGCGCGCCATGCCCGGCGAACGGCCGAAGCTTTCCGTGATGCGGTCGAGAATGATCGCCAGCATCACCACCGAGAGGCCGCTTTCGAAGCCGAGCCCGATGTCGAGCCGCTGAATACTCGCCAGCACGTCGTTGCCGAGACCGCCCGCGCCCACCATCGACGCGATGATCACCATCGAGAGCGCCATCATGATGGTCTGGTTCACGCCGGTCATGATCGAGGGCAGCGCGTTCGGAAACTGCACCTTGTAGAGCAATTGCCAGGGCGTGCAGCCGAAAGCCTGCCCCGCTTCCACGATTTCGCGGTTCACGTGCTTGATGCCGAGCGACGTGAGACGCACCGCCGGCGGCATCGCGAAGATCACCGTCGAGAGAATGCCCGGCACGCGGCCCAGACCGAACAGCATCGCGGCCGGAATCAGGTAGACGAACGCGGGCATGGTCTGCATCAGATCGAGCACCGGGCGCACCGTCATCTCGACGTAGCGGCTCTTCGCGGTCCAGATGCCGAGCGGCACGCCGAGCAACAGGCTGATCAAGGTCGACGACAGCGTGAGCCCGAGCGTGATCACCATCTGATCCCAGAAGCCGGTGGCGTAGATCAGCAGCATCGCGAGCAGCGTGAAGAGCGCGAAGCGCCAGCCCACCCGCCACAAACCGATGCCGACGAAGAACGCCATCAGCGCCCACATGGGCACGGCTTGCAAGCCGTGCTCGATCAACGCGGCGAAGCTCTCGATCGCCTTGCCGATCGCGTCGAAGGTTTTTGCGTCGTGGTCGAGCAGATAGTGAACGCCGTGGTCGACCCAGGCGCCGAGTGGAATGACTTCAGACATGGGAACTCCGATGGCGCGTGAGAACGTTCAGCACGTTCGTCTTGTTGACGGAACCGCAGTAGGAGCCGTCGGCTTCGACGACCGGCAGCGGCGCGCGGCTCGCCACCACCCGTTCGACGACGTCGTCGAGCGGCGTGGTGCGGCGGATGCACTCGATGGGGTTGAGCTGCGGCGACGCGCTGCCCATCGCATCGCGGCACACGAAGCCGCGAATCTTGCGCTCGCCGTCGAGCACGAATGCGTAGTCGCCGCTGCCGTTGAGCGTCGCGGCCACGCTAGACGCGTCGATCTGCGTCGCGTGCGAATGCATCAGCGGCACGGCGTCGGTTTGCATCAGATCGCCGGCGGTCAGATAGCGGCTCGTGTCGATGCCTTCGAAGAACGCCCGCACGTAATCGTCGGCGGGGTTCGTGATGATTTGCTGCGGCGTGCCGACCTGCACCACCTTGCCGCCTTCCATGATCGCGATGCGCGTGCCGATGCGCATGGCTTCTTCCAGATCGTGCGAGACGAACAGAATGGTGCGCTGCTGCTCGCGCTGCAGATCGAGCAGCACGTTCTGCATTTCCTTGCGCTTGAGCGGATCGAGCGCGGAGAACGCCTCGTCCATGATCATCAGCGAGGGGTTGACCGCCAGCGCCCGCGCGAGACCCACGCGCTGCTGCATGCCGCCCGAGAGCTGCGCCGGCAGCTTCGCGGCGAACGGCGCGAGGCCGACCTGTTCGAGCACCGTCATCGCGCGCTTCTCGCGTTCCTTGCGGCCGATGCCCGCCACTTCCAGGCCGAACGCCGCGTTGGACAGCACGGTGCGCTGCGGCATCAGCGCGAAGGACTGAAACACCATGCTCATGTCCTTGCGGCGCAGCGCCGTCAATTCCGAGCGCGGCACGCTGGCCACGTCGCGACCGTCGATCAGCACCTTGCCGGCAGTGGGCTCCACCAGCCGATTGATCAGGCGAATCAGCGTCGATTTGCCGGAGCCCGACAGGCCCATCAGCACGAAGATCTCGCCTTCCTTGACTTCGAACGACACATTGTGGACACCGACGATCTGACCGGTGCGCGCGAACACTTCCTCTTTCGTCGCACCGCCTGCCAGCATGCCGATCGCCTGCTTCGGGTTGGTGCCGAACACCTTGCACAGCCCTTCGACCACGACCTTCGGGGAATTCATTGAATGTTCTCCTTGCGTGGCGGACGTCCGTCCGCGCTGTGCATACATAGTTGCCAGAAAAAAGTACGGCTAGCCGACTATTTGCGACAACCACATGAGGAAATACGACACCCCCGCCGCGCGCGCCCCGCCGACAATAGGCGCAAGCCTTGCGGGGCAAGGGTTTGACGGCTATCGAGAGGCTCGGCCCGGCATGTCGCGCGAGAGCAAGTGTAGGCCGCCGGGATGAAAAAAAACCGCGCTTCGAGGGTTTGACCGGGTGCGTTTGCCGGGCGTCGGCGGCGCTCCCGCGAAACCGCATGCCAGGGTAAACCGGCAAGCGGGCCGGTCGCCATGCACGGAAATCATTACGAGAACCTTAAGCCCGCGCGCCGTTACGCGGTGTTACCGATCTCGCATCCCCCTTGCACCTGCAAATCGCGGCACTGCCTACACTGCGTTCCATCTCCACTGTCATCGCTTCATCCATGCGGCGAAAACAAACAATGCGCAAGAAATTATTTTCAGTGATGGTCGGCACGGCGGTAGGGGTGGCTTTCGCGCTGGCGTCGCCGGTGGCGTCCGCACATGTGGATGTCGGCATCGGCATCGGCATTCCGGGGCCGGTTTTCGTCCCCGCGCAGCCGGCGTATGTCGAGCCGCCGCCGGTGGTGTATGCGCCCGCGCCGGTCGTCGGCTATGGCTACGGCTATGACGACGACTGGCGTGCGCGCGAATGGCGCGAGCATCAGGAGCGGCGCGAGCGGCGTTGGCGCCGCCACGAGGAACACGAGCGCGAATGGCGCGAGCGCCACGGCTGGGGTGACGATTAAGACAGGCTGAGGCGGGCTGTCACCTGTTTCGCATGACAGCCGCGCCGATCATTGCGGCGCGGCCGCCGTCCGATAGCCGCGTCGTCCGATAGCCAGGGCGAGGAAAGCCGACACCGCGAGACTCGCCGCCACCACATAAAGCCCGGCGGCGTATCCTCCGGTCACGCTTTTCAGCCAGCCGATCGCGAACGGGCCGACGAAGCCGCCGAGGTTGCCGATCGAGTTGATCATGGCGATGCCGGCCGCCGCGCCCGCGCCCGACAGAAAAGTGCTCGGCATCGCCCACAACGGCGCCTTGGCCGCGCTGATGCCCACGTTCACCGCGATCAGCGCCGCCACCACCGCCACGACGCTATCCGCGACGCCGGCCCACGCGAGCCCCGCGCCCGCCACCACGCAGGGAATCACGACGTGCCAGGTGCGCTCGCCGCTGCGGTCCGAATGGCGCGCCCACATCACCATGCCGATCACCGCGAGCACGCTCGGAATCGCGTTCAACGCGCCGGTGCCGAGCGCGCTGAAACCGAACTGGCGAATGATCAGCGGCGCCCATAAGCCGAGCGTGTAGAGTCCCGCGGACGTGCCGAAGTAGATCATCGCCATGACCCACACGCGCGGGTCGCGCAATGCCGCGAGCGCACCCGACGCATGTCCTGCCTGCGACTCGCGTCCCATGCGCTCCTCGCGCAAGGTCGCGACGAGCCAGGCTTTCTCGTCGGCGGCGAGCCACGTCGCTTTTTCGGGTGAATCCGTGAGCGCCTTGAGCACCACGAAGCCGAGCACCACCGCCGGAATCGCCTCGATGATGAAGAGCCATTGCCAGTCCTTCAAGCCGAACAACGCGGGCATCTGCATGATCGCGCCGGAAATGGGCGAGCCGATCGCGGTCGACAACGGCGCGGCCGCCATGAACGCGGCGGCGGCCACCGCGCGCTGGCGCGCCGGAAACCACTGGCTGAGATAGAGGATGATGCCCGGAAAGAAACCGGCTTCGGCCACGCCCAGCAAAAAGCGCAACACGTAGAACGAATTCGGCCCGACGACGAACGCCGAAGCCGCCGAGACCAGCCCCCA
Organism: Paraburkholderia terricola; assembly: GCF_900142195.1. Taxonomy (GTDB): domain Bacteria; phylum Pseudomonadota; class Gammaproteobacteria; order Burkholderiales; family Burkholderiaceae; genus Paraburkholderia; species Paraburkholderia terricola. The sequence goes on from NZ_FRAB01000032.1 coordinate 44,145, forward strand.
CGTCACCATCACGCGCGCGATCCAGACGCGCGCGCCGACTTTGTTCAGGATGAGATTCGACGGCACCTCGCACAGAAAGTAGCCGAGAAAGAAGATGCCGCCGCCGAGCCCGAACATGGTCGGCGAGAGGCCGAGATCCTTGTTCATCGTGAGCGCCGCGAAACCCACATTCACGCGATCCAGAAAGCTCACGAAGTAAAGGAGCATGACGAAGGGCAAAATGCGCCACGTCAGCTTGCGCACCACACGGGCTTGCAATTCATTGGTCATGCCTGTCTCCGCTGTGTTGAATTCGCCCGTGACGCGCGCGTCCGGCCGTTATGTTCTTATGTGATGAATGCGTCGCTCGCTCGAAGGCCGAGCGAGCGCGAATAGCGAATAACTCAGATCGGCGAATAACTCAGATCGCGGCCGATTCCGCCGCGAGAGTCGCCGCGAGAAGGTCGCAGACCGCATCGGTCACCTGCGCGGTGGTGGCGCCGCCGCCGAGGTCGCCGGTATGCAGCGCGGGGTTCGCCGTGATGCGTTCGATCGCGTCCATCAACTGGCGCGCGGCGTGCGTCTCGCCGAGATGATCGAGCATCATCACCACCGACCAGAAGGTGCCGACCGGATTGGCGAGACCCTTGCCCATGATGTCGAACGCGGAGCCGTGAATCGGCTCGAACATCGACGGATAGCGGCGCTCGGGGTCGAGATTCGCCGTCGGCGCGATGCCGAGGCTGCCGGCCAGCGCCGCGGCCAGGTCGCTGAGAATGTCCGCGTGAAGATTGGTGGCGACGATCGTGTCGAGCGTCGCCGGCCGGTTGACCATGCGCGCGGTCGCGGCGTCGACGAGTTCCTTGTCCCAGCGCACGTCGGGAAACTCCTTCGAGACCTGCAACGCGATCTCGTCCCACATCACCATCGCGTGACGCTGCGCATTGCTCTTCGTGATCACCGTCAGCAGCTTGCGCGGGCGCGACTGCGCGAGCCGGAACGCGAAACGCAGAATGCGTTCGACCCCGGCGCGCGTCATCATCGAAACGTCGGTGGCGACTTCGAGCGGATGACCCTGATGCGCGCGCCCGCCCACGCCGGAATACTCGCCTTCCGAGTTCTCGCGCACGATCACCCAGTCGAGATCCTTCGGCGCGCAGCGTTTCAACGGCGCGTCGATGCCGGGGAGGATGCGCGTGGGCCGCACGTTCGCATACTGATCGAAGCCCTGGCAGATTTTCAGGCGCAAGCCCCACAAGGTCACGTGATCGGGAATATGCGGGTCGCCCGCCGAGCCGAACAGAATCGCGTCCTTGTCGCGGATCGCGTCCAGTCCGTCGGCCGGCATCATCACGCCATGCTCGCGGTAGTAGTCGCCGCCCCACTCGAAGTTCTCGAATTCGAAGCGGAAGGCGTCGTGGCGCGCGGCGATGGCTTCGAGAACCCGCTGGCCGGCGGGCACGACTTCCTTGCCGATGCCGTCGCCGGGGATGGTTGCGATGCGGTAGGTCTTCACTGGCGTCTCCTTGATGTTGAAGGTATGGCTCGCATCGTAAGACGCGCACGGCTCGCGGAAACGTTGCTAGACTCAAAGCATCCTTAACCTGAAGTTAACGATACGTCCGCAGTTTGCGCTGATCCAATGACCTCATCGATACAACCCGACGACCTCGCCTTCTTCTCCACGCTGGCCGCAAGCGGCAGCCTGACCGCCGCCGCGCGTGAACTCGGCCTGAGCACGGCGGCCGTGAGCAAGCATCTCGCGCAGATGGAATCGCGCGCGGGCGTTTCGCTCGTGAACCGCACGACCCGGCGCATGAGCCTCACGCCCGAAGGCGAGCTTTATCTGACGCGCGCCCGGCGCATCCTGAGCGAAATGGACGATCTCGCGCAGTTGCTCGGCGGCTCGCAAGCCGCGCCGAAAGGTCTGTTGCGCGTGAATGCGACGCTCGGGTTCGGGCGCAGCCACGTGGCCCCGCTGATCTCGCGGTTCGTGCGGCGCTTTCCCGAAGTGGACGTGCAGTTGCAGCTTTCCGTCGACCCGCCGCCGCTCAGCGACGACGCCTTCGACGTGTGCGTGCGCTTCGGCGAACCGCCGGATGCGCGCGTGATCGCCCGCCGGGTCGCGCCGAACCGGCGCCTGCTGTGCGCGTCGCCCGCCTATCTCGCGAAGCGTCGCGCGCCGCGCGGCCCGGCTGAGTTATCGCAACACAACTGCATCGGCATTCGTCAGGGCGACGACGGCTACGGGCTATGGCGTCTGACGAGCGGACGCGGCGCGACGCAAAAGACGGAGACCGTGAGGGTGCGCGGCAACCTCACCACCAATGACGGCGAGATCGCGGTGAAGTGGGCGCTGGACGGCCACGGCATTCTGATGCGCGCCGAGTGGGACATCGCGGAGTATCTCGCCGATGGCCGGCTCGTCCACGTGCTGCCCGACTATCGAACGCCGGGCGCGGACATTTATGCGGTGTATCCGCAGCAGTTGCAGATGACGGCGCGAGTGAAGGCGTTCGTCGACATGCTGGTCGAGACGCTCGGCGGACGGTGAACCCGCGCGGCTCACATGCGTCGAGCGGCAGCGCGGCGAAGCTTGGTCAATCGCAACGAGCTAACGCCGCGATCGCTCATTGGCGGAAATTCACGGGACGCTGTCCGTGTTGTCCAGACAGTCTGCTTCGTTAATTGAAAACAGCCGCGCGAGCCCGGTCGGCGCCACGCGGCTGCTGCACGCTTACTGGCTCGCGCCCGTTCCGATGCCCGCCTTCTTCTGCGCTTTCTGCAGATCGTTCGGATAGTTCGGGTCGTTCCTGGACGGCTGATAGCCCGCGTCCTCGAGCTTCTTCAACTCGGCATTCTTCTTCGCGCGCGCCTGCTTGCGCGCCGCTTTGCGCTCGGCCTTGGTCGGCTTCGCGCTGCTCGCCACGCCGGGCTGGGCGGCCTCGGCCGCGGGCGCGCTCGCGGCATCCTGCGCGACCGCGAGCGGCATGCCGCCGGCCACCAGGGCGGTGACCGCGAGCCCGAGCATGATCTGTTTGACGGCGAATGACTTCATGGTTGATATCCCCTCTGGAAAGTTGGCAATGACGTTGAAGCCTGTCTGCGATGTCGTTCATGACGACGAGTCGCGCGATAGGCAGCACGGACTCGTCGATTAAAGCTTACAGGCAAACGCGCGCGAGTGAGGCCTGGGCACACTGGGTATCCATACAGCATGGCGGCGATTGCCGATTGCCGATCTCCGATTCCCGCGGAAGAAGCGAGGTCCGCATATTGCTGCCCGGCAATACATCCATGATCTTTCGACGATCCCGCAAGTTTTAGCCATGAGCGAATCGCATCGACACCCGCTGGTCGTCTCGCCGCACTTCGACGACGCCGTTCTCAGTTGCGGCGAACTGCTCGCCGCGCGGCCGGGGGCGCGGGTCTGCACCGTCTTCGCCGCGCCGCCCGAGAAAAACATGACGACGGACTGGGACCGCCGAGCCGGTTTCGCCGACGCCTTCGAGGCAATAAAAGCGCGCACCGAGGAAGACACGCGCGCACTCGCGATACTGCAAGCCACACCGCTGCGCCTGCCCTTTTGCGACGCGCAGTATCTGGCGTCGCCTTCTCACGATGCGCTCGTGAGCGCGCTGCGACAGACGCTGACCGAGTCGGAAGCGGACATGCTCGTCGCACCGCTCGGCCTGTTTCACGCCGATCACATGCTCACGGCACGAGCCTGCCTCGCATTGCTGATCGACACGCCGGGTCTCGCCTTTTATGTCTATGAAGATATCCCCTACCGGTGCATCGAAGGCGCGGTTCAGGCACGCGTCGCCGAACTATCCTCGCTCGGCTACACGGCCACACCCGCCGAGGAACTGCAAGCGCCCGCCGATAGGCGAGCCGAACGCGAGCACATGGAACTGAAGCGTGAAGCAATCGGCGCGTACCGCAGCCAGTTGCGCGCTTTCGGTCCGAACGCACGCGCCAGCCTGTTTGCGCAGGAGCGCTACTGGCAGGTCCGCCGCAAAAACGCATAGCGCATGGGCACATCGTTTGCTCGACAGCACGCATCGACCATCAGAAGAACATCGAACCGCATGGAACAGAAGCCGCTTGCCTCGCGCATCTCCGTGGTCGTCCTCACGCACAATCGCGCGGACGAACTGATCGCCACCCTCGAACGACTGCTAGCCCTCCCCGAACGTCCCAGCATTTTCGTCGCGGACAACGCGTCCGGCGACAACACGGTTTCACTCGTCAGAACGTTGTTTCCAACCGTCCGCGTGATCGAATGCGGCGCGAATCTCGGCGCGGCCGGCCGCAATCGCGCGGCCGAGTGCGTCGGCACCGACTATGTCGCCTTCTGCGACGACGACACCTGGTGGGAGCCGGGCTCGCTCGAACGCGCGGTGCAATTGCTCGACGCGTGGCCGAACGTCGGCGTGCTGAGCGCGCGCGTGGTGGTGGGCGAAGCGCGAGCCCCCGACCCGATCTGCGCGGTGATGCGCGCAAGCCCGCTCGGCGGCGACGGCCTGCCCGGCCCGGCATTGATCGGCTACATGGCGGGCGCCTGTGTATTTCGCACTGCGCTGTTTCGCGAGATAGGCGGCTACGAGCCGCGTCTTTTCATCGGCGGCGAGGAAGAACTCGTCGCGCTGGATGTGCTCGCCTCCGGTCATGCGATCGTCTATTGCGATCAGTTGACCGTGCATCATCATCCGTCGCCGGCTCGCAATAGCGGCTTGCGGCGGCGCACGCTGGCGCGCAACGCGGCGTGGATCGCGTGGCTGCGTCTGCCGTGGCAGGAGGCGTGCCGCGCGACGCTGCGCGCTTTCGGCGTGTGGGCTCGGGAAGGCACGCTGCTGCGCGACGGCGTGGCGCTGCTGCGCGGGCTCGCGTGGGCGTTGCCGCGTCGCGAGGTCGTGCCGCCCCATGTGCTGGGTCTGCGGGAGCGGGTGCGGCTGGGCGAGCGCGCGGCGCTGGCGTCGAATACCGGCACGGGGGTGGGCGTGGGTACGGGCGTGGGCGTGGGTGCGGGCGTAACTACAGGCCCGGGCGCGGGGGTTGGCGCGAAGCGCGGCGGGTAACAGCGAGCCGCGTATCCGAAGCGCGGCCGGCAGGCTCACGCTTCAAACAGCCGCGCGCGCCGACGCCATCGCCAGATGCCGGATATCGGCGATCAACTGGTCCGCCGCGACGGGCTTCGTCAGATGCGCCTGGAAGCCCGCCGTTTTCGCGCGAATGCGGTCTTCGGCCTGGGCGTAGCCGGTCAGCGCAATCGCCGGCAAGCGTTCCTCCAGGGGCAATTCCCGCTCGGCTTCCAGACGCCGCAAACGGCGCAGCACGTCGTAGCCGTCTTCATCGGCGAGCACGATATCGCACACCAGCGCGTGCGGCCATTGCTGCGTCGGCGTGTTCGCGAGCCAGGCGAGCGCCTCGTCGCCGGACGCCGCCAGCCTGACGCGCGCGCCGCTCGCGCTCAGCACCGCTTCGAGCGCGTCGCGCGCGTCTTCCTGATCGTCGATCGCCATCACGAAGAGACCGTCGAGCGGCATGGCCCGGTCGACAACGTCGGGCCCCTGGGTAGCGGGCGCGGGCGCGTCGGAGTCGGCCACCGGACGCAGCGGCAACATGGCGACATAGGCGAGCCGCCCGCCCAGCGGCGTCAACGTGAAGCCGCCGCCCGCCGCGGCCAGGGTTTCTTCCATGTGCCGCGCGGCGGCCTGCGACAACTCCGCGGGTTTGTCGCCCATGCCGAGCACGCTCACCCATGCGTAGTTGTCGTGGCGCTCCACCCGCAGTTCGATGCGCTGCCCCGGCTTGGCCTGGACGATTTCGTCGCGGCACAGTTCGGCGATCAGCGGCTGCAACACGCTCGGGTCGCCGGTCACGCGCAAATCGGTGTCGGTGAGCACCGGATACAGCGTGACCCGATGAGCCGCAAGTTCGTCGTGCAACGCGTCGATCACGCCGGCCGTCAACGCGGCGAGACTCACCGATCGCGCGGTGAGCTTGCGTTGCGCATGCTCCAGTTCGCCTTGCTGCCATTGCAGCGACCACATCTTCGAATACACGCCCTCGCGCGCCAGCAGTTCGCGATGCGTGCCCTGCTCCACCACGCGCCCATGCTCCATCACCAGAATCCAGTCGGCGTCCACCACGGTGGAGAGGCGGTGCGCGATCACGATCGACGTGCGGCCTCGCGCGAGCCGCGTCAACTCGGTCTGGATCGCGCGCTCCGAGCGCGTGTCGAGCGCCGAGGTCGCCTCGTCGAACACGATGATGCGCGGGTCCTTCAGAATGGCCCGCGCGATCGCGATGCGCTGCCGCTCGCCGCCCGATAGCCGCACGCCGCGTTCGCCGACGCGCGTGTCGTAGTGATCCGGCAGACGTTCGATGAACTCGTTCAGTTGCGCCGCGCGCGCGGCGCGCACCACGTCGGCGCGGGTCGCCCCAGGGCGTCCATAGGCGATGTTGTAGGCGATGGTTTCGTTGAACAGCACTGTGTCCTGCGGCACGATGCCGATCGCCTCGCGCAAGCTCTTCTGCGTGACCTGGCCGATGTCCTGACCGTCGACGCGGATCGCGCCGTGGTTCGGCTGATACAGACGGAACAGCAGCTTGACGAGGGTCGACTTGCCCGAGCCGCTGCCGCCCACCACCGCCAGGGTCTTGCCCGGATACGCGTGAAAATCCACGTCGTGCAGAATTTGCCGCGCCGGGTCGTAGCCGAAATCCACGTGCTCGAACGAGATTTGCCCGGCGCTCACCTTGAGCGGTTGCGCCGCGGCTTCGTCGATGTCCTCGCCCACGCGTCCCTGCGTGCAGAGAATCGCGAACATGCGCTCGACGTTGACCATCGCGTCGTTGGTCTCGCGAAACACGAAGCCGAGCGTGTTGAGCGGCATGCAGATCTGGATGATGTAGGCGTTCACCAGAATCAGGTCGCCCACGCTCATTTGCCGCACCATCACATGCTGCGCGGCGAGCAGCATGATCGCCGCGATGCCGAGCGCGATCACCGCGCTTTGTCCCACGTGCAGCGCGGTCAGCGCGCGCTGATTGGCGGTTCGCGCGTGCACCCACTTTTCCAGCACGGCGTTCAGCCGCCGGGTCTCGGTGTCCTCGGTGGCGAAATACTTGACCGTGTCGTAGTTGAGCAGGCTGTCCACCAGCCGTCCGTCCGACTGCGCCTCCAGCACGTTCACCGCGCGCTGGTAAGCCACCCGCCGCCGCGTGAACACGAACGTATAGGCCGCATAACACACGAAGGTCGCGAAGATCACCAGCGTGAACTCGCGCGCATAGCTGCTCACCATGATCGCCACGATCGCGCTGATCTCGAAGGCGGTCGGCACGATCGTAAACAGCGCGACGCCGAGCAGAAAACCGATGCCGTCCGCGCCTTTCTGCACGTCGCGGACGATCGCGCCGGTTTCGCGCTTCGTATGAAAACGCGCGCTCATGCGGTGCAGATGCGCGAAAGTGCGCTCGGTGAACGCCGCGACCGTGCGCTGCGTGACGATGCTGAACACCACGTCGCGGGCTTCGTTGAGCGCGTCGCCGAGAAAACGCAGCAGCGCATAGGCCAGCACGAGGAACACCGGAAACAGCGCCTGCGCCGCCGGATGCCCGAGGTCGTCGACCACCCGCTTGAGCGCGAGCGGCATCAGCACGATGGCGAGTTTCGCCGTCACCATCAGCACGACGGCCGCGACGGTCTGGTTGCGGTAGCGCCACACCGCGCGCGCGAGATCGGCGACGATCCGGCGCGTCAGATCGGAGCGGGGCAGCGTGGCGGAATTCGGCATGGTGTCCCTGATGAGGATTGATCGGCGGCAGTGAGAGATATTGTGCGCGGCTCGTTCGCGATGCGCGAGCCCGGAACATTTGCGCGGCGCGTTCGACGCTCATCGAAAACCTTGCGTGCGAGCCTTGCGAGTAACGAGCGGCAGTCAAGCAGCAAGCAAGCGCGCAGCAAGCGCGCAGCAAGCGCGCAGCAAGCGCCGCGCCCGCCGAACAGCGAAAAACGGCCTACGTATAGCGTAATTCGGTTCATCGCGAGGTTCGAGATCACGCCAAAATTTTCCTCCTTGCATGACGCGACGCATGCAACGCACGCGAAATTACATACCGCTTGTAGAAACAGGGAACGCCACAGCGTTGGTCCCGATGCAAACAGGGAACGCCACAGCGTCATAGGTGCAGTGCATGCGCCGGCAAGCGTTGCGGCCCGGCGTGGAAACGAACGGGCACATCGGATGCTCAGGCCGAAGTACATGCGTAGCCTCTGCGCCCCGCCCACCCGCTCTCGCGAGGGCGCTCACGCCAACGCTTTGAAAACGCCCATCATGCGAAGGAACGTCAATGAAAGTCGCCCTCATCAGTGAACACGCCTCCCCTCTCGCGGTCGCCGGTGGCGTCGATAGCGGAGGACAAAACATTTACGTCGCGAACGTCGCGCGCCAACTGAGCGGGATGGGCCATCAAGTGGATGTGTTCACGCGGCGCGACCGCGCGTTGCTGCCGCTCGTCTCCGACATGGACGGCATTCGCGTGATTCACGTTCCGGCCGGGCCGCCGAAGCAGTTGCCGAAGGAACAACTGCTGCCCTTCATGGGCGAATTCGCCGCGTTTCTGATCGAGTTCTTCCGGCGCGAGCGCCAACCGTACGACGTGATGCATGCGAACTTCTTCATGTCGGGCCTCGCCGCGCTGAAGGTAAAAGCCGCGCTCGGCATCCCGCTCGTCACGACGTTTCACGCGCTCGGCCGCGTGCGTCGCCTTCATCAAGGCGCGGACGACGGCTTTCCCGACGAACGCTTCACCATCGAGGACGACCTCGTCGCGCGATCCGACGTGGTGGTGGCCGAATGCCCGCAAGACGAAGCCGACCTGATCGAGCACTACCGGGCCGATCCCGCCCGCATCGAAATCGTGCCGTGCGGCTTCGACGCCGACGAGTTCCAGCCGGTCGACCGCGCCACGGCCCGCAAGACGCTCGGCTGGCGGCAAGATGAATTTACGGTGCTGCAACTGGGGCGGCTCGTACAGCGCAAGGGCATCGACAACGTGGTGCGCGGCGTCGGCATGCTCAGGCAAAGCTTCGGCGCGCACGCGCAACTGTACGTGGTGGGCGGCAACTCGGACGCGCCCAACGAGCTCGCCACGCCCGAGATCGCGCGGCTGCGCGGCATCGCCGCGCAATGCGGCGTGGCCGGGCAAACCACCTTCATCGGCCGGCGCGGGCGCGCGCAACTGCGCTACTTCTATAGCGCCGCCGACGTGTTCGTGACCACGCCCTGGTACGAGCCGTTCGGCATCACGCCGGTCGAGGCGATGGCCTGCGGCACGCCGGTGATCGGCGCGGATGTCGGCGGCATCCGCTATTCGGTGGCCGACGGCGTGACCGGTTTCCTCGTGCCGCCGCGCGATCCGGCGGCGCTCGCCGCGCGTCTGGAGCAATTGCGGCGCGATCCGGCGCTCGCGCGCCGCATGGGCGAAGCGGGCCTCGCGCGGGCGCGCGCGGAATTCACGTGGCACGGCGTGGGCGAGTCGCTTGCGCACATCTATCGGCGCGCGGCGCGGCTTGCGCCCGCCCGCACGCGCGAGGAGCGCGAGGAGGTGCCGCTGCGCGCCGCGGCCGGCGCGTCGTTCCGCTAGCCGGCAGTTGCCGTTTCGATCCGCCAGGCCGCGCCGCGCGCTGCGGCGCCTGGCCACTCGCATCCGTTATGGGCAGGCGACACATCATGCTGGATACCGCCGTTTTCCTGGACAAGGACGGCACGTTGCTCGACGACGTGCCGTACAACATCGATCCGCAGTCAATGCGTTTCGCGCCCGGCGCGCGCGAGGCGCTGACGCTGCTGGCCGGCCATCCGTTCCAACTGATCGTGGTCAGCAATCAGTCGGGCGTCGCGCTCGGCAAGTTCGAGCGTGCCGCGTTGATCGAAGTGGAAGCGCAACTGCGCCGCATGTTCGCCGAATGCGGCGCCACGCTGGCCGGCGCCTATTGGTGCCCGCATCATCCGCGCGGCAGCGTGGCGCCGTACGCGACGCTCTGCGATTGCCGCAAGCCCGCGCCCGGCATGCTGCTGCGCGCGGCGCGCGAGCACCGGCTCGACCTCGCGCGAAGCTGGTTCATCGGCGACATTCTCGACGACGTCGAAGCGGGCAACCGCGCGGGCTGCCGCACGATTCTGCTCGATAACGGTCACGAAACCGAATGGCTCGAAGGACCGCGCCGCGTGCCCACCGCGCGCGCCGTCGATCTGTACGAGGCGGCGCGAATCGTCGTGCGCGACAGCGGCGCGGCGGCGCATGCCGCGCCGGCCGGCGAGGAAGCCGTGTAATGAACGCGCCGAACGCCCCGCTTCTTTTAGTTCAGCCGATGCTGGCGCATGCCCGCGTGCCGGACACGTCACCGGTCACGCGCTGGGGCGACGAGGTCAAGCGCATTCTGTGCGTGCGGCTCGACAATCTCGGCGACGTGCTGATGACCACGCCGGCGCTGCACGCGTTGCGCGAGGGCGCGCCCGGCCGTCATCTCACGTTGCTCGGCTCGAAGAGCGGGGTCGCGCTCGCGCCGTTCCTCGACGATGTGGACGACGTCATCGAATACGACGCACCCTGGGTCGCGAATCCGCATACGAACGCCCGCACGCTCGCCGACGATCAGCAGATGCAGGAGCGCTTGCGGCGCGGCGGCTTCGACGCGGCCGTGATCTTCACGGTGTATAGCCAGAGTCCGCTGCCCGCCGCGATGCTGTGCTATCTCGCCGGCATTCCGCGCCGTCTCGCGCATTGCCGCGAAAACCCCTACTCGCTGCTCACCGACTGGTTGCGCGAACCCGAGCCGCAGCAGCGCACGCGCCATGAAGTCGAACGGCAGCTCGATCTGGTGCGCCAGGTCGGCGCGCACTCGGCGGACACGCGCATGCGCTTCAGCGTCCACGCGAACGACCGCGCGACGTTGCAGGCGCAACTGGCGGCGCGCGGGGTCGATGGCGACGCCGCTTATATCGTGCTGCACCCCGGCGCGACCGCTGCGTCGCGGCGCTATCCGCCCGAACGCTTCGGCAAGGTGGCCGCGCGCCTCGCGCGCGAAACCCGCGCGCCCGTGCTGATTACCGGCGGTTCCACCGAGCGGCCGCTGGTCGAAGCCGTGATCGAGGCGGCCGGTCCGCGCGTGCGCAAGCAACTGCACGACTTGAGCGGCGCGTTGAAGCTGGGCGAACTCGCCGCGTTGATCGAACGCGCAAGCGTGCTGATCTCCAATAACAGCGGTCCGGTGCATCTCGCGTCCGCGCTCGCGACACCGGTGGTCGATCTGTACGCGCTGACCAATCCGCAGCACACGCCGTGGCAAACGCCGAATCGCGTGCTGTTTCGCGATGTCGAATGCCGCTGGTGCTATCGCAGCGTGTGTCCGCAGCAGCATCACGCGTGTCTGCTCGGCGTCGCGCCCGGCGAGGTCGTGCGAGCGGCACTGGACTTGCGGGCGCAGGCGCAGGCGCATCGGCAACCGGTCGACGGCGCGGCTGAAACGGCCAGCCAGGCCGCGCACGAGCCCGACGACGCCCCGCGCGCCGACTCGCCGCCTCCATTCACCGGCATACCGGTGGCCCCCTGAAACCCCACTTCATGGCGAACGCTCATGTACACACTCGGAATCAATGCCGTCTACCATGACAGCGCCGCGGCCCTGATGCGCGACGGCGTCGTGCTCGCCGCCGCCGAAGACGAGCGCTTCACGCACGTCAAGCATGCCAAGCGTCCCGTGCCGTTCTCGACGTGGCAACTGCCCTTCGACGCAATCGACTATTGCCTGAAAGCCGCCGGCATCACGCTGGCCGAGGTCGATCACGTCGCCTATTCATACGATCCCGCCTTGTTCGGCGGCATGCCCAGGCGCCCCGGCGCCACCATCGAACTGCCGTTCGATCCGGCCAGCACGCGCTTGACGGACCCGTCCGCGTCGCCGTGGGACCCGCTCTTTCTCAGCTACATCGCCAATGCGAAGGGGCAATTGCTCGACGGCGCGCCGCATCATCTGCGCAAGCGTTTTCAGGGCGTGGACCGCGACAAGGGCTTTACGTGGCACTTCGTCGAGCATCACCTCGCGCACGAGGCGAGCGCGTTTCTCGCCGCGCCGTTCGACGACACCGCCGTGCTCACGATGGACGGACGCGGCGAAGGCGTGACGACCAGCATGGGGCAATTCGTCGGCGGCGACTATACGCGGCTCAAGCAGGTCGAACTGCCGCATTCGCTCGGCTTGCTCTATGAGGCGGTGACGGATTGGCTCGGCTTCCTGCATTCATCCGACGAGTACAAGGTGATGGCGCTCGCGTCATACGGCAAGCCGGCCTACGTCGACGTGTTCCGCGAGATCGTGCGCTATCGCAGCGACGGCAGCTACACGGTGGACGCGCCGCGCCTCGTCGAACGGTTCGGCCCGCCGCGCGAACGTGGCGGCCCGCTCGAACAGCGTCACTTCGACATCGCCAATTCGCTGCAACGCGTGCTGGAAGAAACGGTGCTGCAACTCGGCAACTGGCTGCATGAACAGACCGGCTTGAGCAAGCTGACGATGGCGGGCGGCGTCGCGCTGAACTGCGTGATGAATTCGAAACTGCGCGACGCGGGCCCGTTCGACACGGTGTGGGTGCAACCCGCCGCGGGCGACGCGGGCACCGCGCTCGGCGCGGCGCTGTGGATCGACTATCAGGAACGCGGCAAGCTCGGCGACCGCACGCGCCGCTGGCGAATGGATCACGCCTATCTCGGCCCCGAGTACAGCGACGAGGAAATCGAGCAATTCCTGCGCTGGTCCAAAGTCCCCTATCGCCAGCTCATCGACATCGCCGGGGAAACCGCCGACCTGCTTGCCGAAGGCCAGGTGATCGGCTGGTATCAGGGGCGCACGGAATTCGGGCCGCGCGCGCTCGGCGCGCGCTCGATTCTCGCCTCGCCGATCGATCCGCGCATGCAGGCGAAGCTCAACGAGATCAAGGACCGCGAGGACTTCCGCCCGGTCGCGCCGGTCGTGATGGAAGAGCACGCGAGCGAGTGGTTCGTCGACGGCCAGGTCGCGCCGTTCATGCTGTTCATTTTCGACGTGCGCGCCGACAAGGCCGCGCGCATTCCGGCCGTGCGTCACGTGGACGGCACCGCGCGCGTGCAGACCGTGAACCGCGCGCAGCATCCGCTCTATTACGATCTGCTGGACGCGTTCAGGCAGCGCACCGGCGTGCCGATTCTGGTGAACACGTCGTTCAACACGCGCGGCGAGCCGATGGTGAATTCGCCGCGCGACGCGGTCGAATCGTTCTGGACCTCGCCGCTCGACGCGTTGGTGATCGGCCCGTTCCTCGTGCGCAAAGCGGGAGCCGGCGCATGAGTTCATCCGCGGGCGGACCGATCGAGCTGGGTTCGATCGACATGCCGGAGCACGCGGCGGAGCCGATCGCAGCCGGCTATCCCGGCGCGCTGCTTGCGCATCTGGACGTCTCGGTGGTCGTGCCGACCTACCGGCGCCCGGCGATGCTCGCCGCCTGCCTGCACGCGCTGATCGCCCAGGACTTCGCGCCGGAGCGCTACGAGATCATCGTGTGCGACGACGGTCCCGACGACAGCACGCGCGCCTGCGTCGAACGGTTTCGCGACGCCCAGGCGGCACGCGGCCCCGTGCTGCGCTATGTGCCGGTCACGCGCACCCAGGGACCGGCGGGCGCGCGCAATGCCGGCTGGCGCGTGGCCCGTTCGCCGATGATCGCCTTCACCGACGACGACACGCTGCCCAACCGGCAATGGCTCGCCAACGGCGTCGCGGCGCTCGCGCACGGCGCGGCCGCCGCCGCGGGCCGCATCGTCGTGCCGCTGCCCGCCTTGCCGACCGATTACGAAGCCGACGCGAGCGGCCTGGAGCGCGCCGAGTTCGCCACCGCGAACGCGTTCGTCGTGCGCAGCTTCCTCACGATGACGGGCGGCTTCGACGAACGCTTCACGTCGGCGTGGCGCGAGGATTCCGATCTGCAATTCAGGCTGCTGCATGCCGGCGGCAAGATCGTGCGCGCCGACGATGCGGTGGTCGTGCACCCCGTGCGGCCCGCGCGTTGGGGCGTGAGCCTCGCGCAGCAGAAGAAGAGCCAGTTCGACGCGCTGCTCTTCAAGAAGCACCCTGCACTCTTCAGGACGCGAATTCGCTCGACGCCGCCGCTGCTCTACTACGCGATTCTCGGCGCGGCGTTGCTCGCGCTGATCGGCGGCCTGGCGGGCGACGCTGCCGCCGCCTCCACCGGCCTCACCGTATGGATCGCGTTGACCGGCTACTTCTGCGTGCGCCGTTTGCGCGGGCGCGATCTCGGCTGGCGTCACGTCGCCGAAATGGCGTGGACGTCGATCCCGATTCCGTTTCTCTCGATCTTCTGGCGGCTCTACGGCGCTGTCCGTTTCAAGGTGTTCTTTCTATGACTCCACCCACGTTTCTCGCGGCGCTCGCGCCGCGCCGCATCGCCATTTTTCGCGCGCTGCAACTCGGCGACATGCTGTGCGCGGTGCCCGCGCTGCGCGCGTTGCGGCTCGCCGCGCCGCACGCGCATATCACGCTGATCGGCTTGCCGTGGGCGCAGGCGTTCGTCGATCGCTACACCGATCTGGTCGATGAACTCGTGGTGTTTCCCGGCGCGACGGGTTTTCCCGAGCAGCCGGAAACGGATGCGGGCCTGCCCGCGTTTTACGAAGCGATGCGCGCCCGCCACTTCGATCTCGCCATTCAACTGCACGGCAGCGGCGGCGTGGCGAACGATCTGCTGTTCGAATTCGGCGCCCGCGCCTATGCGGGCTTCGTGCAGGCGAACGAGCCGCACCGCGAGGGCGGCTTCATTGCCTGGCCCGAGCACCTGCCCGAGTCCGAGCGCTATCTCGCGTTGATGAGCGCGCTCGGCGCGCCGGTCATCGCGCCGCGTCTGTCGTTTCCGCTAACCGAGCAGGACGCGGCCGAATACGCGTCGCTCGTCGCCGGGCATGGCATCGAAGCGCATCGGCTGGTGCTGATTCATCCGGGCGCGCAGTTGCCGTCGCGCCGCTGGCCCGCCGAGCGCTTCGCGCAGGTCGCGGACCACCTCGCCGCCGACGGCTGGCAGATCGCGATCACCGGCACCGCGGCGGAAGCGCCGGTCACCGGCGCGGCGCTCGGCGCGATGACCGCGCCCGCGCTGCACCTGGGCGGCGCGACCTCGCTGGGCGGACTCGCCGCGCTGGTCGACCACGCGCGGCTCGTGGTGTGCAACGACACCGGCATGTCGCATATCGCGGCGGCGATGGACACCGCCTCGGTCGTGATCGCCTCGGGTAGCGACACGCGGCGCTGGGCGCCGCTCGACCACGAACGGCATCGCGTGCTGGCCGACTATCCGGCGTGCCGGCCGTGCATGTTCCGCGACTGTCCGTATGGTCATCCGTGCGCGTTGAACATCGGCGTGGAACGCGTGGTGGAGACGGCGCGCGCGCAGCTTGCGCGAGTTGGCGACGCGCGCCCGGCGCAGCCGTACGCGCTGCACGCGTCATCCGGCAACCTCGGTTTTCAGGAGCCGCATCATGCTGCGTGACTGCCGCCGCCTGCGGGTGCTGACCTGGCACGTGCACGGCAACTATCTGTACTACCTCACCCAGGCGCCGCACGATTTTTATCTCGTCACGCGGCCCGGCCATCCGCCCGGTTATGCGGGCAAGGTCGGCGTGCTGCCGTGGGGCGACAACGTTCACGAGGTCGACGCGGAGGACGTGCGCAACCAGGAATTCGACGTCATCCTGTATCAGCACAAGACGCATTGGGAACACGACCGCGAGCACGTGCTGAGCGAAGCGCAACGGCGCTTGCCGCGCGTCTATGTCGAGCACGATCCGCCGCAGGACAATCCGTTTCAGCAATGGCATTGGGTCGACGACCCCGACACGCTGCTGGTACACGTCACGCATTTCAACCGCCTGATGTGGGATTGCGGCGTCACGCCCACCCGCGTCATCGAGCATGGCGTGGTGGTGCCCGAGCGCGTGCGCTACACCGGCGAACTGGGGCGCGGCATCGTGGTGGTGAACCATCTGGCGCAGCGCGGACGCCGGCTCGGCGCGGACGTGTTCAGCGAGGTGCGCACGCGCGTGCCGCTCGATCTGGTCGGCATGGACGCCGAGCGGCTGGGCGGGCTCGGCGAAATCGGCAATCTCGATCTCGCCGGGTTCAGCGCGCGCTATCGCTTCTTCTTCAATCCGATTCGCTGGACCAGCCTCGGCCTCGCGATCGTGGAGGCGATGACGATCGGCATGCCGATCGTCGGCCTCGCCACCACCGAACTGGCCACCGTGATCCGCAACGGCGAAAACGGCTTCGTGCATACCGACGTGGATGCGCTCGTCGACGCAATGAACGACCTGCTGCGCGATCCGGACGAAGCGCGGCGTCTCGGCGAAGGCGCGCGGCGCACGGCGCTGGAGCGCTTTCACATCGACCGCTTCGCGCAGGACTGGCACGACGCGCTGCTGCAAGTCACCGCCTGAGCCGGCCGGCCCGCGAAACCGACGCGCTCCACTATCGAGAACACATCATGAAAGAACTCACCCGCAAGCGGATTCTCGTCACCGGCGGCGCCGGTTTTCTCGGCTCGCATTTGTGCGAACGGCTCGTCATGCAAGGGCACGACGTGCTGTGCGTGGATAACTTCTACACCGGCACGAAGGACAACATCGCGCATCTGCTCGATTGCCCCAACTTCGAATTGATGCGGCACGACGTGACCTTTCCGCTCTACGTGGAAGTGGACGAGATCTTCAACCTCGCCTGCCCGGCCTCGCCGGTCCACTATCAGCACGATCCGGTGCAGACCACCAAGACCAGCGTGCACGGCGCGATCAACATGCTGGGGCTCGCGAAGCGCGTGAAGGCGAAAATCTTCCAGGCGTCGACGAGCGAGGTGTACGGCGACGCGCTCGTGCATCCGCAAAAAGAGGACTACTGGGGCCATGTGAATCCGATCGGTCCGCGTTCGTGCTACGACGAAGGCAAACGCTGCGCCGAAACGCTGTTCATGGATTACCGGCGCCAGCACGGGCTGTCGATCCGTATCGCGCGCATCTTCAATACGTATGGGCCGCGCATGCATCCCGCCGATGGCCGCGTGGTCTCGAACTTCATGATGCAGGCCTTGCACGGCGAGCCCATCACCCTCTACGGCGACGGTTCGCAAACCCGCTCGTTCTGCTATGTGGACGACATGATCGACGCGTTCATCGGCTTGATGAACACGGCGGATGATTCGGGCGGCCCCGTCAATCTCGGCAATCCGCATGAAGTGAGCATGCTGGAGATCGCCGGGCGCATCGTCCAGTTGACCGGTTCTTCATCGCGCTTCGAATTGCGGCCCCTGCCGACCGACGATCCGTGGCATCGCCGGCCGGATATTTCGCGCGCGCGCGAGTTGTTCGGCTGGGAGCCGCGAACCGGACTCGACGAAGGGTTGAAGGCGACCGCGCAATATTTCCGCGCGCGAATCGAGGCAGGCGCGGCGGCTGCCCGGCCGCCGCATGTCAGCGGAACGACAGCCTGAGTTATGCAAACGAATGGCGATCGAGAGGTGACGTAATGTCCACGCCCCGAAATCTTAATCAGCGGGTGTTTCAATGCGCGCAGTTTCTTGCGGCAAGACCATCAGCACCCTTTCTAACAATATCCCCAGCTCATTTCCACACGCACGTCGATGGAAACGCTGAACGGCGAAGTCGAATCTGGAGCCCGTCACATGTTCCGTAGAACCCTCTTACCCATTCCGCTTGCGGCGCTGCTCGCGCTCGCCGCGTGCGGCAACGATACCGTGAGCCCGAGCGCGTCCGCGCCCGCCGCGATGGTGTCGGCGCAGGACGCCGTTGCAACGGCCACGCCGATCAAGCACGTGGTCGTGATCTTCGGCGAGAACGTGTCGTTCGATCATTACTTCGCGACCTACCCGCAAGCCGCCAATCCGGTCGGCGAGCCGCAATTCACGGCGGCGGCCGGCACGCCGGCGGTCAACAACCTCAGCAGCAACAACCTCATCGCGACGAACCCGAACGCGCTGCCCACCTCACCGAACACGGCGGGCCGCACGGTCGGCCTCGTGACGATTCTCGGCCTCGGCCTGCCGGCAGCCGATCTGCTGCCGTTCCGTCTGGACCGCTCGCAGGCCAACACGGCGAGCCAGAATCACGCGTATGCCGCGGAACAGCTCGCCTACAACAACGGCGCGATGGACTCGTTCCCGCTCTTCACGGCGGCGGGTTCGACGATTGCCGGCAGCACCGGCGCGTTTGCGACGAAGGGCCAGGTGCTCGGCTACTTCGACGGCAATACCGTCACCGCCTTGTGGAACTACGCGCAGAACTTCGCGATGAACCAGAACGCGTACACCGATACCTACGGTCCGTCGACGCCGGGCGCGCTCGCCGTCGTGTCGGGGCAGAACAACGGCGTGATCGTGTCGGGCGGCACTTCCGCCAACGCGATTCCCGATTCGACGGGCGGCTTCACGATGATCGGCGATCTCGACCCGACCGGCGACGTCTGCACGATCGCGGCGCACAGCACCGTGACGGGCACGATGTCGTCGCAGAACAGGAACATCGGCGACCTGCTCAACGCGAAGGGCCTCACGTGGGGCGGCTTCATGGGCGGCTTCAACCTGCAGACGGTCAATCCGAACGGCACCACCGGCTGCGCGCGCTCCACGTTCTCGCAAGTGCTGAACGCGACCAAGACCGACTACGTGCAGCATCATGCGTGGTTCCAGTATTACGCGAGCACGGCCAACCTCGCGCATACGCGTCCGTCGTCGACGGCGCTGATCGGCTCGACCGATCCGCTCGACAACACCGCCACGCCGGTTCACCACCAGTACGACACGGACGACTTCTTCGCCGCGGTGAAGGCGGGCAACTATCCGTCGGTGAGCTTCCTGAAAGCGCCCGCCGTGGAAGACGGCCATCCGGGCAATTCCGATCCGATCGACGAGCAGGCCTTCGTCACGAAGGTGGTCAACTTCCTGGAACAGCAGCCCGACTGGAAGAACACCGCCGTGATCGTCGCCTATGACGATTCGGACGGCTGGTACGACCATCGCTTCAAGGCGCCGACGAGTTCGTCGTTCGACTCGACCACCGCGCAATCGGCCGGCGGCAAGACGGTGGCCGGCAGCGACAACCTCTCCGGCGCGGGCCAGTGCACGGCGGCGGGCGCGGTGCAGCCGCAGGGCGTGAACGGCGGCGCGGTGAACGGCCGTTGCGGTCCGGGTACGCGCACGCCGTTTATCGTGGTGTCGCCGTGGGCCAAGGTCAATTTCGTCGACGACACGCCGATCACGCAGGCCTCCGTGGTGCGCTTCATCGAGGACAACTGGCTGGGCGGCCAACGCCTCGGCGGCGGTTCGTTCGACGCGAGCGCGGGCAGCATCATGAACCTGTTCGACTTCGCGGGCGCGGGCAAGACGCCGCCGCTGTATCTCGATCCGAACCTCGGCACGAAGCTCTCGGCGCCGCCCGCTATTTGAGCGCGCTCATGCCTCATGCCGTGCGTGGCGCGATCCACACAGCCGTATTCGTGCATCGCGCCCGCAAGCAAGGCTTCAAACCCAGCGTGAAAGACCGCGAGATGTAATCAGGCGTCGAGCCAGTGCAAACGTGCTGGCTCGATTCGCGTTTTGATCGCACCGATCGAATGACTTGTCACCAACGCCATGAACCATTCTTCAGACACCACCTTGCCATCGCCTTTGCCCGCGGGCGGCGAGCCGGGTCCGGTGATCGCCCGCCGCTCGCGGCGCAAGCGGCTTGCATGGAGCGCGGCGGGCATCGCGCTCGCCTTCATCGTTTATTGCGCGTATGCGCTGGTCTACCCCGAGCGCATGCCGCCCGCGGTGGGCGCGATCGTCGAGGACCTCACCGGCGCGAATCCGCATCCGGTTCATTTGCTGCGTCCGCAAAACGCACCGCTGAGCGCGGTCGCTCTGCTCGGCAAACAGATTTTCTTCGACACGAGCCTGTCGGCTTCCGGCACGCAATCGTGCGCGTCGTGCCACTCGCCGCAGCATTCGTATGGGCCGGATAACGCGTTCCCCGTGCAACTCGGCGGCGCGCATCTGAATCAGGCGGGCTACCGGCCGCCGCCTTCGCTGACGTATCTGTACCGGCAGGCGCCGTTCAGCATCGGCCCGGATCAGGGCGACACCGACGCGCCGGTGGACATGACGCAACTCGCGTCGCAGGCCGCGGGCATGCAGCGCGCGCAAAAGACCGCGCTCGCCGCGCCCGCCGCTCCGGCGATGGTGCCGCAAGGCGGCTTGTTCTGGGACGGCCGCGCCGATACGTTGCAGGACCAGGCGCTTGGGCCGCTGACGAATCCGGTGGAAATGGCCAATGCCACGCCGGAGGATGTCGCGCGCAAGCTGCTGCAAACCCGGTACGTGGATCAGTTCAGGCAACTGTTCGGCCCCGCTATCGTCGGCAACCCGAGCCTGTTGATTTCCGAGGCGATGTTCGCCGTGGGTCGGTATCAGATCGAGGACCCGTCGTTTCATGCGTTCAGCAGCAAGTACGACGACTGGCTCGAAGGCAAGGCGCGTCTCACGCATGCCGAACTGCATGGCTTGCAGCTATTCAACGATAAAGACAAGGCCAACTGCGCGGGCTGCCATTTGAGCCAGCCGAGCAAGGACGGCTTGCCGCCGCTCTTCACCGACACGCAGTATGAAGCGCTGGGCGTGCCGCGCAATCCGGCGATTCCGGCCAACAAGAACCCGACCTTCTTCGACATGGGCGTATGCGGGCCGTTTCGCCACGATCTCGCACAACAGACGCAGTACTGCGGGATGTTCCTGACGCCGACCTTGCGCAATGCGGCGCAACGCAAGGTGTTTTTTCATAACGGCGTGTATCACGATCTGAAGCAGGTGATGGACTTCTATAACCTGCGCAATACCGCGCCGGAAAAGATCTATCCGCGCGACGCGGCCGGCAAGGTGCGGAAGTACGACGATCTGCCGGCGCAGTACCACGCCAACGTCGATGTCGGCGACGCGCCGTTCGATCGCAAGTTCGGCGATCAGCCCGCGATGAACGATCAGGACATACAGGACATCATCGCGTTCATGAAAACGTTGAACGACGGGTATCAGGACGGCAAGTCCTGAAGCGTGACGGCGCACGCATGCCTCGCGCTGCCGCTGCGCTGCGCGGCGTCGTGAGAGCCGGTGAGGTATCCTTGCCGGCTCCACGAACTTTTATCCCTACCCGCCAGATGGCCGATTTTCCCTTCGACGCCGTACTCTTCGACTGCGACGGCGTGCTCGTCGATTCAGAACCCATCACCAACCGCGTGCTCACCGACATGCTCGGCGAGTTGGGCTGGCATTTGAGCGTCGAAGAGACGATGCGCATTTTTGTCGGCAAGGCCGTGAAGGACGAAGCCGCGTTGATCGAGGCGCGCACCGGCTACGCGATCACGGCGGACTGGCTCATGCAGTTTCGCGCGCGCCGCAATGCGGCGCTCGATCGGGAACTGGTGGCGATTCCGGGCGCGGCGGCCGCGGTGCGCGCGCTTCATTCGGCGCTGAACGGACGCATTGCGGTGGCGTCGGGCGCGGACCGCATCAAGGTGGAATTGCAACTCGCCAAGGCGGGCATTCTCGAGTGCTTCGAAGGGCGGATTTTCAGCGGTCACGAAACGCCTCGCAGCAAGCCGTATCCCGACGTCTATCTGGCGGCCGCCGCCGCATTGGGCGTGGACCCGCGCCGTTGCGCGGTGGTGGAGGATACGGTGACGGGCGCAACGGCGGGCGTGGCCGCCGGCGCCACCGTGTTCGGCTATTGCCCGAGCGAGTTGGGCCACAGCAGCGCCACCGCCTTGCATGGCGCGGGCGCGGCGCAGATCTTTCGGGACATGGCCGGGTTGCCTCGCCTGCTCGCGGAATGGAGCGCGCGTTAAAGGCGCGTTGCGTTTAACGCTAACGCCGCGTTCGGCTATTCGAACGCGGGGTCGATCGGTACGCGATAGCCCACGGCGAGACGGTTGGTCTCGTTCGCCATGCCGACCACCGCCAGCAGTTCGCCGAACATCTCGTCGGTCATGCCGGCGCGCCGCGCCGCGGCCGTGTGGCTCGCGACGCAATAGCCGCAGTTGTTGGTCACGCTCACCGCGACGTAAAGCAGTTCCTTGATCAGCGGATCGAGCGCGCCCGGCGCCATGACATCTTTCAGGCTGTCCCACGTGCGCGCGAGTGTCGGCGGATGGTTGGCGATGAATTTCCAGAAGTTGTTGACGTCGTCCACCTGGCGGGTCTGCTTGATGTCGTCGTAGACCGCTTTGACTTGCGGGGATGCGGTGGAATAGTCGATGGGTTGAAGCTGGCTCATGGGTGCTCCTTTTGGTGCTGGGTTGGTGCTGGGTTGGTGATGGGCGGCGCGGCTCGCGCCTTTGTCAATTGTGCCCACAATCTTGCGAGCGGTGCGCGCGGACGGTCGGCGCCGCGATCCAGCGCCGCACTATCGCGGTTTATCGAGCGGCCGCAGCACTTGCCCACTCAAGCTGTCTTCCACATGCCAGCCCGCCGCTCGCAACGCATCACGCAGACGGTCGGCTTCGCTCCAACGCCTGGCCTCGCGGGCCTTTACGCGCTCTTGCGCCAGTAGCGCGACTTCCGCGGGAATCGTGGCGGTGTCGTCTCGCCAGTCAGCGAGACCGAGACCGAGTACCGCATCCAGGCGATCGACGGTCGCTCTTCGCGTCGCGGCAGGCAATTCGCTCCTCACCACGTCCCACAACACCGCCAGTGCGCGCGGCAGGTTCAGATCCAGATCGACCTCGGCCTTGAAGCGGGCCATGCAATTCGCGTCCGGCGTGCCGCCCTCCGGCCACTGTGCGTAAGTGCGGCGCAAGCGTTCCAACGCGGCTTGCGCCGCATTCAGCGCGGCATCGTTAAAACGTAAACTGCTCCGATAATGGGCGCTCAGGCACAAATAACGGTAGGCAAGCGGATCGATGCCGCGCTCGCTCAACGTCCTCAGGCGCACAAAGTCACCTCCCGACTTCGACATCTTGCCGGTGTCCAGCGTGAGGAAATGGCCGTGCATCCAGAAATTTGCGAGTCGCGTGCCGTGGCGCGCCTGAGTCTGCGCGATTTCATTGCTGTGATGCACGGCAATGTGATCTTCACCGCCGCAATGAATATCGAACCACGGTCCGAGATATTTCGCCGACATCGCCGAGCACTCGATATGCCAGCCTGGAAAACCGCGTCCCCACGGACTGTCCCATTCCATTTGACGCGTGGCGCCGGGCGGGCTGAATTTCCACAGCGCGAAGTCCGTCGCATGCCGCTTTTCCCCAAGCGCAATCCGCTTGCCGGCATGCAGGCCCGCTGCGTCGAGACGCGCCAAATAGCCGTAATCGTCCTGCCTGCTCGTGTCGAAGTAGACACCGTCCGTCGTCGTGTACGTGTAGCCATTGCGCTCGAGCCCGTCGATAAAGTCGATCTGCTCGGCAATGTGATCGGTCGCGCGGCACCAGACGGCGGGCTCCAGCAAATTGAGCGCGCGCCAGTCGTCCATGAACGCCGACGTGTACCGTTCGGCAATCGCCCATGCGGATTCGCCGGTGCGCCGGCTGCCCTTTTCCATCTTGTCTTCGCCTTCGTCCGCATCGGAGACGAGATGGCCGACGTCGGTAATGTTGACGACGTGCCGCACGATGTAGCCGTTCAGCGTCAGCACGCGCCGCAGTACGTCTTCGAACACATACGTTCGAAGATTGCCGATATGCGCGTGGTCGTACACGGTGGGGCCGCAGCAGTAGAGGCCAACGTGATTCGCGCGAATCGGCTTGAAAGCGCGCAAGGCGCGCGACCACGTGTCGTACAGGGTGAGCGGCATTTTGATTCTTTCGCGCTGAGTGCTTCATGAATGAAAAAAGCCACCGGTCGTGTAACGGGTGGCCTCAGGGATACGGACGTGTTCAGCTCGACTCGCTAGACGCAAGCTCCCCTCGGCAGGCTGTGACAGCATGCGCGCAAAGAATGCGGACGGGAAAGAATAGAAGCGATCATGGAAACGATGCTAACTGGTGTTTGCGGGCGGGTCAATCTCAAAGCCGTCGAGCCCCACGGCGTGCCATATGCCCGTCGACACAAAAACCCCTTCAAGACGCGCCGATCACATGAGCGCGGTCAGCGCTGTGAACGAGCACGCTTCCAAACCAGAGGTCTTCATGTGCGGGAAGAAAACCGGATGCACGACGACCTGCACGAGAATCTGAACCACCGCGTCATGCAAGAGCGTGATTCAAGAGGCTTGTCTCGAAGCGCGCAGAACTGTTTTTGACGCAGCATCCGCGCCGCACATGCCGCACCCGCAATGCACCCCACCCCATCAGCCCGGCGTGCGGACCGCCACAGCAGCAGGAACCGCCGCCTGCAAATGATCGCCGCCGTCCGGCGCCGACTCCGCAGGACGTACCGACCGCTCCGATTGCGCCAGCAGCGTGCCGACCGAAGGATCGATCGCATCGGTAAACGGCTTCGGATCGAGGCCGATGGCGAGCACGAGCAGCGCCATTGCGCCGAGCAACGCGAACTCGCGCTTGCCGAGATCCCGAAGCTTGGCGACGCGCGCATTGGCAATCGCGCCGAAGATCACGCGCTTGTACATCCACAGCGTGTAGGCCGCGCTCAGGATCAGCGTGGAAGCCGCGATCGAGCCGATCCAGAAGTTGAAGCGGATCGCGCCCATCAGCACCATGAACTCGCCGACGAAACCCGAGGTGCCCGGCAGCCCGATATTGGCCATCGAGAACAGCATCACGAATGCGGCGAAGCGCGGCATCGTATTGGCGACGCCGCCGTATTCGGCGATCGACGCGGTTTTCGTGCGGTCGTACAGCATGCCCGTACACAACAGCATCGCGCCGGACACCACGCCGTATGACAGCATCTGCACGATCGCGCCGGCCTGGCCGATGCGGTTGAAGACGAACAGACCGAGCGTGACGAGCCCCATGTGTGCGACCGTCGAATAGGCGAGCAAACGGCGCATGTCGGTTTGCACGAGCGCCAGCAGGCTCGCATAGATCACCGCGACGAGCGACAGCGTGATCATCATCGGCGCGAAGAAGTGGCTTGCCTGCGGCGCGATCGGCAACGCGAAACGCAGCAGGCCATAACCGCCCAGCTTCAGCATGCCGATCATCACGGCGGCGCCGGTCGGACCGTCGAGGTGAACGTCCGGCAGCCAGCTATGCAGCGGCCACATCGGCACCTTCACACCGAAGGCAGCGAGAAAGCCCAGGAAGATCAGAACCTGCGGCATGGTGCCGAGGCGCGTTTCACGCCATAGCGCGAGGTCGAAGCTGTGCGTCTGACTATACAGATACAGCATCGACATCAGCATCATCAGCGAGCCGAGGAACGAGACGAAGAAGAACTTCACCGCGGCGTACGAGCGGTTCGAATGCCCCCACGTGCCGATCAGCAGATAGAGCGGAATCAGCGTCGCTTCGAACGAGATGAAGAACAACATGCCGTCGAGCGACGTGAACACGCCTTGCATGAAACCGGACAGCATCAGGAACGCGCCGAAGTACTGCGCGGTGCGCTCGGTGATCGACTCCCACGAAGCCACGACGATGATGATCGTCGTAAGCGCGGTCAGCGCGACCAGCCACAACGAAATCCCGTCCACCCCCACATGCCACGCGATATCGAAGGTGGGCGACCAGCGGACGTTCTCGACGAACTGCATCGACGTGACGTCGTTGCGGAAATTCGCGACCAGCGGAATCACCGGCAGGAAGCCCGCCACCGCACCGGCGAGAGCGAGCATGCGGGTGCGGCCGCGGGCCTTGTCCGATCCGGCGCGCAGCACGACCAGGCCGGCAACAATGGGGATCCAGATGAGAAGACTGAGAAGCGGAGGCAATGGCATGTGTTCTTGGATACTTGGTGTGCGAAAACGAGTGCAAAACACCCCTCCAATACTTTCAAATGAGAAAGCATTGAAACGGATTTGAAGGCTTTGGTTCGCTGAGGAAGTCGGGCGGTACTAAACGACGTTTCTTTGAGGCAAATCAGCAAGGAGTAGGAGATTACCCTTATATAAAAGATTTTGCAGCGCATCAATGAAAAAAAGTACTGGGCGAAACGCGCCATTGCTAGGAACGCTCTTGAACGAAAAGACGGAATGTGCAGACGCACATTCCGTCACTCGTCAAACGAGGAAGACGAAGGGCTGCATGCCCCCAAGCGAGGCATGAGGAGAAGAGGAAGCCGCGGCTGGACTACGCGATGTTATGTTTTTGAAAGCATTCGGCGACGAGAGCAGGTTCTTCTCATCGCCCTATTACGTTCGCGCCTAATTCGTTGAGCGCCGGCGCGAGCCGCGCCCCGACACCACGTTGCCGGTACTGTCGAGGATCGCGACGTCGGTCTGTTGCTCCGTCTCGCTGATCGCGGTTGCCGAGGGAAGCATCGGGTACGCCGCGTCCGCACCCGTTTGCTGCGCGTCGTCGCCGGCGGCGCTGATCCACGCCTCGAATTCGCGCGCGTAGTTCGCGAAGCCCTGCCGCGCCGTGGCGATCAATTCAAGCTGATTCTGCGCGACGATTTCGCCGAGATGCGTCATGTAGGCTTTCGCCTTGGTCGCGGCGGCTTCGGTCAGTTGCGTCTGCAAAAGGAACAGGTCGAATGGCGAGGCAGGCGACAGCGCTTCGGACACAATCGCCTGACGTTCCGCGAGACTCGTTTTGATCGCCTGCACATTCAACTGCGTCACTTTTTCGAAACCCTCGAACGCACGTTGCGCGAAGTCGCCAAAAGCGGCGATGCCGGCGCTCTGTGTGTCGACAAGTTGCTGCGAGATCTGGCTGGTCATGGTGCACTCCGGAAAGGACGTTTTCGCCGCGCTGAGGCTGGCGAGCAGTCGTCGACCGCCGCTGGGTCGCAGCAAGCGCTGTTCCATCGGGGTACGGCGGCGAACGATAATGAAGCGCGTCCCGGAGCGCGCGCGGCGAGCCCTGCGCCACGCAGGCAAGCCGCTTATACTGCGCCGGTTCACAAACAACACGCAGGCGCGGCGCGCACATTCATCGGCCGCCGCCACGCCGCCCTCTTCTGCCTGACTGACCGGATACCGCATGCCTGGTGAGGACACTGCCGTTCCCGCGCTCGAGTGCCGCGGACTGAGCAAAAGCTATGGCGCCGGCCGCATCGTGCTGGCGCAACTCGATTTCACGCTGGAGCAGGGAGAATTCGTCGCGATCATGGGCGACTCGGGCGTCGGCAAGTCGACGCTGCTCAATCTGATCGCCGGTCTCGACAGCGCGGATAGCGGCGAGGTGGTCATCGACGGAAGCGCCGTTGCGCGTCTCGACGACAATGCGGCCACGCGTCTGCGCCGGCAAAAACTCGGCTTCGTGTTTCAGGCATTCCACGTGCTGCCGCATCTCACGCTCGCGCAAAACGTTGCGCTGCCACTGTTGCTGAACGATCTGTCCACGGCCAGTGCGCTCGACATGCTCGCGGCGGTCGGCTTGAGCGGCCGCGGCGACGATTTTCCGCGCCAACTCTCCGGCGGTGAGTTGCAGCGCGTCGCAATCGCGCGCGCGCTCGTGCATCATCCCAAACTGATTCTCGCCGACGAGCCCACCGGCAATCTCGATCCCGATACCGCGCACGACGTGCTCGCCCTGTTTCGCGCGCAAAGCAAGGCGACGGGCGCGGCCACGATCATGGTCACGCACTCGCAAGCCGCCGCGGCAATCGCCGACCGCATACTGATTCTGAGCGATCGCGGTTTGCACGCATCGTCCGGGCACACCGCGCGATCCGACCATGACGCGCACTGAGCCACGTTCACTGCCGCGCAGGCACGGACACCGCCTGCTCGCGCGCTGGCTGCTCGGCGCCGAATGGCGCAGTCATCGCGGACGCGCGCTGGTCGCGATCGCCACCATCGCGCTCGGCGTGGCGCTCGGTTACGCGGTGCAATTGATCAATAGCGCGGCCTTCATTGAATTCTCCGCGGCGGCCCGCAGTCTCTCGGGCGTCGCGGATCTTCAGGTGCGCGGCGCGCACGCTTCATTCGACGAGTCCGTTTATCCGCGCCTCGCAACCGAGCCCGGCGTCGCGCTGGCGAGTCCCGTGCTCGCGCTCGACGTCACCGTGCCGAATCAAAGCGCCGCGCTGCCGGTGCTCGGCATCGACGTCTTCAAGGCGAGCCGCATCGCGCCCGATCTGACCGGCGTGCCGTCGCCGGACCGGCCGTTCGATACGCTCGCGAGCGACACGGTGTTTCTCTCCACGGCGGCGCAGCAATGGTTGAAGGTGACAACCGGCGACCGCATCGCGCTGCGAAGCGGCACGTCCATCGTGCATTTGCGCGTGGCCGGCGGCCTGGTGAGAACGCGTCCGGGTCAGCGGCTCGCGGTGATGGACATCGCCGCCGCTCAATGGAAGTTCGGTAATGTCGGCAAGCTCTCGCGCGTCGACTTGCTGCTCAAACGCGGTGTGGACCGCGAGCGCTTCAGGCGTGAACTGCAGGCACGCCTGGGCAACCAGTGGGTGATCGCCGAAACACGCGATGCCGAGAGCCGCACCGATCGTTTATCGCGCGCTTATCGAATCAACATGAACGTGCTCGCGCTAGTCGCGCTTTTCACCGGCGCGTTCCTCGTGTTTTCGACGCAGGCGCTGAGCGTCGTGCGGCGGCGCGCGCAGTTCGCGATGCTGCGCGTACTCGGACTGACACGCGGCCAGTTGCTGCGCCAGATCCTGATGGAAGGCGCGTTGCTGGGGCTGCTCGGCTCGCTCTCCGGGCTCGCGCTCGGCTATGCGATGGCGAGCGGCGCGCTGCGCTTTTTCGGCAGCGATCTTGGCGGCGGCTACTTTCCCGGCGTAGAGCCGCAAGTCGGCTTCGAACCGCTCGCCAGCGCGCTGTTTCTGACGCTGGGAATCGCGGTGTCGGTATTCGGCAGTCTCGCCCCGGCGTTGGAAGCGGCCCGCGCGAGGCCCGCGGCCGCGCTCAAGGCGGGCGCCGAGGAAGGCGCGTTGGCGCGGCTCGCCACGCCGTGGCCCGCTCTACTGTGCCTGCTCGCCGCCGCCGTTCTCACGCGTTTGCCGCCCCTGTTCGATGCGCCGATTGCCGGCTATCTCGCCGTCGCGCTGTTGTTGCTCGGCGGGATTGCGTTGATGCCGCGCGTGACCGCGCTCCTCTTCGGCGCGGCGAGCCGTGCGTTCGGCGCGCGGCGTCGCGTGGGCGCGCCAGGCACGCTCGCGCTGGCGCGTCTCGCGAATGCGCCGGGCCACGCGTCGATCGCGATGGGCGGCGTGTTGTCGAGCTTCGCGCTGATCGTCGCGATGGCGATCATGGTGGCCAGCTTCCGTGTTTCCGTCGAGGACTGGCTGGGTCATCTGCTGTCGGCCGATCTGTACGTGCGCGCAGCGCCGAACGGCGATACCGGCGGCTTGCGTCCCGCTGAACAGACGCTGCTCGCAGCCGTGCCCGGCATCCGCAAGGCGGCGTTCGCCCGCACGTCGCATCTCACGCTCGATCCCGCGCGCCCGGACATCGCCGTGCTCGCGCGTGAAATCGACGCCGCCGATCCCGGCGCGAACCTGCAAATGACCGGCGCGATACTGAGTCCGTCCGAGCTTCACGAAGACGAAACACCCATCTGGGTATCCGAAGCCATGATCGATCTGTATGGGTACCAGCTTGGCCGGCGCGTGCAATTGCCGCTTGGCGAGCGCGGCCACGTGTTCGTCGTGGCCGGCGTGTGGCGCGATTACGTGCGGCAGACGGGCGCGATCCAGATACGGCTCGCCGACTATCGCCGCCTGACCGCCGACACGAGCGCGACCGATGTGGCCGTGACCGTGCAGCCGGGAACGAGCGTCGAACGCGTGATGGCGGGATTGCGCGCGCTGCCCTTTGGCGCATCGCTGGATCTGTCGCTACCCGGCGAGATTCGCGCGCGCACGCTCGTCATCTTCGACCGGAGCTTCGCGGTCACTTATCTGCTGGAGGCGGTGGCGATCGTGATCGGCCTGTTCGGCGTGGCCGCGACGTTTTCCGCGCAGACGCTCGCGCGGGCTCGCGAGTTCGGCATGCTGCGGCACGTGGGCGTGACGCGCTCGCAGATTCTCGCGATTCTCGCGCTCGAAGGCGGCATGCTTACCGCTTGCGGCATTGCGATGGGCTTCGCGCTCGGCTTCGCGATCAGTCTGATTCTGGTGTTCGTCGTCAATCCGCAATCGTTTCATTGGAGCATGTCGCTGCACGTTCCGTGGACCGTGCTGGGCACGGTCGCGCTGGTGATGCTGGCTTCGTCGTGCTCGACGGCGGTGATCGCGGGACGCGGCGCGGTGTCGGTGGATGCGGTGCGCGCGGTGAAGGAGGATTGGTGATGCGGGCGCTACTTTGCGCGGGCGTTTTGCTGGCTTCGTCGGTGTTCGCCGCGACGCCGGAGTTTGCAGCGGTAACGCCGGGCCATTCGATCTCGCTGGCGCAAGACAGCGGCGCGCATGACGGCTTTCGCACCGAGTGGTGGTACGCAACCGGCTGGCTCGATACGCCTGACAAACAGCCGCTCGGTTTTCAGATCACGTTCTTTCGCTCGGCAACGGGTCATGATCCGGCCGATCCGAGCGCTTTCGCGCCGTCGCAATTGATCATCGCGCATGCCGCGTTGAGCGATCCGGCGTTGGGGCATCTTGCGCACGATCAGCGCATTGCCCGCCAGGGTTTCGGACTCGCTTATGCGAAGCCGAACAACACCGACGTCAAACTCGATGCATGGAAAATCGTTCGCGCCGCGGACGGCCACTATGACGTCACGGTCGACGCGGACGGCTTCTCGCTGCATCTCGCGCTGACGCCGACGCAAGCGCCCTTGCTCCAGGGCGAGCGCGGATACTCACGCAAAGGCCCGCGGCCTGAACAGGCGAGCTATTACTACAGCGAGCCGCACTTGCGCGTAACCGGCACTGTCGTTCGACCGGCCGCGGCGGGCGGCAGATCGAACGACGGCACGGCCGTCACGGGCGCCGCGTGGCTCGATCATGAATGGTCGAGCACGCTGCTCGACGCGAATGCGCTCGGCTGGGACTGGCTCGGCGCCAATCTGACGGATGGCTCGGCGTTGATGGCGTTCAGAATTCGCGGTCGCGATGGGCGCGCGATGTGGGCGCATGCGGCATTGCGAAATCGCGCCGGCGACGTGACCACGTTCGGCCGCGATCAGGTCGACTTCACGCCGGTACGCACCTGGCGCTCGCCGCGCACGAATACGCCCTATCCGGTTTCGATGACGGTCAAGACCGGCGCGCTGACATGGCGGCTCGATCCCTTGATGGACGACCAGGAACTCGATTCCAGGCAATCGACCGGTGCGGTGTATTGGGAAGGTGCGGTGCGGGTGAGCCGCGATGGCGCGGACGTCGGACGGGCGTATCTGGAACTCACCGGCTATGCGAACGCGCTGCGGATCGGCAGGGATTGAAGGCGAAAGACCGGCGGGATGTTCGCGCACTGCGACGCGCGCTAACCGATCAGTTCTTCCGGCGTAAAACGCCGCGCGTCCCACGCATCGGCCAGCGCTTCGCAGCGGCCCAGGCGTATCGCCTCACGTTCGAAATCGACGAATATTATTTCATCGGCGTCGAGCGGGCGAGTCGGCTGATCGCTGCTGCGGCCGTCGGTCAGAATCCACAGCCAGCGCTGCTGCGCGGGACGACGGCGCGCGCTGCGCTCCAGCAAGCGTGCCGCCTCGCGAACGCCGGACGCGAGCGGCGTGCCGCCGCCGCCGCCCACGGGACGCAGCCACCGTTCATTCCACCAGCGCGGCACGGCAGGACCGAAACGCACGTCCGCCCCATTGCCGCCGAAGCAGATCAGCGCCGCCTCGGCGCGCGCGGCGCTCGCGCGGTCGAACAAGGCAATCAGCAGCCCCTTGGCGAGCGCGAGGCGCTGCCCGGCCAGCATGGACCCGGAGCAATCGAGGACGAAGCAATGCAGCACACCGCCGCGCGGCGCCTCGCGCACGAAGCGCAAGTGCTCGGCGCGCAGCGTCTCCCGGCGCATCGCGGCGAGCGTCGGCGGCCACGCGATCCGCTTGCCCGGCGTGCCGCGCAAGCGGTTGCGCGAATTCACGCCCGCGCCTTGCCGCCATCGAAAACCGCTGCGCGAGTCAGCGGCGGCGCCCTTCCGATGGCTCAGCGTTTTTTTGCGCTGAGTGGAATGACGCCTTTGACCTGAGTGGTGGCGGAACGCTCGGGCGGGAGGTAGCCCCAATCGCTTTCGCTACTGGCCGCGGCCGCATCGTGTGCAGTCGGGGACGAGCCCTTTGAACCGCTCTCGCGCGCGTCATCGCCCTGCTGAGGGTCACGCTGATGCCGCCGATGAACCAGCACAGCCTCGGCGACCCGATCGACATGCTCCGCGCTAATCGCCGCCGCCTGTTCCAGCGCCGCCAATGCCCGCGCCGCGCGCAGCATCACGAGATCGGCGCGCAAACCATCCACGGCCGCGCCGATGCAGAGCGCGCTGACGCGCGCGTGCACCGTATCGTCGAACGCGAGTTGCGGCAGCGCTTCGCGCGCCGCACGAATCCGCTGAACATAGCGCTGCTGCTCTTGCTCATGACGCGCGCGAAAACCGCCAGGATCGAGATCGAACGCCAGCCGCGCCTTCACGATTTCCTCACGCACACGCGGCTCATAACAGTTCTGCAACTCGACCATCAAACCAAAGCGGTCGATCAACTGCGGACGCAACTCGCCTTCCTCGGGATTCATCGTGCCGATCAGCACGAAGCTCGCATCGTGACTGTGCGAAACGCCGTCGCGTTCGACGGTATTCACGCCGCTTGCCGCGGCGTCGAGCAAGGCATCGACGAGCGCATCCGGCAGCAAATTGACTTCATCGACATACAGCACGCCGCGATGCGCCCTGGCAAGCAGACCCGGCGAAAAGCGCACCGAACCATCGCGCAGCACGGTTTCGATATCGAGCGTGCCGATCAGACGATCCTCGCTCGCGCCGAGCGGCAAATTCACCAGTTGCCCTTCCGGCAGCAACTCGGCAAGCGCGCGCGCCGCGGTCGACTTCGCCGTGCCGCGCGGTCCGCTCACCAGCACGCCGCCCAGCCCCGGATCGATCGCGGCCAGCAACAGCGCCTGCTGCAACGGCGCCTGGCCGATCAGCGCGGCAAAGGGAAACGCGGGTCGCTGGGTTGCTGCCGTCATGTCGCTGCCTTCATGTTTGCCTTCCTTCGATCTGCTGCTCGCTCGCGAACAGATGCCGTTCGACTTGCGCGCGATAGTCGCCGGGCGCCTGCCACAAACCGCGCTGCATGGCTTCGAGCAGGCGCTCGCAGATCGAATGCAGTGCATGCGGGTTGTGGCGCTGCAAGAACTCGCGCGTATCGGCATCGTTCAGATAAGCGTCGGTGACGAGCGCGTATTGATGATCCGCGACCGCGCGCGCGGTCGCATCGTAACCGTACAGATAATCGACGGTCGCGGCGATTTCCGCCGCGCCCTTGTAGCCGTGACGCTTCACGCCATCGAGCCATTTCGGATTGACCACGCGCGAGCGCACCACGCGCGCGATTTCCTCGTGCAGTGTGCGCACGCGCGGCGCGGCCGGGTTGCTGTGGTCGGCATGATAGACGTGCGGCTGATTGCCGGCCAGATGACGCACCGCCGCGACCATGCCGCCCTGGAACTGGTAATAGTCGTTCGAGTCGAGCAGATCGTGCTCGCGGTTGTCCTGGTTCTGCAAGACCACGTCCATTGCGGCGAGGCGTGCGCCGAACGTGTCGCGCGCTTCCTCACCCGCGTTCTTTTGCGTGTAGGCGTAACCGCCCCACGCCTGATACGCGTTCGCGAGATCGGCATCGGTTTGCCATTGCCGCGAGTCGATCATGTCTTGCAGACCCGCGCCATACGCGCCGGGCCGCGCGCTGAACACACGCCAGCCGGCGCGCTTGCGCGCCTCGGCGGCGTCCATGCCGCGCGCGATCAACGCGTCGCGTTCGCGCAGCACGCGGGCGCGAATCGGATTCAGGTGTTCGGGTTCGTCCAGTTCGGCCACCGCCTGCACGGCCGCGTCGAACAGATGCATCACGTTCGCGAAGGCGTCGCGGAAAAAACCGGACACGCGCAACGTGACGTCGATACGTGGCCGGTCGAATACCTCGATCGGCATGATTTCGAAATCGGTCACGCGGTGGCTGCCCGGCGCCCACTTCGGCCGCACGCCGAGCAACGCGAGCGCCTGGGCGATATCGTCGCCGCCGGTGCGCATGGTCGCGGTGCCCCATACCGACAGGCCGATGGCGCGCGGATAGTCGCCGTGTTCCTGCAGATGCCGCTCGATCAACTGCTGTGCGGATTTCAAACCGAGCGACCACGCGGCTTGCGTGGGAATCGCGCGCGTGTCGACCGAATAGAAGTTGCGGCCGGTGGGCAGCACATCGGGCCGGCCACGCGACGGCGAACCGCTCGGCCCCGGCGGCACGAAGCGCCCTTCGAGGCCGCGCTTCAGATGCCGCATTTCCTGCGGACCGCATGCGTCGAGCCGCGGCAGTACATCGTGACGCAGACGCTCGATCACCCGTTCGGCTTGCGGCAAGCTTCCGGCCGCCGGCGCCATGGCATGCGCATCATCGCCGCACACCGCGCGCAACATCTGCGCCGCCAGCAACTCCAGACGCTCGCGCGTATCGCCGCCGTGCCGCCACGGCGCGTCGCTCACGTGCTGCAAGAGGTCGGGACGCGGCCCGTTCCACACCGCCGACCAATCCACCGACAAAGGATCGAACAGATGATCGATGCACAGATCGCGCGCCAACGCGTCGATCAAACCGGCGTTGCCGCCTTGCCCGTTGCCGACCGGAAAGCGCCCCAAAGCCAGCAACGTATCGCGCCGCTGCACTCCTTCGGGCGATTGCCCGAAGGTGTGCAAGCCGTCGCGAATCTGCGCTTCCTTCAGCTCGCACAGCCACGCGTCGACGCGCGTGAGCAGCGCGTCCTCGTCATCCTGTCCAGCGGGCTCGGCGAGACTCAGTTCCTCATGCAGCTTATGTTCGACGATGGTCGCGAGAATCGTGCGCCGCAACAGCCTGGAACGGCGCGGATCGACCATCAGCGCTTCATAGTATTCGTCGACCTGGCGTTCGAGATCCTGCAACGGCCCGTAGCTTTCGGCACGCGTGAGCGGCGGCATCAGGTGATCGATGATCACGGCCTGCGCGCGCCGCTTCGCCTGGCTGCCCTCGCCCGGATCGTTGACGATGAACGGATACAGGTGCGGCATCGGCCCAAGAATCAGGTCGGGCCAGCACGCGTCGCTCAATGCAACGCTCTTGCCCGGCAGCCATTCGAGGTTGCCATGCTTGCCGACGTGCACGACCGCGTCGATGCCGAACTGGTGACGCAGCCAGAAGTAGAACGCCAGATACGCATGCGGCGGCACGAGTTCGGCGTCGTGATAGCTCGCGTAATCGCCCTGCTCGCGCGAGCGCGACGGCTGAATGCCGACGAACACATGCCCGCAGCGCCAGCCGGCGATCATGAAACGGCCGCGCCGCAACGTGGGGTCCTGCTCGGGCGGACCCCAGCGCGCGTTCAACGCATTGCGTGCCTCGGCGGGCAATGCGTCGAAGTACACGCGGTAATCGTCGAGCGCGAGGCTTTGCAATGCCGGCCGCAAATCACGCACGACCGGATCGTTGGTCACGCCTTCGGTGAGCTTCTTCAACAGCGCATCGCCGTGCGCGGGCAAGTCCGCGAGACGGTAGCCTTCATCGCGCAGCATCGACAGAATGCCGACCACCGAGGCCGGCGTATCGAGTCCCACGCCATTGCCGATGCGCCCCTCGCTCATCGGATAGTTGGCGAGGATCAGCGCGAGCTTCTTGTCCGCGTTATCGAGCGTGCGCAGACGGCACCAGCGGCGGCTCAGTTCCGCCAGAAAACTCACGCGTTCGAGGTCCGGTTGATACCGCACCACGTCGACTTCCGTGTGCGGACAGCGATACGCGAGCCCCTTGAAGCTGATCGCGCGCGTGATGATGCGGCCGTCCACTTCCGGCAGCGCGACATGCATGGCGATGTCGCGCGAATTCAGACCTTGATTGTCCTTGAGCCAGTCGTCGCGGTTGCCGCCGCTCAGGATCACCTGCAACACCGGCGCGTCGCCGGCGAGCGCGAGCGGCTCGGGGTCGTCGATCGCGGACGCGGCGAACGCGGTCGTATTCAGCACCAGCGCGACGTTATGTTGCGCACAGAGCGACTGCACGACTTCGCGGCTCATCGCGTCTTTCAGCGACGTAATCGCGATCGGCAACGGATTCAGACCTTGCGCATCGAGCGCGTCGATCAGCGCATCGAACACCGCCGTATTGGCCGCTTGCAGATGCGCCTTGTAGAACAGAATCGCGGCCACCGGCGCGTCTTGCCGCCAGCGCGCCTGCCAGTCGGCGATCGTCGGCGTGTCGCGCTCGGGGTGGTAGAGCGTCGCGGCCGGCAACGCGCGCGGCGGCGCGGGCTCGCGTCCCCAACCGAAGCCGCGATACGCGATGCAGCGCAAAAACGCCTCGGCGTTTTGCGGGCCGCCTTCACGCAGATAACGCCATAGCTGATGGCACAGATCGGCGCTCGCGGTGCTGCGCGCAAGCAGGTTCGGGTCTTCCTGGAGATCGCCGGAGAACATCGCGAGCGTCTGCTGCTTGCGCTCGGCGAGCGCGACCACCTGCTCGATGCCGTAGGGCCAATAGGCTTCGCCGCCAAGATGATCGACCACCACGACGCGCGCATGCTGCAACACGTCCTCGACATAAAAATCGACCGAGGCCGGCTGCCGCAGATACGTGACGTTCGCGAGCCTCACGCTCGGGAAGCCGTCTCCGAGACGAGGAAACACGCTGGCGAGCAGCGACAGCGTGGTGTCGGCGGAACTGAGCACCACGATATCGGCGGGCCGCTGATCGATGCGGATCACGCCTTGCGTGTCGTCGACAAAACCACCCGGCGTGGTGCGCAGCAGATGCATGAGCGCTTACGCCTGTTGCGCTTCGGCGCTCGACGCCACACCGAGCGCCGCGTCGAATGCGCGTTGCAGCGCGTGCTGATCCAGGTCCTCGCCGATCAGCACGAAGCGGCTTTGCAGTCCCGCATCGGTTTCATGCGCCTGCCAGCGCCGATCGAAATAACTATCGAAACGCCGGCCCACGCCCTGGATCACCAGACGCATCGGCGCGCCCGGCAAAGCCGCGAAACCCTTGACGCGGTAAATCGTGTTCGTTTCGACGAGCCCTTGCAAAGCGGCGATCAGCGCTTCGCGCGATGGCGCGCTCGCCTGCACCACCACCGAATCGAATTCGTCGTGGTGGTGATCGGCGTCGTCGGCGGAACCGTGGTGATCGTGGCGCAAGTGGATGGTTTCTTCCGAAGCCGCCTCGAGACCCAGCAACGTGTGCAGATCGAGTTGGCCCATCTGCGCGCGCACGATCTTCACTTGCGGTGGAATCTCTTCACGAATGAGGGCTTCCACGGCGCTTTGCCGCGCGTCGTCGAGCAAATCGGTTTTGTTCAGAATCACCAGATCGGCCGCGGACAACTGATCCTCGAACAGTTCGTGCAGCGGCGATTCGTGATCGAGATTCGGATCGGCCTTGCGTTGCGCATCCACGGCGGCCGGGTTGTCGGCGAACTGGCCGCTCGCGGCGGCGGGGCCGTCCACCACGGTCACCACCGCATCCACCGTGAAGCTGTTCTTGATCTGCGGCCAGTTGAACGCCTGCACCAGCGGCTTGGGCAAGGCGAGGCCCGACGTTTCGATCAGCACGTGATCGATCTGCTCGCGGCGCTCGACGAGTTTTTCCATCACCGGAAAAAATTCTTCCTGCACGGTGCAGCACAGGCAACCGTTCGCCAGTTCATACAGTTGCCCTTCGGTTTCGACGCCGTTTTCGTCGCAACCGATTCCGCAGCCCTTGAGGATTTCCCCGTCGATGCCGAGCTCGCCGAACTCGTTGACGATCACCGCAATGCGCTTGCCGCCCGCATGCCGAAGAATGTGCCGAAGCAGCGTGGTCTTGCCGCTGCCGAGAAAGCCCGTGACGATGGTGACGGGGATCTTGCGCATTTGAGTTTGCATCGTGAGGTCCATTCGATCGACGGCGTTGCTGCAACAGGGAAAGACAGCAAGCGGGGTGAGGTCATGAACGCATGCCGCATCCCCGCGGCGTTCGTCCTGCGTGCTCTGGCCGGTATCCGGGCTGGCGAAAGCGCCGCTTCCCCTTCCCGTGCGAGTGATTTCTCGCCCAGTGGTTGTATGCCGACGCGGCCTTGCGCGTGGACATCGAAGCCGGCTCCGCGGTACGTGACGTACCGCATTTCGCTTACCGTTGCGGGGGCAGCACAGGTTGACCCGGTCCTTGAAGGCGGGCGCCCTGTTTCCCGTTTAACTGCATGCGCAGGAGCGCGCACACGAGCACCAAAGTGCGTGCGAGTGTAGGCCCGCGACCCGGCGCAGTCAAGAAAACGCGAGGACGGAGGCGCTTATCGGATGGGGCGTCATGTGCTATCGTAAGCGCGCGTTTGGTGCCCGCACATGCATTCGCGTGTGCAGTTAAACGGGAAACAGGCCGCGCTTGCCGCGCTCAACCTGTGCTGTCCCCGCAACGGTAAGCGACCTGCGGCGCTCGATGGGTTTTATAGCGCCGCGCATGCGTTTTCGATGCCACTGTCCGACGAATGCGGACGGGAAGGCAAAGCGCATGAGGCCGCCAGCCCGGATACCGGCCAGACGCGGAGGCAGCGAACGTCACGCTGCCGGCCGCCGGAATCCGCGAGGGACGGATGTGATGGCGCTGAAGCACGGCGTGGTCCCCGCTTGCATGTATCTTGGTGAAGCGGCGCATTACGTCATGCCTGATATCCGTAGCACCGCATGAGTTCTTCCCTTTCCGCCGGCTCGCACGCCCTCCTGGCGCTTCGGCCCTTCCCGTCCGTCACGACATGGCGCGCGCCATGCATGCCGCGATGAGCCGCGCGTGGCTGATCGGCGCGGGCCCCGGCGACGTCGAACTGATGACGCTCAAGGCGACCCGCGCGCTCGCGCAAGCCGACGTGGTGCTGGTCGACGATCTGGTGAATCCCGACGTATTGCAGTTCGCGCGCGCCGACGCGCTGGTGATTTACGTCGGCAAGCGCGGCGGACATCCGTCCACGCCGCAGGCCGGGATCATCGTGCAGATGCTCGCGCATCTGCGGGCCGGGCGCAGCGTCGCGCGTTTGAAAGGCGGCGATCCGTTCGTGTTCGGGCGCGGCGGCGAGGAATTGCAGGCGCTGCAAGCAGCGGGCATCGACGCCGAAGTGATCAACGGCATCACGGCGGGCATCGCGGCGCCCGCGGCGATCGGCATTCCGGTCACGCATCGCGATCATGCGCAAGGCGTGGTGTTCGTCACCGGACATAGCGCCGGCAGCGGCGAGCCCGATTGGGCCGCGCTCGTCGCCACGCGCATGACGCTGGTGATCTACATGGGCATGCGGCGCTTGAGCGATATCGTCGGGGCGTTGCTCGCGGCCGGCATGAACGCTGATACGCCGTGCGCCGCGATCGAATCGGCCACGCGGCCCGAGCAACGGCATGCGCTGGCGCGGCTTGGAGAGTTCGCCGATACGGTGTCTCGCGCCGGGCTCGGCTCGCCGGCGATCGTGGTGATCGGCGGCGTCGCGTCGCTGGCTTTGGCGCGGAGCGTGCCCATGAAAACGCTGAGCGTCGGCGTCGGTTGCCGGTTGCACACCTCGGCCGTGCAGATCGAAACGGCCGTGCGCGCCGCGCTCGGGTCGCATACGTTCGACGAAATCAGCACGATCGCCTCGATCGACAGCAAAGCCCACGAAGCAGGCCTGCTCGAATTCTGCGCACGCCACGCGTTGCCGATCGCACTCTTCAGCCGCGAGCAAATCGCGGCGATACCCGTGGCCGAGCCTTCGGCGGTTGCACGCGAGCATCTCGGCGTGGACGGCGTTTGCGAGCCGTGCGCGCTGCTCGGCGCGGCTAACGTGTCGGCCGGGTCCGCTGCATCGGCTGCGTCGGCTGCGTCGGCTGCGTCGGCTGCGTCGGCTGCGTCGGCTGCGTCGGCTGCGTCGGCTGCGTCGGCTGTACCCAACGCCCAACTCCTCGTCCGCAAGACCGCGCATGCCGGCGTGACCGTGGCGATTGCCTCGATCATCGCCCGGACCGAACACGAACCGACAACCCACGACACCGAGAAACAGGACCTTCCATGAAAACCGA
>NZ_FRAB01000031.1 GCF_900142195.1 Paraburkholderia terricola
GCTTCCCAGTGCGCCGAATAGCGCGTCAAGTTCGGCCTGCACACTGGCGCACATGCCGGACATCATCAGCGCGGCCATGCGCGGCAAGGTCAGTGTGCGATTGCGGGTAAAGGCAGTGGGAGAACGACGCACGCGATCGGCGAGCGCCGGATCGAGCAGGAAATCGGAGAACTCAGCCAGAAGCCGCGAGGACGCTGGTATTTGAGTTCATATCGTTGATTTATCAGTGAGTTATGCGATGAAGTTTACAGGGGCAATGCCTCGTTTACAAGCTCTTTGAGGCTTAAGTTGAGAGCATTGCCCCGCACAGGGGCAACGCCAATAGACCACTAAGATCACAAGGAAAAGCCACCACCACAAGCAACCCAACCAACCGCCGAAAAGGCAAAAAAAACCTCAAACCCGATACCCAACCCGAACCCCACCCCAATGCCGCCCACCCACAAAAACCGGCGCGGAAGCATCCTTCATCAAAACAAACTCCCCGCCCCCCATATCGCGCCGATAAGTCTGCAACAGAAACTTCTTGGTATGCGACCCAGCAGCAAGACCAGTGCGGTCATTGAACATGCGCCGGTTCCGGCAGTTCGCCATATTCCAGACCACATCGTCGCGCTGTGGCTGTGAAAACTTCAGGTTGTGAGTCGGCAGATAACCGCGCACGTCGATAGCGGCACAAAACGCCACGCGTGGGTCCAGTTCGAGCAAGGGCTCCTGAATCGCCGGCAAAACCCGGTCGGTAAACGCGGTAAACCGCGTCATGAACTGAGCTGGATTACTTCCCGCAATGGGCACGTAATGCTGATCGAACAGATCCTCGATCGATATCTCGCCGCGCGCGACAGCCGCTTCGAACAGCTTGCTCACCTTCGCCGCAGCCTGCTGCACCGCTTCGATGAAACGCGTATCCGCGGTCTCGACGCCCGTTGCGGCGGTCAGTTCGATCAACGTCTCCGACACGCCGAGCAGGTTGCCCAGCCGGTCCTTCGCCTGCACGAAGTTCTCGCTCGAATCCTCGACGCCGCTCGCCATTTCGAGCACCTGCGCCTCGAGTCCGTCGCATTGCGTTTCGATCTCGCCGGTCAACGCGGCAATCTGTCCGGCTTCGTTGTTGAGATGCGCGATGGCGTCGCCCGTCGCGTGCACGACCTCGCCGATCTTGCGCGTGCCTTCGCGCACCCGGTGCGCCCGCGCGGTGTTCACCGAACCTTCGCTGATCAACTGCTCGGTCTGCTGCGTGAGTTGCGCCAGAGTCGTCTCGATCTGACCGGTTGCCTGCGCGGTTTTCGCCGACAGGTTCTTCACCTCGGCGGCCACCACCGCGAAACTCTTGCCGGACTCGCCCGCGCGCGCGGCTTCGATCGCGGCGTTCAGCGCCAGCAGATGAGTTTGGCGCGCGATCAGCGAAATCTCCTCGGAGACGCGGCTCACATGCGCGAGCGCGCTGCGCAGCGCGCCGATCTGGCTTTCGATCACCGTCACGCCTTCAACCAGCCCGTGGATGTCGGCCA
The DNA here is from genome assembly GCF_900142195.1 of Paraburkholderia terricola. Classification (GTDB taxonomy): domain Bacteria; phylum Pseudomonadota; class Gammaproteobacteria; order Burkholderiales; family Burkholderiaceae; genus Paraburkholderia; species Paraburkholderia terricola. The sequence goes on from NZ_FRAB01000031.1 coordinate 1,512, forward strand.
GCGACGCCTCCAGCGTCTGCTGCGACTCCTGCACGCCGGTGGCGGCTTCGGTGGATACGTTGCGCATTTCGCGCGCGGCCGCGGCGATGCGATGGTTGCCCGCGAGCGTCTGCGCAGCGGACTCGCGCAGCGCGCGGCACACCTGCGCCTGGTGCTGCACGCGCGCGGCCACTTCCTCGACGTGCCCCGATACGTCGCAGATTTCAATGCCCAGTTTGCCGGCTTGCGCGGCAATATCGCCGACGACCGATTGCGAACGGGCGGCCCGGCGAAAGCTGAAGCGCGTCATGTACGTCTCCTTGATGGCGCGGTTGGCGCAGTCGATTGGCGTGCGCACCCAGCGCGGATACAGCGCCTTCTCAGTGCGTTTACGGCCCGCTTTCGGGAGACTTGATACGGGCTATCCCGCAGTCGCTATCATGTGCGGGTCGAGCGGAACCACCCGCAACGCATTCTTTCCCTTCCTTTCTTCGCAGGCGAGCATGATCGAGTCCTTCGCGCGCGTGTCGGGCTGGCAACAGCTCTATCATCTCTGGCAGTTGATCGTGATGCTCTGCCAGTTTCTCTGGGCGCTGCTGCGCCTGCTCGGGGGCGGTTGAGCGGGCCGGCTAACGCAGGCGAGGGACGTGCGAGATCTCGCGCGGTCATGCGCGCGAACAAACGATTTAAGCGGACTCGGCAACAAAGCGTGGGATCAGGCGGACGTGCGCGGCCGATCAGCTATCAGCGGCCGACAGCATCGCAACTAGCCGGCGCGCAACATTCAAGGCGCAAAACGATAATCGCGTGGCCGCACACGCCGCGTGCGCTTGCGGAAGCTGAACGTGAACCCCGGCCACACCGCGGTGACCTTGCCGGTTTTCGTCTGATACCAGCTATGGCAGCCGCTGGTCCACACGGAGTGCTGCATCTCCCGTTGCAGGCGCGCATTGAAATCGCGCTGCACGTCAGGGCGCAAATTCATCGTGCGGGCTTTGCGCCGGCGCAGCACGCGCAGGCAATCGGCGATGTATTGCACTTGCGACTCGATCATGTAGATCATCGAGTTATGGCCGAGCCCCGTATTCGGGCCGACGATCATGAAGAAGTTCGGGAAGTTTGCGATGCTGGTGCCGAGGTAAGCCTCGGGACCGTCGCGCAGCCACATCGCGCCGAGGTCGGCGCCCTCGATGCCGATGACGTCGAACGGTGCGCCCACGTCGTTGACCTGAAAGCCGGTGCCGCAAATGATCGCATCGGCGCGATGATGCGTGCCGTCATGGGTGACGATGCCGTCCGCGACGATTTCGCGGATGCCGGTCGTCACCACATCGACATTCGGCTGAATAACGGCGCGATAGTAATCGCTCGACAGCAGCACGCGCTTGCAGCCGAGCCGGTAGTTCGGCGTCAGCCTGGCGCGCAGCGCGGGGTCCTTCACGCGTCGTTCCAGATAGCTCAGGCCGAATTTCATCGGCAGCTTCATCAACTTTGGATTGACCACGAAGGCGACCGCGCGCGATTCGAGTTGCCAGTAGATCGCGCCGCGCACGAAGCGCTGCGTGAACGGCAGATGCCGGAACAGCCACTGCGCGAGCGGACCGATCGGCTTGTTGGGCTTCGGCATGACCCACGGCGCGGTGCGTTGGAACAATTCGAGCCGTGCGACGCGCGGCTGAATTTGCGGCACGAACTGAATCGCGCTCGCGCCGGTGCCGATCACCGCGACGCGTTTGCCTTCGAGCGGATACGCGTGCTCCCAGCGCGCCGAATGAAACAGCTTGCCTTCGAAGCGTTCGAGTCCGGCGATGTGCGGCAGGGCGGGGCGCGACAGCGGGCCGCTCGCGGCGATCACCACATCGGCCTCGATGCTTTCGAGCGCGCCGTTCGCGTCGATCTCGACTTGCCAGGTCCGACGCACTTCATCGAAGCGCGCCGCGGCAACCCGCGCATTGCAGCGCACGTAATGCGCGACGCCGTACTTGCGCACGCAGTGCTTCAGGTACGCGAGAATTTCCGCCTGGTCGCCGAACGCATGCGACCACGCCGGATTCGGCTCGAACGAAAACGAATACAGATGCGACGGCACATCGCAGGCCGCGCCGGGATAGGTGTTGTCGCGCCAGGTGCCGCCGATGTCGCTCGCGGCCTCGTAGATCGTGAACGACGTGATGCCCATCTTCAGCAAACGGATCGCCATGCCGATGCCCGCAAAGCCGCTTCCGACAATGGCAATGCGCGGCGAAGCCGGCGAGGCGGATGAAACAGGTGTCAAGGCGGGTCTCCGGCGAGGCGAAATTCAGGCGTCTACGTCTGTCTACTTCAACATACGGCGCAGGGTAGACAACTGTACACTTCGCGTCAAGATCGTTTAGAGTACGGCGTATTAACGCGCGCCGTGCCCTTTGATTGAACGCTCATGAAATCCGCGCCTGAAGCGATGTCCGAGAACCATGAACTGCCTGCTGGCAAGCGCAAGCTGATCGACGCGGCCTTGCGTCTGACCGCCGGCGGCCGCAGCTTCGCGAGTCTGGGCTTGCGCGAACTGGCGCGTGAGGCCGGGCTCAATCCCAACACGTTCTATCGCCATTTCGACACGCTCGACGAGCTGGCGCGCGAGGCGGTCGAATCCGTGAGTCGCCGCTTGCGGCCCATGCTGCGGCGCGAACGCTGGCTCGCCGCGCACGACGACGCTCATAGCGTGCCGCGCCGCGCATGCGCGGCGTTCTTTGCGTTCGCGCTGGAAAACCGCGAGGCCTTCGTGAGCGCGCTGGCGGAGTACCACGGCACGTCGCCGGTATTACGCGAAGCGGTGCGCGCGAACCTTCACGACGTGTCGGCGGAAATGGCGGACGACGTCGTGCAACTGGAATGGATGCCGACGCTCGCGCGCGAGACTGTCGACGAAGTCTGCACGCAGATCGTGCTGCAACTGTTTCACCTGTCGGCGGAATACCTCGACGCGAATGCGGCGCGCCAGCAAGCGCTGATCGCGTATGCGGAGCGTTTCATTGTCAGGCTGTTCGCGGGCTCGGTGCTGCTCGCGCAGCAGGAGCCGGGCAGGGCGGCGGCGCCGATGCGCGGATAAAAACCTCACGCAAAAAAACAGGCTCCGCGAAGGAGCCTGTTTTTCATGAACGCCTCGTCGGCGCGACGGCCGCATGGCCGATGCTCAGGTGTTGTTGTCGTTCCACCCGCCGGAATCGTCGTTGCTGCCCAGATCGACGCCGCCGCCGCTGTTATCGTTCCAGTCGTTCGACCCCTGGCCGAAATCGAGGCCGCCGCCATTGCCGCCATTGCCGCCGTCGTTGCCGCGCCGGCGCGCTTCGTCGTCGACGACCACCTCGCGTTCCACCACGCGCTCACGTCCGGAGTTCAGCGCTTCGCCAAGCAGCACGCCGGTCAGCAGACCGCCCATGCCGCCGCCGAAACCGCCGCCGCCTTGCTGCACGACGACCGGCGGCTGTTGCTGATACGGTCCTTGCTGCGGATAAGGCGCTTGCGGGGGATTGCCGAAGCGTTCGGCTTCCTGCGCATACGGCGACTGCTGCGCGGCCGGGGCCGATGCCGATGCGGCATACGGATCGGGCCGGCCGTCGGCACGCGCGCGCATGCTGCCGATGCGCTGCTCGAGTTCGTCGAGCTGATACGGCGGCACCGGATTCTTGCTGTTCGACAGCGTTTCGACCAGGCCGCGCAGTTGATCCTCGGTCGCTTCGACTTCCTTCTCGAGCGCCTCGTGACCTTGCACCGTGGAAAGCTTCACGTCGAGCTTGAGCGAGCGCACGGTGTTGAGCATTTCCGTGGCGCGCTTGAGTTGCACGCGACGATCGTCGTCGGCGCGCGTGTCGTCCTGTTTGCGGGCGCGCCGCAGCGTCCAGCGCAGCACCAGCGCGATTGCGCCGATCAGCAGGGCGATGCCGATCCACATGCCGATGCCCGGACCATGCTGTTGCGGCGCTTGCGGGATCATCGCCGGCTGCTGCACGACCGGCGCATTCTGCTGCACGAACGGGTTCGCCGCGCGGCTGGTGGTGTTGCCGCCGGCACGCTCGGCATTCTTGCGAATGCGCGCTTCGGTTTGCGCGAAACGGCTCGGGTCGGTAAAGCGGATTTGCGGATCGAGCGTTTTTGCCTGCTGAACCTGCGCGAGCGCGTCGGCATGACGGCCTTCGCGATCGAGCACCTGGCTGTAGAGATAATGCGCGCGGGCATTGTTCGGATGCGCCTGCAGCACTTCGCTCAAGCCGGCATCGGCTTGCTGCCAGTTGCCTTGCGCCATGGCGGATTCGATCTGCTGAACCGTCGGCACGGCAAACGCCGCGGCCGACACGAACAGCAATGAGGCGAACGCGGTTGCGAGAAATTTTTTCATTGACGGACCGGGCGCGATGCGCCCGTCTCCTTGACGACTACCTCGACACGGTAGTGCCGACGCAATTACTGGGCCGGCGTGTTCAACTGCTTCTTCAACGCTTCGAGGCGGTCCTCGACGGACGGACCGCGGTTCAGATCGGCGAGCTTGTCGTCGAGCGCCTTGCCGCTTTTCACGTCGGCCGAATTCAGGCGAGCGTCGGAACGCGCGTTCGACAACGCGACTTTGTCTTCCAGCTTCTGAAAATCCTCGGAAAGATTCTTGCCGCCGATGCCGCCCAGCGCGGTAGCCGCCACGTCCTTGGCCTGAGCGATCTGCTGCTTGGCCTGGAGAATGTTCGAGCGCGCGTTCAGATCGTTACGGCGGGTGCGCATGTCGTCGATCTGGCTCTTCAACTGCTCGACCGACGGCTCCAGCGTGGCCAGTTCCTTCGCCAGCGCATCGCGTTCGGCTTCGGCCGTGGCTTGCGCGCCGAGCGCTTCGCGAGCGAGCGCTTCGTCGCCGGATTGCAGCGCGCGCTTCGCGCCGTCTTCGTACTTCTTCGCCTTGTCGCCGGCAACGTCGCGCTTGCTTTGCTGCGTGGCCACTTGCGCCTGAATCTCGATCAACGAGTTCTCGGCTTTGGCGATGCTCTCGTCGAGCTCGCGCACGATCTGGCGCGAGTCGCGCGACGGGTCTTGCACGGAATCGGCCGCGTCGTTCAGAAGACCTTTGAGCGTGCGCGAAATGCTGTCAAAAAGCGACATGAAAACCTCCAAAGAATGATGTCAGCGCCGAATAATTCCGCGCGCTCAACGGCTTGCCTCTGCTACTTTACGCCGCCGCGCGTGAAGCTGCGCAGCGTTCCGACCGGAGGTCGGGGCGCGCTTGCCGATTGCAATAGCGACGCCGTAAATTGTTCGATCGAGCGATCGAACGTGTGAACCGGGGCAGCGCTAAAACGCGCGGCCGGTCATCCAGCCGCTCGCGGATATTACACCACGGGGTCTCTTAAAACGGACTTAAAGGGTGCGATGAGAGAGGGCGCGCAAACCTTGCGCGCGAAGTGTGTCGGTAACGTGTCGTCGAGGTGTCGCGAAGGTTTCGCCTGGGCATCACGTGTGGCGTCAAGGCATCCATAGCGAGTCCTCATGCGTGGGGCGGGATGTTCGCGCAACAGGCGTTGCCGATTGCATCGCGCCTATGCGTCACGCGAAGCGTCCACCTTCCGTACTCGGGTCGCTCAGTGGATCGTCCTCGTTCTGAGCGCCGTCGATGCGTGGACGCTTGAGCACGCTGCGGGCCTGCGCTTGCGGGTCGGTCTGCGGCGCTTGCGGTGTTGCGGAGCGTTTCGCGGACGCCGCTTTTGCCGCGGCGACACGCGCCACCGCTTCGGCGGTTGCCGCGGCTTCCTCGTCGACGCCGGCGGCGAGCGCGGCGGACACGTCCGCCGGCAGCAACGGTGTGGGCTCCGCCGCCGACGGGCTGTCCGCCAACGGATCGCGAGTCGACGCGGCACCTGTTTGCTTTGCCGCCGTGTTTTCCGCCGAGGCGCCCGCTTCGCTGTCGCCATGCGTTTGCAAGGCCGCCGGCAGCGCCGCGCGCGCTTGCCGCGTGCCGTGCGCGACGCGCTGCAACGCGGCGTCGAGCGCGTCCGGCGCGCGTGGCGCATTGAGCCGGTCGACGATGCTGGCCGCTTTCACCTGTTCGCTGGTCGCGCCGAAGCTCAGTACCGCGCGCCGCATCAGTTCGCTCACGCTGATGCCGAGTTCGGCGGCGGTGGCGCTGATCGCGCGTTTCTGTGCGGTAGTGACGAATACGACGATGCGTTCGCTGGGCTTGTTCATGGTCGGCTCGCATACTTGTTGGCATGGTCGGCACAGACGTGCATTCGGCATAAGCCGTTCGCATGCGCCGGGTCCATCATATGACGAGTTGCACCGACGCGTAACGGGCGCGACATGAAAATCCCATGACATCAACGGCTTGTAGCGTTTCGGGCGGGCTTGTCCACAGGCCTTTCAACATTTTCTGTTGATAACTTCGACACGGCACGCAAGGCATTTGTATGAATGCCGTAATCTACAGACGCCTCGTCACGCGACGGGAATTCTTACAAAAAATCTGGCTTCGACTCCGCTTGCTTTCTTTAAAATGCGCTGTTACGTTGCGCCGGACACTGTCCCAGGCGTGCCGTGTGGCCGACCGGGGGTATCAGGCCGCGCGGCGGTTCGCGCCGGGTTCGGGCCTCGATGCGCCTCTGTGCTCATTGATGCGCCTTTAGCCACGTCGCTCGATCACGATCCATGCATGCGCCAGGAGCGCGTGCAGTCAGGCGCGCAGTCATGCGTCCACTATTCCAGTCATGCCAATCATCAAACGACCGCATTCCTCCCACTCTCCGGCTGGTGAAGACCGGGATACCTACCACCGCACTCCAGGACGCAACGCCGCCTCGCGCGACGCCGAGGCGGGCCGCCGTTCCGTCGGCGCGACGATCGCGATCTGGTTCGCGAGTCTGATCGCGACCGTCGCCGTGGTGGGCGCGTTGATCGTCGGCTATGCGCTGGTGGTGATGGGCCCGCAACTGCCGTCGCTCGACGTGTTGACCGACTATCGTCCGAAAGTGCCGCTGCGCGTCTACACCGCGGACCACGTGCTGATCGGCGAATTCGGCGAGGAACGGCGCAGCCTCGTACGCTTCCAGGACATTCCCGACCAGATGAAGAAGGCGGTGCTCGCGATCGAGGACTATCGCTTCTACGAGCACGGCGGCGTCGACTTCCTCGGCATTCTGCGCGCCGGTTTCGCAGACCTCGCGCATGGCGGCGCCTCGCAAGGCGCGAGCACGATCACCATGCAGGTGGCGCGCAACTTCTTCCTGTCGAGCGAGAAGACCTACACGCGCAAGATCTACGAAATGCTGCTCGCCTACAAGATCGAGCGTGCGCTCACGAAGGATCAGATTCTCGAGCTGTACATGAACCAGATTTATCTGGGCGAGCGCGCCTACGGTTTCGCCGCGGCCGCGCGCGTGTACTTCGGCAAGGATCTGAAAGACATCACACTCGCCGAGGCGGCGATGCTGGCCGGCTTGCCGAAGGCGCCGTCCGCGTACAACCCGGTGGTCAATCCGAAGCGCGCGAAGATCCGTCAGGAATACATTCTGCGGCGCATGCTCGAACTGCGGTACATCAGCCGGGAGCAGTACGACCAGGCCGTGAAGGAAGAGCTTCGCACCCGCAACCCCGGCAACGAATACAGCGTGCACGCCGAGTACATCGCCGAAATGGTCCGGCAGATGATGTACGCGCAGTACAAGGACGAGACCTACACGCGCGGCCTGAACGTCACCACCACGATCGATTCCGCCGATCAGGACGCCGCTTACCGCGCGGTGCGCAAGGGCGTGATGGATTACGAGCGGCGCCACGGCTATCGCGGACCCGAAGGCTTCGTGCAACTGCCCGCGCCCGGCGACGACCGCGACCAGACGATCGACGACGCGCTCACCGATCACCCCGACAACGGCGAGCTCATCGCCGCTGTGGTGACGGACGCGGGTCCGAAGCAGGTGAAGGCGCAACTGGTGGACGGCACTCAGGTGACGATCAGCGGCGACGGCCTGCGCTTCGCAGCCGGCGCGCTGAGCGCGCGCGCGGCGGCGGCCACGAAGATCAAGCCGGGCTCGATCGTGCGCGTGCTTGCCGACGACAAAGGCAACTGGCAGATCACGCAGCTTCCGCAAGTGGAAGGCGCGCTGGTCTCGCTCACGCCGCAGGACGGCGCGATTCGCGCGCTGGTGGGCGGCTTCGACTTCAACAAGAACAAGTTCAATCACGTCACGCAGGCGTGGCGTCAGCCGGGTTCGAGCTTCAAGCCGTTCATCTATTCGGCGGCGCTCGACAAGGGGCTGGGACCGGCCACGATCATCAACGACGCGCCGTTGTACTTCCCGTCGAGCACGCCGGGCGGCGACGCGTGGGAGCCGAAGGACGACGATCAGCCGGACGGCCCGATGCCCTTGCGCCTCGCGTTGCAGAAGTCGAAGAACCTCGTGTCGATCCGCATCCTGTCGTTCATCGGCACGAAGTACGCGCAAGACTTCGTCACGCAGCGTTTCGGTTTCGACGCCGACAAGACGCCGCCGTATTTGCCGATGGCGCTCGGCGCGGGCCTCGTCACGCCGTTGCAGTCGGCGGGCGCGTACTCGGTGTTCGCGAACGGCGGCTACCGGATCAATCCGTATCTGATCAACGAGGTGACCGATGCGCGCGGCGAGCCGCTGTCGAAAGCGCAGCCGCTGACCGCCGGCCGCGACGCGCCGCGCACGCTCGAACCGCGCAACGCGTACATCATGAACAGCCTGCTGCATTCGGTGGCCACCGCAGGCACCGGCGCGGGCACCAACGCGCTGCATCGTTCGGACTTGCAGGGCAAGACGGGCACGACCAACGACGCGAAGGACGGCTGGTTCGCCGGGTATCAGCAATCGCTGGTGGCGGTGGCGTGGATGGGTTATGACCAGCCGAAGACGCTCGGCAGCCGCGAATTCGGCGCGCAACTCGCGTTGCCGATCTGGGTCGAGTACATGCAGCGCGCGCTGCGCGGCGTGCCGCAAGCCGAGCCGCCGCAGCCGCCGGGCGTGACCACCGTCGACGGTGAACTGTTCTATGCGGATATGACGCCGGGCAACGGCTTCGTCGCCAGCATCGGCCTCGATTCGGCGAATCCGACCGCCGGCGTGAGCGATGCGCTGGGCGGCGTGGGACCGGCCGGCATGACGCCGCCGGCGGTGCCGCCGCCGAGCGTCTCGTCGAACGAGAAGAAGCAGATCATGGATCTGTTCGAGACGAACAAACCTTGAGGTCGTGGCGGGCGTGCGCGGGCCGGGTGGTCCCGCACGGCCCCGCATGGCCCCGCACGTGGCCTGGTCGGAAAACGGGTGAGCGTTTGCGAAAACGCCGCCCTTCGCCAACGCTTTTCCCACGCCTCGATGATGGCGCGGCGAGCGGCTTTTGTGCCCGCACTGCGTGGTGTGTTTTAATCACGCCTGCGGTGCTTCCATTGGGTCCCATCGGGACGCCCGATTCCTGGCCCGATTCCTGGGCCGATTCCTGCCCGGTTTCGGCCGCCAACACCGCTGCGTCTCGCCGCGAACGAGACGTCCATCTTCAGAACGCGCCGCGCGAGACCCGGTTTTGACGCGCGGCGCATGCCGCTCCGTCCGTTAGCACAAGCAGGTTGCTGCGGCCGGCTTGTTTGCCATCCAGCATCCACCGGGTCTCCGCCTAGTGAAAAGTCGAATCCTCATCGGTCTGATGACAGGTCTGCTGCGCGCCTTTGCCTTTCTGCCCTACGGCGTCGTCGCGCGGATCGGCACCGGTATCGGCGCGTTGCTGTACCGGATTCCGAGCACACGCCGGCGCGTCGTGCATACCAATCTGAAATTATGTTTTCCCGACATGAGCGACGAGGCGCGCGAACGTCTTGCGCGCGCGCACTTTTGCCATGTGATCCGCAGCTATGTCGAGCGCGGGCCGCAATGGTTCGGCAATGCGCGCGCGCTCGCGCGTCTTGTCGAAGTGGAAAGCGCGATCGATCTCTCCGATATGCAGGCGCACCCGACGATCTTCGTCGGCTTCCATTTCGTCGGCATCGAAGCGGGTTGCATGATGTATTCGACGCGGCATCCGGTCGCGTCGCTGTACACGCCGATGTCGAACCTGCTGCTCGACGCCATGGCGAAGCGCCAGCGCGCCCGCTTCGGCACGGAGATGATTCCGCGCAGCGATAGCGTGCGGCGGGCGTTGCGCGTGTTGCGCGAGGGCAAGCCGGTGATGCTGGCGGCCGACATGGATTTCGGTTTGCGCGACTCCGTGTTCGTGCCGTTTTTCGGCGTGCCGGCTTGCACGCTGACGTCCGTCTCGCGGATGGCGCGCGCGAGCAATGCGCGCGTGGTGCCGTTCGTGACGGAGGTGTTGCCGGACTATCGCGGCTACAAGCTGACGATTTTCGATGCGCTAAGCGATTTTCCGTCGGAGGACGTCGCACTCGACGCACGGCGGATCACCGAATTTCTCGAGACGCAGGTCCGGCGGATTCCTGCCCAATATTATTGGGTGCATAAGCGATTCAAGAATCGGCCGGCGGGGGAGGCGGGAGTTTATTGAGCGTTGCGGGTGGCTGTGCCGGCATTCGATGCCGCCGCGGCAGTCCCCGTTCCGCCCTCGACCGGCGGATTTCCCATCGCCTGAAACAACGCCGCCGTATCCGTCAAACGCGCGCTCGTATAGCGGATCTCATCGAGTTGCGCGTTACGAAACTGCTGCTCGCTCGAACGTGTCGACGCGACCGGCACCGCGCCCAGCCGATAGCGCCCCGACGTCTCCTCGAACACGCCCTGGGCCGAACGCGCGGCGCTATTGGCCGCCTCCAGCGCCTGCGCGTCGTGCTCGAGCGCGGCGAGCGTATCGGCGACGTTCTGGAACGCGGCCAGCACGGTCTGCTTGTATTGCGAGACCGTCGCGTCATAGGTATCCATCGCGGCGCGGCGCTGCGCAAACAACGCGCCGCCGTGGAACAGCGGCTGCGACAGCGACGCGCCGATGCTCCATATCGCTCCCGCGCCGGACAGCGCCACCGGCCAGCTAAACCCGCCTTGTCCCATCGACGCGCTCAGCGAAATGCTCGGGAACATCTGCGCCGTCGCCACGCCGACCTCGGCAGCCGCGGCCTTCAAGGCGGCGTCGGCGGCCTGGATGTCGGGCCGCGTGCGCAACAACTCGGACGGCACCACCACCGGCACCTGTTCGGGCACGCTCAGTTGCGCGAGATCGAGATCGTCCGGCGCGGCATCCGGCGTGCGGCCGAGCAGCACCGCCAACGCATGGCGCGTGGTCAGCCATTGCTGCTTGAGACCCGGCAAGCTCGCGGACAAACTCGCCGCGCTCTGTTGCGCGCTCAACTGGTCCGCATGGGACACGGCGCCCAGCACGTAGCGGCGCTGCGTATCGCGTGCCTGATCGTTGGCGAGCGTGACGAGCCGTTCGGTCGTGTCGATCTGCGCGCGCAGCGCGGCGCTGGTGATCGCGGCGCTGACGATGTTGGCGGCGAGCGCCCGGCGCGCCGCATCGAACTGGTACGCCTGCACGTTCACGCGAGCGGCGAGCGCGGTGTCGGCGAGTCGCGCCGCGCCGAACAGATCGAGCGTGTAGTGCGCCTGCAATTGCCCGACGAAGATGTTGTACAGAAACGTGTTCGAGCCGATCTCGGGGATCGCCAGCGCGCGATTGCGGGTCACCTGGCCGCCCGCGTCGATGGTCGGCAGCATCGAACTGCCGATCTGCGCGCGCAGTTGCTCGCGCGCGGCGGCGAGGCTCTTGTCGGTGGCGGCGAGCGTGGGGCTGTTGCGCAAGCCCTCGTCGACCAGCGCGTTCAGCGCATCCGAGCGATACAGCTTCCACCATTCGGGCACCGGCTTCGCGCCGACCACGAACTGTTGCGTGACGCCTTGCGCGGACGCCGTTTGCGTCGGCTGCGCCTGCGCGCCGTAATGCGCCGGTTGCGGCATCGCGGGCGGCTCGCCGCTCGGTCCGAACGAGCAGGCGGCGAGCGCGCATGCGGCGCCCGCGAGCGCGGCGATGCGCGGGTATCGGGAGATTGCGGAAGTAGCCATGATCAATTCCCCGTATGCGCCGAACCGGACGCGGACGGCGCCTGCGGCTCGCGTTCGTCGCCGCGCACTCGGAACCAGGCGGCGTACAGCGCGGGCAGATAGAACAGCGTAAGGACGGTCGCGCTGGTGATGCCGCCCATCAGCGCGGTGGCCATCGGACCGAAGAAGTTCGAGCGCAACAGCGGAATCAGCGCGAGCACGGCGGCGGCCGCGGTCAGCGTGATCGGCCGGAAACGCCGTACCGTCGCCCCGACGATCGCATCGAAGCGCTTGTGCCCCGCGGCGATGTCCTGCTCGATCTGATCGACCAGGATCACCGAGTTGCGCATGATGATGCCGAACATGGCGATCACGCCGAGCGTCGCGACGAAACCGAACGGCTGGCCGAACAGCAGCAGCGTCAACACGACGCCGATCAGACCGAGCGGCGCGGTCAGCACCACCATCAGCACGCGCGAGAAACTCTGCAACTGGATCATCAGCAACGTGAGCACGGCGATGATCATGATCGGCATCTGCGCGTTGATCGACGTCTGGCCCTTGGCGCTTTCCTCCACCGAGCCGCCCACCTCGATCCGGTAGCCGACCGGCAGCGTCGCGCGAATCGGGCCGAGCGCCTTGTTGACGGCGTTCGTGACGTCGATGCCTTGCGCGCCAGGTCCGACGTCGGACTGCACGGTGATCGTCGGTTGACGGTCGCGCTCCCAGATCACGCCGTATTCGAGATCGTTGCGCAGATGGCCGAGCGTGCCGAGCGGCACGGGGCCGTTCGGCGTCGGCATCGCCAGCGTGACGAGTTGCGCGGGATCGACGCGTTCGGCTTTCGGTGCGCGCAGATCGACGCTGATCAGCTTGTCGCGTTCACGGTACTGCGTGACCGTGTAGCCGGAGAGCGTCATCGCGAGGAAGCTGGAGATGTCCTCCGAGCTCACGCCGAGTTCGCGCGCTTTCTTCTGATCGACCTCGAAGCGCACCGAGCGCTCGGCGGGTTCGTCCCAGTCGAACTGCACGCCGCGCGTGCCGGGATTGGCGCGCAGCGTCGCGGCGACGCGCTCGGCGATCGAGCGCACCGTGGCGATGTCGTCGCCGCTCACGCGGAACTGCACCGGATAGCCGACCGGCGGCCCGTTCTCGAGCCGCGACAGGCGCGTGCGGATCGCGGGGAATTTGTCGCGCAATTCGGGTTCGAGCCACTGCGCGAGCTTCTCGCGATCCTTCACCGACTTCGCGGTGATCACGAACTGCGCGAAGTTCGGCTGCTGCAATTGCTGGTCGAGCGGCAGATAGAAACGCGGCGCGCCGCTGCCGACGAAGTTCACCGTATGGTCGATTTCCGGCCGGCCCGCGAGCGTTTTTTCGAGCCGCTCGGCCTGGCGCAGCGTCGCATCGAACGACGCGCCTTCGGGCAAGCGCACGTCCACCAGCAACTCGGAACGGTCCGAACTCGGGAAGAACTGCTGCGGCACGAGCGTGAAGCCCGCCATCGCGACGATGAACAGCACGACCGTGATCGTCAGCACGATGAAGCGCCGCTCGATGCACCAGCCGACCCAGCCGCGCAGCCGCGTATAAAAGCGCGTGTCGTAGATGTCGTGCTCGTGATCGTCCGCTTCGTGTTCGTGGCGCTTGCGCTCGGGCAGCAGGTGATAGCCGAGCAGCGGAATCAGCACGACCGCCGCGAGCCACGATGCGATCAGCGCGATCGCCGACACCTCGAAAATCGAGCGCGTATATTCGCCGGTGCTCGACTTGGCCAATGCGATCGGCAGAAAGCCGGCCACCGTGACAAGCGTGCCGGTGAGCATCGGAAACGCCGTACTGGTGTACGCGTAAGCCGCCGCGCGCGTGCGGTTCCAGCCTTGTTCGAGCTTCACCGCCATCATTTCGACCGCGATGATCGCGTCGTCGACGAGCAGGCCCAGCGCCAGCACCAGCGTGCCGAGCGAGACCTTGTGCAGGCCGATGTCGAACAGGTACATGCACAGCGCGGTGACGGCGAGCACCACCGGTATCGAGATCACGACCACCATGCCGGTGCGCACACCCAATGAAATGAGGCTCACCACCAGCACGATCGCGATCGCCTCGGCCACCGCTTCGAGAAAGTCGTCGACGGAGCGCGCGACCGCCTCCGGCATGCTCGACACTTCGGCCAGTTGCAAGCCGGCAGGCAGGTGCTGGCGCAGCCGGACCGTTTCCTGATCGAGCGCCTTGCCGAGGCGAATCACGTCGCCGCCCGGCTGCATCGTCACGCCGATGCCGAGCACCGCCTTGCCGCCGGAACGCATTTGCGTGGCGACGGGATCGTCGTAGCCGCGCTTGATCGTGGCGATGTCGCCGAGACGGAATGAGCGGTTGTTGATGCGGATCAGCGTGTCGGCGAGCGCGGCGACGTCCTTGAACTGGCCGGTGGGGCGCACGAACACGCGGTCGTCGGCGGTGGTCAGCGTGCCGGCTTGCGAGACGCTGTTCTGCGCGTTGATCGCCTGGCCCAGTTGCTGCGGCGAAATGCCGAGACGCGTGAGTTGCGTGTTGGCGATTTCGATGTAGATGTGCTGATCCGGGTCGCCGAAGTAATCGACCTTGGCGACACCCGGCACGCGCAGCAGCACGGTGCGCAACTGGTCCGCGTAATCGTGCAGTTGCGCGGCGGAAAAGCCGTCGCCCTCGAGCGTGTAGATGTTGGTGTAGACGTCGCCGAATTCGTCGTTGAAAAACGGCCCTTGAATGCCTTGCGGCAAGGTCGCCGCGATATCGCCCACCTTCTTGCGCACCTGATACCAGGTTTCGGGCACGTCCTTGACCGGCGCCGAGTCTTTCATCGAAAAGAACATCAGCGATTCGCCGGGGCGCGAGTAGCTGCGCACGAAATCGATCGCGGGCGTTTCCTGCAATTTGCGGCCGATGCGGTCGGTCACCTGCTCCTGCACCTGGCGCGCGGTGGCGCCCGGCCAGAAGGTGCGGATCACCATCACGCGGAACGTGAAGGGCGGGTCTTCGGATTGCGCGAGCCGGGTGTAGGCGAGGATGCCGAACGCGGTGGAGAGCGCGATCAGGAAGACCACCAGCGCCTGGTGGCGCAGCGCCCATGCGGACAGATTGAAGCGTCCTTCTTCTTGCGTGGTGCTCATGAAGCGAAGTCCTCGGGATGCAGCGGCGCGATCGGCCGGACTTTCTCGCCGGCGCTCACCGTATGCACGCCTTGCAGCACGACGCGTTCGCCTTCCTTGAGCCCGCCGCCGATCACGATGGTGCGCTCGTTGTAGCGCGTGACGGTGACGCGGCGCAGTTCCAATGCGTTGTCCGCGGCTCGCACGACCCATACTGCGGGTTCGGCGCCGTCGTGGAACAGCGCGGTAGCCGGCACGACGAAGGAACTGCCTTGATTCGCCGCGCTGTTCGCCGGCGAGGTGGAGATCGCGATATCGGCGGTCATGCCGAGGCGCACGTCGGCGCCGGGGTGCTCGAGCGTGAGCCTCGCGCGATAAGTGCGGCTTTGCGGATCGGCGGCGGGCGACAGTTCGCGCACCCGCGCGGTGAAGCTGCGTCCCGGCAACGCGGCCAGCGTGACCTTGGCCGTTTGCCCGACCGCCAGCGCGGCCAGCGCGCTTTCCGGCACGTCGCACACCACGTCGACGTCGCCGCTCCACGCGAGGTTGTAGACGGCCTGGCCCGCGGACACGTTCTGGCCGGTGTCGGCCTGTTCGGCGGTGATGACGCCGGCGTGATCGGCGACGAGCGTGGTGTACTGCAGCTGGTCTTTCGACAACGCCGCCTGCTGCGCCGCCTGGTCGCGCTGCGCGGCGGCGGACGCGTAGGCATTGGTGGTTTGTTCGAGCTGCGCGGGCGCGATCAGGTTTTCTTTCGCCTGCGCCTGGTCGCGCTCGAGCTGCTGCTTCGCGTACGTGAAAGCGTGCTGCGCGGCGGTGAGCTGCGCCTGTGCGCTGGCCGCGCTCTTTTGCGCGTCCGCTGGATCGAGCCGGGCGACGATCTGGCCGGTCTTGACCACGTCGCCGAGGCGCACGCGCCGCTCGATGATCTTCCCGCCGACGCGAAACGACAGCGGCGTCGAATAGCGCGCCTGCACTTCGCCGGGCAACGACGCCGCCGGCGCGGCCTTGCCGTCGGCATGCACGGCCACGGCGACCACCGGGCGCGGCACGGGCGCGGCCGCTTCTTTTTTCGAGCACGCGGCCAGCGTGACCAGGCCGGTGAGCGCAAGCGCGAAGGTTGCGCGGCGCAAACGCGCGGAACGGGCAAGCCGCTGTGACTGCTGGCGCATCGCTGACGATGCGGGAGGACCGGGACGCTTCACAATTACCCCAACTGGTGACGGCGAACGAACACGGCAAGCCGCAGGGGGCCCGCCAGCGGGGACACGCAGGTCGTTTTATGCAGACAGCATGCGCATCGGACTTCGAATGGTGAATCGCATTCTAATACACACCTGTATTTGAATGCGAGGATGAATTTAAATTCTTTTCGGTGCTAGACTTGCGCTCATGAAACGGCAACGACTCACACGGGAACAGAGCAAGGACCAGACGCGTCAGCGTCTGCTCGACGCTGCGCAGGCGATTTTCATGAAGAAAGGCTTCGTCGCGGCAAGCGTCGAGGACATTGCGGCGGCAGCGGGCTATACGCGCGGTGCGTTCTATTCGAACTTCCGCAGCAAGAGCGAATTGTTTCTCGAACTACTGCGGCGCGATCACGAGACGATGCAGGCCGGCTTGCAGGCGATCTTCGAAAACTCGGCCTCGCGCGAGGAAATGGAAGCGCGCGTGCTGCGCTACTACAGCAATCTGCATCGCGAGAACAAGTGCTTCCTGCTGTGGGTGGAGGCCAAGCTGCTGGCCGTGCGCGACGGCCGCTTCCGGCTGCGCTTCAACGCGTTCATGCACGAGAAGCTCGAACAACTGGGCGCGTACATCCGCGAGTTTTCGGCACGCGTGGGTACGCCGCTCCTGCTGCCCGCGGAGGGGTTGGCGGTGGGCTTGATGGGCTTATGCGACGGCGTGCAGTTCTTCTACACGGTCGATCCGCAAAACGTGTCGGCGGAGATGGCCGAGACGGTGCTGGCGCAATTTTTCGCGCGCGTGGTGTTCGGGCGCGACGCGTGATCCGCGCGGCCCGCGTGGTGGGATGAGCGACGAATCCGGGCGGATCAGGCGGATCAGTTGGTCGGCAATTGCGCGCAAGCGTCCGCGACCGGCGTGGCGCAAATGAACGAATACTCACCGCTGTAGCGCAGCACTTCCTTGCTCGCGTGCAGGACGACCCGGATGTCCGGGCAGCGCTCATAGGCGATGAAGGCCGAACAGGCCGCGGCGGACCAGCAGACCAGCGAAAACGCGATTTTTTCGAAAAGCTGAAAACGATGTGGCATAGCGGTTAGTTTCCTTTCGGGCGCTATGTTACCAGCATATAAGGGTTTATACCTAGTTCAAAGTTCGCGACGAGCCTCGCAGCGCGGCTGCAAGCGCGTCGGAAATCTGACCGGATTGTCATGTACGGGTCAGGGTTGGGACAGGCTCGATCGATACAATCGATTCGTTGGGCAAACCCGCGCGCGCCTTGCCGCACGGGTCGATAGAGGCGGCAGCGTCGCGCCGGCCCGGCGTTACCGAGGCAGGAGTCGTCCCATGAATCAACTGCAATCGATGCGCGTGTTCGTCAAGGTCGCCGACCTGGGCAGTTTCGTCCGCGCGGCCGGCGCGCTGGAGCTTTCCACCGCCGTCGTCACCCGTCATGTCGCCGATCTGGAAGCGCGTCTCGCCACGCGCCTGATCAATCGCACCACGCGGCGGCTCGCGCTGACCGAGTCCGGCGCGGCTTATCTGGAGCGCGTGCGTTCCATTCTCGACGACCTCGACGGCGTCGAGCAGATGGTGGTGGCGCGCAATCACGAACCGGTCGGCACCTTGCGTATCGTCGCGCCGGTGGTGTTCGGGCTGCATAGTCTCGCGCCGGTGGTCCAGTCCTACGCGGCGCGCTATCCCGACGTGGTGCCGGACGTCACGCTCGCGGATCGTCACGTCGATCTGGTCGAAGAGGGTTTCGACGTCGGCATTCTGGTCGCGCGGCCTATGCGCAGCGCGAGCATCGTCACGCGGCGGCTGACCACGGGCCACATGACGGTCTGCGCGACGCCCGCCTATCTGGCGCGGCACGGCACGCCCACGCGCCCGGAGCATCTGCTGGAACATCCCTGTTTGAGCCGGCCGCAGGAGCAGGTCGGCGACGAGCGCGTGTTCAGCGGGCCGGAGGGCGAAATCCGCGTGCGGCCCACCAACGCGATCGCCGCGAACAATACGGAGATGCTGCGGCAGTTCGCGCTGCTGGGCATGGGCGTGGCGATTCTGCCGAGCTATCTGATCGGCCGGGATCTGGCGTCCGGGCGGCTCGTGCCGCTGCTGGGCGAGTATCGTCTGCCGCCGGTCGAAATCGCGATTGCGTATCCGAGCCGCTTTCACTTGCCGGCGAAGGTGCGGACCTTCATCGATCACCTCGTCGAGCATTTCCAGCAGGACGGGCAGCACCCGCGCGGTTCGCGGATGCTGGCGCCGCGGCGTGCGGTTGCGGGTTCGCCGGATTACGCCGACGGCCTGCCGGCTTCTGCGTTGCGGGGAGAAGAAGCGCGGCCGCGGCCGTTGCTCAAGGCTTCGCGCGCGCGAGGCGTGGCGGCGCCGTCGACGGTTTGATGGGGTGGCGGGGGGATGGCGGGGCGTTGGTGCGGGAGTCGGCGGGGCTCGTCGGCGCGTTAGCCGTGCGGTCCGCCGGGCGTCGTTCATCAGTGCGCGTTTAGCTGTGCCAGTCAGTCGGGTAGCCGCTCGTCAGAGCGCTTACGGCCGTGCCGGTCCGCCGGGCGCCAACGCGCGTTTAGCCGTGCCGGTCAGTCCGGTGCTGCTAGTCACCGCGCTTGCAGCCATACAAGCCCCTCCAAGCGCCGTGCCGTCAGCGCCCGCAGCCGCTCCCGCCGAACGTCGCTTATCCGGCGAGCCCTGGTCCGTAGTTGCTGCCGAGGAGCCGCGTAACCGACGCAATGTCGACGTAATCCTGTTCCGGCATGCCGTCGAGCATCGACAGCACCTCGTTGCTCGCGCCGGCTTCGCGCGCGGCGTCGACGAGCGCATCCTTATTGGTCGGAAACTGGACTTCGCTCAGAAGATCGGCGATCTGAAGATCGATTGATTCGCCGGGAATAGCCGATGCGGTCATGCAAGCGCTCCTGGTTGTTGTTGCCGTGCTGCTGGACGGGAATGATGCCGCCGCTAAGCAATGGACAAGTCCGGCCGCCGCTTCTTCAGACGCCACCGCGATTCGCCGAGCGATCTTGATCACGCCATCGGACTCCATTGTCGCGCGAACCGGCGCTCGTCGGCGCGCACCGGTTCAGGGCCGAACGAAAACGCCGAACGAAAACGCCGACTGAACGCGCGAACCGAACACGGCCAACCAAACCAGCCCTATCAAGTCTGCAAACGCTCGTTTCGTCCGATGAAGCCGCGCCCGAGGTGCCGTGACCTGGGCAAGGCGATGTGTTTCCATCGGTCCGGACGATTGTCGTCCGTGGCGGCGACATCCGGCGCCGGCGGCGCGACAGGTGCCGCATTGGCGCGTTCGGCAAGGATTCCGGCGTTGCTGGTGTCCGTCGCGGTATGCACCGGCGCGGCGAAACACGAGGCCGACAGCGTCACCATGATCAACAGCGTCGAGGTTTTCATCACCCGACCTCCTAAGCTCATGCGGCGCTAACGAGTCAGCAAGCGCTGTGCCGTCCCCGCGTCGAAAGGAGGGCGCCAGCCGCACGCGGCGCCGCGATTCGCGGCCACGCGCACTTACCATCTTAGTTGGTCAAATTCCGCAACGCGCCCCGAACGCCAATAAAAACGCCGTCGCGTAGCGCGGATGATGGCAGGAAGGGACCGGGCTGTCGCGGACGGTCGTTCCGCGTTCAGTTTCCCTCACGCAATACCTCGAACCGCGTCCACGGCCACGACGGCCGGTCGCGCATATAGCCGTTCAGCCAGTTCCATTGCGGATGCCGTTTCATGAACGCCTGGGCGTCGAACGGCCGCCCGCAGGGATGCCCCCAGCGCGCGCTGAACGCCATCTCGCGCGCCATTTCGCTGTCGGCGACTTTGCCGTCGTTGGCGCCCCACGGATTGAACGGCCCGTGATCGCTGCCGCCGAAGCGCGCGTCGTCCAGTTCCAGATGCCCGCAGATAGTGCGCGAGCAGGGGTTGTCGTTGCGGTCGAGATAGACGTCGTGATGGTCGGCGATCATTTGCTTGGCGAGCTCGACGTCGATCTTGCCGCGATGCATGTCCTCGAGTTGCATGAAGCGCAGCCGCCGCGCGCCGTTCTTGCGCACGTCGGTATAGTCCTCGCCTTCGCCGAGACATTCCTGATT
The DNA here is from genome assembly GCF_900142195.1 of Paraburkholderia terricola. GTDB lineage: Bacteria > Pseudomonadota > Gammaproteobacteria > Burkholderiales > Burkholderiaceae > Paraburkholderia > Paraburkholderia terricola. The sequence continues at coordinate 21,936 of NZ_FRAB01000031.1, forward strand.
GCGGATCTTCAGATCGGTGGCGGTGTTATAGCCGCTGTAGAAGCCGTCCTTCGTGCTCTCGAAACCGGAATAGTGCAGCCCGAGTTCGTAACGCGCGATCTCGCCGGTCTTGACGTCGCCGAGCAACCAGCTATTCGCGTAGCCGCCGTTGTTGGCGACCGCGAACATCTCGCACCATTCGCCGATGCTGTTCGCGTACTGCGATGCGCGCCGCGAGCGATAGAACTCCGGGGCGCCCGCCGCGTTGTAGCCGACGAAGTTGGAGATGGTGGTTTCGGTCACCATCAGCCCGGCGGCGGTAATCCAGAAATCGGTGAGGCTGGAGATGCAGCCGGGCAAGCCCTGCATCAGAATGCGGTTGCCTCGATCCGGCACGATGTCGAACACCACATTGAACGCGTCGCCCGCGGCGTAGCGGTCCCATGAGTTGTGCGCCATCACGATGCGGCCGTCGCGGGTGGCCTTGCCGGTCGCGATGAACGCGCTGCAGTGGTGGCCGCGCCGTCCGCGCCACGGCTTGAGGCCAAGGCGCGGCTCCCGCTGCGCCGCGTGCGTCGGCCACCAGCTTTGCAGCAGATCCATGTAGCCGTTCCACGCCAACACTTCGGCGAACGGCAACTGCGCGCCGTCGGCGATGCCCTGGATTTCGTCGCTGAATTCGGTGTCGAGCTGGTTGGCGAACTGCGAGGTCGCCGCGTCGACGAAGGTGTCGAAGTCTTCGCCGGTGTCCCACTTCGCGAGATAACGGGCGGTGTGGATCGCGTTGCGGATTTCGGCGGCGAGCAACTGGCCGTGCTGCTCGCCGCGGTCGTAGGGCTCGCCTTCGATATGCAGGAAAATCCAGCCCGCCTGGTCGCGGCGCACGGCATCGAGGGACGGTTCGCTCATCTTCGCTCCGATCGAAGGCCGGGCGTCTCGATGCGCCCGTCGTGGCGTCACGCGCGCGGCTCGCATTTCGGCGCGGCGTCTTTCTTATTGTAGGGAATCCGCCGGGCTTTGCACGGCAGGCGCCCGCCTAGCGAGCCGGATTCATGCGGAAATAAGCGTCGAGCAGCGAGGTCTTGTAGACCACGCCCGCGAGCGTCGGATGCGCGGCGCTTTCGATCACCGGCAGCCGTTCGCCCTGGAACGCGAGGAAGTGCTGCAACGCGACGCCGAGCGGCATGTCGGGCGTGAGCACGTCGAAATGCGGTTGCAGATAATCCGCGGCGGTCTTGGTGGAGGTATCGCGCTTGTCGAGCAGATCCGAGGTGATGTCCTTCAACGCGACCACGCCGAGAAACGCCCCCGACTCATTGGCGACGTACAGATACTTCACCGGATATTCGAGGAACACGCGCGTCATGTCGTGCACGGTCGCGTTCGGCGGCACGACGGTTTCGGCCGGGCGGATCAGTTCGCGCATCTGCGTGGCGCGCAGGCGGATGCGTTCCTGTTCCTGCTGATTGCGGCGCAGCGTGATTTCGTACATCGAGGTCTTGCCGATCGCGCGCGACACGAAATACGCGACCACGCATGACAGCATCAGCGGCAACACCACCTGATAGCTGAGCGTCATCTCGAAGATCATCAGGATCGCCATCAGCGGCGCCTGGGTCGCGCCCGCCAGAAACGCGCCCATGCCGACCATCGCGTAGGCGAACGGCGCCGACGTGCCGTGCGGCGACAGCGCGTGCATGCCCTGGCCGAACAGCGAGCCGACCACCGCGCCGACGAAGAGCGTCGGCGTGAAGACCCCGCCGATTGCGCCCGAGCCGGCGGTGGCCGCCGTCGCGATCAGCTTGAACAGCAGCACGACGACGAGTGCGCCCCACGTCCACGACGAATGCAGGATCGAGTTGACCACGCTGTAGCCGTTGCCCCAGACCTCGGGCGTCCACACCGACAGAATGCCGACCACCAGGCCGCCGAGCGCGAGCCGCGCGGGCAGCGGCAAGGGCAGCTTGCGAAAGCCCGTCTTCGACGCGTCGAGCAGCCGCAGAAACTGCGGCGCGGCCGCGCCGCACAGCACGCCGAGCGCGACGAACAGCATCACCTCGACGCCCGTCACCGGCGGAAACACCGGCATCTCGTACGGCGGCTTGTAGCCGGCGAATTCGCGCATCGTGATGTTGGCGACCACGGCGGCGACCACCACGGGCCCGAAGCTTTCCATCGCGATCGAGCCGAGCACGATCTCGGTGACGAAAAACGCGCCGGCGATCGGCGCGTTATACGCGGACGTGATCCCCGCCGCCGCGCCGCAGGCCACCAGCAGACGCAGCCGCGCCGGATCGAAATGCACCCAGCGTCCGATCAGCGATGCGGCAAGCGCCGCCAGTTGCACCATCGGTCCTTCGCGGCCGATCGAGCCGCCGCTCGAAATCGTGAACAGCGACGACACGCTGCGCCACAGGCTCAGCTTCACCGGCACCACGCCGTCGCCGATCGCGACCGCTTCCATGTAGTCGATGTGATTGCATTTGTCCGCGTGACGCTGCGCGATCAGCAGAAAGAAACCGGCGATCAGACCGCCCGCGGCGGGCAGCCAGATCCGCACCGTCCACGGCAGGCTGCGCGCCATTTCGACGAAACTGCCGGACTTGCCGGCCACCGCGAATTGCAGCAGCGCGATGCCCTCGCGAAAAGCGATCGTCGCGAAGGCGCCGGCGACGCCGACCACCACCGACCAGACCAGCATCGTATGGGCTTCCGAGAGACGGAAGAGATTTTGGGCGCGGGTGCGCAGCTTCAGCAGGAACGAAAGCACGTCGGCGGGACTGGGCGTGAGAGGGAGTGGAAAAACGCGCACGGCAACAGCAGCGCGCCCGCTCTCGAAAGCGGGCGCGCGGCGGCGGGTGAGCGGGGAAGAGCGGCGCGGGTCAAGCCGCCGCCTTGTCGAGTTCGGGATAGTGCCGGAAGATGCACGCCTCGTTATGCTCGATGCGCCGTTCCGACTGCAGATACGCGGCGATGTTCGGCCGCTCGATCACGGCGTCGTGCAGCGCGGCGAGCCGCGGATAGTGTTCGCCGAAACGCTTGAGCGCGCGCGGAAACGCGTATAGCAGACCGTCGATCAACTGGAACATCGACAGGTCGACGTAGGTGAGCGCATCGCCCACCATGAAGGTGTCGCCGGCCGGATTCTGCTTCAGCACGCGCTCGAAATAATTCATGAACTTCGGAATGCGGTTGTCGATGAAGTCGCGCGCGCGCGCCTTGGCCGCGTCTTTCTGATCCTCGTAATAGAGCGCGCTGGCGAGCGGGTGATGCGTGTCGTGCGCCTCGGTAACCACGTCGGCGATCGTCAGTTGCAGGCCGTTGGCGACGTAGCGCAGGCTCTCTACCGAAGGCGCGAGGTTGAGCCGCGGGCCCAGGTAGAACAGGATATTGGCGGTCTGCGAAATCACCAGATCGCCGTCCTTCAGGAACGGCGGCGCGAAGGGCGGATACGGTTCGTCCCTGCTCTTCATGACGGCCATCATCGCGCTCGTGCCGAGGCCCTCGGCGGGCTCGCCGCGCGCCACTTCCACGTAGTCGGCACCGGCTTCTTCCAGCGCGAGCCGCACGAATTCGCCGCGGCCTTGCAGGCCGTCCCAATAGTAAAGTTCCAGGCTCATCGATCGATCCTCATTCGGGTTGCGGTGAACGGGTTGCATGAGTGGGTAACGTGAGCAACCAGTATGCCGTGCGAGCGCGCCGGATGTTCGCCAGAATGCGCGAAACCCCGCGCGCGGCGGGGTGGGTTCGAAGGCGAGGGCGGCTTAGCCGAGCAGGTGCTGGACAGTCCATGTGATTCCGAGTCCGCCCAAGGTCAGCCACACGTACAGGATGAAACCGGTGGTCAGCGCGCGCGGGCCGGCCTGACGGATCTGCGAGATGCGCGTCTCGATGCCGAGCGCGGTCATGGCCATCGTCAGTGCGAAGGTGTCGAGCGTGTTGAGCGTGCTGGTCGCGGTTTCCGGCAGCACATGCAGCGAGTTGATCACGACGAAGGCGAGAAAGCCGAGCGCGAACCACGGAATCGCCAGCTTGCGCGGAGCATGATGCTTGCCGTCGTGCGCCGCCGCGCCGCGCGCCGTGCGGTTCACCCACATGCCGACCATCAGCAGCACCGGCACCAGCAGCATCACGCGAGTCATCTTGACGATGGTGGCGATGTGCGTCGCTTCCGGGCTCACGTTGCTGGCCGCGCCGACCACTTGCGCCACCTCATGAATCGTGCCGCCGAAGAAAAGCCCCGCGCCGACCGTGTCCAGATGCAGCCAGCCCGCCTTGAACAGCGCCGGGTAGAGGAACATCGAAAGCGTGCCGAACAGCACGACGCTGCCCACCGCCATCGCGCTCTTGTGCGGCTTCGATTGCAGCGTCGACTCGAAGGCGAGCACGGCGGCCGCGCCGCAGATCGCGCTGCCCGCGGCCGTCAGCAACGCCGTGTCGCGGTCGAGTTTCATGATTTTCATGCCGGCCCACGTGCCGAGCACGAGCGTGCTCACGACGATCAGCACCGATTCCGCGAGCCCCGGCAAGCCGACCTGAGCGATTTCCTGCAGACTCACGCGCAGCCCGAAGAACGCCACCGCGATGCGCAGAAGCTTGCGCGCCGAAAAGTTGACGCCGGCCGCCCAGCTTTCCGGCATGCCGTCGCGCAGCGCGTTGCCGTAAACCGCGCCCGCCACGATGCCGACGATCAGCGGGCTCAGCCCCAGTCCGGCGATGGCCGGAATCGACGCGATGTGGGTCACGGCAGCCGCGAAAAGCGCGACGAAAAGAATGCCGTTGAGCAGGCCGCGAGTGGACGATCCGGCCGGTGTGGTTGCAGCGGTGAGATGGGCAGTGGTCATGGCGCAGTCCTTATTGGCTGGCTGATTCAATGGCCCTAATCCTAAATTGAATATAACGATATGAAAAATCGTGATTTGGGATGTAAAGTATCGGCCGAACCGATATTTGTATCCTCATGACCCCCGACCAGCTTATAACTTTCGCCGCCGTCGCCGAGCATCGCAATATCAGTCGCGCGGCTGTCGCATTGCATCTGTCGCAGCCGGCGGTGTCCGGGCAATTGCGGCAGTTGCAGGACGAATTCGGCGAACCGCTTTACCAGCGCGACGGCCGCGGGGTGCGCCTTACGCCCGCCGGCGAGCAACTGGCGAGCTACGCCGCGCGGCTGCGCGATACCTGGCGGCAAGCGCACGCGTACCGCGACGCCTTGCGCGGCCTGGAGCAAGGCACGTTGCGGATCGGCGCGAGCACCACGCCGGCGAGTTATCTGCTGCCGTATCTGATCGCCGACTTCCATCGCCGCCATCCGGACGTCACGCTGCATACCGCGGACGGCAACACCACCGAGATCGTCGGCGCGCTCGGCTCGGTGGACATCGCGTTGGTCGAGGGGCCGGTCGGCGCGGATCTGCCGCCCGACACCGCGGTGCACGCCTGGCGTGAGGATGAGATCGTCGCGATCATGCCGCGCTCGCATCCGTTGGCGCAGGCGGGCGGCGCGGGTCTCGAAAGCGGGCGGGCGGAACTGGCGGATTTCGGCGCGCATCCGCTGGTTTTGCGCGAGGCCGGATCGGGCGTGCGGCAGGTCGTCGAGCGGGCGTTCGCGCGCGCGGGCGTGCCGATGCGGGTCGCCCTGGAAATCGCCGGTGTCGAGGGCGTGAAGGAGGCGGTGCGGGCCGGCATGGGCATCGGCTTTGTCTCGGCCATGTCGATGCGCCATGAGAACGGCGCGTTGCGTCTGTTCTCGCTGAGCCCGGAGCCGCTGACGCGGCGGCTGTCGATCCTCGTGCCGCATGCGAGCGCACCGTCGCGGGTGGTCGAACAGTTTCTCGCCCTGTGTCTCGCGGATGGCGCGTGAAGTGGCGTGCAATGTGACGCGCGATGTGAAGCGCGATGTGACGCGAATCAGCGCGAAACTGGCGGACGGTTGCCGGCTCCAACGGCGGCGGACCGTGGCATCCCAGCGGGCGGCTCCGGGCATCCTTGCCGCCAGCAGACACGCTCGACACACTTGCCATGCCACGCTTCCCCTGGGGATTTCCTCTATGGTGCGTCACCCCGGCCACGGCGCACTATTCGGTCGTCCAAGCGCCTCGGCGCTTTTTTTCGAAACGGTGTTGGAACCGGTTCCAAACGCTGATACGACGCAAAATTCGAGCGGATTCAACATGACAGAAGCAGTTGACGTAGTGATCGTCGCAAGCGCTTTCGGCATGGAGGCGGTCCGCGCGGGCGGCCATCGGAAATGGGCCGAGGCGACGGGGCGAGCCGGCGCGGCGGGCTTCGAGGTGCGCCGCGAACTGTTTTCCGACGAGGCCGACGCGGCGCCGCCCGCGTTGCGCGCGCTCGGCAAGCGGATTACCGAACTGGGCCTGTGGTCGGTCTACTCGACGCCGGCTTCGCTTTACACAACGGACGGCAAGCTGAACGCCGACGCGCTGCGCGTCTCCGTCGAAGAAGCGATCGCCCTCGGCGCGCGCTTCGTCAAGTTACAACTCGGCGGTTTCGCCGCCGAGGCCAATGCCGCGGTGATCGCCGAGCATATGCGTTGCGCGGATGTGCGGCTCGTCGTCGAAAACGGGCAACTGGCCGAAGGCGGGTCGCTCGCGCAATTCGTCGGGCTGTTCGACGCGTTGGCGCGTGAAGGGCATACGGACGTGCTGGGCATGACCTTCGACATCGGCAACTGGGCATGGCGCGGCGTCGCGCCGCTCGACGCGGCCGGGCCGCTCGCGGCGCACGTCGAATACATCCATTGCAAGACGGCGGTGGGCGAAGGCGCGCGGCGCTTTCCCGCCGCTCCGGCCGCCGGCGACGCGCAGTTCGCCGCGGTGCTCGACAACCTGCCGCGCCACGTGCCGCGCGGCATCGAATTTCCGTTCGATGCGAGCCGTATCGAGGCGGACGCGGCGCACTACGTCGCATGGCTGGCCGCCGCGTGAGCGGCAAGCAGGACCTGAGAGAGCAGCGGTAGGTAAAAAGACGCGTGGCGGAAAGTAGGCGGCGAGGCGTGAGCAGTGTTAGCGGAGTCAAAGAGGCGCGTGCGGGGAAGGTCACGCCGTAAAGAGGCACACGCCGTAAAGAGGCAAACGCCGTAAAGAAGCAAACGCCGTAAAGAAGCACACGCAAAGAAGCACACGCAAAGAAGCACACGCAAAGATGCCCACGCAAAGAGGCCACGCAAAGAGGCCACGCAAAGAGGCCACGCAAAGAGCCCACGCAAAAAAGCGCACCAGTACGCGCAACCCGTACACCCGGCACCACCCCGACCCACCACCAAAGGACCCGCAGGAGCGAAGCATGAGCAACCCAGGCGCAGCACTCGACGTCATCACCTACGGCGAAGCAATGGCCATGTTCGTGGCCGCCGAAACCGGCCCGCTCGCGGGCGTCGGACGGTTCACCAAGCGCGTCGCGGGCGCCGATCTGAACGTGGCGATCGGTCTTGCCAGGCTCGGCTTCAACGTCGGCTGGATGAGCCGCGTCGGCCACGATTCATTCGGCCAGTACGTGCGCGACACGCTGACGAAGGAAGGCATCGACCAACGCCGCGTCACCACCGACGAGCGCTATCCCACCGGCTTCCAGCTAAAGTCGAAAGCCGACGACGGCAGCGATCCCGCGATCGAGTACTTCCGCAAGGGATCGGCGGCGAGCCACCTGTCGCGGGACGACTACGCGGCGGAATATGTACTCTCCGCCCGTCATCTGCATCTGACCGGCGTCGCGCCGGCGATCTCCGCGAGTTCGCGCGAACTCGCCTTCCATCTGGCGCATGAAATGCGTGCGGCCGGCAAGACGATTTCCTTCGACCCGAACCTGCGTCCGACGCTGTGGCCCTCGCGCGCGGCGATGGTCGAAGGCTTGAACGCGCTCGCGGCCCTGGCCGACTGGGTGCTGCCCGGCATCGGCGAGGGCGAGATCCTGACCGGCTACACGCAGCCCGAGGACATCGCGAAGTTCTATCTCGACCAGGGCGCGCGCGCCGTGATCGTCAAGCTCGGCGCGCAAGGCGCGTATTTCCGCAGCGCCGACGATGCCGCCGTGATCGCCTGTGAACCCGTCGCGAACGTGGTGGACACGGTCGGCGCGGGCGACGGCTTCGCGGTCGGCGTGATCAGCGCGTTGCTCGAAGGCAAGCCGCTGCCGCAAGCGGTGGCGCGCGGCAATCGCATCGGCGCGCTGGCGATCCAGGTGATCGGCGATTCCGAGGGCCTGCCGACGCGCGCCGAACTCGACGCGCTCGAACTCGATACGCTCGACCTCACTGCCGCACCGCGCATCGCCAACGCCGCGTGAACGCAGTTCGATAACAACAAGAGCGCCCGCACGGCGCCGCATGACAACCGTTCATCATTGTTTCGGAAAGCCGTCAAAGGAGACACTCATGACCTCATCGCTTGCGATCCGCCGTTGGTGGACGATCATGCCGATCGTTTTCATCACCTACAGCCTCGCTTATCTCGACCGCGCGAACTACGGTTTCGCCGCCGCCGCCGGCATCAACCAGGACCTGGGCATCAGCAAGGGACTGTCGTCGCTGATCGGCGCGTTGTTCTTCCTCGGCTATTTCTTCTTCCAGATTCCGGGCGCGATCTACGCGGAACGCCGCAGCGTCAAGAAGCTCGTGTTCTGGAGCCTCGTTCTGTGGGGCGGCTGCGCGGCGCTGACCGGCATGGTCAGCAACATTCCCTCGCTGATGGTGATCCGCTTCATGCTCGGCGTGGTCGAAGCCGCCGTGATGCCGGCGATGCTGATCTTCATCAGCAACTGGTTCACGAAGCGCGAGCGCTCGCGCGCCAACACCTTCCTGATTCTCGGCAATCCGGTGACGGTGCTGTGGATGTCGGTGGTGTCCGGCTATCTGGTGCATTCGTTCGGCTGGCGTCACATGTTCGTCGCCGAAGGCGTGCCGGCGATTCTATGGGCCGTGTGCTGGTGGTTCATCGTGCAGGACAAGCCGCAGCAGGTCTCGTGGCTCACGGCGCAACAGAAGGCCGATCTCGCCGAAACGCTGCGCGCCGAGCAGGCCGCGATCAAACCCGTGCGCAATTACGGCGAGGCGTTCCGCTCGCCGGCGGTGATCAAGCTGTGCGCGCAATATTTCTGCTGGAGCATCGGCGTGTACGGTTTCGTGCTGTGGCTGCCGTCGATCCTGAAGAACGGCTCGACGCTCGGCATGGTGGAAACCGGCTGGCTGTCCGCGCTGCCGTATCTGGCCGCGACGATCGCGATGCTTGCGGCTTCGTGGGCATCCGATAAACTCAACCGCCGCAAGGTGTTCGTGTGGCCGTTTTTGCTGATCGGCGCGGTGGCCTTCGCGGCGTCGTATGCGATCGGCTCCACGCACTTCTGGCTGTCGTACGCGCTGCTGGTGATCGCCGGCGCCGCGATGTACGCGCCTTATGGCCCGTTCTTCGCGATCGTGCCGGAACTGCTGCCGAAGAACGTCGCGGGCGGCGCGATGGCGCTGATCAACAGCATGGGCGCGCTGGGTTCGTTCGTCGGCTCGTACGTGGTCGGCTATCTGAACGGCGCGACCGGCTCGCCCGCGGCATCGTATGCGTTCATGAGCGTGGCGTTGATCGCCGCGGTGATCCTGACGCTGGCCGTCAAGCCGCAGCCGCTGACCAAGGCCCCCACGCTCGCCACACCGTTGCAAGGAAAATAAGCTGATGAAGAAGATCGTCGCCTGGAAATCGTTGCCCGAGGACGTGCTCGCCTATCTGCAACAGCATGCGCAAGTCGTGCAGGTCGATCCCGCGCGGCACGACGCGCTGGTTGCCGCGTTGCGCGATGCGGACGGCGGCATCGGCGCCAGCGTGAAGATCACGCCGACGATGCTCGAAGGCGCGAGCCGGCTGAAGGCCTTGTCGACCATCTCGGTGGGCTTCGACCAGTTCGACGTCGCCGATCTCACGCGGCGCGGCATCGTGCTCGCGCACACGCCGGACGTGCTGACCGAATCGACCGCCGACACCGTGTTCTCGCTGATTCTGGCGTCGGCGCGCCGGGTGGTCGAACTGGCGAACTGGGTCAAGGCCGGGCAGTGGCGGCAAAGCATCGGGCCGGCGCATTTCGGCGTGGACGTGCAAGGCAAGACGCTTGGCATCGTCGGGCTGGGGCGCATCGGCGGCGCGGTCGCGCGGCGCGCCGCGCTCGGCTTCGGCATGAAGGTGCTGTACACGAACCGCAGCGCGAATCCGCAGGCGGAACAGGCGTACGGCGCGCGGCGCGTCGAGTTGGCGGAGCTGCTTGCCAGCGCCGATTTCGTCTGCCTGCAAGTGCCCTTGACGCCCGAGACGAAGCACCTGATCGGCGCGGCCGAACTCGGGTCGATGAAGCGCAGCGCGATTCTGATCAACGCCTCGCGCGGCGCGACCGTCGACGAAAACGCGCTGATCGAGGCGCTGCGCAACGGCACGATTCACGGCGCCGGTCTCGACGTGTTCGAGACCGAACCGCTGCCGGCCGATTCGCCTTTGCTGACGATGCCGAACGTGGTCGCGTTGCCGCACATCGGCTCGGCGACTCACGAGACGCGTCACGCGATGGCGCGCAACGCGGCGGAAAACCTGGTCGCTGCGCTCGACGGCACGCTCACCGCCAACATCGTCAATCGCGGAGTCTTGCGTCGGTGAGCCATGCGCCAATGAACCCGATGCCGCCCGCCACGCCGCGCCGCGCGACGATCACCGACGTCGCGCGCGAAGCCGGCACCGGCAAGACCAGCATCTCGCGCTATCTGAACGGCGAGATGAGCGCGTTGTCGCCCGAGTTGCGCGCGCGCATCGAGGCGGCGATCGAACGGCTCGACTATCAGCCGAACCAGATGGCGCGTGGGCTCAAGCGTGGCCGCAACCGGTTGATCGGCATGCTGCTCGCCGACCTGACCAATCCGTACACCGTCGAGGTGCTGCAAGGCGCGGAAGCGGCCTGTCACGCACTCGGCCTGATGCCGCTGATCTGCCACGCGGCGAACGAAGTGGAGATGGAGCGGCGCTATCTGCAACTGCTCACCACCTATCGGGTGGAAGGCGTGATCGTCAACGCGCTCGGCGTGCGCGAGGAAACGCTGCGGCCGGTGGGCGGCGGCGGGATTCCGGCGGTGCTGGTGGACCGTTCGGTGGAAGGGCTCGTCGCCGATATGGTCGGCCTGGACAACCGGGCGGCGGCCGAACTCGGCACGCGGCATCTGCTGGATAACGGCTTCGACGAGATCTGGTTCGTCGTGCAGCCGTTCGAGCAGGTCAGTTCGCGGCAGTTGCGCGAGGCGGCGTTTCGCGAGGTGATGCGCGCGCAGGGGGAGTGGAGTGCGAGTGCGGTGGGTGGTCGAGGGGAGGGCGGTTGGGGTGCGTCGGGAGTAAGTGGAGTAAGCGGCCCAAGTCGTGCAGGCGCCAATGGTCGCGTGCGCGGGCATACGCTGGTGCTCGATCTTGCCGACAGCGCCGCGGTGCAACGCGGCCTCGCCGAACTCGACCGCGCGATCGATGCGGCTGGCGATGCAAGCAATGCCCCAACCAACGCCCCAACCAACGCCGGCCGCATCGCCCTGTTCGCCGCGAACGCGCCGGTCGCGCTCTGCCTCGCGTTGCACCTGAAGGCGCGTTACGGCGCCGCCTGGCAATCACGCGTCGCGCTCCTCTCCATCGACGACCCCGATTGGGCCGAATTGACCGGCGTTACGACCATTCGCCAGCCTACCTACGAGATCGGCTACCGCGCGGTCGAGTTCCTGCACGAGCGCATCGAAGGCGTTCAAACCAGTGCGCGCGACTGCCTTTTGCCGGGCGAATTGATCGTCCGCGCCTCGACCTTGCGCTGATTTCCCGCTGATTTCCCACTGACTTCGCGCTGACTTCGCGCTGATCTGCGATCATTCGGGCTGCGGCGCGCAGCGGGTGCGCGCCGGTCATCGCAAGGAAACTCATGGTTGTTGCACCGCTTACCCTGTCGAGCCTCGCCGTCGCGACGCTGCTGGTCGCCGCTTTACCGTTCCTGATCTACCGTCGTCTGCGCCGGCCGCTCGCGCTCAAGCCGCGCGATGCGATCATCGGCATCGCCGTGTTCGCGCTCTTCGCGATGGTGATCGAACGCGCGCTGAACGATTACGTGCTGCATCGGAACGAGGCGACGGCCACTTTCCTGTCGAATCCGCTCGCCTTCGTGGTGTACGGCGCGCTCGTTGCCGGAATCTGCGAGGAGGTGGGACGCTTCATCGGCATGCGCCTGCTGCTCAAGCGCGCCGCGGCGAAGCCGGCCTCCACGGCGGCCGCCGGCGACGGCACCGCGCTCACCTACGGCCTCGGCCACGGCGGCGCCGAAGCGTGGCTCGTCGGCGTGCTGGTGCAGATTCAATGGATTCTGTTCGCGGTGCTCGAAAACCGTGGCGAACTGGACGGCTATCTAAGCAACCTGCCGGCCGATTCGTTGATGCGCATCCACGTGATTCTCGCAAGCCTGACGCCGCAGACGGCCGGCATCTTCGCGCTCGAACGCGTGGCCGCGCTGGTGTTCCAGATCGGCTTGTCGGTGCTGATGTGGCGCGGCTTGCGGGCGGGCTGGCGCGGCATCCTGCCGCTCGCCATCGTGCTGCACGCGCTGGTGGACGTGCCCGCCGCGCTGTTCCAGGCGCAACTCGTGCCGCTCGCGGCGGTGGACGGTATTTATGCGCTGGCGGCGCTGCTCGTCGCGGGTCTGTTGTTCAGGACGTTCCGGCGTGCGCCGGTGCCCGCATGAGCCATGCCGGCGCGTTGAACCGTCGGCCCATCCTTGCGATATCCGCGGACTCTCCAGACCACTTTCGGCACATCTCATGGAAGCTTACCAATACGACTGCGCGAATCCCGAGTTCGAGGAATTGGCGCGCGTCATCAGCGATCTTTTCCCCGAGCAGACGCAGTTCATCCAGCGCGCGGCTGAGGACGGCACGCCGACGCTGGCGATTCACTGGGTGGCGATGCGTTTCGGCGCGGCCGCGCGCCGCATCGTGATGAGCGTGGTGATCGCGCCGGCCGCGTGGGCGCGTTATCGCGCGTTGCCGGCGCGGCTGCGCGGCCGCAGTTTCGCGGTGCTGCGCGCATATGTCGAAGCGAGCATCGGCTCGCTCGAAGAGCAGTATGCGAACGGCGAGGCGGTGCCGCGCGACGTCACCGTCGATCTGGGCGACGAGTTTGCCTGACGGGTTTGCCTGACGGTTTTGCCTGAAGCGAATCAATCCGCGAGCCGATAGACCTTCGCGAAGCGCGCGGCCTGCACGACGCCGTAGTCGCCCGGCGCGTACTGCATGATCCAGTCGCCGGCCGCGCCATGCAGCACGTCGCCGCCGTCCGCCGAGCGGGCGAGCGAGAACGCTTCGTTCATCTGTTTGGCGAGGACGACGGCGGGGCGGTTGCGGTACGGGCCCGGTTGGCCGTGCGAGACGGCGGCGTCGGCAGGGAGGTATTTGGCGTCGAAGCGCTCGCGCGAGACGACCCAGCGGTCGCCGGTCGATCCGGTGATCAGCGCGTCGCCGCGAGCATAGCGGTTCGGGCCTTCGAGGCTCATCAATTGGCCTTCGGCGGCGGCGAATTCGACGCTCACCGTTTCGTTCTTGACGACACGGCGAGCGTTGGCATCTTGACTGAGGTCGAGGTTTTTGAGTTCGGTCATGAAGCGAATGGGTGGAGAGATGTTGACCGCGGCGCCGTGACGTGGCGCCGCGCATGCCCGCATCATGCCAGATGCGTCTCGAGACCCGCTTCTTTTGCCGCTGACGGCGGCGTGAATGAATCGCGGCGCAGCGCGCAAACGCCGCGCTGCGCGCGATCAAAGTCTTACGGCTTGACCGCCGCGTCGCTCGCGGGCGCCGGCGCGACCTTGCCGACCTTGCCCTTGCCATGATGACGACGACCGCCCACGACGCCGCCCGGCTGATGGAACGTCACGTCGGCCAGCTTCTTCTGTTCCGGCGAGAGGCTGTTGTACAGCGGGTCGAATGCGTCGACCAGCTTCTTCATGCCGTCCGCGTGCGCTTGCGAGATCGCGGCATATTGCTTCATGTCGTCGACCGCCGTCACGTTGGTGGCCGCCTTGCGCTGCTGGAACAGTTGGCCCATCGTCTGGCCGTTGCCGCGCATCACGTCGGCGAAGGTGTTCCACTGCGGCTCCTGCGCCGCCGTGATCTTCAATTGCGAGTGCAGGTAGGCGATGCGGTCCTCGACGTTGCGCTCGTGTCCGGCCTTGGCGGTGGGCGAGGAAGCGGCGGCGCTCGCCGCGGGGGAAGCCGGAACCGGCGCGGAAGCCTGGGCGAATGCGCCGCTCATCGCGACGGCGGAGGCCAGCAGTACCAGTGTTTTTTTCATCGAAACTCCTGATGTCTATTCGAATTGGGACAAGGCGTACAGGGCGAGCGGCCCGCCATGCGTGCGTGAGCCGTGGCGACGCATGGCGACCGGCTGCCTGGTTCGCCGTCGGCGCTATTAGTATCACGATATCCCTACAATGCGGCTCGTGCGCGACAAACGCTTACAACCGAAACGAACAGGAAATAGCGGGTGGATAAATTCGTCAGCATGGAGATTTTCGTCGCCGTGGTCGAGGCGGGCAGCTTGACCGCGGCGGCCGAGCGCTTCGACATTTCGTCGGCGATGGTGGGCAAGCACATCCGTTCGCTCGAAACCCGATTGGCGACGCGGCTGCTCACGCGCACCACGCGCCGGCAAAGTCTGACGGAGATAGGCCGGCAGTATTACGAGCAATGCCGGCGGATTCTCGCCGACGTGAAGGCGGCCGAGTCGCTCGCCGAGGCGATGGCGGCCGCGCCGCGCGGCGTGCTCAAGGTGACGGTGCCGCTCACTTACGGCGCCGAGGTTTTCGCGCCCGCCATGACCGACTATCTGAGCGCGTGGCCGGACGTCACGCTCGAACTCGATCTGTCGAACCGTGTGATCGACCTGGTGGAAGAGGGCTTCGACGCGTCGGTGCGGATCGGTCATCTGCCGGATTCGAGCTTCGTCGCGCGACCGTTGAAGCCCTACCGGATGCGCGCGTGCGCGTCGCCCGCGTATCTGGCGCGCGCCGGCACGCCGCGCACGCCGGCCGATCTCGCGCATCATGAATGCCTCGGTTTTCTGCATTGGGGCCGCGAAGGAACGTGGCGGCTGGACGGCGAAACCGCCGGCGACAAGCCGCTGCGTGCGGGCCGGTTTCGCGCCAACAACGGCCAGGCGCTCAAGATTGCCGCGTTGCGCGGCTTCGGCCTCGTGTTGCAGCCGGAGGCGCTGCTCGCCAAGGAGATCGCCAGCGGCGAACTGGTGTCGGTGCTCGAGGACTATCTGCCTGAAGGCGCGCCGGTTCATCTGCTTTACCCGCGCGATCGCCGCGCCACGCCCAAGCTCACCAGCTTCATCGATTTCGTGATCGAGCGGTTCGGTGCGTGAGTGAAAGCGCTGCACGCGAGTGCCGAGCGCCGCCTTGCCTGCCGTTGTGTGCGGCGCCTGCCGCTTCATGCTTACCCCCGGTGTGCGCTATAACGACTCGATCCCACTCGACCTTCTCAAGTAGAAGTTCACTATCGAATCTAACGCTATCGGTGAATGGAAGGCGTGTTGCGATCTGATCCGAGAGTTCGGCGATCGCACGCGCCTTGGTTAGTTCAAATAGGCCCCACGTATCATCTAACGCTGCGGTGACCGTCTAGTTTGCGCGCGAGGCGCGGCACCGAAGCTCGCTTCTATAATGGGTGCAAGTCAGACAGACAGAAACCCGACCTATGCCAATAGCATGCACGTTTCGTTTAAACGGCCAACGAATGTCCGCCCTCCAATGCCCCGGTTTCGGCGGCGTCGCCGCGTTCTCGGGCGACGGTTCATCGATCGACGACCCGAATGCAACAGCCAAGGCGGACGAAGGCCCGCTGCCGACCGGCACGTACTACATCATTGACCGACAGAGCGGCGGCCATCTGGGTTGGCTGTGGGATGCCGTCAAGGATACATTCGTACACAGCAACCGAAGCGAGTGGTTTGCGCTGTATCGCAATGACGGAAAGATCGACGACTGGACTTTCATCAACGGCGTCCGTAGAGGCAATTTCCGTTTGCATCCTGTGGGCCGACTCGGCGAAAGCAAGGGTTGCGTGACCGTAGCCAATCCGGCACAGTTTCAGCAGTTGCGTGCGTTTTTGACGTCGCAGACGCAACAGACGATTCCGGGATCTAACATCAATTACTACGGCACGGTGATGGTGCGATGAAACGCTTTGCCTTCCGACTCCTGCTGGCCCTCGCACTCACCATACCGATTGGGTGGCTGCTGGGCTTGTTCGATTGGTTCTGGATGCTGGCGAAAAGTCCGGCAGGTCATCGTGTTTTAGGCTGGGCGGCCGTTCCGTTCGAACCACTCGACGGAGAAAGCGCTGACGATCCGATTGTCGTCGTGATGCTGGCTATCAGCTTCGTGATTGCCGCGGCCCTTGTGTGGGGCGCACCTGCAGCTGTACGTATCGTGCGGCGCCAGATTCGGTAGGTTTTGCATGGCCGTCATACCCGCACGGCTACATCGACGCATCAGCCCCAACGGCGCCACCGGACAAACGCCCACCGGTCAAGTTCGAGCCAACGCGTCACACATGCCAAACTGCGAGGCTTACATCCAACGCGCTCCGCAAGCGCTGCCACGCTACTGCTCAATGTACATGCGCCACTCCGGAAACTGATCGAAGAAGCTTTCGTTCACATGGACGAGATACAGCGTGGTCGAGCTGGTGTTCGTGGTCTTCCCCGGTTCGTTGAATATCGTGAGACCTGGATCGACGCCGCTGGTGCTCGCCCATGCGGTGAGATCGTCCGGGAGGTTCCCTGCTTCCTCCCGCGGCACGCGCAATTTGATCGGCTTCATGACATTTCCTTTACGCGATGACATGCGTAAAGTGTATGGAGCGCTTGGCAAAGATCAACCACAAATAAACGCGGCCGCCTTCGCGTATGTCGACGATCCAGTCGATCTGGACTCAGAAAGCCGCAGCCATACGAAGAAAAGGACCGCGCGCGGCGGTACCGCGCCGCTAACGTTCGAGGTGTCTATGTGGGAAAAAATCGACTACAAGGGATTTGAAATCTGGGTGCTGCCGATCCTTGCATACGGGCCCCCGACGCCAAACACCCCCTACCATTACAACGGGTATGTATGCCGACCAGGCGCTGATCTGCGTCATGCCGGGCAACGCAAGCAGTTTTATGAACTCGGCGACGTCTTTGCGACCGAAGCAGAGGCGCTCGATGCGGCCTATCGCGAGGGGCGCGATCTCGTGGACTCACTGGTTGCCAACGGCTGACATGAAAAAGCCCCGCGCGGGGCTGGGTTATGGGAAATGGCGCTTGCTTCCGGCCAGCTTCTTTCCAGACCGAGGTGGGGGCGGTGGGGCATAAGTTCCAAAGATCAGTGGAAACGCACCACCGGCCTTGACGTATGAATTCTGTCAGGGGACCAGGCGTGCCGGGTCACCGCATCGCCCCTGTCGCGATTGAAGACGCGCGATAATCCATCCGGCCACCGATCAACCACTTCCTTCTTCCCGATGAGACCTCCGCGCCTCGATCAACTCGACGACCTCGACCGCAACCTCGTTGCGCTGCTGCAAGCCAATGCGCGCGAGAGCGTCGCCAATCTCGCGCGCCAACTGGGCGTGGCGCGCACCACCGTGATCGCGCGCATCGCGCGGCTCGAACGCAGCAACGTGATCGCGGGCTATAGCGTGCGGCTCGGCCAGGACGTGCTCGACTCGAGCATCTATGCGTACGTCGGCATCATCATCGCGCCGCGGCACGGGCCGGCGGTGCAGAAGCGGCTCGGCAAGATGCCGGAGGTGCAGTTGCTGTGCGCGGTGAGCGGCGAGTTCGATTACGTCGCGTGGCTGCGCGCGGATTCGCCCGATCGCCTCAACGATCTGCTCGATCAGATCGGCGGCCTGGAAGGCGTCGTGCGGACCACGACGTCGATCATTCTCGCGCGCAAGATCGACCGCGGCATGGTGTGAGCGCAGCGCGCCGCTTACGCCATTTTTATACGTTTTCGACATTTAGACTGGCCGTGTCGTCATAACGTCGAAGTTCATAGTCATAACGCAGCATTTTGCGTGTATGAACTGTTTTTGCTTCTCCCTAAACTGTGTCTCAAGGGTTCGGCCCGCCGGGCGCGGCGCGTAGCGCGCGGCGCACTTCCACGCTTGAGACAGCGCACACAAAAAATTGGAGAAGCGCATGAAAGTAGCCATCGTTGGCGCAGGTTTGATCGGTCACACCATTGCCCACCTGTTGCGCGACACCGGCGACTACGATGTCGTCGCGTTCGACCGCGACCAGCACGCGCTCGACAAGCTTTCCGCCCAGGGCATTCCGACCCGCCGCGTCGATTCCGCCGATGCCGCCGCGCTGCGCGCCGCGATGCAAGGCTTCGATGCGCTCGTCAACGCGCTGCCTTATTACCTGGCCGTGAACGTCGCCTCGGCGGCCAAGGGCGCGGGCGTGCATTACTTCGACCTGACCGAGGACGTGCGCGCCACCCACGCGATCCGCGCGATCGCCGACGGCGCCGAGCACGCCTTCATGCCGCAGTGCGGTCTCGCGCCGGGCTTCATCGGCATCGCCGCGCATGAACTGGCGAACCGCTTCACGGAAATCCGCGACGTCAAGATGCGCGTGGGCGCGCTGCCGGAATTTCCGACCAATGCGCTGAAGTACAACCTGACGTGGAGCGTCGACGGTCTGATCAACGAATACTGCCAGCCGTGCGAAGCGATCCGCGACAGCCGCACGCAATGGGTGCAGCCGCTCGAAGGCCTGGAGCATTTCTCGCTCGACGGCACCGAATACGAAGCCTTCAACACCTCCGGCGGCCTGGGCACGCTGTGCGAGACGTTGTCGGGCCGCGTCGAGTCGCTCGACTACAAGTCGGTGCGCTATCCGGGCCACCGCAACCTGATGCAGTTCCTGCTGGAAGACCTGCGTTTGTCGAGCGACCGCGACACGCTCAAGACCATCCTGCGCCGTTCGGTGCCGGCCACCGCGCAGGACGTGGTGCTGGTGTTCATCACCGTGAGCGGCATGCGCGACGGTCAACTGGTGCAGGAGGTGTTCACGCGCAAGATCTTCGCGAAGACAGTGTGCGGCGTGCCGATGAGCGCGATTCAGATCACCACGGCCGGCGCGATGTGCGCGGTGCTCGATCTGTTCCGCGAGAAGAAGCTGCCGCAAAGCGGCTTTGTGCGCCAGGAGCAGGTATCGCTGCGCAAGTTCCTCGCGAACCGCTTCGGCCAGTTGTATGAAGGCCGCTCGCTGGATGCGATGGCGACGGTGTAAGGCGGCGCGGTTGCGAAAGGCTCGATGCTG
Organism: Paraburkholderia terricola; assembly: GCF_900142195.1. GTDB lineage: Bacteria > Pseudomonadota > Gammaproteobacteria > Burkholderiales > Burkholderiaceae > Paraburkholderia > Paraburkholderia terricola. Next base: position 41,288 of record NZ_FRAB01000031.1, read on the forward strand.
GGGGCCGTGCGATTGGGCGGCGACGCGGTTGTCGACGCGGTTGTTGTCGAACCGTCCGCCACGAGCAAGCAGAAAGGTCCCGCAGAGGATCACTCGAACGCCCCGCCATGCGGGGCGTTTTTTATATCGGACGAGTAGGGAAACAAGTCGGGCGCAAGCCCGGCGCGACACCCGCATCGACACCGGCACTACGACCAGGGCCCGCGCTACACAGGCACCGGCGGCATCCCCGACACCGCAAGCGGCTCACCGACGATCCGCGCCAGCAGCGCCTCGTAATCCGCCGCGGCGGGCGCGGTGTTGTCGAACATCAACAGGTCCTCGCAAAGGTCGCCGCTCGGCACGAAGCGGCGCTGCCGGTACTCGTCCCAGTGCGCGAGCTTGTAGGCGTCGTTCGGATTGCCGCGCGCGACGATACGCTGATGCGCGGTCTCTTCCGACGTATGGACCCATACGACCCGCAGCGCGACGTTCGCATCGACCCCCAGCCAGGCGCGATCGAACAGGCGCCGTTCGCGCACCTCGCGCGACAACGGCCCGACCACCAGCGCACTGACGCCGAGCGCGAGATTGTCGCGGGCGGTATCGAGCAGGCCGCGATACTCGGGCTCGCGCAGATGCTCCAGAAACAGCGGACTGTCGCGATCGTTCGGATCGCCCGTGAGCATGCCCATGGCGGCCGCGCTATAGCTGCCGTAGAGCGTGTCCTTGTCGAGCAGGCAGAACGGCGATGCGGTGGCCTTCATCAGCGGGCCGATCAGCTTCTTCGCGAGCGTGGTCTTGCCGGTGCCCGCGTGACCGCAGAAAAAAACCAGACGGGTCAAGGCGTGTCCTCGGCGGTGCCGGACGCGCTGCCGGCGGGTTGCGGGTCGCGCGCGAACTTGCCGTTGGCTTCCAGCCACATGACGTTGATAATGCCGAAGCCCAATGCCACGCCGATGCCGAGAATCCAGGTGAAGTACCACATTGCAGTCTCCTTGGTCGTTATGTCTATCCGGCGAGGCGGGCGGCGATGGTGTCGCGCATGGCCGGTGCAGCGAAGCGGAAATGCGGGCAAATCATGTTCGCGGCGGGCGAAGCCGTGACGCTCGCGTCCGCGGCACCGGGCTTTGCAGCGATCATGAAGAAGAACGCGGCGTCACGCAAGGGGCGCGCATTCATCGCGCCCGGGGTATAACAATTCGATACATGAGGTCGATGCGGCGCCTCGTTAGCCCGTTAACATGACGGCTATCGCATTCGTTCATGCGAATCCGACGTTCGGCTTACACCGCGCCGCGGCGCCTGCCGGTTTCGTTTTCAAGGTAATCCAACATGCTGATCAATTGCGCCGCCTATCAGGACGGCCGGAAGCTGGCTGACATCGACATCGATAGCATCAGCGACTACGTGGCGCGGCCCGAGTGCTTCGTCTGGGTCGCGCTGAAAGACCCCGGGCCGGGCGAACTGGCCGTGATGAAACACGAGTTCGGCCTGCACGAGCTCGCGATCGAGGATGCGCAGAAGGGCCATCAGCTCCCCAAGATCGAGGAGTACGGCGAGTCGCTGTTCGCGGTGATGCACACGGTCGAAATGGACGAAGACGGCGAACTGGTGATCGGCGAGGTCGACGTGTTCGTGGGGCGCAACTACGTGCTCTCGGTGCGCCGCGGCACGCGCGCCGGCTTTCAGAACGTGCGCGCGCGCTGCGAGCGCGAGCCGAAGCTGCTCAAGAAGGGCTCGGCGTTCGTGCTGTACGCGCTCGTCGACGACATCGTCGATCGCTATTTCCCGATCGTCCAGGCGATGAACGCCGAGATCGAGCAACTGGAAGACCGCATTTTCGATCGCAACAATTCGGCGGCATCGCGCGCGATCATCCAGGATCTGTACTCGCTGAAGCGGCGCCTCGTCACGTTGCAGCACCATATCGCGCCGCTTCAGGAAGCCATCAGCAAGCTGACGGGCGGGCGTATTCCCAGTGTTTGCGAAGGCATGCAGGCGTACTTCCGCGATGTCTACGACCACCTCGAACGGATCGTGCGCACCATCGACGGCCGGCGCGAAATGATCGTCACGGCCGTGCAGGTCAATCTCGGCATGATTTCGCTCGCGGAGAGCGAGGTGACCAAGCGGCTCGGCTCGTTCGCGGCGCTGTTCGCGGTGCCGACCATGATCGCCGGCATCTACGGGATGAACTTCCAGAATCTGCCCGAATTGCACTACCGGTACGGCTATCCCATCTGTCTAACCGTCATGGCGACGGTCGATTTCGTGCTGTACTGGCGTTTCCGCAAAGCCGGCTGGCTCTGATCCGGCGTCCAGCGCGCCGCTGTGCAACGCGCGGGTCATCCGGGACGCCGCGCATGTTCACGCTTGCACCGCGCGCAATAAAAGTCCAGCATAGGCGGCCCGTTGGCCGCTGACCTTGCAGCCGGCGGCAATTCAGCCACGTACGCACCCCGCGAGGACCCTTGCCAACACGCCGCCTGCCGGCGCGCTCGACACGCGCGCCGGGTCGAATCGATCGACCGCCACGCACCGCCGCATAGTCTGCGCCCCGGTGCACTGCAACACCGCGAATCGTTGACAATGCGAGCAGGCTGCGCTGAGAATAGGCCCCGCAAACGTTTGCGCGTCACTAAAAATACGGCTCGCCCGCGAGTCCGACAAACCTTGGAGATATGCATGAGCCATCGCATTCGCCGCCGCCTGCTGGCGGCCGCCGTTCTCGCCACCGCTACCGCCGCGCTGCCGTTTTCCGCCGCTTACGCGCAAACCGCGCCCGCTCATAAGCCGAAGGTCGCGCTGGTGATGAAGTCGCTCGCCAACGAGTTCTTCCTCACCATGGAAAACGGCGCGAAGGATTACCAGAAACACAATCCCGGCCAGTTCGACCTGATCACCAACGGCATCAAGGACGAAACCGATACCGCGAACCAGATCCGCATCGTCGAGCAGATGATCGTGTCCAAGGTCGACGCGATCGTGCTCGCGCCGGCCGATTCGAAGGCGCTGGTGCCGGTCGTCAAGAAGGCGGTCGACGCGGGCATCATCGTCGTGAACATCGACAACCGGCTCGACCCGGACGTGCTCAAGTCGAAGGACCTGAACGTGCCGTTCGTCGGACCGGACAACCGCAAGGGCGCGCAGAAGGTCGGCGACTATCTGGCCAAAAAGCTGAAGGCGGGCGACGAAGTCGGGATTCTCGAAGGCGTGTCGACCACCACCAACGCGCAGCAGCGCACCGCCGGTTTCAAGGACGCGATGCAGAGCGTCGGCGCGAAGGTCGTGTCCGTGCAATCGGGCGAATGGGAAATCGACAAGGGCAATGCGGTGGCCTCGGCCATGCTCAACGAGTACCCGAACCTGAAGGCGCTGCTCGCCGGCAACGACAACATGGCGATCGGCGCGGTCTCGGCGGTGCGCGCGGCGGGCAAGCAGGGCAAGGTGATGGTGGTCGGCTACGACAACATCGGCGCGATCAAGCCGATGCTGAAGGACGGCCGCGTGCTCGCCACCGCCGATCAATACGCCGCCAAGCAGGCCGTGTTCGGCATCGATACGGCGTTGAAGGCGATCGCCGAGCACAAGAAGCAGTCGCAGTTGTCCGGCGTGGTGGAAACGCCGTGCGACCTGGTGACGAAGTAAGCGTCGCCGGGAAAACACCGCGATAAGCACAGCAGTAAGCACCGCAATAAGCACAGCAACGAGCCCGGCTCCAGGGTTCGCGCTCACGCCGTCGCATGCCCTATGCATGCGGGCGAGACACGAACCCGCGGCAATTCAATAAACGCTCAAGAAACCTGCCGCGCCGCCGTTAATGCCAGAGGTAAGCGTCATGACGGTGGCCGCGCGGCGGGAGGGTGCGTGGCCGTGAGCGCCTGCGCATTCCGCGCATTGGGCCGGCATGACACGTGGCGATCGGCCGCCGCCTCATTCGAGCGAATCGCATGAGGCCGCGCCGGCCGCCCCGAACCAGGATCGCGATGGATTCAACCGACCACGACGCCGTGCCTGCCGTACTGTCCGTTAGCGGCATCGGCAAGACCTATGCCGAACCGGTGCTCGCCGACGTTTCGCTGTCGTTGCGCGCCGGCGAGGTATTGGCGCTGACCGGCGAAAACGGCGCGGGCAAGAGCACGCTGTCCAAGATCATCGGCGGGCTCGTCGACCCGACCACCGGCGCGATGCGCCTCGGCGGCGAGCCGTATGCGCCGGCGAGCCGCACCGAAGCCGAAGCGCTCGGCGTGCGCATGGTGATGCAGGAACTCAATCTGCTGCCGACGCTGTCGGTGGCCGAAAACCTGTTCCTCAACCGCTTGCCGCAAGCGGGCGCGTTCCGCTTCGGCTGGATCGACCGCCGCAAGCTGCGCGAGGACGCGCGCCATGCCATGGCGCAAGTCGGCCTCGACGCGATCGATCCCGATACGCTCGTCGGCGAACTCGGCATCGGCCATCAGCAGATGGTGGAGATCGCCCGCAATCTGATCGACGACTGCCGCGTGCTGATTCTCGACGAACCCACCGCGATGCTGACCGCGCGCGAAGTCGATCTGCTGTTCGAGCAGATCGACCGCCTGAAGGCGCGCGGCGTCGCGCTGGTCTACATCTCGCATCGGCTGGAGGAACTCGCGCGCGTCGCCGAGCGGGTCGCGGTGCTGCGCGACGGCCGGCTGGTGCATGTCGACGCGATGGCCAACCTGACGAGCGACGACATCGTCACGTGGATGGTGGGCCGTGAACTCGGCGAGCGGATCGATCTGGGCGTGCGCAATATCGGCGCGCCGCTCCTGAAGGTGGACAAGCTCACGCGCGGCAAGGTGGTGCGCGAGGTCTCGTTCGAGGTGCGCGCGGGCGAGATTTTCGGCATTAGCGGGCTGATCGGCGCGGGCCGCACCGAACTGATGCGGCTGATTTACGGCGCCGATCAGAAGGACGGCGGCACGGTCGCGCTGGCGTCGAAACCGGGCGCGCCGCCCACGCCCGTGCACATCGCCTCGCCCACGGACGCGGTGCGCGCCGGCATCGCGCTGATCACCGAGGACCGCAAAGGCGAAGGCCTTTTGCTGCCGCAGCCGATCGCGGCCAACGTGTCGCTCGGCAATATCCGCAGCGTGGCGCGGCATGGCATCGTCGACGCGCGGCGCGAGAACGCGCTCGCGCAAAAGCAGATCGACGCCATGCGGATTCGCAGTTCGGGGCCGGGGCAGATCGTCGGCGAACTGTCGGGCGGCAACCAGCAGAAGGTCGTGATCGGCCGCTGGCTCGCGCGCGATTGCCGCGTGCTGTTATTCGACGAACCCACGCGCGGCATCGACGTCGGCGCGAAGTTCGATATTTATGGCTTGATGGGCGCGCTGGCTCGGGAAGGGCGCGCGCTCGTCGTGGTGTCGAGCGACCTGCGCGAACTGATGCTGATCTGCGACCGGATCGGCGTGATGTCCGCGGGAAGCATGACGGGTGTGTTCGAACGCGACGGCTGGTCGCAGGATGCGTTGCTGGCCGCGGCGTTCGCCGGCTACCGCAGCCGCGAAGCGTTGCTCCACGCCGTCCCCGACACCAACGAAGCAGGGAGTCTGTCATGACCGATCAATCGTTGCGTGAAGCGCCGAATGGCAAGCAGGGCGCGGCCAACGCCAACAGCACGAACAACGCCATGCCGCCGGCCGACCCGTCCGCGCCGCTCGCGAGCGGCAAGCCGGCGGGCACGCGCCTCGGCTTTTCGAATTACCTGGGTCTGGCCGGCGCGCTACTGGCGATGATCGTGCTGTTCTCGCTGCTCAGTTCGCACTTTCTCACCTACGACACATTCAGCACGATCGCCAACCAGATTCCGGATCTGGTGGTGATGTCGGTGGGCATGACCTTCGTGCTGATCATCGCCGGGATCGATCTGTCGGTGGGCTCGGTGCTGGCGCTGGGCGGGTCGGTGGTGAGCGTGGCCGCGCTGAAGTGGGGCTGGGGGCCGTTGCCGTCGGCGCTGCTGGGCGTCGCGGCGGCGGCGCTGACCGGCACGATCACCGGTTCGGTGACGGTGGGCTGGCGGATTCCGTCGTTCATCGTCTCGCTCGGCGTGCTGGAAGCGGCGCGCGGCATGGCCTATCAGATGACGAATTCGCGCACCGCCTATATCGGCGACGCCTTCGATTTTCTGTCGAACCCGATCGCCTTCGGCATCTCGCCGGCGTTCCTGATCGCGGTGGCCGTGATGGTGATCGCGCAACTGGTGCTCACGCGCACGGTATTCGGCCGCTATCTGGTCGGCATCGGCACCAACGAGGAAGCGGTGCGGCTCGCCGGGGTCGATCCGCGGCCGTACAAGGTCATCGTGTTCGCGCTGATGGGCGCGCTCGCGGGCCTGGCCGCGCTGTTCCAGATTTCGCGTCTGGAAGCGGCCGATCCGAACGCGGGCGCCGGCGTGGAACTCCAGGTGATCGCGGCGGTGGTGATCGGCGGCACCAGCCTGATGGGCGGCCGCGGCTCGGTCATCAGTACGTTTTTTGGCGTGTTGATCATTTCGGTGCTGGCGGCCGGCCTCGCGCAGATCGGCGCGAACGAGCCGACCAAGCGGATGATCACCGGCGCGGTGATCGTGGTGGCGGTGGTGCTCGACACCTACCGCAGCCGCCGCAAGCGCGCCTGAGCCGCTCGCGGCGCGCAGCGGTCCGGCAGATTGACGCGGCCTGAGCAGTCACGGTGTCGTTAGCGGTAAAGCGTAAGAATTCATGGGTTTGGTCTGTCTTCGATGAAGACGTCCGGTGGGTCGCCAGATAGCGCGACCGGCGGAAAAAACAGGCAGGAGAGCAACAGTTATGGCGACGATCAAGGATGTAGCGGCCGTGGCAGGCGTGTCGTTCACGACGGTATCGCACGTGGTGAACAACTCGCGGCCCGTGTCCGCCGACGTGCGCGCGAAGGTCGAGCACGCGATCCGTCAGCTTCACTACGTGCCGTCGGCGGTGGCCCGCTCGCTCAAGGCGCGGGCGACGGCGACGATCGGCCTGGTGGTGCCGAACAGCACGAACCCGTATTTCGCCGAACTCGCGCGCGGCATCGAGGACGGCTGTTCGCGCAACGGCTACTGCGTGTTCTTCTGCAATTCCGACGACGACCCGGCCAAGCAGCGCAACTATCTGCGCGTGTTGCAGGAAAAGCGCATCGACGGGCTGATCGTGGCCTCCGCCGGCGACGACGCGGTGCTCGCGCAAGCGCTCGCCGACGCGCGCGAGCCGCTCGTGATCGTCGACCGTAACATCGAGGGGCTGAACGCGGACCTGGTGCAGATCGACCATGAGAAGGGCGGCTATCTCGCCACCCGCCATCTGCTCGAACTGGGGCATGTGCGGATCGGCTGCATTACCGGGCCGGTCGAGACCGCGGTGAGCGCGATGCGGGTACACGGCTTCATCCGCGCGATGACCGAGCGCGGCATCGAGATTCCGCCGGATGCGATCGTCGAAAGCGATTTTTCCGGCATGGGCGGCCATCGCGCGGCGGCGCAACTGTTCGACACGGTGAAGCCGTCGGCGATTTTCGCCGGCAACGACATGATGGGCATCGGCGCGCTGCGCGCGGCGGCGGAACGCAACATCAGCGTGCCGCGCGATTGCTCGATCATCGGTTTCGACGATATCGAACTGGGACGCTTCACCTACCCGTCGCTGTCGACGGTCGGGCAATCGGTGCGCGCGCTCGGCGACATGGCCGCGCAAACGCTGATCGAACGCATCGCCGGGACCCCGTCGGGCACCGCGCGCGCATCCGGCCGCCGGCGCGTCGTGTCGCCGCGGCTGATCGTGCGCGAATCCACCGCGACCTGGGCGGGCGCGGGCAAACGCAATCTGGCGGCATGAGCGCAACGGCGGCGAAGCGCACGAAAGCTCGCCGCACTATGGGAGAAGGGAGTGGCAAGTCAGCAAACGCGCTCACGCGTGACGGTGGTCGGTAGTCTGAACATGGATCTGGTGGCGCGCGCGCCGCGTCTGCCGCATCCCGGCGAGACGCTCGCGGGCCGCGCGTTCGCGCAGGTGGCGGGCGGCAAGGGCGGCAACCAGGCGGTCGCGGCCGCCCGGCTGGGCGCGCGGGTGTCGATGCTGGGCTGCGTCGGCGCGGACGCCAATGGCGCGCAGTTGCGCGCCGGACTCGAAGCGGAAGGCATCGACTGCGCGGCGCTGGAAACCGGAACGCAGGCGACCGGCGTGGCGCTGATCGTCGTCGACGATGCGAGCCAGAACGCGATCGTGATCGTCGCGGGCAGCAACGGCGAAGTCACGCCTGAAACGATTGCCCGCCACGAGGCCGTGCTGGCCGCCGCCGACGTGGTGATCTGCCAGCTTGAAACGCCGCCCGCGACCGTGCGCGCGGCGCTTGCCGCGGCGCGGCGGCTGGGCAAGACGGTGATCCTGAATCCGGCGCCCGCCACCGGTCCGTTGCCGGCCGACTGGCTGCCGCTGATCGACTACCTGATCCCGAACGAACTCGAGGCCGCCACGCTGACCGGTCTGCCGGTCGCCTCGCCCGAGGACGCGGCGCGGGCCGCCGCCGCGCTGCGCGCGGCCGGCGCGCGCAACGTGCTGGTCACGCTCGGTCCGCGGGGCGTGCACGCGACGCTCGACGGCGGGGCCGCGACGCTGTACGACGCGCCGCGGGTGGCAGCCGTCGATACGACCGCGGCGGGCGATACTTTCATCGGCGGCTTCGCGGCGCAACTCGCGCAAGGCGCGAGCGTCGATGCGGCGATCCGCTTCGCGCAGCGCGCGGCGGCGCTCTCGGTGACGCGCGCCGGCGCGCAGCCGTCGATTCCCACTTGCGCCGAACTGGACGCTTCGGCCTGATTGGCAGCGAGCCCGCCGCGCATCGAGGCCAACGATGCGCGGCGCGCAAAAGCGTCCGCCGTGGTGCCCGGGCTCGATTCGCAGCAGGCTCGTCTGCTCGGCCAGGCCTGAACACAGCTCATCCCCTCGCGCGTTCAGTGCCCGTTTTCCCGCCCCGTCGTTGCCCTAAACGCCGCGTAATCCATGCGACGCAGGCCGCTTGTCGGCCCTTTGAAATTTAATCGAATTTGTTACAACGTCTTTCTTCACACCATATAAATACTTCAAGTATGCGTTTTATGTGCCGTAAACAAACTTAGAGCGCCGCACCCAAAAAGGGACGCCTCGACGCAGACGCCCCGCGCGTACGCGCTCTCTTATTTGCTAAGCACAGGAACAAGCATGTTGAACAAAGGCATCACGATCAAGGCGCGCATTGGCCTGACGATGGCATTCCTTGCCGCGCTGCTGGTGGCCATCGGCGTGTTCGGTCTGTTCGGCATGAGCCGTTCGAACGACGCCTATAAGGACACGTTCACCAACGCCATGCCGAGCGCGGTCGACATCGGCAATGCGGAGCTGTACGCGGCGCGCGAACGGCTGGCGCTCGACCGCGCCGCGTTCATGATCGGCACGCCGGAATCGGCGCCCACGCTCGAGCGCGCGCGCCTGATGCGCACCACCTCCGACACCTGGTGGAAAAAGTACATGGACCTGCCGCGCGACGCCGAGGAAGACCGTCTCGCACAGGTCGTCGTCGGCAAGCGCGACGCGCTGCATCAGCAGGCGGACGCCTTTGCCGCGATCGTCGCCGCAAGCGACCAGAGCAAGCTGATCGACAGCGCCAAGCGTCTGCAGGTGGCGTACAACGAACTCGCCAACGCCGACGAGGCCTTGCGCAAATTCCAGTTCGAATCGGCGAAGGCGGGTTACGACTCCGCGCAGAGCCAATTCGACCTGTTTCGGCTGGTGAGCGCCGGCGCGCTGCTGGTCGGCGTGCTGGCCGCGGCCTTGTCGTATCTCGTGCTGAGCCGCGCGATCGCCCGTCCGCTCGACGAAGCCCTCGGCCACTTCGACGCGATCGCCGCCGGCGATCTGCGCCGCCCGGTCGTCGTCACGTCGCGCGATGAAATGGGCCGGCTGCTCGAAGGGATCGCGAAGATGCAGCGCAGTCTCACCGAAACGGTGCGCACGGTGCGCAGCGGCAGCGAATCCATCGCGACGGCCACGCGTCAGATCGCGGCCGGCAATCTCGACCTCTCGTCGCGCACCGAGGAGCAGGCCTCCGCGTTGCAGGAAACCGCGTCGAGCATGGAAGAGCTGACCGGCACCGTCAAGCAGAACGCCGACAATGCCCGCCAGGCGAGCTCGCTCGCGGCCAATGCGTCGGAGATCGCCAATCGCGGCAGCACGGTGGTCGGGCAGGTGGTCGGCACGATGGGCGACATCAACCAGAGTTCGGCGAAGATCGCGGACATCATTTCGATCATCGAAGGCATTGCGTTCCAGACCAACATCCTGGCCCTGAACGCGGCCGTGGAAGCGGCGCGGGCCGGCGAGGACGGGCGCGGTTTCGCGGTCGTGGCGGGCGAGGTGCGCAGTCTCGCGCAGCGCTCGTCGGCGGCGGCCAAGGAAATCAAGGAACTGATCGACACTTCGGTCGAGCGGGTGCAGTCCGGCTCGGCGTTGGTCGACCAGGCCGGCCGCACGATGACGGAGATCATCGGCGCGGTGCAGCGCGTGACCGACATCATGGGCGAGATCGCGGCGGCCTCGGAAGAGCAGAGCAGCGGCATCGACCAGGTGGCGCGCGCCGTCACGCAGATGGATGAGGTCACGCAGCAAAATGCCGCGCTGGTCGAGGAAGCGGCCGCGGCGGCGTCTTCGCTCGAAGACCAGGCGGGCAAGCTGCGCGCCGCGGTCGCGGTGTTCCAGTTGGACGAAAGCGGCCAGGCGCCCGTGAGCGCGGCGGCGAGAAGTGCGGCCAAGCCGGCGCGTCCGGTCGCGGCCCGCAAGATGTCTCACGTCACGGCGCGGCCCGCGCCGCAGGCTCCGGCCGCAAGCGCCGCCACGAGGGCACCTGCGAGGGCGCCCGCAGCAGCGCCCGCGAGAGCGCCGGCCAAAGCCGCGGCGCCCGTCAGCGCCGGCGGCGACCAGGACTGGGAAACTTTCTAATCCCTTGCCCTCTGTCGGAGCATCCGTTCGCGGCGCCGGGACGACTCGAAACGCGTCCCGGCGGATGACCGCATCGCCCGAAAAGACCGCGATCGCGCAGGCATCGGCGGTCTTTTTTCATGGCTTGCGCATTAAGTAGGGCTGACGGCGCACTTCACGCCCTGGCGGGCGCCATGATCCGGTACATTGACGGGCGCGGCTGCTGCTCCTCGCGGCTGCGTGGCCAGCGCGGATCGTCTGCCTGAAGCGTGCGAGCCCGCTGCCTTTAATCGCTGTAACGCCTGTCCACGCCAACCGGCACGCGGCAACCAACCGCTCAACGCGCCAGCCATAAAGGACCGACATGACGCCACACGACCTCGCGCTCCGCCTCGTCGAAGCACGCCGGCAGCATCATCCGATCGACGTGCCCGCGCCCGACAGCCTGCCGCCCGACGCGGCCACCGCGTACGCGATCCAGCAGGCGGTCATCGCGGGCCTCGGCGACGCGACCGGTGCGTGGAAGATCGGCGCCAAGGCGCCGGGCGGGGCCGCCGCGGGCGCGCCGATTCCGGCGTCGCTGGTGCTGCCCTCGCCGGCGCGGGTCGCGCATGCCGGCTTCTTCCGCGTGCTGGTGGAACTGGAGATCGCCTTTCGCTTCGCCGAGGCGATCGAGCCGCGCGGGCGGGCCTATGCGCGCGACGAGGTGCTGGCGAAGGTCGGCGTCGTGCTGCCGGCCATCGAGATCGTCGATAGCCGCTTTGCCGAATGGCCGAACGTCGCGCCGCTCGCGCAACTGGCCGACGCGCAGAACAACGGCGCGCTGATCACCGGTCATCCGGTGGCTTACGCGGGTCTCGCGCGCGGCTTCGATTTCGTGTCGCCCGAACTCGAACTGAGTCTCAACGGCCGTTCGCTCGTGCCGGAAGTGACCGGCAATCCGGCGGGCGACCCGCGCGAACTGCTGGTGTGGTTCGTCAACCATTGCGCGGCGATGGGCATCACCATCGAACCGGATTGGACGCTCACCACGGGTTCCTATGTCGACGCTCACAATGTGGACAAGCCCGGCATCGTGCGCGGCCATATCGACGGCCTTGGCGAAGTCGAGGTCGATCTGACCTGAGCGTGCGACACCCGCCGGTTACAGCGTGGGTTACAGCGCGCTTGTGACAACCCGCTTGTCACAACTGTCTTGTAACGGCTCATTACGAAGCTTCATGCAAACGGCTGCCCACGGGGTGGCCGTTTTACATTTACGGCGTCCCCAAGGTGCGTCTCGCGCGCGTCTTGCGTATACACCTATTGAAGCGGACTGCCGCTGCGCCGTCATCCAGTTATACGGGCGGCTAACCATATCGCGGACGCGGTTACTACGAGGGCTGAAGCATCAGTGGGCGGCTCTGTGCGATTCACCTCGCGTCGGTGCGGACGACGCGGAACAAAACCGCTCGCGCCTTGACGAACCGCTTGAAAGCGCACCGATGCAAGGCACGCCATGCGCGCGACGCCGCGAACATGTAACAGGCGCTTTTTCGTGTAGACCCGATGCCCGCGCCGCGCGTTGATGAAGAGAATGGCCGGGCACGAAAAACGCGTAGGACGTGCGTGCTTTCACGACGATGCGGGTGCGAGCGGACAGATCGTCCGGTGCAGCAGCCGGTTTGTTCGATGAACGATACGACCTGTGACCTGTGTAATGGGGGCATGGCCGTGACATGGACCAACGGTGCAACAGAGTGTGTCGCGGCGAGATGGCGGCAGCGCTGTCACGACAGCGGCGGTTCGCGATTGCTGCGGCCTGCGCGCAAGATTGTAGGTTGTCGATACACCGTTTCCAAGTGATGAATATCGGTAGCCGGGTACGGCGCGATTTTCGCAACGTAGTTCGTGAAAAAAAATTTAAAAGGGTTTAGGATGAATTCGAGCGATGTCGTTTCCGAATAGCGCGCCGCGCACGACATCGGTCTAGACTTCGGCGAGGAGGTAGCATGGATATCTACAGCAGTTTCGCGACCCGCTTCGAGAAAACGCGAGAGGATGAACTCTCGCTCGAGGAGTATCTCGCGCTCTGCAAAGACAATCCCGCCGCGTACGCCACGGCTGGCGAACGCATGTTGACGGCAATCGGGGAACCGGAACAGATCGATACTCGCAACGATCCGCGCCTGTCGCGCATCTTCGCGAACAAGGTGATCAAGGTATACCCAGCGTTCCGTGAGTTCTACGGGATGGAAGAGGTGATCGAGCAGGTGGTCGCGTACTTCCGGCATTCGGCCCAGGGTCTCGAGGAAAAGAAACAGATTCTCTATCTGCTGGGCCCGGTCGGCGGCGGCAAATCGTCGATCGCGGAGCGTTTGAAGCAGCTCATGGAACGCGTGCCGTTCTATGCGATCAAGGGCTCGCCGGTCAACGAGTCGCCGCTCGGCCTGTTCGATTACGACGAGGACGGTCCGATCCTCGAAGAGCAATATGGAATTCCACGCCGCTACCTCAAAAGCATTCTGAGCCCGTGGGCGGTCAAGCGCCTGCACGAATATAACGGCGACATCCGCAAGTTCCGCGTGGTGCGCCGCTATCCGTCGATCCTTCGCCAGATCGGTATCGCCAAGACCGAGCCGGGTGACGAGAACAATCAGGACATCTCGTCGCTGGTCGGCAAGGTCGACATCCGCAAGCTCGAACAGTACGCGCAAGACGACGCCGACGCATACAGCTACTCGGGCGGCTTGTGTCTCGCGAATCAGGGCCTGCTCGAATTCGTCGAAATGTTCAAGGCGCCGATCAAGGTGTTGCATCCGCTGCTCACCGCGACCCAGGAAGGCAACTTCAAGGGCACGGAAGGCTTCGGCGCGATTCCTTTCGACGGCGTGATCCTAGCCCACTCGAACGAGTCCGAATGGAAGGCGTTCCGCAACAACCGCAACAACGAAGCACTGCTCGACCGGATCTTCGTGGTGAAGGTGCCGTACTGCCTGCGCTACAGCGAGGAAGTGAAGATCTACGAGAAGCTGCTGCGCAACTCGTCGCTGGCGAGTGCGGTATGCGCGCCCGGCACGCTGAAGATGATGGCGCAGATGTCGGTGCTCACGCGTTTGCAGGAGCCGGAGAATTCCAGCCTCTTCTCGAAGATGCAGGTCTACGACGGCGAGAATCTGAAGGATACCGATCCGAAGGCCAAGTCGTATCAGGAGTACCGCGATTTCGCGGGCGTGGACGAAGGGATGACCGGCGTGTCGACCCGCTTCGCGTTCAAGATCCTGTCGCGGGTGTTCAACTTCGATTCCACCGAAGTCGCGGCGAATCCGGTGCATTTGATGTACGTGCTCGAACAGCAGATCGAGCGCGAGCAATTCCCGCCGGAAACCGAGCAGAAGTATCTGTCGTTCATTAAAGACGTGCTGGCCTCGCGCTACGCCGAATTCATCGGCAAGGAGATTCAGACCGCGTATCTGGAGTCGTATTCCGAGTATGGTCAGAATATTTTCGATCGCTACGTGACGTACGCCGACTTCTGGATTCAGGATCAGGAGTTCCGCGACCACGACACCGGCGAGAGTTTCGACCGTGCGGCGCTGAACGCCGAACTGGAGAAGATCGAGAAACCCGCGGGCATCAGCAACCCGAAGGACTTCCGCAACGAGATCGTGAACTTCGTGCTGCGCGCGCGTGCTGCCAATGCGGGCAAGAATCCCGCGTGGATCAGCTACGAGAAGCTGCGCGTCGTGATCGAAAAGAAGATGTTCTCGAACACGGAGGAACTGTTGCCGGTGATCTCGTTCAACGCCAAGGGCTCGGCGGAGGAACAACGCAAGCACGAAGACTTCGTGAATCGCATGGTGACGAAGGGCTATACGCCGAAGCAGGTGCGCTTGCTGTGTGACTGGTATCTGCGCGTGCGCAAGTCGTCATGATGCGCATTGCGTGCCGCCCGCGCGGTTCGGCCGCGCGGGCACCTTGCGAGGCGCGAGCCGCATGGACATAGCTGTGCTGCGCATGCGGCTTGCGCCTCGCCCGAAGTTAGTACAGTTGCATGGGATCGGAGTAAGCGCTGAAGCGCCAACTCCGATCGACGTACGAGTGTATGGGATCGGAGTAAGCGCTGAAGCGCTAACTCCGATCGACGTACGAGTGTATGGGATCGGAGTAAGCGCTGAAGCGCTAACTCCGATCGACACGGGAGAGCGGTGTGCTTCATCAAATCATCGACCGCAGGTTAGCAGGCAAGAACAAAAGCATCGCCAATCGCGAACGCTTTTTGCGTCGCGTTAAGAACTACATTCGTCGCGCCGTCTCGGAAGCGGTTCGCGACCGGAGCATCAAGGACATCCAGAACACCCAGAGCATCACGATTCCCCGCAAGGACATCGCGGAGCCGTCGTTCCGGCATGGCCCCGGCGGCAAGCGGGAAATGGTGCATCCGGGCAATTCCGACTACATCCGCGGCGACAAGATCCAGCGCCCGCAAGGGGGCGGCGGCGGTGGCGGGGGCAATCAGGCCAGCAACGAGGGCGAGGGTCAAGACGACTTCGTGTTCGAACTGAGCCGCGAAGAATTCATGCAGTACTTCTTCGACGACCTCGAACTGCCGCGTCTCGTCAAAACCCATCTGATGGCCGTGCCCACGTGGAAAAGCATTCGCGCGGGCTGGGCCGCCGAAGGCACGCCGAACAACATCGACGTGGTCCGCTCGCTGCGCAGCGCGCTGGGCCGCCGCATCGCGCTCGGTGCACCGCTCGTCAATCAGTTGCACGAGATGGAGCGGCAACTGGAGGTCATGAAGGCCGACCCCGACGACCGCCGCGACGAGATCAAGCTGCTCGAGGAAGAGATTCACCACCTGAAGGGACGCATCTGGCGCATTCCGTTTATCGACCCGTTCGATCTGCGCTATGTGAACCGGGTGAAGCAGCCCACGCCGTCGAGCCAGGCCGTGATGTTTTGTCTGATGGATGTGTCGGGTTCCATGGACGAGCAGCGCAAGGATCTCGCCAAGCGCTTTTTCATCCTGCTGTATCTGTTCCTCAAGCGTAATTACGAGCGCATCGAGGTCGTGTTCATCCGCCACCATACGCGCGCCGAGGAAGTCGACGAAGACACCTTCTTCCATTCGACCGAAAGCGGCGGCACGGTCGTGTCGAGCGCACTGGAGCTGATGCAGAAGGTAATGGAGGAGCGTTATTCGCCCACCGAATGGAACATTTACGGCGCGCAGGCGTCGGACGGCGACAACTGGACCGACGACTCGCCGAAGTGCCGCAAGATACTCGCGGATGACATCCTGGAGAAGGTGCGCTATTTTGCGTATATTCAGGTGACGCCCGAAGAGCAGAACCTGTGGCTCGAATATGCGCAACTGGCCCTGAGCCAGCCGCACATGGCGATGAAGAAGGTCGAAACCGCGGCGGACATTTATCCGGTCTTTCGTGAGTTGTTTGAAAAGCAGGTGGCGTCCTCATGACGACCAAGCATTTGCATAACGAAGCGCGCGGCTATCAGCCGGAGCGTGGAAAAGGCGTGCCGCAGCGTCAGTCGGGGCATGCCGAGGGTGGGGCGGATCAGGCAGGCGCCGCCACCGGAGCAGTCGACACCGCTGCAGCACGGGGACACACCGGAACGCCCACTGAGGGGCAAAGGGAAGTCCGTATGAACGTAGCCGATAGAAGGCCTCTGCCGTGCCCGTCCGACTGGACCTTCGAGTTGATCGAAGAGTACGACTCGCATATTGCTCGCGTCGCCGAGCAATATGAACTCGACGTCTATCCGATCCAGCTCGAACTCATCAGCGCCGAACAGATGATGGACGCCTACGCGTCCGTCGGCATGCCGGTGAACTACCGTCACTGGTCGTTCGGCAAACACTTTCTCTCCACCGAGAAAAGCTACCGTCGCGGGCAGATGGGGCTCGCGTACGAGATCGTCATCAATTCGAATCCCTGCATCGCGTATCTGATGGAAGAGAACACGATGACGATGCAGGCGCTCGTCATCGCGCACGCGGCTTACGGGCACAACTCGTTCTTCAAGGGCAACTACCTGTTCCGGCTCTGGACGGACGCGCACGCGATCATCGATTACCTCGTCTACGCGAAGAACTACATCGCGGAGTGCGAGGAGCGTTTCGGGCTCGACCGGGTGGAGGAACTGCTCGATTCCTGCCATGCGTTGATGAATTACGGCGTGGACCGTTACAAGCGTCCGCAGAAGCTCTCGCTCGAAAAGGAATTCGCCGCGCGCCGCGAGCGCGAGGCGTATCTGCAATCGCAGGTGAACGAACTCTGGCGCACCTTGCCGACCCGGCACACGCCGTTGCCCGAGGAAATCGAGGAGCGCTATCCGCCGGAGCCGCAGGAAAACCTGCTGTATTTCGCGGAGAAGAATGCGCCGCTGCTGGAGCCGTGGGAGCGGGAAGTGATCCGCATCGTGCGCAAGGTCGGCCAGTATTTTTATCCGCAGCGGCAAACCCAGGTGATGAACGAAGGCTGGGCGACGTTCTGGCACTACACGCTGCTCAACACGATGTACAACCAGGGCAAGCTGGAAGACGGCTTCATGATGGAGTTTCTCCATTCGCACAGCAACGTGGTCTATCAGCCGCCGGTCACGAAGCCTTACTACAGCGGCATCAATCCGTATGCGCTCGGTTTTTCGATGATGAGCGACATTCGCCGGATCTGCGAGGCGCCAACCGACGAGGACCGCAAGTGGTTCCCGGAACTCGCCGGCAGTCCGTGGCTGCCCGCCATGCACTACGCGATGCGCAACTTCAAGGACGAGAGTTTCGTCGCGCAGTATCTGTCGCCGCATCTGATCCGCGAAATGCGCCTCTTCTCCGTGCTCGACGACGACATGCGCGACGCGCTCGAAGTCTCCGCGATTCATGACGAAAGCGGCTATCAGTACGTGCGTCAGGCGTTGTCGCGGCAGTACGACATGCATCATCGCGAGCCGAACATTCAGGTGTGGGCGGTGAATACGCGTGGCGACCGGAGTCTGACGCTGCGGCATTTCATGAGCGACAACCGGCATCTGTCATCGGATAGCGACGAGGTGCTCAAGCACATGGCGCGCTTGTGGCAGTTCGACGTCTATCTGGAAAGCGTCGATGAAAACGGCACCGTGCGCAAGCGCTATGAGTGCCGCTATGTGCCGCCGGCGGTGAGGGCTTGATCCGGGGCGCTTGGTGCGTCGCTTGGTGCGCCCATAAAGCGCTGGCCAGATGAGCCGTCTGACTCGTCAAAAAAAGCCCCTCTGGGTCTGTGAAGGCCCAGAGGGGCTTTTTCTCGCTGGAACCTTTCGCGCCGTAAGGGGTTGGCGGCTCGCTCGCCGTTTCCCCGTGACGGCCCGCGCATAAACCTCCCATCTTTGTCTTGCGATTCTGTAAAATTCGCGCACGCGTGCCGGCCGTGACGCTCCGGTGCCACCGCGGCACCCACGCTATGCCACAGCGCGCGTTGTGAAGGCGGCAGCAAGACCGCGACCTCCGTTCAAAAGACAAGGAAAGACACAAGCATGACCGACCTAACCGACCAAACCGTGGCCTCGGCTCACGACACACGACGCCGTATCTTCGCGATTGTTGGCGCTTCATCGGGCAATCTCGTCGAGTGGTTCGACTTTTACGTGTATTCGTTTTGCGCGCTGTATTTCGCGCCCGCGTTCTTCCCGAGCGGCAACACCACCACCCAGTTGCTCAATACGGCCGGCGTGTTCGCCGCGGGCTTTCTGATGCGTCCGATCGGCGGCTGGTTTTTCGGCCGACTCGCCGACAAGCACGGCCGCCGCATGGCGATGATGGTGTCGGTCTTCATGATGTGCGGCGGCTCGCTCGTCATCGCGGTGCTGCCCACCTATGCGCAGATCGGCGCGCTCGCGCCGGCGCTGCTGCTGGTCGCGCGGCTGTTCCAGGGCTTGTCGGTGGGCGGCGAATACGGCACCAGCGCGACTTACATGAGTGAAGTCGCGCTCAAGGGCCGGCGCGGTTTCTTCGCGTCGTTCCAGTACGTCACGCTGATCGGCGGCCAGTTGTGCGCGCTGCTGGTGCTGGTGGTCCTGCAACAGACGCTCTCCACCGAGGAACTGAAGGCGTGGGGCTGGCGCGTGCCGTTCGTGATCGGCGCGCTCGCGGCGTTGGTCGCGCTGTACCTGCGTAAATCGCTCGACGAAACCACCACCGCCGCGACGCGTCAACGCAAGGAAGCCGGCACGCTGCGCGGCCTGTGGATCCACCGGGTCGCGTTCATGACGGTGCTCGGCTTCACGGCGGGCGGCTCGCTGATCTTCTACACGTTCACGACCTACATGCAGAAGTACCTGGTCAACACGGCCGGCATGCACGCCAAGACGGCCAGCAACGTGATGACCGCGGCGCTGTTCGTCTACATGATCATGCAGCCGGCGTTCGGCGCGTTGTCGGACCGCATCGGCCGGCGCCGTTCGATGCTGTTCTTCGGCTTCTTCGCGACGATCGGCACGGTGCCGCTGCTGCACGCGCTGAAAGACGTGACGAGCCCGTATGCGGCCTTCGGCCTGGTCGTGCTGGCGCTGGCGATCGTCAGCTTCTATACGTCGATCAGCGGTCTGATCAAGGCGGAGATGTTCCCGCCGGAAGTGCGCGCGCTCGGCGTGGGCTTGTCGTATGCGGTGGCCAACGCGATCTTCGGCGGCTCGGCGGAATACGTCGCGCTGTGGCTGAAGTCGGTGGGCAACGAGTCGATGTTCTACTGGTACGTCACCGCGCTGTGCGCGATCGCCGGCCTCGTCGCACTGCGCATGCGCGATCCGTCGAAAGAAGGGTATTTGCGTCACGAGCCGTGAGCGTGCAAGACGCCCGGACAGCGCGAATGAGCGCTGATTGACAACGGCGGTCAGGGGCAACCCGGCCGCCGTTTTTTATCGAAGCCGGCAACGCGCGATGCGGCAGCCGGGCAGGGACGCGCTTCAAGCCACCACGATGTCCGTGCCGAACGCATGCAGCAGATCGCGCAGCGCCTCGGCCTGCGCCATCTTCGCGCCGCTGCGCAAGTGAATCTGCACCGCGCGCCCGGCGATGCCGTCGACCGGATGCGCGAGCCACAACTCCACCGCGAGCCCGAGTCCCTCGGGCTGATTATCGACGACCGGTTCGATCACGCGGGGCTTGAAACAGGCACTGTCGGACATGGCGGCTCACCTTGGGGCGGATGATGTTCGACTTCATCGTAATCAGCATGGCGCGCCGGACCAAGCAACAAATACGCGTTTGCTAAGCAGCGGATGCTTAGCAGAAAACGCGCATATCGCACGCGCTAGCCAGCTTCCGCAAACGATGAAATCAACCCGCCGCTCATGCAGACGCTCATGCACACGCGTCATGAAGCGTCACACCGGCTCCGATTGCTCCGCGGCGAGTTCCTTGACGAGTTCCGTCACCGCCGCGGCCTGCCCGGCGGCCACACCGGGCACCGCGGCCACCGCCGCGACGGTGGCCGCGGCGGCGGCCTGCGGCCGTATGCGCAGCGCCGCGCGCGAGAGCATCAGCAGATGGTAGTAAAGCCGGATACTGAGCCCATACCTGTACGCGGACAGATGGGAGAGCGCGATCTTCAAGCCGCCGGGCGCCAGCCGATTCTTCGCATGGACCGAGACGACGATGGGCGCGAGACGGCGCAAGCTGAGCTTGCGCGAAGGCTCCAGTTGCGGCGGCAGCTTCAACGCCTTGACGAACGCATAGGCGCTCACCGCCGCGGCGGCCGTGGTGCCGCGCGTGCGGTGCGAGATCGAGGTTGCCGTCTTGCGATACACCGACACGTAATCGTGCAGATAAAACACCTCACGCGCCGCGAGACAGAGTTCGGTGCCGAACACGAAATCGCAGCACACCGCGTATTCTTCCTTGTAGCCGATCCGTTTGACGAGTTTGGCGTCGGCCATCCAGCCGTTGTTGGGGAACATCTGGATCAAGCCGGTTCGGCCGGGCAGCGGCTGCAGGCCTTCGGCTTCTTTCGTCCGTCGAAACGCGGTGTTCAGGCGCGTGCTGGCCCGCAAGTCGATCGAGCCGGTGTGATCGGCCTCGTACTGATCGCCGAATGCCGCGTCCAGTCGGGGATGGCGCTTCCACAGCGACACCAGTTTCTCGATGCCGTCCGTGGTGAGCAGGTCGTCGTCGTGAATCAGCGCGATCTTGTCGCCGCTCGCGCGCTCGAACAGGCTCGCCACATTGCGCGCCTGGCCGAGCGGCGGCTGATTGAGCGTATAACGCACGCGCGATTCCTTCCCATAGCGCGCGGCGATCATCTGCTGCGTCTGCGCGTTCCTCGAATCGTCGCCGATCAGAATCTCCAGATTGCCGTAGGTCTGCGCAAGACACGAATCGATACACTGCACGAGCAGTTCGGGACGCTCGCAGGTGGGCAGGCAAATCGAAACTTTAGGGCCCTTGAAGGAGGTTGAAGGGATGGACATGGGCGTCGCCTTTGTTATCAGTTGAGGGGCGGCAGCCGGTTTGCTTGACGCACACATCGCTGCAAGCAGAAAAATAGTTCATCACGTCAAAAAAATAATCGGTAATAAATAGGAAAAAATTGTCCGGCTTCTGAAAGGGTTTCAAAAGAAAAATTTGTGCGGCTTCGTCGCTGAAACGCAGCAAAGCCGCCTCCCGTTTGGCGCTTGATATTTCAACCAACCGACGGTTCGCCTTCACCCGGTTTCTTGCCGGGACTGTCCGCCGGCGACTGATTGCGCCCTTCATCGTCGCGTTCCGGCAGCTTGCTCTTCTCGTTGTCGCTGTGCACGGCCGGTTGCGGATGCTCGATGTCGGCCGGCTTGTTTTTGGCGGGTTCCCTGGTGTCGCTCATCATCTGGCTCCTGGTGTCGAAGACGCTTACACGCCAGCAAGGCTCGGACCCGCGCGCGAATTCCGCGGTGCGGCTCATGCCTTGCCCGGCGGAGCGCAACGGACCTGGTAGCGCCCCTTCCTGATAAACGAGGGCTTGACCGGGTGGGCCTTTCAGCGCACCGTGAAGCGGAAACACATCTCGCGGGGGCCCGATATGTCTCTCAACTTTCCGAACCCAAGCCGCAGTTACGACGCCTTCCACCATTGCGTCAATTTCTGGGGCTACGACAACGCGCGTGAAATCGCTTTCGCCGTCAATCAATCGGTGATTTCGACGCTGAGCCCGAGCGTGGGCGCCGACGAACCGGCCGTGCTGGCCGCCTTCGACCGGCATCGCGAGCAGATTCTCACGCTCGCGCGCAACGTGTACACGAGCGGCACGCAAAACCGCTACACGATTTCCTGAGACGGCTTTCCCGGCGCGGGCTTATCGACGCGGCGCACTCGCGCCTCGTCGCTTCGTCGCGGGCGTGCGTGCGTGAAGCCGGCCGCCGAATCAACCGGCCGGTTCGCGCGGCGCGCCGCCAGTCAGCGAAACGATGAAGTCGAAGAACGCCCGCACCTTCGCCGGTGGATGATGCCGCGAAGGGTAGAGCGCATACAGCGGATAAACCTCGTCGCCCCAGTCGGGAAACAGTTCGACGAGCTTGCCGTTGGCGAGCAGCGGCTCGGCCCCGAGCGCGAGAATCTGCGCGACGCCCTGGCCGGCCTTGCAGACGCTATGCAAGGTGCCCACGTCGTTCACGGTCAGGCGGCCTTGCGGCGCGATCACCATCTTCTTGCGCCCGCGATGAAATTCCCAACTGAACGGATAGCCCGTGAGCGGGTCGCGAAACTTGATGCACACGTGCTTGCCGCTTTCGAGTTCGGCCGGCGTGGCCGGATGTCCATGCTTCCTCAGATACGACGGCGCGGCCACGGTCAGAATGCGCGTATCCAGCAGCTTGCGCGCGATCAGCGTCGACACGGGCGGCTCGCCGAAGCGGACCGCGAGATCGAAGCCGTCCGCGACCATATCGCCCAACTGGTCGCGCGTAACCAGTTCGAGCTGCAGATCGGGATGCTTGTCGATGAAGCCGCCCAGTCGCGGCCCGAGCACGAGGCGCGAAAAGAACGGGTCCATGTTCACGCGCAGGCGCCCGCGAACGGCGGTCGCGCCCTGGGCCGCGGAGGCCGCCGCTTCCTCGAGCCCGCCCAGCAGCGGCACGATCTGTTCGTAGAAACGCCGGCCCTCGTCGGTCAGCGCGACCGAGCGCGTGGTGCGATCGAATAGCCGGATGCCGAGGCGCGCTTCGAGCCGCGCCACCGAACGGCTGACCCCCGATTGCGACATATCGAGCGCTTCGCCCGCCGCCGCGAAACTGCCGCAATCGACGATCGCCGTCAACACGCCCATGCCGTTCAGCATGCGCTCGTCAAATGGCATGTGATAGTCCTTTTGTTATGTATTCGTTGCACGACATGCTAACGCGAAAGTCCGTTTTAAATCATGCGTCGGTTCATCGTAATGCCGCACGTCCCAGCGAATAGATGATGTGGCGTCATGAATGGAATGACAGCCACGCTATCGCGTCAATCGCGCAGCGCGCGCTAAGCTAGGTGCGTTCGTCCGATACACGATGCAACAGGATTCTCGTCATGCATCGGGCATATTTGAACCGATCAACGGAGAACTCCTCATGTCGCGTGTTTTCATAACCGGTTCCGCCGATGGCCTCGGTCAGATGGCCGGCCGTCTTCTGGTCGACGCCGGGCATCAGGTGGTTTTGCATGCGCAACGCGGCGCGCGCCGAGGACGCGTTAAAAGCGATACCGGAAGCGCAAACGATACTCACCGGCGACCTCTCGAGTATCGCGGCCACCGTCGCGCTGGCCGAGCAGGCGAATCGGCTCGGCCGCTTCGACGCGGTGATCCATAACGCGGCGGTCGGCTATCAGGAGCCGCGCCGGATCGCCACCGTCGACGGTCTGCCGCATGTGTTCGCGATCAACACGCTGGCGCCTTACATTTTGACGGCGCTGATCGAGAAGCCGAAGCGGCTCGTCTATCTGAGCTCGGGTTTGCATCGCAGCGGCGACGCGAGCCTCGACGACCTCGCGTGGGAGCGGCGCCCGTGGCAGGGCACGGCGGCGTACTCGGACTCGAAGCTGCATGACGCGCTGCTGGCGTTCGCGATCGCGCGCCGCTGGCCGCGGGTGTTATCGAATGCGCTGGAGCCGGGCTGGGTCGCGACGAAAATGGGCGGGGCGGGCGCACCGGATGATTTACTGGCCGCGCCCAAAACCCAGGCCTGGCTCGCGGTCAGCGACGAACCCGCGGCAACCGTCAGCGGCGAGTACTTCTATCACATGAAGCCGCGCGAGACGCATCCGGCCGTGCGTGACGTCGCCGTGCAGGAGCCTTTGATCGAAGCTTGCGCGAGCTTCTCCGGCATCCGCTTGCCGGACTGACGAATTGAAAAGCCGGGGCCGAGGACGCGCTCGTTCAGCGCCCCGCGCCCTGTGTCGCCTGCGCACGCACCGCGCGCGCGGCGGGCGCTTCGTCGAGATGGCGAAACACCCAGGCCGACACCAGCGTGATCGCGCCGACGCACACGAAGCTCAGGCGAAAGCCGAGCGTGGCCGAGCCCCATTGCGCCGAAAACAGATTCACCAGACCGCCGCCGATCGACACGCCGAGCCCGATCGCGAGCATCTGCACCATCGAAAACAGACTGTTGCCGCTGCCGGCGTCTTCATGCGACAGGCCCTTGAGCGTGACGCTGTTCATCGCCGCGAATTGCATGGAGTTGGCCGCGCCGAACACCGCGAGAATCGCGGCCTCGACGACGAGCGGCGTGCCGCGCGAAATCAGCGCGAACGCAACGATCGACAAGCCGACGATCACGGTATTGACGAGCAGGAACAGGTCATAACCGTAGCGCCGTATGAGCGGCGCGATCCAGGGTTTGGCGACGGTGCCGGCGAGCGCCGCGGGCAGCATCATCAGGCCGGAATGCAGCGGCGAGTAGCCCAACTGCAATTGCAGCAGCAAGGGCACGAGAAACGGCACGGCGCTCGAACCGATCCGGCATAACAGATTGCCGATCAGGCCGACGCTGAAGTTCGGCTCGCTGAAGAGCGACAGTTTGAAGAGCGGATCGCGCCGGCGTCTCGCGTAGGGAATGTAGGCGAGCGCGCTCAAGGCGGCGAGCGCGAAGAGTCCGACCGACCATGCCGCGCGATGCGTCTCGACGGGCGCGTCGATCGCCAGCGAAAACGCGATCATGCAAAGCGACAGCAGCCCGCAACCGAGGAAGTCGAACGGCGGCGCCCGGGTTTCGCCATGCGCCGGCAGAAACCGCTGCACCGCGTAAAGACCCAGCGCGCCGATCGGCACGTTGATCAGAAAGATCCAGTGCCAACTGATCGTTTGCACGAACCAGCCGCCGAGCGTCGGTCCGACGATCGGTCCCAACTGGCCGGCGACCGAAATGAACGCGAGCGCCGATACATACTGCTCGCCCGAGACGCTGCGCAGCACGGCGAGCCGTCCGATGGGCAGCAGCATCGAGCCGCCGACGCCTTGCAGGATTCGCGCGACCACCAGTTGACCGAGCGTATGCGCGCTCGCGCAGCCTATCGAGCCGAGCACGAACACGAGAATCGCCGCGAAGTACACGCGCCGCGTGCCGAAGCGGTCGGCGAGCCAGCCGGAGGCGGGCGTGAGCATCGCCATCGTCAGCGTGTAGGCGACCACGACCGGCTGCATCGCGAGCGGCGCGACCCGCAGGCTGTGCGCCATCGACGGCAACGCGGTGTTGACGATCGTCGTGTCGAGCGCCTGCATGAAAAAGCCGGCGGCGACGATCCGCAATAGCGCGGTCTGGGAGGAATCGCGGGTCATGTTCAACGAGGCGGCGAGCGCGCGAGCCCGCGGCGATTCAGTGGGATGGCGTCATCATATTGGACATCCCGGTCGATCGGAACCCCGCGCGTCCGGTCCCCGCTGTTCCGTCGCCAGCGCCCTTACCGCGTGTAATGACATCGTTGCCGGGCTGGGGGTGATTCTGTATGGTGGGTTATCCACCCATCCGAAGAGACGCCGAATGACGCCCGCCGCCGACCCGCAAACGCAACCGATCCGCTCCGACGTTCTGATCGTCGGCGCCGGCCCCGTGGGGCTGTTCGCCGCTTTCGAGGCGGGCGTGATCGGCCTGTCGTGCCAGATCGTCGATGCGCTCGACAAGATCGGCGGCCAATGCACCGAGCTTTATCCCGACAAGCCGATCTACGATATTCCGGCGATTCCGTCGTGCACCGCGCGTGAACTCGTCGAGCGGTTGATGGCGCAATGCAAGCCGTTCGACGTGCCGATTCATCTGGAGCAACGCGTCCAGTCGGTCGAGCAGGGCGGCGACGGACGCTGGACCGTGCGCACCGATCGCGGCCTCGTGTTCGACGTCGCGGCGATCCTGCTCGCCGCCGGCAACGGCGCATTCGTGCCGCAGAAGCTGTTGCTGCCCGAAGCCGCGGCGCTGGAGTCGCGTCACGTGCACTACAGCGTGCAGCGCCTCGCCGATTTCGCCGACAAGACGGTGGTGGTGGCGGGCGGCGGCGATTCCGCGCTCGACTGGGCGCTGGCGCTGCGCAAGGTCGCGCGGCGCCTGACGCTGGTGCACCGGCGCAACGGTTTCAGCGCGGCCGATTCGAGCGTGGAGTTGATGCGCGACGCGGTCGCGGCCGGGGAAATGGACTTTGTCGTCGGCGCGATCGCGGGGCTCGTCGTGGAAGACGATGCGTTGAAGGCGATCACGTTGCGGCATATCGAAGGCGAGAGCCGGCTCGAAGCGGAAGAACTCGTCGTGCTGTATGGACTGGTCGCCGATCTCGGGCCGATCGCGCAATGGGGGCTGACGATTCACGGCGGCCGCGTGGACGTGGATACGTCGAACTACGAGAGTTCGCGGCCCGGCATCTTCGCGGTCGGCGACATCGCCAACTATCCGAACAAGCAGAAGCTGATTCTGTCCGGTTTCCACGAGGCCTCGCTGGCGCTGCGCAAGGCGTATTCGTACGCTTATCCCGAGAAAAAGCGGGTGCACGTGCATTCCAGTTACGACGCGAAGCTGGCGGAAAAAGTGAGCGCGGCGGGGTGAGTTCCCGCTGTGAGGCGCGGTTGCGGCCGGACGAAGCGTTGATCGAGCCCGGTAATGATCCAGAGGTCGTTATCGGTTTTTTTTGCGCTTAGGCTCCGCGATGTGCCGATGCCGTTCTGCTTACGCCTGAAAGGTTCGTTTCTTGCTGGTTCACCAGGTTGATGCTCACCCGCGCGAGGTCGGAAAACCTGCCGGGTGACGACCGTGAACGGCGAACCCATGGAGCAGAAGCGGCATGCAACGAGCGCTGCCCACGCGAAGCAACGGCATTCGTGCGTCACGAGACGCATGCGCGCGCGCCACGCCCGCGGCGCTCGCCTGGGTGGCGTCCACGGCTCATGCATCGCCCACGGCGCCGCTCAATTACTTCCTGCACGCGGCCGGCCCCGCCGCCGCGCCGACGATGCGGCTCGGCTGGGCGCTCACCGCCATTGCCGTCTGCGTGACGCTGATCGTCGCCGGGTTGCTGATCGGCGCGATCGCGCGCAAGCGTCCGGCCGTGCCCAGCGACTCGCTCGATGCGGAGGCGGGCGGCATGCGCTGGATTTATGTCGGCACCGGCGTATCGTCGCTCGTCCTGTTCGCGATGCTCGTCTATGTGCTGGTGACGCTCGAGTCGGTCGCTTCGCCCGCCGCGCATCCGCAATTGACCATCACCGTCACGGCATACGACTGGTGGTGGAAAGTCGACTACGCCGACGACCCCGACCCGGCCCGCAACTTCAGCACGGCCAACGAGATTCATATTCCGGTCGGCGAGCCCGTCAAGGTTCAGCTCAAAAGCGCCGACGTCGTGCACGCGTTCTGGGTGCCGCAACTCGCGGGCAAGACGCAGACCATCCCCGGACAAACCAACGAGCAGTGGATTCAGGCCGATCATGCCGGCGTCTATCGCGGACAGTGCTCACAGTTTTGCGGCGCGCAGCACGCGCACATGGCCTTCGAGGTGGTTGCGCAAAACGCCGCGGACTTCAATGCCTGGCGCGACGCGCAAGGACGACCGGCCGCGCCCGTCAGCGATCGTGGCGATCCTGCGCTCGCCGCCGGCCGGCATCTGTTCGCCGAGCGCTGCGCCGGCTGCCACATGATTCGCGGCACCGACGCAGCCGGCCTGCAAGCGCCCGATCTCACGCATCTCGGCTCGCGTCGCACGATCGCCGCGGGCGCGCTGACCAATACGCCGGATCATCTGCTCGACTGGATTCAGCACGCGCAGCGGATCAAGCCGGAGGCGTTGATGCCGAATATCGCGCTGACAACGGGCGACGCCGCCGCGCTGTCCGCCTATCTGGCGACGCTGCGTTGAAATCCCGCCGACCCTCCCGACACATTACGGAGCGCCTTTCGATGTCCGATCACGCCGCGTCCGCCGCCACACCGGGCGCTACGAACACCGCTTCAACGAGCACGCCGCCCGCCGCCTCGCCACTTGCGCGCACGCCACGGCGCGGCCGCGTGCTGCCGGGCAGCGCCGAGGAAAAGCGCCTGCGCGAAATCTGGGAAGCCCCGCCGGGCTGGCGCGGCTGGCTCTCCACGGTCGATCACAAGACCATCGGCCTGCGCTACCTCGTCACCGCGTTCGTTTTTCTGCTGATGGGCGGCGTCGAAGCGCTGATCATGCGTGTCCAGCTCGCGCGCCCCAACGCGACGGTGCTCAGTCCCGAGCAATACAACCAGCTCTTCACGATGCACGGCGTGACGATGATCTTTCTGTACGCGTTGCCCGTGCTGTCCGGCTTTTCGAACTACCTGTGGCCGCTCGTGCTCGGCTCGCGCGACATGGCGTTTCCGCGGCTGAACGCGCTGTCGTACTGGGTGTTTCTGTTCGCGGGCATCTTTCTGTATGCGAGCTTTCCGAGCGGCCAGGCGCCGAACGCCGGCTGGTTCAACTACGCGCCGCTCTCCGGCCTCGAATACAGCAGCGGGCCGAATATCGACGTGTACGCGCTCGGCATGGTGCTGCTCGGCATCTCGACGACGGTCGGCGCGATGAACTTCGTCGTCACGTTGCTGCGCATGCGCGCGCCGGGCATGTCGCTCGACCGGATGCCCGTGCTGGTGTGGGGCACGCTCACCGCGTCGGGCGGCAATCTGCTGGTGGTGCCCTCGGTGAGCCTCGCGTTCCTGCTGCTGTGGATGGATCGGCGCATCGGCACGCACTTTTTCGACGCGCTCAACGGCGGCCGTCCGCTGCTCTGGCAACACCTGTTCTGGATCTTCGCGCATCCGTGGGTCTATGCGGTCGTGCTGCCGGCAATGGGCATCGTCTCCGATGCGTTGCCGGTGTTTTGCCGGCGGCCGTTGGTCGGCTATGGACCGGTCGCGCTCTCCACGGTCGCGACGATGGTGATCGGCTTCGTCGTGTGGATTCACCATATGTTCGCGACCGGCATTCCGGCGCTGGCGCTGTCGTTTTTCGGCGCGGCCAGCATGGTGATCGCGATTCCGAGCGCGGTCGCCACCTTCGCATGGATCGCGACGATCTGGACGGGCCGGCCGGTGTTTCGTGTGCCGTTCCTGTTCTTCGCGGGCTTCGTGCTGCTGTTCGTGGTGGGCGGCGTCTCCGGCGTGATGACGGCAGCGGTGCCGCTCGACTGGCAACTCACCGACACTTACTTCGTGGTCGCGCATCTGCATTACGTGCTGCTCGGCATCAACGTGTTCCCGGTGATCGGCGGCATCTATTTCTGGTTTCCGAAGTTCACCGGCAAGATGATGAGCGAGCGCCTCGGCAAGCTCGGTTTCTGGGTGCTGTTCGTGGGCTTTAACGTCGCATTCTTTCCGATGCATATCGCGGGGCTGCTCGGCATGCCGCGCCGCATCTACACCTATCCCGCCGAGATGGGCTGGAACACGGCGAATCTGATTACCTCGCTGGGTTCGTTTCTGTTCGCGGCGGGCGTGCTGATCTTTCTGATCGACGTGCTCGTGAGCCTGAAACGCGGCAAGCCGGCCGGCGACAATCCGTGGGACGCGCCCACGCTCGAATGGTCGATGAGTTCGCCGCCGCCGCCGTACAACTTCGCGGTGGTGCCGTGGCTCGCGAGCCGTCATCCGTTGTGGGAAGGCCGCATCGACGAGCCGGGCATCACGGTCCCCATGCGCTCGCAACTCGACGAAGGCTATCTGCTCGCGCATGGCCGCGAGGCGCTCGGCACGACCGCGCTCGAAGCCAACCCCGATGTGATTCTGAAGATGCCCGGTGATTCGTATGCGCCGTTCTGGCTCGCGGTGTTCGCGACGCTGGTGTTCGCCGGGCTCGCGATGGGCGCGTGGATTTTCGCGGGCGCGATGCTGGCGGGCTGCGCGGTATCGATCGTGGTGTGGTTGTGGCCCGAGCGCGCGTTGATCCAGCGCGAGCCGGTCGCCGTGCGCGACGCGGGAGGCTGACGTGAGCGACGCCGTCGACCTGAATCAGCCTTCACGCGAGCCGGCGCAGCCGCGCCCCTTGCCGGTGGGCAGCGCCGGCGAGCGCTCGGGCGGCTGGTGGGGGTGCCTGACGCTGATCGCCACCGAAGGTTCGCTGTTCGGTTATCTGATCTTTTCGTATCTGTACCTGGTCTCGCAGACGCCGCAGCATTGGCCGCCTGAAGGGCTGCCGAAGCTCGGGCTCGGCATCGCCAACACGGCGATTCTGCTGTCGAGCAGCGTGTTCGTGTGGCTGTGCGAGCGCTGCGTGCGGCGCGCCCGTCTGCGCTGGGCGGTGGCGTCGATGGCGCTAGGCGCGGTGCTCGGCTGCGCGTTCATGGGCATTCAGTTGATCGAGTGGCACGCGCATCCATATGGCTTGAGCACGCATCTCTATGGTTCGCTGTATTTCACGATCACCGGTTTTCATATGGCGCACGTGGCGGTGGGCATCGTCGTGCTGCTGTTTCTGCTGCTGTGGACCGCGCTCGGTTATTTCGACGAACAACGCTGCGCCGCGTTGACGATCGGCGGGCTGTATTGGCATTTCGTCGATGTCGTGTGGCTGTTTATTTTCAGCACGCTGTATCTGACGCCTTACCTGTTTCGGGAGTGGTCGTGACCGATGACATGACGCCGCGCCTGAGCCGCGAGCCGCCGCAGGTGCCGCATCCGGCCATGCGCCACATGCTGATCGGCCTGCTGCTCGCGCCGTTTGCATGGCTCGCGCAGATGGTGACGACGGAAGCGCTGGCCGCGCAGAGCTGCTATCCGTTCGATCGGCCGCTGTCGGCGCCGCTCGTCGTGTGGATGCGTCCGGCGCTTTTCACGGTGAGCGCACTGTGTCTCGCGGCCGGCGTGTTCGGCACCTTGACCGCGTGGCGCACGATGCGCCGAATCGGGCCGATGCAGTGGGGCGCGTTGAGCGGCGAGCGCCGCACGCGCGCCGAACTGGACTGGTTCCTGAGCCGCATCGCCGCGATGTGCAGCGCGCTGTTCCTGTTCGCGCTGATCGCGACCGACGTGGCGTTGGCGATCGTGTCGCCATGCAGGGGGTGGTGACGATGCGCGGGTTCAGCGATCACGTTGCGTGGCACGGCGGCCGGCCAGGATGGCGGCGGCTT
Organism: Paraburkholderia terricola; assembly: GCF_900142195.1. GTDB lineage: Bacteria > Pseudomonadota > Gammaproteobacteria > Burkholderiales > Burkholderiaceae > Paraburkholderia > Paraburkholderia terricola. Next base: position 72,783 of record NZ_FRAB01000031.1, read on the forward strand.
TGGCATGCCGTAATCGGCGGCGTCGTGACGCTGGCGTTGGTGTCGAGCGCGGGCGGCACGGGCGGCACTGCGAACGGCACCGAGAACAGCAGGGCGAATAGCACCGCGAACGGCGGCACGAACGGCACCGAGAACAGCACGGCGAATAGCGCCGCGAACGGCGTCATGAGCGGCACCACGAACAGCAGGGCGAATCGCACCGTGAACGGCGTCATGAACAGCACCGCGAACAGCACCGCAAACGGCGTCACGACCAGCACCGCGCCCACCACCGACACCACCACCGACACCACCACCGACACCACCACCGACACCACCACCGACACCACCACCGCCCAGATCGCCCGCGGCGCCTATCTCGCGAAAGCCGCCGACTGCGCCGGCTGCCACACCGCCCCGCCACGCGTGACGCACCCCGGCGCCGCGCCCACCGCGACGCCGGCATTCGCCGGCGGTCTCGGCATGGTTTCGCCGTTCGGCACCATCTACTCGTCGAACATCACGCCGGACCCGCGCTCGGGCATCGGCCGCTATAGTTACGACGATTTCGCGCGCGCCGTGCGCGAAGGCGTGGTGCCCGGCGGCAAACGGCTGTATCCGGCGATGCCGTACCCCTCGTTTGCGAAGATCGACGACGCCGACCTGCACGCGCTCTACGCGTACTTCATGCACGGCGTGCAGCCGGTGGCGGCACCCGCGCCCGCGACCCGCCTGCCGTTTCCGTTCAACCAGCGCTGGGCGCTCGCGGTCTGGAACTGGGCCTTCGCGCCGAGCGGCCCGTTCAAGCCCGAGCCGACCCGCGACGCGCAATGGAATCGCGGCGCGTATCTCGCGCAGTCGCTCGGACATTGCGGCGCGTGCCACACGCCGCGCGGAGCCGCCTACCAGGAGCGCGGCTATAGCGAGGCCGATCCGCTCTTTCTGACGGGCGGCACCAACGACCACTGGTTCGCGCCGAATCTGACGGGCGACCCCGGCTCCGGTCTCGGCAGGCATTCGGCCGCGGACATCGCCGCGTTCCTGAAGCACGGCCACGGCGGCGGACTGATCGCGTTCGGCAGCATGGTGCAGGTGGTCGAAGACAGCACGCAATATCTGAGCGACGCCGACCTCGCGGCGCTCGCCGCCTATCTGAAGAGCTTGCCGCCGCGCGCGCCGAGCGGGCACTTCAACGAGCGTTCGCGCGCCGCGCGGCAGAGCGTTCAGGCGCTGAAAACCGGCGACGTCGAACGGCCCGGCGCCGGCCTCTACGCCGCTTATTGCGCGCGTTGCCATCAGACGGACGGCGCGGGCGTGCCGCAAAAGTATCCGCGCCTCGCGGGCAATCCGGCGGTGTTGTCGGCGTCCAGCACGTCGCTCGTGCGTTTGCTCGTAGAGGGCGGCCGGAGCCCGCGCACGGAACACGGTCCCGAGCCGCGCAAGATGCCGTCGTTCGCCGATCAGTTGAGCGACAGCGAAATGGCCCACGTGCTAACGTTCATTCGCAATACGTGGGGCAATGCGGCAGCGCCGGTGACGACGCGCGACGTGTCGAGCGTGCGCGGCGCTTTACACAAATAGCGCGGCCCGGGTCCGTCGCAACGGCGCGCACGGCCTGATGAGCGAGGCGGCCGGCTGTCGGCGGTGTATGCTTTTGAATGAACCTCTATTCTTCCCGATCCCATGAAAGAGTTCGATCTCCCTTCCGCCGGCGAGAACGGCGGTCCCGCCCAGAATCCCGCCGCCGTCCGCGCGAGCGCGCTCGTCAACGTCGATTACGGGACGCTGGTGCAGGCGATCGAGGACTACGCGATCTTCCTGCTCGACGCGACCGGGCATGTCGTCAGTTGGAGCGTCGGCGCGCAGAAAATGAAGGGCTACACCGAACACGAGATCATCGGCCAGCACTTCTCGCGCTTCTACACCGCGGAAGCGTTGGCGCGCGACTGGCCCGCCTACGAACTGCAACAGGCGGCGCTGACCGGCCGCTTCGAGGACGAAGGCTGGCGCGTGCGCAAGGACGGCTCGACCTTCTGGGCCAACGTCGTGATCACGGCGATCCGCAACCAGGCGGGCCTGCTCAGCGGTTTCGCCAAGATCACGCGCGACCTGACCGCGAAACGCGAATATCTCGAAGCGCTGCGGCAAAGCGAGGAGCGTTTTCGTCTGCTGGTCGACAACGTCAAGGATTACGCGATATTCATGCTCGATCCGCAAGGTCATGTGGCGAGCTGGAACGAGGGCGCCGCGCGCATCAAAGGCTATGCGCGCGACGAAATCGTCGGCCGGCATTTCTCGGTGTTCTATCTGCCGGAAGACGCGGCGGCGGGCAAGCCCGCGCGCGAACTCGCGATCGCCCGGCAGCTCGGCCACGTGGAGGACGAAGGCTGGCGCGTGCGCAAGGACGGCTCGAGTTTCTGGGCCAACGTCAACATCACGGCGGTGTATGACGAATCGAAGCGGCTGCGCGGCTTCGCCAAAATCACGCGCGATCTGACCGAGCGGCGTCAGCGTGAAGAACTGGAGCGCTCGGGCGAACGCATGCGCAAGTTTCTCGCGACCCTCGCGCACGAGTTGCGCAATCCGCTCGCGCCCGTGCGCAACGCGATCGGCGTGATGCAGATCGAGGCGGGAGTGAGTCCCACGCTGGCGCGCTCGCGCGATCTGATCGATCGCCAGGTCACGCATCTCACGCGGCTCGTCGACGATCTGCTCGACATTGGCCGGATCATGTCGGACAAGGTCGAGTTGCGCATTGGCCGCGTCGATCTCGGCGAGGTGGTGGCGCGCGGCATGGAAGCGGCGCGGCCGTTTACCGACGCGCATTCGCAGACCGTTGTAACGAACCTGCCGCGCGAACCGGTGGTCGTGCGCGGCGACATGACGCGTCTCGTGCAGGTGTTGCAGAACCTGCTGCACAACGCGTCGAAGTTCTCGCCGGTGGGCAGCCGCATCGAGATCGTGGTCCGCCTCGATTATCAGATGGCCGTGATGGAAGTGCGCGACCCGGGTTGCGGCATTCCGCTGCGTTCGCTCGATACGATCTTCGAGTTGTTCGTGCAGGAAAAGGAAGGGCAAAGTGTCGGCGAAGGCGGCCTCGGCATCGGCCTCACGTTGTGCAAGTCGCTGATCGAAATGCATGGCGGCAGCATTGTCGCGAGCAGCGCGGGGCCGGGGCGCGGCAGCACGTTCACGCTGAGTCTGCCGCTCGCCGCGGCGCCCTCCGAGGCCGCCGCCGCTCAGCCGGGCGAGGCCTCGGGCGAGGTTGCGCCGCTGCGCATCCTGCTGGTCGACGACAACCGCGACTCGGCCGACAGTCTCGCGATGCTGCTCGAACTCAAAGGCCACGAAGTGCGCATCGCCTACGAGGGCGAGGCGGCGCTGCACGTCGCGCCGCGCTTTGCGCCGCATCTCGCCGTGATCGACCTGGCGATGCCGAAGATGGACGGCTACGCGACGCTCGCGGCGCTGCGGGCCATGCCGGAACTCGCCGACACGATGTTCGCCGCGATGACCGGCTTCGGCCATGAGAGCGATCGCGAGAGCACTGCAAAGGCCGGCTTCCATGTTCATCTCGTGAAGCCGGTCGAGCTTGCCCGCTTCGATGCGTTGCTGGCGCAGGTCGAACAGCGGCGCAGCGGGGGCGGTGGCGGCTAGCCGCGCTCACGCCCGTTTTCATCGCTTCACGTCCCGGGCATCGCACTGCCTTGCGGGCATTGAATACCCGAGGCACATCGTTTGCTGCGCGCCCTATGAACGCTGCGGCCGCCGCTCGCGACAGAGAAAACCAGGGCGGCCGCCTGTCGCGAGGAGGGCGATATGAACGACGTGATTTTCACGCTGTTTGGCGACGGCAGGAATCTCGATCCGCTGCAGATGGGCCTGCGCGCCGTGATCGTGTTCGTGATCACGTTGGTGTTGATCCGCATCTCGGGCCGGCGCTCGTTCGGGCAGCGCTCGCCGTTCGATCTGGTGGTGGTGATCCTGCTCGGCGCGACGCTGAGCCGGGCGATCGTCGGCGCGTCGCCGTTTCTCGCGACGATCGCGGCCGCGTTCGTGATCGTCGTGTGCCATCGGCTGCTGGCGTGGGCTTGCGTGCACTCGCATGGGCTGGAGCGGCTGGTCGGCGGCGGCGAACGCGAGGTGTTCAGCAACGGCAAATTCAACGACGACGAAATGAACGCCGCGCTGATTACGGCAACCGATATTCGCGAGAGCGTGCGGCAGAAAACCGGCGCGTGCTCGTTCGACAACGTGGCCGCCGCGATTCTCGAACGCAACGGCGAGGTGAGCGTGATTCGCAAGAAACAGCCCGGTTAAGGGCGCCGGGTTAGCCGCGGCCGCCGCGCGCGATCTCGTCGCCGGCGCCGTGCGGCAGGCGCCGCGTGACCGGAATCGAGGCGAACGAGCACAAACCCACCACCAGGAACGCCGGCCAGAAGTCCGACCACATAATGCTCGGATGCCCATGCAGTGCGCGCGAAATCTGCAGCACGATACCGCCGATCGTCACGCCCAGACCGAGCGACATCTGCTGCACCACGCTGCCGAGACTGGTGGCGCGGCCCACGTCGCGGCTCGCGATTTCCGCGTAAGTGAGCGAGTTCAGACTCGTGAATTGCAGCGCGGGAAAGAAGCCGCCGAGCAGCACGACCACCCAGATGATCCAGACCGGCGTACCGGGGAAAAACAGTCCGCACGCCGCGATCGACAAGCCCGACAATGCCGCGTTGACCACCAGCACCGAGCGAAAGCCATAGCGATGCAGCACGCTCGAGGCGACCGTGCGCATGAACATGCCGCCGAACGCGGAAGCACACGTGATCAGGCCGGATTCAAACGCGCTCATGCCGTGGCCCTCCTGCAGCATCAGCGGCAGCAGAAACGGCAAGGCGCCGAGCCCGATGCGAAACAGCGAGCCGCCGAGCACGCTCGCCTGGAAGGTCGGCACCTTGAAAAAGCGCAGGTCGAGCAAGGGCAACTCGACGCGCCGCGCGTACACCACATAGCCTGCGAGCAGCACGGCGCCGCTTGCGCACATGCCGAAGGCGTCCCGATTCGAAATCAGTTCGCCGCCCACCAGCGAGAGCCCCAGCAGAAGCAGCACCGCGCCCGCCGCCGAGAGAAAGAAACCGATCCAGTCGAGCGGGCCGGGGTGGGGTTCACGCGTATTGGCGATGTGCCGGTTGGTCAGATAGATGCCGAGCATGCCGATCGGCACGTTGATGAAGAAGATCAGGCGCCAGTGCAGATAGGTCGTGATGAAGCCGCCGAGCAGCGGCCCGGCGGCCGGGCCGAGCATCGCGGGCACGCTCAGGTAGTTCATCGCGCGGATGAAATCGGATTTGTGGACCACCCGGAAAATGATGATGCGGCCGACCGGCACCATCATCGCGCCGCCCACGCCTTGCACGAAACGCGCGAGCGTGAAGGTCGCCAGCGAGTTCGACGCGGCGCACAACAGCGAGCCGGTCACGAAGATGCCGATCGCGGTGCGAAAGATGGTGCGCGCGCCGAAACGGTCGGCGAGCCAGCCGCACACGGGGATGAACACGCCGAGACCGAGCACATAACTCGTCACCGCGATTTTCAGCGTGACCGGATCACGCCCGAAGTCGCGTGCCATGGCCGGCAATGCGGTGACGATCACATTGGCGTCGACGCTTTCCATGAACATCGCGCAAGCGACGATGAGCGGCGCGATCAGGGCTTTCTGGACGACGGGCATGAAGGCGGGTCTGCGGCGTGCTGTCGCAGGCAAAGGGCCATTATTGCACCTGTACGGTGCGGTTTGCTAATAGCCGGGCGCTGAGGCCATCCCGCTGCGAAAGACGCAGCGAGCGGCCGTGACCGTCGCGCAACAAGTCCACAGCGGGTTTTTAATATTTGTTGCAGTGCGACAGGATAGGTCTATAATCGGGTTATTCCCTAGGTATAAACCCTATACAGGAGCCCACCATGAACACCGCTACTCATACGGCAGCCGCTCGCGCCACCACCGCCAAGAACATCACCTTGCTGGGCAAACTGCGCGCCCTGGCGCTGCACGCGCTGAACCTGCATCTGCAAACCTGCGCCGTGATCGCTGAAGCGCACCGCCGTCCGCAGTAAGCGCACGCAGTAAGGGCAGTACCGCAGCCGGCACCGGCTGGAAGGCCGGGCGGCGCGCGAGTGCGCCGTCTCTGCCGCGCTCGCGGCAGCACGCTTGCGATTCACGCGCCCGTGCGGTTGCCTACTGCTTTGCTTGCGTATTCAGTCGCGAGTGCGCTTCGACACCCTCGCCACGACGTTTCGCATCTTCATCGCTCGCGCGGAAAACGAACTCATCAAAAGCGCGGTCGACACCAGACCCAGCAGACAGATTCCCGCCATCATCCATTCCTGATTCGCCATCATCGTTCTCCTTGGGTCGAACTTCGCTTCACGCGGCACGTTCGCGACAGGTTGCCGGGCCGTTACTTCCATTTACGGCACATGAAGCGCAAAGCTTGATAGAGCAGAGCGGCTTACGGATCGCTCATGGCTGTTTCGGATCATCGGCGCGACGCCGAATCTTCATCCCGCACGACGCGATTCGCGTTTACACTCCTGCCCCTGTCGAGCGCGGCGCGATCCTCGTCGACATCTCGACCCAATCATCTTGCGCACCGCCATGGCAAACGCGCAACGCGCATTCAGCCTCGATCACGAGCCCAGGTTAATCCCGGGTTGAACGGCTGCTGCTGTCAACCTTTTCAATGTTTTGCCGTTATCTCGTTGTAATCGCCGAGGCAAGGCGATGTCGCGGCAGACGACCCGTCGTCGTGACAGCTCCACGCAAGGCCCGCATTGACCATGTTCCATCGACATAACAATAAGTTCGACCGGCTAGTCGCGATGTTCGACCGTGCATCGAAAACGCTTGGCCACCGGGGAATCCTCTCGCCCTTGCTCGCGCTCGTCATCGGCGGGCTGCTGCTGATCGTCTTGCAGCATCTTTCACAAGCGGTCGACTACCGCTCGGTGATGCGCGAATTGCGTCACCTGAGCGCCGGCGAGTGGACCGCCGCGCTCGCCGCGACCACGCTCAGTTATGTGGCGCTGGTCGGCCGCGATCTCGTCGGCTTGCGATACCTGGGCGTCGCCGTGCCGCGCGCCGCGCTGTGGATCGGCGCCACCGCAGGCTCGGCGCTCGGCAATGCGACCGGGTTCGGCGCGTTGACGGGCGGCGCGGTGCGCGCGCGGGTCTACGGCGTGGCGAGCGTCACGCCCGCGCAGATCGGCCGCATGACGGTGTTCACGAGCGTGTCGCTGGCGCTCGCGCTGGTGCTGATGACGGCGCTCGGCATGGTCTGCGCCGCCGGCCCGCTCGCGCCGATGCTTCATCTCACACCGATGGCGCTCCGCTGGAGCGGCGCGGCGCTGCTCATCGCGCTTGCGCTCGCGGCCGCTGCCTGCCGTCGCGACACGCGCGCGGTCCGCACGCGCTGGGCGTGGCTGTCGTTCGACATTCCGGCGCGCCGCGATCTGCTCGAGCAAGTGGCGCTCGCCGTGGTCGACGTGGTGGCCGCGGGCCTTGCGCTGTGGGCGCTGCTGCCGCATGCGGACGTGAGCTTCGTCACCTTCATCACCGTCTATGCCGCGGCCATGCTGCTCGGCATGATCGGCCATACGCCCGGCGGCGTCGGCGTATTCGAAGCCGCCATGGTGTTCACGCTGAACGGCAGCGTGCCCACCCAGCAGATGGTCGCGGCGCTGCTCGCCTATCGCGCGATTTACTTCGGCGCGCCGCTGGTCGTCTCGGCCGCGCTGCTCGCCGGCTTCGAGGGCCGCGCGCTGAAAGGGCGTTTGCCGCTGCACCACGCGGCGGCCGTATCGAAGCTCGCGCCGCTGTTTCTGAGTCTCGTCACGTTCGTGGTCGGCGGCATGCTGGTGATTTCCAGCGCGACGCCCGCGTTCTGGCAACGCATTCGCATTCTGCGCGACGTGCTGCCGCTGTGGGTGCTCGAAAGCTCGCAGCTGCTATGCAGCGTGCTCGGCGTATTGCTGCTGTTCGTCGCGCGCGGGCTGTTGCGCCGGCTGGACGCCGCCTGGTGGATGACCTTGCTGCTGGCGGTGCTGAGCCTCGCGCTGTCGCTCACCAAGGGTCTCGCGTTCGTGGAGGCGGCCGTGCTCGGCATGCTGATCGTGCTGCTGCTGGCCACGCGCAAGCGCTTCAATCGTCACTCGTCGCTGTTCGCCGAACGCTTTACGGCGGGCTGGCTGGTCTCTGTCGCGATGGTGCTGATGCTGGCCGTCTGGGTGATGCTGTTCGCCTTCCGCGACGTGCCGTACACGGACGACCTGTGGTGGCAATTCGCCTTCGACGAACGCGCGCCGCGTGCGTTGCGCGCCACGCTGGCCGCGAGCCTGTTCGCCGCGACGTTCTGTTTCTGGCAACTGCTGCGCCCGGCGCCCGGCCATTTCGTCAAGCCGGCGCCGGAAGATCTGCAGGACGCGGCGCGCATCGTGCGCGCGCAGGAGCGCAGCGACGCCGGCCTCGCGCTGATGGGCGACAAGAGCTTCCTCTTTTCCGAGTCGCGCGAAGCCTTCCTGATGTACGCGAAAAACGGCCGCACGTGGGCCGCGCTGCACGATCCGGTGGGGCCGCGCGAGGAATGGGCCGGCCTGATCGGCAAGTTCGTCGCGCTCGCGCATGCGCACGGCGGGCGCGCGGCGTTCTATCAGGTGCGCGCCAACGCGTTGCCGCTTTACCTCGACGCCGGCCTCACGCTGATGAAGCTCGGCGAGGAAGCCCACGTCGTGCTCGACGATTTCGACCTGAAGGGCTCGCATCGCGCGCATCTGCGCTATGCGCTCAAGCGTGGCGAGCGTGACGGCTTCACCGTCGACGTGATTCATCGGGCCGATGTGCCGGCGTCGCTCGAAACGCTGCGGCAGATTTCCGACGGCTGGCTCGGCAGCCGCGACGCGCGCGAAAAGAGCTTTTCGGTCGCCGCGTTTACCGACGACTACCTCGCCGCGCAATCGGTGATGCTGGTGCGCCAGCACGGCGAGCCGGTGGCGTTCGTCACCTTCATGACGACCGACATGCATACCGAAGCCACGGTCGGCGTGATGCGGCATGTGGCGAGCGCCTCGCCTTACGCGATGGAATACCTGTTCACGCAACTGGCGCTGCATCTGAAGCAGGCGGGCTTCCGCTCGCTGAGTCTCGGCATCGCGCCGCTCTCCGGCATGCAGCCCACGCCGCTGGCGTCGCGCTGGCATCGCCTCGCCGGCATCGTGTGGCGCTTCGGCGGCCGCTTCTACAACTTCCGCGGACTGCGCGCTTTCAAGAGCAAGTTCCAGCCGCATTGGGAGCCGCGCTATCTCGCGGCGTCGGGTTCGGTGGGCGTGTTCTTCACGCTCGCGGACCTGTCATTGCTGGCGGGAGGCCGGCGCTCATGACATTGCATCGTTTCTTCAGGCTCGCCGTGGCGGCGAGCTGCCTGATCGGCGGCAGCGGCGCCCACGCCGCGACCAGCATCGTGCCGGGCGGCCGTTATGGCGAGGTCAGGGTCACGCAGCCGGCGGGACCGTTGCGGGGTTTCGTCGTGCTGTACTCGCAAGCGAGCGGCTGGAGCGCCGCGGACCAGCAGGCTGCCGATGAGCTCGCCAAGGCCGGCGCGTTGACCGTCGGCGTGGATACGGCGCGTTATGCGGCCAATCTGCGCGCGCGGAAGGAGGCCTGCCATCAACTGGTGGGCGATGCCGAGGCCTTGAGCCACCAGTTGGAACGGCAATCGCAATCGAGCCATTATTTCGCGCCGATCGTCGCGGGTACGGGGCAGGGCGCGACGCTCGCGATGCACGTCCTGGAGCAGGCGCCGTCGAACACGATCGCCGGCGCGGTGACCGTGGATGCGGAACGCACGCTCGATGCGCGCTTTCGGCCATGCCCGCCCGACCCGACCGTGATCCGCGACAAGGTGCCGGGCTTCGTCGAAAAGGCCGCGACGGGCAACGCGGATCGCGCGCGCCTCGTCGCGTTGCTCACGCCGCATCTGCAAGCGGTGTCGACGAGCGACGAGGACGTCTCCGACTTGCCGCTCATCGAGTTGCCGGCGGCGCAGCCAAACGGGCTCATGGCGATCGTGATTTCCGGCGACGGCGGTTGGCGCGATCTGGACAAGACCATCGCTCAAGGGTTGCAGAAAGACGGCGTTTCCGTGATCGGCTGGGACAGCCTGCGTTATTTCTGGAGCGAGAAGCCGCCCGCGCAGACGAGCCGCGACCTCGCGCGCGTGATGCAAACCTACGGCTCACGCTGGCATGCTCAGCACATCGCGCTGATCGGCTATTCGTTCGGCGCGGACGTGATGCCGTTCGCGTACAACCGGCTGCCCGAGGCGCAGCGCGCGAAAGTGTCGTTGATCGCGCTGCTCGGCTTCGCGCCCGACGCCGATTTCCAGATTCGCGTGGGCGGCTGGCTCGGCATGCCGGCAAGCGATAGGGCCTTGAAGGTGCTGCCCGAAGTGGCGCGCGTGCCGCCCGCGATCGTGCAGTGCTTCTACGGCGAGAGCGAGAAAGACACCTTGTGTCCGGTACTCGGCAAAACCGGCATCGAGGTGATCCGCACCTCGGGCAGCCATCACTTCGGCGGCGACTACAACGCGCTCGAGCGGCACATTCTGAGCGCCTTCAAGAAGCGCAGCGGCGTGGGCAACTGACCGGCGTGCGGTGCCCGGCGTGCCGCTTCGGGCCGGTCTTCGCGCGCGCTCAAGCGTATGTCGGGAGCGCTATCGCTCATGGGACGGCCCGGCGATTTTTCCCGCGCTAACGCAGCGCGCGTTGCGGGACGGTCCCAACTGCCGCTGCTGCAGCGGTCCGCTCGACGAACGACTGGACCAACCGAGCTTTCATATCGGGCCGGTTGTGTCCGATACGGGTTTGCGCGCCGCCCAGGCGGCGCACCGTCCTTGACAAACATCGCGAGCTCAACGATGATCCGGCGCATGAACTGCCTCGACATCCGTATTGCGCTGATTATTAGCATCATTCATCGAATGGTGGGTTAGCGCGCGTCGGCTTGCAGTGACACATTAACCCGCCCCACGAGGCGGGTTTTTTTATGTCCGCTTGCTTGCCTCCTGGTCTCTCTCTGCTGGATCCGCTTTTGCCGCACAGGAGCTTGCCTTGCCGCTATTCGAACTCGACCAGGTTGCCGAAGCCGCCGACAGCGTGGCGCTGCGCCACGACTACCTGAAGAAAACCCTGACCGCGCGCGTCTACGACGTGGCCCGCGAGACCGAACTGGAACGCGCGCCGAATCTGTCGGCGCGCCTGCGCAATCCGGTCTACCTGAAGCGCGAGGATAACCAGCCGGTGTTCTCGTTCAAGGTGCGCGGCGCGTACAACAAGATGGCGCACATTCCGGCCGAGGCGCTGGAGCGCGGGGTGATCACCGCGTCGGCGGGCAATCATGCGCAGGGCGTGGCGCTGTCGGCGGCACGGCTGGGCGTGAAGGCGATCATCGTCGTGCCGGTGACGACGCCGCAGGTGAAGGTCGATGCGGTGCGCGCGCATGGCGGGCCGACCGTCGAGGTGGTGCAGTCGGGCGAGTCGTATAGCGACGCGTACGCGCATGCGCTGACGCTGCAGGAAGCGCGCGGCCTGACCTTCGTGCATCCGTTCGACGATCCGTATGTGATCGCCGGCCAGGGCACCGTCGCGATGGAAATTCTCAGCCAGCATCAGGGACCGATTCACGCGATCTTCGTGCCGATCGGCGGCGGCGGACTCGCGGCGGGCGTCGCCGCGTACGTGAAATCGGTGCGCCCGGAGATCAAGGTGATCGGCGTGCAGACCGACGATTCGTGCGCGATGGCCGCGTCGCTGAAAGCCGGCGAGCGGGTCACGCTAAACGAGGTCGGCCTGTTCTCGGACGGCACCGCGGCGAAGCTGGTCGGCGAGGAAACCTTCCGCCTGTGCCGCGAGTATCTCGACGACGTGCTGCTCGTGAACACCGATGCGCTGTGCGCGGCGATCAAGGACGTGTTCCAGGACACCCGCAGCGTGCTCGAACCCGCCGGCTCGCTCGCGGTGGCCGGCGCGAAGCAGTATGCCGAGCGCGAAGGCATCGAGAACCAGACGCTGGTCGCGATCACGTCGGGCGCGAACATGAATTTCGACCGCATGCGCTTCGTGGCCGAACGCGCCGAAGTGGGGGAAGCGCGCGAGGCGGTGTTCGCCGTGACGATTCCCGAGGAGCGCGGCAGCTTCCGGCGCTTCTGCGAACTGGTCGGCACGCGCAGCGTCACCGAGTTCAACTACCGGATCGCGGACGCGAGCTCGGCGCATATCTTCGTCGGCGTGCAGATCCGGAACCGCAGCGAGTCCGCGCAGATCGCGGGCGCGTTTGAAGCGCACGGC
>NZ_FRAB01000021.1 GCF_900142195.1 Paraburkholderia terricola
GTTCAGCAGGCCACGGGCCAGACGGTCAAGGTGGCGTTCGCCGATCAGGGATATACCGGCGAAGAGCCTGCGCAGGCGGCACTCGATGAAGGAATCGAGCTTCAGGTAATCAAGCTGTCGGAGGCGAAAAAGGGCTTCGTGCTGTTGCCGCGTCGCTGGGTGGTCGAGCGCAGCTTCGGCTGGCTCAACCGCTTCCGTCGACTGGCCAGAGACTACGAGCGATTGCCCGAAACCCTGGCTGGTTTGCACTTCGTCGTCTTCTCCGTGCTTATGCTTATCCACTTTGCAGCCCTTAACAAAAGTGCCTAACACCCTCTAGGCGATATTCATCGCTTTCGCGCGGGGGCGGCTTCCCTATCGAGGGGGCCGCCCCGCGCTTTGTCGTCTTGCGATCCTTGCAATTCGCTTTCGCGACTCGCGCGTGGGCTTGCAAGAAATCATCGTCCATTCACCGCCCATTTCTCTGGAATACCCCTTGCTGTGTTGCTGGCGAGACAGCAGCGTGCATGCGCCTGCCGCGTTTGCGGCTAGTCGCGTGGAACCGGCTTTGGCATGCGCGACACATCGCGTCATTCATAGCGAAACAGGGGGAGTGGTGGTAAGAAGAAAATTCAGCTTCCGCAAGAATGCCGGGGAGTCGTCGGTGGGAATCGACGTGCCCGTGCAAGCCAGCGATTACCAGATCTACGCGACCTACCGACGCACGCCGAGTGGTGCGTTCATGGGCGACCTGAAAGTCGTGCGGATGATCGACGACCGCCTCATCTTCCCGTTCGACGGGGCGCCGCCGATCGGCCCGTTCGACACCGCCAGCGAAGCGCGCGACAGCGCCAGGGCAAAAGGCGCGGAGATCGTCGCGGCGGATCTCGCGAATCCCGAAGCTTGAATCCCGAAACCTGAAGCCCGCGCGCGGCGAGTTCGGCCGCTCTCCGGGTTACTGTTCGTCGTCCAGCATCACGGAGAGCGTGCCGGGTTTGCTTTGCACACCGGCCGTCAGATCGATCTCATCCGGCGTCATCGTCTGGATCGCGCTTACAAGCCGAGGTAAAAACGTCGCGCCGAAATGGGCGACGCCGCGCTCGCGTGCCGCGTCGCCGCCATTGGCGAGCGCGCGCAGTTCGTTCAGCGGCAAACCCACAAACAGGTCCAGCGGATAGGGCGGGGCGTCGCGGTCGCGGGCGGACCGTGGCGTTTGGGCGGTTTGCGGCGCGCGGATGCGCAAGCCGGGTTGCAGATGCGCTTCCAGTTCGAGCGTCACTTCGTGTCGTCCGCTGGATTTGAGTGCCTCGGCGGCCTCGCTGCGCAGAAACGGCGCGACGGCTTGAAGCCGGGCGATTTCCTCGTCGGTGAGCATCATCGTGGTTGCCTCCGAATTGCGTGATGACCCACAGCCCCGGCATGTGCCCGGATGCACGCATGCGGTGCGCGCCGTCGGACTCGTCCGGCGCCGTTGCCGGCGTCGACTGGCGGCGACGGCACGCCGTCCATGACGCGCCCGGCGGATGTCCTGGATCGAACACAAAGTTGCGGCGTCATTGCGTGGACGCAGCAAGGCGGATACCTGGCGGAGGTGGCGAGGCGGCGAGGCGCGGGCGTCTCGCGGCGAGGCTGACGCTGACGCTGACGCGGACGTTTGCGCAGATCGAAAGCCGATCGCTCACCTTCCCGGAACACGTAGACGCGTAGACGCGGACGATACTTCGGCATAATCACTCCTACGACGAATTAAGGCAGACTGTGCGCCGGGCCGGCGCGCCATCTCGCGCGCAGCGGGCGAGGGCGGGGCAGCAGCGTCGACATATCCACTACAGGGTTCAACGGGGAGCCAATCGTGACAACAGTGCCACTAGATGCCGTAACACCTGGCGATACGGCTGTGTTCGTGGCGCGACAGCCGGTCATGGACCGCTCCGGGCGCGTGGTCGCCTACGAGCTTCTGTTCAGGGACGGACCCACCGCGTCCGTGCGGATCGAGGACGAACTGCGCAGCACGACCGCGGTGGTCGAGCACGCGGTGGGCGCGATCGGTCTCGAACGGCTGGTCGGCAACAAGGCCGCCTTTCTGAACTGTCCGCACGACTTTCTGTTCTCCGACTACCCCGATGTGCTGCCGGCGTCGCGTTTCGTCCTGGAAATCCTCGAGTCGGTCGAACTGACGCCGGCGCTCTCGCGACGCTGCAACGAATTGCGAGGCGCGGGCTTCCAACTCGCTCTCGACGACGTCACGAGCATGACCGACGATATCCGCCGCTTTCTTCCCTCCGTCGACATCGTCAAGATCGACTGGCCGTTCGTGCAGCGCGACGCGTTGCCGGAACTGATCGGCCAGTTCAAACGTGCGGGCAAGGTCGTGCTGGCGGAGAAGGTGGAGCGCGCGGAGGACGCGGAGCTGGCCCTTCAACTCGGTTGTGATCTGCTGCAAGGCTATTATTTTGCGAAGCCGCAGCTAGTCAGCGGCAAGCGCTCGATGCCGCCGGTGAAGGCCATCCTTCATGTGTTCGAACTGGTCGGCAACGATGCGCCTCTGGGGAGTATCGCGCGCGCCCTGAAGGGCGCGCCGATGCTCATCACGCAGCTATTGCGGCTTGCCAACAGCAGCAAACAGCCGAACGGCAAGACCGAGCGTATTTCATCGTTGAAGCAGGCATTGTCGATAGCCGGCAGCCGCAGGCTCATGCACTGGTGCGGATTGCTGCTCTATGCCAACGCGGCCGGGCTTCCGGTCGAGGAAGACCCGCTTGCGCTGCTCGCACAGCGGCGCGCGCGTTTCATGGAAAAGGCGATCGACACGCTGGTGGAGGTTCCGGGTTCGCTGGCGGCCACCGCCTATCTCACCGGCGTGCTGTCGTTACTGCACGTTGCGTGTCGGATGGAATTGCCGGTTTTCGTGAATGAATTGCCCGTTTCCGATGTCATCCGCAATGCGCTTCTGAACGGAGGCGGCGTGCTGGGCGAGTTGCTGTCGATTGCCGTGTTGCTCGAAGAGGGCGATGCTCAGGCGGCAATCGTCAGGCTCGAACGGCTCGGCGGCTCGGGCGATTCCACGCAATCGCCGGAGCGGATGAAGTCGTTCAGATCTTTGACCGGAAACGACATACGGGACATTCTTCAAATCTATCAGGGCAGATTGTGGTGAGGTGAGGTGCGCGTGCGGTGAGACCCATCATTCGCACGCGCGTATCACGCTTCAGAACGTGCGGCGTAGCGTTGATTCTCCACTACGGCGCTCATTACCCGCTCATTACCATTTAAGCTGGCCTCGATCATTCTGCGTTTGAGTTTGAGGCGACGTGGACGCGTTGGCCTGCCCGAGCGCATCGGGATCGGAAGCGGAGTATTCGGGAGGATCGTCGACCGCGGCGTCGCCTGGCTGAACGGGATTCGCGGAGTCGGCCGCGTTCTCGACGGCGGGAAGTTCGGTATCGGTAGACCAGGGCGGTATCCGGTCCACCGAGTCAGGAGGAGGGGCGTCGCCTGGCTTTTGCGGCTGGGGCCCATTTGCCGCGGTCATCTTTGGGTTGACGATTTTGGTCACGAGGAATCTCCACCATTGCATCATTGTTGGACTGAGGCGGCACGACTGCGGCATCGGATAGGAGCGCGGTCTATCGTGGATCTTTACTCGTTCGACCAGCGGTGTCACCTACCACAATTGATAGGTTGGATTGGTAAGTTGGAGAAGCTGAGCAGGCGACCGGTAAGGGAAAACAGTCACCGGCCAATGCGATCAACGAACTCAAAGCCATTACCAGGTACCTGTAAAACAATCAATGACTGATTTTTCTTCCTTTGTACGACAAGGCGCGTCGAGAACGTGGCTGTTTATTCGTGGCGCGATTCTTCCTGCGGCGCCGCATGGCTTCGAAGCTGGGCACTCGAGGATGGTAGTGCCCGGCGCGCTCGCCGCGCCCGGTTAAGCCGATGCTCGGCATCGGCATGTGGGCGATATCCGCATACAGCGGCCTCTTTCTGGCCGCCTTCGGCGCGGCAACGTTATTGCCTCTGCAATCGGAGGCGGTGCTGGTTGCCCTGCTCCTGAGCGCGAAGTATCCGGTCTGGGCGCTGCTGCTGGTGGCCACCACTGGAAACGTGCTCGGCTCGGTGGTCAACTGGCTGCTCGGTCGATACATCGAGCGGTGGCGTCACAAACGTTGGTTCCCTCTCTCCGACGACAAACTCAGGCGCGCGCAGCGTGCGTACCAGCGCTTTGGGCATTGGTCGTTGCTACTCAGTTGGGCACCGGTTATTGGTGATCCTCTGACGGTGCTCGCCGGCGTGATGCGTGAGCCGTTTCTACGTTTCCTTCTGCTGGTGCTGATCGCGAAAGCGGGCCGATATATGCTGCTCGCCGCCGTCACGATCCAGTTCATCTAGCGCGCGAGCGGACGTACTTCCCGTTACTCTCGCATCACGTATTAGCTCCCGCTAGGACGATCCTTTCGTTTTCTCCATCCGCTGTGCGGCAACGCCGGCAACCACGACGCAGCACCCGCCAAGGTGTTTTGTTCATCTTCATGTGCGCTCTGTGCACACGTGCCGAGCACTGCTGTTCCATATCAGGGAAAGACACGCGCAAAACGTGTGCAACAGCATATTGCGCTGATCAGCACGTCCAAAACAACATATCCACGCATCGACGCGGGGCGTTTCGAAATCATCCGAAAAATGCAGGTGCTGTAATTCATCTGTCGTTTTAATGGCGGTTAGTTGAAAGGAACGACACACCTCATCAAACGGATCGCGCCATCGGTTGCATGGCGTAATTGCAGACTGGCGTAACGAAGGTCGCCCGGATGGTTCGAGCGTTCTTCACGCCATCCAACAACGGAGAATCTTCAATGAAGCTGGCCGTCTCTACTCTTGCTTTCGTTACTGCGTCGATGCTGTGCACCACGAGTGCAAGCGCCCATCAGATCTGGTTCGAGCAGTCGCCTAACAGGACAATGACGTTCTACTACGGCGAGTTCGACAGGAACATGCTGGAAGTCACGCCCGGAGGCATGGACCGCTTCAAGGCGCTCGCCGGCCAGTCGATTTCGGACTCCGGCGCGAAGCCGCTGGATATGAAACTGCAACGCGCGAGCTTTTCGGTAGCGCAGAAGCCGGCTAAAGGAGACTCCTTCGTCGCGGTGGACCATAAGTATCCGATCTTCAAGGTTCACGACGACGGCGCGACGGTCGATAGCTACTGGACTCCGGCTACGCGCTGGGTGGGCGATTTCAGCGCGCGCCAGCCGGAACTCGAACTCGATATCGTGCCGACGGGCGTGGTCAAGGGCAATGTCGCGCAGTTCCAGGTCTTCTATCAGAAGGAGCCGCTGACGAACAAGCCGGTCACGCTGTCGTCATGGGGTGGCTGGGACTATCTCGGCACCACGGACGGGGAAGGCAAGGTGTCTTTCGCGTTGCCGTGGAAAGGCACGTACGTACTCGGCATCGAGTACCGCGACCGTACACCTGGCGAGCGAGTCAACACCGAAGGCGTCACCGAAAAATACGCGGTCCGCGGCTTCAGCTCGACGCTCTCTTTCTATCAGCCGACCGGCGCCGAGCCGATGAAGCGCGCGCCGTCGACGCTTCCCGCGTCGGAGATCGCCCGACTGAACGCGAAGAAATAGCGTTCCGCGCGCAGCCTCCGCATCGCTCGCGGCGCTTTCAGCCGCGCAAACACCGCAACGCCCAATCCAACCGATATCCGACAAGGAGCATCGATGAACTACCTCGCGCGCATCCTGGCCGTCACCACCGCTGCGTTCACGATCAATCAGGCCGTCGCGCACGGCGTTCCTTTGCCGCAGCACGGCGGAATCATGGACGACGCCGGCCTCGTCGCCGTCGAAATGGTCGCGAAGAACCGCACCGTCGAACTATTCGTCACCGACGATGACGCCCCGGTCGACGCCCGCAACATCAAGGGCGTGCTGACCGTCACATCCGCCAGCGGCGCGAAGAAGGAAACACCGATCGCCGCTGTCTCCGGCAATCAGCTTCGCTCGCAGGATGTCGAGGTGCCGCCTGGGTCGCGCGTCACCGCGTTGCTGACGATGGCCGACGGTACGACGAAGGTGAGCGCGCGATTCAAGGTGCAGTGAAGCCGGGAACGTTCCGCGGCGATCGATCGGCGCTCGGCGATGCTCGTCTTTCTTCAACTCCGTTCACAAAGGAACAGCGGATGAATCGCATCTGCAAGCTCTGCCGCGCGTGGTTGGCGCGGCTCGCATACGGCAGCCCGCTGATGCTGGTGCTGCTTGCCGGCACCACGGCGCTCGCCTACGCACACGGCGTCTCGGACGACGACAAGTCGTTCATCGAGGGAAGTGCGGGCATCAATCTGATTCCGTATATCTACCTCGGCGCGAAACATATGGTCACGGGCTACGACCATCTGCTGTTTCTGTTCGGCGTGATTTTCTTTCTGTACCGGCTCAAGGACGTTGGACGCTATGTGACGCTGTTCGCTGTCGGACACAGCACGACCCTGCTGTTCGGCGTCATCGCCAACGTGCATGCGAACCCGTATCTGATCGACGCGGTGATCGGGTTGTCGGTGGTCTACAAGGCGCTCGATAACCTCGGCGCGTTCAGAAAGGTGCTCGGCTTTGAACCGAATCCGCGCCTCGCCGTGCTGATCTTTGGCTTCTTTCACGGCTTCGGGCTCGCGACGAAACTCCAGGAAATGACCCTCTCGCGCGACGGCATGGTGCCGAACATCATCGCGTTCAACGTCGATGTCGAGGTCGGTCAGTTGATCGCTCTCAGCATGATCCTGATCGCGATGACGTACTGGCGCCGTTCGCCGGGATTTCAGCGCCACGCATTGCTCGCCAACGCGGTGTTGATGAGCGCGGGCTTCGTACTCGTCGGCTTTCAGCTCTCCGGCTATTTCTTTCCCACGGTGGCATGACATGAGCACATACGAAGTATCGAATCAAAGCTTGATGAAGGCGACATCCGGCGCCGCGGCCGCGGCGCTCGTGATCCTCGCGCTGTTTGTCCTGCCCGCTGAACGCGGTATCGACATTACCGGCATCGGCGGTGCGCTCGGCTTGACGAAGATGGGCGCGAAAAATCCGCCGCTCGATTCGATGCCGGCGCTTGCACCGGCGCAAACAGCGGGCGATCTGCCGGTGCCGAACCGCCAGTCGATTTCGCAGGCGACGGCGTATCGAAGCGATGAAATGGAACTGGTCCTGCCGCCGAACGCGGGCGCCGAGATCAAGGCGCAGATGAAGAAAGGTGACCACTACATCTTTCAGTGGGCCGCGACGGGCGGGCCGGTCAACGTCGATATGCACGGTGAACGGCCGCATGCCGGCAAGGCCTTCACCAGCTACTGGAAAGATGTCGATCAGACTTCGGCGCAAGGCTCGTTCACCGCGCCGTTCGACGGCACGCATGGCTGGTACTGGCGCAATCGCGGAGATCAGACCGTGACGATCAAGGTGAAGACCAGCGGTTTCTACGAAAAGCTCTTTCGCCCCGACGGGCATTGAACGGGTGGCGGGCCGCAAGCGCCCGCCACTTTCCTGAACGCTATGCCCTCTCTGTGACAAGGGTGATCAAATGACTATCTCTTCGGGTTTATCCAGCCCCGCGGCTACCGCCGCACGGTCCGTCGCGACGCCGGCAGTGCAGTCACGCACGCGGATGATCGCCATCGACGCACTGCGCGGTTTCGTGATGTTGTGCATGCTCGTCGATCATGTACGCGAGACATTTTTTCTGCATCGTCAGGTAACGGATCCGATGGATGCCTTCACGCTAGCGCCGGAGTTGTTTTTCACGCGGATGGTGAGTGAGATTTGCGCGCCGGTGTTTATCTTTCTGACCGGCCTGTCGGCGTACCTGTATGGGCAGTCGCATACGCCGAAGGAAACCTCCACGTTCCTGTTCAAGCGCGGCATATTCCTCGTGTTTCTCGAACTGACCTTCGTGTGCTTCGCGTGGACCGCGGAATTTCCGCCCAAGACGCTGTGGCTACAGGTGATCTGGTGCATCGGTCTGTGCATGATCGCGCTGTCGGTTTTGCTGCACATGCCGCGCAAGTGGCAGATCGCGCTCGGCGTGGTGATCATCGCGGGACACAACCTGCTCGATGGAATCACGCTCGGGCCCGATTCGCCGCTGTTCGTGCCGTGGTCGATCCTGCATCAGCGCGTGTTCATCGACCTGGGCGGCATTACGCGGGCACGCACCACGTATCCGATTTTGCCGTGGATTGGCGTGATCCTTCTCGGCTATGCGATCGGACCGTGGTTCGCCAAACAGGTTGACCCGGCCGAACGCATGTCGCGACTGCTGAAGGTGGGCGCTGGCGTGCTGGTCGCTTTTGTCGTGATCCGCTATCTGAACTTCTACGGCGAAAAGCCGTGGGTGCAGGCGGGCGACGGGCTGCACACGTTCATGAGCTTCATGAGCGCGAAGAAGTACCCGCCGTCGTTGATGTTTCTGCTGCCGACGCTGGGGCTCGGCCTGATCTTGCTGGCCTGCTTCGAGAAGATTCAGGACCAGCGTATCGCGAGCATGCTGGCTGTACTCGGTGGCGCACCGATGTTTTTCTATCTGCTTCACCTGTACGTATTGAAGGCGCTCTACCTGATTGCGGTGCATGTGTGGGGGGCGAACCAGGGGCAGTACTACGGCTTCGACGGCCTCGCGGGCATCTGGCTGTGGTGGGCGATCCTCGCGGTCGCGCTGTATCCGCCCGTGCGCTGGTTTGCGAAACTCAAGCAGCGTCGCAAGGATATCTGGTGGCTGAAATACCTTTGAGCATCCGTTGGGGATGAAGTGCCGGCTGCGTGTTCAACGCGGCTAGCGTTGCCCCAAATCTCACAGACATCTTCCGCTCGACTCGCCACACTGCGTGGCAGGCCGGTCTGCGCGTCTCGTGCGCGGACCGCATCATCACTTTTCTTCACTGGACGTTCATGATGAACAGAACGCGCGCTGCAAGCACCGCTATCAACGGGGCGTTGATCGTCGCGACCCTCGGGTTTGCCATTCCGGCATCGGCACAAAGTTCGGTGACGTTGTATGGCATCGTCGATAACGGCTTCGTTTATACGCACAACAGCGGCGGCAAGTCGACACAGGTCGGTCTCATCAGCGGCAGTCTGTCGGGGTCGCGCTGGGGGCTCAAGGGCGCCGAGCCGCTCGGTGGTGGACTGTCCGCGATCTTCCAGCTTGAGAACGGAATCAACCTCAATACCGGCAAGATGAACCAGGGTGGCCGGCTGTTCGGCCGCCAGAGTTATGTCGGCCTGAAGAGCGCGACGGCCGGCACGCTCACGATGGGCCGCATCTACGATCCGCTGACGGACCTCGTTCAGCCGGCGCAGGGCGACAACTATCTCGGACAGACCTTCACGTCGCCGGGCGACGTCGACAACGCCGACAGTAGCGCGCGCTTTAACAACGCGTTGAAGTGGGCGAGTCCCAGGTGGTTCGGTTTGAGCGGCGAAATGATGTACGGATTCGGCGGCGTCGCGGGCAGCGTCGTGTCGGGCCAGACATACAGCGCGGCGCTCAATTACGGGCAGGGCGGCTTTACGCTTGCGGGCGGCTATCTGCACATGGATCGGGGCAATGCGACGTTGTCGACGCGCGGGACCGCGTCATCGGATACGCTGTTCAACAGTTCGGTCAACGCGGCCTACGCCTCCGCGAAAGCAATCGACGTGTGGCGTGTCGCGACGCAATACGCGTTCTCTGCGTTCACGGTGGGCGCGTACTACAGCGACTCGCGTTATTCGGCTGACGGGGCGTCGAGTTTCTCGCGCACCGAAATTTACCGGAATACTTCGGCGTTTGCCGTGTGGAAGGTGACCCCCTCGTGGCTGGCAGAGGCGGCGTATAACTTCCTGAAGTCATCTGGCGATTCGGGGGCGCGCTATCACCAGGTGAGCGTCGGTGCTGATTATCTGCTCAGCAAACGGACCGATATCTATACGATCGTCAGCTACGCGCACGCGTCGGGACAAAACGGCGCAGGGGACGCTCAGGCGGTGATCGGCGCAACCGACATCGATGCCGGCAAGGCGTCGCAAACGCGTGTCAACGTGGGCCTCAGACATCGATTCTGATTTACTGGTGCGCCGGAATGTCGAGGCACTGATCCGTCAGCACCTCGCGGGTGCGTGCGCGGAGGCGGTTGGCCCCGCGGATGCCGCGCAGCCAGGGGCTGACGTTCAAACGGGTGCAGCGACCGCGCTTCCATGACAAGCCGCTCGTACAGATCGTCTATCTGCCGGAGAAGGGCAATCCGGTCGCGCTGTGCGTGCTGAAGGAAGCGAAAGCCGACGCGGCGCCGTCCAATGCATTACGCCTTGCCCTGGGCGGTCGTGGCTTGCGTGAAAAGGTTGGCGAACATTGCACTGGCGTTGTCATTGAAGGCGACCGCCATGGCGCCCAGCGCGAGCACCACAATGCCGGCCAGAACGGCGTATTCCATGGCGCTCACGCCACGTTCGTCACGAACGAATGCTTTCATAAGGGTGTGCATTTTCTTGGCTCCCGTAACAAAGGGCGAAATTCCGGGTCGATGGATGCCCGACCTGGATATTCACCCGAGTGGAAAGACTGGAATCCTGTCGCACCAGCGCTCGTTCGCAACTCCGCAGTCGAACCGATGCAGGCGCCTCATATAGTATGACAATTTGGGATAAGCCAGTGAGAAAGTACACGACCTTTCTCGCGTTTCGTCGGAGCCATCAATCAAGCCAGCCTTTGTACACGACACCTGCGAGCTTCGGGGCAACTCAGTGAGTGTTAGGCCGGATAATGGTCTCGTTCGGGTGCGTGAGGCCCGCCGATGCGTCGTCGATGGACTCCAAGGCCTCGAGGCTCGTGTCAGAGCGGTCGAGCATCGCACGGGCTTGAATCATGTCGAGCGCACCCTCCCAACGAGCAACCACAATGGTCGCTACTCCGTTGCCGATCAGATTGGTGACCGCACGCGCCTCATTGAGAAAACGGTCCACGCCCAGCAGCAGCACCAGCCCGGACACCGGAATCTTGTGCATCGTCGCGAGCGTGGCTGCCAGTGCCACGAATCCCGCTCCGGCCACGCCAGCCGACCCTTTCGAAGTCAGCAGCAACACGCCAAGCAATAGCAACTGATCCCAGATCGTTAGATGGATATTCATCGCTTGTGCGATGAACATCGAGGCCATCGTCAGATAGATTGCCGTGCCATCGGCGTTAAACGTGTAGCCCGTCGGCAACACCATGCCGACGACGGGGCGTGAGCAGCCAAGCTTCTCCATCTTGATGAGCATCTGCGGGAGAACCGCTTCGGTCGAAGCCGTACCGAGCGTAATGAAAATCTCGTCCTTGATGTAGCGGAGATACTTCCACAACGACAGCCCACTCAGGCGCATGACGAGGCCGAGCACGATGACCACGAAGAAGATCGAGGTCAGGTAAAGACACAGCATCAACTGACCAAACGATGCCAGCGTGCCGATCCCGTACTTCGCAATGGTGAATGCCATGCCGCCAAACGCACCGATAGGCGCGACGTACATCACGATGCGCACTATCCCAAACATGCCCTGAAGAAACATGTCGAGCATGTCGACGAACGGCGCGGTGCGGGGACCGAGCTTCGCGAGGGATACTGCGAGCAGCAGCGAGAAGAAGATAATCGGCAGGATCTCTCCATTCGCGAACGCCCCAACGATACTGTTGGGAACGATGTTCATGAAGAATTCAAGCATGCCGTGCTGCTGTGCCGCGTGACTATAGGTGGCGATGGCGGAACTGTCGATATGAGCGGGGTCGATGTTCATACCGCTGCCTGGCTTGATGACATTCACGACGATAAGGCCGACAACAAGCGCAATGGTCGAGGCAATTTCGAAGTACACGACTGCCTTGACGCCGACCCGCCCAGCCTCGTGAAGATCGTTCATGCGGGCAATACCGACCACGACGGAGGCGAAAATGATCGGAGCGAGCAGCATCCGGATCAGTTTGATGAACAGATCGCCGAGTGGTTTGAGTTGAGAACCGATGTCAGGGTAGAAGTGGCCGACCAGCACACCAGCGACAATGCCAATCAGAACCTGTACATAGAGCCTGGAAAGAGACTTTCCGATCTTTGAAACCCGCATGACTGTCTCCTATCTATGCGTGGCATCTTTTGATGAAGTCAGGTCGAGCAGCGCAGCGGGATCTACCGCTGCGGCAACCACGACCTTATTTCGCCTGCGTTCCGTTGATGTATTTTTCTGAACGCTCCGCCGACGCTTTTGTCGGCGTTCGCCGCTTGACGGCTTATGCAGAGAGCTTTTGCATCTCGGCGTAAAGATCCGTCTTGCCTTCAAAACCGATGCCGGGCAGATCGGGCATCGTGATGTAGCCGCCGTCCACCTTCACGCCATCGGGGAAGCCGCCATACGGCTGGAACAGGTCGGGATATGATTCATTGCCGCCCAGACCAAGGCCCGCCGCGATGTTCAGCGACATCTGGTGACCACCGTGTGGAATGCATCGGCTCGGCGACCAGCCGTGCTGATGCAGCATGTCGAGCGTGCGCAGGTACTCGACGAGGCCATAGCTCAGCGCGCAATCGAACTGCAGCCAGTCACGGTCGGGACGCATGCCGCCATAACGGATCAGATTGCGCGCATCCTGCATCGAGAACAGATCCTCGCCCGTTGCCATCGGCTTGTCGTAGTAGTTACGCAGCGTCGCCTGCAGTTCGAAGTCGAGCGGATCGCCCGGTTCTTCGTACCAGAACAGGTCGTACTGCGACAGCGCCTTCGCGTACTGAATCGCGGTGTCGAGGTCGAAGCGCCCGTTGGCGTCGACAGCGAGTTTCTGGCCGTCCTGCAGCACGCTCAGAATCGAATCGATGCGGCGCAGATCTTCGTCGAGCGAAGCGCCACCAATCTTTTTCTTCACGACCGTATAGCCCCGGTCGATGTAGCTGCGCATTTCGTCCTTGAGCTTTTCGTGGTCCTGGCCCGGATAGTAGTAACCGCCGGCCGCATACACGAAGATCTTGCGATTGGGCTGACCATTGCCATAACGGTCGGCCAGCAGTTGGAACAGCGGTTTACCTTCGATCTTTGCTACCGCGTCCCAGATCGCCATGTCGATCGTGCCGATCGCCACCGAGCGCTCGCCGTGGCCGCCGGGCTTTTCGTTGGTGAACATGGTTGCCCAGATCTTGTGGGGATCGAGGTTGTCACCTGCGTCATTGACGAGGCTGGCGGAATCGGCTTCCAGAATGCGCGGCATGAAGCGCTCGCGCATGAGCTTGCCCTGGCCATAGCGGCCGTTGGAATTGAAACCGTAACCCACCACCGGCTTTCCGTCCCGGATGACATCCGTCACCACGGCGACGAGACTCAGCGTCATCTTGCTGAAGTCAATGTAGGCATTGCGGATCGGAGAACTGATCGGAACGGTCTTTTCGCGGATTTCAACGATTCTCATGACGGTGTCTCCTGAGTTCTGAGCATGTATTGCATTGCATGGGGCTGCAATGGAACGTAGCTTATCCGCGAAAGCAGGGGCTATACTTCGCCTCAATTCATTTCATTTTTTACCGTGGGTGAATAACGGCAATGGCAACCGACATCGCTTCCGACTTCGATTTTTTTATCCTCCTCGCGAGGCTCAAGAGCCTGTCCGGTGCGGCCCGCGCGCTCGATCTCACGCCGCCGGCAGCCACTAAGCGCCTGGGGTTGATCGAGCAGAGACTAGGGGTCAGGCTGGTCAACAGAACGACCCGGAATGTCAGCCTGACGCCCGAAGGCGAGACTTACCTGCGCTACGCAACGCACATCGTCGAACAGGTGCGGCAGATGGAGGAGGAGATATCAGGGACTCGTACTGATCCTCACGGTCTGCTGCGTATCAATGCGACGCTGGGATTCGGACGCACAACCATCGCGCCTCTGGTATCTGACTTCGCGAAGCGATTTCCCAAGGTCGAGATCCAGTTTGAAGTGACCGACCGCGCCATCGATCTGGTTGCCGATGGGTTCGATATGGCGATCCGTTTTGGCGAACTCCCCGATAGCCGCCTAAGCGCGCGGCGCATCATGAGCAACCGGCGTTTTCTTTGCGCCTCTTCCAGGTACCTCGAGCGTTTTGGGACGCCGGAGCGCGTCGAAGATCTGGTTGACCACCGGTGCATCATTCATCGCCAGAATGACGATGCTTACGGCGTTTGGAGATACATACAGGATGATCACCTCGAAGCGCTCAAAGTCAAAGGGGCGCTCTCGAGCAATGACGGCGACATCGTATTGCGTTGGGCACTCGACGGTCACGGAATCCTGATTCGATCCGAATGGGACCTGGCGAAGTACGTCCAAAGCGGCCGATTGAGACTGGTGTTGCCGGATACCCCACTGCCTTCAGCCGATTTGTTCGTGTACTACCCGAGTCAGCGAAATCAGACCGCACGCGCCAGAGCGTTCATTGATTTTCTGATCGATCATTTTCAGGCACCCTTCGTGCCGGTTGAGACGGGAGCGCTGATTTACGCCAAGAAACAGCGGGCAGGGCGGAAGGGGTGAGGGGTTGCAGGGCGCACGAGCCACGTAGCGCATGTCCTGTGTGACGCGAAATGGGGAGTTTTTGCAGAACGCGCTGCTAAAAAAGTGTCAGCCTTTTTGGCGCGAGAACTGAAGTGACTTACCGCGTGGCGCGGTCTAGCCATTTAGCGCCTCGCTCGCGAAGCGACTTTTGCGTTCGATCAGGAGCACGTCAAAACGCTTTCTGACAGTTTGCTTTCGAGAAGATCTGCAACGGCTTGGTGACGTATTGGCAAGAGCGAACGCTGGCGGCACTCGCGCTGAAAGCTTCCTCTGTTGCCCTGTAATTCGTCTGCTACACTGAATCGGGAGGCGATCTATTCAGTACCCGGTCGACCCGAAGGCGGCTGACTCGCGAGTCAACGCCGCTCCAACTCATGCCGTCAAGTCTCGCGCATTCATCACCGCATTCAGCTTAACAAAGAGGGGTTTCGCGACCACTGTGATGCTCGCATTGGGCTATCGAATGCAACTTTCCCTCTTTGCCCAACGATCCGAAGTCGCGCCTTTCCGAAGAAGCGGGTGCGTCACATTCCGTCAAGCAACGCGACTCAACGTACGCAGCTCACGTGTTTGATGTTTCTTCTGTTAATGAACCTGGCGCCGCAATCGCTTTGCCGAGCGTTGTTCCTTCGTCGCCGGGCACACGAAATAGTGCGGAGGTGTTGCCATGATTGAGTCATCCGATTTTCGAAGCAGCACGATAGCGCTTGGTCACGGGGGCGGCCGTATGCCCGCACTCGGGTTCGGCACGCTGATTGCCGATCCCGCGATCACGATCAGTGCGACCAGAGACGCGCTGAAAGTCGGATATCGGCACTTCGACTGTGCCGAGCGCTATCGGAACGAACGTGAGGTGGGCGAGGCTCTGCGGGCAGGGCTCGCTGCGGGGGCCATTGCGCGCGAGGAGATTTTCGTGACCACGAAATTGTGGAACACCAATCATCGGCCCGAGCGCGTTGAAGCGGCTTTCGATGCGAGTCTTGCCAGGCTTGGACTCGACTATCTGGATCTCTATCTGATTCACACTCCGTTCGCGTTTCAGCCGGGGGATGAGCAGGACCCCCGCGATAAAAACGGCGCTGTCATCTACGATCGAGGCGTGACCTTGCTCGATACGTGGCGGGCAATGGAAAATCTCGTCGACCGTGGTAGATGCCGCGCCATTGGACTGTCCGACATCGGCCTGGACGAATTGCGGCCGCTCTACGAATCGGCACGGATCAAGCCGGCGGTGGTACAGGTCGAGGCACATCCGTATCTTCCGGAAACAGAACTTCTGGAATTCTGCCAGGAGAAGGGCATGGTGTTCCTGGCTTTTGCGCCATTGGGTCACGGAATAAAGCCTGGGCCGCTCGACGACCTGGTCATCGCCGCGATTGCCGCGCGAACCGGAAAAACGCCGGCGCAGGTACTGCTTGCGTGGGCGCTGCAACGTGGCGGGGCTTTGCTTACCACGCCAAAGACCGGGGCCCGCGCGAGAGAGAACTTCGACATCTCCGCGCTTCCGGCCGACGCATTCGACGAAGTCAACCGCATTCAGACCAGACAAAGATTCAACGAAGTCGTGAAGACCGGCAGCCCGGGCTTCATTCCGCAAAGCAAACGGCAGTGAAACGGGGGTCGACGGCGCGACAAGGGAGTTCATCGTGGATCTGACGGGGTATGAGTTGGAGCCGCTGCGCGCCGACGGCGACTTCGCGCTATATCGCGCCCGCGGAGCCAGCCATCCCGTCTCGGTGCTTGCGCTGTTCGCCACGCGCGCCGCATCCCAAAGCATCACACGTCTCGAACACGAATACGGATTAGCCCCGCTGCTCGACGCCAGTTGGGCGGCGCAGCCTCTCGCGCTCGATCAGCGCCACGTACCGCCGATGCTCGTGCTTGCCGACAACGGCGGCGAGCCGCTGGATTGCATGCTCGGCGGGCCGTTGGAAATGGGGCGTTTTTTGAGTATCGCGGTCAATCTCGCGAGAGCGATCGGCCAGGTTCATCGTTGCGGCCTCGTTCACAAGGACATCAAGCCGGCGAACGTTCTCGTCGACGCAGAGGGCAACGTGCGGCTCACCGGCTTCGGTATCGCGTCGCAGTTGCCGCAGGAACGTCAGCCGCCCGCGCCACCGGAGATCGTGGCGGGCACCTTCGCATACATGGCGCCCGAGCAGACAGGCCGTATGAACCGTTCGATCGACGCACGCAGCGATCTCTACTCGCTTGGCGTCACGCTGTACGAAATGCTCACCGGGTCGCTGCCGTTCGCGGCATCGGATGCGATGGAATGGATTCATTGTCACATCGCACGCAGACCAACACCGCCCGGCGAGCGCGTCGACGGTATTCCGCAAGCAGTCGGAGGCATCGTTCTGAAACTGCTCGCCAAGGCCGCTGAGAACCGTTATCAGACCGCCATGGGTGTCGAAGCCGACCTTCAGGCGTGCCTTGCTGCATGGCAGGCGCACCGCGAGATCACTCCGTTTCCGCTCGGCGCGCACGACGTGTCGAGCCGGCTACTGATCCCGGAGAAACTATACGGGCGTGAGGTTCAGATCGAAGCACTTGTCGCGGCGTTCGATCGGATCGTGGCCGGCGCCGCGCCTGAACTGGTGCTGATCGCCGGCTACGCGGGCATCGGCAAGTCGTCGGTCGTCAACGAACTGCACACGGTGCTAGTGCCGCCGCGCGGCCTGTTCGCCGCCGGCAAGTTCGATCAGTACAAACGCGACATTCCCTATGTTCCGTTTGCGCAGGCGTTCCAGTCTCTGGTGCGCAACCTGCTGAGCAAAAGCGACGCCGACGTCGAGCCGTGGCGGCGCGCGCTTGTGGAAGCGCTCGGCCCGAACGGCCAGGTGATCGTGAATCTGATTCCGGAGCTTGCGCTCATCGTCGGCGAGCAGCCGCCCGTGCCGAGCCTGCCGCCGCAGGACGCGCAGAACCGCTTCCAGATCGTATTCCGCCGTTTCCTCGGCGTGTTCGCGCGGCCGGAGCATCCGCTCGCACTGTTCATCGACGATCTGCAATGGCTCGACAGGGCGACACTCGATCTGCTCGAACATCTCGTCACGCATCCGGAGGTCAGGCACGTTCTGCTGGTCGGCGCGTATCGGGACAACGAGGTGGATAGCTCGCACCCGCTTACGCATATGCTCGGCGCTATCGGCACCGCCGGAGGGAAGGTGCGGCAGATAGTGCTCGCGCCTCTCAAACCCGACAGCGTCGCGCAGCTCGTCGCCGATTCGATTCACTGCAACAGCGCGATAGCCAGGCCGCTGGCGCAACTCGTACATGAGAAGACCGGCGGTAATCCGTTCTTCGCGATTCAGTTTCTGACGGCGCTGAACGACGAGAGACTGCTTACCTTCGAGCACCGCACGGCGACATGGACCTGGGATCTGCCGCGCATTCGTGCCAAGGGCTTCACCGAGAACGTAGCGGATCTGATGGCCGCGAAGCTGAACCGCCTGCCTGTCACGACGCGCGACGCGCTGGGTCAACTCGCGTGCCTCGGCAACGTCGCCGAGATCGCCTCGCTGACCCTCGTTCAGAACGAGCCGGCGCAGACGCTACACGCGAAGTTGTGGGAAGCCGTGCGCGCCGGTCTTGTCTTTCGTGCGGAGGGCGCCTATGCGTTCGCGCATGATCGCGTGCAGGAGGCCGCCTATGCGCTCATCCCCGCGGAAGATCTTGCCGCGGCGCATCTGCGGATCGGCCGGGCACTCGCGTTACGGAGCGCGCCGGAAGCGCTCGAAGAGACGATCTTCGACATCGTCAACCACCTCAATCGCGGCGCGGCGCTGATCACCGACCATGCGGAGCGTGAGCGGACCGTCGCGCTGAATCTCATCGCGGGCAAGCGCGCGATGAATTCGACCGCGTATATTTCGGCCCGCACGTATCTGGCGCAAGCTGTCGCGCTGCTGCCGATCGACGCCTGGGCACGATGCTATGAGAACACCTTCGATCTCTACCTTGCGTTTTCGGAATGCCAATATCTGGCTGGCGATTTTGCCGAGGCCGACGCGCTGTTCGACATGATGCTGGGCAGCGCGCGCTCCAATCTTGACCGCGCAAAAGTTTTCAGCCTGCGCATGGAGTTGTACCAGGTCGCTGGCAAATATGACGAGAGCTTCGCCGTCGCGCGGAATGCGCTGCGCGATTTCGACATCGTTCTCCCGGAGTCCGCCGAAGACATCCAGGCGGCGGTCGATGCGGCGTTTCGGGAAATTCCGCTCAATCTGGCGGGGCGCCCGATCGGCGAACTGGTCGAGGCGCCGGTGGCGGCCGACCCTGCCACACGGGCGATCATCGATCTTCTGGTCGGAGCAATGCCCTGTGCCTTCGCGGCGCGGCCCGAGTACTATCCGCTCATTACCCTGAAGGCGGTCAACCTCTCCTTGCGGCACGGCAATACCGACAACTCGAGCTTCGCTTACGGCAATTACGCATTAATGCTGCTCTCCATCGTCGGCGACATACCCGGCGCGGTGCAATTTTCGGAGATGTCGCTGCGGTTGAATGAAAAGTTCGGCAACCGGCGCCTCCATGGAAAGCTGCTTCATCTGCATGGCAGCCACATCAATTTCTGGCGGCGCCATATTGCGAGCAATTTGCCGATTCTGGAACAGGCGATCGTTGCCTGCATGGAAGTGGGCGATTTCGTCTTTGCGGGCAACCTCGCATTCACGACGCTCTGGCAGGCGATCGAGAAAGGCGCGATCCTCGAAGAGGTGCAGTCGCAATCGGAAAGATTCGCCGCATTCGCTATTCAGAGCCATAACGGGCCCGTTCACGAGACGATCCGGATCGAGCAGCAATTCGTCGCCAGCCTGCGGGGCAAGTCGGCCGAAACGCTAAAGCTGAACGGCGGTGCATTCGACGAAGCCGCATGTTTCGGGGCGATCACCCAGGCGAACTTCGGCTGCGGTATCGCCTTTTATCACATCATCAAGACGATGCTCGCTTTTCTCGATGGCCGGTACACCGACGCACTGAACGCCGCGCACGAGGCGGAGGCGATGCTCCGCGCCGCGATGGCGCTGCCGATCGAAGCGACGTTTCACTTCTTCCATGCGCTAGCGTTGACGGCGCTCTTTCCGGAAGCATCGGCCCAACAGCAATTGGCCTACCGGCGCATTCTCGCCGCGAAACTCCAGAAATTCGCGCTGTGGGCCGAGCACTGTCCAGAGAACTATCAGAATCGCCACGCGCTTGTCTGCGCGGAGCTGGCGCGCCTCGAGCACCGCGATCTCGACGCCATGCGTCTCTACGAACAGGCGACCGATTCGGCTCGCGAAAACGGCTTTCCTCACCATGAAGGCATCGCCAGCGAGCTTGCCGGCCGCTTTTATCTGGGCTGTGGTCTCAGAACGAGCGCCGATGCGTATTTGCGCAACGCGCGTCACTGCTTCGCTCTTTGGGGCGCCGACGGCAAAGTCGCGCAACTCGACAGGCAATATTCCCACCTCGCCGATCAGAGAGGGCACAAGTTAGCGCCGACCCTTGGCGATGATTGGCGGCTTCTCGATGCAGCAACGCTGCTCAAGGCGTCTCAAGCCCTTTCCAGCGAGATCGAATTGACCGGCCTGATCGAGCGCTTGATGACGATAGCATTACAGACCGCCGGCGCCGATCGGGGCGTGTTGATCGTGCCGCAGCGGCAGGGCGGCTACCGCATTGAAGCGGAAGCGCGCATCAACGGCGAGCGGATCGAGTTGAACCGCGAGGCGGTTGCCGATTCCGCCGTTCCCGCAGCGCTCGTGCGCTATGTTATCCATACACAAAAGAGCGTCATCATCGACGATGCGCTGACACCCAATCCGTTCTCCGAAGACGACTACGTGTCGCACGGAGCGACACGGTCGATGTTTTGTTTGCCTCTTGTCAGGCAGGGCAAGCTAGGCGGCTTGCTCTATCTCGAGAATACGGCCACATCGCATGTATTCACGCCGCGCCGCTCCGCGCTACTCGATTTGCTGGCGTCACAGGCGGCCATTTCGCTCGAAAACACGCGTCTTTATGCCGATCTTCAGGAGCGCGAGTCGAAGGTCCGGCGGCTGGTCGAGTCCAATATCATCGGCATTTTCATCTGGGACTTCAAAGGCCAGGTCATCGACGCCAACGATGCTTTTCTGCGCATGGTGGACTACACCCAGCACGATCTCCTCTCCGGTCTTATCAGGTGGCCCGATCTGACTCCGCCTGAGTGGCATGGCCGCGATGAGCTGGCGATAGCCGAATTGAAAACCACCGGAAGCGCAAGACCCTTCGAGAAAGAATACTTCCGGAAAGACGGGCGACGAGTGCCGGTTCTGGTCGGCGCGGCGGCGTTTGGCGAGCGCGAGGACCAAGGCGGCGTGGCTTTCATCGTGGACTTGACCGAACAAAGGCGGGCGCAACAGGAAATACGCGACAGCGAGCGAAGATACCTCGAACTCCAGATGGTGCTGGCGCATTCAAACCGCGTGGCAACGATGGGCCAGCTATCGGCTTCCATCGCACACGAAGTAAAGCAGCCAATCACCGCGACAGCCGCCTATGCGAGCGCGGCCCTGCGCTGGCTCGCGGCGCGACCGCCCAACCTCGTCGAAGTTCGTCAGGCGCTCAATCGGATTGTCACGGATAGCAGCCGCGCCAATGACATAGTCGACCGAACCCGCGCCTTCTTTAAAAAAGAGCCGCAGCGAAAAGATGGTCTCGACATCAATGAAACGATTCTCGAGCTGATCGCGTTCATGGGAGGCGAGGCTGACAAGTGCGGTGTCAAACTGGCTGTGCAACTGGTTGACGGACTGCCGCAAATACACGGCGATCGGGTGCAACTTCAGCAGGTGATGCTCAATCTGATGATCAACGCGATCGAAGCGATGAGCGCCGCGAACACGGCCACGCGAACGCTTTTGATCCGAACCAGCAGGCTCGAGGTCAACGAACTCTGCGTGAGCGTGCAAGACTCGGGGCCGGGCCTTGCCACCGAACGTCTTGAATGCGTCTTCGACGCGTTTTTCACGACCAAACCGAACGGCCTGGGGCTGGGTTTGCCGATCTGCCGCTCGATCGTCGAAAGTCATGGAGGAAAATTGTGGGTGGCGTCGAACTCGCCGAGCGGCACCACCTTTCAGTTCACGGTGCCCATGCAAGCTGACGCAGTGCATCCGGGTAAAGGTAGGCGATCGCGACGTGCGCCAGCGAAACCGTCATGACGTCACCGCATAGTCTTCGCGACGATTCGTTGCCTGTGAAACCGTCTTCGCGTCGCGGACAGTGGGTGGGGCCGGCGCTCTGAAGAAGTCGGCACAGAAATCGACGAACGTCCTGAGCCGCGCCGGAAGCAACTCGCGGTGCGAGTAGAAGAGGCATAGTTCGATGTTGCCATCGGATGCCGTGCACTCCGGCAAGATGTGCACGAGATGTCCCATGTCGATATCTTCGCGAACCATGGTTTCAGGTAATGTGGCAATGCCGATTCCCGTTAGCGCCGCTGCCCGCAACAACACTTCGTTGCCGTTCATCGACGACATGGGAGACACGCTCACCCGTCGATCTCCCTCGAGCAGATCGATGGAATTCACGCTCGTCTTCCTCGACTCGCGGTCCACCAGCAAAAAATGACCGGCGAGATGCGCGGCCGTTCCGGGCGTGCCGTGATGCTCCAGATAACCGGGTGAAGCAACGAGAATGCGCGGCGTTCTGGACAGCGTTCGGCGAATCACGGCGGACTGCTCCACGAGATGAGGCGGCAGAATGGCGATATCGAAACGTCCGTCATACAGATTCACGGCGTCGTCCTGGACAGCAACGACGAGACTTACATTGGGAGCAATGACGCGATAGTCCCGCACCAGTCGGGAGAATGTCTCACTCACGAGCATCGGATGCACGACGAGCCGCAGCCTTCCGCCTTCGACCTCGCGCTCCCGCGAAATGCGGCGGTTTGCTTCGTCGAGTTCTTCGAGCAAACGGCAGCAAATCAGATAGTACGGCTGCGCCGCTTCGGTCAGGGAAACGGACCTCGTTGTTCTAAGCAAGACCCTCGTCTGAATACATGCTTCGAGCTTGGCGATCGCTTTCGATATCGATCCGGTGGTGACATCCAACGAATCGGCAGCCCTGCTGAAACTTTGATACCGCGCGGCTGCCACGAATGCCCGCAACATGTAAAGCTGATCCATTTCGCACCTCACTGGTAGGTTCACATCGAGCCGCGAAGAATTGTCGAAGATGCCGGAAACGCTGGCGATCGTCTGCGCGTGCACCGACTAAAGGCTAAGCGCGAACGCCGTGCGATTCCATCGTTCGATGTGCTGCTAGGCGTTGTGCAGTCGCATGCTCGGGTAATACGTTCGGATGCCTTCGTGTCCTTCGTCCGCGGTAACGATCAAACTGAGGAGCGAGTCTTCGGCTGCTTCCCGATTATCCTGTCTATCAACGCGAGCAGTCGCGTGTCGTCCAGTGGCTTTGAAAAGAAGCCTGTCGCTCCCGCGGTGTTGGACCTGTCGCGAAGCTCTTGCGTGACGTATGCGGTAATGAAGATGACGGGAACTGGCTGCATCCACGAACCGATCGCTTCAAGCAATCCAAATCCGTCCATGCCTGGCATGTGAATATCCGTGACGACGAGGCCGAGTTCGGACCGACGCGTATCGCTCAGAAGATGATTGGCCGACGGATACGCGATAACCCGCCAGTTTGCCGAACGCAGTAGACTGGCCGTCGCTAACCGGACCGATTCGTCGTCTTCCACCACCCCGATGAGCGCGGAAGAGTGCTTTGATCTCATGTCGAGCCCCAAGGCGATCCAATGGATGCAAAAAAGGCTTAATCCTTTAGACAAATTACAAGCCCAAGGCCAAAGCGGCAATAAGACCTTCGAATGGTTTTAGCGACAGTTCGTATGAGCCGGTACAGCCGAATGACGGATTGGCGTGAATGCGCTATCTGGCGTCTTCACGAGCGGGGCGAACCTGCTGCAATTTTCTAACGACATCGGGCACCGAACGTGCGTCGAGCTTGTGCATTGCTTGAGCCCGATGAATCTTGACCGTTACCTCGCTAAGACACAGGCGGTCGGCGATCTGCTTGTTCAACAGCCCCTCTGCCACCAGCCCGATGACTTCCCGCTCGCGAGCGGTCAGCGAGTCGTATGTCTGGAGGATGCCCGCAACGATCTTGTCCTGGCGCCTGGACTCGCGATTCATTTTCAGGGCCGCTGCAATGGTGTCGATCAGATCCTGATCCCTGAACGGCTTGGTCATGAAATCGAATGCGCCCGCTTTCATGGCCTTGACGGACATTTCAATGTCGCCGTATGCGGTCAGAAATATGACCGGCAATCGAACGGTTTCCTTGAATGGCTCCTGTTGCAGGATCAAGCCGCTCGCCCCTCGCAGGCGAACGTCGAGAACCAGGCAACTCGGCACGTCCGGCATCTGCGCGGCTAGAAAATCATCAGCCGATGCGAACGCCCGCACAGGAATTCCCACCGACGTGAGTAAGGATGTCAGCGCCCCGCGGATAGATTCATCGTCGTCAACCACATAAACGAGCGCGTCGGGCAACGTTTCACTTCCCGTTCCAGGGATCTCGCTTTTCATTGCTTTGCCTTCGAGAAGTTCCGTTGCGGGAATCCGCCGCCGGTACTTCTCCATACTAGGCAATGCGCGAATTCATGGCTACCAATGCGCAGCGTTTTCCGCGTTGCCCGATGCGCTTTAAGGTACACCCTTACATGGCAACGGGACACTACGTGCAGGAACGGGAGCGCCGTCTCCATGAATCGCGAGATCACTGATGCGTCCCGGCCGGCTCGACAGCGTCTATCGTCGATGCAAGAATCATGGCCTTCGCGTTGACCGGTGCAGGTTTCGACCTTCGCGGATGAAAGATTCGATCGCCTCTTTTTATCCGTGCCCCGCTTATCGCGCAGACGCCGGAAAGCCTTGCCTTTGCCGCGCTCCACACCTGGGCGCCGTAAAAGCAGCTCGTCGCATCTCGCCAGGCAATCGTGACGCTGGTGGTGCTTGTCCGCTCGATCAGGCTGATCGCCAGATGCAATGAGGGGCCGTTACGCAGCGCCGCGTCCTGGTTAAAAAGTGGGAAGGGGCTTGCCACGAAAGGCATTCGATCGCTGAGCCCCGATGCTTGTGACCCGGATGACAGAAGTCGTATGGTCTGAACCCACGGATCGGTTTCGCTGGCAAGCATTGTCCTGCTCCTCACGAAAAGTGACGCCGCGCTTTCGCTGCGCCAACTCATGGCGGGCGCAAACATCCTGGGGCCCGCATCGGTGGATGCACCGTTGCTTGTGCGATCGCGGCTGGCTCTCGCGGTGCTATGCATAACATATACAAACCCGCGGTTCCTCACTAGTCGTTCGAGTGGATGGCCGATTCATTTCATCGTTCGCTTTGGTCATACCTTGGGATAGGCGCTGCGGGAAAGAAGCGCTGATCGACGGGATAGTGATGCAACGTGATTCATGGCTGATCGGGAAGGGCGGTTGGCTGATTCCGGCTAATTCGTTCAGGTTTCCGTGACCGGCAATGAAATGCATGCGTCGCCGCCGAGTTGGACAGAGAAACCATTTCCAGATCTTGTCATTACGACACTCCGGCCAGCAATCGATGAATCTGCGCCACCACAGCCGCGCCTTCGCCGACCGCCGACGCGACACGCTTGGTCGATCCCGAACGCACGTCACCGATTGCGAAAATCCCCCGGACGCTTGTCTGCAACGGCAGCGAGCGCGCACTCGCGCCGGGAATGTCGGTGCCCGTCAACACAAACCCCTTGTTGTCGAGCGACACCTCGCATGTCTTGAGCCAGCCGGTATTCGGCTCGGCGCCGACGAATACGAACAGATGATGTGCGGTCATGCTTCCTTCAATGCCGCCCGCGCCGCGGTAGTGCACGCGTTCAAGTCGCGCACCTCCCTCGAGCGCGGTCAGTTCGATACGCGTGTGGAGGGTTACGTTCGGTAGCGATGCAACGCGTTCGATCAGGTAACGTGACATACCGCGCTCGAGATTCGCGCCTCGAATGAACATATGCACATGTTCGGCATGTGCTGCCAGAAACACCACCGCTTGCCCCGCCGAATTGCCGCCGCCCACCAGCAGAACCGGCTCCTTGCGGCACAGCCGGGCCTCGATTGGCGTTGCCCAGTAATAGACCCCGCAGCGCTCGAAGCGCGCGAGGTTCTGGACCTCTGGACGCCGATACTCCGCGCCGCTCGCGATAACGACGGCGCGCGCGGTAATGCGGCGGCCGTTGGCGAGTTCCACGACAGGTGGTTGTCTGTCGCAATACAACGCCTTGACCTCGCACGGAATGGCGATATGCGCGCCGAACTTCTGCGCCTGAACAAACGCGCGGCCCGCGAGAGCCTGGCCTGTGATGCCGGTAGGGAAACCCAGATAGTTTTCGATGCGCGCGCTCGTACCCGCCTGGCCGCCGGGTGCGCGGCAGTCGAGAACTGCAACCGACATTCCTTCCGACGCCGCGTAGACGGCCGCCGCAAGTCCCGCGGGCCCCGCGCCGATTATCACTACATCGTAGACGTGCGTCGGGTCGAATTCGGGAATCAGCCCGAGACAGGACGCCAGTTGCCCCTGATCGGGATTTCGCAGCACGGTGCCGTTTGGACAAACGACGAGCGGGAAGTCGTTGGGCTGCGGCGTCAGGCGTTCGAGTAGCGCGATGGCTTCGGCATCCTGTTCGGCATCGAGCGTCATATTGGGAAAAGCGTTGCGGCGCAGGAAATCCTGCAACGCGACGAGTTGCCCGTCACTGGAGGAGCCCACCAGAACGACGCCCTGTCCGCGCTCGATCACGAGGACTCGCCTGAGAATCAGCGCACGCATGATCTTTTCGCCAAGATCTGCTTCGCTGATCATCACGGCGCTGAGTTCATCGGGCCGCACCAACAGTACTTCGACATCTTCGATGACATGCGCATCCACTACCGCGGGCTTGCTCGACAGTTGAGTGACGTCGGAGGTGAATTCGCCGCGCTGCGCATACGTATGAATGACCCGTTCATGGCCGAGGCCGTCGCGACCGACTATCCGCACTTTGCCCGAGAGAAGGACGAAGACGCCGGGGCAGAGACTTCCCGCGCGA
This sequence comes from Paraburkholderia terricola, assembly GCF_900142195.1. Classification (GTDB taxonomy): domain Bacteria; phylum Pseudomonadota; class Gammaproteobacteria; order Burkholderiales; family Burkholderiaceae; genus Paraburkholderia; species Paraburkholderia terricola. Next base: position 26,667 of record NZ_FRAB01000021.1, read on the forward strand.
TAGAGCGATTCACCTTTGGCGTAGTGACACAGGCTGCCGAAGCGACGCACCCTGTCGACTTCCGCCGCCGTGAGAACCGGAAACATCTGCTGGTATCGGGGATGATCACGTACGCTCACGTCTTCGGTTACGTCGTGGTGATCGGCGGGCGATCCGTCTCGCGGCGTTGACTCGTTGCTCATCGCGGTTCTCCTGCGCGGCTACCCGGCGCAGCCAGCGATTCATAGCGTGAGCGAACCGCGCCGCTCTTCTTTCGTGGCTGCGAAGTCGGCTCGCGCGGCCGCGATAGCCCGGTAAATAATTGCCGGCATTCAGGCGAGAAGTCCCAACAGATGTTTGGCGCCGGCCGTTGAAGAAGCAGGGTTCTGACCTGTAACGAGAAGGCCGTCGGTGATCGCGAAGCTTTGCCAATCGGCCGCTTTCTCGAACTTGCCGCCCAATCGCTTCAGTTCGTCTTCTACGAGAAATGGAACCACTTCGGTCAGTTGGACAGCTTCTTCTTCTGTGTTCGTAAAGCCCGTGACGCGCCGGCCTTTCACGATCGGTTCACCGTCGATCACGACGTGGCGGAAAACGCATGGAGCGTGGCAGACGGCGGCCACGGGTTTGTCGGAACGATAGAAGGCTTCGATCAAGGCAATCGAGTCTTTGTCCTCGGCCAGATCCCACAGGGGGCCGTGACCGCCTGGGTAAAAGACCGCGTCATAGTCGCTAGCCGCCATGTCCGAGAGTTTGACTGTGTTGGCGAGGACTTTTTGAGCGAGGGGATCCGCCTTGAATCGCCTCGTCATGTTCGTCTCGCCTTCGGGGGTGTCGCTCTTGGGGTCGAGCGGGGGTTGTCCGCCCTTGGGAGAGGCGACCGTAACAGCGGCTCCCGCATCGAGAAACGTGTAATAGGGAGCGGCGAACTCCTCCAGCCAGAAGCCTGTTTTCTTGCCAGTGTTTCCCAACTGATCATGCGAGGTCATCACCATCAGGATTTTCATTGTCTGCTCCTCGAAAGTCGCCGAATTTTCGGCAAAGGCAAAGTTTGGGTAATCGGCCAACCTCTGCCAGGATTTTCAGCATAGGTCGATCTGGAGGCGAGGGACGAGGTTTTTGGGTGAGCCGCTGCGGATCTTCCTTGTGTTATTCCACGCCTTCGACGATTCTGAAATCTCGCTCCGCAGCGGTGCCGAGAATCTTCAAGGCGGCCTGATAGTCAACGCTCTCGAAGGCGGAAACGGCTTGTTGGAGACTGTCGAATTCCGTTAGCACGGTGCGTTCAATCAGGCCCGCTTCATGCGCGAACGCCGCCGCGCCGCGAGCCAGAATGCGTCCACCGCCATTGGCGATTGCCGGCGCGGCCAATTTCGAGTACTCGGCAACGCGCTGCGGGTCCGTCACCTTGCGATACGACACCATCCAATAAGCTTTGGCCATCAGTGTTCTCGTGGGAAGAAATCGAAGCGCCCATATCGCACCCATATCGCAACTCGTCGAACAGGCGACGCTCATTGCCCGAATGCAGCACGGCAAGAAATAGTGGACGCTGCCCCCCGCGGCGGGTACGCGGGGGCGCATCGTCGCCATGCATACAACGTGCCGTCAATTTCCTTTGTAGATATCGCAGGACAACCCGACGATGCACAGGCTGCCATTCCTGCCGCGCCCGCTGTCGTGCGTCCCGTACATGGATGCGCCGCCTACCGACTGGTCAACCGTTTGCGGCGCAGTGTTCAAGATGGGCTGCTGTGCAGAAGACGGGGTTGGCGGGGCGACGGCCTGAGTCGGCTGGGAATGCGCAATGCCGGTCATGCTACAGAGCAGCACGGCGCCGCTCGCTACAAGATGTTTGGCTTTCATGGAAATACCTTTATTTCGTGAACAGGTTCTGAACGGGCTTGGCAGAGAACGCGGGTTACGCGTTGTCTAACAGGAAATTATTTATAGGCTTGCCTCGAGCGGAATACCAGAGATATGTGAACGTCCAGGAGGCAACAGAGCGTGCCGATAGTTGAGTACTCGTTTACGGCGATCTGGCATACGTCGACTCCCATCCGCCGCCGAGTGCCTTGCATAGCGCGATGAGGTTAGCCGCGGCGTGAGCCTTGCTTTGCTCAAGATTGCTCTGTGCGTCGAGCAACTGTTTCTGCACGTTGAGCACGTCGAGAAAATCGACCGCGCCCGCCTTGTATCGCTGCCGCGCAATCGAGAGCGCGCGCTGGTTCAAGCCAACGACCGCTTTCAGCCGATCGCGCCGCCGCTGTTCAGCGTCATAGACGACGAGCGCATCGTCCACCTCTCGCCATGCCTGAAGTACGGTCCGCCTGTAGACGATCGCAGCTTCCTGCTGTTGCGCCTCGCGCAAATGGAGTGTTCCCTTGAGGCGTCCCCCTTCGAAGATCGGCAGCGTGATCGACGGTCCCACGACGAACTGACCGGACGCCCAACTGGCGAGATTCGAGAGCTGAAGGCTTTGGAATCCCGCGCTGCCATTCAGCGATATGCGTGGATAGAAGTCGGCCTTCGCCATTCCGATCGCCGCCGTGGCCGCGTGTAATTGCGCCTCTGCTCTCCTGATGTCGGGTCTGCGCTGCACCAGTTCCGAGCGGATACCGATGGGCACCTGTTCAGGGAGTGCGGGAACATCATGCGGTTCGCCGAGCGTCTCGCGTAGCGCGCCCGGCTCCTCGGCCAGCAACACGCCGATTGCGTTGATCGTGGTCTCGGAACGCGATTCGAGCGTCGGAATGAGGCTTTCGATCAACTCTGCCTGCGCGGAAGCGTTGGCCACGTCCAGGTCGGTAGTGACGCCTTCGCGTACCCGCGTTTGCGTGAGCCTGGTGGCGTCGCGGGCGATGACGAGGTTCTGTCTCGCGATCTGAAGCAGCGCCTGCGCGTCGCGCAACTGAACGTAGTCTCGCGCGAGTTCCGCGCGCGCAGACAATAGAATCGCGTTGCGATCCTCGTATGAGGCATCCGTCAGCGCTGTCGCGGCCTCGACACCGCGTCGCGCCCGGCCCCAGATGTCGAGCTCCCACGATGCATCGACGCCGGCCTGGTAAAGGTCGTAGGCCGGCGAGCCCGAGGGTCCCGGCAATGCCGCGACGCCGGCCGGCGCGCTGCCCGATGCCGATTGCGGCTGACTTCCCGCTGGGCTAACGCCAAGCAATGACAGGATGCCGTTCGGACTTCCGCGCTCGCGGTTATACGAGGCGGCACTGCTCAACCGCGGGTATTCTTCGGCGCCGGCAATGCGTTGCCCGGCCCGGCTTTGCCGCAGGCGCGCCGAGGCCGCCGCCACGTCGAGGTTGGCATCGGAGAGCTGTTTTTCCAGCGAGTCCAGGATGGGATCGTTGAACAGCATCCACCACTGCGCGCTGAATTCGGACTCGATTGCTTTACTGGATGCCTGCGCGGACTGGGTGCGGTCAAACACGGCAGGCGTGGTTGTTTGCGGACGTTCGAAGTCAGGGCCAACGGCACAGCCCACGAGCGCGAAGCACAGCAACGCCGCCAGCGCCGGCGTGCGGATCGAAAATTCACTGGCGGTCATTGCTTGTCTGCCTCCGCACCCGGCGCATCCGCGCGCCTGCTGACGGCGACATCCGCTTCGACCGACAGCCCCACGCTCAATGCCGACGCGGCCTGCTGTCCGCGGTCGATCGTGATCTTGACCGGCACGCGCTGGACGACCTTGGTGAAATTGCCCGTCGCGTTGTCGGGCGCGATCGGCGCGAAGCTCACGCCCGTGGCGGGAGCGAGGCTATCGACATGCCCTCGAATCACGACGTCCGGGAACGTATCCACCTTGATACGCACGGCATTGCCGGGTCGCATATGGGTCAGCTGGTTTTCCTGAAAGTTGGCGACGATATAGGCGTCCGACAGCGGAACGATCGCGAGCAATGGCGCGCCCGTTGTGACGAATGCGCCGACTCGCGCCGACCGTCGTCCAACCTTGCCGTCGACGGGCGCGTGAATCTGCGTATAGGAAAAGTTGAGTTTCGCCTGTTCGAGAGCCGCTTCGGCGTGAGCCAATGCGCCGGCCGCCTTATCGCGCTGGCTGCGCAGAACGTCGAGGTTCTGCTCGGTGGCGACGAGCGCGGCGCGGTTGCGCGCCTGCTGCGCGAGTTCCTCGGCCAGTGTGCTCGAGGCATGCTGCTGCTCCTGCGTCGTTCCCGCGCCGGCGTCCGAGAGATTCCGGTAACGCGCGGCGTTTGCCCGCGCGAACTCGAGTGTCGCATCGTCTGCGCGGAGCGTGGCGCGTGCCTGGTCGACAAGCGCGGGATGCCGCGCGATCTCGGCGTCATAGTTCGCAACCGCTGCCTTTGCCGCGGCCACGTCAGCTTGCGCACTCATCAGAGCCGCGCGGAAATCGCGGTCGTCGATACGCGCCAGTAGCTGCCCGGCTTTCACCTGCTGGTTGTCCTCTACGAGCACCTCTGAAAGTTGGCCGGCGACGCGCGGCGCGACGAGTGTGAAGTCGGCGGTCACGTAGGCATCGTTGGTGGTCTCGCTATTCGAGTCGGCGAACAGCCTTATGCAAGCCCAGATTGCAACACCGAGTATGACCACATACGCGGGGAGATAAATTGCCTTAGGCGGAAATCGGGTGATGGATGACATAGGTATCGTCGCTTAGCGGGAAGAGGGCGGCGTCGTGCTCCATGGCGGATAAACACGCACGGGTAACACCGGAATAACGAAAAGAAATGCGAGGGCGACACCTGCCATCAGGCGATAGAGATCCGCTGACGTCAGCACGACGGCTTGCTCGTGGATCCGATGCGCAAGTTCGCCGAGCCCGTGAGCCGCGTCGATGCCTTGTCCCGTGACCAGGGTGTTGTTGCCCAGCCGATCGACGAGCATGCTCGAATGAAAATGCTCGCGCGCGGTTCCCACACCCTCGATGAGACCGGTTGCCGCGGCGCCGGTAAACGCTTTGAGCGTGTTGAACATGGCCGAAGCAAACGGGCCTTCCGTTGGGGGCAGGCCGGTCGTGACGCCCATCAGGATTCCCATGATCACCATGGGCTGTGCGGCAATTTCCAACGACTGAAGCCAATAGAAGTTCTCGCGAACCCACGCGGAGGTCATGAAACTCCCCAGGAAGCACGTGGTGGCTATCAGGCACAGTCCGATGGCCATGACCCAGCGATGGTCGACCTGGCGGAGATTCAGCACGGCGGCGGTGACGGGAAGCGCAATCAGCAGGGGAATTGCAAGCAGCAACGACAGCGGCGCGGTTTGCAGCGGCCGGTAACCGTGGACTTGCGCGAGATATTGGCCGGGTATGACCGCAACGCCAACCAGCAGCACAACGGCGCCAACCAGTGTCAGAAGTCCGTGCGCGAGGTTCCTGCGGGCAAGCAGCTGGAGTTTGAAGAATGGCAGCGGATGAAACCACTCGTTGACGAGGAACGCCGCGAACAACAGCGCGCCGCCATAGAACATCGTGCTGGTGAACGTTGAATTCAGCCAGTCGAGACGATCGCCTTGCAGCAGACCAATGACGAGCATGGCTATCGCGGGGAATCCCAGTACGAATCCGCTCCAGTTAAATGAACGGAAACGTTCGAGCCTGAGGGGATCCGACGGCAGCCCCTGGTGGATGGCCACGCAGCTCACGATGCCGAGCGGCACGATCTGCCAGAAGGCCATTCGCCAGCTGACATACTCCGTCCATAACGCGGCGAGAGGCGTGCCGAGCGCCGGTCCGAAGGTCGCGGTGAGTGCGTATCCCGCGAGTCCGTATAACTTGATTTTCGGCGGGAGATAGCGCAGCGCCACGATAATCAGCATCGGGGGCAGACATCCGCTCGCCACGCCTTGCAGCGCACGCAATACATAGAGCGTAGGCAGGTTCGGCGCGAAGGGACAAAGGAATCCGACGAACATCACGGCCAGCACGGCGCCGATCGTGAATCGCTTCAGCGTGAGCGTCACCCCGAACCAGGGAGCGAATATCATCGTGGCGACATTCGTCGCTTCGAAGAGAGCGGTCACCCATGTTCCATCGTCGCGTCCAATCGAGAACGCGCCGCGGATATCGGCCAGCGCCACCGCGGTGACCTGTTCGTTCAATATCGCCAGTAACGACGCCAGCAGCATTCCAATCAAACCGATGGCGAGGCGAAGCGGCAGCTCGGCTTCCTTGGGCGCCTGCTGTACGGGAGGCGCCGCGGCTTCCGACGCATGAACCGGCGCCGACGATTGTGCGAGCTCGGGTTCTGCCGTTCCAGATGTCCTTGGGTTGGCGGTGTTCATATGGGTCCGCTAGGCTGGTGCTGTTGGGGGCATTACATCGGGAGATTGCGCTCTCACGCCCGATGTTCGAAGGAACCCGGATGCTCGGCGAACAAGACATTAGGTCTTTTCTCGCGGTAACTTCAATCAGTTCGGCGGGTGCGTCGCAGCCGCGCAATGGGTCGAATCATTCTAGGAGACGGCTTGGCTTTCTTGAAGTCAACAGAGCTTGCCTATCAGGCCATTCCGTTCGCAAATCGGGCCAATGCCGTCGCGGCTATGGCGATAACGCGGCAGGCTGGAAAGGGTGTTTTTCCATTCGGTCAACGCCTGGCCCGAGAGAATGCAATGAAGAGCGTCGACGTCGACGCGATGGTCAACGTCGTCATCATTCATCGACGGGAAGACGGGGCGGCGGTGATTTTCCTGCCGCGTGTGTTTCAAGCCTTGCGCTGCACTTCTGCAAAGTACTGCGGCGCTTCGCGGCGATCGAACATTCCGTATTCCCGGACCACGCGGATGTGCCGCAGGCGAACGCCCTCCGGCAATGTCGCGGTGCGCTCGAACGTTTGGGCAGCGGCGAGATCGCTCCACGTCGCGACCGCTATAACGTCGCCGGGCGTCATCAGTGCGTCGAACGCGTCCCATGCGACGAGGCCGGACGCCTCCATGTCGAGTCCAAGCGACTTCGCGACTGCGTGCGCACTCGCCTGCTTGACCCAGTCCGGCGCGCACCTTGTGTCGAGCAGAGTGACGGCCTTGCCGACGCCTGTCTCCGTCGCATCGAGGCGTTGCTCCATCAGTTCTTGCCCGGCGGGTACGTGCGTATCGGCGACGGTCTGCCCAATGCGCAAGCGGTAATCGGCAAACACACGATCACGCGCCGCCTGCTGCACCTTGTGGTGATTCGTCGTGACACGCCAGCGCACCAGCGACTTCTCATCGCGCCAGCTCGATAGCGAGAGGAGCCACCCCTGGCGCGTGAGGCTCGCGTAGCGTGTGTTGTCGACGAAGCCTTCGATCTGTTCGAGCTCCGGGCGCAGCATCTTCGCCATGCCGAGGTAGGCATCGAACTGGTCGTGGATCGGGTTGACTTCGAGCATTGCAGAGAACATGGATTCCTTCGTCTGGTTGAGGTTGCCGGTAACGCGGCAACGGCAGAGGATCGCGGCAAGCGTGATCGTCCGATCTGGATCAACCGGATCGTTGCGATGTGGCCGTCGCGCGATGCGTCAGCTTATTGTGGAAGAAGGACCGAGGTTCTTGAAGTACGGGTAGGCAGCCTATTGGGCCATTCCGTACCGGAATTTTGCCAGGCTCATCGCGATTGGTATGTTGCAGGCAAGCGGGATCGGAGCGGGCTAGTCTTCGGTTGTCGAAACCACATCAGTCGACGCCACTGCAAGACGAAGTTCGCGGTATGCAATCACTAATGCATCGAGGCTGAATGTCCGGTTCAGTCCGCTGGGATTGGGCAAGACCCATGCGCGGGCGCCGCCGAATGCGAGGGGTTGCGGACCCCACTCGATGCCGCGCACGCCGGACATTGCGGAGATGGCCATTTTCCCAAGGAACGCAACGCATTGCGGTGCGTACCGTTCAATCTTCCGCTCAAAACCGGATGCGGCGGCACTGAACTCCCATGACGTTAGTTCGTCCGCTCGTGCGGTCGGACGCGAAACGACAGTTGTCAGCCCGCAGCCATACCGCAGCAGAGTGCGGTCGTCTTCAGGACGGATCTGTTCAGGGGTAAAGCCGGCGAGATGAATGGCCCGCCAGAACCGGTTGCCTCTGCCCGAAAAGTGGCGGCCGCTCGATGCTGCCAGGGCGCCCGGATTTATTCCGCAAAATATGACTGATAGACCCGTTTCGGCGATGTCCGGAAGAGATTCGAGCGAATCCGAGCGGATCGTGGATGGGGCAGGTCTTTTTATGAGGTTCATTCGAGCCGCTGCGTGCGATTGACGAGCCACCACTTTGGGCTGCCCCATGAACAGGGACAAGCGGAAAGAGCGCCGATTTCAGGTCAGATGTAGCGTGATTCCGGCCACCACTAAGAGACGCCATCCGTTTTCGATGCGAGGGCGGCGAGGGATGGCGAACCGTGCCGGTTCTGACGAGGCACGACTACCTTACGCTTTCGATCCCTGCTGACGCGACTTGCCCGCTGCCACCGCTATACGACACCGGCTGTGTGCCTGCCACGCCGCGAAACCGTTGGCGATATTGTTTGGGCGTGACATTGAGCCGCCGCGAGAAAGTCGTTCGCATATGCGTGGCGCTGTGAAAGCCGCACTTGTACGCCACCGTCTTGAGAGGCGCATCGGTTTCTTCGAGCAGCCTCCTTGCCGTGTCGACGCGAACCTGTTCGACAAACGCGGACGGTGTCGCCTTCGCATACTTCGCGAACAGCCGGGAGAAGGTGCGCCGGCTGACCGAAACTGCGCTGGCAAGCTGCTCGATCGACAGCGTATCGGTGATGTGCTCGGTCACATACTGGAGCACCTTGCCGACGATCGGATCCTGGTCCTTGCGTATTCCAAGGTAAGGACTGTACTGAGATTGACCGCCTTCCCGCTGAATGTAGACCACCAGACGCTTCGCAACCCGCACGGCGAGCTCGTGTCCCCAGTCTTCTGCCACGAGCGATAGACACAGGTCGATACCCGCCGTCACGCCGGCGGAAGTAAACAGGCGCCCGTCACGGATGAAAATGCTGTCGGGCTGCACGCACGCCTGCGGAAATTCGTCGGCCAGGCGCCCGGCATCTGCCCAGTGAGTCGTCACATCCTTGCCATCGAGCAGCCCAGCGTGCGCGAGCAGGAATGCTCCGTTGCAAACGGAGCCGAACCGTGCGGCGCCGCGCGACTGGTCTCGCAACCACTGCAGGAATTCGCTTCGCGGTTGCGTATTGGGCAACTGCGGTCCTCCCGCGATCAGCAGCAGATCGAACGGCGTGTCGAAGTCCGCGAAGCCAAAGGGAACCGAAAGCTGCATGCCGTTCGAGCAGGACACCGTGCCGGCGTCGCAGGCCACGACAGAGACCTGATACCTCTGATGTTCAGACAGATACGTGTTTGCTTCTGCAAATACGTCCAGGGGACCTGCAACATCCAACGCCTGTACACCATCGAATACGACAATGGCGACTTTCATGCTGTGACCTTCTTTGATTGTGAGCGCTTGCGGGTGCCGCCAGGCGACCCTTCGCCAAGACGAGCGGAGTAAGCGCGATGACAGCAATTTGAAGGGCAGAATATCAGCTTACCGCGATGGCCGTATGCCGGCCATGCCGTATCGGGCAAATGTCCGCCGGATTGTTGCCCCGCAGACCGGCGCTTAGGCGGCCCGCGACCCGGAGATCGTCATGGCTCGAATGTAGTGCATCTTGGCCCATATACAGCCTTCGTGGACGCGCATGCTGTTTCAATCGTTGTCAGAATGGCCAGAGCCATTCCTCACGATTCGTCCAGAAGCACATCAAAAAAGTGCTGGATGGACGCTGCCTTGTACGGAGAACCCGTCTGAGCAATCGTCCGTAAGCTGGTAAAGAACATACGCTGTTCTCGAGTTGGAAGGGAAACCGCCTTTTGATTTTGGCCGCTGACATTCGTCGGCGCCCGTTTCCATGCGAGCCAGCCATGACCCGAAATCCGAACCCTGCCTTGGAAGTCTTGCCGCCACCACCCGTTGCCGGCGAATTGATGTCGGGAGCCGATATCATCCTGCGGGTACTCAGCGAACAGGGCGTCGATACCGTATTCGGCTATAGCGGCGGTGCGATTTTGCCGACTTACGACGCTGTCTTTCGATTCAACGAGATGCACCACGAGAGCCCTGAGCGCCAGATCAATCTCGTTGTGCCCGCCAATGAACAGGCGGCCGGCTTCATGGCCGCCGGGTATGCGCGCGCGAGCGGAAGAGTCGGCGTGTTCATGGTGACCTCAGGTCCGGGGGCGACCAACGCGGTGACCCCGATCGCCGACTGCAACGGCGATTCGGTCCCCGTGGTTCTCATATGCGGACAGGTACCGCGTGCGATGATCGGCACGGATGCTTTTCAGGAGGCGCCCGTCTTCAACATCATGTCGGCATGCGCAAAGCAGGTGTTTCTGGTGACCGACCCGGCAAAGCTGGAACGGACACTGCGGACCGCATTCGAAGTCGCTCGCAGCGGCCGTCCCGGCCCGGTTGTCGTGGACGTGCCGAAGGACATCCAGAACTGGACCGGAACCTATCACGGGCAAGGTACGTTGGAGTTTCGAGGCTACTCGGACCGTCTTCGAATGGTGGCGAAAGGCGCTCGTCTGGAAGAACACAAGCGCACTGAGTTCTTCGACTTGCTGGCGCAAAGCGAACGACCGTTGCTGTATGCCGGCGGCGGCGTCATCGCGGCTGGCGCGACGGCTGAGTTGCGGCAGTTTTCGGAGCGCTATGGGATTCCCGTGGTGACCACGCTGATGGGCCTCGGCGCAATGTCCGCGAAAGACGAACTGTATCTCGGCATGCTCGGCATGCACGGCATGGCCCACGCGAACTACGCGGTGGAAGACTGCGACTTCCTGATCGCCGTGGGTGCCCGATTCGATGATCGTGTCGCCGGTGGCCGCCCCGATGCATTTGCGCCACGAGCGCGGTATGTCGCGCATATCGACATCGATGAGGCGGAAATCAACAAGGTCAAACGGGCGCACTGGGCACACGTAGGCGACGCAAGGAACACATTGCTGTCGTTGATGAAACAGGAGCCACCAGCGCAACCGCCCTCGGTTTGGCTCGACCATATCAAGGCACTGAAGAGAACCTACGGGATGAACTACGACCGGAACAATCCGGCGATTCAGCCGCAGTTCGTCGTTGAAAAACTCAGTGAAATTACAGGCGGGCGAGCGATCATCTGCACGGGCGTCGGCCAGCATCAGATGTGGGCCGCGCAGTTTTTCGACTTTGTCGAGCCTCGAAGCTTTCTGACTTCGGGCAGCATGGGGACGATGGGTTTCGGGCTGCCCGCCGCTATTGGCGCGCAACTGGCGCGACCGGATGCCCTTGTGATCGACATCGACGGTGACGGCAGCATCCGCATGAATGTCGGCGAACTCGAGACGGCGAGCACTTATGGAGTGCCCGTCAAAGTACTGCTGCTCAACAATCGCGGTGACGGAATGATCCGGCAGTGGCAGCGTCTCTTTTATGACGGCCGGTTGTGCGTGAGCGACAAGTCGCTCCATCGCAAGAATTTTGTCATGGCAGCTCGGGCCGATGGCTTCGAGTTTGCCCGTCGCGTTGATGCAATGAGCGAACTCGATAAGCAACTCAAGGCCTTCGTGGCATTCGACGGACCGGCTTTCCTCGAGATCATGGTCGACGAGAACGCGGATGTGTTTCCGATGGTGGGGCCTGGGCAAAGCTACTCGAATATGATTACCGGTCCGTTCATTCCGTCGCGCTCTGAGCGAGAAACCCAAGGGAAGGGCGCCGGGCGCCAAGCGGCTGCGGATATGTTTTAGTCACGGCAGTAACGATGTGCGTTGCGACGATTCTGCTCAACGGCTCGTAAGCTTGCTTTTCGTAGTAGGAGAGGCCATGCGGCGGCGGCTGATCGGCCGTCCCGCTTAGAAGCGCGTTATTACTTGTCCGGCTCATTGAGCTTGCCGGTGTAGCGATCCAGATGAATTTCCACATCTGCCTTTCCCTGGGCGGGCGGTCTAGGCAAGTAAGCGCAACCGGAAGGCTGCTCCGCATCGGACATCTGCCGCTGTACACTCGGCGGTATAACCGTCGGGTTCCGGTCGGCTGCTGCCGATGCCACTAATCGCGCGGTTCACATTGCGCATGCCGATTGCGTTCGATAGTGGGCGGCCAGAAGCAAACATTTCAAATGTCCGCCCAAACATGACCGGGACCCTTACTGCGGCTTCGTCAGATCCTGCCCAATTGCGACGACAACCGCCTGCTCGCAATCCTTGAGACCTGCGACCGACTGATCGAACTGGTCGATCAAGGTGCCGAAACTGCCATAGTGATATTTTGCGTCCGCTTCGACGTGGACAGAGTTGGCCTTGATATCCCAGCCACAGGCGAATGTCTTGAAGTACATGTCTTGCTTGGACTTCGAATCGAGCAGACGAGCGCGGACGACGACCCACGGAATGAAATCGCTCGATTCCGGCGGGGATACGTAACCAAACGAGGTGATCCATACGCTCAGGATGGCGTCGGCGTTGGTCTTGACATCGGAAAAGTCGTCGGACTTGCCGTCGCTTGAGAGCTTGGCGTGCTGGTCGTGCAACGGAACAATTTCATAGCCATTACTGGACAGTCGCGTTGTCAGGCCATCGTTAACGACGGGAGCGAAGGCAATCTTTTCGCTTGCCACGCGCTGCGTGTATGTACTCGTATGATTGGCGTTGATCCCGCCTTGCACCAGTCCACCAATCAATCCAAATGCTCCGGCAGCACCACCGAAGTTGACAACGCTCTCTCCGCGCGGTTCGGTGACATCCAGCAGAGCGATCGAATGGAGCTTTTCACGATTGCTGGCGGCGAGATCGGTTTTCGGAAGTGAAGCACAGCCCGTGAGTAGTGTTGTTGCAACGATAAAACCCGCGACTGCAGAAGTTGAAAGCGTTTTGTTATCCATGACCTTTTATTTGTGGATTGAGAGTGCGACGCCATTGGCCAGTGTCTTCGAATGGAGGTCACCCTCACGGCAAATTCAGACACAGGCAAGCTATTTATCGGCGCTGTTTGCATGAACTTTAAATTTCTAACTGAGATGCATCACTCTCGATAAAAGACCATGGTCATCCATGTCTGGCCCCGTGCAGTGCAGGCGGCACTGTACCGCCGCCGGACGCAGCAGCGGGGCGCCAGGCGCCCGTTCGTTGCGCTGCGCCGGCCGCCGAGGTGAACAAAGAATATTGCGGTCGACGTATGCCGACTGCATCGGAGCACGCGGCCACAAGCAGTCATCTGGCCATCGGATACTGCTGCCATTCGAACGTCGGCAATAGCTCAGAAGCTGACGGACAAACTGCCTAGCCGAGCCTGGATTCCGCCATCGCTTGAATCAGCTCGTCGAGATGCGGCAAGAACTGGCACTTGGCCGAGGCAACGAGTTTGAATCGGACGTAGAGAGCCAGCATTTTGCGTGGTTGTCAGTGTTCGCTTTGAAGATCGCGACCAGGCGCGTTGCGAGGCCTATGAAGAGCATTTCGTCGAGCAGTCGGCGGTGGAATTGAAAGTAGCAAGACGGCCGCTAACCTGTGGTTGCAGCCGTCGGGAGACTCTTCGCTATCCTGCCTGGTCTTCGAAGTGGCGAATCGTCGCGTCGTATGCGCGCATAGCCATTTCTTCCAACGGGAGCTTGCGCTCGACTTCCGAGAGAATCTCGACGCCCCACGGACCATCGAAGCCCGTTGCTTGCACTGCTTTGATAAACCCGTTTACGTCGAGGACACCTTCGCCCGGCAGGCGACGCTTATGACAGGTGTCCATCCACAGCGGCTCGATTGCGTAACGGTCTGCGTCGTCCAGTTCGATGCCCTTGATGAACTCGGGCTTGATCGTGGCGATTTCCTTGAAATCGACATTGCCGCGGCTCAGATGCCATATGTCGAGCAGCAGACCGGCGTTCGCCTTGTTCGCGCCTTCGACAATGGCCTTGCCGGTTTCAATCGTACGGACGTTGCTGAAAGGCATGATTTCGAGCATGACTTGCGTTCCGCGCTTCTCAGCGTCCTCCGCCAGTTTGCCAAACTCTTCGACCATGAGCGGGACGTCTGCGGTGTCCTCGCCGATACCTGGGCCGATTTTCACGATGCGCGCGCGCAGCTCTTCGGCAGCCTTGAGGTAGTAGTACCGCATGCTGTCGGAGGTGCGGCGACGCTCGCCGGTTTGATACCAATCGACCAAAAATTCGAACTCGACGTGCTTGATGCCGTTGGCTTCGAGGATGCGGCGCATTTCCGCGAAGCCAATCTTGTCGGCGGTGGCGTAGATGTCCGAGTGAATCAGGCCGATGCCGTCCCAACCAGCCTTCGCTGCCGCTTCCACTCGGTCCTTGAAGCTGAAGGGGCTGATTTCGGTCGGACCGAAGGGATAGACATCGCCCGAGAGCGTGAAATAAGCGGCGACGAGTTCGACTTTGGAGCTGGACATGTGAGACCTCTTGAAAGTGACGACGAGCGATGCGGCGCGTCGCGGGGGAATCGATGCCCTGGACTATCACGGAGAAGTCACAGCAGATAAAGAGCCCCCGGATCGTCTTTCCGTAGAATAAAAGTACACAATCGGGCGAAGCCGAGCGTTGCTTGCCGCTGCGGGGACCGCCGCATCTGGTTTATCGCCCGATTCTTGAACTGTTCGGTGACAATCTCTCCGAAGCTGTCGTCATTTTTCCAGTGAGAGGAAATAACTTTTCTTTCTGTCGCATTTTTCTTTCCGATACCAGGCCTTACTGTGCCTCCACCAGAACATCAAAACCCGGCTTTTCCACGACATGGGCCTATTGGAGACACAGCATGAACTTCCGCAAATCCATCGTTTCTTGTTTTGTTCTCGCGGCCGTCGCAAGCGCATTTGATACGAGCGTCCGCGCGGCCGACCAGCCTCGCGTTGCGCTGCTCATGCCGACGCAGAGCGTTGAATACTGGGCGCTCTATGTGAAGGGCTTCGTGAAGGAAGCCGCCGCCCAGGGCCTCAAGCTCGATGTGAAGGTAAGCAACTACGACCCGAACGAACAAGCCACTCTGGTCGACCAGACACTTGCCCAGAAGCCCGATGTCATCGTCCTTGTCCCGGTGGACTCGAGCGCGATGGTCCCGTCGATTCGCAAGATTGACCAGGCCAAAATTCCGCTAGTCATCTCGAATTCGATGCCCGACCAGAAGTACTCCCGTTACTGGAAGGTCTTCACGGGCCCGAACGACATCAGCAATGGCGAAGTAGCCGCGAAGACGATGATTCAGGGCTTCAAGGAAAAGGGCTATGGCGATAAAGGCAAGGTCATCGTCATTAACGGGCCGATGGGCACGCCGCCGCAGGTTCAGCGCTATCAAGGCTTTGTGGAGGGCCTCAAGAAGAACGCACCTGGAATCGAAGTCGTCGGTTCCCAACCGGCAGACTGGGACGCTGTGAAGGCAGAAGCGGCCGCGTCGGCGCTCTTCACTCAGTTCAAGGACGTGAAAGGCGTCTACACGGAGAACGACTCGCAACTTCGCGGTGTCGTGACTGCTGCACAGCGCCTCGGACTCGACCCGTCGAAGCTCGTCATCATTGGCCACGGCTGCGACTCTGGCGCGGTCGAAGCCATTTCCGCCGGAAAGGCATACGCCACGGTCGAGCAGTCCCCGTTTGACGACGGTGCGTACGCTGCACGGGCCGCCAAAGATCTCGCGTCGGGCAAGGCGCCGCAAGCCATTCAGTATCTACCGAATCCTGCTGCAACGAAGACGACGCTGAACGTCTGCTACTCGAAGAAGTAACGCCGTTCTGCACAGTTGACCGTCGCGCAGGCGGCGGAACGTTTTTCGCGACCCTTCGGGGTCGCTTTCGTTTTACGAACGGAGACAACCATGAGACGAGAGATTCGCGTAGCTGTGATTGGCACTGGCTTCATGGGAAAGGCGCACGCACTGGCGTATCGTGCCGTCTATGGCCAATACGGATATTTCCCTCCACCGGAAATATCATTTCGCGGCAGCGCATTTTTCTTTTCCAGGCGAACTAATAACCTGTTACTCAACAATACCGAAGCCGCTGACGCGAGTTTCTGCTGGAGACGACATGCGTTCCTGCGCACGCAGCGATTCCCTGCGAATTTCTCTCCTCAAAGACCACCAACAGCAGCGTCGCTGATGCCGCAGCGCCTCCTGGCTCGTTCGAAGCCCTGGACAGCGAAATGCCCAGCATCGACGCAGGACATCGGTAATCGAGATGTATGCCGTCACCCACACACGACCAGCTACGCGCAGGAGGTGGGCCACTGTGACAGGCATCAGCCCTTGACAGCGGATGACCGAACAGTCTCCGCGTTTGGAGGAAGACAATGCTGCAAGACGCGAATCCCGGCACCGAGCCGGTAGCTGCCCAGAGTCTGCTCTGCGCTCGCAATCTCACAAAGCATTATGGTGGCGTCAAAGCGCTTACAGGCGTCAGCCTCGAACTGGCGCCGGGCGAGATTCATGCGCTGTGCGGAGAGAACGGCGCGGGCAAGAGCACGTTCATCAAAATTCTCGGTGGCCTCGTTCAGCCTGACGACGGAGAAATCACCGTCGACGGCCACCATCTGAAGCTTGGGAATCGCACGGATCCCCGATTGATCTCCATCGTTCACCAGGAGCTTGCAATCGTTCCGACGCTGTCGGTACTCGACAACATTCTTCTCGGTGGCGCCGACCAGAGCGAAATCTACCGACGCAGTCAGTATCGCGACTCTGTCCGCGAGCATCTCGATTCGGTGGGGTTGTCACACGTCAAGCTGGATGCGCCGGCGTCCCGGCTCAGCCTTGCCGAATGCCAACTCGTGGAAATCGCGCGGGGCATGTCGCGGCAGGCGAAGGTGCTGCTCCTCGACGAGCCGACTGCGACCTTGTCGGATGCGGAGATCGTGCGAGTCTTCGACGTCGCGCGCAGGCTGCGTGACCAGGGCACCGCAATGATTTTCGTGAGTCACCGGCTCGACGAGGTCTTTGCGCTGACGGACCGGGTAACGGTTTTCCGCAACGGCCAGCACGTTCTGACGCAACGTACCTCCAACATGACGACTGCTGAAGTGATCAAGGCAATGATCGGGCGTGAACTTGTGCATAGCAGGGCCAAGCCGCCCGAGAGGCGCGCTGACCTCGCGCCTCGACTGTCGGTCTCCAACCTGACGGTTGCAGATAAGGTCGAAGACCTGTCGGCCGATGTGGCGGCAGGCGAGATTCTCGCGGTTGTCGGTCAGCTTGGTTCGGGAGCCGAAGTCCTTGTCGAGGCGCTCGCCGGACTTCGCGGCGACATCTCCAACTCAGTCAAGGTCGACGGACAGGCAATCAAGCTTGACAGCATCCGCAGTTCCCTGAAGGCCGGGATCGCATACGTCGCCGAGGACCGTGCGGATAAGGGCGTGTTTCTGGATGCGCCGATAGCAATCAATATCACGGCCTCTGTAATGGCGAAGTTCAGCAAGGCTGGCATTATGCGGCGCGCCGGCGAGCAGGAAGAGGCCCGACGCCTCGCATCGATGTTCGCTATCGACCCGAAGCGCCTTCCTCATGAAGTGTCGACGCTCAGCGGTGGCAATCAGCAAAAGGTGTCGCTCGCTAAAGCCGTCGCGCTCGCACCTCGGCTGTTGCTGTTGAACGAGCCTACCCGAGGCGTTGACATTGGCGCTCGCGCGGAGATCTATTCGACCCTTCGCAAGATGGCGGATGACGGGTTGGCGATTGTCTTCTACTCGACAGACCTCGAAGAAATTCTCGAACTCGCGGACACCGTTCTCACTGTTTTCCGTGGCCGGATGGTCCGCCATAAACCTCGATTCGAAATCGATGGTGACACGCTGCTCCACGACATCGTCGCGGGCGACAGCGACGCATCTCACGGCCACGTCTCTTTCCGAAATCAACCTGCGCAGGTGGATAATGCATAAGACCGCTCTGGAACCCATTGCACAGGTGTCGCCAACGGCGTTGCGACGGTGGGCATCTGCACTTTTTGGAACGACGAGCATTCATGCGGCGTCGATCCGAATCGCTACGCTTGTCCTCATCGTCGTCGCAGCAGCCATCGTGCCGCACTTCACGGAGTTCGGGAACGTTCAGTCGCTAATGTACTCGGTCGCAGCAGTCGGCATTGGCGCTATCGGTATGGCGCTCGTCACCCTCAGCGGGAATCTGTTCATGCTTTCGATGGGTGCGACGGCCGCGGTCTCCACCGTTATGTTTGCAGCGCTCATTCATTTGGGTTTGGGTACGACGCTGCTGCTCGTCGTATTGAGCGGCCTGCTGATGGGCATTGTGCAGGGCGGAATCATCGCTCTGGGGAAGGCGAACCCCATCATCACGACGATTGCCACCTCGTCAATCATCATCGGTGCAGGCGTCATCTACACCGGCGGCCTGACGGTTATCGGCAAAGGCGATGCCACGTGGCTCGGTCAGGGCAAGCTGTTCGGCTGGCTGCCGACTCAAATCCTCGTGCTGGCCATTTTTGCTGCAATTGCGAGTTTCATCCTCCAGAAGTCGCGCATTGGACGCGAAATCCGATTGCTCGGAATGCGGGCTGAGGTTGCGCGTATTGCCGGACTCCGGACGATGGCCGCGACACTCGTCTGCTACGCGTTCGCTGGCGCAGCAGCGGCACTGGCCGGCTCTCTGATCGCCTCATCGTCGGCTCAAGGCAATCTGACGTACGGCATCGACCTCGATTTCAACGCGATCGCAGCCGTGCTGGTCGGTGGCATTTCGATTCGCGGCGGGCGTGGCCATATTTCGGATGCGGTCACCGGTGCCATCTTCCTCGCGGTCATCGGCAACATCCTCCTGGTCAGCGGCGTGAGCTACGAGTACCAGCTGGTCGCGAAAGGCATCGTGGTTCTCGCAGCGGTGGTATTCGGCGCGTTGCTCGCCCGGCTCGGTCCGGGACGGAAATAACAGGAGACTCGGAAATGCATCAATCTCAACGACTTCTCAATCTGGCGATTCGGATCGTCCTGCTTGTTGGCATGCCGGTTATCTTCGGCCTCAGCGTCAATCACTACTTTTCGCAGGCCAACCTCTACGCGATTTTCCAGGCGTTTGCGTTCCTTGGAATCATCGCACTCGGGCTTTCGGTCACGATGGTTGCTGGTGAATTCGACCTGAGCGTAGCGGCAATCTCGACGGTGGCCGGGCTCATCACTGTGAAGTTCGGCGGCGATAGTGCTTTGCTCGGCATTCTGTACGCGGTTGTCTTCGGGGTGGTGGTGGGCGTTGCAAACGCAGCCTTGTTGCCACGGCTCGGCGTTTCCTCGCTGGTGACCACCGTTGGGTCGATGATGTTTCTGACCGGCGTAGGGTACTGGCTCGCAGGGGGGCGCGTCTTGAGCTACGGCAATCTGGACGTCAGCGACTTTCTCGACCATAACGTGGCAGGCATTTTCTCGCCTCGAAGCTTCATTACAATCGCCTGTTTCGTCGTGATCTCGTTGTTCCTGCGCTTCACTACGCTCGGTCGCGACATCTACGCTTCAGGTGGCCATCGAAAGGCGGCGATTCAGAGTGGTGCACGGGTCGGCAAAGCACTGACGGTTGGTTTTGTCATCTCGGGTGGGTTGTCGGCACTGGGTGGGGGGCTGCTCTCGCTGAGCCTCGCGACCGCCTCCGCGACGATGGGCAGCAACATCCTGCTCCAGGCGGCCTCAGCGGCCATCGTCGGCGGTATTGCGCTGGGCGGCGGTATCGGTTCACCACTCGGTGTCGCGATGGGCGTTCTCATTCTCACCATCCTGAATAACGGCCTGGGTTTGTTGAGTGCCACGTCCACACAGATTCTTCTCGTGAATGGGCTGTTGCTGCTCATCGTGGTTTTGCTTGACGGGCGTCTGGGTGCGGTATTGGCCTCGCCGCTGGACCGGTTCGCTCGCAGAAAGGCATCCGCGCCCGTCTGACTTTTGCTCGCATCGACGCGATCCGACGTGCTCCTGAAGAGCGCGTCAGTATTTCGTCATCTTGAGCCCGGATAGACCGTGGCCGCACCGACTGTTGCCTGAAGGAAGAACGTCCCGCCTGCGAGTCCCGACGGCATCCCGTGATCGACAGCACGGATGAACCTAGGTTGCAAAGGTCATCCAGCGCTCCTCAAGTTTGAGGCTCTTCACGCGCTCAATCAGGAACTCGGTGAACACTCGAATTTTCGCGGGCTGATATCGCCGGCTTTGGTAAGCCAGGTTGATGGTCAGCCGTGGCAACTGCCAGTCCCCAAGCACTGGGATAAGACGCCCGGACACGATGTCATCATGAATGATGTAGAGAGGCTGAACGACGATGCCCAAACCTGCTCGCCCTGCGGCGACGATGACCTGACCTTCGTTTGAGTCCAGAGCGCTCTCAATCGGGATATTGCGTTCTTCCTTTCCTCGACGCAGGTGAAGCAGATAGGGGTCGACGGCGAGATTGTAGACAAGCATGTTGTGCTGCTGGAGGTCCTCTGGATTCTCAGGACGTCCGTGGGCCGCGAGATAGGCTGGCGATGCTGCCATCACTCGTCTGGTCTCGGCCAGACGTCGAATCGTGATGCCCGAATCTCCTTCATGCTCTTTCGTACGTATGGCGATATCTATCCCGGCCTCGATGAAGTTCTGGTATTGATTCGCCGCGACAATCTGAACCGACAGATTGGGGTAGCACGTGACAAACTCAGGAAGCGCCGGCGCAATGTGCATCATCGCGAAAGAAACAGAACTGGTCACCCGGAGCACGCCTCTTGGACTGAGCGCCTCCTCAGAAGCAATCGAGTCAGCTTCGGCCAACTCGGAAATCACAGCCGTGCATCGGCGGTGGTACTCGCGGCCGGCGTCAGTAAGCCACATGCGCCGCGTAGTTCGTTCTATGAGCCTCGCACCGAGACGCTCTTCGAGAGAGCTGAGCGTTCGACTTGCTGCGGCATTTGACATGTCCAGTTGTTCGGCGGCCTTCGACAGGCTACCCAAGTCAGCGGTCAGCACAAATAGCTGCAGTTGCGTCCAGCGGTCCATCGTCACCCTCTTCGAGTTCTACTGGAAGAATCAGGTGTGATTCTTCCAATTCGTCGAGGCCAAATATGCCGGAGGCGAGGCGATTGATAAACCGACCGGAAGTCCTCGATTTGTAGAGGAAAATTCTACAATTCGACGCAAAACGGGAGGGCCTGGTGTTCGGTAGTTCGCGCTCTCCCACGCATGCGAACTATTTTTCCTTCAGGAGGAAATGTCATTTCACTTCTGGGCATTTTATTTACCCAAGCGACCCTTTACCTTTCGTTCTGAGACGCCTGAGCGCACAACGGAGACACGCACGATGCGCAACATCAACGAAGACACCATTACACAAGCCGTCATTGCCTCATTCGCGAACTGCGGGAACCCGAGACTGAGGACGGTGATGACGAGCCTGGTTCAGCATCTCCACGCCTTTGCCCGCGATGTCCACCTTACCGAGGACGAGTGGTTCAAGGCAATCAAGTTTCTGACGGAAGTCGGTCATATCACTGACGACAAGCGACAGGAGTTCATCCTTCTGTCCGATACGCTGGGGCTCTCGATGCTGGTCACGTCCCAGAACAATCGCAAACCTGCGAACTGCACGGAAGCGACGGTTTTCGGGCCTTTCTACGTCGAGGGCGCTCCGTTCTACAGTAACGGCGACGACATCTCGAACGGAGCCAAAGGCGCGCCTTGCTATGTAAGCGGCCAGGTGCGTGGTGCAGGCGGCGAAGCCGTCGGAAACGCGCAGCTCGATGTTTGGCAATCGGACGAGGACGGCTTCTATGACGTGCAGAACCAGGATGAAGCTGGCAACGTGGTCCATAGCGCGCGAGGCCGATTGAGAACGGACGCCGAAGGATTCTTCAACTTCCGCTCTATTCTGGCTGAGGCGTATCCCATTCCCCATGATGGGCCTGTGGGCCGCATGCTCTCGGCGGTCGGCCGCCATCCATGGCGTCCCGCGCATCTGCATTTCATGATTGAAGCGCCCGGTTACCAGACACTCATCACTCACGTGTTCCGGGACGGCGACCAGTACCTCGATTCGGACGTTGTATTCGGTGTGCGCTCGTCGCTCATCTCGGAGTGGAAGCGACACGAACCGGGCGTCGCACCCGATGGCCGAGACATCTCTGTCCCGTGGTACTCGCTTGAATATGACTTCGTGCTCAACCCGTCGGAGGTACATGCATGATTCGGCATATCGTCATGTGGCGCGTTCGGGGCGACACGCCGGCCGAGCGTCTGGCCGCTTCCAACCGCGTGAAAACGGGCTTCGAAGGATTGCGGGGCCGGATTCCGGGAATGAGTCACCTTGAAGTCGGACTCGACCATAGCCGGGTCGACTACGCATGCGACGCGGTTCTTGTCACCGAATTCGACTCGCAGGAAGCCTTGGAGGCGTACGCGTCGCATCCGGAACACCTGCGCGTGCGCAACGAGCTCGGGGATCTGCGCACCGCGCGATTCCAGGTTGATTACCTGGCAGACGCTGGTGTGAGCGCCGAGCCTAAAGCGGAGTTTCTTCATGCAAAAGCGTGAGTTTGTATATCAGGCGCGGGCTGGGCGAGTCGTGTTTGGCCCCGGTAGCCTGCAGCACCTTGAGCGGGAAATGCTCGAGCTGAAGTCGGAGCGCGCTCTCATTCTGTGCAGCCCCGAACAGAAGGAAATGGGCGAAGCCGTGGCGACCCGCCTCGGTGCACGTGCCGCAGGAGTATTCGACCGGGCGGTCATGCATGTGCCGCTCGAGTTGGCGAAGGAAGGTCGTGCGCTGGCTCGCGAACTGAACGCAGACTGTGCGATTGCTGTTGGTGGCGGCTCGACGATTGGCCTGGGCAAGGCTATCGCGCTGGCGTCGGGCCTTCCGATTATTGCCGTGCCGACAACGTACGCCGGCAGTGAGATGACACCCATCTACGGCATCACCGACGCCGGCTTGAAGAAGACCGGTACAGACCCGCGGGTTCTACCGAAGATCGTGATTTACGATGCCGACCTGACCATGTCACTCCCGATCGCGCTATCGGTCACCAGTGGAATCAACGCGATCGCCCATGCGGCGGAAGCGTTGTATTCGCGCGATGCAAACCCCGTGACCAGTCTGATGGCGGAAGAAGGCATCGCCGCTTTCGCGCGTGCCTTGCCCGCGATCGTCGCCGACCCGCAAGACGTTGAGGCTCGTGCCGACGCTCAATATGGCGCCTGGCTCTGCGGAACGGTGTTAGGCAGCGTTGGCATGGCCCTTCATCACAAGTTGTGTCACACGCTCGGCGGAAGCTTCAATCTTCCTCACGCGCAGACGCACACTATCGTCCTTCCACACGCGCTCGCCTACAACCGACATGCTGCACCGGAAGCGATGGAACGGATTGCACGTGCGCTGGGTTCGGAGGACGCCGCCATCGGTGTCTATGAACTCGCGAAGCGCTGCGGTGCACCGCTGGCGCTCAAAGACATCGGCATGTCGCCTGAGGATGTATCGAAGGCCGCGGACATTGCCAGTTCAAACCCCTATTGGAATCCGCGTCCGATTCAGCACGACGCGCTTCTCAAGCTTTTGCAGAATGCTTTTGACGGCGTCGCACCCCGTGCGGCCTCGGCCTGACCCAAGCACCGAAGCAGGGGGACAACAATGCATTTCACCGTCTATTGCCTCGACCATTCGAACATGGTCGAGCGTCGCCTTGAAAACTACGACGCCCACAAAGCGTACCTGCAGACCGCGCCGGTGAAGACACTGATTTCCGGTCCGCTGACGAAATCGGACGGGCAAACGATGATTGGAAGTTTCTTTCTCTACGAAGCCGATGGCATCGAAGAGATCCAGAAGTTTGTCGATACGGACCCGTTCAACAAGGCAGGAATCTGGGCGTCGGTCGATATCAGGCCATTCATCAAGCGGGTAGACAACCGCTAACACGATTGCTTTATTTCGGGTCAAGGTGCTCCTCGCGGTATGCCAGGAGTGGGAAGCGTTCGTCCTCGAAGAGGGCAAACCGGATGGCGAAGCTCTCAATTTCTGGAGTTCGCGCCGAACATAACATCTGAGTGGAGACATCATGCGGACAGGACTGGACGGGAAGATCGTGCTCATCACGGGTGGTGCGCAAGGCATCGGACGGGCTACCGCACTGGGTTTTGCACGCGAAGGCGCGCGGCTTTGCCTCATCGACATCGACATTAACGCGTTGAACGAAGCCGAGTTGGAACTCAGGGCGCTCGGCGTGAAAGTAGCGATTGCACAGGCGGACCTGTCCACGGCCGAAGGGGTGAAAAGCGGTGTCGATGCAGCCCTGAAGTCATACAACGGCCAGGTCGACGTTCTGGTGAACAACGTCGGCGCCGGTAAGGTCCGCACGTTCGACGAGCTCTCGGACGAGGACTGGGATTTCACGATGAATCTCAACTTCATGAGTTACGTGCGGACATGTCGCTACCTGCTGCCCGTGCTCCGAAACCGTGAGAAGGCGGTCATCATCAACAACGCGTCGGACCTGGCGCGGCAGCCTGAGCCTGTCCCGATTGACTATTCCGCATCGAAGGCCGCGGTACTTGCCTTAACGAAAGGCCTTGCCCGGGCTGAGGCGCCAAAGATCCGCGTGAACGCCGTTGCACCGGGACCGGTCTGGACGCCGTTCTGGACGAAAAAAGGCGGCTTCGCTGACACGATGGGAAAGTTCCATGGTATGGCGCCCAAGGACGCTGTCGAGCACGAACTGTCATTGCGCCACCTGCCGCTCAACCGACTGGGGCAGCCTGATGAAGTAGCCAATGTGATCGTATTCATGGCTTCAGACCTCGCGTCGTTCGTCACGTCGGCGGTGTGGGGTGTCGATGGTGGCAGTATCCGCAGCCTCATTTGAGCGAGCCGGGTCGCGAACGGATTTCACAGAGACATTGTCCAGAGGACCAGCGCATGTCGGCTTATGACCGCTTCCTCGCTTCTAACGTGTCGCCAAGGGAGCGAGCGTTTCTCGTCGAAGCACTGGAATTGTTGATGCGCGAGCGCTTGAATGGATTACGCATTGCGATAGCTGTGGCCGCAGCGCGCGGCGACCGGCTTCCCGACGTCCAGGACTTTGGCCTCGATGACATCCTGCGTCTTAGCCGACAGCTCTCCGACGGTGCAGGGGCTGGCCCGAACGAGGGTTGGCTGGAGGCACGGGCGCCGGTGGAGACAAGACTGAGTACAGGTCGACGACGGACGTCCTAGGCTTCTGTAAGCAACATTGAACAGTCGGCGCACCTCGATGCGTCGACGAATGACTGGAGACTCAAATGCTACGAATTGCCGTTCTCGGCGCTGGCCGCATCGG
This sequence comes from Paraburkholderia terricola, assembly GCF_900142195.1. Lineage (GTDB taxonomy): Bacteria > Pseudomonadota > Gammaproteobacteria > Burkholderiales > Burkholderiaceae > Paraburkholderia > Paraburkholderia terricola. Next base: position 51,918 of record NZ_FRAB01000021.1, read on the forward strand.
AAAAATCCACGCTGCTAATGTCGCAGCAGACCGCCGGGTGAAGCTCGTCGCCGTTGCAGACCCGTACAAAGAGGCCGTCGAGGCGCTCGCCGCTGACCTCGGCTGCGATGCGTCGCTCGATTGCAAGTCAGTGGTTGACCGCGAAGACGTCGATGCCATTATTGTCGGAACACCGACCGACACCCACATTGACCTGACATTGCAAGCGGTCCGGCTGGGTAAGCCCGTGCTCTGCGAGAAGCCCATCGACCTCGATATTGACCGCGCTCTGGCGGCTGTCGAGGAAATCGAGCGCCTCAATGGCCGCGTGATGCTGGCATTCAATCGTCGATTTGACCCCGACGCGATGCGCCTGAAGCAGGCTATCGATGAAGGTGAAGTCGGTGACGTCCGCCAGGTCATCATCACCAGCCGCGATCCAGGGCTTGCACCGCGCGAATATCTTCGGCACAGCGGCGGCATTTTCCGTGACATGACCATCCACGATTTCGACACGGCTCGCTGGCTGCTTGGCGAGGATCCGGTCGAGGTGATGGCGATGGGCAATCGACTGGTCGACCCCGGCCTCGAAGAGCTCCCGGACTATGACAGCGTGATGGTGTTACTTCGTACGGGGTCGGGCAAGCAGTGTCATATAAACGGTTCGCGTCAGGCTGTGTACGGCTTCGACCAACGTCTTGAAATCTTCGGTTCAAAGGGAATGGTTTTGAATGAAAACCATCGCCCATCCAGCCTGCGCCGTTGGACGAGCGAAAGGACGGAAGCCCGCGAGCCGCTCCTCAACTTCTTCCTTGAGCGACATGCGGACTCTTACAGGGTCGAACTCGACCATTTCCTGATGGCTCTCGGACAGAACGGTCCGATGCCGGCAACGCCAAGGGACGGTATCCGCGCGCTGCGCATCGCGAACGCTGCCATCCAGGCAGCAAATTCGGGCTGCGCGGTGAGAATCTGAACAATCCCGCCGCATTGCGCGGTCCATGGGTCATGCCGGGTTGACAATGGGCGGCTTACTGCCCTATATGAAGAATGAAATTCTTCGATAGGGCTGGATGTGGCACAGGTCGACAGTTTCAGTGGGATCGTTATCTTCGTCACGGCGGCACGGTCACGCAGTTTCACTGACGCCGCCGAGCAGCTCGGTCTGACAAAGTCCGCTGTTGGAAAGGCGATTGCGAAGCTGGAGGAGCGCCTGGGCGCTCAGCTCTTCCATCGCACTACCCGGAGCATTTCCCTCACAGCCGATGGCGAAGCCTACTTCGCCGCGTGCGCCTCCGCCCTCGACGAAATTTCCACGGCAGAAACCGCGCTCGGGCCGGAACTCCATCGTCCGGTCGGTCGGCTTCGCATCGACATGCCAGCAGCGTTTGGGCGCCGCATACTTGTTCCAATCTTGCTGGACATCGCGCGGAAGCATCCCGACCTGCAGCTCACGATGACGTTTTCGGACCATCTCATCGATCCAATTGAGGAAGGCGTCGACCTTGTAGTCCGCTTCGGAGAACTTCAAAGCTCAAGCGGCCTCGTCGCACGTCGCCTTACCAGGCAAAGGATGGTGATTGCGGCGTCGCCCGAATATCTCGAGCAGCGAGGCACACCTGGCCAGCTTGAAGACGTCGATAGGCATTCGTGTATCGTCGGCTATAGACGTGGACAGCCTTTGTCGTGGCGAGTACGCATCGGCGGTGAAGCGAAGCGCTTCTCACCTCCCGGAACTCATCAGATAAGTGATGGCGACTCCATCGTCGAGGCGGCTCTTGCTGGCTTAGGGCTCTGCCAGATGCCGATGTCATTGTTGAGGCCGCACCTGGAGACAGGGGCGCTTCGCTCCGTGCTCGATGACATCTCAAACGAACTCATCGACGTGCATGCTGTCTGGCCGAAGGTGGCGCATTTGCGACCAAAAGTACGGCACGTCGTTGATACGCTCGTGGAGCTTGGTGAGCAAGGCCGATTAGCCTGAGCGTGCTTACCCGCTGCATACGCAAGTGATTTGCAGCGTCTTGGCGAAGCCGGTTGCCGTCTTTCCTGCGCGCAGCAGCTATTTCATTCTCGCCGCCCATTTGCCGCACTGCCCAAGCGGGCCGTCTGCGTGACGCGCGGAGGCGCGAGCCCGAACGCCGAAGGCTCGGCGACGACCGCATACGCAATGGCGACCGCAGCGAGACCGATCAGCCAGTGCATAGCAGCGACGAGTTCGCGCATCTTCGTCATCTCGACTTTCGCTGCAATGTATGAGCCCGCTGCCCATCATACGCATCCTTACCATACAAGCCTGACAATAATCGAAACTGGGATTCCTCTCTGTAAAAGCTGTTTGTGCAAGGGGTTTTGAGCTTGTCCGCCGTTGTCTCGACGTAAGGACTTTCCCGAATTCGAGAACAACTGCGCGAGGACTTTTCGTGAGATCAGCCGCAGTATTTCGATCTGACGCCGGTCGGCAACCCTAAGCGCCATGCGGAGTGCGGGGCGGTAGGGCGGCTGCAACTTCTGTGACTGACAGAGGAACGCCGTCGAACGATCCCGTACGCAGGCCACACAAAACCCTTGCTGCGATTCACCATTCTGGTATGGTAGATCAGAACAGGTGAGCGGACGCGGTGCGCCATTTGTGCGGACATCCCGTTGGACCGCTCTCGCGGACGTCTAGCGTCGTTGCGCGCCTACCTACGTTCGAATGCAAGTTGCACCGAGCAACACTGGAGACAAGCAATATGAGCCGCATTCCTTTGGCGGAGATGCAGAAGATGATCACGTCAGCGTTTCTGAACGCCGGTATGAATGAGCAGGACGCACAGACGTGTGCTCGCATCCATACCGAGTCGACCTGTGATGGAGTCAACTCTCATGGCGTCAATCGTGTCGCTCGATTTGTGGACTACGTGAACAAGGGGTGGATCAATCTCGAAGGGAAGCCCTCGCTGGTTAAAAGTCTGAGCGCGATTGAGGTCTACGATGGCAACCGTGGGCCTGGGGTTCTGAACGCACTTTTTGCCACCGACCGTGCGATGGAGATTGCGGAGCAGCAGGGGGTAGGAATCGTCGCGCTGCGGAACACGACACATTGGATGCGGGGTGGCGCCTACGGTTGGCGAGCGGCGGATCGCGGCTACATCGCGATTAGCTGGACGAACACCGAGTCTTGCATGCCCGCCTGGGGAGGCAAGGATACGCGGGTTGGGAATAACCCCTTCGTGATGGCCGTGCCGCGAGCAAAGGGAAATATTGTCCTCGACATGGCAATGTCCCAGTACTCCTACGGCAAGCTCCAAGTCACCCGACTCAAGGGAAAAGACATGCCTTTCCCGGCGGGTTTCGACAGCCATGGCAATCTCACGGTCAAACCCGGTCCGATCGAGGCTTCGATGCGAATCCTGCCGATGGGGTATTGGAAGGGCTCCGGTTTCGCGATCATCCTCGATGTGCTTGCTGCGGTCCTCTCCGAGGGTTTGGCAACAAATGAAATCGACAAGATTCAAGAGGGTAGCTGCACAGGCTGCTCGCAGATTTTCATTCTGATCGATCCGCGAAAGCTTGGAGGCGAAGCTTTTACGAACCAGGTCGCAGATAGCGTTGCGGACTACGTCAATAGCTCGGAACTGGCTGAGGATAGCCGAGAGGTGCTCTACCCGGGACAAAGCGCCCTCAGGACGCGAAACGAGCAACGCGAAAACGGAATCGTCGTGGATGACACCGTTTGGTCTGAGGTGTTGGCTCTGGCGGCGGCAAAGGTAGGAACGTCCACGGACTCGTGAATACCGATGGCCCGTGGCCCGCACAAATATACTGCGGTGATTCTTTGGTCGTACGCTGCGGTCATTTCTCCTGACGCCCATACAAGTTGATTAATTCGACCACTGCCGCGCCGCTATATCCGTTGTTTTCATCGGAGGATGACAACCATGAAAGCAGATCTCGCCCTCGACATGAGTTCGAGCATAAGTATTGAAGAGGAGGATGCCCTTTATAAGAAGGTCATCCTCCGGATTGTACCGTTGTTTTTTATCGGATTTATTCTGTCGTACCTCGATAGAGTAAATATAAGTTTTGCCAAACTTCAGATGGCGGCTGATTTTGGTTTGACCAATGCGTCTTTTGCTGTCGGCGCCAGCGTTTTCTTCTGGGGGTACATGCTGTTCGAAATCCCCAGCAACCTCGTTTTGCAAAAGGTCGGCGCGCGAGCGTGGATCGCACGGATCATGATCACGTGGGGAATCGTGTCCATGTTGATGATATTTTCCAGGAGTGAACCGGTCTTTTATTCGCTTCGCTTCTTGTTGGGCGTCTGCGAGGCTGGATTTGTTCCCGGTGTGATGTATTACACGAATACGTGGCTGCCTTCGAAGCGTCAAAGCGGGATGTATTCACTGTTCCTGATGGCGTTGCCGATCGCAGTTGTGCTTGGTGCACCGATCTCAGGGGCGATTCTTGAATCCATGAACGGCGTGGTGGGAATCAAGGGATGGCAGTGGCTGTTTATCCTTGAAGGTCTGCCTTCGGTTGTTCTCGGCGTGGTCATTCTACTGCTGCTCAGGAATAAACCGAGCGACGTCAAGTGGCTCACCGACAGTGAAAAGAGAATCATCGAGACCAACGTTGCCCGCGAGGCCGCGCACAAGTCGCATCGCGTTGCGGATGCGTTTAAATCCGGCAAAGTCTATGCGCTGATTGTAGTCATGGTTTTATTCAACACCGGATTTTACGGCTTGACTTTCTGGATGCCGACACTTTTCAGGAACTCCGGCATCGACAACAGCTTTCACGTTGGGCTCTACACCGCCATTCCTTTCGGCGCCGCTGCATTCTGCATGTTTTTCAACGCCAAGAAAGCTGAAAGGTCTGGTCGGATGCGCTTGCATGGAATGGTTCCTGTTTTACTGGCTTCCATCGGTCTTTTTCTGGCAACCCTCTTTCATGATCAGTTCTGGTTCTCACTTGCGATGCTGACGATGGCCGCATCTGGGATTCTTTCCTTGATGCCGATCTACTGGACGTTGCCCGGTCGAGTCCTGTCTGGTTCGGCGGCCGCAGCGGGGCTTGCGCTGATTAATTCCTGTGGTAGTTTGTCCGGCGTATTGGGGTCATTGATCATCGGTTATTCTGGCATTCAGGTGGGTATGTATATCCTTTCAGCCTTCCTATTGCTGTGTGGGATGCTCTTTTATCTGGTTTGTCCGGCTAAGACAGCGTGACCACGCGGCGATAGAGAGTATCTGCCCGTCTCTATCGCCTACTTGAACAATGCGACGTTCGGCCGTTCATTCTCTTTGGTCTCGGATGGCCGGTGTGGGCTGATATCGTCCACCCTGGCCAATTCTTCCGAGCAGAAGTGCGTCGAATGGACTTGCCGCTAGAAAAGTGACGTCGTTGGCGCGCTCGTATACCACGCTCCCAATTTATGCGTCGATGTGCTCCGCTACGCGGATTGCACCGCGGTTGACGCTTTAGAGAGAAATAACGTTTGACGGCGGATTCGCACCGATCTACTTTCCTTTCTGGCAGAAACAACGGAATCATCCGCAGAGGGAAGAGGCCATGAAAACCACTTCGTTGACGTTGTATATCGACGGAAAGTGCCCGCTATGCGTTGTGCGTTTAGATCCCCTTCATGGCGCGGTCCCTGCCTGATGCACCAATTTAATGTCATGACCGACATGCGAAACGCGCCATACATCAAAAGCCGGTTGCTGATCGTCGCGGCGCTCGCGTTGCCCGCGTTCGTTTTCACCATCGGCTGTAAGTCGACGGCGACGCCGTCCGCGACCGCGCCGCGGGAGATCGCCACTGACGACGCTGCGCTTGCCATCAGGGTGCACCGGGCGCTCGTCGCGGAACCGGGGTTGAGAGCGTTGCCGATGAGCGTCGCGACGTATCGGGGCGTTGTGCAGTTGTCGGGATACGTGGATTCGGAGGTACAGATCCAGAAAGCGCTTGCCGTGACGCGCGGCGTGCCGGGGGTGCGATCCGTGAGCAACGATCTGCACCTCAGGCCGCAATGACGCGCCTTCGCCGAAAACAGATGACGAACCAAGTAACGCAGGAGAGGGCGCCAAAACGAGGGCTGTCTCACAAGCGACAGGATCCTGGCGCGAGACAGCAATGCGTGTGCTGCGCGAGGGCGGTTCCGCCAATGGCATAGTGCATCTGCGTTTTGATGACCATTCCCCTGCGCTCCATGACGGTCACCGGTTTCCGGGCCGACCGTGAACGACCCGTAACGGTCCCTCGATATTCCCGAAAGCGGCCATTCCGCTCGGGCGCCCAAGTACCTTGCGTTATCGTTACGATGAGATCCCGTCGTTCGTCGCGTGACGCCGATTCATGCAAACCAAAGCACTTATCCATCTGGCTACAATGCTGCACCTATCGATCGTCTTGATCGCGCCATGCTCGATTTCAGGGATGCGTGGGCGTTCAGCAGCGAACACATAAGCCGTCTACGGGCTGCAAACGTGGCCATTCGCGACATGCACGCCGGCGATCTTTTTGCTCGCCGTGTTTCCGCGGCCCTTCGCCAATATTGTGCTCTATGACAACTAGCCCGCTCAGGACGCCTGTTTGCCTACAACGATGTTGGTTGCACGGTTTGCAGCGACAATATCGGCGTGGGTGGGACTGGGGCCGAGGCTGGCGAAAACCTCCGGCAACCGGTCGCGTATCCTGGGCGCAATCCCAGGAGCCGCCGCAGCCAGCGCCTTGCGCGTGGCATCCGCATCGTAGTCGCAGCAATACGTGGGGGTTGATGGCTGCTGGCGCCAGGATTCCGCGAGCAAGCCGGCATCGACCGGATCGAAGCCCATCTGATTCACAAGCTCCATCACGATTACCTTGGAGCGCAGGTCATCCCCCGCCACAGCGACGGCGAGGCGGCCAGGCGTCTCCTCCGGCTGGCCCAACTCTGCGAGCGTGTAGGCCAGCACGTTGTTGAATGCCTTGATGACAGGGCGCCCGATCTGTCTGGATACCCAGACGCTTTCGGGCATTCCTTCGTCGATTTCTGGAATGTGCGGGTCGCGCATGTCCGGATAGTAGTTGCCAGTGTCGACGACGATCGCGTCAGCCGCTACAGAACCAAACAAATCTGCAGGAAGCGCCTGTATGGCGGGCAGCGGAATCGAAACGATGATGACTTCCGCGCCATCGACCGCGCCGCGAACATCCACGGCTTGCGCGCCGATCTCGTCGGCGAACTCTCGAACACCATCCACGCCACGAGAGTTCGCGACGCGGACTTCATGGCCTGCCGCGCTTAACTTCCGGGCCAGGGAAGCGCCAATGTTTCCTGTTCCGACGATCCCGATTTTCATAGCTGTATCCTCAATGTCGCATCCAGCACCCACTTTAGCTGGCTTATGTGGTAATGGTAAGTACCGACTAAAAAGTAAGTAGCATACCGAGGTGTTTGTGTCTCAAGAGCGTGAATGGAACTGCGAAGATCCCAAAAAGCGGCTTGAATGGGCCGAGGCGACGACAGAGGCCCTCCGGGTTCTGGAGGGCAAGTGGAAGATCGTCATCATTTGCCAGCTGTTTGCCGCAAAAGGCCCGCTGCGATTCTCCGATCTGGAGAAGCTGATTGACGGCATCAACCAGAAAATGCTGATTCAGCAGCTCAAGCAGCTGGAGAAAGACGGCATCCTGCGGCGAACGGTGTATCCACAAGTGCCGCCGAAGGTAGAGTATGAACTTTGCGATATGGGATATGCGCTCGGGCCGTCGATGCAAGCGTTAATCGAGTGGGCCGAGATGAGGCGCAAACGTTCCGCAGGTAACGGCTACTGAGAAACAGGCCGTGTCGGCGCGCCCGCGCGTAGTCCCGCCATCACGAAGTCTATGAGCCAGGCAAGTCGCGGCTGCCACTCGTCATTGAAATCGATCTGCCAGATGCCAGCACTTGCCAGGAAGAAGTCGTCAGTGGTGACGCCAGCCCGGATGGTTCCAGCTTTCTCATTTGCATCTAGCAGCAATTGGGCGGCAGCGACTACAGGGGCATAGCCCGCCTTTCCCGAACAGTCCCGCATGAACGACACCTCTCGCATTGCGTTGGCCAGGCCAGCCTTGGTCATCGCATATTCGGCAAGGCGCTTCATCCACTCCCGCAATGCCTGGTCAGGCGGGCGCGTCTGGAGCAGGTGCTCTGCGAAGTTTGCGACCTGCCACATCTCGTAGCGATAAACCTCCATCACCAATGTCTCCCGCGTCGGGAAATGACGATAAAAAGTCCCTTGCCCGACGCCCGCCTTCCTGGCGATCGTGCTCAGTGGCACATGTGCGGAAACGGTCAATTCCGCCAGTGCAACCGCCAGGATGCGCTCGCGATTTTGTAGCGCGTCAGCGCGTGCAGGGCGATCCGTCTTTTGTGGCTGTGCCATTTGTCCCCCCGAAGTATTTTGCCAAACGGACAATTGTCCGGTACCCTACGCCTTAGCGGACACCTGTCCGTTTGACATTGTATCGATTTATCACTCTGGAGAAACACATGAAGGCTTCGGGCAATACAATCCTCATCACAGGATCGACTTCGGGCATAGGGCTCGGTCTGGCGGTGCGTTTTCATGAGGCGGGCAACAAGGTTATCGTCGCAGGCCGACGCAAGGCGCTGCTTGAGCAGATCACCACCGATCACCCGGGTATCGAGGCCATCGAACTCGACGTGGCCGACGCCAAGTCCATCGTCCAGGCGAGCGAACTGGCAGCCGCGCGTTACCCCGACTTGAATGTCGTCATCAACAATGCCGGCATCATGTTGAGCGAAAATGTTCTGGAGCCGGACTCGCTGAGGCGTGCGGAAGAGTCGATCGCGATCAATCTTCTGGGCACCATTCGCATGACCTATGCGTTCTTGCCGCAACTTGTCCGGAAAAACGATGGCGTCATCATTAATGTCAGTTCGTCATTGGCGTTTGTTCCGTTCCCTATCGCCATGACCTACAGCGCCACCAAGGCGGCCGTTCATGCGTTTACCGAAGGCTTGCGCGTCCAACTCGCCAGCACTCCCGTGCGCGTGATCGAGTTGGCGCCTCCTGGCGTGCGCACCACGTTGTTCGGTCAGGAAAGTGACGAACAGGCCATGCCCCTGGAAGACTTCCTTGACGAGACGCTCGCCCTTTTGCATGCAGAGCCCACGCCGAAGGAAATCATCGTAGAACGCGCCAAATTTTTCCGCACTGCCCAGGCTACCGGCAACTACGACAACTCCCTTGAGATGCTTTCCGCATGGAAGGCCTCGGATTGAGAGCGTCGTCAATGTCGATCGAATGCATTGTCGGCGTTTCTCTCACATGATGCTCTTCGCGTCGACTACCCAATGCGCCGACAAAGACGAGAAGAAGGCCCCTGATCGCGGGCCTTCCATGTTTGCGCAACTGTTCTTGCTAGTTATCCTTATTGAAGCGTTAAGTCATGTGCAAGTGTAGTTAGTCGTGGAAGTTATATCGCCGCTGCCATTGTAATGCGGTGCCTTGGGATAAAGGCAGACAGGCAGACTGCGTGAAGCAGTTGCGCTCGTTCGGAAAGTGTAAGTCAGTTGCGTGGGCGCCTCGCCCTGTTCTACCCACTTGATAATTGCACCCGGCCAATCGATCTGCGTGACGTCTTGCCCTGCGCCATGCGTGTTCGAAGGTACCAGGAAAAGCCTGGTATTAGTCGTCGGATCGGACAATCCCATCGTTCGAGCGATTGCAGTCGTCCTCGCGTCATTTCTCGCGTGCTCGTTTGGCGACAGCAGGTTATCGCCAATGTCGTGCCATGAGATCAGCTTCTTCCCGGAAGCAACGAACTGTGCGATCGATTGCACGTCGTTGTCGATGCCGATTTGCTTCAGGCCCAGGCCGATAATGCCGTAATCGGTGTCGGGGTTAAAGGTTGCCTGCCTCGCGGGTGTGAGCCACGACTGATCGCCTGTCGCCAGGAACGCATAGACACCACCAAGCGACCCGAAGGCCCCTCCAAACGCTGAGTAGTCTGACCAGTTGAATCCGCTATAGATGACGGTACCGTCGGAGAGCGCCATTGGCGACGAATACTTCTGCAACGTGGTCACCTGTGTCGAAGACAGGCAGAGGGCGGGATTCGGGTTGGCAGTAGACAACCCACATTGCAGTAGCGCCGGACTGAAGTGGCAAGCTGCTGCATTCGTCAGATAGCCGTCGGCAAGCCCGTCTGAAGAGTCGCATGCTGCTACCGCAGCCTGATAGGAAGCTGTGTATTGGGCGTTTGTCAGCGCCGCAGCGGTACCAGCCGTCCCACCGATCTGAAGCCATTTCGCTGTTTGTCCGGCCATGTCTTCGGTTTCGCATCCCGCCACGATACCGTCAAATTGATCCGGCCACCGTTGCGCCGCAATATAGCCTTCGCGGCCACCGTTTGAGCACCCGTTAAAGTACGACTTCGTTGGCGCTTTTCCGTAGAACGCGTTAATCACGGCTTTCGCGAACGATGTTGTTGTCCCGATCGACAGATATGCGTAGTCGGTGATCGAGGCCTGAGCCTGTGTTGTTCCAGTCAGCCAAACGGCCGGTGCGGCCTCGGCCGCCACTGCAGCCCGATTTCCACCATTCGAAGCAGCGTAGACGGCACCGTACTTTGTGATGGTTGGATTAATCGCGGTAATGGTATTGGACGTGTCAAACGTGTACGCGGTGTAGATCGTTCCGTCGAAACCGCCACCGCCATTCTGAAAATACCTCCCCGACCAGTTGTCGGGCACGTCAACCTCAATGTCGAGGAATGGCGCTCTCGTACCAGAAACCTTGCAAATCCCTGCAGTGCTAACGCCTGAGATCGGCCCCACCCGACTGGTTGCAGTCACCGTTACGCCGGCAATCATTTGTCCTCTCAGAGACTCGCACTTAGTGGTCAATTCGGCAACGGTGGCTCCGCCCGATCCAGCAGGTGGCGGCGTTGTCGCTTGTATGGAGCTGCCGCTACCGCCGCAGCCGCTCAAGTGAAATAGAACGATGGTGGTTCCGATCGCAAGGGCAATGCCCTTCAGCTGGTTACCTATCGTTTGCGGTCGCATATCTGTCTCCGTCTAGTTGTGATTCGAAGCATGGCTGCGCTGTCGTTCGCTATTACCATAGCCACCTAGTTAGGCGTCCTATCTATAAACCAGCTGTTTATTCCTTCTTTAGGTGAACATTATTCAGATCCGCAGTTCGACGACTCACGCCAACACCGATGAACAATAGAAGGGGGTGGTGCGACCTTTCGAGAAAGGCGGCCAGACGACGGTGCTGGACCGGCGAGCCTCCACGCAATTCGCGTTGGGAAGTCCATGGTCGCTGCGCTGCGAGAAATTGTCAATAGCAAATGAGTTCGCTATTGACTAACTCAGGGTTAACTCCGTCGATTGAGGAAGATGGGTCGACGGGATGCCGTCGGAGTTGGAGCGTTAGGAAGGGATGGTTAAGTAGGCGGTGACCGGCACTCAAGATTGGATTGGGCCAGCCGCACGATCAGGAAAAAGTAGCGGGCTCTGATTGTCGAGGTGGGTAGCAGACCAGGTCGCTGGCCTCAGGGCGACCTTTCCCCTGAAAAGGGAACACGAACCATTGGCATTCGGTAATTCGACCAACGAGCGCGGGTAAAACTTTGCGAAGCGCTGGTTGAGGGGCGGGACGCGTCATGGCCGACCTGTGCTCGACGGGCGGCACCGTTCACTCGTCCGACGCTGACGCTCGGGCGGGTGGCGCGCAACGTCCCCCGAACTGACACAATTGTTCACGTCCTTATAACCCTTGCCTCACAAGCAGCGGTGACGTTGGATCCCGGCGGGACTGCTAGTTGACGATGTTATTGTCGACACGCAACAGTTTCATGCTCTATGTCGCTGCCCGCACCGGGACAGCGGATTGTCGCCGATTCAGCACGAACGTCGACCGTCCGGAATTGGCCGGTTGTTGCCTGACGCGGAACAGGCCGCAAGCGGACATTCATCCGCAATCCAGGTAACAACGAACGTCGGCAAATGCCGAACTTCAGCCGTCTGGCCTACTAGTTAATGCGGTGCTTTTCATCGGTTTCACGATGACGACAATCGCCGTCCACGTGAAGATACTGACCGGTGGTCGTGAGCGACGCATGGCCGAGATTGTCACGCACGAGCCGCAAGTCGATCTGTTGGCCCGCGATATGCGACCCTACGCTGGCCTCAGCTAATGCGCTGACGCCTGCTCCAGTTGATCGGCTCGTGGCGCATGCGTTTCGCCACGGGCACGCAGTGCGTCGGCTGTGCCGCCGAAAACCTGCTTGACGATGCGGTGCAGTGCGGCGCGCGTCAACGGTTTGAGCGACTGCCCGATCGGCAGTAACAGGGGCGTGTCTTCGTCCTGAGATGGAAGTGCCGGTAGTCTCCGTTCGCGACGGTATGTCGAGAGGTCCGCCATCATCTCCAAGGTGGCTGGCACCAGCGGCTCCCTTGCCGCCTTTGCCCAGCACCTCCAGCCAACCAGAGATCTTCGCGGTTTACGACTCGGCGGCGGAAGAATCGGCCCATCGTGTTTTCACCCACTTCAGTGATCCGTAAGCCACCCAGATAGAGCAGGGCGAATAGCCAACACGTGCGCGAGTAATGCTCGCGCTCGCGGTCCGTTTCTTTCGGCACCGCCTGAATCCAGGTTTTGACCTCAAGCCACCGCTCGGGCGACAGATAGCGTGTGATACGCGGCTTTTCCTGCCTCGAAGCTCTCCCGCACCATGCCAGTTTCTCGTCCATCGACCAGCGCCGCTGACGCTGCGGCCCCCTCAATACTTCCATCACTTCTTGCTTGTTGTTAGTCATGTACACAGTCTTATGCCTACGGCCGTAGATCGATGTCCGCCACGGGAGGCAGCACCCGAGCCCAAGCAAGGATGGCGTCTGACGACTTCCATTCCGCGAGTAACGCGCTTTCTGATTTGGCCTGCACCACGCCACTATTGGCCTCAGTCGCATCCGCCTATTTGGTCTTTGCGGGTGATTTGGAGCTCTCGGGCGTGTCGACCTTTTCCAACATCGCCAGATCCGCGCAGTGCTCCTTCGAATCTGTCACCGCAACAGTAGCAATCTGATCGAACAGACTAGATAGAAACCGCTCAGCGAACATCAACTTCGCCAGCACCGGCAGCTTGATTCCTTCGCCAAAACCTGGTCCGATGCCGCTGACGCCCTTCGGCTTCCTCGGATGCCAGTTGACGGGCGACAACAGTCCGGACGCTGTCACGTCGTCACCGGTGAGGTCTGCCCGGCATGGCGCCGGGCGAGATGGGCAGAAAGGACGAACCGGCTATACCTGTCAGCTTGTTGACGCGAGGCAAAGCATCGCGGCGCACGAACAGATCGACTTGCGCCGCGCCGGCTTCGAGCGCGGTCGCGGCATTGTCGAACGCCGATGCGCTTGCGCTCACCACGCCGACTCGCTTGCCAGCTGGAACACATTGTCGCGCCGCGTCCAGATCATGATCGATGCATACATGATGTCGCCGACGGAGCCTATATTCTCCTGCGATTGCAATTCCTTATCGAAGAGCATGGCCCGTTCGCTGGAAACGCCTTTTCGGACCGAAGCCCCGCGGCTGTTCTTCCGTCAGAGACATATCTCGGCGCCACCTCCTCCGACAATAGCGTTTCATAAGCGTTTCCTATTGCGCAAGAACGAACCCGTCTTGGCGCGATTTGCAGGAACGATATACCGTTATAGCCGTGTTGCAGCGGTGTCGTGCCTACTCGTTCCTGATCTGCATGAGCCGCTCCCCTTACATCCGGAAGCGAAGATCGACCATGTACAAAGCCATCAGGAAGAACCCGTCGGCGGCTCAGGCTGCCGAAGCGATCCTTAGCGCATTGCGAGACATCCCCGTGTCTGCGCTCAGCGACAACATGCATCGCAACGTCGGCAGCGTGGGCCTGCACCCGTACCAACGGCCTGGCAAGAAGACGATGGCCGGCACCGCGGTCACGGTGCGCTCGCGTGGCGGGGATAACCTCACTTACCTGCGCGCGCTGGAGTTTTGCCGTGCAGGTGATGTCCTGGTCGTGGACGCGGGCGGCGATCTCAACAACGCCGTGGTTGGCGGCATCCTGTCGTTCTACGCAGCAAACATCGGCGTTGTCGGTTTGGTCATCGATGGCGCGATCCGTGATGTCGCGGAAATCCGCGACCGGGATTTCCCGGTTTACGCCCGTGCGGTCACACACCGGGGGCCGTATAAAGACGGTCCGGGTGAAATCAATGTGCCGGTATCGGTCGGCGGAATGGTGGTCAATCCGGGCGATATCGTCGTCGGCGATCAGGATGGCTTGCTGGCCATTCCACAGGACGCCGCCGAGCTTGTCATCGAAAAAGCGCTGGCCGTTCTGGAAGCCGAGGCTGAGACGATGCGGGCGATGAAGGAAGGCCGCTGGAACCGCGCGTTTATCGATGCGCTTGAAGCGCGATGTAATAACTGAGCCCCGCGTGGGGAAAAGGAAAGAGCCGACGTCTGCATCGCAACGTCGGCTTTTTTATGGGCGCTTTCTTTTATGTATGGCGACGAACGCGGCTTGCCGCGCCATCGTCGCTACACGTGTGCGATCAATCGAAGCTCACCAGCACCTTCATCGATTTTGAGCGATCGGCCGCTGTCTGGAACGCCTTGACCGAATCCTGATACGGGAAAATGCCCGAGATCAAGGGCTTCACGTCGATCAATCCCTTGTTCAGCAGTTCGACGGCAATGGCGAATTCTTCGTGGAAGCGGAATGCGCCGCGCAGATCGAATTCCTTGGCAACAATCACGTTGATCGGCAACGAGATGTCGCCACCCAGGCCGACCTGGACGATCACGCCGCGCGGTTTGAGCACGTCGAACGCACCGCGCAATGCTGCTGCGTTGCCGCTCGCTTCGCACAGAACGTCGAAGCTGCCCTTGTCGATGGCGAATTGCTGAAGCGCGTCCGGCGTCTCCGCGATGTTAAACGCGAGGTCGGCGCCCACCTTTTTCGCGCTGTCGAGCGGCAGCGCATTCACATCAGTTGCCACGATCATCGCCGCACCGGCTCTGCGCGCGGCCGCCACGATCAACGCGCCGATCGGCCCACATCCTGTGACGAGCACCCGCTTGCCGAGCAGCGGACCCGCGCGCCGAACGGCGTGAAGCGCGACCGAGAGCGGCTCGGCCATTGCAGCTTCGGCATCGCTCAACGAGTCCGCCACGACATGCGCCTGTGAACGGTCGATTACGATCTCCTGCCGGAATGCGCCCTGCACGTGCGGCGTACGCATTGCGCTGCCGTAGTAGCGCATATCCAGGCAGTGGTTCTGCAGCCCTTGCTGACAGTATTGACACAGGCCACACGGCCGGCTCGGGCTGATGGAAATCCGTGTGCCGACCGGCATATCCGTCACGTCGGATCCAACGCGCGCAACGGCGCCCGAGACTTCATGGCCCAGCACCATGGGCTCCTTGATGCGAATCGTGCCGAAACCGCCATGGTTGAAGTAGTGAAGATCCGAACCGCAGATACCGCCGGCCCGAACCCGTACGAGCAACTGGTTGGCTTTCGGTTCAGGCGTGGGAACGTCCTCGATGCGCAGATCGAGTGGGGCGTGAATGACAAGTGCATGCATGGTGAGGGCCTATAACGGTGAATGCGGGATCAGCACGCTATACGGTAGCGTCTCAGGGCCTAGCCGACAAAGATCAAAGTTGTCTGGGCCGATAGTCGACGCTTATGGATGCTCATTCGAGCGCCTTGGTCATATTCTCGATGACCTTCTTGGCATCCGAGAACACCATCATCGTTTTGTCAATATAGAACAGATCATTGTCGAGACCGGCGTAACCGGACGCCATCGACCGTTCGTTGACGATCACGGTGCGCGCCTTATAGGCTTCCAGAATCGGCATGCCGGCCATCTGGCCGAATTCCGCGTTGATGTCGTCCATTTCGTAAACCTGGTCGTACGGCACTTCCGCTTCGGCGAGCAGCACGTTCATATGTCCCGGCATCCGGCCGGCCACTGGATGAATCGCATAACGCACCTCGATGCCCTTGTTTGTAAGCTTATCGGTCAATTCCTTCGGCGCATGCTGTGCGCGCGACCGCGAGGCCGTAGCCAGGAACGATCACCACGCGCGGGATAGACGACGGGTGCGCCCTGAAACAGGTGGAACTTATACTTGCCGGACAGCTTGCCGAACGCGATCACGGATCCAGAGAACGTAATCGCGCCGATGAAGGTGCCGATGAACAACTCGACGCGATTGCCATAAGGCAGTTCGCTGCCGGTTGTCGCCAGTCCGAAAGCGGACGGCTCGGAGACTACCGCATAGGCAATACAACTGGCGGCAAGACCGGTCAACGAGTGCATGGCTGCAATGAGGTCGGGCATCTTGGTCATCTCGACGCGGACTTCGGCTAATTCGACCAATGTCCCGCCGGCCTGTGCGTAGCCGCTATCGGGGAAATGGGCACGCTCGCCTGCAGTGCTTTGCACCTGAACGGTATGCTCCTGCGCGGTGAGTTTTTTGACTGTTTTCCGGTGTGCCGGCGACACGCGTCTCGCCGGCGCGGCTTTCGGCAGGGATGCCGATTCTCATGAGTGTTCCTCCAGGAATCGATAGACGGAATTGGCGGATCGAGGCCCGCCTTTTGATGCCGGGACCGTGCATGGACGATCGGGACAGGATTGGGCGTTTCGATGCTGTTTGGCTTTCGGCGCGTTCTGTTGGGCGTCGGGCGACGCCCAACAGACCGTCAATACCGCAAATTAGAACTTGTGACGCAGACCGATCGTGGCTTCGAACAGCGAGTTGAAGCCATAGAACGGCTGGTTCGAGCCGGAGGCGGCGGCGAGGGTCGTCCATGCGCCGGTGAGGTGGTTGTAGTCCACGCCGACATAGACGTCGGTGCGCTTGCTGAGGAAATAGTCGAACGTCGGACCGGTCGTGATACGCGTGCCGCTCCGGCCGGCGTGATGGACGAAGTCGATGTAGAACGGCAGGTCGAGCACGAGTGACGGCGTGATGAAGTACTGGACCGCCGTGGAGAAGGAGTCGTTGCGATAGTCGGCCGGGTAGACGTGGCTGTAGATATACGAGCCGAACACCTTCGCCGCGCCGAACTTATACGTTGCGCCCGCGGTGAAGATCTTTTGCGAGCTGTCCGGGATCGTCACGCCGAAGTACGTGCTGCCATAGGTGCTGGTCGCAGGCGTCAGGCCGCCGATGTCGTTGACGATCTGATAGGCCGCGCCAACGCTCAAGGGGCCGTGGTCGTAAGAAAGGCTGACGGCCGGCGACGAGTTCTGGTGAGTATTCCCCGCTGCCCCGCCAAAGGTATACGAGCCCTTGAGGGTGAAACCGGCAAGCGCCGGCGAGGTATATCGCACGGAATTGTCCAGACGGCCGCCGCCAGTCAGACCGGCGCCCTGAAAGCCGACCGTGCCGGTGTAATTGGCGAACGCATAGATATCGTGCGTCCAGCCCATTTCATGCACCAGCGTGTATTGCCGGCCCATCGTCAACGTGCCGTAGTCGGTACTGCGTAGCCCCACCATCGCGGTGCGGCCGAACAGGCGGGCGGTGCCGGACGGCGTAGATTGCTGTGTCACGCCGGTATTCGGTGTAAAGCCGCCTTCGAGCTGGAAGATGGCGGCCAACCCGCCACCGAGATCCTCGGTTCCCTGCAGACCCCAGCGGCTACCCTGAATCTCGCCGCCGCTACCCATCGTGAAAAGCTTCCCGCCGGATTTGTTCTGATGGGTGTCGTAGCGCACCGCTTCGTCGATGATGCCGTACAGGGTGACGCTCGACTGCGCGTGTGCGATCCCAGAAATTGCCAGTCCAAGTCCAGTTAGTGTGCCTAATGCATGCTTTTTCACGAGTAGATCCCCTTGCAGATTGACGAAAAATGGAAAACTCCAAACCGACTGCCACGTCCTCTCAGCGCGGCATGTCTTTTTTATAAAGCGACGACGCGACATATTCGCTTCATCGCCGTACTCTCAGTTCAGTGCGGCGACCGCGGCGGCAATCTTCCTGCAGCCCTCATCGATATTGTCGATGCTTGTCGCGATCGACATCCGGAAGAAAGGTGAAACGCCATAGGCCGATCCGGCAACCAGTGCGACGCCGGCGTGTTCGAGCAGGTACAGAACGACATCTACGTCGCCCTCGATGCGCTTGCCTTGCGGCGTGGTGCGGCCGATCATGCCGCCGCAATTGACGTACAGATAGAACGCGCCGCCCGGTGTTTTGCAACTGATGCCGGGAATCGCGTTAAGCGCTTCGAGTGCGTGGTCGCGGCGTTCCTTATAGGTCCGCACCGATTGCTGCACGAATGTCTGGTCGCCGTTCAGCGCTGCGAGCGCTGCGGCCTGGCTGATCGAACTGGCGTTGCTGGTGGATTGGGACTGGAGCGTGTCCATGGCCGCGATCAGGTCGGCGGGGCCGGCGGCGTAGCCGATGCGCCAGCCGGTCATCGCGTAGGTCTTGGACACGCCGTTGACGACCAGGGTACGTGAGCTGAGTTCGGGTTCAATCGACAAGAGGTGCTGTGATGCCTCGCCGTCGAACCGGATGTGTTCGTAGATGTCGTCCATCATCACCAGCATCTGCGGGTGACGCAACAGCACATCCGCCAATGCGCGCAGTTCGGCGGCGCTATAGGTTGCGCCGGTGGGATTGGTCGGCGAATTGATGATCAGCCAGCGCGTGCGGGGCGTGATCGCCGCTTCGAGGGTGGCGGGCGTGAGCTTGAAACTGTCTTCCTCGGTGCAGGGCACGACGACCGGCACGCCGTCACAGGCGAGCACCATGTCCGGGTAGGACACCCAGTAGGGCGCGGGAATCAGGACTTCATCGCGTGCTTCAACGGTGATGGCGAGCGCGTTGAAAATCGCGTGTTTGGCGCCGCACGTCACGATGATGTGTTTGGGATCGTACGAAAGACCGTTCTCGCGTTGCAGTTTTGCCGCGATGGCGGCGCGCAGCGCCGGCGTGCCCGCGGTTTGCGTATAGCGTGTTTCGCCGCGCTCCATCGCGTCGAAAGCGGCCTGGCGAATATGCGCGGGTGTGTCGAAATCAGGTTCGCCGACCACGAGGTTGACGATGGTTTTCCCCTGCCGCCGCAGTTCCGCGGCCCGGTCCACGGCGGCACTGCTCGGCGAAGGCTTGATTCGCTGGACGCGGGCGGCAATTCGCGATGCACTCACACTTGACTCCTCAACGGCATTTGATGACGCCTCACCTTAAGCGCGCGAAAAACTTCAAGCCAAGACGTCTTTCCGCTGGCGCAATAACATCCACTTATGACAGGGCGATACGCGTGCGCGTCCGGCATTTACCGATCGGGGGCCATGCGGGAATACGCTGACAGGCCACGCTTTTAGCGTTGCAGGAGCGGGAGCGAAGTTTTTTTTAGGCACTGTGCGCGGCGTGGCGCTTGCCCTATCATTGTCGCCATCACTGAACGTTGAGACGCGACTACCGTGAACCTGCGGCGTTTGAAGTATTTCGTGAAGATCGTCGATATCGGCAGCCTGACGCAGGCCGCCGAAGTGCTTCATATCGCCCAGCCGGCGCTGAGCCAGCAGTTGATCACGCTCGAAGACGAGTTCCAGCAACAGCTGCTCGTGCGCACCAAGCGGGGCGTCACGGCCACTGAGGCGGGCGCCACGCTGTATCGCCACGCCCAGTTGATCCTGCGCCAGTACGAACAGGCTCAGGCCGACGTGAAGAGCGCCGGCCAGACGCTGTCAGGCCAGGTTTCTGTGGGGCTCGCGCCCGGCACGGGCGCGTCGGCGCTCTCGCTGCCGCTGTTGCGGACCGTGCGCGCCAGGCATCCGGACATTCTTCTCTACATCAACGAGAACTTCGGCACGACGTTGAGCGAGCTGATCATGAACGGGCGTATGGACATGGCCGTGCTGTATGGCGACAAGCCCGTCCACGGCCTGTCGTTCCAGCTTCTGATGAACGAGGAACTGTTTCTCGTGGCGCCGCGCAGCATGGGGATCACGCAGGAACAGATCGCCGTGACGGAGTTGCGCGACGTGCCTTTGCTCCTGCCGCGTCCGTACAACTATCTGCGCAAGTACGTCGACGAAGGTTTCGCGCGCGTGCAGATGATCCCCAAGGTCGTGGCCGAAATCGAATCCGCGTCGACCTTGTCAGCCGCGGTGAGCGCGGGGATCGGTGCGACCATCCTGCCAGATTCCACCGCACGGGTCGTGGCCGCGGCGGGCGACGTCGTGCAATGCCGGATCGTTTCACCCGTCATCAAGATCCCGCTTTCGGTGTGTCTGTCCGACCACTTGCCGCTTTCCGAGCCCGCCGCGGCCGTCAAGGACATCCTGTTGGAACTGGCCGGCGACCTTGCGCTCGACGTGCGCTTCGAGTCCGGTGCCGATAGCGCCGATACATAAGCGCGCCTTATCGCTACAAAGCCAAACCGTCTTGGCGCATTTTTTATGCGCCGGATACATTGAGTCCATCGTCGATCGCCCCGGTTCGCAGTGAGCCGGCGCGACGAGGCTAGCCGTCACGCGGGCGAGGCAACGGGAGATTGAATCTGGTTGCCGTACAGCCCCAGCGGTGCTTCGCGCACGCCAATCGACCGGCGCGCGTCCAACCGGCTACGGACTCAAAGATGGATCTCCAGAAGATTAAGGCGCTTATCGACCTGTTGGCGGATTCTCCGCTGGCCAAGCTCGAAGTCATAGAGGGCGAGGAACGGGTCAAACTTGTGAAGGCGAAACGGCGCGGCAAGCGGGCTGACGCGCCTTCGGGCGATGAACGTGTACCCGTGAGATCCCCCCCGGGCACCCAGGGAAGCCAAGGGGCTCAATCACCGCACGCCGGGCCTTCGCAATCCATCGACACTCCCAAGGCAGCCCCCACAACCGCCAGTGTGGCGCAACTCGTTCGTGCGCCCATGTTCGGCGTCGTTCATCTGACGCCGGCGCCGGGCGAGGCGCCCTTCGTGAATCCCGGCGACAAGATCAAGGAAGGGCAGGTGCTCTGCACGATCGAGGCAATGAAGATGTTCAACGCGATCGAGTCCGAACTCAGCGGCGCCGTTCTGGAGATTCTTGTGGCTCCCGGCAGCGAAGTGGAGTCCGGGCAGCCGCTGTTCCGAATCGGTTGATCGACCATGTTCAACAAAGTACTGATTGCCAACCGCGGCGAGATCGCGCTTCGAGTCCAGCGCGCCTGCCGTGAACTCGGTCTGAAAACCGTCGCCGTCCATTCCGAGGCCGACGCCGATGCACGGTATGTGAGGCTCGCCGACGAGGCGCTGTGCATCGGTCCTGCCGCGCCGGGGCAGAGTTATCTGAACCGGGCCGCGATCCTGTTCGCGGCGCATGTGAGCGGCGCGCAGGCGATTCATCCCGGTTATGGCTTCCTGTCGGAAAACGCGGATTTTGCGGCGCAGGTCGAAGCCGCCGGCATGGCCTTCATCGGCCCCGAGCCCGACTCCATCCGCACGATGGGCGACAAGGTCGCTGCCAAACGGGCCATGCGTGCGGCCGGCGTGCCCTGCGTGCCGGGCCCGGACGGCGGTCTGCCGGACGACCCCACGGAAATTCTGCGAGTCGCGCAGGAGATCGGCTATCCGGTGATCGTCAAGGCGGCGGGTGGTGGTGGCGGACGAGGCATGCGCGTCGCGCCGGGCCCGGAGCAGTTGCTCGAAGCCGTGTCGGTGACGCGTGAGGAAGCACGCCGCGCCTTCGGCAAGCCCGAGCTCTATGTCGAGAAGTTTCTCGAGCATCCGCGTCACGTCGAAATTCAGGTCTTGTGCGATACGTACGGCAATGCCGTGTGGCTCGGTTCGCGCGACTGTTCGCTGCAACGGCGTCATCAGAAGGTCCTGGAAGAGGCGCCCGCACCCGGCATCGACCCGGAACTGATCCGGCAAGTTGGCGAGCGCTGCGCCGAAGCCTGCCGGCAGACGAATTACCGTGGCGCGGGTACCTTCGAATTTCTGTTCGAGAACGGCCAGTTCTACTTCATCGAAATGAATACGCGGCTGCAGGTCGAGCATCCGGTGACGGAAATGACCTCGGGCATCGACATCGTGCGGGAACAGATCCGGATCGCCCAAGGACACGCGTTGACGATCCGTCAGTCGGACATTTGCACGCTTGGTCATTCGCTGGAATGCCGGATCAACGCCGAGGACCCGTTCACCTTCGCTCCGTGTCCGGGGAAGATTTCCGTTTGGGAACTGCCGGGCGGCAACGGCGTGCGGGTGGACTCGCATATGAGCAGCGGTGCGGTCGTGCCGCCGTATTACGACTCGCTGATCGCCAAGGTGATCACCCATGGTGCAACCCGTCAAGAGGCGCTGGTGCGTATGCGCATCGCGCTCTCGGAGATGCGCATCGAAGGCATTCGCACCAACGTGCCATTGCATCAGGCCATGCTCGAGGACGAAGGGTTCGGTGAGGGCGGCGTCGATATTCATCATCTGGAGCGTTGGCTCGCAAAGAGGAAACAGACATGACGCCGACTGTTGAGCATGCGTCGATTGCGCACGGGGATGTAGTCGAACGGCTGCGTCCGGATTCACAGAGGACTGTCCTTGCAATGAAACAGGATGAATCGGAGCAGGCGCTTTGCATCAGCATGCTGGGTACCACGGCCATGCTGTTCGAAGCGCCGGGCGCGCTCGATCTGCATGCCCAGCGCCGCATCTGGACGCTCGCCCGCGAGGTCGAATCATGGCCGGGCGTGCGTGAGGCGGTGCCGGGCGTGACCAATCTGATGGTGACATTTTCTACGCCGCCCGCGGATCCGGACTCGCTCGGCGCCGCGTTGCGCGACGCTTGGGCGGCGGCGGGCGAGTTGCAGATCGAGGGGAGGGTGGTGGACTTGCCGGTGGAATATGGCGGCGAGTTCGGGCCACATCTGCAGGACGTGGTGAATCACACTGGCTTGTCCATCGACGAAGTCGTTCAATTGCACTGCGCGCCGCTCTACACGGTCTATGCGCTCGGCAGCCATCCAGGGTACTGCTATCTGGGCGGTATGGACCCGCGTATCGCCACGCCGCGGCGCAAGGTGCCGGTTCTGGGCTTGCCTGGCGGCGCGGTGTCGATCGGCGGGGTGCAGACCGGCGTGTCGGCATCGACGGGACCGAGCGGCTGGAACACGATCGGTCATACATCGATGTCGTTCTTCGACCCCACGCGCGATAACCCGGCCACGCTCGCACCTGGCGACATGATCCGTTTTCGGGTCGAGAGGATTGTTCCATGATCGAGATCTTGTCGTCGTCCGCGCTCGCGACGGTGCAGGACCAGGGGCGTGAAGGCTATCTGCGTTACGGCGTCGGAACGGCCGGCGCGATGGACCGCTTGGCGCTTGCGGTCGGCAATCTGTTGCTCGGCAATCCGGACGACGCGGCCGGCATCGAAATTCCGATGTTTCCGTTCCGCATCCGCTTCCTTGAAGATCTTTCGTTCGCCATCACCGGTGCCGATTGTTCGGCGCGCTTAGGCGACCGGCCGGTGCTGCCGTGGTGGACCGTGCAGGCGAAACAGGGCGACGTGCTGACGATCGGCGTGCCGACCCGCGGCACGCGCTGCTACCTGTCGCTCGCGGGCGGCGTGGACGTACCGGTAGTGCTCGGTTCGCGCAGTACGCAATTGCGCGGCCAGTTCGGCGGCTACAACGGTCGTCAGTTGCAGAAGGGGGATGTGGTAAAGGCAGTGGGTCTCGCCGGGCGCATCGTGCAGCAAGATGCGGTGCTCGCCGCGGGTTTCGGCACGGTGCCGCCTGAGTATTCGTTGCCGGCACCGTTATCCCTGCCCGCAGCCGACGCGGGCGA
This sequence comes from Paraburkholderia terricola, assembly GCF_900142195.1. Taxonomy (GTDB): domain Bacteria; phylum Pseudomonadota; class Gammaproteobacteria; order Burkholderiales; family Burkholderiaceae; genus Paraburkholderia; species Paraburkholderia terricola. The sequence goes on from NZ_FRAB01000021.1 coordinate 75,709, forward strand.
AACCGTGGTGCGCGTGCTGCCCGCCGCGGAATACGATTGCTATAAGCCGGAGTCGCTCGAAGCGTTCTGGCGCGACGGGTGGAAAGTGACGCCGCAGAGCGATCGCTACGGATATCGTCTCGCCGGTCCGATCCTGGTCGCGACGCATTCGATTGAAAAGCGCTCGCATGGCATCGTGCCGGGCGTGATCCAGGTGCCGCATAGCGGACAGCCGATCATTCAGCTTCGGGATGCGCAGCCGTCGGGTGGCTATCCGAAGATCGGCACCGTGATCGAAGCCGATTTATGGCGGCTCGCGCAGGCGCGCATTGGTACGAAGATTCGCTTTGTTCAGACGACGTACGCGGAAGCCGTTACGGCGCTGGAAGAACTGGACAGTTATCTCGTCAGGGTGCGCAATCTCGTTGCACTGTTTTGCCCTTCCCGACACTGACACATGACACAAAAAATCGAAGTGGATATCGGCGAGCTTCGGCAGATCACGTCGTGGCTTGCAGAAGTCGATATCGAGTTCATCGAAATCAGCAAGCCCGGGGCGACGGTTCGGTTGACGATGGAGCAGGCGCCTGGCTCTGCCGGTGCGGATGCGCCGGCGCAGGCGGTTTCGGCTGTGGTTCCCGGCGGACTCGCGCGCGCAGCGGAAACTACGCAGACGCACGCCGCCAGCATCACCGCGAAGTCGGCCGGCATCTTTCTGTCGACGCATCCGGCGCGTTCCACGCCATTGGTCAGCGCGGGCGATCACGTCAAACCGGGCGACATCGTCGGCTTGCTGCAGATCGCGCAATTGTGCGTGCCCGTGGTCGCGTCGGCGGATGGCGTGGTCATGCGGTTGTGCGTCACGCATGGCACAACGGTCGGTTACGGAACGCCCTTGCTCGAACTCTCGCCGTCGGCGTAGACGCATATCGATAGATAGACACTGAGCCGGTGTGGTCCGCTGCGGATAGCCCGGCACAGACCGCTTAAAGAATGGAGAGTGGAGAGTGGAAATCGACCTGAACGCTGACCTGGGCGAAGGCTTTGGACCCTATCAAATGGGCGAAGACGAAGCGATGCTCGATATTGTCTCGTCCGCCAACGTCGCATGCGGCTATCACGCGGGCGACCCCGTCATCATGGACAAGACGGTGCGGATGGCGCTGGCGCGCCAGATCGACGTTGGCGCGCATGTGGGCTTTCCCGACCTGATGGGCTTCGGCCGGCGGCAGATTCAGGCGGACCCGCTTGAACTGGCGAATTACGTGGTGTATCAGATGGGCGCGCTTGCGGGCATCGCGAAGCGGGCCGGACATCGCGTCACGCACATGAGCTTTCACGGCGCGTTGGGCAACATGGCCGCGGCATCGTATGAGCTGGCCGAGCCGCTGGTGCGGGCGCTCGCCGAATTCGATCGCGACCTGATCATCAGCGTTTCGACGAACACGGAAATCGAGCGCGCTGCGGATCACATCGGGATGCGCACGGCCAACACGTTTCTCGCCGATCGTGCCTACGACGATCAGGGCGCGCTCGTGTCGCGCAAGCTGGAAGATGCGGTCATCAAGGATCGCGCGGCCGTCCTGGCACGCGTCAAGGAGTTGCTCGAAGACGGCACGATCACGACGATCACGGGCAACAAGCTCAAAGTCGCGGTCCAATCGATTCTGCTGCACGGCGATACGCCTGGCGCCGTCGAACTCGCGCGCACGGTGCGCGGCGTGATCGAATCCGCGGGCGGGCGCGTCGTGCCGGTGTCGAAGCTCGTACGCTAGGCGCGCGTCGGTCAACCTGCATCGACCAAGCTGCATCGGCCAACCATAAGCCGGCCTTATAGCCACAAAGCCAATCCGTCTTTGCCCCACGTTTTCACGACGTATACATTGCTAAACAGGCTTATCGCACGCCTCAAAGAGCGACAGTCCAGAACTACAAATGGAGGTCATTCATGCCGTTTTCAGACTACAAGATCGCGCTGGTGACGGGCGCTTCGACCGGAATGGGCGCTGCGATTGTCGAGCGCTTCTGCCGTGAAGGACTCGAAGTGCATGCGCTAGCTCGCAACGCGGAACGTCTGAACGAGCTGGCGGAGCGAACTGGTTGCATCCCGCACGCGATCGACGTGTGCGATTTGCCGGCCGTCACGAAGCTGACGCAGGACGTGCAGTTCGATATCGTCGTGAACAACGCCGGCGTATCGACCAAAGGCTCGATTCTGGACGCCGCTGCCGCGGACATCGACCTTCAGGTGGAAGTCAACCTGCAGGCCGTTCTGCATATCGTGCGGCTCACCATGCCGGGTATGGTTGCCCGCGATCGCGGTCACATCGTCAACATCAGCTCGATCGCGGGGATCTACAACTTCAACGGCAACTCCATATACTCCGCGACGAAGGCCGGCATCCATGCGTTGTCGCGTCAGTTGCGAGTGGATGCGACCGGCAGGCGCGTACGTGTGACGGAGATCTGTCCGGGCCGCGTCGCCACCGATATTTTTGGCCACGTGCATGGCGACATCGAGGCGGCGCGCAAGCAGTTCATCGACGGTTTCGAGCTGCCGTTGCCGTCCGATATTGCCGACGCCATCGCCTTTGCGATCGCCGCGCCGCTCGCGGTCAACATCAGCAGCATGGAAATTCTGCCTACGCTGCAGGTGCCGGGCGGGTTGACGACGATCAAACGCGATTCCGCCGACCAGAACGAGTAAGTGCAATTCAGAGTTCAACAAGGAGGTTTTCCATGCGTGCATCGGTACTGGTTACCCGTGCGTCATTTCCGGATATCGTCGACCGCCTGCGCGCGAACTTCGACGTGACCGACAACCCGGACGACACGATCTGGACGCAACCAGAGCTGATTGCCAGGCTGCAGGGCAAGGTGGGGGCCATGACGGCCGGCAGCGACCGGATCGACGCAACCTTGCTCGACGCTTGCCCGCAGTTGAAGGCGATATGCAACATCGGCGTGGGCTACAACAACGTCGACGTGGAAGCCTGTACCGCGCGTGGCGTGCTGGTGACGAATACGCCGGACGTCCTGACGGATACCACCGCCGACTTCGGCTTCGCGCTGATGATGGCAACGGCGCGGCGCATCACCGAGTCGGAACACTTCCTGCGCGCCGGCGAATGGACCAAAACCGGACGCTACGACATGTTCGTCGGCAACGATGTGCATGGGGCGACGCTCGGCATTCTCGGTATGGGACGTATCGGGCAGGCCATTGCGCGACGTGGTGCATTCGGTTTCGGCATGCGCGTGATCTATCACAATCGCTCGCAACTGGCGCCGGATGTCGAGGAGAACTGCCGGGCGCGCTATGTCGACAAGGAAACGCTGTTGCGCGAGTCGGATCACCTGATCGTCGTGGTGCCTTACTCGGCTAGCTCGCACCACGCGATCGGTGCGGCGGAGTTCAAGCAGATGAAATCGTCGGCCACGCTGACCAACATCGCACGCGGCGGCGTGGTGGACGATACCGCTTTGGCGGTAGCGCTGAACGAAGGCAGCATCGCGGCGGCCGGTCTGGATGTGTTCGAAGGCGAACCGGTTATCTGCCCGGCGCTTCTTGCGCAAAAGAATGTGGTGCTCACCCCGCATATCGGCAGCGCGTCTGTCAGCACGCGGCGCGCGATGGCCGCGCTTTGCGCAGACAATTTGATTGCCGCTCTAGGGCACGGCGCAGCGGCCGGCAAGCCGCCGACACCGGTGAACCCACAGGTACTGACACGCCCGACAGCCGCAGTCTGAACGATGACCAGCGCAGCATGCTGCGCCGGCGTAATTCCGCCGCCGTCGTTTCTCAAGCGCGAGCGCTCCGATAAAGGAGCGCGCCGACCGATGAGGCACCCGCAGAGGCGCCACATGCTGGAGACAAACACCATGCAGAACCACGCCTGTCGCACTGCCGGACGCCGTTCCGATTCATCATTCCCGAAACTTATTGCACCAGAAGAAAGGCCTCTGAAACGGTCTTTTTTCGCGGGCTAGTATCAATTCAACACGGGAGTCAATGACGGCTTCCGGGGGGATGACGATGGTGCCGTGGGTCGAGTCAGACCGGCATCGTCGCTTCGATCCGAATCATGGGACGTGTGCAACATGAAACTTCACTTTGACCTGGCGACGGTGCTGCGAGGCGACTATGGGGCGCTGTTTCTCCATGGGATCGAGCTCACCCTCGCGATGGCCGCGCTGGCGTGGCTACTCTCGCTGGTGGTGGGCATTCTTCTCACGCTGATCCGCCTGACCAACAATCGCCTCGCGAAGGCGTTTGTCGCGTCATTCGTGGCCTACCATCGCAATGTGCCGATGCTGGTCCAGATCCTGTTCTGGTACTTCGGCATTTCGAACATTCTGCCGGAATCGTTGCAGACTGTGCTGAACCACTACAACGGCCAGTTCATTTTTGCGGTCGTGGCGATTGGCTTGTGCAGCGCGGCCTATCTCTCCGAAGATATCCGCAGCGGATTGCGCGCAATTCCTTATGGTCAGTACGAAGCCTCGCGTGCACTGGGTCTGAACTTCCTGAACGGCATGCGTTTCGTCGTGCTTCCGCAAGCGCTGCGCAATGCAATTCCGCCGATGGTCAATCACGCAGTCCTGCTGTTCAAGAACACCAGTCTCGCGATGGCGGTCGGTGCGGCGGAGCTGACCTATGTCACCCGGCAGATCGAGAACGAAACCTTCCTCTCGTTCGAGTCGTATTTCATCGCCACGGCGGTGTATCTCGGGCTCTCGCTCGTCATCATGCTGTGCGGCGCCAGGATCGCGATGCACTACCGCATTCCGGGAGTGAAGTGACATGCTCGATATCCTGCGCGACAACTGGACACTGCTGCTCATCGGGCAGTATCCGCATGGCCCGCTCGGCGGCATCGTACTGACGATCCTGCTGTCGCTTTCAGCACTCGTCATCGCATTTCCCCTGGGTATCCTGGTCGCCTTGGCACGCATCAGTCCTTTCCGGGTTCTGCGGGCGCCGGCCACAGGTCTCGTCTACATGGTGCGGGGCATCCCACTCCTGATGGTGATTTTCTGGGTGTACTTTCTCGTGCCTGTGCTGACCGGCTATCCGGTTACAGGGTTTGTCACGATGCTGTGCGCACTCGTCATCTATGACTCGGCCTATCTCGGGGAAATCATCCGTGCGGGCATCGAGGGGCTGCCGAAAGGACAGACGGAAGCTTCGAGAGCGCTCGGCATGAGTTACATGAAGACCATGCGCGCAGTCATCCTGCCGCAGGCGCTTTACAACGTCGTGCCGAGCATGGTCACGCAGTTCGTATCGACGATCAAGGAAACCTCGCTGGGCTACATCATCAACGTCCAGGAAATCTCCTTCGCAGCGGACCAGATCAACAACCGGCTGCTGACGAAGCCCTTTTCCGTGTACCTGATTCTCGCCTTGAGTTACTTCGCGCTGTGCTATGCGCTCACACAGCTTGCGCAGTATCTGGAGCGGCGCGTAACGCGCAAGCGGGCCGGTGTCGCATCGAGGACCCGGAAGGCGGCCAACGTTGCGCTGACCGATCCGCTACCCACCGAGAACTAGGCGCTCAATCACTTCGAGGTATTTCGCATGATCAAGTTTTCCGGCGTCAACAAATGGTACGGCGAATATCACGCTCTCGTGGACGTGAACGCCGAAGTTCGCAAAGGCGAAGTCGTGGTGGTCTGCGGACCGTCCGGATCGGGTAAGTCGACACTGATTCGCACCGTCAACCGGCTCGAGGAGATCAACCGTGGGCAGATCTTCTTCGACAGTCAAAATATTTACGACAAGAAGCTGGGTCTGAATGCTTACCGCAGCCGTGTCGGCTTCGTGTTTCAGCAATTCAACCTGTTTCCGCACTTGTCGGTGCTGGACAACATCACGCTTTCGCCAATGCGAGTGCACGGCCTCAAGCGCGCGGATGCGGAACGTAAAGCGGCGGATTTACTCGCGCGCGTCGGTCTGTCGAACAAGGCCAGTGCGTTTCCGCCGCAATTGTCCGGTGGTCAGCAGCAGCGCGTCGCTATTGCGAGAGCACTGGCGATGGATCCGCCGGCAATGTTGTTCGACGAGCCCACCAGTGCGCTCGACCCGGAGATGGTCGGCGAAGTGTTGAACGTGATGAAGCGCCTCGCGCAGGAAGGCATGACGATGATGTGCGTCACGCATGAGATGGGGTTTGCACGCGAGGTTGCCGATCGCGTCTGGTTTATGGATGCAGGGAAGATTCTCGAAACGGCGGAGCCGGCAGAATTCTTCTTGCGCCCGAAACACGAGCGGGCACAGCGATTCCTGTCCGATCTTCGCTCACATTGAGGCAAGCAGGGCGGTATGGCTTTCTCGGCGCAGATACAGATTCAGATTCGGTTTGACCACCGTTGATCAGCAGTCGATTGCTTTACACATAAACTTCAGGAGCGTCACGATGCAGGTAAAGAAGATTTTCGCGGGGATGCTGGTCGTTGGCGGTGCGGTTGCGTCGATTGCCCCGGCACATGCTGATCAATTGGCCGATATCAAGGGCCGCGGCGAGTTGCGCTGCGGTGTGTATTCGAACGTTGAGCCGTTCTCGTATCCGAACGCGCAGACGCGTCAGCTCGAAGGCATGGACGTGGACCTGTGCAACGCGGTGGCGAAACAGTTGGGCGTGAAGGCGAAGCTCGAACCGTTGGCTGTCGAGGCGCGGATTCCGCAACTGAAGCTGGGGCGTGTCGACATTGTAGTCGCCAACCTGGCCTACACCAAAACCCGCGCTACGCAGATCGCCTTTAGCGACTCGTACTACTCCACCAAGGAAGTCCTTGTTGTGAAGAAGGCCGATGCCGCCAAGAAACTGATCGATTTCGCGGGCCAGAAAATCAGCGCTGCCGACGGCTCGACATCCGCTCAGTCGATTCCAATTTCGATCAAGGATGGCCAGGCGGTGACGTTTCACGATACTAGCTCGGCGTTTCTCGCACTCGAGCAGAACAAGGTCAAAGGCTTCGTGACCAATCAGATGACGGCCACGAAGATCGCGAAGCAGGTGGACGGCACGGACGGCGCGGTGGCGATTGCGTCGGAGCCGATGCTGATCGAGCCGATCGCGGTGGGCTTGCGCCAGAACGAGCCGGCCATGCTGAGCGCGGTCAACAAGGCCCTGGCTTTGATGGAGCAGAGCGGCGAGATGAGCGGTATTTTCGACAAGTGGCTAGGACCGAAGACGCCTTATGGCCTGACCCGGACCGACAAGGTCACGCCGATCGATCAGCTCAAGTTCACGCCGGTATCCTGAGGCAGAAAGTGTGTGATGCAGCGGTGCGCAAAGCCGCGACAAGATGTGTCGCGGGGTCGCGTTGTGCGATAGTGACCGCGAGCCGTGGCTGAACCGCCTCGCCGATCGGGTGGATGATATGCATGGGACGGCCGCGCTGTCCTGTTCCGCGTTGAGACGTTGCTATCGGGAGCGCATGCGGCGGATCAATTCGCAACGCTGGAGTCACCGGTTGGTGAAGATGGTGTGCTCCACCTTTCCGCTTCGCTGCACAGCGCGCGCAGTCGGGCAGAGGTCATGCAATGGCTGGACGCGCCAAACGGTACTGGATGGAAGTCGGACGAATCATAGAGTCGAAGAGGAGTCGAGTTGAACAACAATCTGAAGATGTTCGATCTGTCGGGGCGTCGTGCTCTGGTTACCGGGTCGAGTACGGGTATCGGTTATGCGCTGGCCAAAGGATTGGCAGGTGCCGGCGCCGAAGTGATTCTGAATGGTCGCAATGCGGCCAGGCTGGCTGAGGCTGTCAGCCGGTTGCGCGATGAGGGGGCGACCGTTCACGCCGCGAGTTTCGATGTGACGTCGGCCACTGACGTCGACGCGGCGATCGCCGATATCGAGCGCGAAATCGGTGCGATCGACATTCTCTTCAACAACGCCGGCATGCAACGCCGTGCGCCGCTCGAACAGTTTTCCCATGCCCAATGGGAAGAGCTGATGAAGACCAATGTCGACAGCGTGTTCCTGGTTGGCCAGGCGGTCGCGCGGCACATGATTGCTCGCAAGCGCGGGAAGATCGTCAACATCTGTTCGGTACAAAGCGAACTGGGCCGTCCCAACATCGCGGCCTACACCGCGAGTAAAGGCGCGGTGAAGATGCTGACGAAAGGCATGGCCATCGACTGGGGGCAACATGGCATCCAGGTCAATGGCCTTGGGCCAGGCTACTTCAAGACGGAGCTAACGGAAGCGCTCGTCAAGGATGAAACGTTCAGCAACTGGCTGATTGGACGCACGCCATCGCGACGCTGGGGCGATGTGGAAGATCTCGTCGGCGCTGCTGTGTTTCTGGCGAGCGACGCTTCGAACTTTGTGAACGGCCACATTCTTTACGTAGATGGCGGAGTAACTGCCACGTTGTAACCCCTTGATCGCGCCTCCATTGGAATCCACGGCAGCGAGCCGCTGCTGCAGCGTTGCATTCGACAGGAAACCGCCTGAGTCGAGGCGCACCACATTCGCATTCGCTCGCCTTGGCTGGGTGCGCAGTTCACCGACATACTGTACAAGCGGCGCGCCGTATACATCGAGTACGCGATCTTACGCTGCGACCCACGCAATCGTTCGCGTTTGCGATACGAAAATTCGTTTCCGGCCCCGAACCGTCTGTCATTGGCATGCTAACGTGCCCGAGTCCATCGACATCGTCCGATCAAAGACCAAAGAAACGCCCATGACATTTTCCTTTGAAGACGCACTTTCCAGTGCACAACAAACAAAACTGAATCGGCGCGCACTGGTCGCGCTAATCGACCGGGCAGATACCCGCTGGTGGGGCGGGCATGTCGACAACTGGAAGCCGGACGAAGCGCTGTTTTCCTCCAGTGCGGCATTGAAAGGTTATCGGAAACTGGTGCACCGATTCAAGGAGGGCGAGACCGCCAAGGCGCACGTGCTGATGATGCACAACGACGGCACGTTTGGAGCCGTGATGCTTGGCATAGAGTCAGCCGAGGAGGCACGACAGCTTCTAGATGAAACGTTGGAAGAAATCCGGATCAGGACGCTGCATTGACCAGGTTTTTTGTCGCGGAAGCTCGCGACAGTGCTGGAGATTTTTAACGTGTGGCATCGCCGTCCTCGCCTGCCCGTCGAAGTTTCGTCGCAATCGCCGTCGATTCGCTTTCCTGCGCAGCGCGGCCGGTGCGTTGGCCCCTAAGCTGATCGGCAACGCAATACTCGCCGGAAATCCACCGTCCGGCGTTTTGGAGAAAGTAGATGTCGAACAAGGGAGTCGGAAGAATCTCGTCCGGCGGAAATGTTCCGCCCACACCCGCAACCCCCTCATCGAGCGACTCGCGGGAGCCGTCCGCCGGCGCCGCACGTAGCGGCACACGCAGATCGCCGGGAATTTCCGGCATGCCGCAGCGCGCAGTCAGTCGGACCGGCGAGTGCCGCCGCCCGTCCGCAGCCCCGCGCAGGCGTGCTGCCCCGCGCATCGCAAATCGGTGCCACGGCTTCACCCTCCATGACCCGGCAACAGCTCGAGCAACTGCAGGCACTATCGAAGCGGCTCGCAATTTCCTTTGATCTCGCCGAAGCAAGCGTGGACGATGAACAGAAATGCCGCCTCTACAGGGTCGCATTCAACGATGCCAAAAAAGCGCAGGCGCTTTGCACCGACCCCATGCTGGGCAGCCAAAGAACGACGCTGGAAGGAATCGGCGTACGCGCCGCTTCAGGGCTTCACGCGGTGGTGGCCAGGCTTATGCAGGGGACATCGTTCGAAGGGGGACCGATCTTGCCCCGAACCGGCGGCACCGCCGGCGACCAGGCGGCACGGCTAGCCCTTCGGCATCGCATGGACTTGCAACTCAAGCAGTATGCCGACTCGATCGCGGAGTTCGCCGATCACGAGCAGTTTGCCAAAGCCACGCTGCATGACCTTGACTGCGGGCTCGCCCACAACCCGGAACACGACGAGGTGACGCGAGACAATTGTGGGCGCATCGAGATCGCCTTGCGGTACATGCGCGGCGCCTTTGCCGCGTTTGCCGCCGCGGCCCACGGCGCGCGGCTGCGAACCTACGAGTGGCCGGATGAAGTCGTGCAATCGCTTGATGCAATGGATCCGATCTTCAGCAACATCCATTTGCTGTCGGCTGCGGTAACGAGCATGAGCAAGGATCCCAGCACAGCCGAGGCCAGAACGAAGCTGTTACAGGATATGCGGTTTGGGCTCGGCAGACTCGAGCGCGCCGCGGATCAATTCGCGCAGCAGGCCGCCGAGCATTGGTCGCCGGACGGCGAAGGGCCACAGCGATGGCAGGGCGCACTCAACTACATGGACGCGCTCGCCGCTTTCGCGTCGCCGTTCCTTGCGGCGATACGCGACGAGGCTGGCACGGTGGCATCGTCGTCCTCCGCCGAGCCCGCGGTTCCGGACAAGTCTGAGCCGACGCGCGCCAAAGCGGCATCGTCAGGCATGGAAAAAAGCTCGAAGCGATCGCAGCGCCGTGCGCGCGCGAAAGGCCTCTCAGCGACGCCTGACGTCACCACCTCTTTCGAGGCTGCGGTGCGGGCCGAGGTGCTCAAGCTCGCGGATGCGCAATTCAACAAGGAAAAACGGTTGACTCTGGATGCGGTGGACGAGGTGCATGCCGACCCGCTCGCGCTCGCGCGCAAATTTGGAAAAGACACGAGCGTCATTGATGCGATGACCGGGAACGGTGAGGATCCGGGAAGCATCGCGCACATCATTCGCAATTCGGCGCAGTCGTGGTTCGGCAGCGTCGATGCATTGCATAGTATGTGCCGCAAAATCGAATCCTTGCCGCAGGATGGAGAAACGGGCGAGCGCCTCGCTCGCCTGAACGAACGGATAGTCGTGCTCCAACCGATAGAGGCCCGCATGAACGCGGACGAATCGGATTCGCTCAAGCGCAACGCCTATCCGAAAGCGAAGCACATCGATCGTCTGATCGACATGCACGAGATCGCTGCCGTGAGGGCGCCGGTCATGCTGCCGTCCGAAGGCGATGACGGCACGCAGGGCAGGCTGTTCGAGTTGCGTGTCGAGCCGCGACCGCTCTCGGACGGTAGCATGGCCGAACCCTTGTTTGTCCATGTTCATACCAGGCAGCCCGTGAGCGAGAGAGCGAGCCTGTCGCTGCCCTTTGAAGCATATGGCGCGATCCACGTGAAGACCGACCGGCAAAGGACGATGGGCCCGCGCTGGGAGGAAATTCAGCGGAAACTCGGCAATCTGGACGCCAGTGTCCATCGTGGAAAGCTTAACGAGTCGTTGTGGGCCCGATTGAAGAGCATGGCCGGAAGGCACCTGCAACGACCGGGGTCGGGGTCGTGAGTATGGCAGCGTTGAATCGTCGCCTCGTTGAAGGGCCAGCACGCGAGCGGCTGAGTGCCGGGGCACCGCGCTCGTATCACGCACCGGCACCCGTGGATATCGCCGCACTGATCGCGACGATCAGGATGACGTCGGAACTAGTACTGACAGCTCTCGCACTCCCGACACCGACTGCGTATTCTGTGCGTTGAGCATGAACGACAGGGCGGCCGTGCGCTGGGCGGCGAGCGCCTCCAGTACATACAGCGTCGATCGCCGCCAAATGCTGTCGTCGCCGAACGTCTGGGTGATCTCGGCGTCGATCTTTGCCAACTCGGCCGTGCGTGCCGGCGACGCGGGCTGCGTCTCATGGTGGCCGCGCAACGTGCAGAGGAAGTCGAGCCGAGTGCCCGCGTTGTCGCCCATATAGCGGCGCTCACCGGTTATCACGTTGCCGGCGTGGCCGCGTCCGACGAGAGATAACGTCAAGGCCGGTGTAGGGCGGTTGATGGCCGGTGACATCAGGCGGCGAGTTTCTGCTGAACCGGTTGATCGCCTTGCAGCGGTTCGCCGTCCCCTGAAGGCAATGCCCTCCAGTAACACCTTGATCTGTTCGGGGGCCGTTGATGCAGGCCCAGGTTTTCTCGGTTTCCTCGATCAGTTTGAATGCCAGACCCAGGAAGGTTGGTCGCGACACGCAGTTGTGCGTGCGCGTAGTGCGGTGGCGCACGGTCGCGAACGTCGACTCAATCGCATTCGTCGTCCGCAAATGCTGCCAGTGCTCGGCCGGAAGTCGTAGAAGGCCAGCAGGCTCTCCCGGTCCTTTTTCAACGCGAACTTCTCGCAACGATGAGCCGGATCGAGAGGTGTCCGAGATCAAGCCATGTTAAGGATTCGGTCAGGAATCGCGGACGATTCCCGACCGGCGCACCATGCGCGGCCGGATGGCGCGCCGATGCACTTAGCCGACGATGTCCTTCGCGGCCTTCAGGCCCATCGTCGCAATCTTCGCGAGCGTGTTGGCCTTATTGATTTCGTTCTCTTCAGCCATCGCCTGGTAGATTTCGGCGGTTGAACTGTTAGTGGCTGCTGCGCTGGAAACAGGTGCACTCATGGTTAATATCCTTGAAAAAGACAATTGGTACAACATTTAAACGTTCCGCCCCATGCGGAACGTCGGGGAAAAAGTGCGTGCCCGTCGGGTTGAACACGACTGCTCGCGTGCAGCGCACCACTCGTAAAAGGGCGCGCCGCGCTACATGCGCACTGCTACATCAAGGTGCCGCGTAATTGCGCCACGGCGCGAAGTCCCTCCACGCCGGCCCGGAGCTTCAGTGCTGCCGGTAACGGTCGAGCGCGACGCCGCGGCGTTGGCCGCCGTATCAAGTGCGTCCGCCAGTTCGCGAATGCCGCCCGGACTGGGGAGGCTGCGCCACGGCTTGCGGCACATCGGCAGGCACGTCGCTCAGTTTGTTGGTCACGCTTCGTACGTTTTGGTCATCCTCACTCGGAGGTAGTGTTGCCGAGCAGGTCGGCGAGTTTTTTGCCGCCGTCGCTTGTTCGCTCGTTCGACGTCGTCTCCTCTCCCTTCGTGATGAGCCGTCAGCATCGACTCGATCAGTTGCAGATCGGACGGACAGCGTGCTCCGCTCGTTGCCAACTGAATATTTAGTCGCTCCATCGCTGATCAACAGGCCCAGTGCCAATAAAATTGTTGCTGTACGCAACTCTATCTGAGAGCCGGCACGGAATCGGTCAGTACGCGAATTGCTTTGGACATAAACGAACCTTTTCTGGTCGTGATACAGAACGGTTCTGTCGCGCTAAGGCGTTGCGATAAAGTTCGATGGACAAAATTTCTGAAGCCTGGGATGAAGAAGATGCTGCGAAAGTCCATGCCGGCGGAATTGATGAAGGTTCTGATACGACTGCACTATCCGCCGGAGGTGATTCTATTGTGCGTGCGCTGGTATGTGGCGTACTCGCTGAGCCTGCGCAATCTCGAAGAGATGATGGCTAAGCGCGGCTTCGAGGTTGATCATTCAACCGTGCATCGCTGGGTGATCAAGCTTGTGCCGCTGTTCGAGAAAGCATTCCGCAAGCACAAGCGTCCGGTCGGTAAGCGCTGGCGGATGGCCGAGACGTATATGAAGATCAGTGGCGACTGGAAATACCTCTATCGTGCAGTGGACAAGGCCGGCCGGACGGTTGATTTTCTGTTGCGAGCGCATCGAGACAAGGCTGCGGCGCGTCGCTACTTCGAGAAAGCCATTGACCAGAATGGCGCGCCGGAGACGGTCAAACCGATGAAGGGCTTCAAGGATTTTCGTTGTGCCCGCCTCATCCTGTCTGGGCATCGAAACGATGCATATGATCCGGAAAGGACAGTTGAAAAGGAGCATGGAACTCATCAATCTACCGCCGAGCAGTTTTACTCCTTGATGATGTAAGCAGGGTCCTTCTAATCTAGTTCATGATTGTCAGTATGGCCTTATCGCGACAGAACCGCGGCACGTCCATACATGATGTCTGGGCCGGACTCGATCCTGAAATGGTGAACGCGATAGGCAAAGAAGCGTGGCTTGCCGTGAACAGATCTGGTAGCGGCGTATGAAGCGGGCTATGCCGCCACCACGAGGCCGGGGTTATTCGGCGCGATGCAATAGGCCCCCGGCTGCGCGCGATTGAGTTCCTCCAGCACCGCGATCTTCACCGCGTTGTTTCCTTGATGGCCCACGACGTATTTCGTGCGGTTGTTCAGATTGCCGGCATCGCGGTGATATCTGAGCAAGGACACGGCCAGCCCGGCCGCGACGCCTTTGGGTCGGTCTGACGAGGGCGGGTTGACGCAGATGCGGTTCGCGTGGAAGTCCATCGTGTTGGTCGACGGGTTGTACCCAGCATAGGGTTGAAAGATCCGTTCCTCGATGGCTTGTTCGATCAAGGCTCGGGCCGGCGCCGCACGATTCGCGTCGCCGTACGCTGAGATCACCGCGCTGTACGTGACGAGATCGGCTCGCCGCGAGGCGTCGCTACGCCCGAGATGTCCCACCTCTTCGAAGAGTGCCTGGGCGTCGTCGAGGTGGCCTGCCCTGCTGCATGCGATGATGGCCGCGTTATAGGCGCCGAGGTCCGGCGCTACCGAAGCATCCTGCCTCGCCGCATCTTTCATTTCATTCAGCAAGCGCAGTGCATCGTCTACGCGGCCAGCCCTACCGCACGCCGAGATCGTCGCGCTGTAAATCGCCACGGTTGGACGCATCGCGGGGTCTTTCCGGCCCACTCCTTTGAGCCTGTTGAAAACATCGAGCGCTTCGTCAGCGCAGGCATTCGTCTCCAGTGCGGAGATCACAGCGCCATAGGTTGCGACGGTAGGGCGCATCGCCGGATCGTGACGCGCCAACGTTTCGATTTCGTCTAACAGCGCGAGGCTTTCGCGTGCGCGGCCCGCCTCGCCATGGGCGGAAATGGCCGCGCCGTAGGCGATGACAGTGGGACGCATCGACGAGTCGTGCCGAGCCAGATCCTTCAGCTCGGCGAAGAGCCGGATCGCCTCATCCGGTCGACCGCCTTTGCCACACGCGGAGATCGCCGCGGTATATGTGACGACGTCCGGTCCCATCGGCAACCGTTTGATTTCCTGCAGCAACTCGAGAGCGCGGTCGATCCAGCCGGCGCTTTCACAGGTCGAGATGGCCGCATTGTAAGTGACCACGTTCGGACGCATCGACGCGTCCTGGCCGCCAAGATGCTTGAGCTCATCAAGCAAAGCCAAGGCTTCGCGCGGGAGCCCCCCTTTGCCGCACGCGGTCAATGTCGCGTTGTAAGTGATCGTATCCGGGCGCATCGAGGCATCCGTGGCCGACAGCCGCTTCAGTTCGCCTAGCAGCCTCAGGGCTTCGCGCGGCCGGCCCGCGTTTCCGCAAGCGGAGATCGTCGAGTTGTAGCTGATCGCGTTCGGACGCATCGAGCGGTCGCGGAAAGCGAGCGCTTTCATTTCCTCCAGCAGGTCCAAGGCTGAATCCGCCCGGCCGGCTTTCGCGCATGCCGCAATCGCCGCGTTATAGGTAATGTTGTTCGGGCGCATCGACCGATCTCCCGTGGCCTGCTGCTTGAGCTCCGCCAGGAGCGACAGCGCTTCGGTGGCACGGCCGCTCCTCCCGCACGCCGAGATTGCCGCGGTATAGCTGATGAGAGTTGGGCGCATGGACGGGTCGTCGACGGCGAGATGCTTCAGTTCGTTGAGCAGTCGCAGCGCGTCGTCGGGGCGACCGGCTTTTCCGAGCATTGAAATCGTGGCGTTGTAGGTGACGACGTCCGGCTTTATCGACGGATCGCGTCTGGCGAGATCGCTCAGTTCGGTGAACAGCCCGAGTGCTTCGTCGGATCGCCCGGCTTTGTCGCACGCGGAAATCGCCGCGTTGTAGGTGATGACGCTCGGCTGAATGCCCGCTTGCTGCACGGCGCGGAACAGCTTCATCGTCGTCGAGAAGTTGCCGCTCATTTTCAAAAGCGAGGCTGTCACCTTCAGCACTTCGTCCGGCGCGCGCCTGCCGGCCTTGTACTGCGCGATTATCGAATCATTCGAGCGATTGTCGGCCTCGTTGGGCCCAGCCGGCCGGATGTTGGATGTCCTGCGCCGCGGTAACCCAGGTACGGTGCCGGTGCCGTCTGCTCCGGGAACGGCTTGAGGAGCGACCTGAATGGCCGCGCGCGTTTCCCCCGAATGGCTGCTTACGTCGGCAAGCGGCCTGAGGCCGAGTCGCGGCCGCTGTGCCGAGTCTTGCTCCACGTTTGCCGTTCGCCGCGCGTCCAGGCCGTTACCCCGCGTGTGTCCGGCATGGTCAGCGTCCGGAGAGCGGTGCCCTGCAGCGGTGTCGCCAGCGGGAAAATGGCCAGCCAGTGTGATGAGACGCCGCGGTGCGTTTCCCAGATTCCCCGTGGGGCGCGGCTTGATGGCTCGCACGCCCGCTAGGCCGTCGAGTTCGCCGCCAGGCTGTCTGCGGCGGCTGCCCGACAGAGGTTCCTGATCTCGCATCGGAGTCTGCGCCGGTCCCGTTACGAGCGCATCGCCTGCAGGAGTGGGGGCGACCCTTGTCGTTTTCATTGATTCATGGACGGAAATGAGAGGGAGTCTTGCTGAAGGCCCTTGGATCATAGCGCAGACCTGTGGGTTCTGACTTGTCGCGAACTGATTGCCCGAGCAGGCTTCCGGCACGGTACGTCGAAATCTACGCGGCCGGCCATTGTCGGTGTGTGCAGGGGAGGCGAAATACCGCTTCCAAACTCGAAACTCAGCCGCAAAACGGCCTAAGGCAGGCCCGGCGCCGCACACTTCGATGGCGTGAGAGATGCATGCCGGCCTCGACGGCATTGCGTCACATTCGCCCGATGCAAACGTTTCCTGAGTTTCGTTTGGTTCGCCGTTTTTTCTCTTGCGCCACATGGGTCGGCGCCGGTGCGGTGGAAGATAGCGCCTCGCGCCCCGAAACCGAAGCGCTATTTCTCATTTTCGCCGCAACCGAAACTCCGTTCGCTATCCGCTCACGCGGCCGGCGACAACGGACGGTCATGACCGATGTCCTGCGCTTTTCGCCGCAGCCTGACGTCCATGGCATGCATCACGCATGCTGCGACGAACTTGGGCAATGTAAGTGGGCGAAATCTGGCAACGCAGGGCTATCGCATGGACTACTTCAAATACGGCGACGTATTCAATCACGCACAGTTCGTTGAGGCCTACAACAGCCTCTCTCATCCGGCAAACGCGGGTGAGCAGGCGAACGGCATGTCACCGCAGGCCGGCGATCAGACGGCGCAGCCGCGCCGGCGGGCGGTGGCCGGCGAACTCCAGGCCCTACAGAATCTGCGCCTCGGCGACGCGGCAAAGCCCCGGCCGCCACGCCCCGCTCAAAAGAACCCCGCAGAAGGGGGGACTTCCCGGCCAGGCGCGAAGACGAAGCAGCCGGAGGCCCCTTTTGAGGAGCGGGTCCAACAGGATTTCGAGCGCTGGCTGACGGGCGGTGCCCCCACTGCTCAACGGTCAGATGCCGCGGCGCGCATCGAGTATGCCGAGCTTGAGCAGGAGCACACCCTGACGCTCGACGGCCTCTCGCTGGGGCGGATTCCGGCGAAGGTCGGGCAGTTCGCGCAACTCCGGGCGCTCCGGATCGGCGGAAATCAGCTGGACCATCTGCCCTCCGCGGTGACCCGCCTGAAGCAGCTGCAAACGCTCGACGCGCGAGACAATCGAATGACCGAACTGCCGTCCAACATCGGCCGGCTGCTATCGTTGAAGCATCTCAATGTCGATTCGAACCGACTCGAATCGCTTCCGCACGAGCTCGCGGATCTCGCACAACTCGAAGCGCTTTCCGCCCGTTCCAATCGGTTGAGACTCGTTCCGCCACGAATGGGTGCGCTGAAGAATCTGAGAGAGCTCGATCTCGCACAAAACCAGCTTGGTGACATTCCGGGCACCTGGGGCCCGTTGTTCGGATTGCTGGGGCGCCTCGATCTGTCGCACAACCAGCTTCAGCAGCTTCCGTCGACGTGCGAGATACCTGTGCGGAAGCTGAACCTGAATGTCTCGGAGAACGCTTCGATGGCGAGCTTGCCGACCGTCTTTGGCGGGTTCGGCTATGCAGCGAAGCTGAGGCTGACCGCCGCGGACGACCACCAGTTGAAGAACGCCGGCGGCAGGGTGAAGGTGAATACCAGAGGGACGAACATTCGGCAGGGTCTAGTGAACGAAGCTCGCCTCGCCGCGGGGCGGGGCATCGAGAAAGGTCGTGCCGTCCCGGGGCGGCACCGGCCGCGCCTCGTTCCGCTGGAAGGCAGCGACTGGAACTCGACGAGTTCGGAGCTGAGCTTCATGCGGGACCACGAGGAATCCGGGGAAATCGAAGGCCTGCAGCACGTGGGGCAGGGGGCGGAGGCGGACGAGACCTGGGGCGAGCGCCGCCTTCAGGCGTGGGCGGAGGGGCTGGCCGAGCAGTATGCCTCCCGTCATTTCCCGGCGCAGACGAGCACCCCGGCGCTTGCGCCACAGCAGGAACCGGAACCGGACCTGTGGACAGCGGCACGCGTTGATATGTTTGATATCGAGGGGGCCGGCGGCGGTCCATCCGTATTGCCTTCGCCGCCGCCCGCGCCGCAACGGCGGTCCGACCTCCTCGCGGCACTCCATGCCGAACTGGAGCGATTGCCGCAGCCCCAGGCGAGTGCCGTCGCCGCCTACCTCAGCAGTGTCCCGCAACACAGGCTGGCCTTCGCGCTTGCGCAACTGCGCAACGGTCCGGGGGGGCGCATGCAGGGTGACATGGCAGGAACAATGCCGATGCCCGGTGCGGCGGCAGCAACGGCGCGCTTGAATGACGCGGCGGCACCGTGGTTTGAAGTGCAGCAGCCTTTCGGACCGGTTTGATTCGAAAAGGGGTGGCGGCATCGTCTGATGTTCGCCGCCGTATCGGTAGTCTCACTAATTAATCGACTGGATGAAATGCAATGAAAAGCAGAATCAGTGGCAGCGGCAAGTATGCAGGACTCGAAGATGACATGTCGGATCGGGCAAGCCGGAACTCGGGCTCGGGAGAGCCTGGCGGAAGCAGCCGGCGGTCCCGGTCCTTAGGCGGGCACACCGATTCGCTCGCCTCGTTTCGTTCGGCGCAACAGGCGCGCGCCGAACGAGACACGGGCCAGGACTACGATCTCGCTTCCCTCCAGAGCTACGTGTCGAATGCGTTTTCGGATCATTCCGTGGCTGCCGACGCTCGCCCCGACCGCGAGTCTTCCGGAAAGGCGAACGAGGAAAACGCTTCACTCAAAAGTTTCGTGTCCTACCTCTTCGCGGATGACGACGACCATCAGTCCCATGCCTCTTTGTACTCGAATCACGGCCCGACATACGCGGCCGCTTCCCCGAGTTACCGCACAGGCGATGCAGACGCCATCTGGGGGATGGACAGGGCCGAGTACGAGGCCGTTCAACGCGAGGAGGGCATGCCGTCGATGGAAGACGAGTCGACGAGAAGCGACACGGCTTCGGTCCTGTCGGATGCGTCCCAGCGGACCTACCATACTGCGCGGACACACCTGTCCGATGCGAGCGGTGGGTCGTCGAGACCCGTGCATTCGGACAGGCAGCGGGCGACGCCGAGCCTGATGGAGACGGCTCGCGCTCTTGCCGCCGGATCGGAGCGGAGATCCACCGGCAGCGACGAATCGGATGCGACCTCCAATCGGCGATTGCGACGGTTTGCCCGATCACAGCTTTCCGCCGACGTCGCGTCGTTGATCAGTACCCCGTCCAACTCGACCGAACAGGCGCGATCGCGTAACTCGCGGCAATCGCAGACGACGGCTCGGACGGCGAACTCGACCAGGGTCCCCTCGGCTGCGTCCGGCCATTCTGACCGCACGCAGCGCAGTACCGCGAATACCGCAAGCATCCTGGCGAGAGCACAGCGGCATGTGCGCTGGATTCCGCCCCGTTCACAGGCGCCGAACCTGACCACCATCCAGGATGATATAGAAGGCGATGAGTGGTCACACCTGCAGAGTGGACTGAGCCGCCTCAGCCGTGACCTCCGACAGCGAGTCCTTTCGGGCGCGAGCGAGGCGACGTCACGTCTGCGTCAGGAAGCGTCGTACCAGCAGCGACGGACGGAAATCCGATCGGCCCGCGACGAGCGCGAGAACTCCATGGCGTCCGTGTCGTCGGGCTCGTCTCGTGAAAGCGATTCGCAGGTCGTTGCACGCCTGCGAGGGGAAACGTGGAATGCCGTCACGCCGTCGGACGGCCGCGCCATCGACAGAAGCTCCGCAACGCTGGACGACCTCACGCGCTATACACGCTGAAGGCTGCGACAAACAAACGCACTCGGGAAGAAACATGCTGAAGAAAATCGCGTCAAGTATCTCGACATCGGTTAGCCTGCCCGGCTCCTCGTCGAACAATGCGCCGGCCAGGTCGAAATCTGGTCGCCGAAGCGAGCACGACTTCGAAACACTGAAGTGGATCAACGACAAGTATCGGGAGAGCAACGAGCTTCGCAGCAATGCGGCGGATAGGCTCACTGCAGCCGGGCCGGGCGGCGAAGTCGACCTCGAGCAGATGGGGCTGACGGATCTGCCGGATCATCTGCTGGCTCGCGTTGCCGACTCGCGCAAGATCAGGCTGAAGGGCAACAGTCTGAACGAAGTGCCGCGCAGGATGTTGACGTTCGCGAAGCTCCAGAGCCTGGATCTCTCGCGCAACAAGCTCGATGCGCTGCCTTCAGAAATTGGACAGCTGACGAGCGTGCGCAAGCTGGACGTGTCGCATAACCGGCTTGCCGAGCTTCCGGCAGCCGTCGGCCAGCTCACGAAGCTCAAGTCCCTTCGGGCGGGGAACAATGCGCTCGAATACCTGCCGGCATCGATCGGCAACCTTACCAATCTCCGGAAACTGTCGCTCGGCGAAAACCTGCTGACGAATCTGCCGTTGCAAATCAACCGGTGCTCCAGTCTCGAGGAGCTCGATATTTCGCGAAACCACTTCGAGAAGCTGCCGGAAGCGGTCGGCTCGCTCATGCAACTGCGCAAGCTCCGCATTGGCGACAACGATCTGACCGACAAGGTCTTTGAGGTTGACGACGTGGAAGCGGAGGGGGAAACGGAGCCGGGCCTGGCGATAGACAGGGCGATCCCGGAGTCTGTCGGCCGTCTGAAGAACCTCAGGGAACTCGACGTATCGGGTAACCCGCTGACGTTCCTGCCGAGCGACTTTGGACCGTTGGCATACGCATCGACAGGCAGGATGACGGTCAGGAAATTCACCGACCGGCCGTCGGTTTTTTCGGACCTGGAAATCCACATCAGGAATACGCCGTTACCCGTCGAACTTTCAAAGGATGGCCGCCTGCCGCGCCTCGCCACGGTTCCCCCTGTCCAATATAAGGAGCTCTATCAACCGCCCCATGTGCGTGAGCGAAGCGTAGTGGACGAGGACGACCTCGAACCGCCGCTTGACGCATTCGAGGAACATCCGATCTCCAGAACGGCTCGAGCGATGCCCGAAGTCCTCGCCGCGCAAACGGCACTGGCCGGTGGCGGCCAATCGGTACTCAACGAATTGCTGCGTTCGCTCGCCGCGAGCGGCCAGGCGGCGGCCAGCGGTCATGCGGGAATGCCGCCTGTTCGCCCGCAAACGGACAGGGGCGGATATGCGGGCGAGCCCCTGCAACGCGTTGGGCAAGGCGGGCAGAACGTGACGTTCGCCGCGCGGGGGATCGACCGCCCGTCGAGCGGTGCTGCCGCAGGCCCATCTTCGGGGCCGGACAATACGCGGCCGTTGTCCCGGACCTCGTCGAGCACCTCGTCACGTGCATCGTCCCGCGGATCGTCTCGCGCGCCGGGCGGCCATCCGACGAGGGCGCCGCGCAACGACGCAGGGCATGCGGCCACAAACCCGCCGGCGCAGCAGGCTCAGACGCAAATGCCGTACGCCGAAGCCTACATGGCGCACCATCTGGGGCAGCCGTACCTCTCGCAACCGTACCCGTTGCAGCCGCCCTACGCCCAGGCCGCATATATGCAGCCGCCGTACGCACCGTCAATGTACGCACAGCCGGCGCCCGTCCAGGCCGCTCAGAACCCGGCGCTCGCCGAGCTGTTCCGTGCTTTGGCGGTTTCGTCGAGCGGGCCGCAGCCGCCGCAGCCGCTGGCGGCACCGTTGCACACGCCGCAGCTTCGTAAGTCGTTGTTCGACTATTCGACCGCGGCGCCCGCCCGAACCGATCGATTCGCAACCGACATGGTGGGCGTCCGGCAGATGCAACACGCGAAGCTCGCGGGCCTCGCCACCCGGTATACCGAACGGATCTATCCTCAGGGCCGATGGCTCGAACACTGCGTGATGCAAGCGAAGGCGGGCCATAGTGCGCCGCGCGATCTGTGGAATCTCGTCGTCATGATGTTCCGTCAGCACGTCATCTGCGATCTGGCCGAAAAGGTTGCGAAAGAGAACGCGAAAAAGCTGGCCGAGGATCCCAGCAAGACCCACCTCCAGATAGAGCCGTTGCCGATCGCACTGATGTACCAGGTGCTCGTCAGTCGCCCCAACGAACTTGAGATTCTCGGCTTCGACGATCTGCGCAGGAGGCTGGACGGAACCCCGGCTTTACAAACGATGTTCGGGCACATGGCAGCCCCTGAGCAACACGACTTTTTCCGGCACCACATCATGAAGGAAGTGAAAGAGGCGGAACAGCGCGAGGGCGGCCGCGATCTGGCCGCGTTCGCGGGAAAGCAGGAATTCTGGCAGACGTTTCTGCGCGAGCAACAGCTCGAAGCGGAAATGGCGTGGATGTCAGAGAACCACTTCTGATCTGCGCACGCTAAAGGAAACGCCATATGAAAAACGCGAAGCTGTCAGGTCTGCTGTGCGGCGCAAACATGATCGATTGCATGCCGCACGCGCCGCAGGCGCGCGACGCCCGTGCGCCTCGGCCGGGCGTGCCTGGTGGGCGCCGCCCATCCCTGTCGCAACTGCGCGAGGGCGGTCCGCTCAGTGCATTGGGTCCGCGCCGCCCGCCCGGCTTCAAGGAAGGGCTCGACGATTGGAAGGGGCGCGCCACGGGGCCCGAGCAACAGCGTGCGAAAGCGACCGAACTCATGGAGAACGCGCACGCAGACGGGAAAGAAGTGTTGGCTCTCTCGCAGCTTGGATTGACGCGGCTACCTTCGCAGATCGGCGCGCTGAAGAAGCTGCAGTTGCTCGACTTGAGCAACAACAAACTGACCAGGCTTCCTGCGTCGATAGGAGAGCTGGAGAAGCTGACCCGTCTGTTCGTGGATTCCAACGAGCTGGAAAGCCTTCCGGACGAAATACAGAACCTCAGTCAGCTCAAGCGCTTCTCGGCGGCGGGAAACCGCTTGTCGCAGTTGCCGGAGTCGATGCACAAGCTGGAGCGCCTGAGTTCCGTCGATCTGAAGTCGAATCAGATATGGACGCTACCGCCCGGATGGGCCGAGCTCCTCACCCGGCTGCGCAGGCTCGACCTTTCCGACAACCAGTTGAAGCAGCTGCCGGAACTGCCCGGCAACGACGCTGCCGGCGCGCGGGACGACGTTCGGGGCAAGACGCTGGATGTGGATCTATCGAACAACGGGATCGCGACGCTGCCGATAGGCTACGGCTCGTTCCGTTATCACGCTCAATTCGATAATCACACGCTAGTCAATGTCGCGCGCACGATCGTCGTGCGCACGGCGAATACGCGTATCCGCGAGGGCCTCGTGGCGGCGGGGCGTCTTGCTTCAGGGCGCGGCGTGTCCGCTCACGAAGCGCAGATGTTCGCGCGCCAAAGCCGCATGTCGGCAAGGGGGAAGGCACCGATCGCGGAAGACGACGCGTCGCTCGGTTCGTTCGGCGACTACGTCCGGCGGCATGGCGAACCGGGGCAGGCTGCCCCCTTCGAGAGGTCGCCTGAAGCGGCGGCGGAACCGGAACGCGGCGAACTCGGCGAACAGCCGGAATGGACGAAGCCGGGGGGCATGTGTGGACCGGGCGAAGTCGCGGACCTGTTTGCGGCCCTTGGAGCGCCTCGGGCGGGGAAGGCCGGCGCGGGTTTCATGAACATGTTGGCTGCGGAACTGCGGAGCCTGCCGGAATCCCAGCGGGCCGCAGTGCTGACCCAGCTGGCAGCCGTACCGCCGGCAGTCCTCGAGGCTGAACTTGCGCGTATGCAAACCGGATGGCAAGGCGGCGCGGCCATGCCGTGGCCCTTGCCTGCGGCACCGCGGTTCCCGACGCAGACGGTTCCACCGTTTGGCGCGCAGCCCGGTCAGCATTTTGTGCCGCCGCTCGGCACGTGGCCCGCTCAGCAATTCGCGCCACCGGTCGCCGCACAGTCCGAGTCGTCCGGCGTTCGACCGCCGCCCGGCGGTACATCCGATGCGTGGGGCAGCTTGAAACAGCCTTGGTCGGATGATGCCGCGCCACCATGGGCAAGCGCTCGCACGAACCGATCGGGCGTGCCGCAAAATGATGCCGATCGGTGGGCTCGGCCGCGATGGGCCGCGCCGGCCGCGCAGCAAGAAGCCGACGAGCCGGAAATGAACGGCGCATACAGTAGTTGGACACATGAGTTTGACGGCTACGCATGGACGAGTCCCCCGAAAGCGACGATTACCGCGCAACTGGTGTTGCAAACGGAGCCCGAGCAGCCGGATATCCTCACCACGCTCGAACGTTTCATGAGGATGGTGAACGGCGATCCGGCGCAATGAAAACGCGTCACCGTAGCCGGGTCGAGAGATGAAAAGCGCGAGGAGCGCGATCCGCATGCGAGTGGAAGTCCGCTCGATTACGGTCGAATTCCTTCATGTTCTAAAAATGCAGCTGACTCGGCGGCAATGCCGGCGGCAAGCGTCTGGAACAGTGTTTCCCTAGTAGAAGCCAGCTAATAGGAGTGAATGCAGTGAGCAGGATTAATCGCAGCAGTAGTGAACGTAGCGACATGTCGTTGAGCGGTCCATCTGTCACGCCATCAGTCGCGCAGAGCGTACAGGAATCCAGGCAGAGTACCCGTAGCGCAATGTCGAGCGCTCTTGCACAACTGTCATTGCGGTCGCGGAAGCCGGGCTCACGCCAGAGCCAACAACCCCGCTCGAATGCTCCGTCGGAGCGGACTGTAATCAGCCGCGAGCCGATGGACACCGCGTCGGTGCTGAGCGACAGGAGCGTGGCGACGGGCCGCTCGAATGCGTCGGTGCTGGGCGGCGCCAGCCAGAGCAGCCAAGCCCGCTCACAGGCCCCGTCGGGCCGGACCGCGATCAGCCGAGGAGCAGCGGACACCGTGTCGGTGTTAAGCGACGCGAGCGCGGCGACCGGCCGCTCGAATGCGTCGAACCATTCGACTCGGAGCAGCACCGCGCTGCATGCGCCGGCGGCGAGCCTTGGGCTGGGCTCTCATCGCGACGAATTGGGTCGTACCGGCCGGGGTTCATCGCAGGCGAGCGGTGGCACGTATGCCGAATGGAAAGCGATGCAAGAGAATCGGCGGCGGACAGAGACGTCTGGATCGGAGTCGCCATCGCCGTCCCTGCAGAGTAGCTCGTCGTCCGGCCGGCGATTCAAGCCTGGATCCTTGGCTTCCCGGGTGCTGGACACAGCGAGCAGCAGATTGAGCACAGCCCTTGGTCACAGGCCGGCATTTACGGTCACCGGCGATCCCAGCAAGATCCCGACCACCCCTCGACGAGAGTCTCCCTACGAGCCCGACCTCAGTAATCCTGCTGTCGCGCTGGCGGCACATCAGTGGGATCCGGTGGCATATCCGAGCGCCGAGCCCACGGAGTCCCGAGTAGCATCATTGAGGATGCCGTAAACGACGCGAGGGTCGGCGGTCGCTTTCGCCCTGGCCCGCTCCCGTCACAACGAGAGTTGACTGACCTGCCCCTGCCGGCAAGGTGGGGTCGCTTCACCGCTGCTCAGGTGTCGAGGGCGGGCCGGCCGGAAAGATGCCGTCGCTGGTTTCGCCGTCGTACTTGCGCTGCGGCCCCGCGCATGCCGTCGTGCGTTTCGCGTCCTGCTCGCGTCGATGCGGACACAAGCTCGTCGCGTATCTGGGCGAGGGTGGCGCACGAGGTGCGCTTGTCGTCCGGCATTTGCAGGAATTCGCGGACGATGGCGAGCCCGGCATAAGTCGGGCTCGCACGCGCGGCATCCGTGGCCGCCGTGGCCGCTTCGTCGATGCGCGTCGCCATTTGCACGCCGATGAGCGCCGCCCCGTCGGAGAGCATGTGCCACACGGCGGTGAGCATGGAAGCGGCAACGGCGAGGATGGTTTTCTTTAGGCCGCGTCGTGCTTTGATGCGCACGAACTGGGCATGCAGAACGCCTGCCGGAAGAACACCTTCGTGAGAGTTAACCGACGCAGTATTGCCGCATCTCCGTTCAACGAGCCGCCTCGACGCACGTGTGATGAAGCGCCTCGACCGCCCGGCAGGCATTGATGACCCGGACATGCTGCCGGCTCGGACCGCTCGTCTGGTCGAGCAACGTTTCGATCGAGCGCGCGTCGAGGTTGGGCTGCAAGCCGAGCAGCAACGCGATGGTGCCCGTCACGTTCGCTGTCGCGAACGACGAGCCCGAGACAAAGTCGTAATGTCCGCCGGGCGTGAGCGTCAGGATGTCGTGGCCGGGCGCGTAGAGCACGCGCGCGGTGGAATCGGAGCCGGGGCCATTCGTCGCGCGTGCCGACGCGCGTGCCGAGTCGACCGCGATCACGCCCGGCACGCCGACCGGAAACGCCTTGAGGTTGCCGTCCGGCAGCACCGCGCCCACCACGATCACGCCTTTTCTCACCGACAGTTCGATCAGTTGAGTGAGCAGCGGATCCTTCGGCCCGCCCAGGCTCAGATTGATGATCTGTGCATGCGCTTCGAGCGCCGACTGGATCGCCTCCGCGAGCGTGAACGAATTGCAGCGCGAAGGTCCGCTGCGATTGTCCGCTTGCCAGCAGGCCTTGACCGCGATCAGTTTCGCGTGCGGCGCGACGCCTTCGATGCCGGCCTTGCCGTCCGCGCCGCCCGCGCGATCCGCCGCGATGACGCCCGCGACCGCGGTGCCATGCAGGTCGCGATTGAATTGCGTCCAGTCCTCGTCGACGAAATTGCGCGTCGAGACAATGCGGTCGTGCAGATCGGGATGGGTGGTGTCGACGCCGGTGTCGATCACCGCGACCCGCACCGAATCGCCGCGTGTGACCTTTTGCGCCGCGCCCGCGCCGATCTCGCGGAAGCCCTGCTGCAAGTCGGTGTAGTCGTTATTGCCGGCTGGCGCGTCGGCGAGCAAGTCGAAGGTCTGCAACGGCTGCGCGAGGCTGACGCGGGAATCGGTGGCGAGCCGCGCGACGACTTCCTCGCGCGGCGTATCGCCGATGATCTCCAGCATCGCGCAATGCACCTTCAGCGACGGGATCGGCCAGGCCGACACCTCACGCAAGCCGTATTGCCGCGCGAGCGCCGCGACCTGCGCCCGCGCGCTGCCGCCCGGCGAATAGCCGCCGGCCGCGCCGTATCCGGCCGCGGTCGAGCCGGCGCGCAGCATCAGCGTTTCGGGCGGATTGGCGACGGCCAGCACGATCATCCGTTCGGGGCGCGCCTTCATCTGCTGCGTCGCGACAGCGGGGTCGGGCGTCGCGGGCACGAGCGCGCAGGCGGACATCGCGAACGCGGCGCACAGGGAGAGCCAGCAGAGCAGCGTGCGCCGCGCC
>NZ_FRAB01000059.1 GCF_900142195.1 Paraburkholderia terricola
CATGAACCAGTTTGCTATCCTGTTTGGTGAGCGATTCACCAACGCACGCGGGTAACTCCGCCCATCGCCTCGCACACAAAAATGCGGACAGGTTCGCGGATTGAGGCTCCGGCCTCAAACACTGTAGACAAGATTTCCGACGGGTCGACGCTGGCGTTCTGCTTGCGCCTGCCAGTTTAAGAACTTGATCAACGCAGGCAATAAAAAACCCCGAAGGACGATAGACCTTCGGGGTTTCCGTGAAAGACATTGCTAACTGCAACTTCGGTGGTGGAGAGGAGGAGGATCGAACTCCCGACCTTCGCATTGCGAACGCGACGCTCTCCCAGCTGAGCTACCCCCCCAACGTGCGAACAATTCTAGCACAAGCATTTTCCGTTTTGCCAAGCGCCGCGGCACGCCAAAAGTCACTTCGATGGCGCGCCGGCAAGCACCCAATCCACCACCGTGCGAATGTCCGCATCGCTCATCGATTGATGCGCCGGCATCGGAATCATGCCCCACACGCCGGAGCCGCCCTCCTTCACCTTGCGCGACAATTTCGCCGGCGCTTGGACGTCACCCTTGTACTTCGCGGCGATCTGCTGGAACGACGGCCCGACCAGTTTGCGGTCCACCGCGTGACATCCCATGCAGGCATTCGCGTTCGCGACCATTCGACCACGCGGCGCATCGTCAGCGTGCGCCGTGGATACAAAAGCACTCGCCGCCACGCCAAGCGTCAATGTGGCGGCAAAGACAGCCACGTCCCGCTTCACGGCGTCGTCGCCTTCGGATTACCCGGATGCACCGAGTTCGAATTGGTAACCGGCGCGGGCGCCTGCTGTTCGAGCGGGCGCGAACTCACCGACGAATCCGGAATCGCCCCGATCGTCGGAGCGCTGGCGTCCGGTTGCGACGCGGCCACCGGCGCGGTTCCCGCGGCAGCGGCCGCGGCCGTGGCTTCCTGCGGCTGGATGTACTGGAACACCTTCACGACCTGCGTCACACCCGGCACGCGGCTCGCGACGTCGGCGCCGCGATTGCCTTCGTCCATCGTGACGAGCCCCATCAGATAGACCGAGCCACGCTCGGCCACGACCTTGAAGTTGTTCGCCGAAATATTCTTCTCCGCGATCAGCGCGGTCTTCACACGCGTCTCCAGATACGTGTCGTTCGTGCGCGACGAGAACGAGGTCGCCGGCATGATCGCCAGTTCGTTGACGATCGTATTCACGTTGTTCAAGCCCCGCACGATGGTCTCGGCGCGCTGCTTCGACACTTCGCCCGGCACCTCGCCGGTCAGCAGCACGCGGCGATTGAACACCGCCACGTTGACGTGCGCCGCGTCCGGCAGATTCTGGCTGATCTGCGACAGCGCCTTCACCTGCAATTCACGGTCTTCGGTCTGCGCGCCGAGCGTGCGCCGGTCGGTCGCCACCAGCGCGCCGCCGCCCGCCGCGCCGGCAACCGCAAGGAAGCAACCCTGCAACGTCGCGGACAACCCCGCCGCGAACCCAACCACGAGCACGGTTCTCACCAGTGTCTTCTTGACGCGGAATACGCTCATCAACCAGCTCTCCTTAAATCAGTCAGTCTTCGCCCAGCAACATGGCATCGATGCCGTCGCACAGACAATGGATGGTCAGTAAATGCACTTCCTGGACACGCGCGGTGCGATCGGACGGCACGCACACGTGGATATCGGTATCGCTCAATACGTCCTGCATGCGCCCGCCGCCCTTGCCGGTCAGCGCGACCACGATCATTTCGCGCTCGTGCGCGGCCTCGATCGCGGCGAGCACGTTGGCGGAATTGCCCGAGGTGGTGATCGCCAGCAAGACGTCGCCCGGCTGGCCGAGCGCCCAGACCTGCTTCGAGAAAATCTGCTCGAACGAATAATCGTTGGCGATCGCGGTAAGCACCGACGTGTCGGTGGAAAGCGCGATCGCGGGCAGGCCCGGACGCTCGCGCTCGAACCGGCCGATCAGTTCGGCGGCGAAATGCTGCGCGTCCGCCGCCGAGCCACCGTTGCCGCACGCCAGAATGCGGTTGCCGTTGGCGAGCGCGGCGAACATCGTGTCGATCGCGGCGGCGATCGGCATCGACAGGGTTTCCAAGGCTTCGAGTTTGACTGCCGCGCTATCGCGGAAGTGTTGTTGAATGCGTTCGACTGACATCGAGTCTCTATCTTTCTACCGCGAATGGACCGCAGTGCGCGGCCGTGTTGTGAAGTCGTATTGCGAAGTCGCGTGACGTTGACGAGCCATGCCGGTCATGCAGCGCACTCATCGGTCGCGTGACGAACATCGCGAGACACGCTGCTGGCTGCATCATCGGCATCGCCCCGTGGCCCGCACGCGAGCGCAAGTTTATCGCACTCACGCGCCTTCTCAGCGCATGGCGTCAGACTTCGTCTGCGCGAAACGCATCGCGCAGCCAGATGAGCCGACCCGCTTCGAACGCAATCACATCGAAACGGCATGCAGGCTCATCCTGTGAACGCTGGCTGCGACTCGCCAGATAATGCCGCGCGGCGCGCACGATCCGCTGCTTCTTCTGCCAGCCGATACTCGCCGCCGCGCCGCCATAGTGCCGTTGCGCCCGCGCACGGACTTCGACGAACACCAGCGCGCCGTCGCGATCGCGCATCACGAGATCGATTTCGCCGCCACGGCACGACACGTTACGCGCGACGAACCGCAAGCGCTGCCGCTGCAAGAATTCCTGCGCGCGCGCCTCGAAAGCGGAGCCGACGAATTTCGACCCAGTTGATCTCGAAAAGTTGTGCCGGTCGGCGGATGCGCGCCGCGCCGGCGGGCCGCCGCCCGGATCGCCCGGCCCTGCGTGGCACAATGGCGGCCTTCTTCCGTCTGTTTGCGTCTTCTGCCTCATGACTCCTCTCTCCGAACTCGCGCAAGGGCAGCAGTACCCCACCGCCGCGCTGTATGTGGTGGCGACGCCGATCGGCAACATCGCCGACGTCACGCTGCGCGCGCTGCATGTGCTCGGACTGGTGGACCGCATCGCCGCCGAAGACACCCGCAACACAGGTCAACTGCTCGCGCGCTACGGCATTTCCAAGCCGCTCGTCGCGGTCCATCAGCACAACGAGCGCGCGGCGGCGCAGCGCCTGATCGAGCATCTGCAAGCCGGCGAACGTGTCGCCTACGTGTCGGATGCGGGCACGCCGGGCATCTCCGATCCCGGCGCGAAACTCGTGGACGCAGTACGCGAAGCCGGCTATCCGATCATTCCATTGCCAGGCGCGAGCGCACTCGCGACCGCATTGAGCGCGGCCGGCGACTGGGTGGCGACGTTCTCGTTCCTCGGCTTTCTGCCACCGAAGGCAAAGGCGCGCGCCGCGACGCTGCAAGCGCTCGCGAAGCATCCGCACGCAATGGTGTTCTACGAAGCGCCGCACCGGATCGTCGAAACGGTGCAAGCCTTGGCCGACGCTTTCGACGGCGAGCGCAAGCTGCTCATCGCACGGGAATTGACGAAGTTACACGAAGCGCTGCATTGCGGCACCCTGGCCGAAGGGCCAACGTGGCTCGCGGCCGATCCGAACCGGCAGCGCGGTGAATTTGTGCTAGTGGTGGAAGGTGCGCAGCCCGAGGCCGCCGGCGAACACGATCACGACGCTCTGCTGGGCATCTTGCTGGAAGAACTGACGGTGAGCAGCGCGGCGAAAGTCGCGGCGGCTATCACCGGAGCGTCGCGCAATGCGCTATACACCCGCGCATTGGCGCTGAAGAAAGACGAAGAATAAACAGAGGGCAACAGGGGCAAACGAAAAGGGCCGCACAGTTATTCGACTGTGCGGCCCTTTTCGTTCCTGCGGCAGCGCGTGAGCATGATCTGCCCGTCGTGCCGCGCGGCAACCACGAGCGCGCCCGAAACGCGCCCGCCGTCATCACTTTATTTCTCCGCGCTCGGTCCCGACGCGTTCGACGCCAGCATTTCGTTACGCGCGGCGCGTGCTTCCTGCTGCGTCAAACCCTCGATCTTGACCCGCGCCGTACCCGCGTGGCGCATGTCGAGCGCGTTTGCGGCGGCCATCGACAGATCGATCACCCGGCCGCGCGCGTACGGGCCGCGGTCGTTGATACGCACGACGACCGAGCGCGAAGTTGCCGGATTGGTCACCCGCACAAAAGAACCGAGCGGCAACGTGCGATGTGCGGCGGTGAGCGCATGCATGTCGTAACGCTCGCCGTTGGCGGTGCGGCGGCCATGGAAGGCGCGGCCGTACCACGACGCGCGACCGGTCTGGCGGAAATCCGCGGCGGCGGGGCCGTCCTCGGTGAGGGGCTTCGCGTCGGCCAGCGACGGACCTTGGGCCGCAGCGCCGGATGCCGGCGCGCTACCGAAGGCTTGCGGCCCGAAGGAGGCCGCTTGCGCGTTTTTCGTGCTCAGCGGCGCACCGCTTGCCGAGGTGTTGCGGGCGTCCGGAGGGGTCGCACAGCCGGCCAGCACAAAAAAAGCAAAAAGAGTCCCCAGACCACGGGATAACCGAGTTTTCATAAGACGTGTAATCACATTGTCGAGCCGCATCACGCGAAAGTTGAGCGTGTTGCCTGCGACTCCGGCGATAAGGGACGACAACGCGCCGCGCAGATGAGCGCAGTACGTCAAAGCCCGGATGCGGCTAACCAGCCGCTACCGCACGGTTAATTTTCACGTCTGGCGCAACCTGTCCCCGGCAGCCTGACCAGACCCCACATGCCGCCATCGAACGTGGCAAACACGTTCTTGCGCGCGAAACTCAGCGCACAGGAACGGCGGCGTAGGCCCCACCCAGCGTCACGGACGTTAAGTCCGTAGCAGGCGCGCGGCGCCTGGCTGGGCAAGACGTGTGCATCGAATGCATCGATACCTGACGGCCGCCGACAACTGCGGCGGCCCATACTTGACTGGCGATCCCGCGCCCCTTTTATGATGGGGACGCATCGCCGTGTGGCATGCACAATGACCCGTGCATAGCGGCATTATACCTAAAAGAAATTTTTGAGACGGCAAGCGACTGAAAACCTTGATGAATTTTCACGCGTGCTGCAAAAATGAGCAGACAAAAGTCGCCGACCACGGACCTCGGCGGCCTCCGCGAGAGTCGGCAAGAGGCCGGTACAATCAACGTTTTACCTGCGGCGCCGTCACTCATGAAAGTCACCTTGATCCCTGTCACGCCGTTCCAGCAGAACAGTTCGCTGCTCGTGTGCGAGGCGACCGGACGCGCGGCCGTCGTCGATCCGGGCGGCGACCTCGACGTCATCCACGGCGAGATCGCGCGCCAGAACGTGACGGTCGAAAAAGTCTTCCTCACGCACGGCCATATCGATCACTGCGCCGGCGCAAAGACGCTCGCCATGCATTACGGCGTGCCGATCGAAGGCCCGCATCCCGACGAGCGGTTCTGGCTCGACAAGCTGCCGGATCAAAGCACCCGCTTCGGTTTCCCCGCCGCCGACGCGTTCGAACCGGACCGCTGGCTGCACAACGGCGACACCGTGCAGTTCGGCGACGAAACGCTCGAGGTTTATCACTGCCCCGGACACACGCCGGGTCACGTGGTGTTCTTTAGCCGCGCGCATCGGCTGGCGCTGGTGGGCGACGTGCTATTCGCCGGTTCGATCGGCCGCACGGATTTTCCGCGCGGCAATCACGCGGACCTGGTGCGTTCGATCCGCGAAAAACTCTGGCCGCTCGGCGACGACGTGACGTTCGTGCCCGGCCACGGGCCCACCTCGACGTTCGGTGACGAGCGCCGCACCAATCCGTATGTCGCCGACGGAGTCGAGGCATGAGCGAAATCTATGTGAGCACCGACGTCGAAGCGGACGGTCCGATTCCCGGCCCGCATTCGATGCTCAGTTTCGCCTCCGCCGCCTACACGGAAGACAAGCAGTTGATCGCCACTTTCTCGGCGAATCTCGAATTGCTCGAGGGCGCCAAGCCGCATCCGGTGCAGGAAGCGTGGTGGAAGACGCAGCCCGAGGCGTGGGAAGCCTGCCGCAAGGACTTGCAGCATCCCGCGGCCGCGTTGACGGCTTACGTCGACTGGGTCGAGGCCTTGCCGGGCAAGCCGGTATTCGTGGCGATGCCGGCGGGCTTCGACTTCACCTATATGTTCTGGTACATGATGCGGTTCGTCGGCCGCTGCCCGTTTTCATGGTCGGCGCTCGACATCAAGACGCTTGCGTTCGCGATGACCGGCCTGCCGTACCGCAAGAACATCAAGCCGCGCTTTCCGAAACACTGGTTCGACGAGCATCCGCATACGCATGTGGCGCTGGACGATGCGATCGAACAGGGCGCGCTCTTCTGCAACATGCTGAAGGACTTGCGCGCGACCCAGGCGGCAACCCAGGCCGCGGTACTCGCAACAGCTAAAGATGGGGACGGCTCAGGACAAAACGCCGCTGAGGAACCGGCAAATTAGGGAATCTCCCTCGTTGGAGCCGTTTTAGATTGCGTTTCGTTTTCGCGCCCTCTACCATGCATGATACGGCGACGCAAACGGAGGCGCAGTTGACACTCGATACGTTCTCTCAAAAAATCCTGCGTCTGCTACAGCTCGACGCGCGCCGTTCGGTGCAAGAGATTTCCGACCAGGTCGGCCTGTCGAGCACCCCATGTTGGCGGCGTATCAAGGACATGGAGCAATCGGGGGTGATCCAGCGCTACACGGCGCTGCTCGATCGCGAAAAGCTGGGGCTGCATGTTTGCGCGCTCGCGCACATTCATCTCACGCGCCATACCGAAGGCGGCGTGGAGCAGTTCGAGCGGGAAATCGCCACCTGTCCGGAAGTCACCGAGTGCTACAGCACGACCGGAGAATCGGACTACATCCTCAAGATCGTCGCGCCCGACATCAAGGCGTACGACAGCTTTCTGCACGAACGCATCTTCAAGATTCCCGCCGTCGCGCAGGTGCGCACGAGCGTCGTGCTGCGCGAAATCAAATTCGACACGCAATTGCCGCTGTAAGGACGAGTGGATTCCGCCGCCGCGCTCGAGCCTTGGCGCTTGGGTGTGTCTAGTGACGCCGTTCGTGCCCGCGCCGCGATCAGGTGGTACTGTGCCGCTCCGCGCCCTTCGCGCGCGCGATCGACCCACCGCTCCCCGTCACTGCCGCCGAATCGGATCCGCCGGCTGAGGGCGCGTTCAATTCCTGCAGTACGTCGAGTTTGCGGGCGCCCAGGCGACGCTTGAGCGCACCTAGATCGACGCGCGCTAACCGTCGCCCGACGTCCGCGTCGGCACCGGAAACCAGCGCGGGCAACACCACTTCGACGTCGAGTCCCGTGCTCAGGTAGTGGATGTTGACCGCTGCGGCTTTCACGCCGGCCGCGGCCAAGGCGGCGTCCACCTCGGCAACCACCCGCTCCCTGGTAGGCAGATCGACTGGCGGACGCGCGAGCGCATCGTTCTCCGGATCGACGTGAATCAGAGCGTCGAGCACGCGATTGTCGGTCAGCACCCGCAAGCGCGCCGACTCGGCGATGTAATGGCCCTCCGAGACCGAAATCAGCGGATCGACCAGAATATGCGCGTCGACGAGCGCGAAGTCGCCCATCTTGCGAGTGCGCATTTCATGCACGTCGCGCACGCCCGGCGTGGAGAGCAGCAGCGCGCGCATGTCGGCGGTAGCCGACTGATCGAGCGCGCGGTCCGAGAGATCTTGCAGCGCGTCCCAACCGAACATCCAGCCCATGCGCGCCACCATGAAACCGACGATCGCCGCGGCGATCGGGTCGAGCAGGCGCACCCCGGCGAGACTGCCGACAATGCCGATCGCCACCACCAACGACGACGCCGCATCCGAGCGCGCATGCCAGGCGTTCGCGATCAACATGGCCGAGCGCACGCGCTGCGCTTCGCGCAGCATGTAGCGAAACAGGCTCTCTTTTGAAATCAGCACCAGCACGGCGACGACGAGCGCGCTCATATGGACGGCCGGGATGCTTTCCAGATCGGCGAGACGCGTGCCGGCACGCCACAACATGCCGACGCCCACCGCAATCAGCAATCCGCCCAGAAATAACGAAGCCACCGTTTCATAGCGGCTGTGTCCGTAATTGTGATCCGCGTCGGGCTTTGCGCCGCTGTGCCGATTGGCGATCAGGACGACAAAATCGGAAATCAGATCGGCGAGCGAATGGATGCCGTCCGCGACGAGTGCCTGGGAGTGAGCAAACACGCCAATGAAGATTTGCAGCGTCATCAACACCGCGTTGAGCGCAATACTCACAAGGGTGCTTTTGCGCGCAACGTGCTGTTTCTCTGCGGACTGAACTGCGGCGACGGAAGGCATCGGAGAAGCAGATGAAAAGTTCAATCCCTGTATTCTACCCGCTGCATCTCGAAAACGAGCGGAAAATGCCAGAAATATCCTTTCAAATCAGTTGCTTATCTAAACGAAAAGCATTCGTGTTCGAACCATTTCGAGCGTATGCAAGAGACCGCGGCAGCACGCCGACGCAATAAAAAAACCGCGCCCTGACTGGTACGCGGTTTTTGTCGGACAGCAACGCATCATGTGCGCGGCTGATTGAACCTATTTGTACGACTATTGATGCGATGGGATTATTTCTGAATCAGAAATTTATCGCGGTCCAGACCGGCGATCCAGCGCGGCGGCTTGCCACGGCCCGACCATGTGCTACCGCTATCCGGGTCGCGATATTTCGGTGCGACACCTGCACGCGGACGACCGGCTTTAGCGCCCTTGGCAGCACGGCCGCCACCGAGTTCCGCCAGCGTAATGCCGTAATCGGCCATTTTCTGCTTGATCTCATTCAACACTTCCGCGTATTCGCGCGACTTCGCTTCTTCGATCTGCTTTTCAAGCTTCTCGCGCTGTGCGAGTAGTTCCTTGTAGGAAGACATAGATTCCCTTTGTGGTTCGGATAAATGACTGCCAGTCTTAAGCCGGCTTGCCCTTGTAAGTGATCATGCCTCGGAATTTGACGGCGAGATTAACACAAAATAGAAAGACAACAAAAGCGGGCGGAGAAAATTAATTCAATTTCGTTTCGAAAAATTTCGGATCAACGTGGGGTTGTGCACATGTTCCGAATAGATGGATTGAGATTTTTACAGAAGCATTCCAACCGGCATCAGTAATTATTGGATTAATTATCAAAAAATGAAACTTAAGATGTCGATCGAGCATCAACATTTCATTTCATGACAGCTTAGCTGCAATCCCGTAACAT
Organism: Paraburkholderia terricola; assembly: GCF_900142195.1. Classification (GTDB taxonomy): domain Bacteria; phylum Pseudomonadota; class Gammaproteobacteria; order Burkholderiales; family Burkholderiaceae; genus Paraburkholderia; species Paraburkholderia terricola. Next base: position 9,201 of record NZ_FRAB01000059.1, read on the forward strand.
ATTGTCAGACTTGTTGCGCGGTGTTATTGCCGCATGCGTGTTTTCCCGGCATGGCAATGAATCACCTAATTGGCGTGTCGCCGCATGCAATCTTCCACTGCCGCATGCAACGCTTCACGATCGAGTTTGGCGTCCTCGAAGGCAAAGCGGCTGCGTGCTCCGTTCAGTTTCAGATCGGCGCCATATCGGTCGACGCCGAGCAGTTGCCCACCGCCGACGCCCTCACGATAGTCGCTGAAGTGCGCGAGCAGCGCGCTTTCCTCGTCGAAACCGAGCGGCGGCAGCGGATCGAGTTCCGCGCCGTCGAGCCATCCCATCGCACCGAAGCCGCCGATATAGCGCAAACGCTCGATTTGCAGGGTCCAGAACGTGAAATCGCCGAGCGCGAGATAGCGTTGCGCATCCGGGTGATAGCGCAGATAGCGCTGCACGACCTCGGGAGCCGGGTCGATCGCTTCGAAGGTGCCCAGCAAGGTCACGCGCTGACCGTTCAGCACGTCGCCGTCGGGTGCGTCGACGACGAGGAAACCGGCGCGTGGGTCGGCGCGCAGATTGTGCGTGTGCTCGGCGAGCCGGCTGATGAGAATCGTCGGGCGATGCCGCGGGTCCGGCGCGAACGGCAGCACGGTGGGATAAGGAAAGCCCTCCGGCTCGCGAGCGTGAGTAGCCAGCGTGCCGACGGCAGTCGTGTGCAGCAGATGCAGCGGAGCATGAGCGGGAATGTTCAAGTACGCGTTCCTCGATGGATAGCGGACGCCCCTAATGCGCCCGTCACGTATGGCTCAAATAATCGTAGGCGTTCAAGTACCGGCTTCCAAGTCTCCTGAAAGCGCCTCGCAAGCATAAGCCCGGCCGCTTCGCTAGAATCGGAAATTCACCGCAACGCGCTTTCCGCGTGTCATCCGTCCACGGGATCTCAGTGTCCGACCGCTCTTCCGACTTCGCCGCCCTTCCTGCCGCTCACCGCGAACTGTCCGACACAGCCAGGCAGCGGGCCCGCCTCGCCACGATGGCCGTGTTCTTCATCGCGGGGATGATGTACGCGTCGTGGGGCGTGCATGTGCCGACGGTGCGCGACCGCTTTCATCTGAATGCGGCGATGCTCTCGTTTGCGCTGCTGGCGGTGGCGGGCGGCTCGATCGGCGCCATGGCGGCCAATGCGTCGTGGATCGCGCGAGTCGGCACGCGCCGCGCCTGCCTCGCCGGCGGCCTCGTGATGGCGGCGTGCGCGGCGCTGATTCTGATCGTGCCGGCTTACTGGCTGCTGCTGATCGTGCTGGCGATTTTCGGCGCGGGCATGGCCACGCTCGACGTCGCGATGAACGCCGAAGCCAGCGCCGTCGAAAAGGCGCTCGGCAAGCCGATCATGTCATCGCTGCACGGCATGTTCAGCGTCGGCGGGATGTTCGGCGCGGCGGCTGGCGGCGCGTTGCTGTCGCGCGGCATGGCGCCGGCGCTGCATCTCGCGCTGGCCGCGGCGGTCAGCGCGCTGGTTCTGATCGCCGCCTGCCCCGCGGTGCTGCCGCACGTGCCGCATGCCGAGCATCCCGACGCCGCCACGCCGCGCGCCAACCGCTGGCGCTCGCCGGCCTTGTGGGCGCTGGGCGTGATGGCCCTGGTCGCGCTGATCGCGGAAGGCGCGATGTACGACTGGGCCACTGTCTATATGCGCGACGTCGTGCTGAGCACGCCCGCGCTCGCGAGTGCCGCGTATGCGGCGTTCTCGGGCGGCATGGCGGCGGCGCGCTTCGCCGGCGACGCGGTGCGCGCCCGCTTCGGCGCGCCACAACTGGTGATGGCGAGCGCGACGCTCGCCGGCGCCGGAATGGTCGGCGCATTGCTGCTGCCCAACCCGGTGGCGGCGCTCGTCGGCTTCACGCTGATGGGGCTCGGCCTCGCGAACATGATGCCCGTGCTGTTCGCGGCGGCGGCGAGCGTCAAGGGCATTCACGCTGCGGAAGGACTCGCGCACGTCGCCGGACTCGCTTACTTCGGGCTGCTGCTTGGGCCGGTGATCATCGGCGCCGTGACGCAGGCGACCAGTTTGCCGATCGGCTTGTCCGTGGTGGCCGTGTGTTGCGCATTGATCGCGATTGCCGGGCCGAAGGTGCTGCGTCGTTTGAAGATCTGACACGAGCGCGGGCCGCGCACGACACCCAGCCTATCCATCCACGCGCGGGCAAACGATTGCGCCAGCGCGGCGCCTTGAATCGGCATATCGACCACGCATAAAAGAAAAGGCACGCGAGCCCTACGGCGCGCGTGCCTTTTAACCGCTCGACCGAAGACAGACAAACGCTGTCTTCGGTCATGCAGTCTTACATCTTCACCACGTCGAGCAGCGTCTTCTTGCCCGACTTGTAGTTGTACAGCGAGATCACGCCATGCTGAAGATCGCCCTTCGCGTCGAAGGTGGTTTCGCCGATCACACCCTTGTAGTCGGTGCTCGGCATCGCTGCCAGGATCTTCGCCGGATCGGTCGAGCTCGCACGCTTCATGGCGTCGACGACGATGTACACCGCGTCATACGTGAACGGCGCGTAGATCTGGATCGGCTGACCGAAACGCTTCTGATACTTGGCGAGGAACGCCGGGCCGCCGGCCATCTTTTCGAGCGCCATACCGGCTTCCGAGCAAACGATGTTGTCGGTTGCGTCGCCTGCCAGGTCGGCCAGCTTGTCGGTACACACGCCGTCGCCTGCCAGCACCTTGGCGCGCAGGCCGAGCTGCTTGGCTTGCTTGGCGAAGGGGCCGCCGGTGGCGTCCATGCCGCCGTACATGATCGCGTCCGGGTTTTCGCCCTTGATCTTCGTCAGAATCGCGCGGAAGTCGACAGCCTTGTCGTTCGTCGCGTCATGCGACATCACTTTCAGGCCCAGCGACTTGGCGGTCTTCTCGAATTCGTTTGCGAGACCCTGGCCGTAAGCGGTCGAGTCGTCGACGATCGCGACGCTCTTCACTTTCAGACCCTTGGCGGCGTAGTTAGCCAGCGCCGGACCTTGTTGCGCGTCGGTTGCCACGACGCGGTACGTCGTCTTGAAACCTTGTTGCGTGTAGGCCGGGTTGGTTGCCGACGGCGAGATCTGCACGATGCCCGCATCGCTATAGATCTTCGAAGCCGGGATCGACGTACCCGAGTTCAGGTGGCCGACCACTGCGACGACCTTGTCGTCGACCAGTTTCTGCGCGACTTGCGTAGCCGTGCGCGGGTCGGCTGCATCGTCTTGCGGATCGAGTTGCAGCGTGACCTTCTGGCCGCCGATCGTCAGGCCCTTGGCGTTGATTTCTTCAACTGCCAGGCGCGCGCCGTTTTCGTTGTCTTTCCCCAGGTGAGCGATACCGCCAGTGAGCGGCGCAACGTGACCGATCTTCACGACCGTGTCGGCTGCAGCCGTTGTTGCCAACGTTGCGAACAGCATCGCCGCAGCGCTGATGGGCAACAGCTTTTGAATCTTGATGTTCATGTAAGTCTCCAGTTTCGGTCCCAAAAACAACGTAATCGCCTGTGCCCCCGCTTCACCAACACGTGTCGCTCAATCCCGTGGACGACCACGCCGGTTGCATCGTTCATGCACTTGGCAAGCACGTTTGCCGGACTGTTTGTGGCAGGCGGCAAGCCGTACTTGCGCGCAAGTGTAGGCCATCAAATTAATTTGTGGGGCTTTTTTGAGGAAGTGGGATCAACACTAATAGCGTTTATCCAACAGCGACCGATTCCGACTGGACGCATCGACTGGAAAGCACCAACCCATGCGGGTTTCCGCTATGTGAGGCTTTCGTCTAACCGCGCGGCTCAACGCTTTTAGCGTGTTAAACCGTTAATGCTTCGGTCATGTTTTTTGCCTAAAAAACAGGCTTTATACGGGCGCGCGCGAGACGCGTGCGAACGCGCTCGAACCACACCGAAGCAAACGCGCCAGCGCGACGATTCGCGCCGCCCGCCGAAAGATGAATCATCGAGCATGCTCATTCGCCGCACGCGGTTCTCACCGCGCGCCGCGCTTCGTCGAGTGCGGCTTCGCGGCGCAGGGGGCGTCCTGCAAGGCGTTTCTTTTGGTGGCAAACTGACCGCCCGCTTCAGGCATTCAAGCCTTGGCTTCATTCAGACCGACCTCGCGCAGCGGCGCATGGGTATATGGAGAGCAGCATGAGCACGACTTCCCGATGGATCGACATCCCCGCCGGCAACGACAGCTTCGGCGGCTACCTCGCGTTGCCCAAGGGCGGCAAGGGACCGGCCGTCATCATCATCCAGGAAATCTTCGGCGTGAACAGCCATATCCGCTCGGTCGCGGATCAGTATGCGCAAGACGGCTACGTCGCGCTCGCGCCGGACGTGTTCTGGCGCGTGCAGCCGCGCGTCGAGTTGACGTATGACGGCGCGGATCGCGCGAAGGGCATCGAACTGCTGCAAAAGACCAACGTCGATCAGGCCGTCGCCGATATCGGCGCGACCGCCGCGGCGCTGCGCGCCATGCCGGAAGTGACCGGCAAGATTGCGGCAATCGGCTACTGCTTCGGCGGACGGCTCGCTTACCTGGCGGCGGCGCAGGGCACGCTCGATGGCGCGGTCGCCTATTACGGCGGCGGCATCCAGAATCAGCTCGAGCAAGCGGCGAAGATCAAGGTGCCGATGCAATTCCACTACGCCGAACTCGATGCGAATATTCCGGTGTCGGCGGTCGGCCAGGTTCAGGAGCGCTTCGCCGGCCGCACCGATGCCGAGTTTCACATCTATCCGAACGCCGATCACGGCTTCAACTGCTCGGACCGTGCGTCGTATAACCAGCGCGCCGCCGCGCTCGCGCATGGCCGCACGCTGACCTTCCTCGGTGAGCGGCTGTAATTCGCCGGCTATAACTCGCGAGACTCGCGGCTGTGACCCGTGGCCCGTGACCGTCACGCGCGCTTTTGATCCGCGCGCGCAGTTCACCCCCGCAACTCAGGTACTCTCCCCACAGACGGCGCGCGTTCGGCGCGCCGTCCTCCTCGATGCATGGCGATGAACCCCGCCCAGCGAATCTCCGGCAGAGCGGTTCGTCGCGCGCATAGGCAACCGGCAGATCCAACACTCGATTCGCGAGGGCTCATCCGTGGTGCAATCCGACTATCTCGCCCATGACGCCATCGGCCTCGCCGAACTCGTGCGAACCCGCGAAGCCAGCGCGCGCGAATTGCTGGACATCGCGATCTCGCGCACCGAGGCCGTCAATCCCGCGATCAATGCGATCGTGCTGAAGGACTACGACGCGGCGCGCGAACGCGCGTCGCGCGACGACGCGAAGCGGGCAAACGGCGCGAACCATGCCGACAGCGACCGCGCGCAAGGAGCGCTCGCAGGCGTGCCCTTTCTGATCAAGGATCTGGGCGCGCCGGTCGCCGGGCTGCGCATGTCGATGGGCAGCCGCCACTATCGGCACTTCATTCCCACCGAGGACGCGCCGGTGGTCGCACTCGCGAAAGCGGCCGGCCTCAATATCTTCGCGAAGACCAGCACGTCCGAGCTCGGCCAGATGCCTTATACGGAACCCGAACTGTTCGGCGCGTGCCGCAATCCGTGGAATCTCGACCATACGCCCGGCGGTTCGAGCGGCGGCGCGGCAGCGGCGGTCGCGGCGGGCATCGTGCCGCTCGCGCATGCGTCGGACGGCGGCGGCTCGATCCGCATTCCCGCGTCATGCTGCGGACTGTTCGGTCTCAAACCCTCTCGCGGGCGCGTGCCGCGCGTCACGCCGAGCGCCGCCGGCGAACTCGGCGTCGATCATGCGGTATCGCGCAGCGTGCGCGACAGCGCGTTGCTGCTCGATCTGCTGGCGGGCAATGCGGACCGACCGTCCGGTGCGCCAGGCACGTTCCTCGGTGCGAGCCGCGAACCCTGCAAGCCGTTGAACATCGCCTACGTCACCGAACCGATGCTCGCGCCTTCGCTCTCCGCCGACGCGCGCGCCGCGCTCGAGGACGCCGCGCAACTCGCGCGCTCGCTCGGTCACAACATCGAGCCCGTCTCGCTCGGCATTGATTTCGCGGCTGTGCGCCATGCGTTTCTGACGCTCTGGTCGGTGACCGCCGAAGAACTCGTGCTGAACGCCGACCGCATCACCGGTCGCAAGCCGCTGCGCGAGGAATTCGAAATCTCGACGTGGGCGATGGCGCACGTCGGCCGCAAACTCGGCGAACGCGGCTTGCCCGCCGCGCTCGAGGAACAACGCCGCATCACCGAACGCCTCACCGATCTGCTGCACCGCTACGACGTGATTCTGTGCGCGACGCTCGCGGCGGCGCCGATCAAGATCGGCGAGATGCAGCCCACCTCCGCGGAACGCATGCAGATGCGCGCCGTCACCGCGATGCCGCTCGAACCGCTAATGAAAAAGCTGCTGATGGAAGCGTCGAACAAGGCATTCGCGTGGGCGGGATGCACCGAGCTGTTCAATCTGAGCGGGCAGCCGGCGATGTCGGTGCCGCTTTACTGGAACGCGCGTGGCCTGCCGGTCGGTGTGCAATTCGCCGCGCGTGACGGCGGCGAGGCAACGCTGTTTCGGCTGGCCGCGCAACTCGAAGCGGCGCGGCCGTGGTTCGACAAGCGGCCGCCGCTGATGCCGGCGCGCAGCTAGATGGAGTAACGCCCGCTCATCGTCTCGACGACGTCACGCCGGTTTGCGCTGCGCGTCGAGATCCGCGTGGCGCTTGCCGGGCATGCACGCCACCGCGACGAGGGAGAGCGCCAGCCCGGCCATCACGTAGTACGTCGGCGCGAGCGGCGAGCCGGTGGTCTTGATGAGCCACGTCACGATGAAAGGCCCGAAGCCGCCGAATATCATCACCGCGACGTTGTAGGCAAGGGAGAGACCGATCGAGCGCACGTTAGCCGGGAACAGTTCGGCGATCAGCGCGCCGAACGGCCCGTAGTAGCCGGACAGCGTGATCGACAGCAGCGCCTGCACGAGTATCAGTTTCGACACGCTCGGCTCTGCCGCGAGCCATGCGAACAGCGGATAGATGATCACGAGCGTGATCGCCAGCGACCACAACGACAGCCCCTTGCGTCCGATTCTGTCGGACCATGCGCCGGTAAGCGGCGAGAGCACGGTCAACAGCAGATTGCCGACGATCACCGCATAAAACGATTGCCCGTAAGGCAGCTTCAGTTGCTTGACCGCGAAGGTCGGCAGATAGCTGATCAGTACGTAGATCGTCACCGTGAGCGCGATCACCGCGCCTAGCCCGCACAGCACGTCGCGGCTATGGTTTCGGAACAGTTCGCCGAGTGTCGCGCGCCGCGCGGTTTTTTTCGCGAGCAAAAAAACTTCGGAATCGGCAAGATGCCGGCGAATGTAAAAGCCGATCGGCCCGATGATCAAGCCGAGAATGAACGGCACGCGCCAGCCCCAGGACTTCAACGCCTCGGGCGACAGGCCGCGCGTGACCAACGCGCCCACCAGGGCGCCGAGCAGGAGCGCCGCCGCCTGGCTCGACATCTGCCAACTGCCGTAAAAGCCGCGCCTGGAGAACGGCGCCGCTTCGATCAGCAAGGCGGTCGAACTGCCGAACTCACCGCCGGCGGAAAAGCCTTGCAGCAAACGCCCGAGCACGATCATCAAGGGCGCGCCGATGCCGATCGCCGAATACGGCGGCGCGATCGCGAGCAGCAGAATGCCGAGCGTCATCAGCGCGATGACGAGCGACAACGCCGCCTTGCGTCCCGCGCGATCCGCATAGAGTCCGAGTACGATGCCGCCGACCGGCCGCATCACGAAAGCGACGCCGAAGGTCGCGGTGGTCAGGAGCAGCGACGAATAATCGTTGGCCGCCGGGAAGAACAACTGCGCGATCACCACCGTCAGGAAACCGAACACGGTGAAGTCATACCACTCGAGCGCATTGCCGATCACCGCCGCGGCGACGGCCCGTCTGTGGAGGCTACTTGACGCTGGTGCCATTCAAATCTCCAGCTTGCGAAAAGTGTCTCGCGGTGCGTCGTATCAACGTAGAGGCGCGTGAGTACGCCGGACAAACCGACGCTGCCCGCAGCGGCCGTCACGGAGTGTAAAGAGGGCGCAAGCTGTTTTCAAGCAGCAAAAAGGCGTCTGCCGCACTGAGCGGCAGACGCCTCGATCATCCGCGCTGAATCTCGCGCGGGCATGTTGCAGCGCATCTGCCGCGATATCGAATACACACGCGGCAAGAGCGGCATCAGACCTTCTTGTTATATGCGCTGCACCACCCCTTGGCCGCGACCTGCTTGCCCGCGAACATCGGGCAGCCGGCGTAGGCGTCGGTGGGTTTGCCTTGATAAAAACTGCAGTTGCCGCAGTCCTGGCCCGGCGCATATTTGGCGAACTTGGCCTTGTCGACCTTGCTCGCATCCTCCTTATAGCCGAGCGCCTGCGCGGTCGGGTCGCTTTCGGCGACCTTGGGTGTATCCGCGAAAGCCTGGCGCGACAGCGCGAAGCTGGACGCCACACCGATGCTCGTGATCAAAAACGTACGACGGGAAGGTTTCATGGGGACTCACTCCGTTTATATGAACTGATCGCCGTTCTGATGACAGCGGTCCCCAAGCATAGCAACGAAGCCGCCGCGCGTGACGACTCAAATGATAGAGATAAGCGAATCGGTACGACGCCAGGCTCGGACGTCACGCGTGCGATGCGGTTCGATCCGCGCAAGGCGGGCCGCCAGGTGAATGCCGGTCACTCCCGCCCGCTCAGTTCGCAGACGCGCCGCGCAATCGCGAGCGACGCCGTCAAGCCCGGCGATTCGATCCCGAACAGATTGACGAGCCCGCGCACGCCATGCGCGGCCGGACCTTGAATCACGAAGTCGGCGGCGGGCTCGCCGGGGCCCGAAAGCTTCGGACGAATCCCCGCATAAGCGGGCTGCAACGCACCGTCGGGAAGCGCGGGCCAGTACGTGCGAATCGCCGCATAGAACGATTCCGCTCGATGCGGATCGACGTCGTAGTTGATCGTGTCGACCCATTCGACGTCGGGACCGAAACGCGCCTGGCCGCCGAGATCGATCGTCAGATGCACGCCGAGACCGGCCTCGTTCGGCATCGGATAGATGAGGCGGCTGAACGGCGCGCGCCCCGAAATGCTGAAGTAGTTGCCGCGCGCGAGATAGAGCGGGGGCACGTGGCGCGCGTCGAGTCCGCGAATCTTGCGGGCCAGCGCATTCGCGTGCAGACCGGCGCTGTTGATCACGCATGCGGCGCTGATCGTGGTCGGCGCATTGCCGCCCACCTTGATGATGAAGCGGCCGTTGCTCGCCTCGATCGCTTCGACCGGCGCATGAAACGCGAACACCGCGCCGTCGCGCTCCGCATCGCCCTGAAGCGCCAGCATCAACTGGTGACTGTCGACGATGCCCGTCTGCGGCGAGAACACCGCCTCGACACATTCGAGCGCCGGTTCGAGCGCCTGCGCCTGGTCGCCGCTGATCCGCATCAGGTCGAGTACGCCGTTGTCGCGCCCCTTCGCCATGATGCTTTCGAGTTGCGGGATCTGATTGCGCGAGGTGGCGACCAGCAGTTTGCCGCAACGCGAATACGGGACGTTGCGCGCGGCGCAGTAGTCGTAAAGCAACTCGCGGCCGCGCACGCAAAGCGTGGCCTTGAGCGAACCGCGCGGATAGTAGATGCCCGCGTGAATCACCTCGCTGTTGCGCGAGCTGGTGCCCACGCCGATCGCCTCGGCCGCCTCCAGCACGATCACCTCATGTCCGCGCGCCGCCAGTGCGCGCGCCACCGCCAGGCCGATCACGCCGGCGCCGATCACTACACATTCGATTTGGTCCATGTCCCTTGACGCGGCCGATTTCGCCGCGCGCTGCCTCGTTCACCCGATACACATGAGGACAGGATGCGGCTATCGAGTGCCGCACACCGCTCGCTGTCGAACGCATCTGCCCTATCGCAACCGCTATGCAAATTGTACGACGCCGCACAGACAGCAATGGCCGTCGTCGTGAACGGTTGCGGGCGCTCGGCCGTTGAGCAGTTTCAAAGTCCCGGACGGGGCAAACACAATCGTATGGAGAAGGCCCGGTTTGCCGCCGTGAAAAAGCCGCCCGCAGGCGGCTTTTGTGCAAAAACCGCTCAAAAACCGATCGGTTTTCGGCGATTTCCGTAGTCGAGGCGGATATCGCCAGCTTCGATGCTGTCGCGTCCGTCGATGCGCGCCGCGCCGAATCCATTCAATATCGCGCGACGCATCGCTCGCGGCGATGCCTGCTTGAGCGCCTCGAGCGCGGCGTCGCCGAGCGTCTCGGGAAAGCGCAGGCCCCAGTTGTGCGCCGAGCGGATCTCGTCGTAGATCGACTGCGCGATGCGGCGCGCGCCGTCATGATCCGGCGACGGAATCTCGTACACGTTCATCCGGTTGAGGATCGGCTCGGGGATCGAGCGCTCGTCGTTGGCCGTCGCGATCCAGATCACGTGGCCGGCATTGATCGGAATCTCGGCGAACTCGTCGATGAAAGTCTGCGCGGTGTCGTGTTCGAGCAGCGCGTACAGTGCGCCGAGCGGGTCGTATTGCGAGTCGCCGGAGGCCTTGTCGATTTCATCGACGGTGATCACCGGGTTTGCATAGCTGCCGTTCACGAGCGCATCGAACACCTTGCCCGGCTTCGCGTTTTTCCATTGCGAGGAAGCGCCCGAGAGAATCCAGCCGGCCGTCAACGAACTCATCGCCACGTATTGATAGGCGGTGCCGAGCAGGCGCGCCAACTGCTTGGCAAAATGCGTCTTGCCGATACCGGGGTCGCCGAGCAGCAGGATCGGCATCAGTTCGAGCCGGTCGTCGGTTTCAAGACACAGCGCGACCTGCTTGCGGATATCGTCGAGAGGCGCGGAAAAGTTGGGCAGCGCGTCGATCAGATCGTCGATCGACGGCATCCGGTTCGGCTTCACGCAAAAGCGCAAATTGCCGGTTTTCAGCATCTTTTCGTACGTGGCGCGCAGCGCCTCGTTCGCACCTTCGCCGAGATCATTCAACGCGGTCTCGACCTGATCGAGGTCGTATACCCGGCTGAAGGACGCCACGGCGATTTCCTGTTTGACCATTGCTGTTGTCATCGCTCACCCCGTCTGGCTGGTCTTGCTGCGGCGGCGCCTCGCGGGCGCCGTTTCAAGTCCAGTGTAATGACGCCAGAATCGCGTGCAAGCCAGCAGTCATGCGGCTCTGCTGCTAACGACGGGTTGTTTTAGCGGCCTCACCGCCCCATCTGAAATGCACCATTGCTGAACCCGGCCCTCATGCATAGGTCACAAAAGTGTTGCGTCCATCGGGGGTAAGATGGCCCTCTCTGACTACACTGCCGGACGCAGTAACCGGAGATTTTCTTTATGTGGAAAACCAGTCTCGTGGCCGTGCTGCTCGGCACCTCGCTGCTTGCGAGCGCGCAGCAACGGCCGGCCCAGCAGGTCGTGCAATGGCAATTGCAGGTGATGCGCGACGGCCAGCAGATCGACGCCTTCGAGGGCACCACCACGGTCGGCCAGGCGCGCACGGATACGCATCACAAGATGGTGCAGCATAACGTCGGATGTAAAGACCAGCCTGCCGGCAGCATCGATCTGGCGCGCACGCTGACGGTGTCGCCGCTGCAGGCGGATACCAACGAGGTCACCATGTCGATCGAAGCGCAGGAAACCTTCGAGGAAAACGCCGCGCGCCAAACCGACACCGGCTGCAAGCTGCCGCCGCAACCGCGCCAGGTGAGCGCCACCCATCCGGGCCTGAAGGTGCCGACCGGCCAATGGGCGAGCTGGACGATCGTCGACAAGGACCCGAACCTGGTCTACCGCGTGCGCGCGGGAGTCGAGAGCAGCGTGAACTGAAGCGAACAACCGAACCGAACAACCGAAGCCCAAACAGAACACGTGGACAACGCGGCATGCGAAACCCAGAAGAATTGATCCGCGAGAGCATTGCGCCCAAGGATTTCGTTGCGGTGAGCTGGAACCTGCACAAAGGCCGCACGCCGCTTGGCTTTCAAGCGTGGCAGGCGATGCAGCGCTGGGTTCAGTCGACTCACGCCGACGCTTATTTTTTGCAGGAAGCCATGGCGCGGCGCATGCCGTCGCCGGTATTGGCGAGCAGTTTCGGCGCGCCGGTCGCCGATCCGTTGAGCGACATCTGGCACTGCCAGGCCACCGAGATCGCGCGCGCGCTGGAACTCGAGATCGCGCTCGGGCCGAACGTATTCAAGCCGTCGTGGCGGCATGGCAATGCGATCCTGTCGCCGCATCCGCTCGATCTCGGCGGACGCTGGGACATCTCCGCGCATCGCTTCGAGAAACGCGGTTTGTTGGTGGCGCGCGCGACCTTCGGCGGTCATTCGGTCACGCTGCTGTGCGCGCACCTTGCGCTCACGCGCTCGGCGCGTTTGCGTCAGATGAACTGGATCGCGCACTGGATCGCGAAGGAAGCGCCGGAGGGTCCGCTGGTCCTGGCGGGCGACTTCAACGACTGGCGCAATGATTCGGTGCCGCTCTTCGGCGAGCACGGCTTGCATGAGGTGGCGACGCTGCTCGGCGAATCGGGCCGCACCTTCCCCGCCTTTTCACCGGCGCTCGCGCTCGACAAGATGTTCGTGCGCGGCATGAAGCCGATCGAATGGATTCCGCCTACCCAGGAAACCGCGTGGCTTTCGGATCACTTGCCGTATATGGCGCGGTTGCGGGTTGAATGAGCGCTCGCCCGAAGTAACCAAAATATAAAACGCCAAAAGCCTTTTTCCTGAAGGCATTGCAGCGATTCACCGGGTCTCGTGCGCGCCGCTGTGTACCAATACGGCAGGGACCAGTCGGCTCGGGGAAAAGTAAGCCGCCCCACTCGCGCGAGCCATTTTCGCAAGCCGCAATTTCCTCGCGTTTCATGCCGACTTGCTCGGCGTTTGCCAGTTTTATCAGCAGGGTCAATGCTGCAGCGCACGGCGGGTTTCGGTATGATCTCGAAAATGTTGCCCGTGTGGCGCGCCTATCCGGCGCATGCCGGACAGCCGATGGCTGCCGCCCCGTGCGGCGTTCGTCCCTCGCCGGACTTTTTGCCGAAGCGCGGCCGCATCCACGCCAGGTTCTTCGCGGTGCCGGTATGCACGACATTCCAGCGCCGACGCGGCCGGCTTCAGTCATCCGCTTGACCACGCTCAACCGCCGCACCGCCGCCTTCGGGCAGCCGGCGCGGTAAAATAGCGGATTGCGCGTGCTTTCCGACCTCGGGTCAGCGCAGCATCGCCCTTGCCGTGCCGGCCGGCTAAAACGACTGGCCGCCTTTGTTTTCGCACTATCCAAGAAGCCATGAGCAACCTCAATTCACAAACCGTTCTGAGCGTCCATCACTGGACCGATACGCTTTTCAGCTTCACCTGCACGCGCGATCCGTCGTTCCGTTTCGAAAACGGCCAGTTCACGATGGTGGGCCTCGAAGTCGAGGGCAAGCCGCTGATCCGCGCCTACAGTCTCGCGAGTGCGAATTACGAAGAGCACCTCGAATTCTTGAGCATCAAGGTGCAGGACGGCCCGCTCACGTCGCGTCTGCAGCATCTGAAAGTCGGTGACGAAGTTCTGATCGGCAAGAAGCCGGTCGGCACGCTGATGGCCGACAACCTGCTGCCGGGCAAGACGCTGTGGCTGCTCTCCACCGGCACGGGCCTCGCGCCGTTCATGTCGATCATCAAAGATCCGGACATTTACGACCGCTACGAGCGCGTGGTGCTCACGCATACGTGCCGTTTCGTCGACGAGCTGGCGTACAAGGAATACATCACGGAGCACCTGCCGGCGCACGAGCACCTGGGCGAACTGGTGCAGGAAAAGCTGCTGTACTACCCCACGGTCACGCGCGAGGCATTCCAGAACCGCGGCCGCATCACCGAACTGATCGAAACGGAAAAACTGTTCGCCGACCTCGGCGTGCCGGGCTTCTCGCTCGAAGACGACCGCGTGATGCTGTGCGGCAGTCCGCACATGCTGCGCGACACGCGCAAGCTGCTCGACGACCTGGGCTTCCAGGAAGGCAGCAACAACGCGCCGGGCCACTACGTGGTCGAAAAGGCGTTCGTCGGTTAAGACGTACATTCGAATTCGCGGCTCACGCCGCGGACTCGGCAAAAGGAGCCTCCGGGCTCCTTTTTTGTTTGGCGGTTACAAGTTGACGCGCTCGGCCTGACATTTCGCGTCAGTGTTCTTCTGACAGAGCCGGTGTTGCGGAACGTCAACCGTCGCGCGAAATATCGGCGCTAAGCCTTGGTGCGCCTACATTATTTCTTTTTTTGAGATATTATCGCGGCACACGACCGCCGCTCCGGCATGCCTGCCGGAGTCCGCGCTACATGTTACTGAATGTAAATTTCGTTACGCTCGACCGTAGTAATCCGGCCGTCGAACCGTACGCGTTCCGGCCGCACCTGGAGGCTTGAGACTCGCATGCGTTCTTTCGTCTTCGCGCCGCCGACGCGCACGCGCTTCGTCGTCCGCCCCGCTTCCTGAGAGGGAAAGTCATGGATACGTCGACTGTCGTCCCGTTCGCCTCGCCTCTGCCGTCGTCACCGCCGCGTGACGGATGCGACGCGTCCGTCGCGGCCAGTGCCGTCGTGGCGTCGCCGTCGGTTGAACGTGAACTGGCACGGCTGCGCGCCCGGGTGCGCGAACTGTCGGCCGAACTCGTGCAGGCACAGGAAGCCGCCTGCCGCCATGTGGCGCGCGAACTGCACGACGGCGTGGGCGCCGAGTTGACCGCGACGCGCTTCGCGCTGGCTGGCGTCGAAACCTGGCTGCCCGCCGACGCGCCGTCCCAGTGCGCCGCCGCGCTCGCCGTCGCCAACCGTTCGCTCGACGCCGTGTGCGCCGCCAGCCGCCAGGCCGTCGCGGAACTGCATGCGCCGTCGCTCGAGGCCGGCATCGTCGGGGCGCTGGCGCAATGGACCGGCGACTTCGCCACGCGCACGCAGTTGCGCACGAGCTTTGTCTGCGCGGCCGACGTGCGTCTCACGCGCCTGCCCGCCGAAGCGGCGCTGGCCGTGTTCCGTGTCGCGCAGGAAGCGCTCAACAACATTGCCAAGCACGCGCGCGCCGAATCCGCCGACGTGCGGATCGAAACCAGCCGCCGTCATCTCACGCTGATCGTCAGCGACGACGGCATCGGCGTCACGCGCAACGCGCGCAGCCGTCGCGGCCATTTCGGCCTGAGCGGCATGCAGGCGCGCTGCGCGGCCTTCGACGGCACGCTGCGCGTGGGCGCCCGGCGCGTTGGCCAGCGCCGCGGCGACGGCGCCAGGGAATCGCGCGGCACGCTCGTGCATGCGCGTTTTGCGTGGGACGCGATGCTGGCGAACGCGCCTCACGTCGAACGCCGCGCGCTGCAATCGTGAGCACGCCGTCATGAGTCTGCGTATCCTGATCGCCGACGACCACGCGGTGGTTCGCCAGGGTGTCCGTCAATTGCTGCTCGACCGCGGCGTCGCCCGCGAAGTCACCGAGGCGCAAAGCGGCGCCGAAGCGCTCGACGCCGTCACCCTGCATGGCTACGACGTGGTGCTGCTCGACATTTCGCTGCCCGACATGAACGGCGTGGAAGTGCTCAAGCGTCTGAAGCGCAAGGCGCCGCGCGTGGCCGTGCTGATGTTCTCGATGTATCGCGAGGACCAGTACGCGGTGCGCGCGTTGAAGGCCGGGGCCGCCGGCTACCTGTCCAAAACGGTCGATGCCGCGCAGATGATCGGCGCGATCCAGCAGGTCGCCGCAGGCCGCAAATATGTGAGCCCGGCGATGGCCGAAGCGCTGGCCGACTACGTCTCCTTCGACGGCGAACAATTGCCGCACGAGAAGCTCTCCGATCGCGAATATCAGACGCTGTGCATGCTCGCATCGGGCAAACGGCTGACGGACATCGCCGCGGCGCTGTCGCTGTCGGTGAAGACGGTTAGCGTGTATCGCACACGGCTACTCGAGAAGATGAAGCTGCGCAACAACGCCGAACTGACCTTCTATGTGATGAGCAACCGCCTGGTCGATCTGAATCCGGCGATGGCGGGCTGACATCTGCTTCCGGCAACGCGACGCCGCTGCGTCGCTGAATGGCGCGCGCCCCGACGAGCGAGCGTGCGCGAGAGCGATTCTGAGCGGCCCGGCCGCGCATCGTGCGAAGGCTTTGCCGATGGCCATTGTCTGGCGCGGGAATGTGCCATCGGCATCCCGCTGGGAGGGATTTTCCGCCCTTCACCATCGCCCGTAAAAAGCTGATCCCAAAATGGTGCGGCGGCGCGCATCCGCTAAAATCGTGGGTTTTCCGACATTCGGCGCGCAAGATGCGTGCACTACTGGAGACCCCGCCAATGTCCCTGTTTCGCAAGAAGAGCGTCGAGCACATGATCGCGGCGAGCGCTCAAAACGCCGGCCTGAAGAAAGCGCTCGGCGCGCTCGATCTGACTTTCCTCGGTGTCGGCGCCATCATCGGCACAGGCATTTTCGTGCTGACCGGCACGGGCGCCGTCCAGGCCGGGCCGGCGCTGATGGTCTCCTTCCTGGTCGCGGCGATCGCGTGCGGTTTCGCCGCACTGGCCTACGCCGAGTTCGCGTCGACGATTCCGGTGGCGGGTTCCATCTACACGTACTCGTACGCGACGCTCGGCGAACTGGCCGCGTGGATCATCGGCTGGGACTTGATGCTGGAGTATGGGCTGGCCACGTCGGCGGTATCGGTGGGCTGGTCGGGCTATCTGCAATCGCTGCTGTCGGGCTTCGGCGTTTCGTTGCCCGTTGCGTTGACGGCGGCGCCGGGCGCATTGCCGGGCCAGGACACGTTCTTCAATCTGCCCGCGTTCCTCGTGATGATGGCGATTACGGCGTTGCTGTCCGTCGGCGTGCGCGAATCCACGCGAATCAACAACGTGATGGTGGCGATCAAGGTGACCGTGGTGCTGCTGGTGATCGGCGTGGGCGTCTTTCACGTGACGCCGGCCAACTGGCATCCGTTCATGCCGAATGGCTGGAGCGGCGTATTCGGCGCGGCGGCGGTGATGTTCTTCGCGTTCATCGGTTTCGATTCGGTGTCGTCCGCGGCCGAGGAAGTGAAGAACCCGAAGCGCGATCTGCCGATCGGGATCATTGCATCGCTGGGCGTGTGCGCGGTGTTGTACGTGGCGGTGGCGGCGGTTGTCACGGGCATCGTGCCGTCGGCGCAGTTCGCGGATATTCCGAATCCGGTGTCGTACGCGTTGCAGGTGGCCGGTCAAACGTGGGTGGCCGGCTTTATCGACCTGGGCGCCGTGCTGGGCATGCTGACGGTGATTCTGGTGATGGCTTATGGGCAGACGCGGGTGATCTTCGCGATGTCGCGTGATGGCTTGTTGCCCGCGAGACTGTCGCGGGTGCATCCGAGGTTTGCCACGCCGTTTTTTACTACGTGGCTGGTGGGGATTTTCTTCGGTTTGATTGGTGCGCTGGTGCCGTTGAAGGTGCTGGCCGAGCTGATCAACATCGGAACCCTGGCCGCGTTTTCGATGGTGTCGATTGCGGTGCTCGTTTTGCGTAAGACGCATCCTGAGTTGCCTCGGGCGTTTCGCTGCCCTGGTGTGCCGGTTGTGCCGGTGTTGGCTGTTGCCTCCTGTCTGTTTTTAATGGCCAATCTTCAGGCTGTCACCTGGGTGGCGTTTGTGGTCTGGTTGCTCGTTGGGATGGTTATTTATTTTGGGTATTCGCGGCGGCGGTCGAAGTTGGCGGTTAAGTAGGGGTTTTGGTTTTTTGCCTGCTCGGCGGTTTGGGTTCGTTGCCTTGGTGGGTTGGCCTTTCCTTGATTTGTTAGTGGTCTATTGGCGTTGCCCCTGTGCGGGGCAGCACCTACTTTCTTCGACGTATGAAAGCGCTGGAGCGGCAGGACCGTGAACCGCGCAGTTCGACGGCCGACCCGAGCGATGATCCAAGACCTCTGCCGGCTCGGACCAGCGTGACGCAGCGGCAAACCGGGGCATGTGAAAGAAGAACCGGAAACACCACCAACAACACTGCGGGAGCAAAAAAATCAAACGCTACAAGCCGCCCCACCCGAAGCCGCAATCTCCCGCGCTGCCTTGGCGCCTTCAACCTGCAGCAAGGTAGGCAAGGAAACCCCGTTCTTGGCCGCCGTCACCTCGGCAAGAATCGACACGGCGATCTCAGGCGGCGTCCGACTGCCGATATAAATCCCGACCGGCCCATGCAAGCGCGCGAGTTCAGTGTCGTTCAGGTCGAACTCCTTCAACCGCTCGCGCCGCGCCTGATTGTTCCGTCTGGAACCCAAGGCGCCGACATAAAAAGCCGGCGTCTTCAACGCCTCCATCAACGCAAGATCGTCGAGCTTCGGATCATGCGTCAGCGCGATCACCGCGCAACGCTCATCGAGCTTCATCTCTGTCACCGTATCGTCCGGCATCGTGCGAACGATCTTCGTGCCCGGAATGTTCCACTCCTCGGTGTACTCCTCGCGCGGATCGCAGACCGTCACCTGATAGTCGAGCCCCACCGCGATGTGGCACAGATAGCGCGACAACTGCCCCGCGCCGATCACGAGCATCCGGTAACGCGGGCCGTGAATCGTCAGCAGACGCTCGCCGTCGAAATGCACGCCGTCCGTCGCCTGCGCGTGATCGAGCCGCACGGCGCCCGTCGTCATATCCACTTCACGCGCCACGAGGCGTCCGTCTTCCACCGCGCGGCACAGTTCGGCAATGCCGCTGTGCGGCGTCAGCGGTTCGAGCACCAGTTGGATCGTGCCGCCGCAAGGCAGGCCGAAGCGATGCGCCTCTTCCGCCGTGATGCCGTACTTCACCGCCTCGGGGCGCGTCTGTTCGATGCCCCTTTGCCGCACGCGGTCGATCAGATCGTCTTCGATGCAACCGCCCGATACCGACCCCACCACGAGTCCATCGTCGCGCACCGCGAGCATCGCGCCCTCGGGACGCGGCGACGAGCCCCACGTCTTCACCACCGTCACCAGTAGCGCGCGATGTCCCTCTTCCAGCCATCGTGCGCTGGACTTCAGGACTTCGAGATCCACGCTGTCCATGATTTCTTCCTTTTCGGTGCATCGCCGCCGGACTCGCCGTCCGCGGCCTCATGCGATTCGCTATTTTGCGGCATCGTTTCATTGGCTGCAGGCTCGCTGACAGCGGGGGCCGCCGTGGCGCCCGCGTCGCCGCCCAGCTGAACGCCGAGACGCTTGAAGAACTCGCCGGCGAGCTTGCGCGCCGCGCCGTCGACCAGACGCGAGCCGATCTGCGCGAGCTTGCCGCCGACCTGCGCGCTCGCCGTGTATTCGAGCCGGGTCGCCTCGTCGCCCTCGGGCGCGAGCGTGACGCGCGTGGTGCCCTTGCCGAAGCCCGCCGCGCCGCCCTGACCTTCGAACACGATGGTGTACGTGTTCGGCGCCTCGATATCGGTCAGTTGCATGCGCCCCTTGAAGCGCGCCTTCACCGGACCCACCGACGCGCTCAGCACCACGTTGTACGCGTGCTCGCCGTCCGCTTCGATGGTCTCGCAGCCGGGAATGCACGCGTGCAGGATGTCGGTGTCGTTCAGCGCTTCCCACGCGCGTTGCTGCGAAACGGGCAGCGTATGAGTTTCGCTCAGTTCCATGGCATTGCTCCCGCGGATGTCGTGGCGGATGCGCCCGAACGCGGCGCGCGCGTGAGTTGCGCGAGGTCGCGGCCGAACGCGGCCAGACTGTCTAGATTATGAACCGGACGATGCGCGTCGACATACGGCAGGATCGCCTGTATGCCGCGCGCCTTCGGTGAAAAACCGCTGAAACGCAGCAGCGGATTGAGCCACACGATACGGTGCGCGAAGCGGCGCAGGCGGGCCATTTCGGCGCCGAGCACGTCGATCGCTTCGTGATCGAGGCCGTCGGTCACGAGCAGCACCGTGGCCCGGCCGCTGAGCACGCGCCGGGCCCAGCGTCGGTTGAACTCGGCGAGCGCGGCGCCGATCCGCGTGCCGCCCGACCAGTCGACCACCTGATCGGCGAGCGCGGCGATCGCCACGTCGGGATCGCGCTCGCGCAGCGCGCGCGTCGCGTTGGTGAGACGCGTGCCGAACAGAAACACCTGCAAGCGTTCGCGCGACTGCAACAGCGCGTGGCAGAAATACAGCACCGCGCGCGAATAGCTGCTCATCGAGCCGGATATGTCGAGCAGCAACACCAGCGGCGGTTTGCGTTCGACCACCGCGCGATACTTCCACACGGTCCAGTCGCCGCCCGCGCGCACCGCGTGCCGGGCGCTCGCGCGCAAGTCCGCGTGCGTGCCGTGCGAGGCGGCCTTCAGGCGACGCGTCGGCTCGGTGGCGAGCGGCAGGCGCTGGCCGCGGATCAGATGACGCAAGCTGCGCCATTCGTCAGCGGACAGCGAGTCGAAATCGCGGTGACGCAGGCGCTCTTCCGCGCTGAAGCTGATGTGCGCGTGCAATTCGTGCTGCTCGGTTTCCTGCTGCGCGCTGGCATGCGGCGACGGCGGCGCGCGCACGGCAAGCGCGTCCGCGAGACGGTTGTTGCGTTTGGGCGGCGGCAGCCCGTCGCGGACCTTCGGCAGCAGCAGCGCGCGCAGCTTGCCTTCCCAATCGGGATCGCGCCAGAACAGGTCGAACGCGGCGTTGAACAGTTCGCGCTCGTCGGGCGCCGATACCAGCAAGGCGGCGAGGGCCGCGCGCACGTCGTCGCGGCGGCCGAGGTCGATCCAGTGCAACGCGGCGATCGCATCGACGGCTTGCGCGGGCGACATCGGCAAACCCGCGCCGCGCAGCACGCGCACGAAATGCACGACGTTGCGGGCGAGCGTGGGGGACGCTCCGGCCTTCTCGCCAAAGCCAGCCGAATCACCGCCGCTCGCATCCGATCGCTTGCTCATGCCCGCTATCCCGGCTCGGAAAGACACTGCGCGATTTGCGCGGCGTCGACGCGCGCCAGATCGTCCTGATACTTGAGCAGGACGCCCAGCGTGTTCTGCACCGATTGCGGATCGAGCTCCGTCACCGACAGCGCTTCAAGCGCGCGGCACCAGTCGATCGTTTCCGCGATGCCGGGCGCCTTGAACAGATCCATGCCGCGCAGCCGATGCACGAAATCGACCGCGCGCCGCTGCAATTGCGCCGAGGTTTGCGGCGCCCGCGCGGCGACGATTTCCAGTTCGCGATCGCGCTCGGGATAGCCGATCCATTGATACAGACAGCGGCGCTTGAGCGCGTCGTGCACTTCGCGCGTGCGGTTCGAAGTCATCACGACGAGCGGTTTCTGCTCCGCGCGGACGGTGCCGTATTCGGGAATCGATACCTGGAAGTCTGACAGCAGTTCCAGCAGAAACGCTTCGAACGGCTCGTCGGCGCGGTCGATTTCGTCGATCAGCAACACGCGCCGCGCGCCCGGATGGTTTTCGTCCGGCATCAGCGCCTGCAGCAGCGGACGCTTCAGCAGGAATTCGCCGCGGTACAAAGTGTCGTTGTCGGGGCGCTCGCCGGCGGCCTCGGCGAGACGCAGCGCCATGATCTGGCGCGGATAGTCCCATTCGTAGAGCGCGCTGGCGGTGTCGAGGCCTTCGTAGCATTGCAGCCGCAGCATCGCGGTGCCGAGCATCCCCGCCGCGGCCTTGGCGAGTTCCGTTTTGCCGACGCCCGGCTCGCCTTCGACGAACAACGGCCGCTCCATGCGCAGCGCGAGATACAACGCGGTCGCGAGTTCGCGGCTGGCGAAGTAGCTTTGCGCGGCGAGTTGCGCGAGGGTGTCGTCGATGGAAGCAGGCTGCATGATGATCCTGAATCTGCACGGTGAAACGCGAGCCGGCGTGGCCGTCGCGCGTGCGTGAGCGAACGCGGCGGAAGTGGCGTTCCGCTGCTCGCGAATGCCACTTCGACCGCAAACGGCGGGAATCCGCTAGGCGTTCGCCTTCACCACCGCTCGCGCGGCCAGCACCGGAATCAGATGCGCGCGATATTCGGCGCTGGCATGCATGTCGGTGTTCAGATCGTCGGCGGGCACGCTGACCGCGCGTGCCGCGTCGGGCGTAAAATTCGCCGTGAGCGCGCTTTCCAGTTCCGGCACACGAAACACCGAAGCCGCCGCGCCCGTCACCGCGACGCGCACGCCGCCGGCGAACTTCGCGACGAACACGCCGACGAGCGCAAAGTGCGAAGCCGGATTGCGGAATTTCTCGTAGGCCGCGCGCTCGGGCACCGGGAACTCCACCGCGACGATCAGCTCGTCGGGCGCCAGCGCGGTCTCGTACATGCCGACGAAGAAATCGCTCGACGAAATGCGCCGCCGGTCGGTGACGATGGTTGCGTCCAAGCCCATCGCCGCAGCCGGATAACAGGCGGCGGGATCGTTGTTGGCGAGCGAGCCCCCGATCGTGCCGAGCGCGCGCACCTGGCGGTCGCCGATGTGCTCGGCAAGCTCCGCGAGCGCCGGCAACACGCGCTGGATTTCCGCGTGCTCCGCTACGTCGGCATGACAGACGGCGGCGCCGATCGTCACCGTTGTGGCGTCGACGGCGATCGTCTTGAGCGCCGGAATGCGCGTCACGTCGATCAGTTGCGACGGTTGCGCGAGGCGCAGCCGCATGGTGGGCAGCAGGCTTTGGCCGCCCGCGATGAACTTGGCGTCGCTGTCGGCGGCGATGGCTGCGGCGGCCGCTTTGGGATCCGTCGCGCGTTGATACTCGAATGAATACATGTCGAATGCTCCGCTAGGATCTCAATGGGGTTGCTTCGCGGCGTGAATCGCGGACCACACGCGATGCGGCGTCGCCGGCATTTGCAGGTCGGTCACGCCGAGCGGCGCGAGCGCGTCGATGATCGCGTTGATCACCGCCGGCGGCGAGCCGATCGCGCCCGCTTCGCCGCAGCCTTTCACGCCGAGCGGGTTGTGCGTGCACGGCGTGCCCTTGGAGGTTTCGACGGTGAAGTTCGGCAGATCGGACGCGCGCGGCATCGCGTAATCCATGTACGAACCGGAGAGCAGTTGGCCGCTTTCGTCGTCGTACACGCAGCGCTCCAGCATCGCCTGGCCGATGCCCTGCGCGAGCCCGCCATGCACCTGGCCTTCGACGATCATCGGATTGATCACGTTGCCGAAATCGTCGACCGCGGTGAACTGCTGGATGTTGCACACACCCGTCTCCGGATCGACCTCGACCTCGCAGATATACGCGCCCGACGGATACGTGAAGTTGCTCGGATCGTAGAACGCGCTTTCCTCGAGGCCCGGTTCGAGCACGTCCAGCGGATAGTTGTGCGGCACGTAGGCGGCGAGCGAGATTTCCGCGAACGCCTTGGTGCGATCGGTGCCCGCGACGCGGAACACGCCGTCCTTGAACTCGATGTCTTCCGCCGCCGCTTCGAGCAGATGGGCGGCGATTTTCTTCGCCTTGGTTTCGATCTTGTCGAGCGCCTTCATGATCGCCGAGCCGCCCACCGCGATCGAGCGCGAGCCGTAGGTGCCCATGCCGAACGGAATTCGCCCGGTATCGCCGTGGACGATCTCGACGCTTTCCAATGCAATGCCGAGCCGGTCCGCGACCACTTGGGCGAAGGTGGTCTCGTGTCCCTGGCCGTGACTATGCGAACCGGTGAACACGGTCACCGAGCCGGTCGGATGCACGCGAATCTGCCCGACCTCGAACAGGCCCGCGCGCGCGCCCAACGCGCCCGCGATGTTCGACGGCGCGAGGCCGCAGGCTTCGATGTAGCACGAGTAGCCGAGGCCACGCCGCTTGCCGTTCCTCTCCGATTCCTGGCGGCGCGCCTCGAAGCCTTTCACGTCGGCGAGTTCGAGCGAGCGGGCCAGAATGGTTTCGTAGTCGCCGGTGTCGTAGGTGAGGCCGACCGGCGTCGCATACGGAAACTCGCGAATGAAATTGCGGCGGCGAATTTCCGCTGGATCGAGCTTCATCTCGCGCGCCGCCGTTTCGACCAGGCGTTCGACCACGAATGTCGCTTCGGGGCGGCCCGCGCCGCGATAAGCGTCGACGGGAACGGTGTTGGTGAAAACCGCTTTCACCTCGGCGTAGATCGCGGGCGTGGCGTACTGTCCCGCGAGCAGCGTCGCGTACAAAATGGTCGGCACGCTCGAGGCGAAGGTGGACAGATACGCGCCCATGTTCGCGATCGTGTGGATGCGCATGGCGAGGAACTTGCCGTCGGCGTCGAGCGCCAGTTCGGCCCTCGTGACGTGATCGCGGCCATGCGCGTCCGAGACGAAAGCTTCCGAGCGCTCGGCGGTCCATTTCACCGGACGGCGAATCTTCTTCGACGCCCACGTCAGCGCGACGTCCTCGGCGTACAGGAAAATCTTCGAGCCGAAGCCGCCGCCTACGTCCGGCGCGATCACGCGCAGCTTCGATTCCGGCAACGACAGCACGAACGCGGCCATCAGCAGGCGCTCGACGTGCGGGTTCTGATTCGCGACGTAGAGCGTGTAGCCGTCGTCCTGCGCCGAATAGCTCGCGTTGACCGCGCGCGGTTCGATTGCGTTCGGAATCAGCCGGTTGTTGACGATGTCGAGCGTGGTGACGTGCGCGGCCCTGGCGAACGCGGCGTCGGTCGCGGCCTTGTCGCCGTGGCCCCAGTTGTAGCAGACGTTGTCCAGCACTTCGTCGTGAACCGCGGGCTGGCCCGGATCGGCCGCGTGCGCGGTGTCGACCACGGCCGGCAACACGTCGTAGTCGACGTCGATCAGTTCGGCGGCGTCTTTCGCGGCATTGATCGAATCGGCGATCACGAGCGCGACCTGATCGCCGACGTGCCGCACTTTCGTGTGCGCGATGATCGGATGGGGCGGCTCGTTCATCGGCTTGCCGTCGGTGCTGTGAATCAGCCAGCCGCACGGCAGCCCGCCGACGTTGTCCGCGGCCATGTCGGCGCCGGTGAAGATCGCCACCACGCCGGGCGACTGCTTCGCCGCGGCGGTGTCGATGCGCTTGATCCGCGCATGCGCGTATGGCGAGCGCAGGAACACTGCGTAGGTTTGCTGGGGTAGGACGATGTCGTCGGTGTACTGGCCGTTGCCGGTGAGGAAGCGATAGTCTTCCTTTCGTTCGACGGATGCGCCGACGAGGCGATGGGAGTCGGGTGCGTTCATCGTCTGCTCCTCAGGCGGTGGCCGGCGCGGCGGCCGGGGCGGCGCTGGATGTCTTCATCCCTTCGGCGCCTTCGAGCACGGCTTTGACGATGTTGTGGTAGCCCGTGCAGCGGCACAGATTGCCGTCGAGCTCGGCGCGCACGTCGTCGCCGGTGAGATTGGGTCGACGCTCGACGAGCGAGACCGCGCTCATCACCATGCCGGGCGTGCAGAAGCCGCATTGCAAGCCGTGGCAGTGTTTGAACGCCGCCTGCATCGGATGGAGTGCGCCGTCTTTCGCGAGCCCTTCGATGGTCGTGACGTTGGCGCCTTCGGCTTGCACCGCGAGAATGTTGCAGGCCTTGACCGCGCGCCCGTTCAGATGGACGGTGCAGGCGCCGCACTGCGCGGTATCGCAGCCGACGTGCGTACCGGTTAAGCGAAGTTGATCGCGAAGGAACTGGACAAGTAGGGTGCCGGGGTCGACTGAGGCGCTGATGGGCGCGCCGTTCACCGTCAGACTGATGCTGATCGCCATGAAGTTGTCTCCTGATGGGTGAGACCGGACCTTTGGTTTTTCTTGCCTTCAGCTGCCTGCTCGTGGGGTCCGATAGGGTGCTGCGGTTTTTTATGAGTCTGCCGAAAAGTAAAGCACAAATTGGGGGGACGCGGGGTGGAATTTTTTTCGCCTGGGCGGCGGTGGGGGTTGTGGGGTTTGTGGGGTTGGTTTGTTGGCCTTTTCTTGTGGTGTTAGTGGTCTATTGGCGTTGCCCCTGTGCGGGGCAATGCTCTCAACTTAAGCCTCAAAGAGCTTGTAAACGAGGCATTGCCCCTGTAAACTTCATCGCATAACTCACTGATAAATCAACGATATGAA
>NZ_FRAB01000067.1 GCF_900142195.1 Paraburkholderia terricola
TGTGCACACTGCTCAGCGATCTCGATGCGCCGCACGACGACAGACATGCCAGCCGTCCTAACCGGGTGTATGCACTGGGCGCACTCAAGCCCATCCTCGGCGCGTGTCTTCTGCGCATCCAGCGCTGTCTGGACGGCCTCGCCGGTGTGCTGGAAATGATCCACCAGACCCGATGCCGGATACAGCCCTCACGCTCCTATCCAAGACCACCCAGAAAAGCCAAGCCCCACTTCCATCTCGCGTACAAACTCGCTTGATGCAGCGGGGCTTAAGTTGAGAGCATTGCACCGCACCCACCCCCACGCCCCACGCTTTCCATTCCCCCACCACCATCCTAAGCTGAAGCTTCCCCATCACGATCGACAGGAATACCCATGCGCGCACAGTTCCCGCCAATTCTGGCGTTGGTGGTCGCCTGCGCGCTCGTCGCCGGTTGCGGCAGCGACCTCTCGGTCGTTCCTCCGGTCGATCCCATCGCGCAGATCATGAACAAGCCGCGCTACACGAGCGCGAAATCACAATGGTCGATGGTGGTCATGGACGCGAGCACGGGCCAGGTGCTCGACTCGCTGCAACCGGACACCCTGTTCCTGACGGGCTCGGTGCGCAAGCTGTACTCGGTGGGCACGGCGCTCGACCTGCTCGGCGCGGACCATCGCTTTCAAACGCCCGTCTACCGGAACGGCACACTCGACGCGTCCGGCAAGCTGACCGGCGACCTGATCCTCAAAGCGTCCGGCGACCTGACGTTCGGCGGACGGCAAAAACCCGACGGCACCATCGATTTCACCGACTTCGACCACAACGAGGCGCGCGGCTTTAACGGCGCAATCCTGACGCCCGAAGATCCGCTGACCGCGCTGAACGATCTGGCCGCGCAGGTTCGAGCGTCCGGCATCACGGCCGTCAGCGGCGATGTCATCGTCGATGACCGTCTGTTCGATGCGTTTCGCGTGCCGAACGGCAACGTGCTGATCTCGCCGATACTCGTCAACGAAAATCTGATCGACGTGACGCTGGCTCCGGGCGCGAGCGCGGGACAGCCCGGCGCGCTCGACTGGCGGCCACGCACCAGCGCGATGACCCTGCAGGGCACCACCATCACGACGGCGGCGCAAAGCGGGGGCGGCGCAGTGGGCGCGGCGGACATCGTCGTATCCGGCGACGCGTTCGATGCAGGGCCGCTCAGTTGTCTGGCTGCGCCCGGCTGCACGGCAACCGTGTCGGGCGAGGCCGGCCTCGGCTCGCCGGCGTCGATTTCTCTCGGCTACGTGTCGCCGCTTGTCGGCAACCCTCTGTACGTGAGCAATCTGCGCGTCGAGGATCCGCCTTCCTTTGCCCGCACGGCATTCATCGATGCATTGGCGCGGGCCGGCGTGACGGTGTCGGCGCCCGCCGTGCAGCGCAACGCGTCGGCCCGTTTGCCCTCGGCGCAAACCTACTCGGCCGCCACACAGGTCGCGAGCTTCACGTCCCTACCCTATTCGGAGCTCTCGAAACTGATCCTGAAGGTGAGCCTGAACACGGGCGCAAACCTGAGCCTGATGTATCAGGGTCTTGCGCAAGGCGTCAGAACCGTGGGTGACGCGCTCTCCACCGAGCGCAAGTATCTGACGGGCACGCTCGGCCTCGACGGTGCGGGCTTCGACTTTCCGAGCAATGGCAGCGGCACGCCCGACAGCCGCGCGACGGCCCGCACGACGGCGACGCTGCTGACCACGATGAGCCGCCGGCCGATCCAGGCGGCGTATCGGAACGCGCTGCCGATTCTCGGCGTCGACGGTTCCCTCGCGGCCATCGGCAACGACGTGGAAGGCAAGCAGCATATTCTCGTGAAGAGCGGCGCGACGGTCTCCAACGGCCAGATGATCGCGATGAACATGGCGGGCTACATCGACGCGAAAAGCGGACGCCGCCTCGCCTATGCGCTCTTCGTCAACAACGCCGGCCCCGTCGCCGCGCTCACCGACACGCTCGAGGTGTTCGACGACGAAGCGCGGATTCTCGGCATCGTCTATGCGAAATACTGAGCGGGCAAGCAACGTAAAGCGTCATTGCAGCTTCCACAACAGCGCCGCGATCGTGCCCTGGTCCTGGAAGACGGTCAGGATGTCCGGGATGCCCGTGATCGGCACATTGTTCACCGTCAGAAAGAACACGATCCGACGGCCGCTCTTCGCGTCGATATAACCGGCGAGCGACTGGCCTTTCAGGATCGGCGTCGTCGGCGCGGACGCGTTCACGCCGACGTAGGTGCCCGTCTTCGCGTGCACGCGGCCTTTCGCGCCGGCCAGCGTCGCGTCGGCTTCGAAGTTCGTAATCGTCGTGAGCGATCCGTCGACGCCCAGCGCGGGCATCGAATCCACATAGGCCGCGAAGTCGGGCTTCGAGCGCATGCCGCGCAGCATCGCGACGACGGCGATGCCGTTCGCGGTCGTGTCGCCGCCGCCGCTTCCGTCGATGAAGTGATACTGGCTCGGCGAAATGCCGAATGTCGACGACAGCTCGCTCTGCTCCGCCGCGAGCGAAGCGGCCATCGTCGTCGAGCCGTTCTTCGCGAGGCCGAACAGCATCAGGCTCACGTCGGCGCCGATGTTGTAGCTGACTTTATTCACGTACCGGACGTCCTGCACGAACGGCGCGGACACCAGTCGCGCGACCTGCTGCGCGCTCGCATACGACGCTTGCGCGGGCAGCAACTGCGCGGGGTTGGCCGCGACGGGCGCGGCCGTCACCGTCACGCCCGCGCGCGTCAGCGCCTCGATGAAAATCGTGCGCGCGTAGTTGGACGGCTGGGTCACGCGGAATGTGCGGATCAACGGATACGCGTCCGTCAGAGGCGGCACGAAGTCCGCCGGCACCGTTCCGCTCACCGTGCCCACGCAATTCGCCGAGCCGATGCACGGCGGCAGCTCAGGAACGAGTTCGATGTCGAGCGCCGACGCCGCACCGCCGGTCTTCAGCGTCGATTGCACGGTGAACGCCGCCGATTTCGGACGGTAGTCGAACGGCAGGACCGCGCCTTCCGCACTCTGATTGAACGAGACATCGACGACGTCGTCGTTGACGAAGATCGGCCGCACCTCGAACTCGTCGCGAAAGTTGAACGGCTGGAAGAGCCGGTCGTCGATCACGACATCGCCGTTGATCGTCTTGATGCCCGCGGCGGCCACCTGTGCCGCCAGCGAGTTGTACCCGGCGAGCGGATCGAGCGCGGACAGCACCGCATTGCCGAGCGCGTTGGCTTCGTTGTGGTCGAAACTGGTGAGCGCGATCGTGCCGTCGGCGTTTGCGCGGCCGCCCATCGTCAGATCGCCGCTTGCCACCAGAATCAGATTGCCGTTGAGCGTGCCGTCCGCGGCGACCGTGCCCTGCCGATAGACCGGCGTCACGAACTGGTGCTGTGCGCCGAGCGCGTTGAGCGCGTTGCCGGTCGAAAAGACCTTGCGCACCGACGCGATGAACATCTGCGAGCTGGAGTTGAGATCGTAGATCACGCGCCCGGAGTCGAGATCGACCGCCTGCATCGACCACGTTGCATCCTTGTACGCGGATTTTTGCATCACCTGCGTGATCGGATCGGGAACATTCGTGTTCGAGTCGAGCGAATCGCCGCACGAGGCCAGCAGAAATGCGCTTGCAATCACGGCGCAGCGTTTGCACTGCCGGTCGATAGACGCGTTCATCACAGGTCTCCAGATTTGGTGTTGTCTTTGTCGTTCGAAAAGCTCGCACGAAGTGTCGAAGCCGGCGATCTGTCCGCTGTGCCGCGTTTCGGTTCTCGCCAGGCAACGCTCGCTAAGCAACTATAGAACGTAGTTCGCGGGATGCATGCAGTTAATGCATGCATTGCGATTAGGCAAAGGCAATTGACCGAAAAAGGAGAGACGAGCCGCGACGCGCACGATCGTTCGCGCTTCCTGCCAGGCGTGAAATTCAGGGCAAGTGGTTACCTGAAAATCGCCGGAATCGGTCATTTCATAAATCCACCTGCGGGCCTAATCTTCACTCACCGCATCACTGAATGCGTCCAACCGACCCAAGGAGTGAATCATGGAACAACGCCTCGACTTCTACAAAGCCAACCCCGCCGCGATCAAGGCGCTGATGGGCGTCGAACAGCAGGTGGGCAAATCGGCGCTCGAAAAATCGCTGACCGAACTGGTCCGTCTGCGCGCGTCGCAGATCAACGGTTGCGCCTATTGCGTCGACATGCACACCACGGACGCCCGCAAGGGCGGCGAAAGCGAACGGCGTCTCGCGACCGTCGTGGTGTGGCGCGAAACGCCGTTCTTCACGGATCGCGAACGCGCGGCGCTCGAATGGACCGAAGCGCTCACGCTGGTTTCGCACGAGCACGTGCCCGATGCGGTATGGCAAGCCGTGCGCCCGCATTTCAGCGACGAGGAACTGGTCGACCTGACGCTGCTGATCTCGGCAATCAACGCGTGGAACCGTTTCGCGATCGGCTTCCGCAAGCTGCCCGAGTGAGCGCCGGCGCACCGACAGGAAATCACGACGCTCGCCCAAGCTTGTCCAGGAGTCACACGATGAAACTACCCACACTGATCGCGCTTGCCGCTCTTTCGCTCGCGGCGAGCGTGCAGCCCGCCTTCGCCGCCGATGCGCCTGCCACGCGGGAAACGGTCACGCCCGCTTTCGCCGAGGCGATTGCGAACGTCCCCGGCAAGACGATGACGGCGCTGGTGGTCGAGTATGTGCCGGGCGGCAAGTCCGCGCCGCACCGGCATGGACAGGCTTTCGTGGTTGCTTATGTGCTCTCGGGCGCGATTCGCAGCCGCATCGATAACGGCGAGGAGCGCGTCTTTCACGCGGGCGAATCGTGGACCGAGAAGCCCGGCGCGCATCACATGGTCAGCGAGAACGCGAGCGACACCGAACCGGCGAAGCTGCTGGCGATCTTCGTGGCCGACACGAAGGACAAGAACCTCGTCACGTTCGACAAGAAGTGAACGCGCAACGACGAGCGCCGGGCGACAGCGCTAGAACTTCGGATGACATTCGAAATTCACTGAGGACGCGTGCGTCGTCATCACTTCCACGCCGCTCACCGTTTCGTTCATGACACGGCTCTGCATGCCGCGACGCTCGCAGTAGTCGCGCGCCTCGCTCACTGCGTGCTCGTGCGCGCGGGCCCAGGCCATCCGCCCGCCCGTCGCGCTCGCGGCCACCGTATAGGTGCCGGGTTTGTCGGTGGCGACCACGTCGGTGGCGGACGCGCATCCGGCGAGCGAAGCGCCCAGCGCCACAGCCATCATGAGGTTGCGCAAGCGGTCGGAGAACGGGCTTCGCCGTCGAGGCCCGCCCGCTGCACCGTCCTTGTCGGGCATGCGGGCTGAGAAAACGTTGAACATGTATCACCTGCGCTATTAGCCGATTTTCGTTTCGAAATTATCGCCAATCGTGCGCGAGAGATCAGCCCCGCCCTCCGAAAACACTGTTGCGCTCGACTGAACAATCGTCGGCGTAGCGCTGTCGGATCGCGCGCGCGTCGCCTGTCGTGTGGGACACGCGGGTATAGAATCGAATGATCAAAGTGGAGGTCGCCATGCGAGCGAACTACCCGTTGAACCGATTGAAATGCGCCGCGAGTCCGGTTGCGGCGAGTGCGCTGTGCGTTGCAGTCGTCGCACTCGTCGCACTGGGCGCCGCGGGTTGCAAGGCGCCCGGCTCGAACGTCACCCCGAAAACCACGGTCGATGCCGCGCCCGCGCCACCCGCGTTGCGCGCGGAGCCGGCCATGCACCCTGAATGGAAGAACGCCGCGGCCTTCAAGGCGCTCGCTGTCGGAAGCCGGGTATGAAGGGCGACAGATCCATCATCTGTCGCGCATCAATGCCGTAGACCGAGTCGAAGTCGCGGAGCCGAATGAGCCACGTTCATCGGCAAGTGCTGCAACGGTCCGAGGCGTCGTCTCACCTCACGGCGCACCACCGGCGCTTGCCGGCGCAGCCGGCAGCGCATTGGCCGGGCTGCCCGCATCGGGCGGGGTCACGTCGTCCGGCGTGGGCGTCGGCGCCAATGCCGGTTCGCCGCCGCCACGCACCTCGCCATCGACCGCCCCGCTCGCGGGCCTCGGCGCGGATGACGGCGCGGAAAGCAGCGGCGGTTGCGGCACTTCGCGCGGCTCAGTCAATGCACCGGATGCACCCGACGCGCCGGACGCCGCCGAAGCACCGGACACACCCAACGCAGCACTCGCCGCAGACCCGCCAGGCGCACGGCGCGCCGGCTCGTGCCGCACCACCGGCGCCTCGCTCTGACCCGGCGACGCCGCGAACAGATGCTCGAACCACGCCCGCAGCCGGTCGGTGCGCTCGGCAAACCAGCCTGGCGCCTGCTCGGTCTCGAACCTCACGCGAGTATCGACCAGCTTCGAGCGTTGCGCGCGCTGGAAGAAATCGCCGACGATCGGCAGCGCGCTATGCGCCCCCTGCCCCCAGTAGTCGCTGCGCAAGGTCACGCGGCTGTCGTTGAACCCGACCCACGCGCCCGCCACGAGTTGCGGATGAATCAGGATGAACCAGCCGTCCGCATTGCCCTGGGTCGTGCCCGTCTTGCCCGCGACGTCGCCGCGCACGCCGAAGCGGCTGCGAATGCTCGACCCCGTGCCGCGGCTCACGACGTCGCGCATCACGTCGACGAGCGTGCGCGCGGCGTCGGCGGACAGTTCCTGTCTGGGCGCCGCGGGCGCGAACTCGGCCAGCACCTCGCCGTTGCGATCCTCGATGCGCGTGACCATCACCGGCTCCACGTAGCCGCCCAGGTTGGCGATCGTGCCGTAAGCCGACACCATTTCCTTCAGCGTGACGGGGCTCGTGCCGAGCGCGAGCGACGGCACCGCATCGAGCGTGCTGTCGCGCACGCCCATCGCGCGCGCCAGTCTCGCGACCTTGGTCGGACCGACCGTCTCCATCAGTTGCGCGGTGATGCGGTTGCGCGAAAAAGCGAGGCCGTCGCGCAGGCTGATGGCGCGTTCGCTCGGTTCGTCCTCGTCGCTCGGACGCCAGATTTCGCCGCCGGCCAGCGCGATTTCCACGGGCTTGTCGGGCAGCGTGTCGGTCGGCTTCGCGCCGCTTTCGAAGGCCGCGGCGTAGACGAACGGCTTGAAGGTCGACCCCGGCTGACGCCGCGCCTGCTGAACGTGATCGAACGGGTCCTGGCTGAAGTCGCGGCTGCCGACCCACGCCTTGATCTGGCCGTTGCGCGGGTCCATCGCGAGAAAGTCGGCCTGCACGCGGGTTTTGCTCTCGCACAGCGCCTGCACGAGGTGATGGTCGGACGAAAAGCGCTTCAACGCGTCCTCGTCGGTCATGCCCGCGTCTTTCGCGGCGCGATACTCGGGCGTTTCGCGCAGGAACGTTGGCAACAGGTCCCGGCCGTTCGCGCAACCGGCGCGCGTGCCCCACGCCGAGTTCGCGATGCCCTGCAACTGGTTGCCCTGCAGAATCACCGCCTGGGTCGCCATCGTCTGCAAGCGCGAATCGATGGTGGTGCGCACCACCAGCCCATCGGAATAGATGTTGTAGTCGTTGCGATCGGCCCAGGCCGCGAGCCACTTGCGCAATTGCTGCGCGAAATGCGGCGCGGGTCCGGGCGGCTCCGTCTGCCGCTCGAAATCGATGCGCAGCGCGCGGCGCTTGAGCGTCTCGTAGGCGGCGGGCGTGAGCTTGCCGTACTTGACCATTTGCGCGAGCACCGTGTTGCGCCGCTGCAAGGCGCGCTCGGGGTTCAGCACCGGGTTGTAGTAGCTGTTGCCCTTGAGCATGCCGGCGAGCGTCGCGCTTTCCAGCACGTTCAGTTCCGAAGCCGATTTGTCGAAGTAAGTCCGCGCGGCCATCTCGATGCCGTAGGCGTTGTAGAGAAACGGCACGGTATTCAGGTAGGTTTCGAGGATTTCGTCCTTGGTGTAGAGCGCCTCGATCTTGAACGCCGTGATCGCTTCCTTGAGCTTGCGGGTCAGCGTCGGCGCGCGGCCGATTTCGTCGGGATAGAGATTGCGCGCGAGCTGCTGCGTGATGGTCGAGCCGCCCTGGCGGTCGCCGGAAAACGTATGCAGCGCGGCCGAGGCCGTGCGCCGCCAGTCGAGCCCGAAATGCTGATAGAAGCGATGGTCTTCGGTGGCGATCAGCGCGTTCACCACATTCGGCGAGATGTCCTTGAGCTTGACCCACTCGCGGTTCGACGGCTTGAATTCGGCCAGCAGCTTGCCGTCCGCCGACAGGATTTGCGCGGGCTGCTCGCTCTTCGCCTTGCGGATGTCGCCGATGCCAGGCGTGAACGGAATCAGGATCAGCACGTAGAGAAGCAGCAGCACCGGTAGCGCGGCGCAAGCCCTTGCCACGCCGCGGCGGGTGGGATGCCGCACATGCCACCAGGTCCCGGCGACCAGCGGGTTCGCGAGGGTCAGCCCTTTGTCGAGGGTCTGTAGGAATCGGTTGATCAGGCGCGTCACACTGGCTTACCGTCTGCTTGGAAAGGCTGAATCCTACCAAGATGCGAGCCGTCAGCCGATTTTTGCGCCGGTTCTTGCAACCCCTGGCGTGCCCGCCCAAGCGCCGCGCCGGCAAAAATCGAGGCCCACTATAATGTCGCCAATTCCGACAAGAGGTGCTTCATGATCATCAAACCGCGCGTGCGTGGCTTCATTTGCGTATCTACTCATCCGGCCGGCTGCGAAGCCAACGTCAAGGAGCAGATCGACTACGTCAAGGCACGCGGCGCCATCGTCAACGGGCCGAAGA
This sequence comes from Paraburkholderia terricola, assembly GCF_900142195.1. GTDB lineage: Bacteria > Pseudomonadota > Gammaproteobacteria > Burkholderiales > Burkholderiaceae > Paraburkholderia > Paraburkholderia terricola. The sequence continues at coordinate 8,766 of NZ_FRAB01000067.1, forward strand.
AGGTGCTCGTGATCGGCGCATCCACCGGCTACGGCCTCGCCGCGCGCATCAGCGCCGCGTTCGGTTCGGACGCCGCCACCCTCGGCGTGTTCTTCGAGCGCGCCGGCAGCGAAGTCAAACCGGGCACGGCGGGCTGGTACAACACCGCCGCCTTCGAGAAATTCGCCCACGCGCAAGGCCTGTACGCGACGAGCATCAACGGCGACGCGTTCTCCGACGCGGTCAAGGCGCGCACCATCGAAATCATCAAGCGCGATCTCGGCCAGGTCGATCTGGTCGTCTACAGCCTCGCCGCGCCCAAGCGCACGCATCCGAAAACCGGCGAGGTGTTCAGCTCCACGCTCAAGCCGGTCGGCAAGGCGATCGCGCTGCGCGGCATCGACACCGACAAGGAAGTCGTCAAGGAAACGGTTCTCGAACCCGCCACGCAAGCCGAGATCGACAACACCGTCGCGGTGATGGGCGGCGAGGACTGGCAGATGTGGATCGACGCGCTGCTCGAGGCCGGCGTGCTCGCCGACGGCGCGCAGACCACCGCGTTCACCTACCTCGGCGAAAAGATCACGCACGACATCTACTGGAACGGCTCGATCGGCGCCGCCAAGAAGGATCTCGACCAGAAGGTGCTCGGCATCCGCGAGAAACTGGCGGCCAGCGGCGGCGACGCGCGCGTCTCGGTGCTCAAGGCGGTGGTCACGCAGGCCAGTTCCGCGATTCCGATGATGCCGCTGTATCTGTCGCTGCTCTTCAAGGTGATGAAGGAGAAAAGCACGCACGAAGGCTGCATCGAGCAGGTCTACGGTCTGTACAGGGACAGCATGTACGGCGACGCGCCGCGCATCGATGAAGAAGGCCGTCTGCGCGCGGATGACAAGGAGCTCGATCCCGAGGTGCAAGCGCGCGTTCAGGAACTGTGGGGCCAGGTGACGAGCGACAACATCTACCAGCTCACCGACTTCAGCGGCTACAAGACCGATTTTCTGCGTCTGTTCGGATTCGAGATCGCGGGCGTGGACTATGAAACCGATGTGAATCCCGACGTGCCGATCCCGAAGCTCGTGCAAATGTAAGGTGATGCGCGGCGCACCAGCGGGCCAGGCACACCCAGGCACACCCGGCGCGCTAGTTCACCCTGCACGACTGCGCCACGTAGCCGTCCACCGCGCGCATCACGCGCGCTTCCAGCGCCGCGGCGTCGCGTTCGTCACGCTCGCCCGCGGCGTCGATCATGCCGCGCACGATCGCCAGCAGATCGCGCGCCACCAGGCTCGCATCGTCCAATTCGGGCGCACCGGGCTTCACGGTGAGCGCGCCGACGAGCGCCGCCTGAATCAGGTCGGCCAGCCGCGCTTCGCGCTCGCCGAGCGGCAAGCGGCGCTCCTCGAAATCGATCAGACGCGCGAGCACCGGCCGGCGCATCTGATGGGCGACCGACGCGCGCACCATCGCCAGCACGCTGTCGCGCGAATGCTCCAACCGCGCCGCCGCCTCGATATCCGCCACCAGTTGCGCGGTTTCGCGCTCGATCAGCGCGACCGTCAGCGCATCGCGATTCGGAAAGTATTGATAGAGCGAACCGATGCTGACGCCGGCACGCTCCGCGATCGCGTTCGTCGTGCAGGCGGCCAGCCCGCGCGTTTCGAGAATGCGGGCCGCCGCTTCGAGCACGGCTTCGACGGTGCGCGCCGAACGCTGTTGAACCGGAGACTTGCGGGGCTTCAGGCGCTGCGCGGCGGGTGATTTGGGCATGGGAAAAACGAGGCGTCAATGTGAACGATGGCTCGTATTCTAAAAGCCGAGCGCGGGTCCGGCGCGCGCGAATTGCGAACGATGATCGGTGGCTTGCTGCGAATACAAATGGACGCGGGAGAAAGCCGCAGCCCGCCGCGCCGCGCGCTGTGCGTGCGGCCCTTATACCGTCCGTTTGCAGGTTCGAATCCGCGGCTCAGGGCGTGCCGTTCCGGCAATACTCGCGAAAGCCCTCGCGCGTGGCGAGCCGCTCCATGTACGCCGCGACAGCGCGAAAATCGTCGTGCCGCAATGGCGTTTCGAGCCAACGGTTAACCGACAGCGCAATCGGAATATCGGCGAGCGAGAACGACGGCCCCGCGATGAACGCGCCGGTGAATTCGAGTTGCCGCTCGACGATCGCCATATGACGCGTCCAGTTAGCCCACGACACATCGACCTCCCGCGGATCCTGATGAGCCGGAGAACGCCGCACCATCGCGAGAAACGCGTAGCTCCATGAGCGGTTCAGTTCGCTTGCCTGCCAGTCGATCCATTGATCGCACTTCGCGCGCTCACAAGGATCGGCCGGATAAAGCGCCTCGCCGTGATAGCGGCCCGCCAGATAACGGATGATCGAATTGGATTCCCACAGCACGAACTCGCCGTCCTTGATGACAGGAACCATGCCGTTGGGATTGAGCGCGAGAAATTCGGGGACATGGGTCGCACGAAAGCCCGAGCCCCAGTCTTCCTGTTCGAATGGAAGCCCGAGCTCCGCGCAGGTCCACAGCACTTTGCGGACATTGATGGATGAGGTCTTGCCGAGTATTTGCAGCATGGGACTCGTAGCGTAGCGCCTGCCTGCGAGAACGCACAGGGGCAGTGGGTTGGCTGCGCACCAGGCCAGTTCGCCGCGCGGGTTTCGCGCGCGGCGGCGTCGAACGATAACGTCGAACGATGAGCTAGTCCTCGATCGGGTCCGGGTCGCCGAGCGCCGCGTCGATTTGCCGGCGCGCCTCGTCGAACGCGGCGCCGATCGCGGCGGCGCCGCGATACGGCGAGCGCGCAAGGTGCGGCGCGCTCCAGTCGGTGCCGTCGTCGGGAAGCGGATGCTCCTTGCCGGGTTCGATGCGCGTGGTGACCGACGAGCCGCCGGCCGGATCGTCCTCGGCCAGCACCGTGACGACGAAGCCGCGATGGGTGTGGACTTCCTGCATGGCGATTCTCCTTCGCTCGCGTTTAAGCGGACAACGACATCGAGCAGCAACCCGCATTCCCGGCCGCGCAAAACAACGGAATGACGAAACAGCGAACGAAACAGCGAACGAAACGACGCACCACGTCGCCCCGTCGCGCCCACCCAGCGACGCATCAATGCGACGCCACGAAAATCGTGCCCGGCGCGGGCGGCGCAACGGCGAAGCTCCTGCGCATCCGCTGCGCCTCTTCCACCGGACTGCGCCCGAACAAACGCTTGAACTCGCGGCTGAACTGCGAGGCGCTTTCGTATCCCACCTGGACGCATGCGAGCGCCGCTGTCATCTCGTTCCTCACCATCAGAAGACGCGCCTGATGAAGCCGCGTCGACTTCAGATATTGCATCGGCGAAGTGCGCGTCACCGCCTTGAAGTGCGAATGAAACGTGGGCACGCTCATGTTCGCCTCCAGCGCCAGTTGCTCCACGTCGAGCGGTTCGCGATAGCACGCGTGAATCTTGCGGATCACCTTGGCGATTCTCGCGAATTGCCCCTGCGCGGTGAGCGCGGCGCGCATCGATCCGCCCTGCTCGCCGGTCAGCACATGAAAGTAGATTTCGCGCACCAGCGCGGGGCCGAGCAATTCGGCTTCCAGCTGCACGCTCATCGCTTCGAGAAAACGCAGCACCGAGGCGCTCAGCCTCGCATCGAGCGGCGTCGACATCATGCCGCGCGGCTTGGCCGGCGCGCCGGCTGCCCTGTCGCCGAGTTGCAGCATCAACTCGGCCGCGACCTGGAAATCGAGCCGGAAATAGATGGCGAGCAAGGGCTCGGCCTCGCTCGCCTCGGTCTCCATCGAAAACGGCACCGGCACCGAGACGGCCAGATAGTGCTGTGCGTCGTACACGTAGACCGTGTCGCCCAGAAAGCCCCGCTTGCGCCCCTGGCAGACGATCACGATGCCGGGGTCGTAGAGAACGGGCGTGCGGCGAAGCGGCCGGTTCGAGCGCAGAAAGCGCACGTCGGGCAGCGCGGTGAGGTTGTAGCCTTCGAGCGGCGCGAGCCTTTCGAGCAACGCCACCATGCGTTGCCGCGCCGGATCATTGTGTTTGAGCATCACGTCTGAGGAGCGCGAGGAGTGCGCCGGATTGCGCCGGATTGCGCCTGATTGCGAGCCGGATTGGAACGTGCCGCTAGCGTGCCACCGGCGCGCCGAAAAATCCATGCACTCATACGATCAGGCAAGCACCGCAGACGAACCGGCATTCGCGTGCGCCGCCGGCGCGCCTACCATTCAGCCTCGGGCCGGGTTCCGCCGACGCCATGCGTTTTCGCCCGAAAGCGCCTTCACACCACCTGAAATAAAGGAGTGCAACACCATGAGCAAAACGTTTCTGATCACCGGCGTCAGTTCCGGTTTCGGCCACGCGTTCGCGCAAGCGGCGCTCGATGCGGGTCATACGGTCGCCGGCACGGTACGGAATCGCGCGGCGCGGGACGCGTTCGAGGCGCTCGCGCCCGGGCGCGCGCACGCCACCGTTCTCGACGTGACGGATTTCGACGCGATCGCCCCCGCCGTCGCGACGCTCGCCGAAACCGTCGGCGCGCTCGACGTGCTCGTCAACAACGCGGGATACGGGCACGAAGGCACGCTGGAAGAGTCGCCGCTCGACGATCTGCGCCGTCAATTCGACGTCAACGTGTTCGGCGCGGTGGCGATGATCAAGGCCGTGCTGCCCGGCATGCGCGAGCGCCGCTCGGGCCATATCGTCAATATCACGTCGATGGGCGGCTTCATCACCATGCCGGGCATCGCGTACTACTGCGGCAGCAAGTTCGCGCTCGAAGGCATCTCCGAGGCGCTGGCGAAAGAGGTCGCGAGCTTCGGCGTCAAGGTCACGGCGGTTGCACCCGGCTCGTTCCGCACGGATTGGGCCGGACGCTCGATGGTCCGCGCGGGCCGGAGCATCGCCGATTACGACGCCGTATTCGACCCGGTCCGCGCGGCGCGCGAGGCGAAAAGCGGCAAGCAGGCGGGCGATCCGCGCAAAGCCGCGCAAGCGCTGCTGGAGATCGTGACGGCGCCCAATCCGCCCGTGCATCTGCTGCTCGGCAACGACGCCGTCGAGTTGGTCACGGCGAAGCTGGCGGCGCTGGGCGCGGAGATCGGGACGTGGGCAGCGCTGTCACGCTCGACCGATTTCTCGTGAGCGCGCCTTGCCCTCGCCGTTTCGAGTTTTCCGCAGCGCAACAGCCAGGGTACGTCACGAATTGCCGGGCGTGAATTCTGCGTGATATTGTTGGATACAAGCGCAGGACGGCGCCCGCCGCCCTCACCGGAATGCAAATTACAGCAGCGAGCGTCGCCATGAGTGATGTACGCCATCATCTGAGTCCACGTGACCGTTTGGAGCTGTTGTGCTGGCTCACATGCGGGAGCCTCGGCGCCTACTACCTGAATGAAGACTGGCCCGACGCGGCGTTCCACGTGCAGGCCGCCCACAAGTGGCTCGACCGCCGCTCGCGGGAGGCGGACTGGCTGAGCATCGCGAGGCTGTCGGCGCTGGCGCTCGAAATCGCGAGGCGCCACGCAAGGTTCGTGGACGCGGAGTGGGCGCGCGACGCGGTCGAGGAAATTCTCGACACCGACGAACTCGATCCGCAAGCCCGGCTGGTCCGCCAGGTGTTGGCGGACTGCCAGAGCGCCCTCGCGGACAAGCGCATCGCCGATTGATCCCTCTTCACGCGCTCGCCAGCCGTTCATCCAGAACGGCCGCGGCTCGCTGCACGTTCGGCTCCACGATCATGTCGCCGTGTCCGCCCGACACCTCGGCGACCACCAGACCGCCGCGCGCGATGCTGCGCCATAACGGCATCGGGTCGCCCCGCTCCCGCTCCGCAATCGCCGCGCGCAGATAAAGAATCGGCCCGGCCTCATAGGGACGAGGGCGATACGTCCGCATCGCCGTGCCCATCGTTTCGCGAATGCGCCGCAACGTCGGCGGCAAGCTCGCGATGAAGGGGTCCGGGCGGCGCGCGCTGCGCCCGGTGCGGCGGCGTATCCGGTCGGTCGCGTGCACCAGCTTGCCGGCCAGATAACCGGGCAGCCGGGCGGCCGGCACCGCGCGCAGTTCGCGCAACTGCCCGCCGGCCATGCGCCAGTGGTGCCGCAAGCGCACGTGCAGCGGCAGAAAATGCTCGTGCACGTAGGTATCCAGCAAGCACAGCAGTTCGATCCGCTCGCCCGCGCGCGATAGCTGCTGCGCAATCTCGAACGCCACCAGTCCGCCGAATGAGAAACCCGCGATCGCGTAAGGTCCGCTCGGCTGCACGCGGCGCATCTGCTCGACGTAGCTCGCGGCCATGTCCTCGACGCGTCGATGCATCGGCTGCTCCCCGTCCAGACCGTGCGCCTGCAAGCCATACACCGGACGCCGGCTGTGCAGCGCATTCACCAGCGTCAAACACTCCATCACCGAACCGCTCACGCTGTGCGCCAGAAAAATCGGCGTGCCCTCGCCGGCGCGCACTTGCAGCAGGATCGGCGACGACGCGGGTTGCCGCGCGCTTTCGTCGATGGCGGCGGCGAGGCGCGCGATCGTCGGGGCGATCATCAGCGTCGCCAGCGGCATCGCGCGGCCCGTGGTCTGATGGATCTCCGCGAGCATTCGCGCGGCGAGCAACGAATGGCCGCCCAGCTCGAAGAAGTTGTCGTCGCGGCCGATCGGCACGAACTCGAACAGCCGCTCCCAATGCGCCTGCACATGCTTTTCCAGCGATTCGAGCGTCTCGCCCGGCGGCGGAATCTCGCGGGTGGCGAGGCGCAGCGCGGGATGATGGCGAATCGCGTCGAGGCAGGCCGGGTTGCGCAGCGCAGCCGCATTGCCGGCGGGCAAGCCGTTGACCGCATTGCGCACCGACGCCTCGGACAGCTTGCCGTTGTGCGTGACCGGCAACTCGGCCACGGCGAGGATGCGGTCCGGCACGTGCGCGGGCGACGCGCGCCGCGCGAGGTCGTGCCGCACCCGCGCGGCCAGGGCGCCGTTCAGCACGCAACCGTCGCGCAACACCAGCAACAACACCACGCGTGGTTCGCTCGCCACGGCGCTCGAACCGTCCCCCGGCGCGACGCGCGCATGCTGCTGCACGACCATCGATTCGTGAATCTCGGGAATGTCGTTGAGGATGCGATAAATCTCACCGGGACCGACGTTGATGCCGCGCACGTTCAGCAGGCCATCCGAGCGGCCGTGCAGGCGCACGGATCCTTCGCGCGACACTTCGATCAGGTCGCCGTGCGTCCACACGCCGGGGTTGTCGGCGAAATAGGCGGCGTGAAAGCGCGCGCCGTCGGTGTCGCCGAAGAAACCGAGCGGCCGGGACGGGAACGGGTTCGCGCAGACCAACTGGCCGACGCCGTCCGTGCGCTTGCCCTGCTCCCATGCCTGAACGTCGAGTCCGAGGCTCCGGCATTGCGCCTCGCCCGCGTACACGGGCAGCGTCGGATTGCCCAGCACGAAGCAGCCGAGAATGTCCGTGCCGCCCGAGATCGATTGCAGTGGCAGGGGCTTGACGTGATCGCGCACCCACGCGAATTGCGCGTCGTACAGCACCGCGCCCGTCGACAGCATCGCCCGCAACGCGCCCAGATCGAACTGCTTGCCGGGGACGAGCCCGGCCTCCTCGCTCATTTTCAGGTACGCGGGGCTCGTGCCGAACACGGTGGCGCGCTCGTCGGCGACGAGCCGCCACAGCGTGTCGACCGTGGAAATCGGACCGTCGTAAGTCACGATCTCCACGCCCGACGCGAGCGCCGACAACTGCCAGTTCCACATCATCCACGCGCAACTGGTGTGAAAGAAGAGCCGCTCGCCGGGCCGCAGATCGCTATGCAGGCGGTGTTCCTTCAGATGCTCCAGCAGCGTGCCGCCGGCGCCGTGCACGATGCATTTAGGCTTGCCGGTGGTGCCCGACGAAAACATGATGAAAAGCGGCTCATTGAACGGGAACTGCCGCCACACGAAGCGCGCGGCGTCGCCGTTCGCGATCAGGTCGGCCATCGCATGCACGGTGGGCTTAACCCTGTCCGGCAAGCTGCCGCCGTCCAGCACGACGATATGTTGCAGCGACGGCAAGGCTGCGGCCAGCACGGCGACGTTCGCCTCCACCGGCACGCCGATGTCGAACGGCTGCGCGGCGGTGTGCGCGAACATGAAACGCGGTTCGAGCGGCTGGAAACGTTCGAGCATGGTCTCGGCGCTCATTTCCGGCGCGACGGTGGACAGCGTCGCGCCCAGCGCGGTGACGGCCAGCGCGGTCACGACCGCGTCGGCGTCGTTGCGCAGCACGCCGATCACCCGGTCGCCCTCGCCCAGGCCCAGCGCCGACAGCGCGTCGGCCAGCCGCGCCACGCGCTCGCGCAATTCGCCGCGACTCAGGTGCAGCGTGGGGCCGTTCGCGTGACAGACGGTGAGCGCGGGCATGTGCGCCGGCGCGACCGCCAGGTTCAGCAACGCGTCCGCATAATTGAGCCGCACGTGCGGAAAGAAACGCGTGTACTCGCATTCGTCGCCGATGCAGGCCGGCTCGGCGCTGCCCGACCAGTCGATATCTTCCGACCAGCGCAGCAGGAATGACCAGAAGGTCCGATAGTCGCGCACCGAGAAATCGTGCAGCGCCTGATAGTCCGCGAAGCTGCGCCCGGTGTGGCGTTCGAGCGCGCGCGTGAATGCCGTCATCTGCGAGGTCGCGGCGCGATCGGGCTGGATCTCATGGAACGATAGGCGCGATGCGGCGCTCGACGAGGCGCCGACCAGATCCATGCGATCCATCAGAAGCTCCCCCTTCAAGCGCGCGCCATCCTCGCCGGGACACGCCTCGCATGATTCGTTGCGTCGACGGAAAACCCCAATCGGACGAGTCCTGCCCGGCGCTGCCTGGGCAAGCTCTTGCGGAGCCTTCGTCTACTACTTCTGAAGGCTAATGACTGCACCGTGGTAGCTCTGTTCGACATCGCACCAACGGCACGCAATGGCATGGCGCGAGGCGCGGGGCGGCGAGGACGCCTCTACTCCTCCACTGCCGCCTTCAGGCTCAGCAACGCATGATCCCATTGCCGCGAGATCGCTTCGAGCGCGCGCCGCGCTTCGTCGAGATGAGCCGGCTCGAACGCCCACAAGCGTTCACGGCCGACCTTGACGTCGCGCACGAGGCCCGCGTTGGCGAGCACCTGCAAGTGCTGCGTGACGGACTGCCGGGTGATGTCGGTTCCGGCGGTGAGTTGCGCGATCGACATCGCGCTGCCCGCGCACAATACGGCGATCAGGCGCAGGCGCGTCTCGTCGCCGAGCGCCGCGAAAATGGGCGCGGCGCTTTTCAGCATGGCGGCCTTCAGGCTCGCCGTTTTCGACTTCACCGCCTTGGCGTTCGCGTTCGCCTTGGCGTTCGCATTCGCCTTCGCGTTCGTCTTCGTCATGGCCGCCCTGGCGGCGGCCGTCTTAACCCGCGGCGACATGCTTTTCGATATTGACTAGCTGTTGCTCCCAGCCGCCGCTATTCATACGAAACGCCTCGTCGCGGCGCGCGGCGGGAATCTGATCGAAGCCCGATTCGACGACGCGCAGCAAGGTGCCCGAATCGACCTCGGTCAGTTCGAACACGACCAGCGTGGTGGGCTCGACCGAATAGTCGACCGACACGTCGACCGCGGCCGGATGCCAGCGCCACGACAGGTGATGTTCGGGCTCGATCCGTTCCACCGTCACGTCCATGACGAGATGCTCGTAGCCCGGATAGGTGATATTGCCTTGCACGGACTGGCCGGCGACGAACTGCTTGCCGCTGAAATTCACGCCGAACCATGCGCCGAATTCCTCGGCGTTGGACAACGCGCCCCAGACGCGCGAGCGCGGCGCCTTCAGCAGAATCTGCTTTTCGATGCGATCGGTTGATGTGGTCATAGGCAGCCTCCTGCCTGCATAATAGGAGCGCGACGCGCAATATGCAAGTGCTTGCCTGCCTATTCCCTGTGTCGTTTCCGAGTGGAAACGATTGAAGGAAACGCGAACGGGAGACCACCGCTCATGCGGCCGAGGTTTTCTTCACGAAGGCATTGACCACGGCTTCCAGTTCCTTCGTGATGCCGGTCATCACGCCGGCCACCACGGCGAACTCGCGGCCGGTCACATCGGACCGGCTCGCGACGATCTGCCCGTTGAACGAGACGATATGCGCTTCCTTCGCGATCGAGCTGATCCGTTCGATCAGGTCGCGCTGCTCTTTCTTCTGCGCCCGCGCAATGCGCCGGCTTTCCTGCTCGTAGACCGCGGTCACCGCGTGCAGATGCATCAGCAGCGGGTCCACCGATCCGATCAAGGCCTTCAATGCGTCTTCGGCAGCGGGCGACGCGCGCCCGATCGCGTCGATCGCCGTCGAGGCCAGCGCGATGAAGTCGGTGATCTTTCTCGCGACTTGCTCGCCGCCGTGAAAGGCCTCGCGCAGCGCGGGAGAAAACAGTCCGGGCAAGCCGTCGCGGCCTTGCACCAGCACCGTGTGGGTGTCGGCAAAGGTGCGCAACGTGTCGCGTGCAATCGCGAGCGCGCCGTCGAACTGCTGGAACGCCAGCATCGCCTTGAGCGCGATGCGTTGCGACAACATTCGTTGACGCCCCGCCATGTTGATCAACGAGCCCAGGACCTCGCCGGAAACGTCCGTGTCGGACGGCGGCGCATGAAGCCGTTCTTTCGTGATGCTCATATTGGTTTTTTATTTTATCGATCGGCCCGTCGCGCCATCGGCATCCGCACCGCGCGAGCGTTCAACACACACTCGTCGGCGCGGATGCCCGGTTGTAATTACTCAGTGGCGTGCGCGTGAATCCCGCTGGTTTGCATCGACCACGCCATCCACGGACGGCGCAGCGCGACGATCGCGAGGAACGCGCAAGCGGCCAGCGCGCCGAACGTCGCAAAGCCCATCTGATAGCTGCCGGTGCTTTCCTTCGCGATGCCCATCACCACCGGCAGATAGAAGCCGCCGATGCCGCCCGCCGCGCCGACGATGCCCGACATCAGACCCGTGCGGCCCGCCCAGCGATGCGGGACCAGTTGGAAGGTCGCGCCGTTGCCGAGACCGAAGGCCACGTACAGGCACACCAGCAGCGTGATGCCGCCCGCCATCGAAGGCATCGCCGCGGCGAACACGAAGTCGCACAGCGAGATGATCGCGAGCAGCACGGTCAGCGCACGCACGCCGGAGACGCGGTCGGCGATCAGGCCGCCGAGCGGACGCACGATCGCGCCGGTCGCGGCGAGCAGCGCCATGAACAGGCCCGCGTCGATCTTCGAGAGTTGATAGAGGTTGGTCAGCAGCAGCGACACATACGACGACATGCCGACGAAACCGCCGAACGTGATGCTGTACACCAGCATGATCGCCCACGTGTCGCGCTCGGTCAGCACCGCGCGATAGCGCTTGGGCAGCACGGCGATGGCGAGCAGCGAGCCGATCACCGGCAGCAGCAGCACACCGGTCTTGCCCGAGCCGAACAAGCCGGCTTCGACGAGCAGCACCAGCGCGATCAAACCGACCAGCGTGATCGCGAAGCTGCCGAACGCGCGCAGCACGCTGCCCGACTTCACGCCCGCATCGTTGGCCCAGAAGTACAGCGTGATGCCGGAGATCGCGAGCAGCGGCAACGCGCCGACGGTCGCCATTTGCCAGCCGTAGTGCGTGGCCAGTTGCGGGAACATGAAGCCGTCGAGCACCGCGCCGATGTTGCCGGCCGCGGCGAGACCCAGCACCAGGCCCTGCACCTTCGGCGGATAGTTGCTGCCGGCCATCGGCAACGCGACCGCGAAGCTCGCGCCGCCCACGCCGAGGAACACGCCGAGCACCAGCAGCAACGTGTACGACGGCACGAACGGCAACAGCGGCAACACGATGGTCGGCACCGCCGACAGCAGCACGCCCATCAACGCAATGCGCTTGCCGTGCGCCGATTGATACAGATTACCCAGCGTCACGCGCAGGATCGCCGCGGACAATACCGGCACGGCAACCAGCAAACCCTGTTGCGCGGGCGACATCGAAATGCTCTTGCTGATGAACGGCGCGAGCGGTCCATACAGAACCCACACGGTAAAGCCGGTGTCGAAATAGAGGAAACACGCTACCAGTGCGCGCCAATCTCCGCTCTTTAGGGAGCTCATCACGTTTTTCATCAGACATCCTCGTCAAACTGATTGTTCACTATCCGGCTCGTTGCGCTCATTGCACTGATTGGGTTTCGAGCGCCACGCACCGGAACGATCACGATGTTGAAAACCCGCCTGAACATGCAACGTCCATGCCATCAGGGTCCCTCTTTTGATGCTGTATTGCGTGCTCTTTGAAATCGTTTTGAACTCGCTTCGGAAGCGTCTTTTAGCCGCTTAATCGCGAGTCCGCCGGCCCGCTGAACCGTCAATAAACGTCGCGCATGTAGCGCTTTTCCTGCGCGAGACGGTTCACGTAGTCGAGCGCTTTCTCGTCGCTCATGCCGCCGTGCCGCGCGACCACTTGCTTGAGCGCCGCGTCGACATCCTTGGCCATGCGGCTCGCGTCGCCGCATACGTAGAAGTGCGCGCCCTCGTCGAGCCACGCCCACAATTGCGCGCCCTGCTCGCGCATGCGGTCCTGCACGTAGATCTTTTCCGCCTGATCGCGCGAGAACGCGACATCGAGCCGGGTGAGCACGCCGCTGTCGCGCAGCGCTTCGAGTTCGTCGCGATAGTAGAAGTCGCTCGCCGCATGTTGCTCGCCGAAGAACAGCCAGTTGCGCCCCTTGTCGCCGCGTGCACGGCGCTCGTGCAGAAAGCCGCGAAACGGTGCAACGCCGGTGCCGGGGCCGACCATGATCATCGGCGTGTCGGCGTGGTGCGGAGGACGAAAATGCGCGGACTTCTGCACGAACACCGGCACGTTCACGTCGCCCGCACGGTCGGCGAGAAAGGTCGACGACACGCCTTTGCGATGACGGCGGCCATTGCTGTAGCGCACCGCGGAAACGGTCAGATGCACCTCGCCCGGATGGGCCTTCGGGCTCGACGCGATCGAGTACAGACGCGGCTGCAAACGCTTGAGCATGCCGGTCAATTCGGCGGCCGTGAGGCTCACGGGAAATTCGTGCAGCACGTCGGCGAGCTGCTGTCCCCATAGCCATTGCTTGAGGTCGGCCTTGCGCTCGGGCGTCAGCAGATCGCGCAGCGCGCCGTTGCTGCTGCGCGAGGCGATGAAGGCGAGCGCATCGGGATTCGGGCGTGCGATCTCATAGTGCTTGCCGAGCGCGTCGGCAAGACGCAGGTCGCCCGCGCCCGGCACGTGCACCGAAGCCTCCGCGCTCAGGCCGCTCAGCGCGATCAATTCGTCGACGAGCTCGGGGCAATTGCTCGGCCATACGCCGAGCGCGTCGCCCGCTTCGTATTCGAGGCCGGAGCCCTCGGTGCTCAGCGAGAAGTAGCGCGTATCCTTCGCGGTGCCCGGCTTGTTCAGGCGCAGGTTCGTGACGAGCCGCGATGCGGCCGGGCGCGTCTTGGTCGGCACCGCGCCCGGCACCACCGCATTGATCATGCCGCCCGGCGGCACCGCATGCAGCGCGGCATCTTCTTCGTTGATGCGCACGATGATGCGTTCGAGCCACGCGTCGGCGCTCTCCTGATACTCGCTGTCGCAATCGACGCGCTCCATCAGACGCAGCGCGCCCTGTTCCGCGAGACGTTCGTCGAGCCGGCGGCCGTGGCCGCAGAATTGATCGTAGTTGCGGTCGCCGAGCGCGAGCACGGCAAAGCGCACGCCGTCGAGACGCGGCGCGTTCGCGGCGCTCAATTGCGTCCACAAACTTTGCGCGTTGTCGGGCGGATCGCCGTCGCCGAACGTGCTCGTCATCAGCAGCACGTATTGCGCCTTGGCGAGCGACGCGAGCGGATAGTCGGCCATGCACGAGGTGCGAATCTCGAAGCGCGATTCCATCAAACGCGTGGCGTAGCGCTCCGTGAGCGATTCGGTGTTGCCGGTTTGCGAGGCCCACAGCAGCGTCACCTTCGGACGCGCGCGCACGATGCGCACGCCCGACGAATGCGCGGCGTCCGCGTGAGCCTCGGCGCGTGCGGCGGCCGGCTTCGCGACAGCCGTCGCGCCACGGCTATAGAGTCCCGCGAGCAAGCCGTCCACATAGAGGCGGCTCGTCGCGCCGAACGGCGCGCTGCCCGGCAGAACCGGCACCTGGTCGATGCCTTGCGCTTCCGCCGAACGCAGTCCGCTGACGAAGCCCGAGAGGTAGGCGCGCTCTGTTTCGGTGAACGACGGCGCGCTCACTTGCGGCAACTGCAGCAGGCTGGTGATGGCATTGATACGGGGCATATCCAGATCCTCGGCGCGGGCCGTCACGGCGTTCGCGGGCGCGGCACTCGCGGCGCTCATGTCACCGGCAACGCTCATCGCGACGGCGGACGTTTCGGCAAGCGCCTCGTCGTCGCCGGTCGACATCGGCTCGGCGCGATCGAGCGCCACTGGGCTCAGCGCGACCGCGCAGAACTTGAGTTCGGGCTGCTGCGAAACCGGGTCGATCGCGTCGCTCGTCACCGCGTTGATGCACAGGTCGTCGCCGAACACGTCGTTCCAGTGCATCGGCGCAAAGCAGTTGCCCGCGCTCACGCGTTCGCTGACGACCGCGGGCAACACCGCGCGGCCACGGCGCGAACGAATCTCGACCGGATCTTTCTGCTTGATGCCGAGCGCGGCCGCGTCTTCGGGATGAATCTCGACGAACGGACCGGGGTTCAGCTTGTTGAGCATCGCGACCTTGCCGGTCTTGGTCATGGTGTGCCATTGATGCTGCAAGCGGCCCGTGTTCAACACGATCGGGAATTCGCGATCGGGCAATTCGGCGGGCGCCGCATGGGCGCGCGCGAAAAACCTGGCCTTGCCGCTCGCGGTCGGAAACACGAGCCGCGGACGGCTGCCGTCGGGCCATTGCTTCAACGGCTGGCTCACGCCGTCGTTGATATAGCGAAGCGGATTGCGCTCGACCGCGTCGTCGGCGAGCGGCCATTGCAGCGGCGTTTGCTTCAGACGGCGATGGCTCGCGCCGCGCAAGTCGTAGCCGGTTGTCGGATTCGACGCGCGCGTGATTTCCGCGAACACTTCCTCGGCGCTCGCATAGGTGAACGCATCGGCGAAACCCATTTCGCACGCGACGCGCGCGATGATCTGCCAGTCCGGCAACGCGGCGCCCGGCGGCTCGATGCCCTTTTGCATCAGCGTGAGGTTGCGTTCGGAGTTGATCATCACGCCTTCCGCCTCGGCCCACAGCGCGCCGGGCAACAGCACGTCGGCATAGCGGTTGGTCTCGGTGTCGAGGAACGCGTCCTGCGCGATCACCAGTTCGGCGGCGCGCAAGCCGGTGATCGCGTTCTGCCGGTTCGCCACGCTCGCCACCGGATTCGTGCAGATGATCCAGCACGCCTTGATGTCGCCCGCGGCCATGCGCGTGAACATGTCGATCGTGCCGTTGCCGACTTCGGTCCTGAGCGTGCCGGGCGCGATGCCCCACAGGTTCTCGATAAACGCGCGGTCTTCGTCGACCAGCACCGAGCGCTGACCGGGCAAGCCCGGCCCCATGTAGCCCATTTCGCGGCCGCCCATCGCGTTCGGCTGGCCCGTCAGCGAAAACGGCCCGCTGCCGCGGCGGCAGATCTTGCCGGTCGCGAGATGCAGGTTGCAGATCGCGTTGGTGTGCCACGTGCCATGCGTGCTTTGATTCAGACCCATGGTCCAGCAGCTCATCCACTCGCGCGAGGCGCCGATCATCTGCGCCGCGCGGCGAATATCCTCGGCGGCGAGACCCGTGAGGTCCGCGACTTTCTCCGGCGTGTAGTCGGAGAGAAACGCGGGCATCGCGTCCCAGCCTTCGGTGTGTTCGGCGATGAAAGCCGCATCCGTATGGCCGTTTTCGTGCAGCAGATGCAGCAGGCCGTTGAGCAGCGCGAGATCGGTGCCCGGCTTGATCCTCAGGAACAGGTCGGCTTTCTCGGCGGTCGCATTGCGGCGCGGATCGACCACGATCAGCTTCGCGCCCGCCTTCACGCGATCCATCATGCGCAGGAACAGAATCGGGTGACAGTCGGCCATATTCGCGCCGATCACGAAGAACAGGTCGGCGTGGTCGATGTCCTCGTACGATCCCGGCGGACCGTCCGCGCCCAGCGAGAGCTTGTAGCCGCTGCCCGCGCTCGCCATGCAAAGGCGCGAATTCGACTCGATGTTATTGGTGCGGATGAAGCCCTTGGCGAGCTTGTTGACGAGGTACTGCGCTTCGATCGACATCTGGCCGGACACGTAGAACGACAGCGCGTCCGGTCCATGCTCGTCGAGCAGGCCGCGCAAGCGCGCCGCCGTGGTGCTGATCGCCTGCGCCATCGGCAGCGGCGCGGGGTCCTGGTCGCGCGCATGACGCACGAACGCGTCTTCGAGACGCCCCGACTTGCGCAACGCGACGTGCGCCGACTGGCCCTTCGTGCACAGACGCCCGAAGTTGGCCGGATGCTCCTTGTCGCCGGAGATCTTCACGACCTGGCCGTCCTCGACGTGCAGCACCATGCCGCAGCCAACGCCGCAGTAAGGGCACACGGTTTTTACGCTAGTGGAGGACATGGCAAATGGCGTCGTTCGAAAGAAAGAGGAAACAGGAAACAGGAAATCGGCACGCTCAAACCGCGACCCACACCTGGCCGTCTTCCACCCGCGTCGCGAACGCGCTGACGGAATACTCCGGTGATTCGAGGCATTCGCCGGTGCGCAGATCGAAGTGATGCTTGTAGATCGGCGAGGCGACCACGATGCGTTCGCCGAGGCTGCCGATCAGGCCGCGCGACAGCACCGCCGCCTGCGAGCCCGGATCGAAGTTTTCGATCGCGTACACGGCGGTGTCCTCCTCATGCCTGTTCACGTGAAATACCGCCACCTGTTCGCCGTTGACGAGCGCGCAGACGCCCGTGTTCGGAACGATGTCGTCGAGGGTGCAGATCGGTGTCCAGGCGCGCGGCAGGCGGTCGTTGTTCATCGCGGAACTCCTCAGTGAATGAGAAAAATGAGTGGGGTAAAAAATCAGACCGTCTCGACAACCACGGGAATCGACACCAGCTTCGCTTGCCGTTCGACCGGCGTCGCGGGACGGATCTGCCCGCGCTCCTCGACGAACGTCACCGTGTTGTCGGCCTGATCGCTGTTGACGAAATGGCGGAAGCGCTTGCGCGTTTCAGGATCGGTCACGGCCTTCTTCCATTCGCATTCGTAGGTCTCGACCACGTGCCGCATGTCCGATTCCAGTTCCGCCGCCACGCCCAGGTGATCGTTGACCACCACGTCGATCAGATAGTCGAGGCCGCCTTCGAGGCTCTCGCGCCACACGCTGGTGCGTTGCAGACGATCGGCGGTGCGCACGTAGAACATCAGGAAGCGGTCGATGTAGCGCACCAGCGTTTCGCGATCGAGATCCGACGCGAGCAGTTCCGCGTGGCGCGGCTTCATGCCGCCGTTGCCGCACACGTAGAGGTTCCAGCCCTTCTCGGTCGCGATCACGCCGACGTCCTTGCCCTGCGCTTCCGCGCATTCGCGGGTGCAGCCCGACACGCCGAACTTGATCTTGTGCGGCGTGCGCAGGCCCTTGTAGCGGTTCTCCAGCTCGACCGCGAGGCCCACCGAATCGCCGACGCCATAACGGCACCACGTCGAGCCCACGCACGACTTCACGGTGCGCAGCGCCTTGCCGTATGCATG
>NZ_FRAB01000025.1 GCF_900142195.1 Paraburkholderia terricola
AACTCGACGTGCACTGCATCGTGGACAACTATGGCAGTCACAAGCATCCCAAGGTCAAGGCGTGGCTCGCAGCAAAGCCCCGCTGGCACATGCATTTCATTCCTACCTACAGTTCGTGGCTTAACCAGGTCGAACGCTTCTTTGCGCTGATCACCGACAAGGCCATCCGCAGGGGCTCGTTTGGTTCGGTCAAACAACTGATCACGCGTATCGATCAGTTCGTTTCCCACTACAACGAAAACTGCAAACCATTCATGTGGACCGCATCCGCTGATTCCATCCTCGAAAAGCTACACAGACTTTGTTCGCGAATCAGCGGAACGGAACACTAGTAGTCAGCGGTCCAAGCGTGAAGGCTCGGTCCGCTGATTCGAAGTAACTCCCCTCGCGGTTGGGCTGTATTACAGCTATGCCTACGCGAACTGAGCGCCGCATGTCACGGGGTTCACGCCATCCGGTTTCAGCTGTTTCCGTACCGGCCTCGTGGCCCCTGCCATCGTCATCGGCTGCTTCAGTCAGGGGCAAAATAGCCAGCTATAACCTTCACCTCCGAGAAGTCGTGCAGGCCGAATTCGCCCCCCTCGCGGCCGTTCCCTGACTGCTTGTAACCCCCGAACGGAAGGCTCACATCCCACTCGGGATAGTTGAGTTCGACGCTACCGGCCCGGAGTTGGCTCGCGATCCGTCGTGCGTGATCGATATCCGCCGACTGCACGTACGCAGCCAATCCGTACACGCTGTCATTTGCCATGTCCACCGCTTCTTCCTCTGTGCGATATGTGGAGATAGAGAGGACTGGGCCGAAGATTTCTTCACGGAAGATCGACATTGAGGGGTGCACTCGTCCAAATACAGTCGGCTTCACGTAAAAGCCCTGCTCAAGACCCTCAGGACGCCCGACGCCTCCAGCGACAAGCTCAGCGCCATCGCCCAACCCGACCTCGATCATCTGTTGTACTTTTTTGTGCTGGCGACGGTTCGCAAGCGGACCCATGAAGGTCTGCGGGTCGGATGGCACGCCTACAATGGATTCATGCACGACCCGACGCGCAATCGCCGCGGCGTCGTCATATCTCTCGGCCGGAACCAGCATCCTGGTCGGTGCGCTACAGGACTGGCCCGTGTTATAGAAACACGAACGAACACCACGTTTGACTGCAGCCTCAAACGGCGCGTCAGGCAGAATGATGTTTGCCGACTTTCCGCCAAGTTCCAGCAGCACACGTTTTACGGTGGGCGCAGCCGCCATTGAAACGGCGACACCTGCACGGGTCGAACCGGTCAGCGAGACAACATCGACTTCCGAGTGTCCCGACAGCACCTCGCCTACCGATGGCCCGTCACCGTTGATCATGTTGAACACCCCGCGTGGCAAATCAGCGGCAGCCATTACTTCCGCAAACACCATCGCACTCAAAGGCGCCACTTCGCTTGGCTTCAAAACGACCGTATTCCCCATGGCAAGGGCGGGTGCCAACTTGCTGACAATCTGGTTCATTGGCCAGTTCCAAGGGGTAATCAGCGCAGCGACCCCTACCGGTTCACGCACGATCGCAGCCCTTCCCTGCATGGAGACCAAATCGATATTCTTCAAGGCTTCGATAGTTGCCTGCAGATGACCGATGCCAGCTTGCACTTGGGCATTTCGTGCCATCGTGATCGGAGCGCCCATCTCAAGGGAGATCGCCTGCGCCATATCTTCGGCGCGCGCAGCGTAGGCCCGCAGAATCCTGTTTAGCAATTCGATTCGAAACGACTTCTCGGACATCGAGAAGCGTTCGAAGGCGCGTCGTGCCGCTGCAACTGCGGCGTTAACGTCGGCTGCTTCGCCCATCGCGACTTTCCCGATCACGCCTTCGGTGGCAGGATTGACGACATCGGTTGTCGCAAGGCTCACCGGAGAAACCCACCGGCCATCGATGTAAAAGTTCTTCAGATTCGATTGGTCAAGCATGCTGGTTTTGCCTCAGGGAAGTATGTCGTGAGTAGGTTAATCAAAGCCGCATGCGCCCGGACGCAACGCATGCAGCGCCACGGAAGCTCAGGCTGCGAGCGACGCTTGAGCTCGTATTCCCCGGGCTCGCAGAAATTGCACCGTGAGCAGCAGCAGCACCGAAATGACCGTAAGCACCGTCGCGGCAGCAAGGATAGTCGGGCTCAACTCCTCGCGAATTCCCCCCCACATCTGTAGCGGAATTGTTCGCTGATCAACCCCCGCAAGAAAGATCGTCGTGACAACTTCATCGAGCGACGTGGCAAAGGCAAATACAGCTCCGGAGACCACACCCGGCAAAATGAGCGGCAGGGTGATCTTCATGAACGTGGTGAAAGGCGACGCAGCGAGGCTGTGGGATGCCTTGATCAGATCCCGGTCAAAATTCGAGAGGGTCGCCATGACGGTCATTACGACCATAGGTACCGCGAGAATGGTGTGCGCTACGACCAGTCCGGGCAAACTTTGGGTCAGACCGATTCTCGAAAATGCGAAGTAGAGGCCAGCCGCCGTCACCACGACGGGGACGATCATCGGTGCAAGAACGACTCCGAGAACCACGGATCTAAACGGAAGGTTGCGGTCCGTCAGCCCAATTGCGGCAATCGTTCCCAAGATCGTGGCAACCACGGTCGTAGACAGACCGACAATCATGGAATTGACTATCGCTCGATGCCAATTATCGGAAGTGAAGAAATCGTGATACCACCTTGTCGAGAACGCATCAGGGCGCAGTTCCAGCATTCGTGTTGAGATCGTCAGATACTCTCCCGAACTAAACGAGAGCGGCACTAACACGATCAGCGGCAGGAGAAGGAATCCAAGGACGGCCGTGCACACGAGAAGATATAAAGCACGAGTCATTTTGCCACCCCCATCTTTTCAAGCCCGACGACGCGGTTGAAAACGTAGAACACTAGCCATACCGCGACCAGTAAGACAGCAGACAGCCCTGCGGCTAAGCCCCAATTCAATGAACTCTGCATGTGATAGGCGATCATGTTCCCGATCATCTGTCCACTGCTGCCGCCAACCAGCGCCGGCGTGATGTACACCCCAAGCGTAGTAATGAAAACAAGTACAGATCCCGTGGCGATCCCGGGCGCCACCTGCGGCAAGTACACGCTCCAGAACGTTCTCAACGGGCTCGCGCCAAGAGAAAGTGATGCTCGAACGTAATCTTTCGGCACACCTTTCATGACGCTGTACAGCGACAGAATCATGATCGGCAACAAAATGTGCGAAATGGCGACCAATGACGCAAACATCGTATATGCAAGCTGCGGCCGATTTTGCCCGTCGATCAGCTTCAGCGACGCCAAAAGGTCGAGTAGCGGACCGTCGCGCTGAAGCAGTACGATCCAGCTTGTCGTTCGGACCAGAAGCGACGTCCAGAACGGCACTAACACACACATCATCAAAACACTCGCGATCCGCCCGGACGCGTTGGCCAGCAGATGAGCAAGCGGAAAACCCATCAGAAGAACAATGGCGGTGACAGCAAGACCCACGATAGCCGTGCGTTTGTACAGCTCGACGTATATGCGCTGATCTTCGGGTTGTTCAACTATGTGTCCTTCCGTGTCTAGACGTGCATCGAATGAGCCCAGCA
Source organism: Paraburkholderia terricola (assembly GCF_900142195.1). Classification (GTDB taxonomy): domain Bacteria; phylum Pseudomonadota; class Gammaproteobacteria; order Burkholderiales; family Burkholderiaceae; genus Paraburkholderia; species Paraburkholderia terricola. The sequence continues at coordinate 3,606 of NZ_FRAB01000025.1, forward strand.
GGTGCGCGCTCGTGACGGCCCCGGTCTGATCCTTCAACGTTGCCCAGACCGAAAGCTGAGTCCACGCAGTGTCAATAGAAGATAGACGGTCCATACAACTAGTGCCAGCTTCCTCGCCAATTCGACGGGCGGTTTTGAACAGCACGCGGTTGATACCCGATCGCTGGTAACCCAGTTCCCGCGCGACAGGACCGAGGCGCTCCTGTTCCCGTGCCTGATTCAAATCAGCAATCAAGGCCCGGCACGCTTGCTCGCCAGGTAGCGATTTTCTGTCCCATTCAGCCAGTGCCCTGTGCGTGCGGGGAAGGACATCCGATATGCTGCGATTGTCGATCGAACGACTGAGCATCTGCGCGATGGGTGCCACAAAGAAAATGCACAGGAACGCGAGAAGTGGCAGCACGAAAAGAAATGCCTTGACGCGCGCGCGCCGCAGCGCTCGCTGCGCCGGATTCGCTGTTGACGCCTTGATATCTATGGGCAACGCGACCTCAGTTGCGGAACCGTTCATTCTGTCACCCGTGCACTTGTGCTGCCAAAGGCGGAGCAGTCCTCTGCGTGGAAGCCGGCTATCACCACCGACCCAGCCTCGAGCAAATCTGCTCCCCGTTTGTTGGGGATCTTGGCTACAAGGATTTCCTCGGAAGGCGCCTGCAACTTCACGCGCACGTGATCGCCCTGATAAATGCGATCGAGCACCCGGCAGGGAAAATGGTTATCTGCCTTCTGCGCAATATCACCTAGCAGCAGTCGCTCGGGACGGATCGACATGCTCAGACCCTTCCCGACGCCGGGCGAGTCGGTTCGCCCGATCGCTCGGATCTGCCCGCCCCCGCGCATATCGACTGTCCAGGACGATCCCTGCACATTGGCCAATCGCCCCGACAGCTGATTGTTCTCACCAATGAATGCCGCGACAAAAGCGTTTGCCGGATGCTCATACAGGTCCATTGGAGGTGCTAGTTGCTGAATTACTCCCTCGCTGAAGATCGCGATACGGTCTGACATCGTCAGCGCTTCGCCCTGATCATGGGTGACATAAACGACTGTAATTCCAAGGCGCTCGTGCAGTTGCTTGATCTCGTACTGCATATGCTCACGAAGTTGCTTGTCGAGGGCGCCCAGAGGCTCGTCCATGAGTACAAGACGAGGTTGGAAGACGATCGCCCTCGCCAAAGCGACGCGCTGCTTCTGTCCACCTGAAAGTTGCGCTGGCTTCCTGTCCTCGAATCCCCGCAACTTCACCGTGTCGATTGCCTTCTTAACCTTCTCGTTGATTTCTGCTTGACTAGCACGCCTTACACGTAGGGGATACGCCAGGTTCTCGGCGACTGTCATATGCGGGAAAAGCGCGTAGCTTTGGAAGACCACTCCAATCCCTCGCTTGTGCGCCGGAGTGTCTGTAACGCAGCGGCCGTCGACAATGATGTCCCCATGACTAGGCGTTTCGAAGCCCGCAAGCATCATGAGGGTCGTTGTCTTCCCCGACCCGGACGGTCCAAGCAGCGTAAGGAATTCACCCTGCGCGACTTTCAGATCCAGATTGCGCACGACCATCGACCGTCCATCATAGGTCTTTTGAACGCCGCGAAACTCAACCATAGACTCTGTCATGTTGTCCTCACCAAGCGCGGTTGCGCGCCATAAATTCAGAAATTGCACCGTGCGTTCAAACTTCAGTCGATAGGAAATAAATCCAGGACTCGCACGGATTCAAGCGCGATCAGACATTATGAATCGCAGCCGCGATGGCTTGCCCGACTTCTGCGGTCGTCCCGCTCCCGCCGAGGTCCCTAGTACGCGGGCCTCCCGCTACGACTTTTTCAATCGCCCTCAAAATGCAGTCGTGGGCCTCCTTATAAACGGCTGAGCCGGCACCAAGGAAATCGATCATCATTGCGACTGACCAGATCATGGCCACCGGGTTCGCGATCTGCTTTCCATAGATATCCGGTGCCGATCCATGGACCGGCTCAAAAAGCGACGGATAGCGCCTTTCCGGGTTCAGATTTGCAGAGGCGGCCAGACCGATTGTTCCGGTGCAAGCGGGGCCGAGATCCGAAAGAATGTCGCCAAACAGGTTCGATGCGACCACTACATCGAAACGGTCAGGTTTCAGCACGAAATGAGCGGCGAGAATGTCGACGTGCGCTTTCGTCCACGCCACATCGGGGTAACCTTTCGCAATTTCCGCAACACGCTCATCCCAGTAGGGCATGCTGATCGCGATTCCGTTCGACTTCGTGGCTGCCGTGAGTGTCTTCCTCGGCCGATTGTTGGCAAGTTCAAAGGCGTAACGCAGGACACGGTCTACACCGATCCGTGTAAATACCGACTCCTGGATGACAAGCTCACGATCCGTGTTCTCGAACATCCGGCCGCCAACCGAAGTGTATTCCCCTTCCGTGTTCTCGCGGACGACATAAAAATCGATGCCCCCCGGACTTCGGCCGGCCAACGGACACGGGACACCGGGCAACAATCGTACCGGTCTGAGATTGATATATTGGTCGAAATGACGCCTGAATTTCAGCAGCGAGCCCCAAAGTGAAATGTGATCAGGCACGGTATCTGGCCAACCTGCTGCCCCGAAGAGGATCGCGTCTTTGTCATGAAGTCGTTCGAACCAGTCGTCCGGCATCATCACATCGTGTTGGGTGTAGTAGTCGCAACTTGCCCATTCGATATGATCGATCTCAATTCCGATGCCGAACCGTGTAGCCACAGCCTCCAGAGCGCGCATGCCCTCCGGCATCACCTCTTTTCCAATCCCATCGCCCGCAATTACAGCGATCTTGTGTGTCTTCATCATGTGATCCGAAAGCGCTCCCCGGCGTGGCGTCCACGCAGGTATACGCAGGTTATTTCGCCGCGACACGGGCGATCCGCGGTCGATCTACCTGTCGATGCCACCCACGCAGAGGTACTTTGTCGTCAGATATTCGTCTAGCCCGTAACGGGAGCCTTCGCGCCCAAAGCCCGATTGCTTTATCCCACCGAAAGGTGCTACCTCGTTAGAGATCAAGCCAGTATTGATGCCTATCATCCCGTACTCCAAGGCCTCCGCCACTCGCCATATCCGTCCGATGTCACGGCTGAAAAAATATCCGGCGAGTCCGAACTCCGTGTCGTTCGCGAAGGCAACAACCTCGTCGTCGGTGGTGAACCTGAACAGCGGGGCAAGCGGACCGAATGTTTCTTCCTTCGCCACCAGCATCGTTTGATCAGCCCCGATCATGACGGTGGGTTCAAAGAAATTTCCGCCCAGCGAATGACGCCTGCCGCCCTGAATGACTTGTGCGCCTTTTTTCTGCGCGTCCTCGATATGCTCCTCAATCTTTCGCACCGCGCTTAGATTGATGAGAGGACCCTGGGTGACTCCTTCGTGCCTGCCATCGCCAACGTTAAGCCGCTTTACCGCTTCGACCAACCTCCTGCTAAATTCTTCGTACACCTTGTCATGCACGTACAAACGGTTCGCACACACGCACGTCTGGCCGGCGTTCCTAAACTTCGATGCGATTGCACCTTCAACCGCCATCTCCAAATCCGCGTCATCGAAAACGATGAACGGCGCATTACCGCCTAGTTCGAGCGATAGCTTCTTGACGGTCGAAGCGCAACGGCTCATCAAGGCCCGGCCGATCTCGGTGGAGCCCGTGAAGGAGACCTTGCGTACCAGAGGGTTCGACGTGAGCTCATCGCCGATTTCGCGCGCGTCACCGGTCACAACAGATAAGACGCCGCGGGGCATGCCGGCTCGCTCGGCCAACCTCGCAAGGGCGAGCGCCGAAAGCGGAGTCGCGCTTGCGGGTTTGACGACGACCGCACACCCGGCTGCGATTGCCGGCGCAGCCTTTCGGGTGATCATCGCGGCCGGGAAATTCCACGGTGTAATCGCAGCACAAACACCGATCGGCTCTTTAACGACAATCAACCGCTTGTCAGAGGAAGGGGAAGGGATCGTTTCCCCGTAAGCCCGCTTTCCTTCTTCGGCAAACCACTCAACGAAGGAAGCCGCATAAGCGATCTCGCCTCTCGCTTCTGCCAGCGGCTTCCCCTGCTCTTCCGTCATAATCCTTGCAAGGTCTTCGGAATTTTTCAGAATCAATTCGTACCATTTGCGAAGAATTGCGGCACGATCCTTCGCCGGCCGTTTCCGCCATCCATGCATCGCTTCGTTCGCCTCCTGGATCGCAGTCCGAACCTCGCTTACGCCCAGACGCGGCACCCGAGCGACAACGTTTCCGTTTGCCGGGTTGACCACTTCAAACGTTGCACCATTGAGTGCCTGGATCCACTCTCCTTTCACGAAAGCAGATTCCGTCAGGAGCGACATATCGTTCAAGTTTTCCACGTTTTAGCCTCGAAAGATGATTGAAATTCGGTTGCACTGCACTGTGTGGGGGAAGTCATTGGTCTCGGCGGTGAACCTAAGCGTCAGAGATCAAGAACCAAGCGAGGCGATTTTGAACGGGAAACGCACGGTGTCATGCAGTTGTTGGCTGCCTTATCATCGTCGCTCAGGCAGAGATCATTGTGATCGGGAACGCCATCGAGCACGCGGGTTATACATGTGCCGCAGAACCCTTGAGTGCACGAAACGGGAACGTCTAGTCCCGACTCGTGCAAGACATCAACCAGCGTGCGCTCAGGCGGGACTTGTAGTACCTGACCCGTGCTGGCAATTTCGACCTCGAAGCTTTGAGTGTCGCCGGCCGGCACCGTAGCGCCGGCGAAATATTCAACGTGCACGGACCCATCAGGCCAACTGTTGGCGCACGTGCAAACTAAATCCATGAACGGCCCCGGCCCGCAGACATAAAGATGATCACCGGCATCCCTCGCCGATGCGATCGCCCGGGCTTGCTCAGTTGTCTCTGACGGCGAACAACCAAAATGGAAAGTGACATCACCTCGAAGGTTCGGCGCGGACAGATCGTCGACGAACGCAGCATGCTCCCGAGAACGCGCGAAATAATGCAGGTGAAACTGATCGCCCCGAGAGGCCAGATGCCTTGCCATACTGATCAGCGGCGTGATACCAATCCCGCCCGCAACAAGAACATGGCGACTAGCGCCGCCGGAAAGCGGAAATTTATTGCGGGGATGTCCCACCAATAGTGTGTCGCCCACATGGACGTTTGCATGCATGAAAGACGATCCCCCACGAGATACGGGCTCTCTCTTTACGGCAATCACGTAGCGACCATCGGCTCTTGCACTATCGCAGATCGAATACTGGCGCACCATCTGCGGCGAGATATGGACGTCCACGTGAGCGCCTGGCTCGACCGCAGGTAGCTGACCGCCATCTAATCTCGCGAGCTCGAACGACGCGATGTCGATGGCTTCTCGGTTCACGGCACAAACCAACAGGGGCAGAGCACTAAGACTTTCCATACCGACTCGACGAGTAACTGAGGGTAAACCTGATGCCGGCTCCGGAAATCTAAGTGCCAAGCATCCGCATATTCCGATTTTAGTTCTACAATTCCGTTTTTCAAAATTATGTTTCGGCTGGGCTAGCTTTGATATGCGGGTTTCCCCCTGACCGCGGTCACGAAATCGGTTCGGACAAAGCAAGTAGCGCTCGGGTCAGGGCTCTCGCCCCGATCGCCAGGTCTTCAGGGTTCGTGTCTTCTGCCGGATGGTGGCTAAGGCCGCCAATGCTCGGTACGAAAAGCATCGCTGTCGGACAATGTCTCGCCAGATACATTGAGTCGTGAAATGCGCCTGACAGCATCTCTATGGCATGGCTGTCGCAAGTCCGAGCGGCGGTTCGGACGACGTGCACCATTTCCCTGGGAAAGTGGGTGGGAGGATTACTCATGATGCGTTCAACGCGGACGTCGCAGCCCTGATGGCTGCCACTCCACGATCTGAACAGCGTCTCGAGGCTATCTAGCCGCTCGTCGTTTGGGTGTCGTAGGTCGATAGTGAACTCCACGCCCGCGGCAACGGTGTTGACGGCTCCGGGGTCGACATTGAATCTCCCGACGGTGAGGCGAAGCTGTGGATCACTTCCGTCCGATTGAGCATACGCTTGGATCACCAGGTCTGCGGCACACCTCACTGCGTCAAGCCGCGCCTCGAAAGGTGTGGTACCAGCGTGGGACGAGCGTCCCACGACCGTGAACCGGAACCATCTGACGCCTTGGATACCGGTAACGATGCCGAGCTTCGCGCCTGCCAGTTCCAGAATCGGTCCCTGCTCGATATGGGCTTCTACAAAAGCGCGAAATGGCACTGACATTGCCCGTTTAGGTACATCGAAAAACGTGCTGTCAACGACCTCGAGCTCCTCTGCGAATGAGCGACCCTTGTCGTCCTTTGATGCAGCGAACTCCTGCATTCGGTCTGCCTGGACGAACGCGGCCGACCCCATCGACCCGGGTGCAAACCGACATCCTTCTTCGTTTGTCCACACGGCAACCTCGATCGGATGTGCCGTGGAGATGCCGGCATCGTTTAGCGCGGCAATCGTCTCTAGACCCGCACAAACCCCATAGGCTCCATCTAATCGCCCCCCCGTTGGTTGAGTGTCGATGTGGCTGCCCGTCACGACGGGGGAACCATCCTTGCCACCCGGCCTGCGAAAGAACAGATTTGCTGCGTCATCTCGCAGCACCGAGCAGCCCAACTCTTGCGCGTACCCGATCAGATAGGCCCTCGCCCGGATGTCATCAGGCGTGAGCGCCTGCCTGTTGACGCCCCCGGATTTATCGCCTCCGAACGACGCCAGAGAAGCGATCAGCCGCTGAAGTCGGGGAGGAGAAACTGCCGCTGCGGCCCGATCAACGGGGCTGCCCACGAAATGATCGATAGGTCGGGGGTTCATGACTGCTTCCTTTTGGGGGCGCCCCTCATGTCGCAAGGCCGCGCGTTTTGACTGGTTGACATCCCTGGAAATACGCTGCAATATTTCTTAAAACGGAAGTTTATTCCGTATTTAGGAACTTCACAACTCGAAGGATATGTCATGAGCGAAAGCCCGTCGGCCTCATTTCTGGACTCCGGTGTGGTGCCGCGGTTCGCGGAACCTGCCACGTTTATGCGCGCGCCATACACGCGCAGCCTCGAAGGTGTCGATATCGCTCTTGCGGGCGTTCCGTACGATCTTGGCTGCACGAACAGGAACGGGCCGAGACAGGGACCCGCTCAGGTTCGAGAAATGTCGCGCCTGATTCGGAAGATCAATCCCTATAGTGGAATCTGCCCGTTTGACCTTGCAAACGTGGCGGACATTGGCGACGCACCGGTCAATCCCCTCGACAACAACTGGAGCCTCGACGCGATCACTGCGTTCTATGCACAGCTGCGCGAGAAAAACATCGCCGTTGTTTCCTGCGGCGGCGACCACACGGTCACCTACCCGATTCTTAGAGGTCTAGCGCCCAAGAACCAACCGATCGGCGTGATCCATTTCGATGCGCATTCCGATACGCTGGACGAGTTGTACGGCAGCAAGATCAATCATGGGACAGTGTTCCGGCGCGGGGTCGAGGACGGGATCATCGATCCTCATCGAGTCATTCAAATTGGCCTGCGCGGTACACGCTTTAGCGAAAGTGATGTTCAGTACGCGTATGACAGCGGAATGGCGGTGGTCACGATGGACGACTACGAACGCATGGGACGCGACGCCGTGATCAAGCAGATGCTCGAAACTGTGGCGGGCGGCCCGGTTTATATCACCTTCGACATCGACGGACTGGATCCCGTCTACGCCATCGGAACGGGAGCGCCGGAGCCGGGCGGCCTCTCGATGCGCGATGTGCAGGTGATCATTCGCGCCTCTCAGGGCTTGAACATCTTTGGCGGCGATGTTTGCGAAGTCGCGCCGCCTTTGGACCCTTCGGGTCATACAGCGCTAAACGCCGCCAACCTGATGTTTGAGATTCTCTGCGTCACCGCCGACGCTCGCGCACGCAGCCGCGCCAAGTAACCATCCAAAGCCAGGTGACGCCCATGAACGATATTCAAGCAGCCGGTCGCCCAGCAGTGGGAGGCCCGCAGGATCTGTTTTACTCGACCGCGAACACCGTCGGCCTACCTCGCATTGTTCGCGGCGAGAACATCTATGTTTGGGATGATCAGGGACGCCGCCTCGCCGACGTTTCGTCCGGCGCAATCGTGAGCAACATCGGCCAAGGAAACGAACGCGTCTTACGTGCGATGTACGAGCAGGGGAAAAAACTTTCGTTCAGCTATGTCCGCGTCTCCAGACACGACCCCAACTCGGATCTGTCGGAAAAACTCGCTAAGCTCGCCGGTCCGGGCTATGAACGATGCCATTTCACGTCCGGAGGCTCGGAAGCGAACGAAATGGCTATCAAATTCTGTCGCCAGTATGCCTATGCGACCGGCCAGACCCGGAAAACGCGGGTTATCTCCTGTATGCCGTCGTACCACGGCGGCACCCTCGGCACCATTGCAGTGACTGGCGACCTGGACTTCGCGCCGGTATACGGTGACATGGTCACATTCTCCGCGAAAGTGCCGAGCCCATTTACTTACCGGGTTCCGCAAGGACACACGGCCGAGACATACGCACTCGAGTGCGCACGGCAACTGGAAACGACGATCGTTGAATTGGGTCCGGAGAACGTCCTCTGCTTCATCTTCGAACCGGTGGGAGGGTTATCTACCGGCGCCAACGTACCTCCTGCTGCCTATTTTCGTGAAATTCGCCGGATCTGCAGCCGATACGGCGTGTTCCTCGTTTTTGACGAGGTGATGGCCGGCGCCGGTCGCACCGGAAAGTTTCTGGCAGCCGACCATTGGCCTGAGGCCAAGCCCGACCTGATCGTACTCGCCAAAGGGCTTGCGGCGGGCTACACGCCATTGGGAGCCGTTCTGGCGCCCGCGCGCCTGGTTGACGAACTTGCTTCGCTAACTGGATTCAATCTCGCCCACACCTATAACGCCAACCCGATCACATGCGCAGGTGCATGCGCCGTGCTCGATGAAACCGTTGAGTCCCGGCTAGTTGAAAACGCCGCGAGCATGGGGCGTTACATGTTTTCTCAGCTTCGTGAGCTCGCGGCAACGAGCCCGATCATCGGCGATGTCCGGGGCAAAGGGTTTCTCTGCGCAATTGAACTGGTTAAAAACAAAGATACGAAAGAGATGCTCGCCCCGCACGTGCGCGCTGCGGATCGCGTACGTCAGATTGCAATGGAACACGGCATGCTGATCTATGCCCGTCGAACCAGCGGCGGCAGATTTGGCGAATGGTTTATGGCCTCACCGCCGTTGATCACCACGCAATCTCAGGTCGACGAAATCGTTGCAGGGATCGGAGCCACGCTCGGAGACTTGACCGACGAGCTTCATCGCGCGAACGCACTGTAACGAGGCATGTGATGGCAATTCCTTATGCAGAATATGAACACCTACTGTTCGATCACAAGCCGAACGGGGTGTTGCTGGTCACGATCAACCGCCCCGAAAAATACAACGCGACGAATGAGCGGCTTCACTGGGAACTGAGCAAAGTGTGGCTTACCGTTGGCGAAGATGCCAATACGAAAGTCGTGGTGATAACCGGAGCGGGCAAAGCGTTTTCGGCGGGCGGCGACCTCGATATGGTCACACGCAATCTCGATGACTATTGGGGCGTCCTCCGCACTGGACAAGAGGCGCTCGATATCGTCTACAACATGCTCAATCTGGAAAAGCCGATCATTTCCGCTATCAACGGCGTAGCCGTAGGGGCCGGGCTGGCAACCGCCCTAACGGCTGATATCAGCATCATTGCTGAGGACGCCCGGTTTACCGACGGCCACACCAAGTTGGGGGTAGCGTCGGGAGATCACGCGCTGATGATGTGGCCGTTGCTCTGCGGCATGGCCAAAGCGAAGTACTACCTCCTGACGGCAGATTTCATCGATGGACGAGAAGCCGAGCGCATCGGGCTGGTTAGCCGATGCGTCAAAGCCGAAGAGCTCCTGCCAACCGCCCTTGCCACGGCGGATAAGCTGGCCGCCGGCAGTCAGCTTGCAATCCGATGGACGAAGCGATCGTTGAATCACTGGTATAAGGCAGCCGGGCCCATCTTCGATTTATCGGTCGCATTGGAAATGCTGAACTTCGTCGACGACGACGCTCGGGAAGGCGTCAGATCCGTGCGAGAAAAGCGACCGCCTCAATTCCCCTCGGCTCGGGAAGGCACCTATCAGGAAGCTGGCCCTGGCAATGTCTTACGCTCACGAAAGGGGATCGAATAATGCATGCAGCTTACTGGCTTCAACGCTCCGCCCAACGCACGCCGAACAATGCGCTTTGGATCACCGAGAGCAGAACAATCACTTATCGAGAGGGCGCCGAGAGAGTCAATCGACTCGCCCATGCAATGCTTGCTCGCGGAGCCAGCAAGAATCGCGCGGCAATTCTCTCGAGCAACCGGTTTGAAGGGCTAGAAACGTTTCTAGCGTGCATGACATCGGGCAACATCCCGGTCCCAATGAATCCTCGATTACATCCACAGGAATACGCTTTTCTGCTGGAGGATTCAGGTGCTAGGTTCGTTTTCTACAGCGAAGACTTCGCCGATCAGGTTGCGCGCCTGAGAACACTCGTTTCTGGGGTGGAGTTTTGGGTGTGTATTGGAGCTGGAGATGATCAGTCCATCGGATACGAGTCGCTTTTAGCCGACGCGCCCGCGGACACGCACCCGAATGTCCAAATCGATCCGGACGACGTTGCATGGCTCTTTTACACGTCCGGAACAACGGGGAAGCCGAAAGGCGCGATGGAAACCCATCGCAACCTGATCACGATGTGCCAGCAGTTCCTGCTTGGGATCGTGCCCGACGTCGCCGCGTCAGATGTAATGCTTCACGTCGCCCCGATCTCTCACGGGACGGCGAGCTGCATGATGCCGCACCTCGCGGTCGGCGCCGGGAACGCGTTTCCCTTAAGCAAAAGTTTCTCTCCAGACAAGGTGTTCGAGGCAATCGACCGATTCCGTGTGACTTCGACGTTCATGGCGCCAACCATGATCAACATGTTGGTCAAAAGCGATGTTCGACATAGGTATCAACTATCGTCGCTAAAAAACGTAATCTACGGCGGCGGCCCGATGTACGTCGAACAATTACGCCAGGCGTTGGACTTACTCGGCAACGTGTTTGTCCAGATTTACGGACAGGGCGAAGCGCCGATGACAGTCACCTCGCTACCCAAAGACGAACATCTTGTCGGAACGGACAAACAAAAAACCGCGCGGCTTCGATCCTGTGGCCGAGAACTCCCGGCCGTGCGGGTTGCGATCCTCGATGATCACGACTGCGTTTTGCCGGCCGGACAGTTTGGAGAGGTATGCGTGCGCTCAGACCTCGTGATGCGTGGCTACTGGAATCGACCGGATGCGACTGCCGAAACGTTGCGATCTGGCTGGCTACATACAGGCGACATTGGGTTCCTCGATTCGGACGGCTACCTCTTTCTTACCGATCGGAAGAAGGATCTGATCATCTCAGGTGGATCGAATATCTATCCAAGAGAGATCGAGGAAGTGATATGCGAGCACCCATCGGTAGCTGATGTGGCGGTCGTTGGTATTCCGGACGAACTATGGGGTGAGGCCGTAAAAGCAGTGGTCGTCAGGAGAGCGGGCAAAGATGTCTCCGAAGCCGAAATCATCGACCACTGCAAGAATCACCTGGCATCCTATAAAAAACCGACCAAAATCGAGTTTGTTGCGGAATTGCCCAAGAATGCAGCCGGCAAGGTGTTGAAGCGCGAACTGCGGTAGCGCTCAGGTGTAGCGGTGAGCGGCGACGGGTCCCCGATCACCGCTCGGGTGTAGTTAGCCCATCACCGCAAGTAGCAGCACTCACCCTGGCGCTGCGAGCAGGGTCGCGATTCCAGGCCATCGTTCTACCGCGGATCGGATCTCAGATGCGAGTCGCGATAGCGGTGCCCCCTCAAGCATGCGTTGCTTCAAGCCGACAACGCCGATCGCAAAACTAGGGCTATCTCGCCAGACGCCGAGGACGGGGCAACAGATTGCTAACACGTCGGGGTCGAACCGAGCATCGTTGATGGCGTACGCCACGCGTTTCACTTCCGCTAATTCGTCCCAAAGTTCGTCTAGATGCCCTAACCATTCTGCGCTGTTGTTCTCTCCCAACGCCTTTATAGCCGCTACGGTCTTATCCTTGCTCTGATACGCGAACAGTGCCTTTCCCGCAGCGGTGCTGCACGGATGAAAGAGTTCCTCCGGCATTACGAGGTTACGTCCCGACGTCTGCGGCTGCATCGTTCCGACCAGCTCGGCTCCCCGGTTCGAGAGCGTCACCAGATAAGCCACCTCGCCTGATGAATCGGCCAGTTGCTGCAACAGAGGGATCGCCGCCTGCAATGCAGATGCTGATACCGGCGCCTCCTTGAAGATTTCCGAAAGCCGCCCCCCCAGCCGATACCGTGATCGGCCTCCGCCACCATCGAGCAATCGTGCAGCGATAAGCGCATTCACCAGACGATGTGCCGACGGCGGAGAAAGGGATGCCTGGACGGTGATTTCACCCAGCGTAAGACCGCTCCTGGCCGTGCTAACCAGCTCGAGCACTCTTGCAACTTTATCTAGGCGGGTTCCTTGCGATTCAATGGCGCGATTCACAGAAGTCGTGGGCAGCGTGGCAACATGCCCATAATGAGCAGTACTTCCGTTTTTCACAAGAAAATTTCGTTTTTTGTCGTTAGAGGCTCATCGAGCCACCGGGATGGACAGAGTCGGTTGCCTCGCAAAGGCACTCTTCCGCACCGCCTCAGGTCATTTTGTCCCCAACGTCGCAGAACTCAAGGATCCCTTGACACTACAATTTGGCAGGACAACACTAGTTCCGATTAGTGCGTTTATATTCCGATTTTTTCAACGCAAGCAGCGATGCTAGTCCGACCGTCTATAAGCCCAATTGTTGGAGGCGCAAAATGCGTGAACGCCTGTTGCCGATCACCCCTGAACTCATTTGCATGGAAATCGCGAGCTTGGAAAGTCTCAGGCTGGCTTGTTCGCCTGACGGCACGACGCGAGATTGCGCCCCGCCGCTGCGAGATTCTGCCCGGTATGGGCCGAGGCAGTATTTTCGGACTCTTCTGAGCCGCTTTTGCGACGGCGGCCTGGTTACTAATCGGAACTCACCCGGCGGACCCGCGAGCGATGTAGTCAAGGACGATTCCGCCAAAGACAACCGCACCTAGCATTCCATTATGCGCAAAGGCAGCAAGGCAACCCTCCTTAGTCCGGCCTGCGATGAGCTTGTAGTGCTTAGCAACGCAGCAGATCGCTAGAGCGATACCGAGCCAGTAGAATAGCCCCGCCTGTTCTATAGCCCCAATTGCGATAAAACACGCGAGCGCGCCAGCATAACAGGTCATTACGGCGACAACATCGAACTTTCCGAGAGTCAGCGCGGAACTTCGCATACCCGTGTACCGATCCTCCTCCCGGTCAGCCATTGCATACTCCGTGTCGTACGCCAACGCCCAAAAAATGTTGCCGCAGAACAAGATCCATGCGATCAGCGGCAGCGCCTGACGGACCTGTGCAAACGCCATTAATATCCCGAATCCGAACGCGACGCCCAGATGGAGTTGCGGCACAGCGAACCAACGCTTGGCGAGGGGGTAGGTCGCAGCGACTAACACCGCTCCGACTGCCATGAGCCTGGCCTCGCTGGTCAGGCCCGACGCCACGACGGCAGAAATCGAAACGAGCGAAACAAAGATTGCCACTGCCTCGCTCGATCGAACTTTCCCACTTGCGAGTGGCCGCGCCCTGGTTCGAGCCACTTGTCCATCCAACCTGATATCGAACAGATCGTTAATCGCACATCCCGCGGACCGCATCAGGACGGTTCCGGCAGCAAAGATGCCAATCAACCGCCAGCTCGGACATCCGTTCGAGGCAATCCACAAGGCCGAAAGTGTCGGCCACATCAGCAGGGCGATGCCGATTGGCTGACGGATGCGAATGAGCGAACCGTAGTTCGCGAGTTTTTCGTACATCTATGTGTAACCCTTTGGATTAAGCCATGCAGAGGATTTCCAGAAAGCTCAACCTGCGATCAACAAAGGACGCCTGACCACCACGGTTCACCGGAAACCACTCGCCGACAAACACACTTATGCGTCGGCGTCGATGTCGATCACCACCTTCCCCACGTGAGTTTTTTTCATAAACTCGACCTGCGCCTCCCGAAGCGATCGAAGCGGAAAGGTCTTTTCAACAAGCGGCTTGATCTCTCCCGCCTCGATGTAACGCGCGAGGTTTAACATGGTTTGAGCTACCGGATTGGCAATCCCGTACATTTCGAGATCTTTGTAGATGAGATCACGGAGGTCAATCTCTACCATCGCTCCGGCGATAGCGCCGCCGGTGGTAAAGCGCCCGCCCCGTTTCAGCACCCGAAGGAGTTCAACGGTATTTTCACCGCCCACCACATCGGCAACGACGTCGACAGTTCGCTCGCCTACTAGCTCATAAACCTGCTCGGCAAGTCGGCCACTTTCACGCGCGATGAAATGATCCGCGCCAAGCTCAAAAAGCTTTTCTCGCTTTGTTTCACCCGCCACAGCGATGACAGTCGCACCTCGTCGCTTTGCCAACTGCACCGCAGCCGAGCCAACGCCACCGGCGGCACCTGTCACGAGCACCATGTGCCCCGAACTCACTCGACCGCGCTCGAGCATTTCTTCCGCGGTCGTGAACGCGCACGGGAACGACGATAGCTCGACGTAAGTCAGATCCGAGCGCACTTCAATAGCGTTGGCGCTGGGCACGGAAGCGAATTCAGCATAACCGCCATCGCACTCGCTTCCGATAAACTTTATCCCTTCCTCCCGATATGGTTTCGTCAGATCACGAACGACCGGATCGACAAAGACCCTAGCTCCGATACGCTCCTGGCTAACCCCGTCACCAACAGCAACAATTCGCCCTGCGATAGCTGCTCCCTGGATTCGAGGAAAGCCGAGCGAGCTTCGGTCCCAGTTCGCCAGGTCGTCCACTGCATCAGTGACGCCCTTTTCACCGAGTTCTGCTGTCATTCCGCCGCGAACGCTCGGGCTGTACCATCCGGTGCGAGTGTTGAGATCGGTATTATTCAGACTGCATGCCCCCACCTTGATGAGAACATCGTCGCGCCCAATTGACGGCACCTGCACGTCTTCCCGATACTCCAGCTTGTCCAGCCCGCCATGCCCCGTGAGCACCACCGCTCGCATTGTCTTGCCCATCTTTCACCTCCTCCGTAGTCACAATTGCTGACGCCACCTTTACGGTGCACGGCCAGCCCTTGATCAGAACCGTCGGAGAGCCATGCATCCAATGCTGATGTATGGCGCCCACCGGGATCGTGCCGTTTGGCTTTCGCACAGAACCGCGCAAATTCCGATTATTAGATCAAACTTCCGTTTTTTTATCAATCAGGATGAACGCCGAGATCAACGTGGGCTCTCCGATCGAGCGTAGTAGAGTCTCAGAGAACGCGAACCGGTCGTACCTCGATATTCCCCTTTCCGGAACCTTTGGTTGTCGCATGAAAAGTGCGCTAGGATGACGGAAATCTCTCCTCGCGAAACAACCTGGATATCCCGGTATCGAGCTAATCCGGCGTGCGGTCGCCGAGAGCCCCGATACCGTCGGAAACAACCTGGTGAACGGTGACTAATGGATATGTCGGATGTAAGTAAGGTGGACAAAACTCCCCGCCTTGAACGAGTAGCGCAAGTACTCGAACTGATTAGTGCGTCGCCGGACGGCTTGGCACTGGCCGAGGTGTCATCGCGTACGGGCATGCCGATGCCGTCGACCCATCGGCTGCTCAACAGCCTTTTAGAGGCCGGCTTTGTCGTGGGACAGCGCGGGCGTTCGCGCTACCGGATTGGCCCCCGGATCGTCCGGATCTTTCAGAACTCGCTGAGCAACGAAGCGTTGCAGGCCATCGCAGAACCGATCCTTCTAGCGATCGCCAACAAGTTCGGCGAGGTCGCTTACATGGTTCGGTTCGTCAACGGAGAAATCCAGCCGGCGGTGACGACGCCCCCAAGCCAGGGAACGCGGACGCTGGTCTATCCAGGCAACGATTTCCCGCTCAATGCAAGTGCCTCGGCCAAAGCGATCGTGGCGTTTCAAGACCAGGAAGTGATCGACAGGTTTTTGGCCGGACCTCACGAACGGTATCGCCCTAACACCGTGGTAGATCAAGCGAAGCTGGCCTCCATCTTGAAACAGGTGCGAGAAGCCGGTTACGCGATCAATGACGACGAATACGATCCGGGCGTGTATTCCGTTTGTTGCCCAGTGCAGGTTGAAGCCGGGGGGGTACTTTATGGCGTAGGCGTTGTCGCCTTTAAGGAAAGACTCTTAATGGCACACGACGTAGATGACCTTGTTCGAGATCTGAAGGACGCTAGCGAATTGCTCGGTAAGGCTCTCCGGCGACTTCCCGACTCCTTTCTCCAAGCCGAGTGAAATATTCGCGAAACGTGTGCCCTTGTCGGACACACCAACGGTACGGACCGCCGAAGACGGATAGCACCCATTCCGAGTGAGCAGGGCGGCTACCGTATCGATACTACGCGCGCGCTCCTGCAAGAGTCATCGATCGTGTGTGAGTAAACGTGGAGGAAACTCCATTCCCAAAACAAAAGGACCTACGGCATGACACCGTAGGTCCTTGTTTGATCTGGTCGGGGCGAGAGGATTTGAACCTCCGACCACCTGCACCCCATGAAGAACTACGGTGAGTGCCTTGTGTGCTGATGAAAAGGGAAAGCCGAAAACTGGCACGTGTCGATAAATAGACGAGACCCTTGGCGTTTCCGGTGCGGCTGCTCTGCAATAACCTTCCGGCCGCTGCTCGGCAGAGACAATGTGTGGCCGCCGAAAACACGCGCCGGTTTCTACGCGATATGAATCAAGCCATGCACAGCACGCCGCCCGGCGGGAGCACCATTGGCCGTAGGGTCCTTCGCTATCCATCCGTCGAGCATGTCCGCCCATGCCTGCAGCATCGTCCTCCTCTGCTCGGCATACTCGGCCTTGTTATACACGGCGCGTACACCGCGCTGTTCATGCGCGAGACATTTTTCTATCCAGTCGCTGTTGAACCCCGCTTCGTGCAGCTGTGTGCTGGCCGTTCTCCGCAGATCGTGTACTGTGAAAGACTCGAAGTCTTCTGCCCCGCTGCTGTGAATAAGCTTGATCGTGCTGTCGATCACGCGATTGAGGGTCGCTGCACTGATAGGCAATTCCGTCTCGTAACGACCCGGGTGAAGATACGAGCTTGCACCGAAGCACGTCTTAAACGCAACCAGGATATCGACAGCCTGCTGGCTCAGATAGACATTGTGCGGGCGGCCAGCCTTCATTCTGTCTTTGGGAATGGTCCACATCGCTGCATTGAAGTCGATTTCATCCCACCTTGCCAGGATAAATTCCGACTTGCGCACCATTGTCAGCAGCATGAACTTAATCGCCAGACGCAGTGTGGGCAGGGTGGGCGTCCGCTCCAGCGCCTTGAAAAATACGTGGATCTCTGCGGGCGTCAGTGCGCGGTCGCGCGACTTGAACGTGGCAATAGCCGATGGCCGGATATCTGCTGCCGGATTGGCCACTTTTAGCCCTCTCGCCTGCACGAAACGGTACACCTGCAGCACGATATCGCGCGCCTGGACGGCGGGAGCAGCCGCTCCTCTTTCCTTGATCTTCTCGCATCTCGCTATGAGACGAGAGGGGGTGATTTCTTCAAGCTTCAATCGCCCGAATTCCGCGGCGAGATTCCGGTCGTAGACGGACTTCCTCATTGCACGGGTAGACTCCGCCAGCGTGGCTTCCGCGAAGTACTTCTCGGCCCACTTTCCGAACGTCAGTGCCTCGACCGCTTCCACCCGCTTGTCGACCTTGGCTCTCGACGGACTGACACCCAGCTCAACTTCCCGGCGCGCTCGTTCGAGCAAAAGCCTCGCTTCCGCAAGACTCAGTGACATACCGAAGTTCAGTTCCTCGGCATGACGCGTTCCGCGGGCAGGCAGCCGCGGATCGTAGCGACCTATGACCAACGTCTCGCGACGCCCATTGAGGCGATAGTCAAAACGGAAACTGACCACCCCAGATGACGTAACCGCCACATACAGGCCACGTTGGTCGGCCACCTTGTAGATACTGCCGGTCGGCTTGAGCGCCCGCAACCCGAGATCCGTAAGCATGCAATACTCCCACTCGATTGTCAATCGGGTGGCCGAGACCCTTGTATAGACGGGCTTTCCGGCCGGTCAGGTGGCGACGATACCGCCAGAGATACCGAGGAATCCAGTCAGCAGTTGTGGGCTCTGAACAGACTGCATCGGAAAGTCCAACGTAAGTTCTCGTTCAAACATTGCGACCCGCGGCATCCGAATACGACTTCTGCGGGAATACCGTCGATGCCGTCAGCCACTTTCCAATTAAATCTAGCAAAGTCTCAAGAAACCATAGTGCGGTCACGCCTTCCATCAGACCGCATACAACGCTTGCCGCAACCGTGGCGAGCAAAGCGCGTCGACCGCTCGACAGGAAGATGCTGTGCAACCGCGCCCCGAAGGGTATTCTAAGCATCAATCTGTGCGATCGACCTGTGTCAGGGCGCAATTTCGCATGCGCCCGCGACGGGCTGCCGCCTATCGCGCTGTCACGAAATCAAAGGCACGTAATGGAGCGGTCTGATGATCCAGGCCAACTTCTCGGAGACATCAGTTCGGCCATTGCCGAAGTCCAGGTGACGATGTTTGTGAGGCAGTTGTAGATCGGGCCCCTGCCGTTCGCCTATCAATTGGCCCAATGCCGGGTCTGGATGTCGGCGAACGCGTGCGGCCCTTCCCCAGGGAAACGGCCGGTCCAGAGCCGGTCACCACAGCCAACGATCACGAGACTATATTTCGTTCAAGCTTCACTGCTGGTTTTGGTAACCCGCCTTCAGTGCGTCGACTACAAGCTGGACCGCTCGCGAAGATTTTCGCCCGGTCGAATAGTAGACGTGATGTCCAACGAAGGTTGGGTACCAATCGTCAAGCACCCATGCAAGCCTCCCAGCGCGGACGTACTGCTCAACCAGATCCTTCGGCACGTATGCAAGGCCAAATCCGGCAAGGGCCGCATCGACCATCTGATAGACGTTATTGAACGTGAGCTGACCTTCGACTCTTACTTGTAAATCGCGCCGGCCCTTCGACAACTCCCAAGGCAGTAACGATTCTCGCGTTGGCAGGCGCAGATTGATGCAGTTATGCAAAGTCAGGTCCTGCGGCTTCTTTGCCTGAGGCCTTGACTGCAGGTAGCTTGGCGAACCCACGATCGACATGGTCATGTCAGGCGCAATACGTACTGCGACCATATCTTTCGCGACCTGGTCGCCAAGCCTCACGCCGACGTCGAAGCGATCGGCCACGATGTCGGCCAAGCCGTAGTCATTCACCAACTCGATCTTGAGCTCGGGATATTGGCGAAGCAAAGCCTGCAACCGCGGCCAGACGTAGGTGGTTGCGGCGTAATCCGTGGTGGTAATGCGCACCGTGCCGCTCGGCCGATCTGTCATCCCTCGTAAAGAAGCGACTTCTGCCTCGATTTCCTCGAACCGTGGCCTGATCGCGGAGAGCAGTCGCTCTCCCGCCTCAGTTAGCGAGACGCTGCGGGTCGTTCGACTTAGAAGTTGCAGACCAATGCTTCGCTCCAATCCTGCGACGGTTCGACTCAGCGCCGACTGTGAAACCCCCAGTTGCGCAGCCGCTCGGGTGAAGTTGCGTTCGCGAGCAACGGTGATAAAACCGACGAGGTCGTTGAAATCTTCCTTCATTAATGCTCCACAGCATAAGGGCATGCCAATTTTGCCATCTAGTGCATGGCTCCGCATAGGCTTACATTATGGGCAGTGCCTTTTTGACATCGGCGAGGAAATCATGCAACTGAAACGCGCTGGCTCACAGCCATCAATGAAAGGCCCCGAGGAATGGTTCACCGGTACTGTCCGGATCGACCCACTCAACGCTCCGCCGCCGCCGGCGCGAGTGTCGTGCGCTGCCGTTACGTTCGAGCCGGGCGCGCGCACGGCGTGGCACACCCATCCGCTCGGGCAGACGCTTCTCATCACGGCCGGATGCGGCTGGACTCAATGTGAAGGCGAAGCACGGGTTGAGATTCGTGCGGGCGACGTCATCTGGTGCCCGCCGGGCCATAAACACTGGCACGGCGCGACATCGACCACGGCGATGACTCACATCGCCATTCAGGAAGCGCTCGACGGCAAGAATGTCGAGTGGCTAGAGAAGGTGACAGATGAGCAGTATCTCGCGAGCGGTGGTCAGCAGTGAGCAAGCGCGCATCGATGACCGTCGCCATTGCGGTGCTGCTATCCGCGTCCTTCTCGACCTTTGCTGCCGACATCCAGGGCGAATCAATCACGGTTGCGCGTAGCGGCTCTCAGCCTTCCGTACCAGGCGGCATGCAACGCTTTTCCGGCAGCGTACGGATCGACCCGCTGTTCCAGTCCGCAGCGCCATCGCGTTTGTCCGGAGGCTTGGTAACGTTCGAGCCCGGTGCCCGTACCGCCTGGCATACGCATCCGCTCGGGCAGACGTTGCTCATTACGTCCGGCAGAGGATGGATACAGCAGTGGGGCCACGAAAAGCAGGAGGTTGTCGCTGGTGAGGTGGTGTCGATTCCGCCGGGCGTAAAGCACTGGCATGGCGCAACGTCCACCACCGGGATGACGCACGTCGCTCTACAGGAAGCGCTCGATAGCAAGAACGTCAACTGGCTCGAACAGGTAACCGATGAGCAATATCGCCAACCGTGACCCGCAGGCACGCGGCATCGCGCGCCTCGTCGTGGTGGCTGCTATGGCGGTATTTGTGAGCGCCTGCGCTGATTCGCAAAGAATGAGATCCATGCAAGAACCGATTACATCTGCCGACTCGAAGTCTGTATCGCCGGCGTTTGAGCGGTACACGAAGCAGACCGTCTTTGGCGGTTTGTGGAAACGGCCCCAACTCTCCGCACGCGACCGGAGCGTTGTGACGCTGTCGGTGCTCATCGCCCGCAATCAGACCATCGAGATGCCGTTTTACTTCGCTCTTGCCCTCGATAACGGCGTGAAGCCCGCAGAGATTTGTGAAATGATTGCGCATCTGGCTTTCTATTCCGGGTGGGCGAATGCAACGGCTGCTTCGCAGATCGCCAAGCGAGTTTTCGATGAACGTGCCATTGGTCCCGGCGAACTCGCTCCCGCCGATGTTGAACTCTTGCCTTTAAACGAGGCCACCGAGAAACAGCGCGCGGAGACGGTTCAGGAGAACTTCGGCGCAGTCGCTCCCGGTGTCGTCCAATACACGACGGATGCACTGTTTCGCGATCTTTGGCTGCGGCCCGGACTCGCACCGCGCGACAGGAGCCTAGTGACGGTGAGCGCTCTCGTTGCCAATGGTCAGGTTGCGCAAATTCCGTATCACCTCAATCGCGCGATGGATAACGGGCTCACCAAAGCCGAGGCATCCGAAGTGCTGACACAACTCGCGTTCTACGCAGGTTGGCCGAACGTCTTTTCAGCGATGCCCGTGTTCAAAGACGTCTTGTCGAAACGGCCTGGCTAGCCGTCGCGCCGAACGAAAACCATCATGCACGAATTCCAGTCTTAACCGGCGCGCCCGCGCGGGCCTCTGCTCGTGCGCACCGACGCGCCAGCATGAACAGCATAGAGGTAAGTCATGAGCGAGAACATTAACGGCAAAGTCGTTGTCATTACCGGCGCAAGTAGCGGGCTTGGCGCTGAGACTGCGCGCCACCTCAGCCGGCAAGGCGCGAAAGTGGTCTTGGGTGCACGGCGTCTTGACCGACTGAACGCGCTTGCGAGCGCGTTGGGGCTTAATGCGAAAGCGATCGTGCAAACCGACGTCACGGACCGGGCACAGGTTAAGGCGCTGGTCGATCGCGCTGTCGAGCTACACGGGCGAATTGATGTGCTGTTGAACAACGCGGGTCTCATGCCGAGTTCCATGCTGGAGAAGCTGAAGGTCGACGAGTGGGACCAGATGATCGACGTCAATATCAAGGGTGTGTTGTATGGCATCGCGGCTGCGCTGCCTCACATGCAGGCGCAAAAGTCCGGGCAGATTGTCAACGTTTCCTCTGTTGCCGGTCACAAGGTCGGTCCTGGCGGCACAGTGTACGCCAGCACAAAGTGGGCCGTTCGCGCCATTTCGGAAGGGCTCCGCCAGGAGGGGCAATCGTCAACTGCTCGTCGCTTGGAGGCTTGGTGGGTTTGCCGGACGCGCGTCGTACCACGGCACGAAACATGCCGTCCTTGGTATGACTAAAAGCGCTGGTGTCGAATACGCACCTCGCGGCATCCGCATCAAAGCAGTCTGCCCTGGGACGATCGACACGCCCATGGTTCAGGACATGCTCAAGGGTCAGTCCGACGCGATGGCCGAAATCATGAAGCAACAGCCTATCGGCCGCCTAGGTCTGGCCGACGAGATTGCAGCCGCAGTTCTCTGGCTTTGCAGTCCGGGTTTGTACAGCGTATGCGAGCGCGCCTCGATGTCCGGCCGATAGACTTCGTCCTTCCAGCGGTCTGACGTGATCTCTTCAAAACCTACGGAAACCGACTCTTCCCCGTAGCCCAAAATGTGCATCACATTTTGCGTGATAGCGTCCTCTACTCTTGCCCCGTGTATCGGTTACCTCGGAGTTCGCATCGGCAAGCGCTGGACGATACAGCGCATATTTGACCGCGCCAATGCTAACGTCGATCCCTTTACGCCCGGCCTCCTGGACGATCTCTTCGAGCGTATAGCCCTTCGCCTGCGTCGCAGCGATCTGCGCGCGCTTCTCTTTCATCGCGTCGCTGACCGTTAGGCGTTGCTCGTTCCGGGGTTTCTCTGGCAATGCTTCCAGCGCACGGAAAAATTCGTCCCACTCCGCTCGCGTATAGCTCTTTGCACCCCGCACGATTTGCTCCCATACGTCACCGTCGAGATCATCATGCGAATCAATATAAGGCTCGTCAATACCCCGTCCGACGCGCAAACGGCACTTCCGGAAGCGCTCGGACTACCTAGGAAATAGACGGAACAGGGAAATATTTTTGTCGATCTTTGCAAGCGAACAACTTTCGAAGAACGAGCGTCGCGGAATGGAACGAGTGACGCTGCAAACTACGGCACGGTGGGCGGCAAACCGCAGGCACTGCAAACCACGAACTAGGATCGGCGAACATGCAACCGCCACCGGACGAAGCCGACAAAACTTGAGCATTCGCGCTGGCAGATTTTATGGCGCGCCGATACAGACTGATTAACCGCGCATCGCAAAACGAGCCGTTGGAGTGGGCCGA
The DNA here is from genome assembly GCF_900142195.1 of Paraburkholderia terricola. Lineage (GTDB taxonomy): Bacteria > Pseudomonadota > Gammaproteobacteria > Burkholderiales > Burkholderiaceae > Paraburkholderia > Paraburkholderia terricola. The sequence continues at coordinate 26,984 of NZ_FRAB01000025.1, forward strand.
CGTCTGTCGGCGATCAGTCAGACTGTGACTACCGATTGAAGCGACGCGAGGGAGCGTCCCTCCCAGATTTGACCTTCTCGCGAAAGGCCGGATCCGGACTGTGTAGCCACTGCTGCACCCGATGCGGACGAACATCGCCGGCCTGCAAGATGCGCTGCACGTGGCTGCGGCTGATCTGTTCAATCCCGCGCTCGACAGCGCGCGTCATGATCTCATCGAGCGTTGGGGTAACCCGACCGTGCGCGTCCTGGACCTCGCAGGCCAGCGCGATCAGTTGCAGCCGCGCTTCGTGCGTGATGCGCACCGGCCGACCGCAACGCTCGCCCTCCCGGATACCTCGTGCACCTTGCCGCGCAATGCGCTGGCGCCACAAGCTGACCGTTTGAACGGACACGCCCAGTTCCTGCCCGATCGCTGCGCCTGAGTAGCCCTCATGCGCCATTAACGCGATGCGCGCCCGCGTCACATCACGCTGGGCCGCCGTCGTGCACCTGATCAGCGCCTGCAGCTCCTCTCTGTCCTTCCTGGCCAGCGTCACTGGCGTTGCATGACGACCTCGGCTCATGACGCCAGGATAAACCATGTAACTAATTATTAAAAGTAGTTGCGGGATGTTGTACTAGCATCTGCTCCACTAATGAGCCCCAGTCATAGCTTCAAGAAAGCAGGGCAACTTAATCTCTATGAAGAAATTCGATACAGTGAACAGCAACGTCCATCCGGTCGACTGCGGCGGCACCGCGATGGATTGAGCCAGCCCCGAGCCGAACTCCGCACGCGCGCATTTCGGGCATCGTCACCTTGGGGGGTGCGCATAACTTCCCAAGCAAAGGAGCAGAATTTGGACACGAAGGTTTGCCGATCGGTTGCGCTAGCTGTTGCATTGGCAACGATTACTCTCCCTTTTGTGAGCCATGCCGCGTCTCCATTAAAGAGCCAAACCAATCCGGGTAACGTACAGACCGCTTCAGCAAAACAAGACGCAACCATGTCCAACAAATCAACCGCGCCGGCCCGAATCAGGCTGAGCTTCGACGGTAAGCAAGCGGTGGTGGAACTCAGCGACAACCCTGCCAGCCGCGACTTTGTTTCCATGCTGCCGCTAACGCTGAATTTCCGGGACTACAACGGAGTGGAGAAAGTAGCCTATCCTCCGCGCAAGCTCTCAACCACGGGCGCGCCGTTTGGATTGACACCCTCAGTGGGTGACTTTGCCTTGTATGCGCCGTGGGGAAACCTCGTGGCCTACTATCGCGGGTTTCGACACTCCAACGATCTACTCCATCTCGGTCGCTTCACTTCGGGCATAGAAGAACTGTCAAAGATGGAAGGCGAATTCAGCGTCCGTATTGAAGCCGTGCAGTAGTCGGCTTCTGCACCTTCGCTGCCCACTAGACTGCTCCCGCAACCATTCTTAGGTATCCAACATGATTGAAGATAAAGTCGTAATCATCACCGGTGCATCATCTGGAATCGGTGAAGCGACGGCCAAGCTGCTTGCACGCGACGGCGCCAAACTGGTGCTAGGTGCACGCCGTATCGACAAGCTGGAGAAAATTGCCGTCGACATCCGTCACAACGGTGGCGTCGCCGTTTATCAGGCGTTGGACGTCACACAACAATCAGCCAACGACGATATCGTAAAGCTGGCGCAAGATACCTTCGGCAAGGTCGACGTTATGTTTCTGAATGCGGGCGTGATGCCGAATTCACCGCTTTCTGCGCTGAAAACAGACGATTGGCATCAGATGGTTGACGTCAACGTGAAAGGTGTCCTGAATGGAGTCGCGGCAGTACTGCCTGTGTTCATGAAGCAGAAGTCTGGACACATCATCGCGACCTCTTCTGTCGCAGGCCTTAAAGCGTATCCCGGCGGCGCGGTCTACGGAGGAACGAAGTGGTTCGTGCGCGACTTCATGGAAGTGCTCCGGATGGAGTCTGCCGCCGAAGGTACAAACATCCGGACTGCTACTATTTATCCCGCTGCCATCAATACTGAACTGTTGAAAACTATCAGCCAGAAGGAAACACTCGAGCAGATGCGAGGTGTGTACGACAAGTACGGAATCGCGCCAGAGCGCATCGCCAACGCGGTCGCTTTTGCCATAGACCAGCCCGAGGATACGACGGTCAACGAGATCACGGTCGGCCCAGCCAATCAACCTTGGTAAGGCGAGAGAGATCGGTGGTGCCCGATTGCCGCGTTGATTACTTTCGTGCGCGAAGTTAGTTGGTGCTGCCGAATGCGTCACCGTTTCGGCCTGTCAGCACGGCTTCGGGCGCGCGTTGTTAATTTATATTGCTGACCGCGACGTAGCTCGAAGCACGTCGAGAAAATGTGATACGAGCGGACTTGCTCGATTAGGGTCCCATATGACCCCGATGTCGGGAAAGCACATATCGGGCTCAACTCGCACTTTCTCGAGCCCTTGCGACTGGTACAACTGCAATTCAGAGCCCAGCAGAACGGACAGGTAGTTGTTCTCGCCCATAAGAAGCTGTGCCCTGATGGATGAGCTTGCCTCGACGCAAGGCGTTGGAGGCGCCAGGCCTTGTGCCGCAAACGCGGCGTCGAAGATGCCCCGCATCACGGCGCCCGAAGGTGGAAGAAGCCACGAGTATTCGAGAAGCTCGCTCCATCGGGGCGCCCCATTCCGAAAGCATGGATGCCCTTGCCGCGCGACCATCTGCACGCTGTCGGGTATCAGCGCTTCGGTGGCAAATCCGGACCCGAGTGCGGTCGCTCCCAGTGCCGCAATAATCACGTCGATGCTTTGATTCGCGAGCATTTCCAGCAGCGTGGTGAATGGCGCTTCGACAACGGAAACGAAGATGCCTGGACGAGTTCCCTGCAGGTTGGCGATTGCCTCAGGCAAAAGCACGCGAGGAAGACCAGTGCCCACGTGTAGCCGTCCATGCAACCCCGACTGTACCGCCTTCAATTCTGCGTCTGTCCGATAGACGTCTCCCAGCACTCGCTCCGCGTGCAAACGCAGCACCTCGCCGGCCCAGGTCAACTCAAGGCGGCGATTACGCAGAAAGACCGCATGCCCTACGACGCTTTCCAGATCGGATAACCAGTGGGACAACGCGGGTTGCGTCATATGCAAGCGGGTAGCTGCGGCTGTGATATTCCGCGTTTCATGAAGCGCCAGCAAAACTTCGAGGTGCCGCAGCTTCAGCTTGCGCGCCCATGGGACGCTGTTGAGGGTCTTCTCCATCGATCAATCATCCCAGGTCATGCGTCATTGTTTATGGACGTATCCAGTTTATTCATTTCCCGGCCGCCCGGCCAACCTGGATAATTTCCCGGCGGTTAGATAAATGTGACTGCACGTCGAGCCTGATCAATTCGCAAGAGGTCCCCGACAGATGCAGTCGTCGTGCGGGCACCTGCCGTCAAGGTGCTCCACGGCATATTGAAGTTCACGGCACCCGATCAGAAAGGTACATAACCATGGAAGTCTACGACTACATCATCGTCGGTGCGGGGTCGGCCGGATGCGTCGTCGCTCGAACGCTGACCGACAATCCCGCGAATAAAGTCTTGTTGCTGGAAGCGGGACCACCCTCGAACAAATTTTGGGTACACACGCCAGCAGGAATGGCGAAGCTCTATTTCGACAAAAAGCTCAATTGGAACTACTTCACGGAGTCCATGCCCGCATTGCGCAACCGGAAGATGTACTGGCCGCGTGGCAAAGGCCTGGGCGGATCGAGTTCCATCAACGGCATGATTTATATCCGGGGCCATAGGAACGATTTCGATAACTGGAGGAATCTTGGCAATCCAGGGTGGGGTTACGACGACGTCTTGCCATATTTCAGGCAGATCGAGCATAACGAGCGTGGAGCCGATGAATACCGCGGCGCTGCCGGCCCGCTGTGGATCAGCGATCCGGCTTTGAAGGCTCCCAGCTCGTTTGATTTTATAGCGTCCGCCGAACGTATTGGAATTCCACGCACAGAGGACCTGAACGGTGCGCTTCACGATGGCGTCGGTTTCATGCAGCACACCATTCGTGATGGACGGCGCCAGTCGGCATACGTCGCTTTCATCGAGCCCGTTCTTGATCGCCCAAATCTGACCGTTCGCACGGACTGCGCGGTCAATCGCGTTCTGATTGACGGCAACCGGCAGGCGACAGGCGTCGAAGTTCTCCGCGGCGGACAGCTTCAGTCGATCGCTGCCGCGAAGGAGGTCATCCTGTCAGCGGGCTCGTTAAATTCTCCTCAAGTGCTCATGCTTTCCGGCGTGGGGCCCGGGGCGGAACTCAAGCGGCATGGTATCCAGCAGATTGCCGACGTTCCAGGCGTGGGTCGAAATCTGCAGGATCACTTTTATGTGCACACCACATTTACGTCGACGGCATCGAGTTCGTATAACCGCAATATCCGTGGCCTTTGGAAGTACCTCGAAGGTGCTCGCTATCTGCTGACGCGCAACGGTTACCTTGCGTTAGGCTCGTCACAGGTCGCCGCATTCGTGAAGAGTGGCCCCGAGGTCGAGTACGCCGATCTTCAGATCAGCTTCCGGCCAATGACCTTCACTTACCACGCGAGCGGACACGTCGAAGTGGACCGGCAACCGGGCTTGGGCGTCTCGGCATTCATATTACGTCCTCGTACAACCGGCGCAGTGACGCTTCGGTCCGCCAACCCCGCCGACGCGCCCGTGTTCACGCCAAATTTTCTGACGAACGAGGACGACATCCGCGTCATGATGAGTGGTGTCCGGCAGATTCGTCAGATCATGGCTACGGAGCCCATTGCTTCACGAGTTGTGAGCGAACATTTACCTGGGGCGCAGGTTCGAAGCGGTAAGCAATTGCTGGATTTCATGGCGGAAACCGGTAATACGGCTTCTCATCAAAGCGGCACCTGCAAGATGGGACGTGACATGCTCTCGGTTGTGGACGAGCGACTCCGTGTACGCGGCGTGGAACGGCTACGCGTGGTGGACGCTTCGATCATGCCTCACGTCACGTCGGGCAACACCAACGCACCAACGCTCATGATCGGCGCCAAGGGCGCTGACATGATTGCACAGGACGCTGTTGCGCGCCGCCCGATTGACTAGCGAAGCCAGGCTGGCGTGCGATGATGAACATGATCGCCGCTTTCGTCGTCTGTTGAAAGACGGCGCCGCTGTGCGGCGGCACCGTTCTCCGAGTCGAGCAAGTGGATTTCCCGACAACCGCGACATCCGCGACGTCCGCTGGCTAGAACAACGTCATAACACCCGCGATCGCACCGAATTGACTGTGACCGTAGTTAGGCGAGACGTTTCCGGGCGCGCCGCCCTGCGTTTGGTTCGGCCCATACGGATCGATGTAGCCATTGCCGAGCCCGAGATTGGAAGTCGAGCTGTTGTGCAGATACGCAAGCTCTGTATAAAAGAACGTCCGTTTCGATAAGTTGTACGTCCCTCCGAGCGTGTACATTGTCGCGTTGCCGTTGCCACCGTTTGCATTCGCGTGGAATACGGCGCCTGTCACATAAGCAGCAGGGTTGATTCTGTAGCCAAGACCGATCCACTCATGATCCACTGCTGTCGGCACACCGCGCACGCCGGATGGCAAGGTTCCGCTCGCGACGCCGTAGCTCGATAATGATGCGTCCGGCGCGCTCAGATGCTGATAGCCGGCATAGGCTTTCAGCGGTCCCCACATGTAGGTGGCGCCGGCCAGCGCAGACCGTGAACTCACATACACATTGCTGAATTTCCCGTTCGGGTCGCGCGTTTCATCGTAGATCGCGAGCAGTTCGATATTGCTGCCGTTGTACACCGCCTTGATGCCGTCGGCGCGTCCCTGTGCGCCCCCAAGCTGGTTCGGCCCCGAACCCGAAACTCCAGTGCTCGACGCTGCCGTATTCCAGCCGTTCGCATTGTTCGTAACATCGTACTGCCCCTTCAGCGCGAAGCCGCCAATAGTGGGCGACGAGTACTCCATCCCATTTCCCGCCTGGGACCAGTTGCGGCCACGCACCAGCGTGGAGAGCGCGAACTGCTGGAAGACCTGCGGATCGAGATCGTAACTGTCCTGCATGATTTCGCCGGCGCCCAGATTGCCCATCTTGAACGTCCCGTACCGGTCGTTGGCCACGCCAACCCATGCATGGCGCCCGAACAGGCCACCGTTCTGAACGGCTCCGTTAAGCGTGTTGATCCCGCTTTCGAGCTTGAAAATCGCGCTATTGCCCCCTCCAAGATCCTCCGTGCCCTGGATGCCCCACCACGACTCTCCAAAACTCCCGCTCTCCGCCCCGATCAGGTGACCGTCGGCGCGGCCGCTCCAATAGGTCAATCCGTTATCGATACGGCCGTACAGCGTGACGCTGCTTTGTGCATGCCCGATTGCCGCGAATGCAAGCAGCAAAAGCCCAATAGTCCCCTTTGTTTTCATGCGACTTCCTCAGTTGACGTGTCTCCATCCCGATAGACAGGGCCTGCAACGAGCCCTCTCCTTGTCGATCCGCGCTGACGCAGCTCGTGGCGAACTATATTTATCGAGGAGTCGTTTTGTGATTTAGAGAAACCGCTAATCAGAATCCTGTTGAGTGTTCTTTTTTTCTCTTCGACCTTGCGCGTTATGACCACATAACGTGACCACAATCGCCGGACGAGCTCGATGCGTCGTTGGGGCAACTGCAACTGATCGAGTCGGCTGAGGTTGGGCGAACGCACGCGCCAACAGTACCAGCGCGAGTACCAGCACGATCCGCTTTCGTCATCGGACGTTGTTGTTGCAAACAAGCAACTTCAACGGTCGAGATTTCCGCTCTGTGCTAACCCCACGATGACTGCATCAAGCCGTGAACAGCCTTGTTTCTTGACCAGTTGACTACGCGCGGTCAATACGGCGTCGACGATACGCCGGCGGTGCGATTGGGGCGTGGCGCCGCACCTCCGACACCTTCGTTCCGATCATCGGAACTGATACTGATCATCAAAATACATGCTAGTATGAATCACACCTGCTCGATAAATCGTGCTCGTCACCATTGTTCTCAGGCCGCGCATTTAGTCAGACAAAGAAAACACCATAAATCGACACGAAGTAGTGGATCGTTGTTCAGGAGCAGATGTGCGTGGAGGGAACGAGCATGAGAACTCCATGTTGATACTGCTGACGTCAGGGGTCCACGCCACGATCGATATTCATTAGGAGATTGAAATAATGTCGTCTTCATCAGGAGCTCAATCACCTGTCAGCGCTGGGCATAGAAAGGCGCTTGACTGGCTGAATTCCGGCCCTAAGCGGCTGCTAATCGGTGGCGAATGGGTCGAAGCAGTATCGGGCCGGAGATTCACGACGAGTGACCCGGCAACGGAAGAAATACTCGCTGAAGTTGCCGAAGCGGATAGCGCCGACATCGACAGGGCGGTGATTGCCGCACGCAAGGCGTTCGAATCCAGTACCTGGAGCGGCATCTCTCCTCACACACGCGCCCGCTATTTGCTCAGGATTGCGGACACGATCGAGCAGCATGCGGAAGAACTGGCGGTGCTCGAAACCCTCGACATGGGCAGTCCTGTCGCGGCCTCTCTCGGTCGGGTGGGTGCAGCTGCTGATCTGTTCCGCTACTACGCCGGCTGGGTCACGAAAATCCACGGCACGACCAGTCCAACAGACGACTCTCGATTCATCTACATGCTGCGGGAGCCGATGGGCGTGTGCGCGCTGATTAATGCCTGGAATGTGCCGATCGTCATGGCGGCGTCCAAGCTTGGCCCGGCATTGGCGTGCGGCAACACCGCTATCCTGAAGCCGGCCGAACAGGCGCCGCTTTCCACTGTGCGCCTTGCGGAACTGATCCATGAACTGGGTCTGCCACCGGGTGTGGTCAACGTCGTCCCCGGGTTTGGAGCAACCGCCGGCGCGGCGATGTCGGCTCATCCCGACATCGACAAGATCGCTTTCACCGGCTCCACCGGCGTCGGAAAACAGATCTTGCAGGCGTCTGCGGGAAATATGAAGAAAGTGACGCTCGAGCTTGGCGGCAAGTCACCCAACATCATTTTCCCCGACGCCGATCTGGACAAGGCCGTCGAGGCGGCCGTCGTCGCGTTTTGTCGAAATTCTGGCCAGATTTGCTCGGCGGGCACGCGCCTGTTCGTACACGAAAGCCTGCACGATGAAATCGCGGAGCGCGTTTCGGCTATCGCGTCGCAGTACCGGATCGGTTCGCCGTTACTGCACGATACCCAAATGGGTCCGCTTGTCTCCCAAAGGCAAATGGAGCGCGTGCTTTCCTACGTCGACTCGGGCAAGTCAGATGGAGCACGCCTGAACATCGGCGGCCAGCGCGTCGGCAACGTCGGGTATTTCGTACAGCCCACGGTGTTTTCCAATGTCTCCAACGACATGCGGATCGCGCAAGAAGAGATCTTCGGCCCCGTGCTGTCGATCATTCCGTTTCGTGACGAAGAGGACGCCGTTCTCAAGGGCAACGATACGCTGTATGGGCTGGCGGCAGCTGTCTGGACGCGCGACATCGGCCGGGCGCACCGCATCGCACGGGCGCTCAAATCCGGCCGCGTCTGGATCAACACCTATGCGGAAACCGACGCGGTGATGTCGATCGGCGGATACAAGCAGTCAGGTTACGGGCGAGAAATGGGCGCCGAGTCGATCGAAGCGTACACCCAGACGAAATCGGTTCTCATGCGCCTTTGATTGACAGCGGTCGCCAGCTTGCAATCGCGCAAGCCCGTCGCAGTTATTTTGCGCTGCGAAATGTTGTCGACGCGGGTCCGGCGCAATAGCGGCTCTGGCCCCGCGCGGCATCCCGGACAGAGCCGGCAGGCGCTTTGCGTCTGCTGGCCACCCGCTTTCGCGTAAGTCATCTGTTCGCAATATGCATTAGCAAAACCAACCCAAAAATTGGGGGAGACAAAAATGGCTAAGTCCAGTACTCGGCGCACCCTGGCCGCCGGTTCCATCGGAAACTTTGGCGAGATATACGATTTCGCCGTTTTCGGATTTTCCGTACCGGTGCTGGCCGGACACTTTTTCCCGGGAAGCAACAGGACCGCGGCAATACTCAGCACGTTCGCCGTCTATGCGGTCGCATTTCTTGCCCGACCGCTTGGCGGCCTGATGTTCGGTATGCTCGCGGACCGAATCGGGCGAGTCAAAGTCATGGCGATGACGGTCTGGCTCATGGCGCTCGGCACCGCGCTCATCGGTTTGCTGCCGACGTACGCCGAGATCGGCCTTGCAGCGCCGATCTTGCTGGTGCTGTGCCGTGTCGCCCAAGGGCTTGCGCTGGGCGGCGAGACATCCGGTACGACGAGCTATATCATCGAGGCCGCGCCAAGCGATAAACGGGGTCAATGGCTAGGCTTCACGCTAGTCTTTTCTCACCTGCCGAATGCAGTTGTCGCAGGACTCCTGATCGCGCTGCAGGCTGTAGGTTCGGCCGCATACACGGAGTGGCTCTGGCGAGTGCCGTTTCTGCTAGGCGGCCTGATCGGCGTGGTCGGTTTCTGGCTCCGGCGCAGCATTGAAGAGCCTGAGGAATTCAGGCAAGCCGCGCGCAAGAACAAGCTGGATAGCCCTTTGCGCGCTGCGCTCAGTTCCGGAGGCCTGAAGGGCATGATGCACGTCATCATGATCCAGCCAGTGTATGCGGTCGGCGCTTACCTGCTGCTCGGCTTCATGTACACGTTCCTCGTCAGAGTGGCCAAGCTCCAGCCGATGTCGGCGCTCCTGTCGAATGCGGCCGCGGTGGTCGTGCTCTCTTTGATGCTTCCATTGGGAGGCTTCCTGAGCGATCGATTTGGTCGCAAGCGAGTCATGACGTTCGGCGCGGCCTGGCTCGCGCTCGGCGCCTACCCGGCAATATATCTTGCGGCTTCCGGCACACTTTCGGGTGCCATGTTGGGGCAGATTCTGTTAGCGATCGGACTCGGAATTAACGGTGGTGCGAGCTTCGTGACCGCTCCGGAATTTTTCCCTACCTCGTTTCGGGCAACCGGACACGCGATCTCATACCAGATCAGCGTCGCTGTGTTCGGCGGCACGAGCCCCTTCATCGCCACGTTTCTGACGCAGGCAACCGGTACACCGTTCGCGCCGGCGCTCTATGTCACGATGATCGCAGTAGCATGCCTGATTGCGACGCAGTTCGTGCCTGAAACGCGGGGCGTCCGGCTTCGGACGTCGGTCGAAGAAGATCCGCACGACGCACGCCCCGCAGCGCTCCACGACGCGCCATAATCTAGCACCGGCCGCGCCGGCGCTCCCGCCGGCCGGTCCGCTTGCACTATGCTCGACAACGCCAGGAATCGCATGGACGTCGGCTTTGGCGCAGAGGCGATCGACGTTACGAAGCGGAGTTGGTGGAGGAGCTTTGCACGCAGTGGCGAAAATGGATGTAAGAACGAACCTGATTGCCAGATTGCGGGACGTGGCCATCCATGACGTTCCTCCCAGAATAGCGTGCTTGGCGGATAAGCTTTTCATTGGAGCGCTTCTGCCTAAACGCCCTCCCCCCACACGGCACGTCTATCTCTGGGCGGCGATACGCACCACGAACCGTCACCGTGCCGAAAGAAAAATATCGCCAATTCGCGCCCCGCCACAGTCGTGACTACACGAACACAGCGTGCCTCATAGGGACGACCAAGGCCCGAGCGCGTCAAACGTATGCCGCGTCCGGCCGTTCCGCCAAACCATTTTTCGACCAGACAGCGCAATGATTGACCATTCTGCATCGTCGCGACTCCCGCTCTCACTAGCAGCGAGCCCAGATTGTCTCGCGATCAAACTTCGATCATTTCAAAGTCGGCTTTTGTCGCCGAGCACTCGGGGCAAATCCAATTGTCAGGGACGTCTTCCCAACGCGTTCCGGCGGGAATGTCCTCAGCTGGAAGTCCTTCGGCCTCGTCGTAAACGAATCCACACAAAACGCATTGCCAGACCTTGAATTCCGTCTGCGCCGGCTGCGCAGGAGAGTTATCGCCGGTTACCATGTTTTCCACTTTTGCACCTGCCTATCTGAACTACGAACAAACCAACTTTCGGATACGGATCACGGCGGACGAGGCAACCGAGAGTTGCCCGCCCGGCACATGGCCCTTCTATTGCATGCGCCCCTTCACATCGCGCAGCAAGCCACCACTTTGAGCCATTTCCGCCAGCAGACGACTCGGCTCCCAGCGCTTGCCGTATCGCTCGTGCCACTCGCAGACCTGTCGATAAATCTCTTTCGCGCCAATCGAATCGGCCCAGTACATTACGCCTCCCCGATGACGGGGAAAACCAAAGCCATACAGCCACATGACGTCGATGTCGCTCGCCCGATATGCCTTGCCGTCTTCGAGAATCTTGCAAGCCTCGTTAATCGAAGCGAACAACATCCGTCTCAGGATTTCCTCGTCAGTGAAAGTGCGTTGCGCAATCCCAAGTTCTTCCGCAACGCCCGCAATGATCTGCCTGACCTCGTCGTCCGGATATGGCGTCCGGTCACCTTCGTTGTATCGATACCAGCCGGCACCCGATTTCTGGCCCTTTCGACCCATTTCGACCATGCGATCCGGTACATGAAGCTTGCGATAGGTCGGATCCGCCGCGGCGCGACGCTTGCGCGTGTCGTAACTGACGTCGAGACCGGACAGGTCGCTGACGGCAAACGGCCCCATCGGATAGCCGAATTCGACCATCACCTTGTCGATCTGCTCCGGCAGCGCGCCCTCCTCGAGCATCAACATCATTTCCGTGACGAGCAGCGCGCGGCTGCGGTTTGCGGCGAAGCCGTCGCACGTACCCGACACTACGCTTACCTTGCCGAGATCCCTGCCCATCTTCGCTGCCCGAACAATCGTCTCGATCGACGTCTGATCGCCTCTGACGACCTCGCACAGCTTCATGACGTTCGCCGGAGCGAAGAAGTGCGCGCCGGCCACATCGGCGGGCCGTCCGGTCATTGCGCCCATTGTGTTGATGTCGATCGCAGACGAATTGGTGAGCAGCAAGGCGCCTTCTTTCATCACGGCGTCGAGCTTCGAAAACACCTCTTTCTTGAGATCGATTCGCTCGAACACCGCCTCGACGACCACATCGCAATGGCCGATTTCTTCATAGCGCCCGGCTGGTTCGATATAGCCCATCCGCGCATCCATTTCCTGTTGCGTGAGGCTGCCCCGTTTGACCTTCGTCGCGTACGTGTCTCGAATGCGCTTCAGGCCTCGCTCCAATGCTTCGGGCGTGGCTTCCAGCAGTTTCACCGGAATGCCCGCATCCGCGAAACACATCGCGATGCCACTGCCCATCGTACCGGCGCCTATCACGGCCGCCAAGCGCACGCTTTTGGGCTTCAAAGCGGCGGGAACGCCGGGGATCTTCGCAGCCTCCCGTTCCGCAAAAAACGCATAGCGCAGTGCCTTGGCCTGGTCCGAAGTCTCCAGCTCGGCAAACAATCGCTGCTCCAATTGAATGCCTTCGTCGAACGGTTTATCGAGTGCGGCCTCGATACAGGCAATCGCACAATGAGGCGCCTTCACAAACTTTGCTCTGCGGGCTGCCTTCTCGCGCGCGGCGTCCCATTGCGCACGCTCAAAGCTCGTTGCTCCGATGCGCTCTGTCCTGTCACGTAGGCGCGGTAATGGTCTGACGTCAGCAACGCGCTTTGCCAAAGAGAGCGCGGCCGGACGCAATTGATTCAAATGCACGACGTCCGTAACGATACCCAGGCGCAGCGCCTCGTCCGCCAAGACATGACGCCCCGTCACGATGATGTCCAACGCAGCCTCCGGGCCGATTAAGCGCGGAAGTCGCTGCGTGCCGCCGCCCGCCGGGATGACACCGATCGCGACCTCGGGCAGGCCTACCTTCGCATCCTCCGATGCAATCCGATAATGGCATGCGAGCGCGTGTTCAAGCCCGGCCCCGAGTGCGTAGCCGTGTAGCGCGGCAATCACAGGCTTCTCGCTCGCGTCCAGCGCGCCGGTACTCACGCTGCTAGTCACGGTGCGCGCCTTGCCGAACTGCCGGATATCGGCGCCTGCGATGAAATTGCGACCCGCTCCAATAAGCACAATCGCCATCACGCCCGAATCGGCGTTCGCACGTGCAATCCCGTCGATGATGCTTTCGCGCATGCCTGGCGCCAGCGCATTGACAGGTGGATTGTCGACCGTGATGACGGCAACGCCGTCTTCCACCGTGTACTCCACTTGCTGAACTTCGCTCATCTCTCTTCCCTATCGTACGAACAAACCGGTCACGCACCGCGGCTGCCGAGAATCGCGAACCGCTCCCGCGTCCGCCGGCGCGTGGATGCAAGGACGGGATGCGAAGCTCCGTATCCCGCTATCGTCGTGTCCGTTTTTCGCTTGCTCGCGCATCGCTGTGCGACGTCGAACCAATGGTATCATGTGTTTTACTGTACAGCATTGATTCCACTCATTGAAACTCGAAATCGCGGACACCACGGCACGTCTGCATCAGCAGCACGGCGCCGCAGTCGTCGGCAATGCGCCGCGGTCACAGAGGCAAGAGCGCCAGTCAACGACTGATCGAATGTTTTCCAAGCAGCATTAAGGAGTGTCGAGGTATGACTATCAGAGGCAAGGCTTATATCGTAGGCGCGTACGAACACCCTTTGCGCAAGGCGCCGAACCACTCGGTCGCTCAATTGCACGCCGAAGTTGCCAAAGGCGCGCTCGAAGACGCCGGGCTCTCGAAGGACGATATCGACGGATACTTTTGCGCCGGTGACGCGCCTGGGACCAACGCATGGTCGATGTCGAACTACCTCAACCTGAACAAGCTGAAACACATCGATTCGACCGACATGGGCGGATGCTCTTATCTGATCCATGTCGCGCACGCAGCCCAGGCCATAGCAGCCGGCAAATGCAACGTCGCGCTGATTACACTCGCTGGACGTCCCAATTCAGAAGGCATTTCAGGCACTCAGGTGCGCGTGCGCGGAGTGAACCTGCCGGATGCGCCGTACGAAATGCCATACAGCCCGGTGACGGTGAATCTGTACGCGATGGCCGCGATGCGGCATATGCACGACTACGGCACCACCAGCGAGCAACTTGCATGGGTCAAGGTGGCTGCGTCGCAACATGCGCAATACAACCCCAATGCGATGCTGCAGAAAGTGGTGAGCGTGGAAGATGTCCTCAATTCGCCAATGATCTCCGATCCGTTACGCAGGCTGGACTCGTGCGTGGTCAGCGATGGCGGCGGCGCCGTGATCGTCGCGCGGCCGGAAATCGCGAAGTCGCTCAATCGTCCGCGAGTCAGGGTGATTGGCAGCGGCGAGTCCACCAAGCATCAGATGGGCGGCAAGATCGATCTCACGTACACAGGCGTCGCATGGGCCGGCCCGCGCGCGTTCGAAGAAGCCGGCGTACAACCGTCGGACATCCAATACGCGTCGATTTACGATAGCTTCACGATTACAGTCGTTATGCAACTGGAAGATCTCGGCTTCTGCAAAAAGGGCGACGGGGGCAAGTTCGCTGCCGACGGCAACCTGATATCGGGGGTGGGAAAACTTCCGTTCAACACCGACGGTGGCGGCCTTTGCAACAACCATCCTTCCAATCGCGGCGGGATCACGAAGATCATCGAGGCGGTCCGTCAACTGCGCGGCGAAGCGCACCCCAAGTTGCAGGTTCCCGATTGCGCGCTCGCGCTCGCCAGTGGCATCGGCGGCGCAATCGGACACCGTCATGGCGCAGCAACGCTCATCATGGAAAGGGAATGAACAAATGACGACCGACTATATCGACCGAAAGATCAACGATCCTGCGCTGAACCCGGGTGATGAGCCGTATTTCGACGCCGCGTCGGAAGGCAGATTGGTGGTCAAGCACTGCAACGCGTGCAAGCAATCGCACCACTATCCGAGAGCGCTATGCCCGTTCTGCTGGAGCTCCGACGTGGAATGGACGACCACGAACGGAACCGGGACCATCTACACGTTCAGCGTTACGCGGCGTGGAACGCCCGCGCCGTATTGCATTGCCTATGTGACACTCGACGACGGACCGACCATGCTGACCAACATCGTCGATACGGACCTCGATCGCGTCAGGATCGGCCAGCGCGTGAAAGTCGTATGCAAGAAGTCGGAAGGCGGCTTCTCGATTCCGATGTTCACGCCGAGCCACGATCAACAGGCATGAGCCGGCCGCCGGAAACGTTATCTTCGTGTTTCTTATGGTATTGCGAAGAGAGACCGGCTTGCAGTGTTACGTAATCAGCTGCGTGCGGGATGCACACCGTGAGCGATGGTGCGCACACCTGCCGCAGCGGAGCCTACTACCGGAGAATCAAATGGCAGGTACAGCTTTGTACAGCGCAGTCGACGACGTAATCACGCACTATGAAGTCGACGTCGACGCGGCCACGCTCACGAAGAAACACACGATCACCGTCCCCGCGAAGGTACAGTATGCGTGGCCTCATCCATCGGGCAGGCATCTATACGTTTCCACGAGTAACGGCGGCCCGCGAGTCACGTCCGACTATAACCATGTGAGTTCGCTCGCGATTGCGCCAGACGGTTCCTTGTCGCTGCATGGTGAACCGAAGCCGCTCAAGCGTCGGGCAGTCCACATGTGCGTCGATCCTTCTGGTCGATTCATCCTGAATGGCCACAACTTTCCGGCGAGCGGCATCACAGTGCATCGCATTTCGCCCGACGGTGCAATCGGTGATGAGATCGCGCAGACGGCAGACCTGGACTACGGAATTTATCCGCATCAGGTCATGGTGTTCCCCGCCGGATCGCCCGCATTGATCGTCGATCGCGGCAACAATGCCCAAGGCGAACGACCGGAGCAGCCAGGCGCGCTTCGAACCCTCGATTTCGTAGACGGAAGATTATCTGCGAGCGCTGTGGTCGCGCCCGACGGCGGATATGGGTTCGGCCCCCGGCATATCGATTTCCACCCATCGAAGCCCTGGCTCTATGCGTCAGATGAAAGAACCAATCGGCTGTACATGTTCCGCTTCAATGACGGCGCGATCGAGCCACGACCGGCCTACACATGCGACATGCTCGCGGCGCCGCAGCAGATGAATCCGCGGCAATTGGGCGGGCCCGTTCACGTTCACCCGAGCGGGCAATGGGTCTATGTTGCCAACCGCGCCGATTACACGGTGGAGGTCGATGGCCGGAAGGTGTTCGGCGGCGGGGAAAACAATATCGCCGTCTTTCGTATCGATCCAGAGTCTGGGCAGCCGACACTCGTTCAGCACGCAGACACGCAGTCGTTTCACGTTCGCACGTTTGCTTGCGATCCGGGTGGACGCCTGCTGGTCACCGCAAGCATCAAGGCGCTTGCCGTCCGTAACGGGGCGACGACGGCGTTGGTGCCCGCGGCACTATCAGTATTCCGCATCCTGCCGACCGGGCACCTCGAGTTCGTTCTGAAGTACGACGTGGAAACGACAGGTGCGCAGCTTCAGTACTGGATGGGCATTGTGGGCCTGCAATGACGCGTGGCGGCCCCGCTCGACACCGCAGTTCGCGTATGAACGCAGGCGGGCAGGCGGGGCACACAATTGCTTCGCCCCGCCTGCTCCGAGATCGTCAGATGCGGTTCAGAACGCGTCCGCCGTCGACGAGCACGGAAATGCCCGTAATAAAGTTCGCCTCGTCCGACGCGAGAAACAGCGCAGTGTTTGCAACGTCCCAGCCTGTCCCCTGTCGGCCCAGCGGCACCTTCGCATTGCGCTCGGCCTCGACCTGCTCGCGCGGCTGATTCCATTCGCGCACTCTCGTATCGACCGCCATGGGCGTCGCGATCAGCCCCGGCAGAATGCAGTTCGCCCGAATGCCGAACGACGCATTCTGAAGCGCCAGTTGCTCCGTGAATGCGATTACGCCCGCCTTTGTCGCCTTATAAGCCGCATACGGATATTTTCCCACCGCCGCGGCGGACGAAACATTGACGATGACCCCCGAGCGCTGTTCACGCATGATCGACACGGCATGCTTGCAAGCGAATATCGTGCCGCGCAGGTTGATCCGGCAGACGTTGTCGAACCGCTCTTCCGTCAGATCCATCAGATCGGCATCGCCGCCGCCGAGGCTTACGCCGACGTTGTTATGCAAAATGTCGAGAGAGCCCCAGCGTTGCCTGGCATCGAGCATTGCCTGGTGGAGTTCGCTCTCGCGCGTCACGTCCGCTGCAAATGCAACCGCTTCGAAACCTTCGCCGCGAATCAGCGCGGCCGTTTCCTCCGCAGACTCGATATTTCGGTCGACAGCGAGTACACGTGCGCCTTCACGGGCAAAGCGCATCGCCGTCGCGCGGCCGTTGCCGAACCCTTCGCCGGGGCTCTGTCCTGCACCGATGACCACGGCCACCTTGCCGTCGAGCCGCTTCTCAGGTGTCCAGCCGGGGCCACGATCAGATGAATTCATCCTGTTCTCCTCTTGCTCCAACGATTAATTTCACCGGCTCGCCCTGGCCGCGAAACGCAACGCACCGCCTCGCTGCGCAAGCAACGACGACCGCGCATTTCGTTGACCGACTTCGCGCGAGACCGAAAGGTACTCCTATCCAGCGTAGGAAGTGATGCTATCATAGGTTCTGGTTACCAGCATGCGTTCCGATCAATGAAACCAAATACATTGCCCGGCCTGCCTTGCATGCGTGAAAATGTGGTCTCGGCAGAACGGCTTACGGCCCTGAGGAGGAGCAGTGACAAAGCTACCATCGTTGTTGATCGCAGGGGATTGCGGCCCGGTTCACGGCCCGGCGGACGGTTTTCCGATCGAGGGGTACACCGAACTCGTCCGGCCCGCACTGGAGAGCGCCGACTTCCGCTTCATCAACTGCATGCGCGCCTATTCGGCGCGCGGCGTGAAGACGGAACATGCGCCTCAGGTCTGTCAACCGGTCGAGATGGCGCAGATCTTCACCAGCGGGCTGTTCGACGCCGTGACGATGGCAAACAATCATAGTCTGGACGCCGGCGCCGAAGCGATGCTCGATACGAGAGCGCTGATGACCGGGCGCGGCGTACTGGTGACGGGTGCCGGCAGGAACCGCGCTGAAGCCCGCCAGCCCGCGATTGTCGAAAAAAACGGCATAAAGGTCGGTTATCTCGGGTACACGTCGGTTGCCGCCCGCGGCACCGATGCCGGCCCGAACAAGCCGGGTGTGATGAATATCGGCATCAAGACCTGTTACGAAACCCGCGGACCTCATGA
The DNA here is from genome assembly GCF_900142195.1 of Paraburkholderia terricola. Lineage (GTDB taxonomy): Bacteria > Pseudomonadota > Gammaproteobacteria > Burkholderiales > Burkholderiaceae > Paraburkholderia > Paraburkholderia terricola. Next base: position 45,179 of record NZ_FRAB01000025.1, read on the forward strand.
ATCGGTTCGAATTAGAACCGAACCTGATCCGCGCGACCTCGAGATGTTGCTGGAAGACCTGACGGCGTTGCGCCGCCACGTCGACATAGCCGTTCTAGCTTTTCATGCCGGCGTGATTCGCCTGCCGCGCATCATCCCCGACTATCACGTCGCGGTCGCGCATGCGGCGATCGACGCGGGCGCCGACCTTGTCGTCGGGCATTCTCCGCATATACCGAAGGCGATCGAGGTGTATAAGGGCAAGACTATTTTCTACAGCCTCGGCGTATTCGCAATGACCAAGCCGTTCGCCGCGCCGTCCTGGCGAGAAGAACCCGCGTGGGCGCATGGTGCCGTGCGAAATCACACGGATCTCGATCCGGATTATCCGCTGATGCCATATGGGAAAGCGTGCACGTTAAGCTTGCTGGCAAAGGCACAGGTGTCCGGGGAAGGCATCGTACGTACATCGTTCCTGCCAATGGCAATCGACAGGCAGTATCGTCCCGAGGTGCTCCGTGCGGACGACCGCCGGTTCAACGAAGTGCTCTCGTACATGGAGTGGGTGTCGCAAGACATGCCGCACCGCTTTAGCGTCGAGGGTGACGAGGTGATCGTTTCCGCTTGACGAGGCCTGCCCCGCATTCCTTTTACATCAGCTTTGAGAGCATGAACATGGACTTAGGGATCAATGGAAAGACGGCCCTCGTGACTGCGTCGAGCGGCGGAATGGGCAAAAACATTGCGCACGCACTGGCTGCGGAAGGCGTGAACGTCGTGCTGTTTGCGCGATCGGCCGACACGCTGCGCACGGTGGCCGACGAGATCGAGCAGAAATATCGTGTCCGAGCCGTGGGGGTGCCGGGCGACATGCGCGTCGAAAATGATGTACAGCGGCTCGCGACCGTACTCGAGGGCGAATTTGGCGGCCCGGACATCGTCGTGCTCAATACAAGCCGCCCGCCTAACCCGATCCGCGCAACGGTGGACGAATCGGACGCGGCACGGTGGGACGAGGCTTATCGGAATCAGTTGTGGAGCGCCATTCACGTACTTGGCCGGATGATTCCGCTCATGCAGGATCGCGGCTGGGGCCGCCTCATCGCGGTCACGTCGGCTTCCGTGAAGTCGCCAATGCCGCACCATAGCCTGTCGACCGTGTTCCGCGCGGGCGTGACCGCCTACATGAAGCATCTGGCGAATGAGCTCGGCTCCAAAGGCATCACCGCCAACTGCGTGGCGCCGGCGCTCATTGAAACGCCGCACCGCACGGGTACGGCCGCCTACACTGCGGATCAGGCCACGGCTCGTAAGAAGCTCACACCGTTGGGACGCATGGGCACGCAGGAAGAACTCGCCGGCGTCGTAACGTTTCTCGCCTCCATGCAAGCGGGATTCATCACGGGGTCGACCATCGCCGTTGAAGGAGGCATGGTCGGCTCGCTCTTCTAACCGTGGCCAGAGGAAGGCTCGGACACGGGCTTTCTCTATGTCACGTTTTTCCGCCGAATTGCCGCGAAATGTCCTTGGCTGCATTCACGGCGAGCTTGATGAATTCCTTCTCGTGCATTTGCATTCTGACGGTTGGCGCACCGACGGACAGACAGTAGTGCACCTCGTCGTTGAAATCCCTGATCGGTGCCGAAATCGCCGAGATGCCGAGGAGCCGCTCGCCGTGGGAGACCGCATAACCCTGCTCACGAACCCGTTCCAGTTCCTCGAGCACGTCACTCTTGGTTCGCTTGCCGGCGCGCGCAACGTTGGTGACGATCGGCGCCAGTTCCGTTTTCGGCAAATATGCCATTAGCACCTTCGACGCCGAACCCTTCAGCAACGGAATATGTTCTCCGGCCTGAACGACGGCACGCAGCGGCGCCGACGCGGTTGAAACGGAATCGATGCAGACGCGATCCGTGCCGCTGATCGTATGGATAGAAACCGTTTCCTTCGTTTCCTCCGCCAGCGTCAGCAGGAACGGACGGGCAATCTCGCGAATGCCGAGCGTGCTGCGAACAAGACCTGCCAGGCTCGTGAATCGGAACGACAGGCAATATTGACTGTCCTCCAGACGGACCAGATACCCCGCGCGCTCCAGGCTTTGCACGATCCGGAACGTGGTGGACTTCGGCAATTCGATCCGGTCTGCGATCTCCTGGAGCGACAGACTGCTTCGCTCGGCACTGAAACTTTCAAAAACGGCGAGGATACGTTGAACTGAGCGCATCATATCGGCAGTATTCCATCGTGGGATTTGTTTAGACTTGGTGTGCCAAGTGCCGGCCAACGCAAAAGGCGGCGACCGGCGAAACGGGCGATGTAGCCCGCGTATGTTAGCACGTGGTTCCACTGACCGGGATACGTTTCATTGAGCCATCGTCGTTTGGCGGCGGAATTGCCGCGACCCGGCTCTGCCAGCCGCCGCGCTCATGTGGCGATGACAGAACGCCGGGCAAACGTCAGCGGCTAGAACCAGCCCGCATCGCCGCGCTCGTATCAGTTCGCATCAGCTCGTATCAAGCGCGCGATTCCCTCGCGACCGGACCACCGGCCTCGTCACTTGCCCTGGAATGTCGGCTTTCGCTTCTCCTTGAAAGCCTGGATCGCTTCCTTGTAATCGGCAGTCGATTGCACGACCGCCATGTGCGATGCGACCGATTCGAGGCTCGTTCGCAAGTCGGTTTTCATCGACTGATACATGAGCTTCTTGATGTCACGCAACTGGATCGGCGGTCCGTCGGCGAGGCGCTTCGCGAATGCGAGCGTTTCGTCGATCAGGGACTCGTCGCTGAACATGCGATTGACGATCCCGATCCTCAGAGCCTCTTCGGCGGACACGAACTCACCCGTCCATAGAAGCTCGAGCGCCTTCGCGGGACCGACGAGCCGCGGCAAAAAATAACAGCCGCCATTGCCGGGTAGCAACCCGACACGGATGTACGCTTCCGCGAATCGGGCGGAAACGCCGGCGAAACGCATGTCGCACATCAGCGACAGATCCATCCCCGCGCCGACCGCGGCGCCATTCACCGCCGCAATCAGAGGCTTTTCGAATTCCTCCACCGCGAGCGCAACCTTGTGCGTAACGTTCTGCAGGCGATGTCTGCGTTCGAGCGGCGTGGGATCGAGCGCCGCGTCTTCCGCCGAGCGCCGCCCGAGATCGCCGCCCGAGCAAAACGCATCGCCCGCTCCCGTGATGACGAAACAGCCAATCGCGGCGTCGTCATTGGCCGATCTCAGCGCGTTTCGAAGCAGTTCCAGCATGTCTTCGCTGAGCGCATTTTTCGTTTGCGGCCGATTCAACCGCGCGACCATTACGCGATCGACGATACTGATTTCAAGATCCGCCATTCTGAGCTCCCTTCTCCTTTTTGAAATCCTTCCGTAGCCTTTTCCGGGAGTACCTGCTCGGTCCGGATTTAACGTCACTGCGCGGCACGTGCCCGATGGCGTGCGTGTTCTTCCCGTGCCTCGGCCAACGCAGCCTTCAATGCGCGATTAATCCAGCGCTTGTTGTCCGCGAACACCGCGGCATCCTTTTCGCCGAGCTTTGTGGCAACCGCCATCGCCGCGCTCGTGAGGCCGTCGCGCGACGCCACACTCTGCAGCAGCCCGCGGCTCATCGCCTCGCTTGCGGGCATTCTCCGCCCGCTCTGTATCAGATCCAGTGCCAGCGCACGTCCACCAATCGTCGCGAGAATGTTTGCGCCGGAATAGGTCGCGATGCCGAGATCTATTTCAGGCAATGCGAGTTCCGCCGTGTCCACCGCGACACACGCGTCGGCGAGAAGTGCGAGCATCGCACCACCGCCGATTGCTGCACCGTTGAGCACGACCACCACGGGTTTGGGCGCATCGATCACCGCATCCTGCAGTGCCGCCAAGGCGCGCGAGCGCCGCTCGCGTTGGCGCGCGACGTCGCCGTCTTCTGCTTTCTCGCGGACGTCCACGCCTGCTGTAAAGAGCCGCTCGCCAGCTCCCGTCAGCAATACCGCCCGGATCGCCGGGTCCCCGCCACCCGCGACGATTGCCTCGCTTATCTGCTCGACCATTGCGACCGTCATTGCATTCGCTTTCTCCGGACGATTGACCGTAATCCAGAGCACGTCGTCGTGTCTGTCGACAATTACATGGCTCACCGCTGTTTCCATTTCGAACCCTGTTGATCTCTGATTGACTTGCACATCGCAGCGCCAGGCCTTCCCGCTTACGGATTCGACGGTGTGCTCGACACGAACATGTCCGCGTAGAACTCGCTTTCCGGAAGCTTGCACTCCGCGGTGAAATCCTGCTGTGCGGATTGAACGACGATGGGTGCACCACACGCGTAAACCTGATGGCCGGACAGATCCGGAAAATCCTCCATCACCGCGCGATGCACGAACCCCGTCCGCCCGGTCCATCGATCTTCCGGCCGAGGATCGGAGACGACGGGGACATAGGTGATGCCGTGTTCCTTCACCCACTGTTGCGCAAGCGTATCGAGGTAGAGGTCGGAGGGTCGCCGGCCGCCCCAGTAGAGCCTCATCGAACGACGACTTTGCTTGCGTACTTCGTGTTCGATCATCGACTTGATCGGCGCGAACCCGGTCCCGCTTGCGACAAAGACAATCGGCTTTTCGCTCTCATCTCGAATAAAAAATGTTCCCATCGGGCCCTCGAGACGAAGCAGATCGCTGACCTTCATCTTGTTGAACACGTGGGTGCTGAACGGGCCACCGTAGTTGCGCAGGTGAAGCTCGATGAATTCGCCGTCGTTCGGCGAGCTGGCCACCGAAAGGCTGCGGCGAATTCCGCCATTCATCAGGATGTCGATGTATTGACCCGGCAGATACTTGATCGGATCCTTCGCCGGCATCTTGAGCCTGATGCGCATCACGTCGTCCGCAAGCCGGTCCAGTTCGTGAACGCGGGCAGCAACGCGCCGGAGCGGCACGCCCTCGACGGCATTGACAACCTGGCAAACGACCGTCACCGCGGAAAGCGGCTTTGCCTGGCAGAGTAACGCGAAACCCTCGCTCTGCTCCTTTTCCGAAATGCCGCGACACGCCGTTTCCCCGTGATCGACCAGGCCTTGCGTGACCTTCGCCTTGCACGAGCCGCAGATCCCATTCCTGCAGTTATATGCCAACGGGTAACCGCTCGCGAGCGCCGCGGAAAGTATTGTCTCCGCCCGCCGCACGGCGAGAGTGCGGTCGAGCGGTTCGAACGTCACAGGGTAGCTGTCGCCAATCGCGAGTTCATCGTTCATAAGAAGGTCACCTGAATGTTCCACATCGCTCACCGCTCATGCTCCATCATTCCGAACGCGCGCCGGCGGTCCCGCGAGCAACGATGAGTGCATCGGCTGCGACGACACCCTCGGGCAGTGCAAAGAGCGGATTGATATCGATCTCCTGAACGCTTTCCCGGTTCTCCCATGCGAAGCGGGACAGCGCGGCCAGTGCAGAAGCAATCGCGTCGACGTCGAGCGCGGCGCCACCCCTTGCGCCGTCCATGATGCGGCGGCACTGAAGCTCATCGACCATTTCGCGCGCGGTTTTTTCGTCGAAAGGAGCGAGCCGGCAGGCCGAGTCGCCAAGCAGCTCCGCATAAATTCCGCCCGCACCCACTACCACGACAGGACCGAACACGACATCGTTCACGACGCCCGCAATGAGCTCGAACCCGCCGCGCACCATCTCCGATACGAGCACGCCGTCGATACGCGCGGTCGGGACATGTTTTCTCGCATTCGCGAGAACTTCGTCGATCGCTTGCTTCAGGTCGGCCCTTGTTTGAATGCCAACCTTGACGCCGCCCACTTCGGTCTTATGTGGAATGTCCGCGGACACGACCTTCACCACCAACGGCGCCTTGAGGTCGTCGAACACCGCGCCGTCGGCGGTGGTTACGATGACGTCCCTCGTTACAGGGATGCCTGCCGCAGCCAAAATCTTCTTTGAATCATTCTCGGAGAGTGCACCGCCAGTCGCCGTAATGCGTCCGTCCGCCGGGCTCGTGGCAACGGAATTCGCCCCCTGCTCGCGAGACACGCGACGCTTCGCCTGTTCATACCGTGCAAGCATCGCGATCGATCTCGCAGCACCCGACGGCGATGGGAGCACAGCAATGTTTGCCTCGTCGAATCGCGCAAGCGCGTCGCCGATTTCGCTTGCCGGTGCAGACGAGAACACGACGATCGGCTTGGTTGCCGCCGCTGCCAGGCGGGCGAGCACTTCCGCCGCGGCGAGACTTCCCACCTTGCCGGTAGTGGCGAGATTGACGCAGACTGCATGGACATTCGGCGCGTCCAGCACGGCCTGCACCGCCGTCGCGAGCTTCTCGCCGTTATTCGGAGAGAAGTAGCCAGCCGTAAGATCGATCGGGTTATGCACTGCGCCGATGTTCGGCACGACTGCCTGCAACTTGTGCTGCGTCTGTACGTCGAGTTCGCACAACGACAGCCCTTCCGGCTCTCCCGCATCCGCGAAAACAATCGCAGAGCCGCCGGAAACGCCCATTACGGCGACACCGTTTCCCTGCGGATATTTCGCGCCGGCGAGCGCTTTGAGATAATCGGCCGCCTCGTGAATTTCATTGATCTCAATGATGCCGGTTTGCTTGAACAGCGCTCGGTAAAAGTCGTAAGTACCCGTCATGCTGGCTGTGTGCGACGCGGCCGCGCGCGCACCTTGCTCGGTAACGCCCCCCTTCCAGAGCAGCACGGGTTTTCCCACCGCCATCGCCCGGCGCCCCACGTCGAGCAAAGCGCGGCCGTCGCGGGTCCCCTCGATGTACGCGAGGATGATTTGCGTCTCGGGATCGTCGAGCAACGCATCGATCAGCTGAACGGTGTCGATGTCCGTCTCGTTGCCGGTCGCGATCACGTGACGAAACCCAATTCCCGCCGCAGAACACGCCAGTGCCAGGCTGTACCCGAAACCGCCGCTTTGGGTAACCAGCGACACGCCGCCGCGTTTCAGCTTCGGCTCCCGCGTGATGCTGCCGAAGGCCGCGTAAACATTCGAATGGATGTTTGCAAAGCCGAGGCAGTTCGGCCCGATAATGCGCATACCGCCACGGCGGGCGAGCTCAAGCATGCGCTGCTCGCGTTCGATGCCTTCCGGACCGCTTTCGCGGAATCCGCCGCTCAGCACAACGGCGAAGGGGACGTGCTTCTCCACGCTGGCTTCGAGAACCGGCAACACGCCGGCTGCGGGCACGCCAACCACAACCAGATCGATCGGCTCGTCAATCTCGGACACCGAGCCAAAGCATCGCAGTCCTTCGAACTGCTCATATTTCGGGTTAACGGGAAAGATCTTTCCGGCGTAACCATTGTTCAGGAGCGCACGGACAGCCTGCGAACCGGGCCGCCCTGCATCGTCGGAAACGCCCACCACCGCAATCGACCGCGGCTCGAACAGATATTTGAAGTCTTTGTCGCTCATGTCGTTACTGTTACCACATCATGAATTAGAAATCGGAGGGATCGGAACACATAGTCAGACGCAGGCTGCTATGTCGATGTCGCATCCCCATCGCGAAGACGCGCTGGAACGATCTGCAAGACCACGTCGATAAAACCAACTGTAGACCGCTCGACGACGGACAGCGCGCGCCTACCTGGCAAGATAGAAAACCGTCAAGCTCCAGAAGCGGGGAACGCCGGCACATCAACCTGAACTGTATGCACGACGCCGTTTCGTTTGCGCGCAACCAGTTCGTCGAGCGTGCCGCTATAAGATGTGCAAAAGAGCTGGCGTCCATCGTCGCCTCCCAGCGTGCAGGAGATCGCATGACCTTTCAGTTCGATGACATCGGTAATCGCCCCTCCAGCACGCACGCGAAGGAACTCGCCGGTATTGAAGGAAGCGGTCCAGATGCCGCCATCCGCGTCTGCGCAAATGCCGTCCGGCTGACGTTCGCCGAGTTCCGCAAACACGCGTCGATTTCCGAGCACTCCGTGTTCGTCTATGTCAAACGCGGTCAGTCGTCCGATCCACGTCTCTGCCACGATAAGCGTCCTGCCGCCGTCGACGATGACCGCCCCATTCGGGAAATCCAGCCCCACCGCCGCGACGCTGATCGAGCCATCAGGGTCGACCCGGTGCAGTGCGGTAACTGCTCGCGGCTCGCCAGCGTCGTAGTCGTAACCGAAGTTGCCAACGTAGATCCGGCCCAGAGCATCGACGGCGAAATCATTGAGGTCGCCCGACGCGAATCCTGACAGGTCCGCGTACTCCACAATCGTATCGCCGACGATCTTCATCAGCCTGCGGTCCTTCGATGACACAACGACCGGTGTTCCGTCCGGCAGAAAATCAAGGCCGGAAGGCCGATGCGGCACAGTGCAGACTTTCTCGCGCACGCCGTTCAGACCGAGCACGTATACAGTGTGATCGAATACGTCCGAAACCCAGAGCCGGTTATCTCGCCAACGCGGCGCTTCGAGGAAAATGAAATCTTCTGCGAAAAGCAACGGCTGGTATGTTCTCATGTCCCCTCCCGCTGTTTTCTCCACAGCGCTCAAGATGCGCCGGCCACCTGGACCAGCGGCCGGTTCTTGCGTTACCAACCTCCGTCGATCTGGATGTTTTGTCCTGAGACTGCGTCGGACTGCGACGACGAGAGAAAAACCGCGAGGTTCGCGACGTCGACGGCCTGAATCCGCCGCTTCAGGCTCTGGTTCTCAAGAATCCAGTTATGGTATTGCTCGCGGGTGTCCGCACGATCACGGAATTCGGCTTCCGAAACAACGGCTCCCGGTGAAATGCCGTTCACGTTGATGCCATGAGCGCCGAGTTCACGCGCGAGCCCCTTGATCAGCCCGTAGAGAGCGCCCTTCGAAGCGATGTACGGCACATAGCCATCCCAGCGGCCCGTCAGCGTGAGCGACGTGACGTTGACGATCTTCCCGTATTTTTTTGCCTTCATCGCGGGGCTGCACGCTCGTGCCAGCACGAACGCGGCCGAGGAATTGATCCGGACCTGATCTTCGTATTCCTCGATCGAAAAACTCTCGAACGGTTTCATGATGACGAGCGCCGCGTTGTTGATCAGCACGTCGATTCCGCCCACCTCGTCGGCCAGTTTCGACACGGCAGTCTCGGTAGCGGACAGCTGGTTCAGATCGCAGCCGAAATATCGCACGTCCTTGCCTAACGTTTCCTGCGCACTCGCGGCGTCCGGCCGGTCGAGCGCGATGACCGTTGCACCTTCTTCTGCGAAACGCGATACCAGCGCACGCCCGATCGTGCCCAACGCACCGGTGATGAGTACCTTCTTGCCTGCCAGTTGAGTCATTGTCCTTTGCCCTCCAATTTCCTTCGTTGCGCCCCGGTACCGTTAGTACAGCAGGACTCCTGCACGGATCACCATTCGGCCGGACAAACCGAAAGATTTTCCTTCGTGATTGCCGGAGTGTCATAGGTGATGAATTGCGCCTTCGCCGTGTTCTTACCGGTGGCGGCGTCATAAAGCGCCTTGGCCGTCAGCCTGCCGAGTGTCTCCGGTTTGGTACAGACGGAGCCGTAGATCCGGCCGCTTTTGATTGCGTCGTTGCCCAGACGGGAGCCACCGGCCGTGGCAATGATCTTCGTTTTGGCATTGCTCGACCGGACGGCGCGCGCGCAGCCAATCGCCATGTCGTCGGCTTGACTAAAGAACAGGTCCAGGTCCTGATGAGCGACCAGAACATTCTGGCAAACGGACTCGCCTTTCTCGGGCGTCCAGTCCGTTGGCTGCGATGCAACGATCGTATACTTGATCCCTGCCTTATCGAGCGCTTCCTTAAAGCCGGCACTACGCTGCCGAACCGCCGCAAATCCCGGCGCCCCTTCGATGACCGCAATCGTTACAACGCGATCCTTCGGGAGCACTTTCGCGGCAAGTTCGCCCGCTCGGGCGCCCGCGGCAACGTCATCGGTGGTGACAAGCGCGGTGAGTTTTGTGTAGACGTCTTTGAGCGGCGTCTTATTCGGGTCGCCAATCTGCGCCGCAGCCGACACGATCGGGACGTTGTTTTGCGCGGCTTTGTCCACCGAAGCTCGTGCGGCAACCGAGTCAACCGGAATCATCGCGATGCCGTCGACCTTCTGGGTGATCAGATCGTCGACAGCGTTCGCCTGCTTCGCGACGCTAGCCTGCGCGTCCAGCACGAGCGCCTTGCAGCCGAGTTCCTTGCACGCCTCCTGAAACCCCTTCCCTAGCGAAACGTCATACGGGAACTGCATGCTGTCGGCTATATAAGCCAGCGTGATCTGCTTTGCCTGCACTACGCCAGCCGTCAGCGAAACGATGGCAGTAAGTCCTGCCAACTTGATTGTCCTCGACATCCTGTTCATGTTTGTCTCCTGAATTGTCATTTGTTTTTGCCGATGTAGCCGAATGCCGAAGCATCCGCTGCCCAGTACCACGGGAACCTCGCTACGCCCGCACCTGTCACCCCGTATCGGCATTCTGCAATTACCGACTCAGAGACTGTCACCACTCTAGACTTGCCGATATCAACCGTCAACATAAATGAAATACGTTCCAATCACCGAAACTTCTGCGGCAGCCAAGCGGAAGCGACATGTATCTGATTCGCTCCCTACCCTCGCTGCAGCGGCTTTACCCGTGACTCACCAGATCGTCTCCACATAGACGAGTTTGCGCAGTCGCGCGTCCGGCGTAACAAGTTCGCAACCGAGCATGATCGCTGTGGCGGCAATCAGTCGTTCGTTTGAAGCAAGCTCGGACGGAAACACCGCAGCCCGGAGCGTGACCGCCATATCGACTGGCATCACATGCAGACCTTCGATCGACGTCAACGCCATCAGCCATCTGCGCTTATCTATCGACAACTGAAGCCTGCCGTCGTCGATGTAGCGGCCCAACTCCAGAACGCTGATTACCGAAATAGCGGTTTCCCCCGCCTCCCGTTCGCGCTCGATCTTCTCGCGTGCGGCAGTGCTCAGTGTTCCCTGGCCGGTGATCCACGCGACCAGTGCCTGTGTATCGAGCATGATCACGGTTGATCTCCCGGGTTGCTGGACGCGAGGCCTGTCAATCGGTGACGCAACGCACGACCGCGGCTCGCAGCACGTCGAAAGGATTCTTTTGCTGCACCGGATAACGCCGAACCTCGATAGTCGGCCGTCCGTGATCGGTTACGATGACACTCTCGCCCAGCATTTCTACCTGCCTGAACAATTCGCAGGCCTTTGCTTTGAAGTTCGCTTTCGACACCCGTTTTTCCATCGCCGATCTCCCGTCGCTCCCGTCACCATCAGGCGCTGCATATCGCTGCAAAGCAGCGCATAACCGCGCTTCCCAATCAATGCGATTTTCCGCCCCGGCGCGACCCGCCGACCGTGTAGATGGCGGCGGCAATAATGATGACGGTGCCCTCGATCAAACCTTGATAATTCGCGCCGAGGTTCAGAATATTGAAGCCGTTTGCCAGCGTGACGAGCAGCAGCGTCCCGGCCAGGGTCTTGATCACGCTGCCTGAACCACCGTAGAGCGAGGTGCCGCCAAGGATCGCCGAAGCAATGACCGCAAGTTCCTGGCCCTGCATCGCCGTCGGGTTGATCGCGCCGAGCCGGCTGCCGAACAACACACCGCCCACGCCCGCTACCCCGCTGCAGAGAATGAACGCCGCCATCTTGTAGCGCTTTACATTAATCCCGGACAAGCGCGCTGCCTCAGGGTTGCCGCCGACGGCATAGATCCTTCTGCCCGTCGTCGTGAACGTCAGAACAAACCAGACAACCGCCGTAAAGGCCGCCATGTAAACGACGGGCTTTTGAACGGTCAGTTCCGAACCGCCAAGCGCGGGCATCGCGATCAGGCACAGGCCGCCTACGATCGTGAATACCGAGGATGTCATTCCACGCCCTGCACGCCGCGCCCGCGAAGCAACCAGCAGCCCTCTCGCGACCAACGCAATCCCGAGAACGAGCAGCGTCAACGCAATGTGCACCCGTCCAGCCTCGAACGTTTGCATGGCGGACAGCGCGTCGGAATCCGACACGGTCAGCGAGCGGCCATCGGTCACGATCTGCACGACGCCGCGTATCGCGGTCAGCGTGCCGAGCGTCACGATGAACGCATTGATGCCGAGATACTGGACGATCGCGCCATTCAACACGCCGACCAGCATGGCGACGAAAACGCCAAGGAACGCCGCGGGCCAGAAGCCGACGGCATCGGCCGCAGTGACCATCACGGCAGCCGACAGCGCCGCTACTGATGCAACCGATAGATCGAAGTTTCCCGTAATGAGAATGACCGTCATGGCCACCGCGATCATCGCGACTAGCGAAGACTGGTAAAGCACATTCGTAATGTTGTTGACGGAAAGATAGTTAGCCTGTCCCGTATAGGCGGTGATTGCCGAAAGAATAAGCACCAGAAAAATCAGTGCGTAATAAACGCCCATCTCCCGAACACCCAGCAGGCGGCGCAACGGCATGGACGGTGGCTGCGCGCCCGCTCCGCCGGTGCGGTTGACGGCCGGCTGGCCGCTGGCGGCGTCGAACGATTGGACCGGCTGGTCTTTAGAAGTCGAAAGATTCATGGTCACACACTCTTCATGGGTTGCGCAGCGTGGGTGCAGGCCGCGCTCTGGCCACCGGCAAGCAGTATTAGTTCTTGCTCGGATGTTCCGTGCGCCTCGCGTTGGGCAATGCAGCGCCCGTCGCGCATCACTAGAATCCGTTGGCTCACGGCCAGCAATTCTTCGAATTCCGAAGAAACGATGACGACGGATTTGCCTGCCGCCGCGAGTTCACGCACGAGCAGCAGAATGTCGGTCTTCGCGCCGATATCGATACCGGAGGTAGGTTCGTCGAGTAAAAATACCTTCACATCGCTGAACAGCCATTTGGCGATCGTCACCTTCTGCGCGTTGCCGCCGCTCAGTTCCGTGACGAGTGAATCGGGCGATGGCGCCTTGATCTTCAATCGCCGGATCGCATCTTCCCCGCGTGTCCTCTCGGTTTCCCGGCGTGGAAAAATGCCGCGCGAAGACACGCCTTCGAGCGCCGGCAGCGTGGTATTCCGCCAAATCTCGAACGCCGGCACGAGGCCCTGTCTCATCCGGTCCTCCGGCACGAGCCCGATTCCTGCTCTCACCGCCGCCATCGTGGAACGACGCACCGCTTTGCCGCACACCAACACGTCGCCGGTGGCGTCCGGATCGGCGCCGAAGATCGCATGCAGCAATTCGCTGCGGCCCGAGCCTAGCAGGCCTGCAATACCGATCACTTCCCCCGCCATGAGCTTCAGCGAAACCGGGCTGAGCTTGTCCGGCGACGCCAGGTTGCGCAACTCCAATTGCACCGGGGCACTGGCGCTGACCTGTTTGGCGGGCGACCGTTCCAGCGCGACTAGTTGCCGCCCAACGATCGCTTCCGCGAGGCGCGTCTCGTCGAGATCGCACGTATTGGCGCGAACGACTACCTCACCGTCACGCAGGATGGTCACGCAATCGGTCAATGCCATCACTTCGTCGAGGAAGTGCGAAACAAACAGGATCGCCTTGTTCTCGACGCGGGACAGATGGCGCACGATTCGATAGACGACTTCACGTTCCTCGGTCGCAAGCGAAGCCGTGGGCTCGTCCATGACGATGAGTTCCGCACCGGTGCCAAGGGCCTGGAAGACGGCAACCATCTGGCGCTGCCCGATCGACAGATCACCGACGAGCCGATCGGGATCGAGCCAATAGCCCGTACGCGCGCAGATGTCGCTGTACCGCGCGTGCAGCGACGCGTCGCGCCGCCAGCGGCCACTCGCGCCGAGGAACACGTTTTCGATGACCGACAGCGCCGGAACGAGCGGAATATGTTGATGAATGGTCGCGACACCCATCTCGTTCGCTTCCCTTGGTGTCGACCACTGGACCGGCGCACCGCGCCATATGATCTGGCCGCCCGACGCCTGAAACGTGCCCGAGAGGATCTTGATCAACGTCGACTTTCCCGCGCCATTCGCCCCGAGCAATCCATAGACTTTTCCGCGGGCGATTTCAAGGTCGACACCACGTAGTGCGACCAGCCCATTCGGGAACGTCTTTGTGATTCGCTCCAGACGCATGAGCGGAACCTCTTCCGCCAATTGCATCTCGTCTCCTTACTATTTTTCGACTGGTGGCGGAAATATTCGCCTGCCGCCGGTGCGCAATGCCGCGCGTTGTTTTGAACTGTAGTCGGCATCAAGCCCGTCGTCAACATAAATGAAATGCGTTCCGACCACCGAAACCCGCTGGCAATATGCTGATGATTTGCCCGGCTCGATTCAGGTCTCGATACGGTGTTGCCAAAGTTCCGATGACCGAAACTTATGCCGTTCAATAAAACGTATGCTACGATTCCGCCACCGGTCGCCGATAGCGTCAGCGGCCACATGATCCGTCGGGGATCGAGTCAACAGGCAACGCAAGACCTAAGGAGAAAGACTGATGATTTACACTCGAAGCGGCGCAGACGCGCTCGCGCAGCGCCAGACCATCGTTTCCCCAGGAACCGGGAACCAGCATTGGGGAACGGTGTATTTCGGGCCCCGCTCGTCATCCAGCTCGGCTCCGGGGCCGCAAGCCACGATGTCCGAGTTGAGGGCACACGAGACCATCGTTCCGCACTTCCACGGTGTCAGCATGTTCCAATGCTTCATCTCCGGATCCGGCACCCTCGGTGCGCGCAAGCAGGTGATCGAGCCGCTCACGGTCCAGTTCAAGGATCACCACACCGCGTACGGGCCGATCATCTCCGGCGCGCAAGGCCTCTCCTTTGTAGCTATGCGCATGTACACCGGCAACTCGGAGCCGGTCTATCTCGACAAGCCTGGTTACCGTGACAGGCTGGAACCCAGCAAACGCCGGCATCTGACATCGGAGCCCGTGCGCTTTTCCACTGCGCCGGTCATGCAGTCGCGCACCGAAGCGGTTTGGGAGACTCTTTTTCAGGACGTGGAGGACGGCATGCATGCGCAGGTCGTGCGGATCGGCGCGGGAATGTCCGTCCAGGGTCCTGATCCACGTGCCGCCGCCGGGTACTATGTGTTCGTAGGCAATGGCAGCCTGCTTCACAATGACGAGGAGCTCCCGCTCTGGTCCATGGTCGTCGTCGAGCCTAACGAAGAAAAATTCGAACTCCGCGCCGGCGAATTCGGCCTCGAGGCGCTCGTGCTCCAATACCCACGCGAGCAACGATAAGCACTACGTACGCACCGTTCCCGGCAGTCGCCGGGTTCGGGCGCACGCCCTTCATGTCATCCCGGAGACGATGCGAAATGAAGATTGGCTATATTGGTCTGGGTGCACTTGGCAGTCAGCTCGCACGCAGATTTCTGCCGGACCATAGTCTGTGCGTTTGGGACATCAATCCGGGCGCGGCGAACGCGTTTGCCGCGCTCGGCGCCGACGTCGCGCCGACCGCAGCCGAATTGGCTCGGCGATGCGACGTCATTTTTCTCTGCCTGCCGCGCAGTTCGGACGTAAGAAACGTTGTTTTTGGAGAGAGCGGGCTCGCAGCAGGACTGAGCGCCGGCAAGCTCGTCGTCGATCAGACCAGTGGCATTCCGGAAGAAACGTGGCGCATCGCGGACGAGTTGCTGCAATCGGGTGTCGAAATGATGGATGCGGCGGTCTCCGCGAGTCCACACATCGTCATGAGCGGGGGCGCGACGTTAATGGCCTCTGCTTCCGACCCCGTGTTCGAGCGCGCGCTGCCTGCTCTGCGCGCGATTACTGCGACCATCTATCGATGTGGTTCGCGTGTCGGCGACGGCCAGGCAATGAAGACGGTCAACAATGCGATGAACGCGGGTTGCCGTCTGGGAACGCTCGAAGTGGTGGCGGCCGGCAGGAAAGCCGGGCTGTCGCTCGCGTCGATGTCGGACTTTCTGAGCCGCAGCGAGGCGCGCAATCAAACGACCGAAAAAATGCTGCCGGCACTCTTGGAAGGTAAGCAGTCCACCAACTTTACCCTTTCGCTGTTGCTAAAAGACGTGACGCAGGCTGTGTCGCTCGGTGTGTCCAATCGTGTGCCGATGCCACTGACCACCATTGTTCGGAGCCTGCTACAGATTGGCGTCAATACGCTCGGCGACAACGCGCAGTTGGAAGACATGGTCGGCCTCATCGAGTCGATGGCCGGCACGCGGATGGCTGACAACAGCGATGCGCCGTCGCCCACGGAGGCGAACGCCAAATCGATCGAACACGTTGGTCAGCACGACATCGCCGATCTCATCACTAGCGCGATCGCCTCGCTCTGCCGACTCGTCACCTACGAATGCATCGCAGCGGGTCTGAGGTATGGACTGCGGCTCGAAGACATGGCTGAGGTCATCAGCCGAGGCTCTGGCTGGAGCGACGCGTCGAAGTCCGTCTTCGCGGAGTTGCTCGGCGGCACAGGTGGTGCCGGCAGGGACTTGATGTCGGTCACCGACAGTGTCGAAGCCGCATGTGCGCTCGGCGATCGCCGGGGTGCCCCGATGCTTATCGCCAATACCGTCCGCTGTCTCCTTGAGCAGGCAGTCAATCAGCTTGGCGCCGCCCGGCTCGAAGATCTTGCTGGACTTTATGACGCGATGACGGGCGCCCGCCTGAAGCGTTCCGCTTAAACATCCCCGGTTACATCGGAACCGGCGCCGCCCGGCAAGTTGCTGTTCTCTTCATCATCGAGTCGGGATCCATCTCGCAGATCTAGCGGGCAGCCGTCGGGCGGCCAACTCCACGCAGATTCCCAGCGTCCCAGCGCCGGACGAGTTCACATGTCGCGCCATGCGGTCCTGATGGCGGTCCAGACTCGCTGGGGAGCTCATGCTTCGAGCAAGCGCGCCACCAACCAGAAGGCGACGCGCGAAGGCTTTTCAGGTCACTCTTCAACGAGCAGATTCGACGGTCGGCGCTTTTCGATTGCCCACTTCAAAAGTGCTGCGGTCCGGTAAATACCGTGCGCGAATTTGCCGTACGGCAAGGTCATGAACAACGCCATCACAGTGCCGAGATGAAGCGTCAACAGCGTCGGCATCAAAGCGGTACTCCGAAGTCCGACAAGCACGAGGCCGGTCAAAGCGACCAGGATCAGAAGCACGATGAACGCTCTGTCCATCGGCTTCTGGCCGGGGTCGCCGTGAAGCGGATTACGGTTCACATTAAGCCAAAGCAGACCGCACGTACCCAGCAGCAGGCTCACACCGCCGACCGTCCCGAGCACCACAGGCAAACTCGTATACGCATACGGAGCCTCGAGACTGAACAGATAGTGATACAGCGTGGCGACACACGTCGAAGCGAAACACAACATGAAGCCATAGAAGGTGAGGTGGTGCAATCGCCTGCGCTTCAGCGAAAAAGCGTCGTCTTCGTTGTTGCAGCCGTCTCCGTGACCGCCGCCGAGATATCTCAGTGTCAGCACATCTTTGGTTGTTTCCAGAGCCGCAGCCAGCGACGCATCGCCAGGATCCTCGTCGCGCCAGAATCGCCGCACGCCGATACCAAGAGCGATCGCGGAAAACAGGAAAACCGCGCCAAACACCATCGCAAGGAAATTGTGCGGAAAGATCGCATAGAAATTCGCACCTACCGATTCTCCGCCCTGAGGACCAATCCGGCTCAAGAGCGCAAGGAAAACCGTCAGCGCTGCAACGAGAGCAAATGCAATCGTCACGCCGTTTCGCTTGTAAAGCACGCCGAACGCTTTCGGCCACGCATACTCGGTATAGGTGTTCACCCTAACCTGCGCCATCGCTTGCGGCACATTTACGCTGAATTCATGCGGCGGCGCATACTGGCACGAATGCAGACAAGCACCGCAGTTATGACACAGGTTTGCCAGAAAATGGACATCTGCACGTCCGAACTCAAGACGGCGGGTCATGGCCGGGAACACCGCGCAGAATCCCTCACAGTATCGGCACGCGTTGCAGATCTGCATGATCCGACTGACTTCGCCTTCGCTTTCCGAGAGCGCGACTCCACGCATGATGACGGGTTGGTTTTCGGCGAGCGCCCTCGCCTCGCGTGCCAGCGCTTCAAGCGACTGCATGGTCTTGCTCCTTTTGATTGATCCGCTGCGCAGCAAGCGCCGCCTCCGTGCCGGCGATCCGGCCGAAAGCCGTACCGATCGCCATGCCGATGCCAGCGGTGTAACCCTTGCCAAGAATGTTGCCGGCCATCATTTCCCCTGCGACGAAAAGGTTTGGCGAGGGCTTTCCACCGAAATGCACGGTCGCGCGTTCGTCGACTTTCAGGCCTAGATAGGTAAACGTAATGCCCGGCCGCAATGCATAGGCGTAAAACGGCGGCTTGTCGATCGGCTGGGCCCAGTGCGTCTTCGGCGGCTCGATCCCCTCGGTGTGGCAATCGTCGAGTACGGCATGATTGAATGTGCCCACGCGGCAGGCAGCGTTGTACGATTTGATCGTCTCGACGAAGGCCGCCTCGTCCAACCCCGTCAAGCGCGCCAACTCCTCGAGCGAATTGGCACGAATGCCGGGGAATACGGGGGGCATGAACCGCCCGATCGCTTTCGAGTCGATGATCGAATAGGCGACCTGGCCCGGCTGAAATGCCACCAGCCGTCCCCAGATTGCGTATCGTTTGGGCCAGAAGTCCTCGCCCTCGTCATAGAAGCGCTGCGCCTTGCCATTGAGCACAACACCAAGCGACACGCAGTCGACGCGCGTGCAAATGCCACCGTCGTAAAGCGGAGCGCGTGCGTCGATTGCGACGCAATGCGACTGCGACGGGTCGCCAATCGCGTCCGCGCCGGCGTCGATCATGTGTTTCAGGACGACGCCGTTGTTGAACCGCGTGCCGCGAATCAGGAAATTATCGGCGACCCACTCACCGTTGACCTGTCCCCAGGCGTCGCGCAACCATTCCCGGTTCGACTCGAACCCGCCGGCAGCGAGCACGCATGCCCGCGCCTGAATCCGCTCGCCGCCGACATGTGCCGCCAGAAACCGATTGCCGTCGAGCTCGATCTTGTCGACCAACGCGTCGTACCGGATGCGAACGCCGAGTGCCTCTGCGCTCCGATAATACGCATTCACCAACGCCTTTCCGCCGCCCATGAAAAACGCATTCGTGCGGGCGACGTGCAACGCACCCGAAAGCGGCGGCTGGAACCTGACACCGTGCTTGCGCATCCAGTCACGGCAACTCGACGATGCGCGTATGGCTATCCTCGCGAGCTTTTCGTCTGTTAGTCCGCCGGTTACTTTCAACAGATCGTCGAAGTACTCCTCTTCGGGGTAGGCTTCCACGAGAACATCCTGTGGTGCATCGTGCATGCAGCGCAGATTTCGCGTGTGCGACGAGTTTCCTCCGCGCCATTCGCGGGGCGCTGCCTCGAGCAGAATTACCGACGCGCCCGCTTCACGGGCCATCAGCGCGGCACAAAGCGCGGCGTTACCGCCGCCAATTACAAGAACGTCCAGCATGGTCACCCCTTTTGCGCCAATTCTCGATGCAGTCTAGATGACGCAGAGGAGCACTGACACCAGAGTCGGCTGAACACCTCTTCACGAATCGTGAAGAGGTGCCGTGCGGTCAGATGGTGTTACGAATCGTCGGAGACCAGCTTTGCCCCCGCCCATTTTCCCGCGCTGACGAGTTCACGTGTGACGCTCTTGAGAACGACGCGCGCAGCGAGACCGGCAGGCGATAGCTCGTCATCGGAAAGGCTGGCGAGTTGATTGAGCCGGGTTAGATAAGCGCTATGGACAGGGACTATCCGAAACGCCGTGGCGTCGCACCGCGCCAACGCCGCGCCAGGCTGGATAGTGGCGCCGAGCCCACTGCCGACGGCTTCCATAAGGGTTGCAAGCCCGTCGATCTCCGCGGCCAGGTTTATCTGGCAATTCGCTTTCGCGAAAGCCGCATTGATCAGTACGCGCAATCCATGATTGCCGCTCGGCACGATGAGCGGGAATGCCGCAAGCTCCCGGATAGACAGCCCCTTCGCATTCGCCGGCAGATCGGATCGCGCAGCCGATATCGCAAATAGCCGCTCATCGAGTAGCGGCACGGTGCTCAGTCGCTTTCCCGTAGCCGACCCGAAAAGTATGGCCAGGTCGATCTGCCTGGCGACAAGCATGGACTCGAGGTTTCCCGACAAACTCTCGACCACACGCAAACTGATGTCCGGATAGCGCTCGCGCATTGCCCGCATGAACGGCAAGGCAACGACGCCCGAGGTACTGGGCGCAAAGCCAACGGCGACTTGGCCGGCGAGTCGACCCGCCTTTGCGACGCGCGCTGCGTCATCGGCGTGACGCAATACCAGTTGAGCGCGATGCCAGAATGCGAGCCCCGCTTCCGTCGGCTGAATTCCTGTCTTGGTGCGCTGTAACAACCGGACAGACAACTCGCTTTCCAGCCGGCTGATCTGCTGACTGAGTGTCGACGTTACGACGTCCAGCTCGATAGCAGCACGCCCCATGCTGCCGCACTCGACGATACGAACGAAATAACGAAGTTGCCGGAGTTCCAAGAAATGTCTCCCTCATGGGCAGAACCACTGTGCCAATCGTGAACGCCGTTGAGTTAGTTCTATGCGCGCGAGGTGACGCTATTGCCGAGCTGCGCGAAGTGGTTTGCCTCAGCTTGGGGGCGTGAGGTGCAGCTCGGTGCGCACTCCGCCGCTTACGGTCTAACACACCGCGATTGCCACTTTAATCAGTGAGGTACGCGACGGGGACCGCTCGCCACCTTCCGCAAATCATGCCTCAATTTCCAGTTGCGGTCACGCTCGTAATGCGTCGTCAGGCTTCGACGACCGAGGCGTGCGGACCGATTGAACGTGCGGACCGATGTGCCACGGATCCGTATGGTTGTCGGCGGAAGCCATTCCGGTCTATTATGAAGCACGTTCCATTTGTTAAATTACGTTTCATTCAGTGAAACACCGTGGGATTCGTCGAATGTTTGACTTATTAAACAACAAACCCCCGCATACAGAATGAGAGGCGCATCGTATGGCTGAGTCACCTTTGGCGGAAGCTGCCCGGCAGTCCGTTGTTGCAACGCTGGCGCCGGTAATGACCGCCGTGCTCGCCGGCTTCCTGATCATCGGCGTAGCGCTTCCGGTACTGCCCTTACACGTGAACAACGATCTGGGCTTCGGCCCATTCGTTGTCGGCTTCGTGGCTGGGGCGCAGTTCGCAGCATCCCTGTTCTCGCGTGTTTGGGCAGGCTCGCATTCGGACCGGCGCGGCGCAAAGCGCGGCGTGCTCGTCGGCCTCAGTGCCGCAGCCGCGGCAGGGCTGCTCTACTTGCTGTCGCTCGCCTTCGTGAAAGTGCCGACGGTGTCTGTTTCGATTCTGCTTGCCGGCCGTGCGGTTCTCGGCGGGGCCGAAAGCTTCATCATTACTGGCGGCGTCGCGTGGGGGCTTGGTCTCGTCCACCGGCAACATGCCGGGAAAGTCATCGCCTGGGTTGGAACAGCCATGTTCGCGGCGATGGCGCTCGGCGGTCCCGTCGGAACCATTCTTTACACGTCGTTTGGTTTCCTGGCGATCGCGCTTGTGACCATGCTGCTGCCGTTGATGGTGCTGGCTTATCTGGCCGGAACACCCGCAGTCGTGCCGCAGGCCCACGGCGAACACGCCTCGTTCAGTACGATCGTGCAGGCCGTCTGGCTGCCTGGGCTCGGCGCGGCACTCGCCAGTATGGGTTACTGCACAATCCTGGCATTCAGCTCGCTGTTCTTTACCGTTATGCACTGGCAGCCTGTATGGATGGCCTTCACCGCCTTTGGCGTCGCACTGATTGCAGCGCGTGCAATTGCAGGCCACCTACCGGACCGGTTCGGAGGAGCAAGAGTTGCTTCCGTGTTCGTCGTCTTCGAAGCTGCAGGTCTGCTGCTCATGTGGCTGGCCAAGACGAGCCTGGTCGCGTCTGTAGGGGCGGCCGTTGCCGGTTTCGGCTATTCACTCGTTTATCCGGGACTCGGCGTCGAGGCAGTCAGCGGTATTGCGCCAAAGAATCGCGGAACGGCAATGGGCCTTTACACCGTCTTTCTGGATGTCGCGATGGCAATTGGAAGTCCGGCGCTTGGATGGGTGGGCGGGCACGCAGGACTGCGTGCCGTCTTCATGGTCAGCGCGGTGATCGTTGCCTGCACCGCTGGCGTATCTATTCAGCTGCTTCGCAAGCCCAAGCATCGGGTGGCCGCGTGATTGCATAACGCGGCCCCGTTAGTGCTCCAGCAATCTGTGGTCCCAGCCGTGCGAGTGCTGATTCCGGCAAAACGCGAGGTCGTGGCCGGCATCGGAATTGAACGTCAGCGCATTTGCAGCACGATCACGTTACTGCTTGCAGGATTGGTCCGCTCGCGCAGGTGCTTCACGTCATCGACATTGACTGCGCCGCCCGCGTTGCCCCACGAAGTTCGAACGAAACCGAGAACCTCGGCGATCTCCTGATCGGAGAGTTGCTTGCGGAACGGCGGCATGCGGTAGGCGTCCGGAATGCCATCCGCCACAACGCGAGCCGAGCCGTTCAACGTCACATTGATGGAAGAAGCGCTTTCCTTCACCATCGACGACGCCGAGCCTGCCAGCGAAGGTATCCACTGCCCTTGTCCGCGGCCGTCCACGCCGTGACACGAACTGCACTTTGCCATGTATGTCTGCGCACCCGGCACCTTCGCGCGCTGCTCGAGCGCAAGATGGTTATTGGACGCCGCATCGTACTGCCACGGCGGCCCGTCGCGCTTCGGATCACCCGGCAGTGACTTCAGGTAGTGGGCCACCGCCCGCAAATCGCCGTCAGTCATGTACTGCGTCGAGTTGTTGAACACCTCGGCCATCGATCCAAACACGACGCCATGCCGGCTGCGCCCCGTTCTCAGGAACCGGAAGACGTCGTCCTCGCTCCAGCGGCCCAGTCCGGTATTCGCATCGCTTCGCAGGCTCGGCGCATACCAGCCGTCCAGCAAAGCCCCGGAAACATAGAGCGAACTGCTTTCATCGAGTGCCTGTTCATTCATGGTCACGCCACGAGGCGTGTGACAGCTGCCGCAATGACCGGGCCCCTGAACGATGTATGCACCGCGATTCCACTGTGCATCGCCGGAAGCTTTCGTCTCGTAAGCACGCGGCTCCGCGAAAACAGAGTTCCACAGCGCAAGGGGCCAGCGCATATTCAAAGGCCACGCAATCTCGCTCTGTCTGTTCTCCTGACGGACGGCCTGCACGCCATGCATGAAATAGGCATAGAGCGCGCGAACGTCGTCCACGTCCAGCTTCGCATACGACGGATACGGCATGGCCGGATAGAGCCGGTGGCCGTCGCGTGCGACGCCTAGGCGCACGGCCCGGTCGAAGTCCGCGAGACTATAGCGGCCGATGCCCGTGTCTTTATCCGGCGTGATGTTGGTGGCGAAGATCGAGCCCATCGGCGTCGCCATTTCGAGTCCGCCGGCAAACGGCGCGCTCTCTGGAGTGCTATGGCACGCCACGCAGTCGCTGAGCCGGGCGACGTACTCGCCGCGGCGGATCATGTCAGCCGATGAGGTCGCCGTGCCGGCGATCGCATCGAATGGTGAGGCGGGCGTGCGAGTCACGAACCATGTGATGCCGGCAGCCGCTATCAGGCACACCAGCAACAGCAGGGCAAGAGTTTTTCCAAACCAGCGTTTCGTCATTGTTGGTCGCTGTCCGTGAGTTGGCAGCTTTGTCAGCTATTGAACGTGTATCGCGAGAGCGGCATGCTGCGAACACGTTGACCTGTGAGCCGCGCTACCGCGTTCGCGACCGCAGGAGGGACGGCCGGCAATGGCGGTTCGCCAATGCCGCCCATCTCCGCGCCGCTTTCGATAATCCGCACATGCACCCGCGCCATGCGAGCCGGCGGCAGGATCGGATACATGTCGTAGTTGCGCGCGACCGGCATGCCTTTTTCGTACACCGCTTCCTCGAGCAGAACCTCGGAAAGCCCGAGCGCTACCGCCCCGTTTACCTGCGCCTCGATGATGGCCGGATTGACGATGCTGCCCGGATCGATTGCTTCCCAGATGTCATGCACCTTCACCTGCCCCTGTTCGACGGACACCTCGGCGACGACCGCGGTCTCCGTCCCAAAGGCTCTTGCCATCGCCACACCACGTGCGCGCCGCGTGCCGTCCGCAGCGGTGAAGGGGCCGCGCTTCCAGCCGCCCGACAAATCGCCGACCGCGCGCAGCAGCGTGGTCAGCCGCGCGTTGCCTTGCAACAGGCGCATGCGCAATTCGTAGGGATCGTGTCCGGCTTCGTCTGCCAGTTCATCGACAAAGCTCTCGTAGAAAAAATCGTTCATCGAACTGCCGACCGAGCGCCAATAACCGAGCACGACTGGTGTCTTCACATAGAGTCGCGCGATGCGGCGATTGGCAATCGCGTAGTGTTTGCCGACCAGGCCTTCGACAGCACTGTCGTCGACTTTCTCGCCGCGTTTGTTCGCTAGCGATTCCGTCGGCCCCTCGGTGACCGTCACTGCTTCGATAGCAGTCGGCATGCCTTTATCGTCGAGTGCGGCGCGAAAGCGCACGGCGGCCATGGGGCGCAATGCATCGCGCAGAAACTCTTGCTCACGGCTCCAGATGACTTTCACGGGACGCCCGACTTCCTTCGCCAACTGGATCGCCTGCGGGTGAACCAGAGCGGGTCCATAAGGAAAATGACGGCCGAAGAATCCGCCGAGAAGCGGCGAATGAATAATGATTTTTTCCGGCGCGAGGCCGGTGCGTTTTGCAATGTCGGCCTGGTACAATTCGGGCGCCTGATTCGGCGTCCACACCTCGACGGTGCCGTCCGCGTTGAACCGCGCAAGAGCCGAAGGCGGCTCCAACTGCGCATGGTTCAGGTACTGGCTGTGGTAGGTTGCGCTGACAACCTTTTTCGCACCCGCGAATGCGTCGGCAGCATTACCCGCAACTTCCGCGTTGTCGCCCGCGCCTTTCTCGTTAGCGAGGCGTTGGGCAAATGCCGCCGTCGAGAAGTCGGCAGGCATATAACGCACCGCGGAGTCAGGCCCGGGTTCCTGCCAGTCGACCTGAAGGGCCTCCGCTGCACGCTTCGCATTCCACCAGCGCTCTGCGACCACTGCAACAGCGCCAGGCAAGCGGTGCACCGAGTGCACGCCTTTCATCGTGCGGACCTGATCCTCGTTCCGGATCGCGCGCACGGTCAGGCCGAGCCGCGGCGCGTGCTGAACCGCGGCGTGCAGCATGCCGTCGACGCGGCAGTCGATCGCGTAGATCGCCTTGCCGGTCGATTTATCTCGCACGTCAAGGCGCTGGACAGATTTGCCAATCCAGCGGAACTGACCGGGATCCTTCAGTTTGACGGTCGACGGATCGGGCACCGGCATATCCATCGCGCGCGAGGCGAGCTGCCCGTAGCTGAGCGATCGGCCGGAGGCGACATGCACGACTTTCCCCGGCTCGGTAGTGAGCGCATCGACCGGCACGCGCAACTCCGATGATGCGGCTTGCAGCAGCATCCGGCGCGCCGACGCGCCCAGATGGCGCATCGTCGGGTAACTCATGCGGATCGACATGCTGCCGCCGGTGAAGCGCATCTGGTTCGGCAGGATCTTGTAGTCAGCGCCGGGAGGCGCATGCTCGACGACAAAGCTCGCAGGATCCGCGTCGAGCTCCTCGCCGACGATTTGCGCGAGAGCAGTGATGACGCCCTGCCCGCCTTCCATGAAAGGACTTTGCAGACGGATCGTGCTGTCCGGCCGGATCTCGAGATAGGCGGGAACGCGCGTGCCGGGCTTCGGCGCCGCAGCAGTGCCTTGTGCGCGCGCCTTGCCGACCGGGATGCCGAAGCCGAGTACAAGCGCACCTGCCGCGGTGCCTGCGGAAGCAAGGAGAAAACGGCGCCGCGAGATATTCGTCGGCTCGCCGGTCGGGAACGCCTCGCGTTGCTCGGGAGTATCGAAGAGATTCGTCATGCTTCGTCGCTCCCGTGTTTCGCGGGCTTGGACTTCTTGCCCGCTATGGCGCTCACCACGGCGATGCCTGCGAGAGCCGTCGCCGCAGTGGCGGCCTTGCGCGCCGGATGTTCCGGCGTCGTGTTCGACGAAGCGGCCGCTGCGCTCTTTGCGGCCGGATTGCCGGCGAGGTCATGAACCGCGGCGCGTATCGCGTTATAGGTTCCGCAGCGGCACAGATTGACCATTGCCGCCGCAATCTGTTCGTCCGTCGGGTTTGGAGTCTGCTTGAGAAGCGCGGTGGCCGCCATAACCTGACCGGACTGGCAATAGCCGCATTGCGGGACTTGATGTTTGATCCACGCGGCGACCACGCGCTTGCCGATATCATCCTGCTCGATTGCCTCGATCGTGGAGATCTTCCGCCCTGTCACTCCCTCCACGGGCGTCACGCAGGAGCGCATCAGCACGCCGTCGACCATCACGGAGCAAGCCCCGCATTGCGCCAACCCGCAGCCGTATTTCGTGCCCGTGAGCCCGAGCTCGTCGCGGATGACCCACAGCAGAGGCGTATCGCCGTCTGACTGCACGTCGTGAGTGTTTCCGTTGATCTCAAGTAGCATGACCTGCAACCCCCTCCCTAGACTAGAATCTGCGCGCGACGTCCCGCCGGCTACTGCCGGATCGATGCGAACCGTAGCCGTCGCGATGCTAGCACCGCATGCGCCCGGAATTAACGGCCCGCTAGAGATAGGGTCTATGAGGACACTTCACGAATGCCGATCAGCGCATAGTGACCGGCACATGCATCCATGGAAAAAAAGGGGCACCGGCATGCTCATTTGATAAAGCTATCCGGCTAGCACTGCGCTTCGTTTCACGCACGGAACGGCGTCAGAGGCACTGCTCATTTGATAAAGCAATCGGGTTGGCGCTGCGCTCACAACGCTGCCGCGCGGTCGCTTCCCGGGAAGAAGTGCGCCGACAGTATCAGAACCGAAAATCCGAATACGGCGAAATCGTAAAGCTCTCCGAAGTTGCCGATGGAACCCGCCGAGAGCGTTCGGATTGAACTTTGCTTTGCCATGTCTCACGCCCAGCAACGTGACTTTTACGCGTGGCGCTTGCCGCGCCGCGATCCGCCGACCGTATAGATAGCGGCTGCCGTCACCACCACCGTTCCCTCGACGACGCCTTGATAGTTCGCTCCGAGGTTCAGGATGTTGAATCCGTTTGTTAGCGTAAAAAGAAGCAATGCACCCGCCAGCGTCTTAATGACGGAGCCTGCGCCGCCGAAGAGCGAAGTCCCGCCAAGAATGGCCGAGGCGATCACCGTGAGCTCCGCGCCTTGCATCGCAGTCGGATTGACCGCGCCGAGCCGGCTGCCGAACAGAATGCCGCCAAAACCTGCCGCCGCGCTGCAGAGAATGAAGCCGGCCATCTTGTAGCGCGTTACATTGATACCGGACAGACGCGCCGCCTCCGGATTGCCGCCCACCGCATATAGGCGCCGGCCGACATTCGTCATGCTGAGAACGAACCAGACGATCAGCGTGAAAACGGCCATGTAGACGACAGGCTTCGGCATCGCCAATGTCATCCCGCCCGCGTAGACGAGAGCGAAGCAGCACACGCTGGCGACGACCATGCCAATCGACGTGGGAGAAGCGTGACGCGTTTCACGGCGCGCTCGCACCAACAACCTGAGTCCCGCTATAAGCAGCGCCGCACCGATCAGAAGCAACGGAATCGCAATCGGCAGACGGCCCGATTCGAAAAACCGCATCGCCTGCAACGCCTCGGGTGTTTCGACCGACAACGAGCGGCCATCCGTATAGATCTGCACAACACCGCGAATTGCGGTCAAGGTGCCGAGCGTAACGATGAATGCATTGATCCCGAGGTACTGAACGATCGCACCGTTTAAAAGACCAGCCAGAATGGAGACGAGCATTGCGACGAGCGCGGCCGGCCAGAAGCCGAGCGTATCCGCAAGACCTACCAGCACGGCCGCCGAAAGGGCCGCCACCGAAGCGACGGACAGGTCGAAGTTTCCCGTGATAAGAATGACGGTCATCGCGACCGCAATGATGGCGACGAGAGACGACTGATAGAACACGTTCGAGATATTCGCGACGCTCAGATAACTCGGCCGGCCCGTATATACCGTGACCGCGGAGATCACGAGCACAAGCAATATCAGCGCATAGTACACACCCATCTCGCGCAGACTGAGCACCCGGCGCCAGTCAATGGCCTCTTGTTGTGCCGTGGCGGGCGCGTCGTCCGTCGGGCTACCCGCGCCTCCCTTGGTGCCGTGCCGAGGCCCGGAATGGGTTGAAGTCGTAAGGTTCATGATCACTCGCTTTTTCAAGGTTGCGCGCCAGCTTGCTGCGCGCTAGCCGAGTTCGCACTCTTGCCGCCCGCCAATAAAATCAGTTCATGTTCGGACGTCTCGTGGCCCGCGCGTTGCGCGATGCAACGCCCGTCGCGCATGACAAGTATCCGGTTGCTCACGGCCAGGATCTCTTCGAACTCGGAGGAAACCATGATCACCGCTTTGCCCGCTGCGGCGAGTTCGCGCACCAGCAGCAGAATGTCGGTCTTTGCTCCGATGTCGATTCCGGCGGTCGGCTCATCCAGCAGGAACACTTTCACGTCGCTGAACAACCACTTTCCGATAGTGACTTTCTGTGCATTGCCGCCGCTCAGTTCGGTCACGACGATGTCCGGCGAATTCGCCTTGATCGACAGGCGCCGAATGGCCTCCGCGCCGCGCCCGCGCTCACGGAACGGATCCGGAAGCCAGCTCCATCGCGACACACCGTCCAGAGCCGGAAGCGTCGTGTTGCGCCAGACCTCGAACCCAGGCACGAGACCCTGCGCCATCCGGTCTTCGGGAACCAGACCCATGCCGGCCCGCACGGCCGCTGCAGTGGACCTGCGGATCGGCCGGCCTTCCACGCACACCTCGCCGGTGGCGTCAGCGTCGGCGCCGAAAATCGCATGAAGAAGTTCGCTACGGCCCGACCCGAGTAGTCCAGCAATTCCGACGACCTCGCCCGCGCGAACCTTCAATGAAATCGGTTCGAGCTTGTCGGCAGAAGCGAGGTTCTTGAGTTCCAGCAGCACAGGAGCGGCCTCGTCGACCGGCTGCACTGCCGCCTTCTCGAGCGCGACGATTTGCCGGCCCACGATTGCTTCGGCGATCCGCGACTCGTTGAGATCGCAAGTCTGTGCATCGACCACTGCCTGGCCATCGCGCAGAATTGTGACGCGGTCAGTGAGCGCCACCACCTCGTCGAGGAAGTGCGAGACGAACACAATGGCCTTGTTTTCGACGCGCGACAGATGCTGCACGATGCGATAGACAACCTCGCGCTCGCTTGCGGCAAGTGACGCTGTCGGCTCGTCCATCACGATCAGGTCCGCTCCCGTACCCAGCGCCTGGAGAATTGCAACCATCTGACGCTGACCGATGGACAGATCGCTGACAAGCCCATCGGGATCGAGCCAGTAACCGACGCGCTCGCAAAGGTCCGCAAAGCGCTGCCGGATCTTCGCGTTACGGCGCCAACGGCCTTCCTCGCTCAAGAACACGTTTTCAAGTACGGAGAGCGTCGCCACGAGCGGGATATGCTGATGGATCGTCGCAATTCCCATATCATTCGCGGCTTTCGGACTCGAGTACGATACGGCGGAGCCCTTCCAGACGATCCGCCCGCCGGTAGCCGGAAGCGAGCCGGAAAGGATTTTGATGAGCGTCGATTTACCGGCGCCGTTTGCACCGAGCAAGCCATGCACTGCGCCGCGCGATACTTCCAGGTCGACTCCGCGCAGTGCGGTCAGCCCATTGGGGAATGTCTTCGTCACCCCTTCAAGCTGCAATAGCGGCATCTCATTGACCATTTGCCTACCTCCTGCTACTACCTCGGTTGAGAGCACGCTTGCTTACCACTCGGGCACGCAACTGGACAGTGTGGCCTTGGTGACTTCGGGAGTGTCGACGTCGATGAACCTGGCTTTTTGTGTGTCGGGACCTGTCACCGCGGCGTAAAGCGCCTTGAACGCGCGCTCGCCCATCTTTCCCGGTTGAATGCAGACCGTTCCGTCGACATCGCCCATCTTCACCGCATTGATGCCGAGCTTCGATCCACCGCGGCTGACGAGCTTCGCATGCGATCCCGCTGCGCGCACAGCGCGGGCGCAGCCGATCACCATGTCGTCGGCCTGATTGAAGATCAGGTCCACATCCGGGTGCGCGACGAGGATGTTCTGGCAAACGGATTCGCCCTTTTCAGGCGTCCAGTCAGTCGGCTGCGAAGCCACGATCTGATATTTGACGCCGGCCTTATCGAGGCCTTCTTTGAAGCCTTTGGTGGTCTGCCATACAGTCGGATAACCTGGCGCCCCCTCGACAATCGCGATTTTCGCGGTGCGTCCCTTCGGAAGCAGCCTCGCTGCAATCTGCGCCGCGTCGAACCCGACGTGCACTTCGTCGCTCGCGACGAGCGCGGTGAGCTTCGGATAAACGTCGTTGATGGCGTGCTTCTGCGGATCGCCGATCTGCGTGGCCACTGCAACGAAGGGGATATTGTGCGATGTGGCGCGGTCGACCCACGATTGAGCGACGACGGCATCGATCGGCAGTACTGCAATGCCGTCCACCTTCTGCGCGATGAGATCGTCCACGGCGTTACCCTGCCGCTCGACACTCGTCTTGGCGTCGAGCATGATCGTCTTCACACCTGCCGCCTTCGCTGCTGCTTCGAACCCCCTCGCTGCCGCGACATTGAACGGATACTGCATACCCGCGGCGACGTAGCCGAGGGTGACGTCTTTGGCTGTCGCCGCGCCGGCGAGAAACGCCGTGGCGCTCGCAAGGCCGATCAATCCCAGCCTCCTGAATTGCTTGTTCATCATCGTCTCCAACATGTTTATCGAGCTATCAAGAAGCTTTGCGCCCGCTGATGCGCGAGGCTGCCTCCTGATGCTTCGCTATATAGATACTGTCTTCTGCAACACGGTCTTCGTCACCATGTACGCATCGAGCGTCGACGGGCCTCCTTCCCGTCCAATGCCGCTGTCCTTGACCCCACCGAAAGGCGTATCGGCGTCGGGTGTGCCGAAATGGTTGATCGAAAGCACGCCGCATTCGAGCTCGCGGCTGATACGTTCGGCATCTTGCAACGAGTTGGTGAAAGCGTACGCCGCGAGGCCCACTGACAGGCTGTTCGCAAGCTTCAAGGCGTCGTTCAGGTCGTCCACTCGCACGCACGCGGCGACAGGACCAAAGGGCTCAACGGTCATTGCATCGGCGTCGAACGGGACGTCGGCCAGCACGGTCGGCGCGAAGAAATAGCCGCGTTCGCCAATGCGCCCGCCTCCCGCGGCGACACGGGCGCCGCGCTGCCTCGCATCCGCGACCAGCGACTGCATTGCGGAAAGCCGCCGGGCACTCGCCACCGGGCCCATTTGCGCCGTCTGGCTGAAGCCGTCGCCGACGCGCACCTCGCCTACCGCACTGGCAAAAGCCGCGACGAATTCGTCGTACACGCTGCGGTGAACAATGAAACGCGACGGAGATGCGCAGATCTGGCCGCTCGCGTTTGTCTTTCCGCGCGCAGCAAGCCGGCCGACTGCCGCACCGTCGACGCCTTCGCAGACCAGTACTGGAGCATGTCCGCCCAATTCCATCAGTACCGGCTTCATGGCCGCGGCCGCGAGTTGCGTGAGATGCTTGCCGACACCGACCGAGCCGGTGAACGTCACGAGTCGAATGACCGGTGAGGCAATCAACGTGGAAGAGATCTCCGCCGGATTGCCGAAGACGAGATTCAGCACGCCGGGCGGCAGGCCCGCTTCTTCGAAGGCGCGCACAAGAAGACATGCGGTGGCGGGCGTCTCTTCCGCGGCTTTCAGGATGACCGGGCAACCCGCCGACAGCGCCGCGCTCACCTTGCGTGCCGCAGAACTGATAGGCACATTCCAGGGCGTGAAAGCGGCCACCGGGCCAATCGGCTGACGCATCACGAACTTCTGCATCTGCGGTTCGGCCGGAACAATCAGGCCGTAATCGCGCAATGATTGCGCCGCGTTCCATTCGAAGAAGTTCATCGACCGGTCGGCTTCCGCATAGGCGTCGGCGTAGAGCTTGCCGTTTTCCAGCGTAATGGTCGATGCAATCAACGGGAGCCGCTCGCGCATCAAAGCCGTGGCTTTCTGGATTACCTTGACGCGCTGTTGAGGGGGCGTATCGCGCCACGTCATGAAGCCCCGCGCTGCTGCGTTCAATGCGCGCGCAAGGTCCTCGCCAGTGGCCTTCGGCACCTTGCCTAACACCTCCTCGGTTGCGGGATTTCTTACTTCGACGGCAGTTTCGCGGTCGTAAATCCACGCCCCGTCAATGTAAAGTCCGACGCGAGGATATTCCGCCCGCGCCGCGCTCATCTCGTTTTGAAGAACTGAAGTCGACATCGATGAAATCCTTTTTTGCCTTAGCTGGAACACGCGCACGGCGCACCCATGGGCGGCGGCGACGTTAGGAGTGAGCGGCTCGGCGCCGCGCTTTCAACTTGCAACGGCTGCGGGCTTATCTGATGATGTAGCCGTAGATTTCCATGCCGATGAACTGCTGTTTGAAGAGAGGTGTCTCCGTTTGTTGAAGATTATTTCTGAGCCCACGGTTAGGTCTAGTTGGTTTTTCTGCGGTTGAGGGTAAGCATTGCTAAACCGCGATCTCCATGGCCGAAACACCGCCCTCGGAGGCCCACTGCGGAGCCCTCGGCGACGAGGAGCGCGCTGTCGCCCAATACGGGTGATCGCGGGGTTAAGGGAAACTCCCTAATGCGACTGTCCCTGCGCAATACGCGCCAGCGGGTAAATCACAGTCAGTTCAGCTTACCTTCAGGCAATAAAAACGAACTGGACCCGGCAACCGCCGAGGCAATAACCTATTCTGGAAGGAGACACTCCACCGCGTCATTTGCCGGGCGCCCTGGCAAAGAGATACTCATCCGCGACAGTACCGGAAACACGCTGTATTGCTGGGTCTATCTCCGCACAGGTGAACAACTGCAAGTACGCGAGCGACGCAGCGCCATCTATAGAGCCGAGCCAGGCATCTGAGCGAACCGCTCGCGTCAAAGGCATGGCAAGTGACACTTTCGCGACGATCGCCCGGCGAACTGCCATTGATGTAACGAAGCGCTTTCCGTACCCCGCTCGCCTCCGGGCAAGCAACCAACTTGATGGAGACACGAATCAATGGCGACTCATCGCAAATGGAACTACGAGGGCAAAGTGGCCTTCGTAACAGGTGCTGCAGCCGGCATCGGACAAGCCACCGCGTTGGCCTTTGCCCAGGAAGGCGCCGATGTCGTCGCGGTCGACCTGTCGGAAGAAGGTGCCCGCGCGACAGCGCGGCTGATCGAGGAGCAAGGCGTACGCGCGCTTGCTGTCAAATGCGACGTCTCGAATCCCGGTGATGTGCAGGCGGCTCTTGCCGCTACCATGGACACCTTCGGCAAACTTCACTTCGCGTTCAACAACGCGGGCATCGAGCAGGCTCTCGCCTACACCGCTGATATAAGCGACGAACTTTTCGAACGCAATCTGCGCGTGAACCTGGGCGGCGTCTTTTACTGCATGAAGTATCAGATCCCTCTCATGCTGAAGAACGGCGGAGGTTCCATCGTGAATACGTCTTCGGGCGCGGGGGTCGTAGGTATTCGCGGACAGGGCGCCTACTGCGCCGCCAAACACGGCGTGCTCGGCCTCACGAAGTCGGCGGCACTCGAGTATGCAAAAGACGGTGTGCGCATCAACGCGGTATGCCCCGGCATCATCGATACGCCGATGATTGGCCGCTTTACTCAAGGCACAGAAGAAAACCGAAAGCGGATGATCGCGCAGGAACCGATCGGGCGTCTGGGGCGGCCAGAGGAAATCGCCAATACGGTTCTTTGGCTGTGCTCCGACGTCGCCGGCTTTACCATCGGTCATGCGGTCGTCGTGGATGGTGGGCAAACTGCCGGCCTGTAAGCGTCGCCGACCGCCTGGCATACACAAAGAGGCTATGGGACTCACGTCCCATAGCCTCCTTTGCTCGCGAGCGTCTATAGACAACTACATCGCGGAATACAACGATCAGTTGCAGTGAGCGTTGTCCTCACTCTTATTGGCCGCGAGCTGACTGGAGGCGCCTTCCGCTCTCGCGAGCATAACCTTCGCGGACGCCGCGTGCGCGTCGTCCACCCAGGTCCGCGGATTCATACGCGCGGGGTTATACCCTGCCGCTGCGTAGTCAGCCGTTTCCTGACGGACCTGCTCTCGCGTCAGACCTTGAGCAGACGATTGCGCCGAGGCCAGCATGGGCACCGACATGGTGAGTGTGATAAGAAGAACTTGAAGTTTGCGTTTCATGGTCGTAGCTCCAGAAGAATGGGCAATGTGTGCCCGATAGCTTCGATGAAGCAACGGGCGTCGGTAGCGATGTCTTGAATCGGGCCGTGCATATTGGTCCCGTGGCCACCGCGCACGGTGGGTGACTCACTTCGATTCATGCACACTATAAGGGTTTCCACCAATCCAATTAAGTAGACGCCTTCACTTGGGCTTATTAGTATCATTCATGAATCGCGACGTAAGAACGGCGCTCGAACACGGCCACGTGCTGCTCCGGCCGGCAGCGGATGTTTGCCCATAAAGAATGGATAATGCGAGATGCCTCGAGAAAACCTGAATGACATCCTTGTGTTTATCGCGGTTGCACGCGAGAAGAGCTTCACGCGGGCGGCGGCAAAACTAGGCGTCTCTCAATCGGCGTTGAGTCATACCATCCGCGACCTTGAAGCACGACTCGGGCTGCGTCTGCTCACGCGAACTACCCGAAGCGTTTCGACAACTGAAGCAGGCGAGGAACTCTTTCAGGCGGTGGCTCCGCGCGTCGAGGAGATCGATGCAAGCATTGCCGCTTTATCCGATTTCAGGGACAAGCCCGCCGGGATCATCCGCATCACCGCAGCTGACCATCCTGTGGAGACCGTCATCTGGCCGAAGCTGCGAAAACTTTTGCCCGCCTACCCGGATATCAAGGTGGAGGTCACCGTCGACTACGGTCTTTCGAACATCGTCGAAGACCGCTATGACATTGGCGTCCGATTCGGCGATCAGGTCGCAAAGGACATGATTGCGGTCCGTATCAGCCCGGACATTCCGATGGCTATCGTCGGCTCACCCGGCTACTTTGCAAATAGAGACCTCCCAAAAACGCCCGAGGACCTTCTCCGCCACGAATGCATTACCTTGCGCATGACGACCACGAAGGCGTTGTACGCGTGGGAATTGAAAAAAGGAAAGAGAGAAACACAAGTGCGCGCGACAGGACAAGTCACCGTCAACACTCAGCCTCAGATGGTCCAAGCCGCGCTGGACGGCTTCGGACTGGCTTTCGTCCCGGAAGATGCAGTAGTCCAACACGTGCGCAATGGTCATTTGCAAAGCGTTCTGAGGGACTGGTGCCCAGTCTGGCCCGGCTACCGCGCCTACTACCCGAGCCGCCGCCAGACATCACGTGCGTTCTCGCTTGTGATCGATGCACTGAAACACCAAAGCTGAGCCGCCACCGGTTTGCCGGACCGATTAATCACAACAGCTCATAAGTCCAATCGACCTGCTCGGGTTTATCCGAACTAGCCGCTTAGCTAAAATACGTTCAACCAGTCATGCATTCACTCGCTGACTTCAGTCTTTAATCAACACACGCGCTAGCTGCGTTGCTCCAACGGTTCGCAGCACCCGCGACTCGCACGTCAATTCACTGCTTGAGCGCGCATCGTCGCGCCTGAACGCCGTAGTCCGGCATTGTCGACTGCCAATTCATTGGCCGGTCGTGCATTGCTTTTGTCGAAGCACGTTCAAGTACCGCTGCGAGTAGGCGCGCAAGATGAACGAGGAAATCCGATGTCCACAGTGCCGAATCAATCAACTATTCCCAGAAACCAGGTATGGAGCGCGGTCGCCTCGATGGCGATGTGCGCGGCCATGCTGATAGCGTCCGAATTCATGCCGGTTAGTCTTCTGACGCCGATTGCCTCTGACCTCCGTGCCTCCGTGGGCATGGCCGGCCAGGCCATCTCGATCTCGGGCCTATTCGCTGTTGCGACAAGCCTGATCATTCCTTCAGTGACGAGCCGTCTCGATCGTCGCCATGTGTTGGCTGCGCTGGCGGGACTGATGCTAGTGTCGTTGGTGCTGACCGCCGGGGCCGGCAGCTTCACGATGTTGATGGCCGCTCGCGCGCTTCTCGGCGTAACAGTAGGTGGCTTCTGGTCGCTTTCAACCGCAACGATCATGCGGCTGGTACCCGAGGAATCGTTGCCGAAAGCGTTAGGCGTTCTCTATACGGGCAACGCCGTCGCAACTTCATTTGCAGCCCCCATTGGCAGCTACCTGGGCAGTGTCATTGGATGGCGAGGTGTGTTTTGGGCACTCGTCCCGATCGTGGCAATCAACCTGATCATGCTGCTGCTGACGCTTCCGCCTATGACGAGCCGCCCATCGCAACGCGGCGGCGAAAACGCGCTTGCACTTCTGCGGCGCCCGCATGTGTCGTTTGCAATGCTGGCCGTCATGCTGACGTTTGCCGGCGCGTTTACGGTTTTCACCTACTTCCGGCCGTTCTTTGAAACGTACACTCACGTTGACGTGCCACGGTTATCGATCCTTCTGCTTGGCATGGGACTGGCCGGTTTCGCCGGCACGTATGGCGCGAGCGCACTGATCAGCAAACGCCTCTTCCATCTGTTGATGGCCTTGCCCGTTGCACTAGCTGTCGTGACGCTTACCATGCTTCCCGCCGGTCACTCCTTCGGCGCAGCAGCATTGCTGGCAATTGCGTGGGGTGCGGTTAATGCAGCGATCCCGGTCGCATGGTCGACGTGGCTTTCAAAAAGCGTGAAGGACAAACCGGAAAGTGGAGGAGGCCTGATGGTTGCCTCTATCCAGCTATCCATCATGGTTGGGGCGGAACTAGGCGGCACACTGCTCGATCATTATTCAATCGGCGCGACCTTCTTGTCCGGCGCGGCACTGCTGGTTCTTTCGGCGATTGTCATTGGCAGCGGCAGGCGTCTCAGACCTACCGTCTAGCAGACGATGCAGAGTAGCCTCGCCCTCACCGGGTACTTGCCTGATCTGCGCGAGTGTGAAGGGCCTAAAGCGCCAATGTAATCGCATCCTTGAATCCAAGGTAAGTGCCACTTACCGGAGCCTCGAGAAAATGCGACTCGACGTGTACCGTGGCAAAGCGCACGATAACGTAATGTCGCATTCTGATGCGACGGTCCGCCGGGGACAGCATCGGCAGAAGTAGTCAGGAGAAGACAAATGCGCGTCGGGTATATCGGGTTGGGCGCCATGGGTGGCGCACTTGCCCGTCATCTGATCGGCAAGTTTCCGTTGAGCGTGTTCGATCTGAATAAAAAGGCGGTCGACTCGTTCGTCGAACTCGGCGCGGCAGCCGCAGCGACACCGGCGGAGCTTGCACGTAACAGTGATCTGATATTGCTTTGTCTGCCAAGAAGCTCTGACGTTCAGGCGGTGCTTTTCGGCCAGGACGGTGTTGCACAGGGGGTAAGCGCGGGCAAGATCGTTATCGATCAAACCAGCGGCGTTCCCGCCGAGACAAGAGCCTTTGCCCGACAGCTCGAGGAAACAGGCGTATTGCTGTTCGATGCGCCCGTCTCCGGGGCGATGGCCACAGCCATCGCCGGTACTATCTCGATCATCGCATCAGGGCCACGCGATGCTTTTGAAAGGGCTCTACCTGTCCTGCAGTCGATCAGTCCGAATGTCTTCCATTGCGGTGAACGCGTAAGTAACGGTCAGACAATGAAGACCGTCAATAACATGATGAACGTGAGTTGCCGTCTCGCCACGCTCGAGGTTGTTGCGATGGGAAAAAAGCTCGGCCTTCCTCTCGAACTCATGACGCAGGCCATTAACGCTACTACGGCACGAAACTACACTTCACAGGGCATGCTGCCTGCTATTGCAGAAGGACGCCAGTCGACCAGATTCTGGCTTGCGCTTCAGGTAAAAGATATTCATCAAGCGATCAGTCTCGCTGCCGGGCAGAAGGTGCCAATGCCTATCGGAGGAGCCGCTCGGTCACTTCTCCAAATCGGGTTGAATTCTCTTGGCAAAGACGCTCAACTCGAGCAGATGATTGGCGTCATCGAATCGATGGCCGACACGAGGTTTGTCGACACGCCGACAAGTAGCGATC
Organism: Paraburkholderia terricola; assembly: GCF_900142195.1. Taxonomy (GTDB): domain Bacteria; phylum Pseudomonadota; class Gammaproteobacteria; order Burkholderiales; family Burkholderiaceae; genus Paraburkholderia; species Paraburkholderia terricola. The sequence goes on from NZ_FRAB01000025.1 coordinate 83,344, forward strand.
GCCGGGAGGCAGAATGAATAGGATCGGAGTGGCAGGAAGTGGGAAAGTCGCCACGTTCGTTGTGCATCAACTGGCAAAGAAGTATTCCGTTCGCGTTCTCCGCGCAGCGAACGATTCGCTACTTTGCGACGGCGTTGAAGAAGTGCATGACGTCGCTGACCTGGTGGCAGGTTCGGACATCGTCATTCTGTGCACTGACTCCGACGAATTGCGAGCAACGCTGCTCCGAAGCCCGGATTGGGGCAAGCAGGCCTCCGCGGAAAAGCGGGTTGTTATCGACATGGGCCAGGGCGATCCTGACGAAACGAAGATTATCGCCACGACATTGAGTGAGGTGGGGATCACACTCGTCGATGCACCGTTGCATACGGAAAATACCGCGGCGATAGAGACAGCGTCGGCCATTCTTTTCGGAGGCCCTCCAACGGTACTCGAATCCGTTCGAGGCGTCCTGGAATCGGTCTGCCCCACGATCATCGCTTGCGGCGATGTCGGCAATGGACATGCGATGCGCCTCGTCGTCGCAGCGATTGCGGCATGTAATCGTCTCATCACCTACGAGTGTGCCGCGATGGGCGCGGCAAACGGGCTCGCAATCGCCGACATGGCGACCGTGCTCAACAGCAGCTCCGGCTATAACAGCGCGTCCGCCCGCGTATTGCCAGCACTTGCGACCAATGAGCGAACGGCAGACGTCACTTTGGGCAATTGGGCGGACGATCTGAGAATGGCGTCGGCCGCCGCAATGCGCTATGGCGCACCGATGCTCCTTGCAACGATGGCGCGCTCAACGTTGGACGCCGCGGCGAACCGGCTCGGCGGTTCGAGTTCCGTCGATAGACTGGCTGAAATATGGGAGATCGATGCAGGCCTTCCCGCGCCAGGGATGGGCTGACCGGCTTTCCGACAGCATGTAGTCCAACGCTGTGGAGGCGTGCGCGCTTGCGCCACAGGTATCGCGCACCAACCCGCTTATAGCCCTACCCGTCTAGCAGTCAGCGATGTCGAACACATTTTTCTGGGCCGAAGTCCAGAAGGGAGCCAGGTAAATGGCGCAGGCACTGCTCGGCTGCATTGCCGACGACTTCACTGGCGCGACGGATCTCGCCAACATGCTCGTACGCGGCGGCATGCGTACGGTGCAAACCATCGGCGTCCCCGATCGAAGCGCGAAAATCGAGGCCGACGCGCTCGTCGTTGCGCTGAAGTCTCGCACGGTTCCGGCGAAGCAGGCCGTGCGCCAATCTCTGAACGCACTTGAATGGCTGCGGGCGCATGGCTGTCGCCAGTTCTTTTTCAAGTATTGCTCGACATTCGATTCCACTCCAAGAGGCAACATCGGCCCGGTCGCGGATGCGTTACTCGACGCGCTGAAAGACGACTTCACGATCGCCTGCCCCGCGTTTCCCGAGAATGGACGCACGGTGTTTCGCGGCAATCTTTTTGTCGGCGATGTTCTTCTGAATGAGTCCGGCATGGAAAGCCACCCGCTCACGCCGATGTCCGATGCCAATCTCGTCAGAGTGCTGCAACGACAGACGAAATCCAAAGTCGGCCTGATCCGATACGACGCAATTTCCGCAGGTGTGGAGGAGATTCGCGCTTGCATCGACGAGCTAAAGCAGGATGGCGTACGGCTCGCGATCGCGGATGCACTCACCGATCGCGATCTTTACATGCTCGGCAAAGCCTGCCGGGATCTCGCGCTCGTCACGGGCGGTTCCGGCATGGCGCTCGGTTTGCCGCAGAACTTTCATTCGGCGGACCTGCTCGTGTATTCAGGACAGGCCGCCGATCTCCAGCAAATCGACGGCAGGTCTGTCGTGCTGGCCGGCAGTGCATCGCGAGCCACCAATGCGCAGGTGGCGGAGTGGCGCGCCGGCAAACCGAGTTTCCGCATCGACCCAATGGCGCTTTCGCGCGGAGAGCCGGTAGTCGACAACGCCATTCAATTCGCGCGCGCTCACGACGAGACAGTACTGATTTACGCCACGTCGTCGCCGGACGAAGTCAAGATTGTGCAGCGGGAACTGGGCATTGAGAAGGCAGGACATATCGTCGAAGAAGCGCTTGCATCTATCGCGTGCAAGCTGCGCGACGCCGGTGTGCGCAAGTTCGTCGTTGCGGGCGGCGAAACTTCCGGCGCGGTGGTTCAGGCGCTCGGCGTGCGCTCACTGCGTATCGGGCCGCAGATCGATCCGGGAGTGCCGGCAACTCAGTCTGTTCCCACCAACGGTGAAGCGCCGCTTGCACTCGCGCTCAAGTCCGGCAACTTCGGCGCGACTGATTTCTTTGCGAAGGCATTGAAGGCTCTCTAATTGCGTCGAAGGCGACGTTGAAAACAGCCCGCAAGCGGGCTGCTCTCGCTTACTCGAAACCGATCATAGCCTTCACCTCGAGGTACTCCTCGAGGCCGAAAATTCCCATCTCCCGCCCGTTTCCTGAGCGCTTGTATCCGCCCATCGGCGCCTCGGTGTTGCTTACCGCCCCGTTCAGGAAGACGCGTCCCGCCTGCAGGCGGGCTCCGACCGCTCGACCGCGTTCCAGGCTCGACGAGAACACGTAACCGCCTAGGCCATAGGGCGTTCCGTTTGCGATGTCGATGGCTTCGTCTTCGGTGCGATAGGAAATCACGGTGAGCACCGGACCGAAGATCTCTTCCTGTGCGATGCGCATATCAGGCGTCACATTGGAAAAGATCGTCGGCTTCACGAAGTAGCCGCGATCGAGCCCCTCAGGCCGGCCAGGGCCGCCAACCAGAACCGTGGCGCCCTCTTCCATACCGATTCTGATGTATTCCTGCACGCGTTCGAACTGGAGCTTGTTGACCACCGGCCCCATCGACACCTGCGGGTCCAGCGGGTTTCCGACTTTCACAGCGTCTGCTTCGCTACGAAGCAGCGCCAGCACCTCATCCACCTGGTCCTCCTGGACGAGGATTCGAGTCGGAGCATGACACGACTGACCCGTATTGGAAAACGCTCGGGTAACGTTCCACTTCGCGGCCGCCTTGAGGTCCGCGTCGTCGAGGATTACGTTCGCCGACTTCCCGCCCAGTTCCTGGGCAACGCGCTTCACTGAAGGCGCCGCCGCCTCGGCGATCAGCACACCGGCTCTTGTGGAACCCGTGAACGACACCATGTCGATGTCCATGTGCCTGCTGATAGCGTTGCCCACTACCGGACCGTCACCCAACACGAGGTTGAAGACGCCCTTCGGCACGCCTGCTTCGTGAAGCACTTCGGTAAGGCGGATTGCGCTGAGCGGTGTAAATTCACTCGGTTTGAGTACGACCGTGCACCCCGCGGCAAGTGCATAGGCCAGCTTGGTGACAAGAAGCTGGAGCGGCCAGTTCCATGCGGTAATCAATCCACAGACGCCAATCGGTTCGCGCCGAATGGTATTAGGTCCAAGGCGGTACTCGAACTCGTACTCCTTCAAGGTAGCCAATGCCTGTCTGAAAGAAGCAAGCGCGGCGGGAGCGTGAATCTTCTGCGAGACGGGAGTGCCGAGTTCGAGCGTCACGACTTCAGCGAGTTCGTGCTCACGGCGGACAAAGCAGTCGATTATCTGTTCGAGCAGATCGATACGGGCGGCTTTCGAGGTCGCGCCGAAAGAACGGAACGCGGCTTTTGCGGCGTTGACGGCCGCGTCGACATCTTCGGCTCCGGCCAGCGCGACGGTAGCAAACGGTTCCTCGGTAGCGGGATTGATCAAAGTCCAATCCTTGCGAGTCAGCGGAGTAACCCATTCCCCGTTGATGTAGCACTTCTCATACGATTGCATAAAGTCTCCTGTTATTCACCCGCGACCGGGAGTGCCCGCAGTAATCGCGGCGATGATGGAAGTTTGGAATCGCACCAACGTAGGGTCAAGTCAGCTATTATGGTGTCTCGGTAAGCGGCGCTAACCGGCCACGCTCAGCCTTGAATGGAGCATCGAATGCGGTCCACACCGGGACCTAGGCCATGGTGTTTACGGGCCGCCGCTGTTAAGGAGGAGACAGAAAAAGATGGAACTCCGACATCTTCGCTACTTTATCGCCGCCGCGGAGGAAGAACACTTCGGGCGCGCTGCGGTGCGCTTGCACATCACGAGACCTGCGGTTTCTCAAATCATTGCCGACCTCGAAGGAGAGCTCGGCACACCGCTTTTTGAACGCCTCGCGCATACGGTCAAGCTAACGGCCGCGGGCCGCACACTGCTGCCGCAACTCGTCCGTGTGATGGACGATCTCAATGAGGCCATAGTCCTCACCAAGCGCGTTGGGCATGGCATGACCGGGACGTTGAGGATCGGCTATGGATCGCTTACGCTCATGCATTCGATCTTCCGGGCAGCAGTCAAACAGTTCCGCGAAAGTTACCCGGAAATCAATCTTTCGCTCGTGGAAATGTCGACGTCGCTACAGCCCAAAGCCCTCGCGGACGGAAAGATAGATGCGGGTTTCATGCATCTGGGGCCAAGCCCGCACCCGGGCAAGCGGCGCACCGAAATCAATATGGAGCGCGAAGGCATTGTCCTGGATTCGATATGCATTCAGACAGGTAGCCTCGGTGTCGCCGTACCGCACGATCACCGGCTGGCGCGCAGGAAGTCGCTCACACTCGACGATCTCGCCAACGAGTGGTTCGTGGTCGTGCCTAAATCCAGCAGCAGCTTGAGTTACGGACAGCTCTATTCCTTCTGCCAGGCGGCAGGGTTCGAGCCGAACATCGTTCAGGAGGTGAGCACTGTCGCCTCGCAACTGAACCTGATTTCGGTTGGCATGGGAATCGGACTGGTGGTCATGGGAAAGAACTTCCAGTATCCGGGCGACTTGACGATCGTTCCGCTGACCAATTTGGACTACTCGACGCGCTTTATCTTTGGATGGGTGCGCCGGCAGAACGACCCGGTCCTCGACAAGATGATCGACATCGTGAAGGACCTGTCGAAGTAACGTGAAAAGACGTCGCCCTCTGAACGCGTCGAGCATTGCAGAGGGCGTCGTTTCTTACAGGCCGGCTTTCGTGGCAGCGGAAAACGCATTCATGCTTTCGCATGCACGACATGACTCGGCCTAGCGCCTCAGCACCTCGGGATTGACGATGTTTGTGTTGAGCGTGCCATTCAGCGCGCCGATGAGATTTTCGGCTGCGTTCCTGTTCATCGCTTGACGCGTCTCGTGCGTCGCCGAACCAACGTGCGGCAATGTAACGACGTTGTCCATGCCAAGCAGCGGCGATTCCACCGAAAGCGGCTCTTCCGCGTACACGTCGAGTCCCGCCCCCGCGATGGTGCCGTCTTTCAGCGCCTCGATCAGTGCTGGTTCATCGACAATTGGCCCGCGCGAAGCGTTGATAAGAAACGCACTGCGCTTCATCGCCTTGAGTTGCGCGGTGCTAATGAGATTTTTCGTTTCTTTGGTTAATGGCGCCTGCAACAGAACGAAATCCGATTCCTTGAGAAGTACATTCAGGTCCACTTTCTTGGCACCATACTCACGTTCTGCCCGCTCGTTGACGCCTTGATCGACGTACAGAACATTCATCGCGAAGCCCAGAGAAGCGCGGCGAGCCACTGATGTGCCGATACGGCCAAGGCCGACAATACCCAGCGTCTTATGGTGAACGTCGACGCCGAACTTGTCCTCGCCGATTTTTTTCGTCCACTTTCCGGCCTTCACAAACGCCGCCAGTTCGGCGAGGCGCCGAGCGGTCAGAAGAACCAGCGAGAACGCCGTGTCAGCGGTGGATTCGGTCAGCACATCCGGGGTATTGGTCAGCAATATCCCGCGCCGGTTCAGATAATCGATGTCGAACGCATCGAAGCCGACCGATACCGTAGAAAGAACCTTGATCCGCCGCGCGCCCTGCAGCGTCTCCGCGTTCATTTTCACGCCCGTCCCAATCGCGCCGTCAGCGTCCTTCAGTGCTTCAATGAGCGTGCCCGGTTGCTTCGGGTCGACGATGGTTACTTCTGCATGCGAGCGAAGGTAGTTGATCGTTTCTTCGGGCAGCGGTTTGTACACTACGACTTTATTCATTCGAGACATCCTCATATATTGCGGTACTGGAGCCGGCCTCGCCTTGAGCTTGACCGGCCCGACGCTCACAGATCACAGATCGCGCATGACGGCGGCCTTGGCACTCGCTGCGCTTACGAGAAACGAAATGTCAGTGCCGGTGGAGATATATCGAGCACCCATTTCGACGAATTGCGCGACCAGATTCGGGTGAGCGTTGAGACCGCCGACACCGAGATGCTTGCCATGCTTTCGGCATGCGGCCATGGCCTTCGCGTAGGCCTCGCGAATCATCTCGTGCTCGAATTGCCCCTCGATTCCGAGCGACGCGCAAAGGTCGTTGGTACCGATGAAAAGCAGATCGACGCCTTGGATCGCCGCAATTTCATCAATCGCGGCCAGCGCCTCCCGGGTCTCGATCATTACGACAACCATCGTGGCATCGTTGACGGCCTCGCCGACCTCTGAACTCGGAAACGAGCGAAAACCCATGTGCGGGAGCACGCCACCATGCGAGCGCTCGCCGAGCGGCGGGAACCTGGCCGCGCGAACAACCTGTCTCGCCTGTTCAGCAGACTCGACGTGCGGCGCGATTACGCCCAGCGCACCACCGTCCAGAATCCGGGCGATGAGATCCGGAGCCAGATTCGGCAGACGAACGAACGGCGCGATGTCAGCGTTCATGGCTGCCATGCAGATTTGAGCTGTGGTCTCGAGAGACAGCGTACTGTGCTCGAGATCGATATAGAATGTGTCAAAACCCGCGGTCTTTGCGATCGTCACGATCTCGGCCGTTCTGACGAGGCGGACCGTCATGGAAAGCGTAACTTCATCGCGCGCCAGTTTTTCTTTGACGACGTTGCGGACCAGATCTTTTGCGGCTACTTTCATTTTGTCTCCTCAATCTCGGACGCGGAACACAATCGACTGCTTACATCGCGCTGCGCCGTGTTACTTAACGCACGCTTGACAGCGCGCGTTTCAGGGAAGCAACACCGCTACGCGGGCTAGAGAGCACCGGCACACGCAGGTCTTTTAGCTGAGGAACGAGTCGCGCCATCGACACCTGAGCCAGGACGACGACATCCACGCTCGCCGCCAATGCCGAGATAGTGCTCTTGACGATCTCGTCGTGTTTCGCGGCGTCGCCCGCGAGCAGCGCGTCAAATGCGCCCTCAGCAATCCGCTCGGCAACTTCAATGTCGCGGCCGAGTTCGCCGGCTTTCCTTTTGATCAGCCGAACGGTCGGCTCCAGTGTGGTGGGCACGGTCGCGACCACTCCGATGCGGCGGCCGATGGAACTGGCCTCCTCAGCCATCGCTTCGTCGATCTTTACGATCGGCGTACTGACAAACTTACGCACCGAATCAACGGCCTCGCCGACGGACGAACAGGCGTTGAGAATAATGTCCGCACGCATTGCCTGTGCATTCGCCATGTACGAGTGAATCCGGCTCGCAACCTCAGGCGTCAGATGTCCTGCTGCACGCACGTCGTTGAGCAGGCTATCGTCGATGATGTTGATCACGCGCGCCTCGGGAATCTGCTCGCTGATCTGTTCCTTGATCGGCTGGACCGTGACTGGTCCGGTGTGAATCACGGCAATGGTAGTCATAGTTCGTTCCGGCTTGGTAGTATGTGAGAGGTAAAAGCAGGCGCCCGCATCTGCGGTGTGCGCGGCGCGACCGCACACCGCGCACAGCGTTAGAACCTGGGAAGCACGAGACGGAAGAACTCTGTTTCCTCAATTGCTCTGAGCGGCACCGGGCCCTCGTTCGCCTCGAATTCGAACGCCGTATGGAGGCCATATTCCTTGCCTTCGAAGCTGACTTTACCTTTGCTCAGGAAAAGCAGTTCGATCGAAGACTCCATACCCGCCGGGAGCGACGCACCCGCGTCTATTTTGACGAAGCCGATTCGCGTATTTCGCTCAGTGAAAGAGCCAAGCCACTTCGAAAAGACGCCGCGCGTTTCTTCCGGAATCCAGTCGAAGTTTGCGGGGTTCATGAGGATCAGATCTTCATAACGCGGCTTGGCGTATTCCAGCTTGCGTCCCGTCACGTGTTCGAAGCAAGCTTCGAATCCATCCTGGTTGTGCTTTTTCCCCGACTCGTCGTACCACGTAAAGATGCCGTCCTTGAACTCGCCCTTGGCCTTCAACGCCTGGTTTGCGGCTTCGCGCTCCTCGACGCTCACAAAGCCGTAGCCCGCCGCACCGCCGAACTGGCAGACCATCATCTCCAGCCCTTCAGGACGTTCCTGCGGACCGTAGTACACGCTCTCCGGGAAGTAACCTACCCAACCCTCTGGCATGCTCTTTCCCTGCGCATAAGGAAAGTCGCCCTTGATCACGTAGCGGACCTGATCGAAATTGTGGCGGTGACTGGGCGCGACCCAGCCGCCCGCGCCCGTGCGGCCGACGTTGATGAGGTAGTTATTCGGAGAACCCGGTTTTCCCTGCAGCAGGAACTTCTGCTCGAGGACGCCCTCTCGCATATTGCTGCCGATTCTCCCGTAATCTGTTGTCGAGGCCTCTGAAACTCGCATTTTGACCCTCCTATGGTCACTGTCTGGCCGCCTTTCTATCGCGGGGTTCGCCTGCCGGCGCCAGATCAAAGGATGAGTAGGCGAACAAAATCAGTTATCCTACATGTTTAAACAACATGTCGGGCGACTCAACATCGCGACACCGACATGAAGAGCTGTCAGCTGCTTAGTGAAGTGCGCATTGCGCCGCGCCACCCGCAAACTCTCGACTCATCTACCCGTCAATGCGCTGTACAGTTGCCCAAACAACTGGGCAAGGCACCGCAACGCTACGTGAGTGCGCGAAGTATCCCGGTCGCGTCAGTCAGAGTTTCCATCTCCCGAATCAGCATCTGAGCCCTGGCAATTCCCGCGTCCGACGGCGCAATAGCTGCAACAGATGCGCAACTCACGAACTTTTCCGACAGTTGCTCCCAGGTTAGCGGGGCCTCTGCATTACCTGGGATCTTGTCTCCAAGGCGGCCGAAAACACGGCCGTCCCGCGTCACAATTTCGATCCGGCCGTCCGGCAGCTTGAATGTCCAGTTCTGCTCCGGATCCTGCACCGGAACGACCTTCGCCGCCATGGATAGAACGTCGGGGTCTTTCAGCGCCGCCTCGCTGAAATCGGCGATAGTCATCTTGCCCCTGCTCGCTGCAATTCCGAGTATGAACGGCAAGCTCATCTTCGCGTCGACGAGCGTGGACGGCGCACGCCGAACTTCCAACGGCGTACACATGGTGTACGTGAAGTCGCCGACGAAGGCGCGGATGGCTTCGACGTCCTTTGCTGCGATGCCTTTTTCTTTCATCAATTCGATGGTGGCGTGAATATAGGTGTGAGAGTTGCCCACCGCCGGCCATGCCTTATACAGCGTCGTGCCTCCGAGGAACCGCACGCCCAGCCCATCAAGCATCTTCTCGCGGTCGTACTTTCCGCCGAAATAAACGTTGAAAATCCCGGCCTTTCCCTCAAACAGGGTATCGATTCCGGTAATGCCCTTTTGGGCGAGCAGCGCCGCAATGACAGCGCCCTTTGCAGTGAAGCCCGCGTACATTCCTCGCAGGTCACTGCCGGTTGCAAAGATGACTTCCATGGTTCCGCAAGACTGCTGGCTGGCAATGCCGAGAGCGTGGGCAGTCTGTTCGGCGGACAGTCCAAGCACATGTGCAGCCGACGCGGCCGCCGAAAAAGCGCCCACCATCGACGACAAATTCCAGTTCTGGTTCCAGCCAACATTGCAGCGCAACCGGGCGAAGAGGTCCTGCCCAATCGCTACCGCGGTGATAAGCGTGCGCCCTGACACTCCACCCATTCGTTCAGCGATCGCGAAGACGGAAGGAACAATTGAACTCGCCGCATGCGCGCCCCACGGAGTCTGATCATCAAAGTCCAGACAGTGAGCCATGGACCCGTTGGCGAAAGCCGCCGACATTGCAGGCAATTTTCCGCCGGATCCGAGGACCGTACTCTCCGGCTTTCCACCGCTTTCCTGCAGCAATTGCACCAATGCCTGAACCGCGGGCTCGGCACCGGTTGCGGCCAACGTCACGCCCAATGTGTCGAGAATCGTCTTCTTCGCGCCTTCAATCGCGTCTTTTGGCAAATCGTCGTAGCGAGTTTCTGCCGCGAATTTCGCGAAATGATGGCAGAGGTCCAAATGCTCGGTCATGAAAGTGCTCGGGAAAGACGGCACAGCAAAAAGTGACTCGTGAATGGCGTTGCTGCTTACGCTTTATCTTCCTGATCATTCTGCGCGTGGGACTCCTTATAGTACAGTTCGTTTTCATCGATAGCCCGGTAAGTTTGGCTAACGGTCCGGCGCGGACATCACCGCCATACAACGCCGTTTTCGGCAGAACTATCTCGACGTTAATCGCCACCGCTACATCAAGAACACGCCCTTGCCGCCGCTTTGACGGTTAAAGACTTGATACGCTTCTTCCGCCTGATCAAGGCGCCAACGGTCCGTGAAGAGCGCGTCGAGGTTGAGCTTGCGCTCGACGATGAACTCGGCGCAGGCTCGCTGGCCCTGAACGGACATCGTCCACGAGGTCAGAACGCGGAGTTGAGTGCGCAAATAGCTGGCCAGCGAAAGAGTGAATTCCGACCCAATACCAACGAGGCAAATCGTGCCCCAAGGACTCACGGAGTCGAGAGCATCGCGGTTTGCGGCGGCTGCGCCCGAAGTCTCGAGTGCAACGCTCGCACCCCTGCCGCTGGTGAGCTCGCGGATTGCATCGGCGACTCCTCCATCCAGCGGATTAATCACAGCATCGGCGCCAAACTTTGCCGCTGTCTCGCGACGACTTGCGTCGACGTCCAACGCGATAACGCGAGCGCCTTGAGCCTTCGCGAGCATCGTTGCAGAAAGGCCGACTGGCCCTTGCCCGAATACCGCAACGGTATCGCGCCCCGTGAGGCCGATTCGCTCGAAAGCGCCCCAGGCAGTACCCGTTCCGCAGGAAATGGCAGCGCCTGCCTCGAAGCTGAGCCGTTCGTCGAGCGGCACCAGTGTGTCCGCGCGAACCTTCATGTAAGGGGCATGCGCGCCGTGCGCATCGGTCCCATACACAATGATCGGCGCAGTCCTGCACATTTGCGGCCAACCCGAGCGGCAGTCGGGGCATCCCATGCAGCCACTGTAGTGATGGACCATGACGCGCGCACCGATGCACGCGTGTGGCCCCACGACGCCTTTTCCCACAGCGACGACAACACCGCACGGCTCGTGACCAGCGATGACTGAAGGAACGGGCGAGCCTGCCGGCCGGCGATAGAAGTGAAGATCGCTTCCGCACATGCCAGAAGCCTTGATTTCCAGAACGACTTCGCCGACGCCCGGCGTCGGATCGGGGAAAGTCGCGAGCTCGACTTTGCAGTCACCGCGAAAGACAATGCCACGCATGCCGTGTGTTCCTCAGTGCTGTTAGGTGAAAGATGAACGACTGCGAACAGCGATACATTGCGTCGAACGCACCGCTGTTTTCAGCCCGCATTTGATTGGATGGCTAGTGCCGGGACAACGTCTGCGGAATCGCGGCATGCGCGTCGGCGATTTCCTCAGGCTCCAATGCCTCGAGCGATTGCTGGTTGGTCTCGATACCCGCGACCATGACGAGGATTGCAATAAAGATGTAGGCGCCTGAGATGGCGAATACCACGCCGGTGATTCCATAGCGGCTAAAGAGCTCCAGCACGATGAATGGCGATCCGATCAGACCCAGGCGTCCGAACATCTGCGCCACACCGCCGCCGCGGAACCGATATTCCGTCGGGAACAATTCCGGCGTCATGCCGAGGCCGAGCGTCAGGAAAATCGCCACGGCCGAGACGAGCAGGAAGCCGCAAATCACAATTGCCGTTGCCGATGTCAGGTTGGGGTAGATCGCCCCGAGGCATGCACACAGCGCGGCGAACATCACGATGGCCGTGCGGCGTCCAATCCGATCCGAGATATACGAGAGGAACAATGGGCCGGCAATCCAACCCGCCATCATTGCGGCGGTAAAGCCAAGCGAGTGAGTGACGCTCATTCCCTGTTTGACGAAGAACGTCGGCATCCATCCCGTCAGACTATAGGAGCCGAACAGGCAGATCACGTTGATGACAATGGCAAGCAAGGTGCGCCGAATCACAGTACGCGAAAAAAGCGTGGAAAGCGGCACCCAGTGCGGCTCCCTGGCCGGGCCCTGCGGCGCCGGAGGCAGTGGTGCAGTGACGCCGGAGTCCCTTTCGATCGCCTGCATGACCTCTTCTGCCTCGTCATTGCGCCCGACGCGCTCGAGCCACCGCGGCGATTCGGGCAGATGACGGCGCATCCACCAGACCCACAGCGTACCGATGCCACCAATGATGAACATTGGACGCCAACCGAGCCAGGGAATGACGAGCGTCGCGACAACCGCCGTGACGAACACACCCGAACCGCCAATCAACGCAAGGAGTCCCAGGTAGCGCCCACGATGCGTGGGAGGCACGAACTCGATGATGAGGCCGTAACCCATCACGTACTCCGCGCCCATCCCCAGCCCCATGATGAAGCGAAACGCGACGAGCCATGACATCGACGGCGCAAACGCGGACACGAGTGCCATGCCACCGAAGATCGCCAGGTTGAATTGATAGGCGAAGCGACGGCCGAACCGGTCGCTCAACCAGCCGGCAAGCGCTGCGCCGATCGTCAGCCCGACAAACGTCGCTGACATGAAAATCGAATTCAATTGCAACGTCGACCAGCCGCTCTTCAGCATTGACGCAAGCACCGAGCTGGATAGGGTATTGTCGAACGAATCGAAGAACATACCCAATCCGACTAGCCACAGGACCCTGGTATGGAAAGATCCGATAGGGAGCCGATCAAGTCGCGCGCCAGCATTTACTCTATTGCTCATCCGATGTCCCCTGATAACAGCATCACACTAAACGGTTGCGTTGATGTCCGGCCGCTCGCTTTAGGAGGTCGTGGCAGGCTTCCTTACGGCGGCACCCGTACGAACACAAAGCGCGATAGTCCGCGCCCCACAAGTTGCGGGTAGCGAAGGCACACAAGTTATCGAACAAAATGCCGCCACAGGCGGGCGATTGGAGCGACTAGCGCTATCCTGCGAAGGCCCGAAGAGGCCTCGACGCCTGGCTTGCCTGAAGCCAGCAGATTGAGGCGACGTATTCGGTTTTCGTGGGATTTACCGTGTCTGCGTGCCGTTCGACTCGTCGTCGTCGCCGCAGCGCACGTTGCATGCGGATGCTTTGCGGGCAGATCGTCTCCATACTTATCCGGCTAATGGCCATTTTTGTGATTCTAGTTTGCGCGCCCGAGTCCTGCCGCGTACAGTCGATTATTCTTCTTGGTGCGTAAGCTGAGCTAACCGAAGGCGCCGGGCTGATGTGTCGATAGTGGCCGCACATTGGCGCCGATGGGCGTACCGAGCGATCGCAAGGCCGCACAGATCCGTATGCACTGAGCGAGCGATTCGCACACGCCGCGGGAGTCCCAATTCGCCTATCGGCAAGTTGGCCCGGCAAAACCCGAGGTTTGACGTGACATCGGACAGACGGTGCGTATAAACGGCGTCCGAGCTGTCTGAACGTTGATGCGCCATTATGGATTGAAGGCTTAACGATCCGTCAGGTGCAATTTTCTGCTGCCAGTTTCGACGGCTCATCCATTTGCGACGGTCGAGCATCGTTTTACGCAGATAGATTACGTCGGCGCTCAATGCTGACGGCACTCGATTGTCGACAGTTGTTGCCTATCGGCCAAAAGGCACATTTCGATCCACAGCGGTCCCTCGGGCCCGCGCACTCAACGGCACCTTCCAGGCTATGGTGTCACTCCTCTTGACGGCACCATGACGGCGCCAATGAACGCATCGATCACCTCACCAGCCGCCGCGTTGCTCGCGCCCGTCTTCGCGGCAACCGCATCCACCAGTTCCTGCCTGTTCATTACCTTTTCCTCGCGCGGCGATGCTGCACGCACGCTGTAGTGGTCAAGTAAACTTGGACACCCCAAAGGCGGATTTTTAAAAAAGTGAAGCTTCGCACCGTGCCGGTGGCAGACCGTCTGCCGCCGAATGGATGCGCCTGTAGTTATAAAAGTTGTCGATGTAGGCCCCGATGTCGCGCTCGGCCTGCGCGTGATCCGGGTACCCTTTCTCGTCGACCCACTCGTTCTTCAGGCTTCTGAAGAACCGTTCAACCGGCGCGTTGACGCTCCTATGTCAAGAAGCCGGCGTCGAATCGGCCAGATCAGCCAGGATGAGCGGGTACAGCTCACGGACGATATAGCGCTTGAGGCAGCGGTGGATCTCCTTGTTCGACATGCCTTCTTTCGTCCGACGATCCACGTACACCCGGGTACGGGGATCACTGCGCATTCGAACCATCGCA
>NZ_FRAB01000016.1 GCF_900142195.1 Paraburkholderia terricola
GCGCATGATCTCCAAGGGGCAAGTGGGGGTCTTCCATCAACGCTTCAGGGGCCTTCAGCGATGACATTACCGCCGATACTTCAGCAGCCTGCTAGGCTTTTTGCCGCGCCTCCAGCGCCGAAAGGGCGGCGTTCAGACGCTTGAGCCGGCTGGCCTGCGCCGGCACGCGAACCGCGCCGGAAACCGAGTCGATCCGGTTACGCCAATACGAAAGCGGGATGCGGTCTTCAGCCGAAAGATGCGAGATGACATGCTCAAGGTGTTCAATATCTTTTTCGAGTTGGTGGTGATTCATTGCTTTCCCCGGGATTCAGATCGAACTGATACAAAGCGTGAATCGGAGCATAAACCATGCCGCTGGTTATTTCGGCGACACGAAAATATTTCTTAAATGCTATTTGCGGCGATGCTCAATCGGCAAATCTGTCCGACGCTAAAATCGCGAGCCGGCTGAAACAGAATACAGCGGCTAATCGCACGCTTCCGTTGGCTGCCGCACCGACTTGCGCACGGCCCATTCGAGCGTGCACGCAGGCGCCGGAGGAAAGAAGGATAAACGAAAAGTTCTACTTTGAAATAATGCCCACTGCATGAATTGCCCGTCGACGGCATACATTGGCGTCCGTTTTATGACGGCCGCGCGTTTATGCCTGAAACAGAATTCATACCTTGCTCCAAACAGGGACAACATTTGTTTGGTTGAGAATAATCTCGGCAATGGAAATGCCGCCGTCGCGGCTAGGCCGCGAACCAACGAAAGGCAATCTGCGAAAGCCGCCGTGCCGGCATGAAGCCGGCGTGCAGTCATTTCGCGCGACAGGCGTAAATCAGGCTAAGCGTGCCATTCTCGGTGGATTGACGCACGACGTCGAATGCGCCGCCGCAACTGGCGGTGGCCTGCTGCGCGCACGAGTCGGAGCGGGCCGGACATTGAACCAGCGTGGTGGCGCGGCCATCGGACAAAAACAGCGGCGTGGGGCTGCTGCAACCGTTCAGCGCGGCGAGCGCGCTCACTGCCAACGTCGCGCAGGCCAGGCGCGCGAATGAGGAAGGACTGCGTTTCATTGGAAACCCCGAAACATCTTGTTTTTCGATCACGCGATTGTGCCATGTGGCCATTACGCTGCGCTGACTCGATGTCGCGGGACTTCGTCACACCTCGATGCCGTATGCCGCGATCTTCTTGTAGAGGGTCGCGCGGCCCATGCCGATCTGCGTTGCCGTGTTGATCACGCGTCCGCCGTTGGCGCGCAAGGCTTCGCTCAGGAAGCGTTTCTCGAACGCCGCCATTGCGTCGCTCCACGACGCCGGTTCGGGCGCGCCCGTGGCCTCGTTCGCGGCGCGTGCAACAGAGACCGCCTCGGGCACGTAAGGACGGTGGCCGCCGCCCTGCGCGGAACCGACAAACGGCGCGAGCGCGCGCGCGTCGATCCGCTCGCTGTCGGCAAGCATCACGGCTCGCTCCAGCGTATTGCGCAATTCGCGCACGTTGCCGGGCCATGCGTACGAACACAGCAGCCGCAGCGCATCGTCCTGCAATTCGAAGTGACGGCCGCCGCGCGCCTGCGTCGACAGCTCTTCGAGCATCGCGTAAGCCAGCGCCTCAATATCGGCGAGACGCTCGCGCAATGCGGGCGCGTGGATCGTCAGCACATTGAGCCGGTAGAACAGGTCCGCGCGAAAGCGCCCCGCCGCGACCAACGCCAGCAGATCAGCCGACGTCGCGGCGATGATTCGCACGTCCGCGCGCACGATCCGGTTCGAGCCGAGCGGCTCGAACTCCTTGTCCTGCAACACGCGCAACAGCTTGCCCTGCAAAGGCAGGGGCATGTCGCCGATCTCGTCGAGAAACAGCGTGCCGCCGTTCGCCAGCTCGAACTTGCCGACGCGCCCTTTACGGTCCGCGCCGGTGTAGGCGCCGGGCGCGGCGCCGAAGAATTCGACTTCGAGCAGGCTATCCGGAATCGCCGCGACGTTGACGGTCACGAGCGGCTGATTGGCCCGCGCCGAGCCGCCGTGAATCGCATGCGCGAGCAACTCCTTGCCGGTGCCGGTTTCGCCCAGCAGCAGCACGGGCGATTCGAGTTGCGCCGCGCGGCGCGCCTGGCGCTTCACTTCGAGGCTCGCCGGGCTCGTGCCGACGAAACTGCCGAACGTATATTTGGCGCGCCGCGCCTGCGCGAGCGACTGACGCGTCGCGATCAGTTCCTGCTGCACGCGCGAGTAGTGGGAAAAGAGCGGTGTCAGCGCCTTGAGTTCGTCGAACAGCGCGAAGCCGACCGCGCCGACGGTTTGTCCCGCATCGTCCTTCAGCGGCAGACGCGTGACGACGAGCGGCTCGCGGTCGGTTTCGAGAATATCGAGCAGGATCGGCTTGCCGGTGGTCACGACTTCGCGCATCAGGCTGTTCGGAATCACCGCTTCGCAATCGCGGCCAATGGCCTGCTCGGGGTCCGCAAAACCGAAGCGCGCCGCATAGCGCTTGTTGATCCAGACCACGCGCGCGTCCGCATCAACGATGAACGTGCCTTCGCTGAAATTTTCGAACGTGCGGAACAGCGAATCCATCGCGCGGCGCAGTACGTCGCCATAGGCGGCGGGAAGGCCCGCCCAGTCGTTCATCATCGTGTCGCTGTCTCCAGGTATCGTTCTATTGTGGCTGTCTCAATTCGGAGACGAGCTTATCTCATCCACGAGATCGTCAGCAAGCTTCCTGCATAAGGGTTTAACCTGTAACGCGCGTATGTTCAGCTGATTTACGTCCCGATTTGGAGACGTTTGGGTACAATCGCCCGCAGCGCGTTTCGAACTTCGGCCGGCGGAATCAGCAGGCGGCCCGCTGCGGCGTGTGTGGCATGGAACCTGCGTTCCCACGCCGCCATGCCGTCGCCATCGGGACGGCGTACACGTAGAACAACCAAGCTTTGGAGACTCAATGTCCTTTGTTATCGTCCTCGCCGCGCTGGCGTTTCTGATGTTTGCCGCCTATCGCGGCTACAGCGTCATTCTGTTCGCGCCGGTCGCCGCGCTCGGCGCCGTTCTGCTGACCGACCCTTCCGCCGTCGCTCCGGTGTTCTCCGGCATCTTCATGGAGAAAATGGTCGGCTTCGTGAAGCTGTACTTCCCCGTGTTTCTGTTGGGCGCCGTGTTCGGCAAGGTCATCGAACTGTCGGGGTTCTCGGAGTCGATCGTGGCCGCCGCGATCCGCTATATCGGCCGCTCGCGCGCCAATGCGGTGATCGTCGCGGTGTGCGCGCTGCTCACCTACGGCGGCGTCTCGCTGTTCGTGGTGGTGTTCGCGGTGTATCCGTTCGCCGCCGAACTCTACCGTCAGAGCAACATTCCGAAGCGCCTGATGCCTGGCGCGATCGCGCTCGGCGCGTTCTCGTTCACGATGGATTCGCTGCCGGGCACGCCGCAGATCCAGAACATCATCCCGACCACGTTCTTCAAGACCACCTCGTGGGCCGCGCCCGCGCTCGGCGTGATCGGTTCGCTGTTCATCATCGTGGTGGGCCTTTCGTATCTGGAGTGGCGCCGCCGCGCGGCGATGGCGGCCGGCGAAGGTTACGGCACGGAACTCGTCAACGAGCCGGAGCGCGTCGAATCGAAGCAATTGCCGCATCCGTTGCTGGCGCTCGCGCCGCTGGTGCTGGTCGGCGTCGCGAACTTCCTGCTGACCCGCTGGATTCCGAACTGGTACGGCGCGTCGTACACGGTTCCGCCGGAAATCCTGCCGGGCGTGCATGCACCCATCACGACGACGATCAAGAGCGTGGTCGCGATCTGGGCCGTCGAAGGCGCGCTGCTGCTCGGCATCGTCATGGTCGTGGCGACGGCGTTCGGCCGCGTGCGCGAGCGTTTCGCGATCGGCACCAAGGCCGCGGTGGCGGGCGCGCTGCTGGCTTCGTTGAATACCGCGTCGGAGTACGGCTTCGGCGGGGTGATCGCGGCCTTGCCGGGCTTTCTGGTGGTCAGCGACGCATTGAAGAGCATTCCCAATCCGCTCGTCAACGCAGCGGTGTCGGTGAGTTCGCTGGCGGGTATCACGGGTTCGGCGTCAGGCGGCATGAGCATCGCGCTCGCGGCCATGTCCGACGTGTTCATCAAGGGCGCGGAAGCCGCGCATATCCCGATGGAAGTGCTGCACCGGGTCGTCGCAATGGCGAGCGGCGGCATGGACACGCTGCCGCACAACGGCGCGGTCATCACGCTGCTGGCGGTGACGGGCTTGACGCACCGTCAGTCGTATCGCGACATCTTCGCGGTGACGGTGATCAAGACGCTGGCGGTGTTCTTCGTGATCGCGGTTTATTACCTGACCGGACTGGTTTGAGCGGACATGCGTGGCCGCGGCGTGAAGGCGGGGCAAAGTAACGGCGTCAGGAGTTTTGATCGGTTACTTTGTCACCCTGCTTTCTCAACCCAACCGGCGCGCATTGCATGAGCTCAACCCCCGCTTTCTGGATGATCCCCGCGGCACCGGCTCCGGTCGGTCCGTTTTCCCATGCCACCGAAGCCGACGGCTGGGTATTCCTCACCGGCCAGATGCCGACCTGGCCGACCGACGACACCGCCCCGCTGCCCGAGGGCGTCGTCGCCCAGACCCGGCGCGTGATGGACAACCTCGTGCTGGTCCTCGAAGGACTCGGCCTCGGTCTGCCGAACGTGGTTGCCGCGCGCATCTTTCTGACCGAGTTCAAGCGCGACTACGCGGCCATGAACGACACCTACCGCGCCTATTTCCCCGCCGACGCGCTGCCCGCGCGAACCTGCATCGGCGTCACGGCGTTGGCGCGCGACGCGCTGGTCGAGATCGACTTCATCGCCAGGCGACCGGCGTGATCGACCATTCGTCCCGCATAAAACAACCCTGCGTTAACGGCGCACGGCGGTATAAACCTGAGTGGTTTACTGGGAAACCCTCAAGCGCGCGAGGTTAATTGTCGTTATTGCTGGCAAGACGTAAGCACCACGCTCACCTCCTCGGTGAGCACCAGCAAGGAAAGCCATGCGCAATAACCAGCCTGTCACCGGGCACGAGTACGAATACCCCTCGTCGCAAATGCTCGTTTCCGCGACCGACCTCACCGGCCGCATCCAGTATTGCAATCCCGCCTTCATGGCCGTCTCGGGCTTCACGCGCGACGAGCTGATCGGTCAACCGCATAACCTGATCCGTCATCCGGACATGCCGCGCGAAGCCTTCGCCGACCTGTGGACGACGATCCGCGACGGCCGTCCGTGGACCGCCCTCGTCAAGAACCGCCGCAAGAACGGCGACCATTACTGGGTCAAGGCAAACGTCACGCCGGTCGTGGAGAAAGGCGCCGTGGTCGGCTATCTCAGCGTGCGCGTGAAGCCGGAGCGCGACGCGGTGCGCGCCGCCGAGGCGCTGTATGCGCGCATGCGCGGCGGCGAGTCGCGTGGCGTGAAGTTGCGTCGCGGCGTGGTGGTGCGCACCGGCCTGGCCGGACGTTTACAGGCGCTGATGCGTCTGCCGGTCGCCACGCGCGCGGCGGCCGGCTATGCGGTCACGCCGCTGGCGCTGCTGCTGACCGGCCTCGCGGCCTGGCAAGGCGCGCCGCCCGCGCCGTTCTGGCTCGCGTTCGGCGTCACGACGGCGCTCAGTATCGTGTCGTGGCGGTTGCTGGACCGGCAACTCGCCGCGCCGATCCGCGACGTGTCCGGTTTCGCGACCCGTATCGCCGCCGGCGATCTGACGGCCGATCTGGAGATCGAGCGTCATGACGACCTCGGCGAGGTGATGCAGGCCTTGAACCAGTTGAAGGCGAATCTCGCGGCGATCGTCTACGACGTGCGCGCGCAGATCACCGGCATGCTCGAGAACGCGCGCGAGATTTCCAGCGGCAATGTCGATCTCGCGCGCCGCACCGAATTGCAGGCGGCCTCGCTGGAGGAAACCGCCGCCACCATGGAAGAGTTGACCACCACCGTGCAGGCCAATGCCGACGCCAGCGTGCGCGCGCTCGATCTGGCAAAGGAGGCGCAAGCGGCGGCCGCCGTCGGCGGCAAGATCGCGGGCCAGGTCGAGCAGACGATGGCCGGCATCACCGCGGCGTCGAGGCGCATTGCGGACATCACGGGCGTAATCGACGGCATCGCGTTCCAGACTAATATTCTGGCGCTGAATGCTGCCGTCGAAGCCGCGCGCGCGGGCGAGGCGGGCCGCTCGTTCGCGGTCGTCGCGGGCGAGGTGCGCACGCTCGCGCAACGTTGCGCGGCGTCGTCGAAGGAAATC
Organism: Paraburkholderia terricola; assembly: GCF_900142195.1. GTDB lineage: Bacteria > Pseudomonadota > Gammaproteobacteria > Burkholderiales > Burkholderiaceae > Paraburkholderia > Paraburkholderia terricola. The sequence goes on from NZ_FRAB01000016.1 coordinate 6,263, forward strand.
AAATCGGTGGTCGAGGCAAGCGCGACCGAAATGGCGGCGGGCACCGAACTGGTTGCTCGCACCACGTCGCAAATGCGTGTGATCGACGAGGCGGTAAGCCGCGTGTCGTCGATCATCGTGGAAGTGGCGAATGCGAGTAGCGAACAGGCTGAGGGCATTCGCCAGGTGAATCAGGCGGTCTCGCATCTGGACGGCGCCACGCAGCAGAATGCGGCGCTCGTCGAGCAGGCCGCGGCCACCGCGCAGCGCCTCGCGGAACAGGCCGACGTGCTCGATGAAGCGGTGCGTCTATTCACCGTCGCCGAGGCAGCGCCCGCGCAACGCGCCGCCACGCCGAAGCGTCAAGCGCTCGCGTCGAACGGGACACACAAGCCCGCGCCCGGAATCGCACGCGATGCGGAGCGAGCCGAAGCCACATTGGTCTGATAGATCGGCATTAGTCCCATCTCGACAGGGGGGTAGCGACGCCTCAGGATTGACCCGTCAGCGCCCAATTTGCAACGGGCCGGCTGACCCGAGTAACAACGGCGTTTAACGGCCCGTCCCATTCCGGACGGGCTATTTTTTTGCCACGTCGCGGCGCCTGCCGTAATCGTTGAAGTTCGGCTTTGCCGGCAGGCCAGGCGGCGAGGCTAGTGGTGAGGGAATACGGGAGCCGTCGGCCGCGGATCGCCGCGCGATGCTACGCTACGCAGGCAGCGCTTCGAGCCACCTTCGAGCCACATGCGCCACGCGCGCACAGGGTTGCACGGAGCGCGAACCTTCCACCGATCCCCGTAACAGGAGGCCGACGTGCCCCCATCCGACGCTCCGGCAACCAACCTGCTGTCCGCGCACTTCGCCGACATGGCGCGCAACAACGCGTGGTCGAATTTGCGCCTTTACCGCGCTTGTCTCACCTTGACCGACCAGGCGTTCGCCGAACACCGGGTGAGTTTCTTCCCGTCGCTGCAACTCACGTTGAATCACATTCTTCTGGTGGACCGGTATTACTTCGATGCGCTCGTCGACGGCGGCGAGGGCCTCACCATTTTCGACAACGAACTGCCCTATCCTCGCGCAGCCGAGCTGTGGGATGCACAAGCGCGAAGCGACCAGCAACTGCTGGCTTTTTGCGAATCGCTTCGCGACGAGGATTTGCACCGCGAAGTGCGCATCGATCGCGGACCAGCGGTCGGCGTGCAGCGCGAGAAAATCGGCGGCGTGCTGCCGCATGTTTTCGTCCACCAGATTCATCATCGCGGGCAAGTCCACGCGATGTTGAGCGGCACGACGGCCGCGCCGCCGCAACTCGACGAGTTTTTCCTCGCTGCCGACGCGCCGTTGCGCGTCGCCGAATTGCGCGATCTGAACAGCATGCGTGAGTCTGCATGAGTCGCAACGCATACCCCGATAGACCCGCCTGCGCCTAACCGAAGCGCGCGTCATGCGCATGACAGCCGGGCAGAACGATTGCACCGCCGAGGGGCACGAAAAATGCGTCCGCCTCTCGCGGGAGTCGCGTTAAACTGGTTGTCACAGCCGCATGTCACCTCTCCCGCTGCCCGGCGAGCCGCGCCAGCCAACGCGCTGCGCACGGCGCAAGGGCGGCGTCACGGCAAGCGGCAAATGAACGGGCGCACGAGCAAGCGTGAACATGGCGCGACAGACGGCGCGCTATCCTGCCCGTACAATGATTCGATCAACAACGGAACAAGGACAACTTCGATGCGCACTACCGGGTCCTCCGGGTCAATGGCCCTGCTCACCGAATACGACGACGCAACGGCGCGCGAACTCCGCTCGCTGCGCCTCGAATCGACAGAAGACGGCAAAGGCATTCTTCTGGTCGAAGTCGACGAGCGCAAGCCTGGCATTCATCGTGAAGTGCGCTATGAAATCACGCCCGCCGAGTTGATTGCCGCGATTCGCGCGCATGGCGCCGAATTACCCGGCGAACAGCATAATCATCGTCAATGAGTTTGGGAGCGCGCGGCGTTCGCGCGCGAGCGCCTCATGGCCTGATGCCGTATGTCGTGCGTTGCAGGCAGTACGCCGCATGCGGCATGAGTGTCGCCGCCCGAGTCGAGCGCGGTAACAAGTCGTCAACGCACTCGTGCTTTTATTTCCGCCACTTGCATCGCGCGCCGGCGTCAATCCTTTTACTTGTTTTGCTCGCGCTTCGAATCCACGCTTCTAGTTGCTTCGGCAACACCGCGATAGCGCTTTCACCCCACGAATAACGGGCATCGTTTCAGAGCGTTTGCACGCCTTGAAAATGCGTCCATAATTCCTGAATTCTCCCTTTGCATTCCCTACCTGCGCCGCTCCCGAAAGGGCTGCGGATGTAAGCCGATGCTACATGACCTCGTCGAGCAATACGGGCCGGCGCTCATTTTCGTCAACGTGCTGGCCGCCTCCCTCGGGTTGCCGGTGCCGGCGATGCCGTCGCTCGTGCTGTTCGGCGCGATGGCGGCCATGCATCCCGGCTCGGTGGGCACGCAGTTGATGCCGGTCCTCATCCTGTCGATCTTCGCCACGCTGATCGGCGACAGCGCGTGGTATCTCGCCGGCCGCGTGTACGGCGGCAACACGCTGAAGGCGATCTGCCGCCTGTCGCTCTCGCGTGACACCTGCGTGAAGAAGACCGAGCGCTTTTTCGGCCGCTGGGGTGTGCGCGTGCTGGCCGTGGCGAAGTTCGTCCCCGGCCTCGCGATCGTGTCGATTCCGATGGCCGGCGCAATGGGCACCCGCTATCGCACGTTTCTCACTTACGACAGCATCGGCGCCGCGCTGTGGTCCGGCACGGGTCTGATCATCGGCGCATTGTTCGCCGAGCAGATCGACATGCTGTTCGCCGCCGCCGGGCGCCTCGGCCGAACGGCGGGCCTCGTGGCCGTCGCGTTGCTGCTGCTGTACGGGACTTATCGGTGGGTGCGCCGGCGTCAGTTGATTTCGAAGCTCGCGTCCGCACGCATGGAAATCGACGAGCTGGCCTCGCTGGTTGCGGCGGGCAACACGCCGGTGCTGTTCGACATCCGTTCGCACGAAAAGCGCAAACTCGATCCGTTCGTGATTCCGGGCTCGCAATTCGCCGACGAACGGCAGCTCGAAGCGATCATCGCGGCCTATCCGCGCGATCAGAAGATGGTGATCTACTGTTCGTGCCCGAACGAGATTTCTGCGGCATGGATGGCCAAGCAGTTGAACGGAGCCGGCTTCTCCGACGTGCTGCCGCTGCGCGGCGGCATGGAAGCCTGGCGCGACTCGGGCAAGCCGGTTGAAGCGCTGGCCCACGTGCCGCCGCCCGAAGTGGCGGTCGAGGACGTCGCGCCCAAGGCCGTGTAGCGCGGCGGCGCATCCGCATTTTCGCGCGCTCGGCGCGCCGCGCCGCTTGATCCCGTTCGACCAATCAAATGAACTCCCGTAGGAGCGGTTCAATGCTTTCGACTCAAGAAGCTGAAGGGCAACAGCAGGCGGTCGTCGCCGATGCGCCGTTTTCGTCGCTCTCCACCCGCACGCACCAGATGTATCCCACGCTCACGGCCGCGGAAATCGATCGCCTGCGCCGGTTCGGCGAAGTGGGTCACTGGGAAACCGGTGAACTGCTGTTCGAAACGGGCCGGCCCGGTCCCGGCATGTTCGTGCTGCTGGAAGGACGCGTGAAGATCTATCAGCGCGACGGCATCGGGCGCGAACTGCTGATCGGCGAGCATGGCGCCGGGCGTTTTCTTGCCGAGGTCGGCCAGTTGTCGGGGCGGCCCGCGCTGGTCAACGCCATGGCGCTTTCCGCGGTGGACGCGCTGCTGATTCCGCCGGAAGGGCTGCGCGCGCTGATCGTCGCCGAAGCGGAACTCGGCGAGCGCATCATGCGCGCGCTGATCCTGCGGCGCGTGGGGCTGATCGAAAAAGGCGCGGGCGGCCCGATCCTGATCGGCAACAGCACCGACCCGCGGCTCGTCATGCTGCAAGGCTTCCTGTCGCGCAACGGGCATCCCCATTCCGTCATCGACGAGCGCGATGAAGACGCGCTGCATCTGATCGAGCAATTCGCCGCGCGCAAGGAAGACATGCCGCTGGCGATTTGCCCGGACGGCTCGGTGCTGCATCATCCGAGCATGCCGGAACTCGCCACCTGCCTGGGCTTGCTGCCCGATCTCGACGATTCTCACGTGTACGACGTCGCGATCGTCGGCGCCGGACCGGCCGGCCTCGCCACCGCCGTGTACGCCGCGTCCGAGGGACTGTCGGTGATCGTGCTAGACAGCCGCGCGCCGGGCGGCCAGGCGGGCGCCAGTTCGCGGATCGAAAACTACCTCGGCTTTCCGACCGGCATCTCCGGCCAGGCGTTGGCGGGCCGCGCGTTCGTGCAGGCGCAGAAGTTCGGCGCGCATGTCGCGATTCCGGTTCACGTGAAGGCGCTGCGCTGCGAGCAGTCGCCGTATCAGCTCGAACTGAAGTGCGGCGGCCATATCACGGCCCGCGCCATCGTGATCGCAAGCGGCGCGGTCTATCGGCGGCCCACGCTCGAGGGGCTCGACCGCTTCGAAGGGCGCGGCGTCTATTACTGGGCGTCGCCGGTCGAAGCCAAGCTGTGCAAGCGCCAGGACGTCGTGCTGGTGGGCGGCGGCAATTCGGCCGGCCAGGCGATCGTCTATCTGGCGACGCACGCGGCCAATGTGCACGTGCTGATTCGCCGGAGCGGCTTTGAGGCCACCATGTCGCGCTATCTGATCGACCGCATCCGCTCGCTGCCGAATGTGTTCGTGCATCCGAACTCGGAGATCGGCCGGCTGGCGGCGGACGACAGCGGGCTCGCGTCGGTGAGTCTGAAACGGCCTTTGCCGGACGGCACCGATCATTTCGACACGCGGCATCTGTTCCTCTTCACCGGCGCGGACCCGAATACCGACTGGCTGCGCACCTGCGGCGTGAAGCTGGATGAAAAGGGCTTCGTGATCACGGGCACCGGCCGGGACGGCGCGTCCGTCTGCGATCTCGCCACGACGGTCGACGGTGTGTACGCGATCGGCGACGCGCGCGCGGGGTCGACGAAGCGTGTGGCGGCCGCCGTCGGAGAAGGGGCGGCCGTGGTTGCGCAGATCCATCAGATGCTGGCGGCGTCGGCCGGGGAAGCGGTGGCCTTGGGGGCCTGAGCGGCACGCCGCGGGTAAGGCAATGAACTGGCGGGTAACGGCCCGGTTATCGACGGGGTTACTGCCTGGGTTACTGCCTGTTACACACGCGTTCAACTGGTAGCACCTGCTTCTCTTTCTGCTTCGTAAGATTGTCGTTAGCCATTCGACAGCGAATGGCCCGCTCTTTCGGAACAGGAGACAAGCCATGCTCAAACGCGCAATCGTATTTGCCGCCCTCGGCCTCGCGGCCGCCGGCGCGTCGACTGCCGCCCTGGCCGGCGTGGACGTGGGCGTGTTCGTCAATACGCCCGGACCCATGTATGCGCCGCCGCCGGTGATCTACGCGCCGCCGCCGCCGGTGGTCTACTCGCCGCCCGTCGTCTACGCGCCTCAGCCGGTTTATAGCTACGGCGACGGCCACGGGTATCGGGGCGATTACTACCGCGAGCGCCGCTGGCATCATGACCACGGTCATCATCGCGGCTGGGATAAGCATGGGCGGGGCTGGTAACGCGTCTATCGCGTTGCCCCGCGGTTGGCCGGGTTTGCTTGATCCTCGCGCCGGTTCATCTGCGGTAATTCACGCTAAAGTAGCGGCTGCCGACCCATGCCGGACCCTGTGTCCGCTCCCCTCGCCGTCACTCACTGACCACAATCCGCGTGAAGATGCTTCCGCTATCCGCAGCACGCACCCTGCATCTGGCCGCGCAAGGCTTGCTGACGCCGCCGCGCCGCAAGGCCGCCAAGGCCGATGTGCTCGACGCCATCCGCCGCATGACGCAACTGCAGATCGACACGATTCACGTCGTCGCGCGCAGTCCCTACCTCGTGCTGTTCAGCCGGCTCGGCGCGTATCCGCAGCAATGGCTCGACGAGCATCTCGCCGAGGGCAAGCTGTTCGAATACTGGTCGCACGAAGCCTGTTTCGTGCCGGTCGAGGATTACGGCCTGCTGCGTCACCGCATGCTCGACCCGAGCGGCATGGGCTGGAAATACGCGGCCGAGTGGCACAAGAAGCATCGCAAGGACATCGAGAAGCTGCTCGCGCATATCCGCGCGACCGGTCCCGTGCGTTCGGCGGATTTCGCCCGCGAAGCCGGCAAGAGCAACGGCTGGTGGGACTGGAAACCGGAAAAGCGTCACCTGGAAGTGCTGTTCGCGATCGGACAATTGATGGTCGCGGAGCGGCGCAATTTTCATCGCGTCTACGATCTGACCGAGCGCGTGTTGCCGGACTGGGACGACGCGCGCGATCTGCCGCCGGCGCACACCGTGACCGAGGAAGCGCTACGCCGCACCTGCCGCGCGCTCGGCGTCGCGCGCGCCGATTGGGTCGCCGATTACTACCGGCTGCCGCGCCGCCCGTATCGGGACGAACTGCATGCGCTCGCCGACGCCGGCGAGTTGATCCCGGTGAAAGTGGACGGCTGGAAGCAGGACACGTTCGTCCATCACGAGTTCGCCGCGATGCTCGACGATGCCGCGAGCGGCAAGCTCGCTTCCACGGTCACCACGGTGCTGTCGCCCTTCGATCCGGTGGTGTGGGACCGCAAGCGCGCCGCCGCGCTGTTCGACTTCGACTACGCGATCGAATGCTATACGCCCGCCGCGAAGCGCAAATACGGTTACTTCGTATTGCCGCTGCTGAGCCGGGGACGCCTGGTCGGCCGCGTGGATGCGAAGGCGCATCGCACGCAAGGCGTGTTCGAACTGAAGTCGCTGCACCTCGAACCGGGCGTGCGCGCGAGTGCGCGTCTCGCCGCCGATCTGCGCCGCGCGTTGCAGCGTTGCGCCGACTGGCACGGCACGCCGCAACTTCGAATCACGTCCGCGCCGCCGGAGTGGCTAGCGGCGCTAAGCGCGGACAGCGGCGTGCCAGCCTGAGCGGACGGCAACGGCACGCGCTCAATGCAGCGCCGTCCACGCGAGCGACAAGGAAAACACGCCCAGCACGATCGACGCGCCGCGCTGCATCTTCACCGGATTGAGCCAGCCGAGCTTGCCGCTGCCGAGCGCCGCGCCGAACGCGATCCAGGCGAGCGCGATCGGCACCAGCAGGCACGCAAACATCAGCATCGAGAAGACATAAGCCGGCAGATGCGCGAAGGCGATCGCCGGAAAGATCGTGCCGGCGAACAGCAGGCCTTTCGGATTCAGCAGCGTCGCGACGAATAGCGTGCGCATGCCGTTCGCCCGCTGCGTGGAGTCGGGCAAGGCGACCGCCGCGCGCCACATGTCGACGGCAAGATAGGCGACGTACAGGCCGGCCGCCACGCGCAGCAGCGAGGGCAACCAGGGCAGCGCGTGCGCGGCTTGCGCGAGAAACCGCCCCCACACGGAGATCGACACGAAATAGCCACCCAGCTCGGCGGCGATCAGCGGCAACGAGCGCCGCACGCCCTGGCGCAAGCCGGCCGCGGCAAGCAGCGTGTTGGTGGGCCCCGGCGTCATCAGCACGACGACGATACCGATGGCCAGCAATGCGATAGCGGAGGCGGAAAGCATAGAAAAAAGGCGCAATGTTGGAAACAGTGCGCCTTTTTATCACACGGAGCGAGTGCGCCGAAATTCAGCGCTCATGCCCGCTCCTGAACCCGGGAACCGCGAGTCGCCGACAGGCGCCGCGTTCAGCGATCGAGCTTCGCGCGTAATTCGCGAGCGGCTTCCAGCAGCCCTTCATAGCCGGAACGCGCATGCTCCGGCAGATCGGGATCGCCGACCAACGTGCCGAGCGTCTCGATCAGGCTATACAGAATGCCTCTTGCAGCACCCGAAGCAATGCCGCCTGACGATACCTGCTGATTCACGTGGCTCAGCGCTGCGTCGAGGTGTTCCAGGTCGGGCCGGTCGTCCGGGGGCGGCTTAGGCGATACGTCTTGCGTCATGATGAAACATCTCTCCTGTTGAAGCATCGATGAACCCGTCATCCTTTCACGTTGTTATATACCGATCGTGCGTTGCCGTCCATTCGTGATGGGCATGAGCGCGATCCACGTCAAGGCGTCCATCGATACATCAGGATTTTTGCGCGGGCGTCGTCTTCGAGCAGCACGACGTACTCGCCGTTGCCGCGCTGCACGGCGCTGATGCCGAGATACACGTCCACCCAGCCGCTGGTGTTGCCGACACTCGCGCCCGGCGTCATGTAGCCGACCGCCTGGCCGGTACGCGCGTCGTACACGTCCACCTTTGCCGTGTACAACTCCGCGACGAAAATGTAATTGCCCGCCACCGCGACGCCCACCGTAGTCGTCTGCGGCGTGCTCTGCGTGTTCCACGGCAGCGAAACCGTGTACTGCTGCGACGGCGTGCCGGAACTCCAGTTGTCGTAACGCGCGAGCACCGGACCGGCCTCCTTCCAGTGCGTCGAATCCCACGGGATCGCGCTCGTGAAGCCGGAGATGTACATGGTGTCGGTCTCCGCGATGTAGACCATTCGCGCGATCCGCGTGAACGGCTGCGGCATCGCGAACATCTTCGAACTCGCATACGTGTAGATCGGATTGCCGGCGGAATCGAGACCTTGCAACGGCATCTCGCGGATGCCGCTCGTCGGCGTGGCGAGCCACACGTTGCCCGGCGTATCGACCCACCAGAAGCCGTTGCCGACCGTGCTGCCCGTCGACGGATTGCTGCTGATCTCGCTGGCGTCGACCGTGCCGTTGCCATTGCCGTCGCGCCACAACCATTCGCCATACGTCGGCTGCCCCGAGGGCCACGTGCCCGGCAGCGGATTCTGCGCGAGCAGACCGGAGGGAATCGCCATCTCCCCATGCGCGGAGTCGAACCGGTAGACGTTCAGATAATGCGCGCCCGGATCGAGCGTATAGAGAAACGGCTGCCCGTTGATTCGCCGCACCATCGGCTCGCCGCGCACGCCGCGCGGCTGGTGAAACGTGGGGTCGCCGGGATAATCGAAGCGATTGAGCGTAAATGCCGCATACGACCATTCGCGGCCGGGCGGCTGACTGTAGTCGAGCGTGAAACGCTTGGAGCCGGTGTACACCGAGCCGGGGTTGGCCGGATCGAAGGCTGCGCTATCGAGGAAGGTCAGGCCGTACAGACGCCAGTTGAGCGTGCGCGAACTCGACACATAGCTTTCGAGCACCGCGCCCTGACCGACCGACGCCGAGCCGATCGGCCTCGGCCCTTCGCCGTTCTGCGCCACATAGAGATTGCCCGCCGGATCGACGCCGATGCCCGTCACGCCATTGAAGCGCCCGTTGCCGGGCACGCCCTTGATCACATGGAAGATGCCATTGCGAGTGCCGAGCGGCGCGGCGGCTTGCGGCTTGCCGTTGGCGTCCTTGGTGAAGACGAGAATCTGCTGCGATGGCCCGATGTCGGCCACGAGAATCTGCCCGGACGGCGTGACCGTGATGTCGGCCGGCACCGCGCCCGCCGGCAACGTCAAGGTGCCTGAAAGCGGAGCGCCGTTGGCGGCGTAGTGCGAAATGACCGGCGTTCCCGATGAAACGCCGCCGATCACCCAGAGCGTCGAATCGGTGTCCACCGCGATACGTCCCGGCGAGTTCGCGCTCCACGAGCGCAAGCGCTGCATCGAGACCGCATCGAATACGACGATCCGGTTCGCGTAGGTATCCGCCACGTACAACTCGCTCTCGGTGGCGGCCAGGCCGCGAATGCCGGCGTCGGTGCCGGTCGTCACCGTGTCGAGCAGCAGAAAACTGTTCTTCGTCGCATTGGCGCTGTTGCCGATGCCGCCGGTGAACGGCGCGCCGACCGCGATATTGCCCAGCGTGCGGCGCGTGATGCCGAACCATGTCTGTCCCGCCGGCGGATAGTCGGCGCCGACCAGCCTGTTGTTTTCGCTGCCGATCGACATCGCCGCGTACAGGTACGTACGATTCACCGCGACCGCATCGCCGCCCGCGGCGCCCCAGCCATGCGTCGAGCCGGCCACGGCGATCTTGTCGCCGGCGCGATAAGCGGCGATTTCACTGCCGCTTTCGTCCCACGGCGCATTGGTGTAAACGGTGCCGTCGGCACCCACGCTAATGGCCTGAATATCCTGCTGCACCCATTTGCCGTCGCCAAAGCCGAAACTATTGCCGATCCATGAAGTGGTGTAATTCAGTTGCGATTGGGCAAATGCACCAAGGGGAAGCAGGCCGAGTAAAAAAAAGACAACTCCGCCTAAGCGAGTGAATAATTTCACGACGATATTCCTTGCGAAGTGCGAAAGCGCACAGCCAGCGTATCCGGCGCGCTTTCGCGTGTATGCGGATAGCTTGGCGTGTCGCAACTATCGTGCACGGTAGACGTTGGCGTTGATCGTCGCATAGAAAACGCGGAAATTTATTGGTAAAAAAATTCGGGTAATTTTTTAAGCGGCCGAATGGGTATTTGATCGGCATACCACTTGTGCGGCAATTCGGCGCGGCAATTCGAGCGTTATTGGCTTTTCAATTAGCGTGAGCGAATTCCTCGGCCGCCGCCGCAATCAGCACTTGCCTACGCGTGGTCTGGTAGCGATCAGCGGGCTCAACGAGCCGATGGCGGTGTGGCGGACGGCCGCGCTGGCCTGCGTGATGTATGCGAGCGCGGCGGAGGCTGGCCGCGTTCGCGGCCCTCGCTCCACTCCATTGCGCGGCGAAAACCGCGGTGCGGCTCGACGCTCGCGCCGCCGCGAACTTCAGGCTTGAACGGCAACCGCGGCTTGCGCGGCAGCGGCACTTTCCGCAGCCGTGACGGCCGGCGACACGATCGCCGGCTGCCCCGTCTGCCGGCGCGAACGGCCTGAACTCAGATAATCGGCAATCGAATCCTGCGTGACTTCGCCGACGTAACGTCCGTCGCCGTCCATTACCGGCATCCATGACGAGTTGAACTGGTACATCTTCGATAGCACGATGCGCAAATGCTCGTCGGCGCTGACCGTCGCCTTGAACGCGCTCAGATGATCGCCGCACACGCCCTGCCCCGCGCGCGCCGCGCGGCGCGTCACATAACCCAATGCCTGGCGGTTTTGGTCGACGATGGTCAGATAGCGGCTGTCGCTGTCGTCCATCATCTGGAACGCGCGCGCGATCGGCGTATCCGCACGCGCGGTTTCCGGTTGCGTGGCCGCGTCGCCGGCCTTCACCAGCAAGAGACGCTTCAACGTGCTGTCCTGCCCGACGAACGCGCCGACGAATTCGTCGCGCGGGTGCGCGAGCAGCGTATCGGGATGATCGTATTGCACCAGTTGACCACGACGGAACACGGCCACGCGATCGCCCAACTTGATCGCCTCGTCGATATCGTGGCTCACCATGATCACCGTCTTGTTCAACTGACGTTGCATCTGGAAGAACTCGTTCTGGATCGACTCGCGATTGATCGGATCGACCGCGCCGAACGGCTCGTCCATCAGCAACACCGGCGGGTCGGCGGCCAATGCGCGGATCACGCCGATACGCTGTTGCTGGCCGCCCGACAACTCGCGCGGATAGCGCTTCAAATACTGCTTCGGATCGAGTGCGACCATCGACATCAACTCCGTTGCGCGCTCGCGGCAACGCTTCTTGTCCCAGCCGAGCAGACGCGGCACGACCGTGATGTTCTCCTCGATCGTCATGTTCGGGAACAGGCCGATCTGCTGGATCACATAGCCGATGTGACGCCGCAGTTCGACTTCGTTCAGGCCCGACGTGTCCTCGCCGTCGATCAGCACGCGGCCCGAAGTCGGCGTGATCAGGCGATTGATCATCTTCAGCGTGGTGGTTTTGCCGCAGCCCGAGGGGCCGAGAAACACGCAGATTTCGCCCGCGCCCACCGTGAGGCTCACCGAGTCGACGGCGCGTACCTGCTGGCCGTCCTTCTGCGTAAACGTCTTGGTCAGTTTGTCGAGTTCGATCATGTCTTTTGCACTCCCTTCGGTGTCAGCAAGCGTTGCAGCGCTTGCAGCAGCAGGTCGGCTACGATCGCGAGCACGCTCACGAGCACCGCGCCCACCAACAGTTTCATCATGTTGCTCTGGCCGATCGCGCGAACGATCAGCGTACCGAGGCCGCCCGCGCCGATCACCGCGGCAATCGTCATCACGCCGATGTTCATCACCACCGCGGTACGCACGCCGCCCAGAATCACGGGCACCGCGAGCGGCAAGTCGACGAGGCGCAGCCGTTGCCAGATCGTCATGCCGATACCGATGCCGGCTTCCTTGATGCCGGCGTCGACGTTGCGCAGCGCGAGGTAGGTGTTGCGCATGATCGGCAGCAGCGAATAGAGAAACACGGCGGTGATCGCGGGCACCGAGCCGATGCCCTGGCCGAAGCGCGAGAACACCGGGATCATCAAACCGAACAGCGCGATGGACGGCAAGGTCAGCACCACCGTCGCAATGCTCAATAGCGGCGCGGCAAGCCACTCGTGGCGGTTGATCACGATACCCAAGGGCACGCCGACGACGATCGCGCAGCCCACGGCGATCCCCACCAGCCACACGTGCTGGGCGGTGAGTTGCAGCAGTTCAGGCCAGTTGGCCGACAGATAGTCGAATACAGTCATAAAAGGTCTCCGCTCAGGGCAACTCGTGCGTGCGCAGGAATTGCGCCGCGACTTCGCGCACCGGCTTGCCGTCGATGTCGACCTGCTTGTTCATGTCGAGCATGGTGTCGTTGTTCAGCGCGTCGGAGAGTGCGTTCAATTGCGTCGCGAGTTGCGGGTTCTGGTCGAGCGTCGACTTGCGCACCACCGGCGTCGCGTTGTATGCGGGGAAGTAGTGGCGGTCGTCTTCGAGCGGCACGATGTTGAAGCCCTTCACGCGGCCGTCCGTCGTGTAGATCAGACCGATCGGCACCTGGTTGTTATGCAGCGCGGTGTAGACGAGCCCCGGATCCATCTGACGCGTTTCCGCGCGGCTGAACGCCATGCCGTACGCCGCTTCGAGCGGCTTCAAACCATCGGGACGATTGGCGAACTCCGCGTCCATCGCGAACACGTGCTTCTTTTTCGGCTCCGCCGCGATCTTCGCCGCGAGCTGCGAAATCGTGCGGATGCCGGTCTGCTGCGCCAGTTGCTGCGGCAAGCCGAGTGCGTACGTATTATTCAGCGGCGACGCATGCAGCCATACGAGACCGCGCTTCGCATCGAGCGCTTTCACGCGTTCGTACATCGTCTTCGGGTCGAGCTTCTCGGCGATCTTGTTGTAGACGATGGCCGCGGTGCCGGTGTATTCCCACACCACGTCGACCTGGCCGTTCTCCTGCGCGCTGCGCAACAGCGTGCTGCCGAGGCCGGTGCGTGCGTCGATCGTGTAGCCCTTCGAGCGCAGATATTGCGACGTGATTTCCGTCAGCACGTATTGCTCGGTGAAGTTCTTGCCGCCGAGCACGAGCGTCGCCGCGCCCGCGTGCAGACTCGCTAGAAGCAATGCGCCGGCTGCGATCCAGCGGCTGCGTTTGAACCGATTCATCATGCCGTCACCCCGCGTCGCGCGAGCAGATAGCGGCTGCCGGCGGAAACGATGCCGTCGAGCACCAGCGCGAGCATCGCGGTAGCCGCCGCGCCAAGCAGAAGCTGCTGCTGATTGTCCAGGTAGATGCCGGGGAAAATCAGCGTGCCGAGGCTGTCCGCGCCGATCAGATAGGCGAGCGGCGCGCTGCCCACGTTGATCGCGAGCGCGGTACGCACGCCGCCGATGATGATCGGCATCGCGTTGGGCAACTCGGCGCGCACCAGCGACTGCCAGGGCGTCATGCCGAGACCGCGCGCCGCTTCGCGCAGCGCGGGCGAGACGTTTTTCATGCCTTCGTAGGCATTGCGCGTGATCGGCAGCAACGACGCAAGAAACAGCGCGACGAGCGCCGGAATGTCGCCGATACCGAAGATGCCGAGCGCGATCGCCAGCACGGCCAGCGACGGAATCGTATTGCCGATGTTGAAGATCTGCATGAAGCGTTCGGCATGCCGCGCGAACGACGGGCGGCTCAGCAGCACGCCGGCCGGAATGCCGACCAGCAACGCGAGAGCCATCGAATAACCGACCAGCAGCAGGTGCCGTTTCGTGTAGTAGACGAGATCGGGCGCGTACTGATGCAGTGCGCCGGGGTCGATCGCGCGCCACAGTAATGCGACGACGATACCGATGGCGACAAGACTGCCGATCAGCCTGGCAGGACGTTGAATCATGAAGATGCGCCTCCTTGTTCGAGCGGCGCGCGCAAATAGCCACGCCGCACAGGCGTCGTGACGACGCTGCGAATGGGAAGTTCGGGACGCGGCAGGTGCCGCGAGGTGAACCGAGTGGTGCCGGGGTTTTGTCTTGCCCGGCGCGAGGGCGGTGGTTTGCTTTCGCCTTCGGTGGCGTGCCAGTGATTAGAACTGGACGCCAGATCCATCGATGATGTTTGGATAGCTGCGCGAGGCCGCTTTCCGACGGGGCTTGAGGGCCCCTCTTGAATACCGGTCTTTCCACCGGCGAAGGGATGAATGCGCAATGCTGCCAGCTTGCATTCAACCCCTTCTAACTTGGGCTATCTAGCTGCGATGTCGCGGTTAGGGTGTAGGGATTATACGGATGCGAGTGTGGTACGTCTACCCAAGTGGTTAATCCACGGGTTGACCGGCCGCATGCGCGGCCCCCGAAAACCCTCACCTTGAACGCTCGCCGGCGAGCCGCGTGCTCACGAAACCTTCACGCGCCGCACGAAGATTCGCCGCGTCAAATCGAACGCCACCAGGTTGCCGGCCACGACCAGCAGCAGCCCGACCACCGCCAATCCGGACCACTGATAGCCTTCGAATATCGTCGACGCGGCCAGCGCCACGATCGGAAACAGCACCGTGCTGTAAGCAGCCCGTTCCGGGCCGATGCGTCCGACCAGCATCAGGTACGCCGTGAAGCCGATCACCGAGCCGAACACCGCCAGATAAGCGAGCGCGCCGAGATAACGCGCCGACGGCTCGACCGCGAACGAAAAGCCGGCCAGCAGGCTGCCCACCGTCAATACGCTCGCGCCGATCAGCATCGCCCAGCTATTCGTGGCGAAGGGGTGCAAGCCCATCGATTGCATGCGGCTCGACAGCAGATTGCCGGCCGAAAAGCACAGCGTGCCGAGGAACGCGATCGCCAATCCCAACCATGCGGCGTGGTCGCCCAGGTGCCCCGCCATCTGCTGGACGAACAGACACACGATGCCGACGAGGCCCAGCAGCGCGCCCGCAATCGCCGACGGCTGCAACGGCCGGCCCATGAAAAGCCGGCCGTTGATGGAATTCAGCAGCGGCGCGGTGGAAAACACCACGGCCACGAGACCGCTCGGCACGACCTGTTCGGCGTAGTAGAAACACAGAAAATTGACGCAGAAAAGCGCCAGCCCCTGCGCGGCGAGAAATCGCCATGCGGCGCGCGGCGGCATGATCGGCCGGCGCATGATGCGCAGCAAAGCGAACAGGACCAGTGCCGCGATCCAGAAGCGCCACGCAATCGAGACGGGCGGCGGCACCACGCCCAATTGCCACTTGATCGCGATCCAGGTGGTGCCCCAAATGAGCACGGTGACGGCATAGAGCGAAAGATTCATGGCAAGCGCACGGCAGCGAAAACGGGAACTCGACTATGCCGGAGGCCCGCGCGCCGCACTTGTCCAGGATTGCGCACTTTTTCGCGGCGGCAAGCAGCCGCGAATGACGCACCGTATACTGGCGCCTGTTCAGTCGTCGAAAGATTCGCTCGTTCCGTGGACCCCACACCGCCCGCCCTCGCGTTGAATTCCACTGAAATGCCGTTCGGCCTTCAGTCGGTTTGTCACACGCTGAGCAGCGCCAACGCGAATCTCGAGCGCTTCGCGTGGCTTGGCGACCGGCTCGCCATTGCCGTCTGGACACGCGACATAGAAGAAGCCGAAACCGCCTATGAGCGGCCCGGCCATCACACGCTGTCATGCTACCTGGACGGCGGCTATCGCACCGAGCGTCAGAAAATGCCCGGACGCTACGGTGCGCCGTCCCGGCTCTGCGCGTTGCCCGGCGATCACGAATCGCGCTGGTGGGTGCGCGGGCATATGCACTTCATGCATCTGTATTTCCTGCCGGAACACTTCACGCAGCGCGCCGTTCAGGAACTCGACCGCGAGCCGCGCGAACTCACGCTCGCCGATCGCACCTATTTCGAAGACGCCCGCATCGCGAGCCTGTGCCAATCGCTCGCCAATGAGAACTGGCAAGACCCGGACGGCCTGCTGCGCACCAATGAGACCGCGCATCAGGTGCTGAGTCTGCTGTTGCGTGCGCAAGGCGTGCGCCGCACCGACGCGGTACTCAAGGGCGGCCTGTCGGTCGCGACGCGCCGGCGCTTGCGCGACTACATCGAGAGCCATCTTGCGCAGACGCTCACGCTTGGCGAACTCGCCGGCGTCGCGGCGTTGTCGGAGTTTCATCTTGCGCGCATGTTCCGCACGTCGTTCGGGCTGCCGCCCGCTGCGTGGATCGCGCAGCAGCGGCTCGACCGCGCCCGCACGCTGTTGCGCACCACCGCACTGCCGCTCGCGCAAATCGCGGAGCAATGCGGCTATGCGAACGCCAGCCATTTCAGCCACCGTTTTCGCGAAAGCGTCGGCGTCGCGCCGACCGCGTTTCGGCAGGCGGTCGGCGTTTAACCGGGTGGGCTGGCGCGCCTGGCTTTACTGCAACGCCATTGCCAGCACGCGCGCTACGTGGATCGCGTCGACGCCCGCGCCGTCGTGAATCTGATGCCGGCAGCTCGTGCCGTCGGCCACCATCACCGTGTTGCTGTCGATCTTGCGCACCGCCGGCAGCAGCGACAATTCCGCCATGGCTTGCGAGCTCGCGTAATGCTCGGCCTCGTAGCCGAAACTACCGGCCATGCCGCAGCACGACGATTCGACCGTCGACACCTTCAACCCGGGAATCCACTTCAGCACGGTTTGGACGGGCATGAACGCATCGAAAGCCTTCTGATGGCAATGACCATGCACCAGCGCCTGCTGTTTGGCCAACGGCTTTAGCGCAAGCTGCAAGCGCCCGGCCTGTTCCTCGCGCACCAGAAACTCTTCGAATAGAAACGCCTGTTTCGAAAGCCGCTGTGCTTCCTCGCCGAAGCCGTAGTGCAGGAACTCGTCGCGCAACGACAGCAAACAGGAAGGCTCCAGACCGACGATCGGCACGCCCCGCTCCACGAACGGCCTGAACAGATCCAGCATGCGCCGCGCTTCCTGCTTCGCTTCGTCGACGAGGCCGGCCGCGAGAAACGTGCGGCCGCAGCACACCGGCCGCTCGCCCTGGCGCGTGTTGAAGTGCACGGCGTAACCGGCGGCCTCGAACACCTGCTGCGCGGCACGCGCGTTCTCCGGCTCCATGTTGTTGTTGAACGTATCGACGAACAACAGCACTTCTTTCAGCGCACCGGTTTTAGCGGGTTTCGCAGCCGCAGCCGCAGCCGCAGTTGTTGCCGTTGTCGTCACGCCGGATAAAAACGACTTTCTGAACCGCGGCAAGCGCCGTTCCGGCGCGAAGCCCACGGTCCGCTTGAACCATGCCGACAACACCGGCACGTTATCGGCCAGGGCCATCAAGCCCGGCATGCGGCTCGCCGTTGCCGCATAGCGCGGGATGAAGGCGACCAGCCTGTCACGCAGACGCAGATTATGCCGCTTCACGCGCGCCGCCCGCGCTTCGATCTTGAACTTCGCCATGTCGATGCCGGTCGGGCAATCGCGCTTGCAGCCCTTGCACGACACGCAGAGATCGAGCGTGTCCTTCACGTCGTCGCTGGCAAGGCCCGCCTCGCCCAGTTGACCCGAGATCGCGAGGCGCAAGGTATTCGCGCGTCCGCGCGTGACGTGCTGCTCGTCCTTCGTCACGCGATAGCTCGGGCACATCGTGCCCGCGTCGAATTTGCGGCAATGGCCGTTGTTGTTGCACATCTCCACGGCTTTCGCGAGTCCGCCGGACAGATCGTTGCCGCTGCCCGGCGCCGTCTCCTGCCCGGTCAGCGGATCGCGCTCGACGTTCCATGCGGACCAGTCGAGCGCCGTGTCGATCTTCCGAGCCTCGTAACCGGGTGCGAAACGAAAATTGCGCGCGTCGTCCATTTTCGGCGGACGCACTATCTTGTCGGGATTGAAGCGGTTGTCGGGATCGAACAGCGCCTTGATCTCGCCGAACGCCTGGTTCAGGCGCGGCCCGTATTGCCACGCGACCCATTCGCCGCGGCACAGGCCGTCGCCGTGTTCGCCCGAAAACGCGCCCTTGTATTCGCGCACCAGGGCCGCCGCTTCCTCGGCGATCGCCCGCATCTTCACCGCGCCGTCGCGCCGCATGTCGAGAATCGGCCGCACGTGCAGCGTGCCGACGCTCGCATGGGCGTACCACGTGCCTTCTGTGCCGTTGCGGTGGAACACGTCGGTCAGACGGCTCGTGTATTCGGCCAGATGTTCGGGCGGCACGGCGCAATCTTCGATGAAGGAGACCGGCTTGCCGTCGCCCTTCATGCTCATCATGATGTTCAGCCCGGCCTTGCGGACTTCCCACAACGCTTTCTGTTCGTTTGCATCGGGCATCTCGACGACCGAATCGGGCAAGCCGAGATCAGCCATCAATTCGCCGAGCTGCCTGAGCGACGCGAGTTGCGCGTCGCGCTCCTCGCCCGCGAACTCCACCAGCAGGATCGCTTGCGGCTGACCGACCAGCGCCTTTTCGATCACCGGACGAAACGCCGGATTGCTCATCGCCAGGTCGAT
Source organism: Paraburkholderia terricola (assembly GCF_900142195.1). GTDB lineage: Bacteria > Pseudomonadota > Gammaproteobacteria > Burkholderiales > Burkholderiaceae > Paraburkholderia > Paraburkholderia terricola. The sequence goes on from NZ_FRAB01000016.1 coordinate 25,086, forward strand.
CATCGTGCGATCGACCAGTTCCACCGCCACGGGTTTCAGCCTGACGATGTGCTGCGTCAGATCCATCGCCTGCCAGAAGGTCGGAAAGTTGACCATGCCGAGCGTTTTATGCGCGGGCAGCGGCGCGAGCTTGAGCGTCAATTGCCGGCTGAACGCGAGCGTGCCTTCCGAGCCGACCAGCAGATGCGCGAGATTCGCGAAGCCGTCATCGGTATAGGCGCGCGGATTCTGGCAATCGAACAGGTCGATGTTGTAGCCCGCCACGCGGCGCAAAACCTTCGGCACGCGCGCGACGATTTCATCGCGCTCGCGTTGCGCGATCTGCGTCACGCCGGCGAGTATCTGCTGCAAACGCGCGCCTTGCGGCGGCTCGCGCAACGACGCGAAACGCGCTTCGCCGCCGTCGGCGAGAATCGCGTCGATCGCCTCGACGTTGTGCACCATGTTGCCGTATTCGATCGAACGCGAGCCGCACGAGTTGTTGCCGGCCATGCCGCCGATCGTGCATTGCGCGGCCGTCGAGACGTCGACTGGAAACCATAGTCCGTGCGGCTTGAGCCATGCGTTCAGATGATCCAGCACGACGCCGGGCTCGACCGTCACCGTGCGCGCCTCCGCATCGAACGCGACGACGCTGTTCAGCCACTTGCTCGTGTCGATCACCAGCGCTTCGCCGACCGTCTGACCGCATTGGCTCGTGCCCGCGCCGCGCGCGAGCAGCGGCACTTTCTCGCTGCGGGCAATGTCGAGCGCGATGCGCAGATCGTCCTGATCGCGCGGCACGACCACGCCGATCGGCGTGATCTGATAGATCGACGCATCGGTGGCGTAGCGACCGCGGCTCGCCGCATCGAACAGCACGTCGCCGCGCAACGATTTGCGCAGATGTTGCGCGAGCGGACTCGACGGACGCGCGGCGCTGGGAACCAGATGGATCGGCTTGACGAGCAAGGCGGAAGTGGGATTCGTCATATCGTCGGCCTATCGAAAACCGGCTAGTACAGCGTGACGCTGACGGGCGCAAGCCCTTCGATGCGCCCGCTCGCGGTGCCCGCGCTGCGCGGAAAGAACATGCCGGTGTAGGAACCGGTCGTGACGATCATCTCCGGCGTCACCGCAATGCCGCGCGAGGTGGCGTGATTGACGAGCCATGTCAGCAAGCGCCGCGGATCGCCGGCCGGATTGGCGGGCGCCATTTCCAGCACGTCGTGCCCGTCGAAACTGAAACGCAGCGACGGCGCGACGAACGGAAAGTCCTCGCGATACGGCGTGAATTCGCCGACGATCAGCGCGCCGTGGTTCTGCAAGTCCGCGAGTTGCGCCAGCTTGTCGACGTCGGGCCACGCGGCATAACGGCTCGCGACGATTTCGATGGTCGCGCCGATCGAGCCGATGCCCGCGCGCACTTCGGCTTCGCCATAGGGCGTGGCCGAAGGATCGAAGCGGCGCCCGAAGCGAAACGCAATCTCCAGTTCGAGTCCCAACGGCGCGAAGGCTTTGCGCCGCAGCCGCGCGCCATCGGCATGCAAATCGACGTGAGGCAAGGGCGCGCCCTGAACCGGTCCGCTGTCGGACTTCGCGCCGATTTTCCAGCCGCCGATGCGCGCGCCGAACAGGTTGAGGATTTCGTGCTGGATCGCATAGGCCGCGTCGGCGCTGGCGGGTATTTGCGCCGGCGTCAACGCGTCGAGCGTCGTATGATCGCGGCGGGCATCGGCGAGACGCCGGCTCAGTGATGTGGTCATGTCTTTAAGGGCGAGAGTAAAACCACGCATGGCGCTTACGCACCCACGCTCGTGGTCGCATGTGTCGTGTCCGCCGCGCCGAGCGCGAACCGGCTTTCCGGCTGCATGCGGAACGCGAGCACCACGCCGATCGCCATCAACAGCATGCTGCCGACGAACGGCAATTCCCAGCTGCCGGAATAGTCGATCAGGAAACCGCCGACCACAGGCGAGATGATCGCGGCCAGGGCCGAGCCGGTATTCATCATGCCGCTCGCGGTGCCGGAGCATTCCGGTGCGATGTCCATCGGAATCGCCCACATCGGGCCGATCGTCATTTCGGCGAAGAAGAAGCCGGATGCGAGGCACGCCATCGACAGATACACGCTGTGCGTGAACATCAGCGGAATGAGCGAGAGCAGGCAGAACAGCATGCAGACCGACACCATCCAGCTACGCGCGCGCTTCAGGCTGCCGGTGCGCGTGAAGATCCAGTCGGTCACGATGCCGCCGAGCGTGTCGCCGATCACGCCGGCGAGGAACACCACCGACGCGAAGATCGCCGACTTCTTCAGATCCAGGTGATAGCTGTGCAGGAAGTACTGCGGAATCCAGCTCAGGAACAGCCACAGGGTCCAGCCATAGCAAAAGTAGACGACCGTGACCGGCGCCATGCGGCGAAACAGTTTTCCCCACGGCACGCCGGCCGCTTTGGGCTTCGGCGTCGGCAACACCGCGAGTTCCTCGCTCGTGATACGCGGATGATCTTTCGGATGTTCGGTGAAGGTGAACGCCCACACGACGACCCACAGCAAGCTGAAGACGCCGCAGATATAGAACGACTCACGCCAGCCCCACGTCGCCATCACGAGCACGATCAGGCCCGGCGCAACCGCGTTGCCGATACGTGACGCCGCATGGGTGATGCCCTGCGCGAAGCCGCGCTTCTCCTTCGCGACCCAGCGCGCCATCGCGGACGTGGCGGCGGGAAACGTGGCGCCCTCGCCGAAGCCGAGCAACACGCGCGCGGCCAGCAACGAGATCAGGCCGCCGGCGAAACCGGTCAGCAAGGTTGCAACGCCCCACACCGCGCCGCAAAAGAGCAGCGTGCGCCTCGCGCCGAAGCGGTCGCTCACCCAGCCGCCGATGATCTGAAACAGCAGATACGGATACGCGAACGCCGAGAACACCAGGCCCACTTCCGTATGCGAGAGATGAAATTCCTTGCCGAAACCCGCGGCCGCGGTACTGACGTTGACGCGGTCGAGGTAGGTGATGAAGTACATGATGCATAGCATCACTAGAACGATACTGGTCGCACTGGTCACACGAAACCGCTTCATCGTCTCTCTCCGTTGCAGTCTGTCGACGGCACGCCCGGAATGGCGCGCTGCGTCGTCGCCCATCGGCGGCACGCGCCGCGGGCACATCGCATGTTTGTTGTTCGAGCCGCGTTCTGTGCGCGGCTTTCGTGAGGGAAGTGCCCCCCGCCTTCCCTTGCTGCGAATCGCTTGCTGCCTGCTGTTTGTTTGTCTGCTGCTTGTTGCTGTTTGTTGCTCAACGCTGTCGCTGATTGCTTTTTCGAGCGTCGATGCGTGTGGTGATCAGGCCGCGGCTTTCAGACCCGACGCGTGCGTCGGCTCGCTCAACCACTCCATAGCGGCAGGCAAACCGCTTTCCTTGAGCGATACGCCCGCGAGCCGCAGACCCATTTCGCAACCGGCGAGCGTGGCGAGCAGCGTCAGGTCGTTGCAATCGCCCAGATGACCGATGCGGAACATGCGGCCTTTCATCTTGCCGAGCCCCGTGCCGAGCGACATGTCGAAGCGTTCGTAGATGAGCTTGCGCACGCTGTCCGCATCGACGCCGTCGGGCATCATCACGCCGGTGAGCACCGGGCTGTACACGGCCGGATCGGCGCATTGAATTTCCAGACCCCACGCGCGCACCGCGCGGCGGGTCGCCTCGGCGAGACGCTCGTGACGGGCGAACACGTTGTCGAGCCCTTCGCCGAGAATCATCTCGAGCGCTTCGTGGAGCCCGTAAAGCAGGTTCGTGTTCGGCGTGTACGGCCAGTAGCCGGTCTTGTTCATCTCGACGATTTCCGTCCAGTCCCAGAAGCTGCGCGGCAGTTTCGCCTGCTTGCCGGCGGCAAGGGCTTTCGGCGAGATCGCGTTGAAGCTGATGCCGGGCGGCAGCATCAAACCTTTTTGCGAGCCCGACACCGTGACGTCCACGCCCCATTCGTCGTGGCGATAGTCGGCGCAGGCGAGACCCGAGATCGTGTCGACGAGGAACAGCGCCGGGTGACCGGCGGCGTCGATTGCGCGACGCACGGCGGCGATGTCGGAGGTGACGCCCGTGGAGGTTTCATTGTGGACGACGCACACCGCCTTGATCGCGTGTTGGGTGTCGGCGTGCAGGCGTTCCTCGATCATCTGCGGCTGCACTCCGCGCCGCCAGCCTTCGATGCCCGGCAGGCCGAGGAATTCAGGCTTGAGGCCAAGGCTTTCCGCCATCTTTTTCCACAGCGTGGCGAAGTGGCCGGTCTCGAACATCAATACGTGATCGCCGGGGCTCAGCGTGTTGGACAGCGCCGCTTCCCATGCACCCGTGCCCGAAGCCGGGTAGATCACCACCGGTTGCTGCGTCTTGAAGATTTTCTTGATGCCTTCGAGCACTTCCAGGCCGAGTTCGCCGAACTCCGGGCCGCGGTGGTCGATGGTGGGATAGCTCATCGCGCGGAGGATGCGATCCGGCACCGGGCTCGGCCCCGGAATCTGCAGGAAGTGGCGGCCAGCGGGATGAAAGTCTAGTTTGAGCATTGGGCTCCTCCGATTGAATTTTGCATTCAAAAAACTATATCAGACGAACTTTGACAATCCCAAGGCGAAATTCGCTTGCCGGCACCGGTGTTTACCCGCGTGCTTACCTATTCCGCGTGCTTCCGATAAAATTGCATGCAGTGCGATGTTGAGGATTTTTGTATGCAAAATTCGGATTTTGATGCCGGTGTGACGGCTTCGCAGCTCATGCCGAAGGTCGAGCGGCAACGCCTGCACGACACGGTGGTGGAGCATATTCGGCGCTTTATCGTCGAAGGCGTACTCGAGCCGGGCAAGAAACTGAACGAGCGCGAACTGTGCGAAACGCTCGGGATTTCACGCACGCCGCTGCGTGAGGCGCTGAAGGTGCTGGCCGCCGAAGGGCTGATCGAGATTTCGCCGAACCGGGGCGCCTCGGTGTCGAAGATGTCGGAAGCGGAGTTGCGCGAGACCTTCGAATTGATGAGCGGACTCGAAGCGTTTTCCGGCGAGCTGGCGGCCGAGCGGATGACGGCGGCGGAGCTGGCCGAGATCAAGGCGCTGCACTATGCGATGCTCGCCTGCCGCACGCAGAACGATCTGCCGGGGTATTACAGCCGCAATCAGGCGATTCACGACAAGATCAATGAAGCGGCCAGGAATTCGGCGTTGCGGCAAACGTATATCGCGGTGAATCGGCGCTTGCAGGCGCTGAGGTTCCGGTCGAATTTCCAGATTCCCAAGTGGGATCGCGCGATTCACGATCACGACGAGATGTTGAAGGCGCTAGAGGCGCGAGATGGCAAGAAGTTGAGCGCGATTCTTCGGCAGCATTTGCTCGACAAGCGGGATGCGGTTTTGCAGGTGCAGTCGCAGGAAGAGGTGGCGGGGGGCGGGTTGAAGGCCTAGATTGGGAGTAACTGGACGGCCTGACCGATCCTGCATAAAAGTAATCGGGTACGGGCCGGCCTTGGTACAGTCGGAGCGCGCAGCGCTCAAGTGAAACGCAATTGAACGATGACGACCCGACCGGGCTAACCTTCGTAAGGCCCAGCCGCTCTCCGAAAGTTGTCCCCCGTTTCTGTTTGCAAGCCTGTGGACAACGTTCGCATAGGCCAGCCAAGTGATTGATGCGTCAGCGGTATCGCCTTGCGGTTCATGAGTAGGCATCGCGTGTCGCTAGCGACCCCGGAACACGCCAGCCCCCGCCGGAAGGCCGCCGCTCCAACCGGCGCGCGCTCCCGGCTCCAGTTGTCCACACAAACTGGGAACAAGCTTGTGGACAACCTGCGCACAGCGATGCCAGGTGATTGATGCGGCAGGCCTATTGCCCCCCGGCTCAACAGCAGGCAGAGGGCCGCTTCAATGCCGCGCATCCTTCTGACGCAGCGACTCCGGCAAGCCACACAACACAATCAGCGCGCAAACCAGGCTCATCGCGCCGATCACATACAAAGCCGGCGTCGTACTCCCCGTCAGATCCCTCACGCGTCCCACCATGATCGGACTCACGATCCCGCCCAACTGCCCGAGCGTATTGATCAAAGCAATTCCGCCGGCCGCGCCGGCGCCCGTCACGAGCTTGGGCGGCAGGGCCCAGAACGCGGGGATCGAAGCCACCACCCCCGCTCCCATCACGGCCAGCGCGACGATCAGCAACGCAGTCTGCTTGTCGAAGAAGCCCGCGGCAAAGAACCCGATCGCCGACATCACCAGCAAGCCGAACACAAACTTGCGCCGCTCGCCGCTCGCGTCGGATAAGCGCCCCACCACCACCATGCAAATCGCGCCGCACACATACGGCACCGCCGTCAGCAGGCCGATCACAGTCGGATTGTGGGTTCCCGCCACGCGAATCAGATGCGGCGCCCAGAAATTCAAGCCATACGAACCCACCTGGATCAGAAAGTACACGAGGCCCAGCGTCAGGAATCCCGGTGTCCTGATCGCGCCCAACAATGAATGCCCCGTCTCGGGATGACGGCTTTGCTGAGCAATCTGCGCCGTCAGAAAAGACTTCTCTTTCGGCGACAGCCAGCCCGCTTCGTCGATACGATCCTTCAGCAGCTTCAACACCAGGAATCCCAGCACGACGCACGGCAGGCCGCCGAGCAGAAACAGCCAGTGCCAACCCGGCATGCCCAGCACGCCGTTCATATGGCCGATCACGAGACCCGCCGCCGGCGCGCCGACCAGCCCGGAAAACGCAGACGCCAGAAACAGCATCGACGTAATACGCCCGCGATAGCTCGGCGGAAACCACAGCGTCAGGTAATACAGCACGCCGGGCGCGAAGCCCGCTTCCATTGCGCCGATCAGAAAACGCAGCCCGTAGAACTGCCATTCGTTGCTGACGAACACCATCGCCGCCGTCGCCAGTCCCCAGGAAATCATGATCCGCGCGATCCAGCGCCGCGCGCCGACCTTGTAGAGAAACAGGTTGCTCGGTACTTCAAAGAGGACATAGCCGATCACGAACAGGCTCGCGCCAAGACCATAGGCGGTGTCCGACAGCCCGAGGTCGCTCTGCAACTGGAACTTCGCGAAGCTGATGTTGATGCGGTCGAAGAATGCGAACAGATAGCAGATCATGATCAGCGGCATGAGCCGCCACGCGACTTTGCGGATGATGGCCGCGGCATCGTCCGCGTTGCGCTCACGATTGCCGGATGCGACTGCGCCAAGGTCACTCATGTTTGTCTCCAATGCCGGATTCGGCGATGCCGTCCGGTCGTGTAATCGGTTAGGGGGTTTAGATCTGTAGAACGTATTCGGGCACTGCATGCAGGTCGCGGTTGCGGCCGGCCTTCGCCAGTTGCCCGGGCACGTCGTGGCCGAGCAAGGCAGGCAATGCGCGCGACAACACGAGCAGCTTTTCCAGGTCAATCGCCGTGGGAATGCCCATTTCATCGCACAGGTTCACGAGGTCTTCCGTGCAGATGTTGCCCGACGCGCCCGGCGCGAACGGACATCCACCGAGACCGCCGAGCGCCGCGTCGAAACGGCGCGCGCCCGCGTCATACGCGGCCAGCACATTGGCGAGACCCAGGCCGCGCGTGTTGTGAAAGTGCAGCGTGAGCGCCGAGGCAGGCAGCCGTTCGAGCACGCGCGCGACGAGCCGCGCCACCTGGCGCGGGTTCGCCATGCCGGTCGTATCGGCCAGCGTGACGCTCTCGATGCCCATCTCGCGATAGGCATCGACAATGCCGATCACCCGGTCTTCGTCGATCCTGCCTTCGAACGGACAGCCGAACGCGGTCGCCACCGTTGCGTTCAGCAGCACGCCGGAACCCTGAACGTGCCGCACGATATCGCCGAACGCAATCAGCGACGACTCGCAGCTCATCCGCATGTTCGCGCGGTTGTGCGCCTGGCTCGCCGACATCACGAGGTTGAGTTCGTCGGCGCGCGATGCGAGCGCGCGTTCCGCGCCCTTCAGGTTCGGCACCAGCGCGACATAGATCACGCCCGGATGCCGCCCGATCTGCTGGAACACGGCCTCGCCGTCGCGCAAAGCGGGAATCGCTTTCGGCGAGACGAACGAGCCCGCCTCGATACGCGTGAAGCCCGCGGTGGAAAGCGCGTTGATCAGTGCGATCTTGTCGGCGGTGTCGACCCAGGTGGGCTCGATTTGCAAGCCGTCGCGCGGCGCCACTTCCTGCACGATCAGCTTGTCGAAATGCGGGGCGCTCATTGCATGGCTCATTGCATGGCTTGCGTCGTTCATTGCACGGCTCCTTCGCGGCGCAGCCGCTCGATGTCATCGCTGGCGAAACCCAGTTCGCTCAGCACGCTGCCGGTATGTTCGCCGAGCGCCGGGCCCGACCAGCGCACTTCGCCGGGTGTGTCCGAGAGCTTTGGCACGATGCCCGGCATCTTCACGGATGCGCCACCGGGCAATTGCGCTTGCAACAACATGTCGCGCGCCTGGTAATGCGGGTCGGCCACGATGTCGGCCACCGAGTAGATGCGCCCCGCCGGCACTTCCGCGCGTTCGAGCGCGGCCAGCACGTCGTCGGTGGCGTGGTGCGAGGTCCATGCGGTGATCGCCTGATCGAGCATCGCGCATTGCTTCGCGCGGCCGTCGTTATGCGCCAGTGCGGGATCGTCGGCGAGATCGGCGCGGCCGATCACATGCATCAGGCGTTTGAAAATCGGATCGCTGTTGCCGGCGATCACGACGAAGCCCTCGTCTTCCGTGCGATACGTGTTCGACGGCGCGATGCCCGGCAATGCGCCGCCGCTGCGTTCCCGCACGTGACCGAGCAGATCGTATTCGGGCACGAGGCTTTCCATCAGATTGAACACGCTTTCGACGAGCGAGACGTCCACCACCTGGCCTTCGCCCTGCCCTGTCTTCACGCGCAGCAGCGACATCAACGCGCCGATCACGCCATGCAGCGACGCGAGCGAATCACCGAGACTCACGCCGACGCGCGCCGGCGCGCCATCCATTTCGCCGGTCGTATAGCGGATGCCGCCCATCGCTTCGCCGATCGCGCCGAAGCCCGGCCGGTCGCGATACGGGCCGGACTGGCCGTAGCCGGAGATGCGGACCATCGTCAGTTTCGGGTTGATCGCGTGCAGCACGTCCCAGCCGAGGCCGAGCTTTTCGAGCGCGCCGGGGCGCAGGTTTTCGATCACGACGTCAGCATCGGCGGCGAGCCGTTTGACGATATCGACGCCGTCGGCCGACTTCAGGTTCACGCACACGGACTTCTTGTTGCGCGACTGCAGATACCACCAGAGCGAGGTGCCCTCGTGCAGCTTGCGCCATTTGCGAAGGGGGTCGCCGGTTTGCGGGGCTTCGATCTTGATGACGTCGGCGCCGAACTCGGCCATGAGACGCGCGGCAAACGGCGCGGCGATGAGGGTTCCGATCTCGACAACGCGGATACCCTGGAGGGGTCCACCCATTGTGCTGTCTCCCAAGCTGATTTCGTGTTGAGAGACAGCTTAGAAGCGACGCCGCGGCGGCGTCCAACCGCAATTCGCCAACGACCGTTCGCGAACGGCGAACGCTCAGCTTGCAGCGTCGGCGGGTGGGGCTTCAGTGGCTTCCGAGGCTTCGATCGAGCGCAGATGCTCGAACAGCAGGCGGCTCACCGGCGAAAGCGCCTCGACGTCGCGCACCACCAGCACGAGGCTGCGTTCGGACCAGTCGTCCTCGAGCGGCACCCCGACCAGTCCTAGCGAACGCCCCATCAGTTGATACACCTTCAGCGGCAACACGCCGACGCCCATGCCGGCCTGCACCATCCGGCAGACCGCGTCGAAACCCGGCACGTGGATACGTAGCCGCAACGGCTTGCCGGCCTGGCGCGCGGCCATGTGAGTGCGGGCATTGATCGAACTGGCCGCGTGCAGGCCGACGTGATCGCCGTCCAGCGTTTCGGCGAACGCGACGCTGGCGCGCGCGGCCAGCGGATGGTCGTCGCGCGTCACGAGCACCAGCGAATCGCGCCGATAGTGCACGACGTGCAGATCGCGCGTGTCGGCGTCGCCGGAACAGATGCCGAGGTCCGCGAGGCTGTCGTCGACCGCTTCGAGGACGCCGCCGCTCGGCCGCTCTTCGAGGTCGAGCTTGACGCGCTCGTGCTGCAACTGGAACGCGCGCAAGTCCTCGGGCAGAAATTCGACGATCGCCGACAGATTGGCCATCATCCGCACATAGCCTCGCACGCCGCTCGCATGGCCGGCCAGTTCGATGCCGATATTTTCGATGTCGCGCATGACGCGGCGCGCATGATGCAGCAGCGTTTCGCCGGCCGGCGTGAGCGTCATGCCGCGCGCGTTGCGCTTGAACAATGTGGCGCCCACGGCCTGTTCGAGCTCGAGCAGGCGCTTGCTCGCGGCGGAGACGGCAATCGCTTCGCGCTCGGCGGCACGCGTGAGCGTGCCTTCCTCATAGACGGCAAGGAAGAGTTGCAGCGTGGTGAGGTCGAGCTTTCGTAGAAGGTTTTTGATGACCATGGCGAAGCGCCGGGCGGTTGTGCGATCCGTCTATTTTGACATCGGGGTAACGCCGCGGGGTAACGCCAATGCAGTATCGCGAGCGCTTCCGCTCTCAATGAATGCCGCATGAACGCGCGGATCGATGCGCAGCGCCGCCGCACGCATCCCGATGTTGCATGAGAAAATCACAGGCTCCTCATGCCATCGATCACAAGGAACGCCATGACTGCCTCTTTTCCGATTCGCGCGATTGTCACCGGCCACACGCGTGGTCTGGGCGCGGCGCTTGCCGAACAACTGCTCGCGCGCGATGTCACGGTACTGGGCCTGTCGCGCTCGCGTCACGCGGCACTCAAGGCGCGCTTTCCGGCACAACTCGAGGAAATCGAACTGGAACTGGCCGACCCGGTCCGCGTCGCGCAATGGGTCGCAACCGATGCGCTACGTGCATTCGTGAGCGGCGCGCAATCCATCTTGCTGATCAACAACGCGGGCATGGTGCAGCCGATCGGTCCGCTCGAAGGGCAGGACGCAGCGGTCATCGCAAGCGCGGTGAGCCTGAACGTGGCTACGCCGCTGATCCTCGCGAGCGCGCTGGCCGCGGCGAGCGTCGACGCGAATGATCGGCGCATCGTGCATATCTCCAGCGGCGCGGCCCGCAACGCGTATGCCGGCTGGAGCATCTACTGCGCGACCAAGGCCGCGCTCGATCACCACGCGCGCGCTGTTGCACTCGACAGGAATCGCGCGCTGCGTATTTGCAGTCTCGCGCCGGGTGTGATCGATACGAACATGCAGGCGCAGATTCGCGATAGCGGCACCGAGCAGTTCCCCATGCGCGAAAAATTCGAAGACCTCAAGCGCAACGGTCAACTGTCGACGCCCGAGCAATGCGCGATGCAATTGCTCGATTACGCATTCAGCGATGCATTCGGGCAAACGCCGGTGGCCGACATTCGCGAGCTCGCGAAGCAGGCTTGAAGAGCGCAAGCAGCGCTCCCGAAAATCCTCACCTTCCGGCTGACATGCCGACAACCAAACACGCCGGGCGCACTATTCGCGTCGCGCCTGGCGGCTTCCGAAGTTCGAAACCGATCGCCGAACGTGCTCCCGAAAACCCTCACCTTTGGCACGCGGCGATTGGGGTCCGACGCAAGCCACGCATCGGACCGCTCCCGAAAACCCTCACCTTTCGAACTTGGTGGCAGGCCGCAAAGGCATGCTGGGCTGGGCACCGATGGTTCCAAACGGGCCACTCCCGCAAACCCTCACCTTTAAGGCCGCGTGAGTAATCTGCATCCCCAGGTAAGCGGCGGCTCGTCGAACGATGAATCGGACGATGTGTCAGCCGGCGCTGTTCACATCTGGAAGGTGAGGATGAATGGCGCGCGCGGCTCACGGATTGGCCGATCACTCGCAGGTCCCGAATATCCTCACCTTTGAGCGAGCGGACGCAATACAAAGGCCGGCCATGACGATCGCGTGAGCCGGTTTATCCACGCAATCAGCGTGTTTTAGCGGCTATCGTCACCGGGAACCGCGTGTTGCAGACCCCTCGGCGCACGGCTCCCGAAAACTCTCACCTTTGCGCCGCGTCGCCGCGCCAGCGGCGTTTAGCTCGCCAGTTTGCGGAACGTTTCCAACACCGCATCGCCCTTGAACGGCTTCACGATCCAGCCTTTCACACCGGCCGCCTTGCCGCGCTCTTTCATCGCCGGGCTGCTTTCGGTAGTCAGCATGATGACGTTGACGGTCTTGTTCGCGAGCTCGCCGCGAATCTTCTCGACCATCGTCAGGCCGTCCATGTTCGGCATGTTGACGTCGCTGATCACCAGCTTGATGCCGGGGCTCGCCTTGAGTTTGGCGAGGCCGTCCTTGCCGTCCACCGCCGTGTCGGCGTCCAGACCGTTCTTCTTCAGGAAGCCGGCCACTTCATCGCGCACCGTGCTCGAATCATCCACCACCAGAATTTTCGACATGTTTTTTCCTATGACTACACCTAGAACAACTCCAGCTCGCCGCTGGTTTCTTCCATCGCACTCGTATCCGCGACGAAGTCGACCGGCGCATCGGCGCACACGCAGATCGTCGCGGCGAGTTGCATGGAGCCGTTGAGCGTGACCGAATACGCCGACACGAAGTCCGGGTTCAATTCCCGCAGATACGGCAAGCAGTGCGCGCTGAGCACATAGGGCGTGGACATGCCGAGGTCGGGGAAATAGCGCAGCAGTTCCTGATTCATCGCGCCACAACATAGATTGCAGATTTCCAGAAAGACTTCCTGGAAAGGCCGCTCGACGTCGTCTTTCAGGTAATAGCCGCGCGTGGCGTCGTTTTCGTCGAAGTGCAGGATCAGCAGCAGCCGGAACACGATCGACGAGATGGTCAGCACGACCACCTGAGCGCCCTTCATCGCATCCGTGCGCGTGGCGTCGCCGGCGCCGACCGGCGCGATCTCGCACGTATCGCCCGGCTCGATCGGCAAGCGGGCCTGCGCGGCCTTGCGGAAAATGCGCTCGAAGCTGTCCCTGGCTTGTGCCGTAATCACATCCGCCCCTAATGCAAGGTCGAGCTAAACCGGTTGGCCAGCGACTCGACGCTGGCCAGCGACGCCGCGATCATCTTGCCGCCCGCCTGAATGTCCTGAAACGTCGACGTGATGGTCAAATCGTTGCGATGCAGGCTGTCGCGATAGCTCTTTGAAAGTTCTTCGGAGCGTGCAGCCAGCGCCCGCACCTCACTCGCCACCACCGCGAAGCCACGGCCGGCCGGCCCCGCGCGCGCGGCTTCGATCGACGCGTTCAGCGACACGATCACCACATGCCGAACGATCGACGACAGCTCCTGGTTCTTCGCGTGCATGTCGTGGTTCTGCGTCATCAGCGAGATCATCTGTTCGTGCCAGCGCTCGAACGTCGCGCCGAGATGCTTCAGTCGCGCCGCTTCGCCCGCGATCCGTTGCGCCTGACCGGCCCACTGGTCCTTATCGTCGGTGGCGGCTTTCAGCGCCGCGCGCAGTTCGTCCGCGCTTGCGGACTGCTGCGCAAGCTCGTCGCGCAATTGCGCGGCCAACGCTTCCAGGTGTTGCGCGGCCTGCTCGGGTTCGCGGATCGCTTCGGCGCGGTCCGACTGTTCGGCCTTGAGCGTATCGGCGCTGGCTTGCGCTTCGGCGCGCAGGCGGGCTATCAGCCGCGCGGATTGCAGCTTGTGCGCGGCCAACGCCAACAGCGCGGTCACCGCGCTGCCTGCCACGGTCGCCAATACATACTGTTGAATCACCGCTCATCCTTTTGTAGTTCGTCGCGACGCAATCGCATTGGGCGCTCAGCCGGCGATCGCACCGAGTCGCAGTTCGCTGGCGGCGCCGCGCGCGTCCGCGCCGAGCGTATCGACGGCGACGCTATCCGGCAGGCACACGATCGTCTGGAATTGGCGGAACGCTGCGCCCTTTCGATCGTCGGTGAAACGCAATTCGATGCGGCCGTTTTCGCGCTCGAGGAAATCGCGGACCGCGTCCATGCCGACGCCGCGGCCCGAAACCTCCGTGATCGTTTCCGCAGTCGAGAAGCCGGGCCGGAAAATGAATTCGGCGATTGCTTCGTCGCCCAGCGGTTCGTCCGCGCGAATCCAGCCGCGCTCGAGTGCGATGCCGCGAATGCGTTCCAGCGCGAGGCCGCGGCCGTCGTCGCTAAGTGTGATCTGTAGGGCGCCGCGGTCCACGCCCACGTCGATGCCGATCGTGCCGGCCGGTGTCTTGCCTTGAGCGCTGCGAGTCTCGGCGGTTTCGATGCCGTGGTCCATCGAATTGCGCAGCAGGTGCATGAACACGTCGTTCAGCGTGCGGCCCGCCGCGCCGCGCAGACGATACCCGTTGTCGTCGATGTGCACGACCGGCGCCGGCTTGCCCAGTTCGCTCGCGAGCGACGGCAGCGAATCCAGCACGCCGGACAGCGCGTCACGCACGCTTTCGCTGCCTAGCGCGAGCAAGGTCTTGCGCATCGCGTCGCGCATCGATTGCAATTCCTGAAGCTCGTTCGCGTCGGTTCGATCCAGCATGCCCAGCGTGCGCTGGATGTGCTCCTTCTCGACCATCACATAGCGTCCGGCGTGACCGGCATCGTTCACGCCGGTTTTGCCCTTGCGGCCGAGACTCTGTTCGTTGATCCTCGCGTAGCTCTCGATGGCCTCGCGCACGCGCGTCAACTCCCGCATCAAATGCTCCTGGTCCCACGGGCGGTCCGCATCCGGCTGGCGCAGTTCGTGATAGCTCTGCTCCGTTTCATGAACGACGTTGGTCAGATGCTGCAGGTTGTAGATGCGTGCGTTGCCCTTGATCGTGTGCATGTTGCGGAACAGTTCGGCAATCGCCGCGTGGTCCGCCTCGGAATGCTTGCGGATGATCCGCTCGTTCTCGCTAATGAAGCCTGCGGAGCTTTCAATGAAGTGATGGAACTTCTCTTCGCTCACCGCGAGAATCTCGCCGATCATGTCGAGACGGCGGCGCTGTTCGCTCGCTTCAGCCGCGAGCTTGCGCAGTTCGGTGACGTCGCGCACGCAGAGCATCAGGCGCACGATGACGTCGTTTTCGTCGGTGATCGCCGACCAGCTCAGGTCGAGAATCTTCACGCGGCCGTCGGGCATGCGCTTCGAAATCTCGCCTACCAGCAAATGCTGATTGAACGTGAAGTTGATGCAATCCTCGCCAAGGCACGCATGCACCGCGGCATCGATTCGCGAAAGCGCGTCCAGGCCGATATCGGTCTCCGAGAACGCCAGATCCATGAGGCCACGGCCGGCGATCTCCTTCGTTTCGAAGATGTCTTCCAGATACGCGGAGTACTCCGCGTGGATCACGGCGCCGTCGATCACCGTCAGAATGCCCTGCTGCATGTTCTGCAACATCGCCTGAATGTCGGCAGTTTTCTGCTTGAGTTGCGCGGAGCTTTCCCGGATCTTTTCGATCATTCCATTGAAGGCGACGATCGAATGGCCGATCTCGTCGAGCCGGCCTACCGGCACGCGCCGCGTGAAATCCTGGCTCGATGCGATCTCGCTCATCATTGCCTGCATGCGGCTGAGCGGGCGCGTGATCTGACGGTAAAGCAGCGAGCCGATCGAAGTCAGCAGAATGATCGCGATGCCGGTAACGATCGCGATGGCCGTCGTGGTGGTCGCGAGCGTGGCGTTCAGCGCGGTGATCGCTTCGTCTTTCTCGCGGTTTTTCTCGACCCGCAACGTTTCGACAATGCCTTCAAGCTCATCGCGATACTGCGCGACGTTCGCGAACAGATACGCCTGTGCGAGTTCGTTCTTGCCGGCGGCCTTCATTTTCGCCGTCTCGGCGATGGCGGAAAAGTAATTCCGCAGGCTGTCGTTGGCCTGGTCGACGAGACCCTTTTGCGCGTGGCTCGCGGCGTCCCTGGCCTGGAGCGCGAGCGCCTGTTGCAGCGAGACTCTTTTCTTGCTGAGTTCGTCCCGAGCCTGCGCAACCACGTCGCCGTCGGGCGCATACACGAGCGTCATCGTGGCCAGTTGCACGTCCTTGACCTGCGATACCAGGTCGGCGGAGGCAAGCGCGCTGGGCACCACGCCTTCAGTTACCTTGCGCACTTCTGCTGCGCTGCCGCGCGTCTGATAGACGGCGTAAGCGCCGATCGCGGACAACGCGACGAACATCAACAGCACCAATAGCGTGATGCGATGACGGATAGTCATGTGAAACCCCCGGGGTGTGGCCTTTGCGTCGGCTCTCGTCGGAGCAGCGCGTTTTTTACGAAATGGATCGTACTTGCAGCGTCGCCGAGTATTGCTGACGCATGTTACTAAGCGATGACTACGGAGTTTTGCGCGCGGTCGAAAGCGCCGAATAAATTTCTAAAGTTTTCGCATGCCGCGCCGTTAATGGATGCCGCTTTATTCGTGTCTCTCACCGTTCCAACAAAATGCGCGCCCAGACTGAAAGCTTCACCATCCGTCACCGAGGAGCCTAATGATGAGCGTCAGCGTTCGCAGCTATCTATCTCCGACACTCGTGCTGCTTGCCTTCGACTGGCCGGAAGGCGGCACGCGTGAAGACTTCCTCGGCTTCGCAATCAAACGGAGCCCGGGTTTTTTCGCGGCCGACGGACAGGAGCGCGAAGCCAGCAGTTGGTTGCCGAACCGCCTGACGTTCCAGGGCGCCGTGCCGGACACGCAGAAAGACGCGCCTTCGAACGAGGCGCCGATTCAGAAATTCATGTGGTGGGACGCGCGCATCGACGAGCCCGATCGGGAAACGTCATTCACTTATCTCGTCTATCCGTTTGTCGGCACGCCCGATGCGCCGCAATTGCTCGACACGCAAAAGGGCGAATGCAGGTTAACGCTGCCCGCGCATATCGAATCGAAGGTCGGCACCTGGTTCAACCGCGCCGTGGTCAGTTCGCAGGCGTTCGCGCGCAAAGTCGCGGCGCTGCATCTTGCGCCGCATGCGGCTCCCACGACGGACCAGGCGTTGCGCCTGCGCACGTGGCTCGCGAACGATTTGCAGGACGTTTTCGACCTGACGCTCGCTCACGCGCGGCGTGCGGCTTCGGCCGTGTATCACCTCACCGATCCGCTATGGGCGATTCCTGCTTTCGAAGCGTTCGGCAAGCAGCAGGGCAAGGCGTCGCTCGCGATCGTCTACGATTCGCATGAAGTGGCGCGCAAGGGCAAGCCGCCCGCGCCTTCGCCGAATCAGCCAGCGGTCGATCAGCTCGCCGACCTCGCCACCTTCGCGCCGCGCGACAAGACGCACATCATGCACGACAAGTTCGTCGCCGTGGACGACGGCAACGGCGAGGCAACGCCGGC
The DNA here is from genome assembly GCF_900142195.1 of Paraburkholderia terricola. Lineage (GTDB taxonomy): Bacteria > Pseudomonadota > Gammaproteobacteria > Burkholderiales > Burkholderiaceae > Paraburkholderia > Paraburkholderia terricola. The sequence continues at coordinate 42,403 of NZ_FRAB01000016.1, forward strand.
GCGCGTGCTGACGGGGTCGGCGAACTTCACCACCGAAGGCATCACCGAGCAGGCCAACGTGCTTCATCTGTTCGATTCGCCGCAACTCGCCGCGCTTTACAGCGATCGTGCGAAGAGCCTCGCCGCCAACCCGAGTATCGCCGCCACGGCGAAGCTCGCGCCGGGCTGGTCCGATTCGATCGAAATCGGCACCGCGAAGGTCCGCGTCTGTTTTTCGCCGGAACCGAAGGACTCGCGTTTGCAGATCGACACCATCGTCGACGCAATCAGCAAGGCGAAGCACTCCGTGTTGTTTTGTCTCTTCATGCCGACCGACGCGCCGCTGCGCGATGCCTGTTTCGCGGCAGGCGACAAAGGGCGAATGATGTTCGGCCTCGTAAATCACATCAGCGCGCAATCCGCCGAAGCGGCGGAAAAGGCTCAGCAGAACGGGCAGATCGTCACGAGCACGGCATTGGCCAACATGGAGCTTTATCACCGCGGCCGCGATAAGCGCGATGTGATCGATGCCGAATACTTTTCGCCGGCCACCGTGCCCGCTGGATTCGAACCCGAACTGCGGCTCTTTCCCGGCGAGAGCGCGCCGGGCTACGCGCCCGTGATCATCCACCACAAGTTTCTCGTGATCGACGCCGAAGGCGCGAATCCGGTCGTCTACACGGGTTCCGCCAATATGAGCAACAACTCGGAACACTTCAACGACGAAAACCTGCTGGAAATTCGCGACCGCCGCCTTGCCGGCACCTATCTCGCCGAATTCCTGCGGCTCTACGAGCACTATCGGGCGCGCGCGTTGGCGATACGTGAAAAGAACAGCGGCACCCATCAGCGCTTGATGCTGGCGCCGAACGGCTCATGGGCGAAGAAGTACTTCGTCGCGGATAGCCCGGAGGCGAAGGCGCGCGTCGCGTTGGCGCACGGCGCGGATTGAGTTGGTTCAGCACGCGAGGCGTCAGCGGATTGATGGCAGATGCTTTGACGCCTCGCGCACAGTGAGCGGTGAGATGAGGTCGCGCGAAGCGGACAGAAAGCCGCTCACCGCCTCCGGAGCGTGCCGCGCGTAATCGCGCAAAGCCCAACCGATCGCCTTGCGGATGAAGAAGTCGCTTTCCGATGCCAACGAACGGGCGTAGCCGAACAGACGTGCTTCGTCGGTATGCTCGCGCCAGCCGAGTTGATGAAGCATCGCGATGCGCCGAACCCACAGGAATTCATGCTCGAGCGCCGCGTCCATCGCGGCCTGCGCCTGCGGGGTCTGTGCTCGCGCCGCTTTCAACACGTCGCCGACCACGCCCGCGAGCGGATCGATCGAATCCCACCAGGCGTTTCGTTGAGCGATTGCCAGTAGATGCGCGATATCCGCAATTCCGAGCGCCTGCCATTTGCGCGCCAACAGGTCGGTGGCAACGTATTGGTATTCGCGTTGCGGCATGGACCATAAGACATTGGCGCAGGCCAGCAAGTGCCCGGCATTGTCCGCGGGAAGCCGCTTGAACACCGGCGATACCGCTTGCCGCCGCAACGGCGCCGGCACGCCGATGAACGCGAACTGGTTTCGCATGCAGGCGCGCATCGCGAGCGAGCGCTGCGCGTCGGCGTGCGGGGCGAGCGCCGCCTTGATTTCCTTGCCCAAAGCGTGGGGTGTCATTGCGCGATGACTGCCCGATCTGAACCGCGTTGGATCGCATGGTCTATCTGTTTGCGGTTAACGATCGCCGATTTGATCGAGACGGGCAAGTGCTCCCGGATTCCCTCACCTTTGACTTCAAAGTGCGCAGACAGGTAGCGTTATTCTCACCGCGCGGACTCCCGAACCTTCTCACCTTTGAGCTTCCGTTTGAACCGGAACACCCCTCGCTATCGGTTACCGACTGGCTAGCCCTGAGCGACGTTGCCAACTCTGTCAGGAATAACGATCGCGCCATGCGGCCCATCGCCGCGGCCGCCGCCCGGGCCACCGCCGCCAGGCCCACCGCCGCCACCACCCGGCGGCGGTCCCCACCAACATCCACTCAAGGTTGCGCTCAACACGGCCAGGGCCGCAATTGCCAACAGCTTCTTCATGCTTTGCTCCTTCGCTATATCTATAGTCACGCGAACCCGTCTCCCGATTGGCGGCGGCACGTGTCACCCGCAACGTATCAATCCGCGAAAGATCATGTTTTACGGAGCCGTTACAACCTCGGTGTGAAAAACGATCGTTGTGGCAACCGGCTGCGGCAAGCGTCGGCGTCCAGCAAAGCGCAGGCGGTATGGGTGCGCCTTTCGGCGCGGTGCGGCGCGCTCACGCTTTGTTTGCATATGGAAGAGGATGTAAGGGGAACAACGATATCGGCGGTGCACCGGGACGCGCTCGAGTGCGTTTTTGAACGCGCGGCGAATCACCCTCAGCGGCTGGGAGGCGCACTCCCTGGAGATCTTCACCTTATCGAAGGTGCGCGCCGATCGCGGCGATTCTTCACCTCCTGGAATGGCTCACCTTTGGGAAGCCGAGGGGGGCGCAACGAGTCCCGTATACCTCAAATTAATATCGTCGCTTGCCATGCTTTTTACGTAGTGCAGAAGCACTATCATCCAAGATTATTTGGACTGCCTTGAACTCGCTGGTGCTGTCTGTCCGAAACGGCATCATACGGAGATCGCTCATCGTGCAGAATCAGGGCATCAAAAATGCGCGTATCACGACTACGCTGTCCGCACCCGTCGTCGTTCCCTCGCTGCTGGTCATCGGCGGATTGCTGTTGCGCTGCGCTGTCTGGCCAGAGGAAGCCAACGTGCTATGGGCGCATGCGCAGGGCCTGGATAAGCCGTCAGTTCGACTGGTTCTATACGCTGGCCGTCACCCTCTTCCTCGTATTCCTGATCGTGGTGCCCGCGAGCCGTTTTGGCGACATCCGCCTCGGCCCCGATGATGCCGGGCCAGAGTTCAGTTTTGAGTCATGGACCGCGATGCTATTTGCGGCAGGTATGGGTATCGGATTGATGTACTTCGGTGTCGGCGAGCCGATGCAGCACTATCTGAAGCCGCCCACCGCACTTGGCGACACGCCCGCGGCGACGCGTGAAGCCATGCTCATCACGTTCTTTCATTGGGGCTTCCACGCGTGGGCCGTCTACGACGTGATTGATGTAGTCGGCGAACAGACTAACCGTTACTCAAAAGATCTACCGCCTGAGCGCATGGGCGATCACAACTGACCACGCCCAGCGCCAGTGTTTTCCAGAACTCGCGACCTGTTTTGCGAATCGGGATCAGCCTTCAGAACTTCACCTTCAACTGAAACCCGATCGTGAACGGAAGGTTGTCCGAGGGGATCGGTGGAATCACGATTAAGTTAGCCCCGACGCGCTTGTATTCCACCATCACGAGTGGCGCGAGCACCGGTCCGACCGTATGGTCGCGGCCGAGGCCCCAGTCGCCGTAGTTGTAGCCCGAAATGATTCCGCCCATCGCCGCGATTCGCACGATGCCCCAGTGTGCGAACTCCGGCGCCCACACACCGCCGCCATAATAGGAAGGCCGCCGCAGCGAGTTGCGAAAGCCGCCGGCCGTCAGCGCCCATTGATTGTTGAGCCAGCATTCCACGCCGAGGCCCGGATTGAACGGTTCGAAATCGGTGCCTGCGTCGGGCCTGATGTGATACGAGCCGATCATGGCGTCGACCCATACGCCGCCCTCGCACCAGTTGCCTGCATGCGCGGCAGACGCGCCGGCCACGCCTGCGACGAGCGCGAGAGCCGTGCGTCGAATGTGCTTTCTTATTTGCCGGAAATGCATGTTTTCTCCGCCACCGGTCGCGCGCCGGCGTCATCTATGTTACGGGTACGAGTGCGTGCCATCCGTCGCGCACTGTACCTCAAGCCGCATGGGCGAGGTTGAGGACGCGCCCGGAAACGCGGGCACAAGACGTGCCCTCAGTCTGGAAACACAACATTGACGGAGAACCGATGGCAGAGCGATGAACGCGCGGCACGCGTTCACCTCCAATCGTTCAGGAAAGGTTCAAAGACCAAGATCGGTCAGCCCCGGATGATCATCGGGGCGGCGGCCGAGAGGCCAGTGATAGAGACGGTCCGCTTCGCGGATCGGCAGGTCGTTAATGCTCGCGTGGCGGCGCGCCATCAGCCCGTGCCCGTCGAACTCCCAGTTCTCGTTGCCGTAGGAGCGAAACCAGTTGTTCGAATCGTCGTGCCATTCGTAGGCAAAACGCACGGCGATGCGGTTATCAGTGAACGCCCACAATTCCTTGATGAGGCGATAGTCGAGTTCCTTTGCCCATTTGCGGCGCAACAGTCCGACGATCTCCGCGCGGCCGTGCGTGAATTCGGCACGGTTGCGCCACACGCTGTCCGGTGTGTAGGCGAGCGACACGCGCTCGGGGTCGCGGGTGTTCCAGCCGTCTTCAGCGGCGCGCACTTTCTGGATCGCGGTTTCGCGCGTGAACGGCGGCAGCGGCGGGCGGGTGTCGATTGGATCGGCCATGATGGTTCCTCAGTCTGGTTGCGGTTCGCCGTGATGGCGGTGGTTTCCTCGGGACTTGCTTATGGATCGGCGTGACTCGCCGGGACACCCGGCGTCGAGCAGAACCTCGGCGGTAGCGCGCGCGTCGAGCGCGGCGTCGGCCTCGCCGCTTACCAGCGCGACGGCGATAGCGCCGTCGAGCAGGATCAACCACTGGCGCGACACACGCGCGGCGCGGCGGGCGTCCATTTGCGACTCCGCAGCGTATGCATCGCATTGAGTTCGCACGAAAGCAAGCAAGCGCTCCTTGTGGTCGCGCGCAACGATCCGGATCGGATCGTCGGCGGAAGCGGTTTCACCGGCGGCGTTCAGAAACGCGCAGCCATGAAAGTCCGCTGACGCAAACCACTCGCGCAGCACATCGAACATGCCGAGCAGGCGTTTTCGCGCACGCTTGCCCTGCCGCTCGGTGCCCGCGATGAACCAGTTCATCCAGCGTTCGTCGCGCCGCTCAAGTGCCGCTGCGATGAGCGCGTCTTTCGATCCGAAATGCGTGTAAAAGCTCTTGCGCGCGGTGCCGGACTGCTTGACGATCGCATCCACGCCGGTTGCGTGGATGCCGCCGGTGTAGATCAGCGCTTCGGCAGCGTCCAGCAGACGATCACGCGCACTGCCGGGCGCCACGGGATCAGGATGAGATTCGGTAGGCATGCCCGAAGGGTAGAACGATCATTCTCCTTCGTCAAGTTTTTCCGCGGGTTTTGCGGATCGAGTACGTGAACTGCTATCGTGAGCAGGATCGGTCAACCGGAACGGATTTCATTCATGAGCCTCCTTATCCTTCGCGCCACGCTCGTGCGCGCGCTGCTGGGCGCAGCGTTGCTGACGGCGATGGCCTGTACTCCCGTGCAAGTGCTCACGCACTCGGTCAGCCAGAACGAAACGCGCGTGCCGGCCGGGCGCTACGATCTGGACCATGATCATTGCAGCATCACCTTCGACGTCGATCACTTCAAGTACTCGCGCTTTACGATGCGCTTCGATCGCAAGCAAGGTCAGCTCGACTGGAACGAAGGCGGTTTGGAGAAGAGCACCGCGGCGATAACGATCGACGCCGCGAGCATCGATACGAACGTGCCGCTGCTCGACAAAATGGTGAAAAGCGCCAGCATGCTCGACGTAGTGCGTTATCCGGAGATCCGTTTTGTCAGCACGCGGTTCGAGCGCACCGGCGAATCGCGCGGCACATTGACCGGCGATCTGACGATTCACGGCGTCACGCAGCCGGTCACGCTCGATGTCACTTTCAACGGCTTCGCGCGCGATCCGCTCACGAAAAAAGACACGCTCGGTTTTTCGGCAGACGGTCGCTTCAGCCGCGCGAAGTTTGGTTTATCGACGTGGTATCCGGCCGTCGGCGACGATATCCACGTGCGGATTCAGGCCGAGTTCGGAAGAACGCCCGCAGGCGGGTGAGCGCGGTGCGGGCGTTTGATCGCTAGCCGTTCGTGGCCGTTTCGTTCTATGCGGCCGTCCAGTCGAGAATCACCTTGCCGCTCTCGCCCGAGAGCATCGTGGCGAATGCCTGCTGATAGTCGTCGACCTTGAAATGGTGTGTGAGGATCGGCGACAGATCGAGACCGCTTTGCAACATCGCCACCATCTTGTACCAGGTCTCGAACATCTCGCGGCCGTAAATGCCCTTGATTTCGAGGCCCTTGAAGATCACCTGGGTCCAGTCGATCGCGGTCTGCGCGGGCGGAATGCCGAGCAACGCGATCTTGCCGCCGTGGTTCATCGCTTCGAGCATGCTCGTGAACGCGCTCGGTACGCCCGACATTTCCAGCCCGACATCGAATCCTTCGGCCATGTGCAGATCGGCCATGACGTCGCGCAACGATTCGCGCGACACATTCACCGCACGTGTCGCGCCCATCTTGCGCGCGAGTTCGAGGCGATAGTCGTTGACATCGGTGATCACCACGTTACGCGCGCCCACATGTTTGGCGATCGCCACCGCCATGATGCCGATCGGTCCGGCGCCGGTAATCAGCACGTCTTCGCCGACCAGATTGAACGACAGCGCCGTATGCGTGGCGTTGCCGAACGGGTCGAAAATCGCGGCGAGGTCGTCGGAGATTTCCGGCGGAATCTTGAATGCGTTGAACGCCGGTATCACCAGATATTCGGCAAACGCGCCTTCGCGATTCACGCCGACGCCCACCGTATTGCGGCACAGATGCCGGCGTCCCGCGCGACAGTTACGGCAGAAGCCGCATGTGATATGTCCTTCTCCCGACACCCGATCGCCGATCGCAAAGCCCCGTACTTCCTGGCCCATTTCGACGATTTCACCCACGTATTCGTGCCCGACGTGCATCGGCACGGGAATCGTTTTTTCCGCCCAGTCGTCCCATTTCCAGATGTGAATATCGGTGCCGCAAATCGCCGTGCGCGTGATGCGGATCATCACGTCGTTATGGCCGACTTCGGGTTTCTCGACGTCCGTGAGCGTAAGGCCCGGTGCGCGTTCGAGTTTCGCCAATGCTTTCATATGCGCCTCTGCTTCAGATCACGCCGAGTTGACGGCCGACGCGCGCAAATGCATTCACGGCGCGGTCGATCTGTTCCGACGTGTGCGCTGCGCTCATCTGCGTGCGGATGCGTGCGCGGCCTTTGGGCACCACCGGGAACGAGAAGCCGATCACGTAGACGCCTTCCTTCAGCAGCGCATCGGCCATGTTCGACGCGAGTTGCGCGTCGCCGAGCATCACGGGAATGATCGGGTGTTCGCCGGGCACGAGCGTGAAGCCGAGCGCGTTCATCGCGCTACGAAAATGCGCGCCGTTTTCCCGCACGCGGGCGCGCAGTTGCGCGCCTTCTTCGCTTGCCAGCAGTTCGAGTACTTTCAGCGACGCGGCGGCAATGCTCGGCGTGAGCGTGTTTGAAAACAGATACGGACGCGAACGCTGCCGCAGCAATTCCACGATCTCCCTGCGCGCCGCGACGTAGCCGCCCGATGCCCCGCCCAGCGCTTTGCCGAGCGTGCCGGTGAGGATGTCCACGCGCGACAGCACCCCGCAATGTTCCGGCGTGCCGCGCCCGTGTTCGCCGACGAAGCCCACCGCGTGCGAGTCGTCGACCATCACCAGTGCGCCGTAGCGGCCGGCGAGATCGCAAATCCCGGCGAGGTTGGCGATGATGCCGTCCATCGAGAACACGCCGTCGGTCGCGATCAGTTTGAAGCGTGCACCGGCGGCGTCGGCTTCTTTCAGACGGGCTTCGAGATCGGCGAGGTTGTTGTTTTTGTAGCGGAAGCGCTTTGCCTTTGAAAGCCGTACGCCGTCGATGATGCTCGCGTGATTCAGCTCGTCGCTGATGATCGCGTCGTTGTCGTCGAGCAGCGTTTCGAACAGGCCGCCGTTCGCATCGAAACAGCTCGAGTAGAGGATGCAGTCGTCGGTTTGCAGGAACGCGGCGAGCGCGGCTTCGAGTTCCTTGTGCACGGTCTGCGTGCCGCAGATGAAACGCACCGAGGCCATGCCGAAGCCGTCGTTATCCAGACCCTGTTTCGCGGCTTCGATCAGGCGTGCGTCGTCGGCCAGGCCCAGATAGTTGTTCGCGCAGAAATTCAGCACGTCGCGGCCGTTGGCGAGCCGCACGTCCGCCGATTGCGGGCTGGCGATCACGCGCTCGTTCTTGTAGAAGCCGTCGGCGCGGATCTGCTCGAGAGTGCCACGCAGATGAGCGAGGTAAAGGTCACGCATGAACCAGACTCCTGAGAAGTGGAGGCGCCCGCGTCGACGTATCGTGCAGGTTCGGCACGGGGCGGCCTGTTATAGTCGGCTATCAGTTTTACCGGATATTTTCGTTTTTTCGAACTAAAATCCGGTATATCGAACAACTCTAAACGATGGGTCAGCAAATGGCAAGTTCGGGTATCCGCCGTGCCGCGGCCAACGCGGCGCCTACCGCCGGTGCAACGTCCGTCGCGGCGACCGCGGCGCCGCCGCGCGTCGGCGAGCAGATTCAGCGTCTGCGCGCCGAACGGCGCATGACGCTCGACGATTTGTCGCGCGCGGCCGGTGTGTCCAAATCGATGCTCTCCGAGATCGAACGTGACAAGGCTAATCCAACCATCGCGGTTGCGTGGCGTCTGACCAATGCGCTCGGCGTCAGTCTCGATTCCCTGTTCGCGCCACAAAAGGCGCCCGAAGCGATCGCCGTCTCCGGTCCGCATGACATTCCCACCTTGAGCGGGCACGACGCCAAATATCAGTTACGTGTGTGGGGGCCGATCGAACTGGCCGGCAAGTTCGAGTGGTACGAGCTGACGCTGCAGGCGGGCGGAGCGCTAGTGTCGAATGCGCACGAGCCTGGCACGCGCGAGCATCTGACCGTGCTGCAAGGATCGATCGAGATCGAGGCCGCGGGCACGACGAAGCGGCTCAAGTCAGCGGACACCGCGCGCTATGTCGCGGACGAGCCGCACGCCATCCGCAATGCAGGAAAGGGCGAGGCGAAAGCGCTGCTGGTGGTGATTCACGGCTGACTCGCCGACGCGCGATTGGCGGGCGTCGGTCGGAGGTTGCGTCCGCCACTGTATATTTGTACAGTACAGGGTATCGACTGGAGCCGACAATGAACGACCTGACAACCGACCATGCCGACCACGCTCTGGCCGCGCTGCGCTATCAAACCGCGGCGCGGGATCTCGAACGCATCGTGCGCAATATCGCCGCGCGCTACATCGTGCAGCAGGTGCCGCTCACCTGGCGCTTGCTGCATGCAGTCGAAGCCGAGGCGCTGGCGGATCTCGGCTTTGCAAGCCGGCACGACGCGCTGATGCTGGGTCTCTTTCAACGGCCATCGGCTCTGCCTTACCCGGAGACGGACGAGGCGGTGGACTTCGGCACATCCACCGCCTTGCCCGCGGTATTCGCGTTCGCCGTCTCCGCTTATGAAGAAGCAGCGCGTCGCGCAGCGCAACCGCCTGCCAAAGACGCGCCTCTGAAACGCGCGCGGGCTTGGGGCGACTGAATGCTGCGTTTTTGACCGGTTGCCACCTACCCGAGCAACGACGGAAGAGCAGCTCATGTCGCCTCCCCATCTGTCTGATCCGGTTCCGCGCCCCGCGCCTTCCACCGATCTTTTCGATCAGAAGCGAGAGGACTGGCGTCGTGACCCGCAAATCGCTTTCGACGCGTGGCTCGCCAAACAGCATTTCAGACGCTCTTCCGCTGAGGTCTATCAGGCTCAATGGGGGCTTTTTCTCGACTGGTTGAGCGTGCGGCAAAAGAATTTGACTAGCGTCGATACGCAGACCATTGCGGACTTCGTCGCCAGCCTCGACATCCGCAAACCGCAGCGCGTCCGGTATTTGCGGCTGATCGAGCGAGTGCTCGATCACGTGAGCGAAATCGAAACCGCGTCGACCAATCCGGCGCGCTTCATTGCTCAGGATGGCGAAGCGGCATGGCGAAATGCCCGGGACAATGAACCCACCGGTTTTCTGAATCATGCCGAACGGGCCGCGCTCGTCGCGCATCTGTTTTCGCCGTTGCCGGCTTTGTCCGCGACGCAGCGCCGGAGAGCGCGGCGTGACCGCGCATTGATTGCCGTGTTTCTCGGCGGTGGGCTCAAGACGGGCGAAGCTGCGGCGCTAACGATGAGTTGCGTGAGGGGCGGGTCGCCCTGGGTGACAATCGAGTCGGTGAATCCCATGCTGATGCGGCGCACTCGCCTCGCGCCGTTTGCGGTGGCCATTCTGGACGCATGGCTCGCCGAGCGGCGTTTATCCGAATTAGCCGGGAACCTGGTTTTTCCAGCGTCGTCGTGTGGGCGGCCCATGCATAAAGCCACCATGCTGCGCGCGGTCGACGCATTGATCGACGCGGCCGGAATCGCGGAATCGCGGGTGTCACGAGCGAGTCCGCAGACCCTGCGCAATACTTTTGCCGCGGATCTGTTTGAGAGCGGTGTGGAGGCTGAACTGGTCGGGCAATGGCTGGGCTTTGTACAGGCGGTTTCGGCGAACCGCTTGTATCGCGCTTGGGAAATATGGACGGATCAGCAGGATTCGTTAAACGTGAATGAGCCGGATCCTGCATCCTCGCCATTACCGGCACCCAGGCGCGATGGGCGTTTGACGAGGAAAGCGGCAGCGCGCAAGGCCTGAAAGCCCCACGCTTTGGCTCCCGAATCTCCTCACCTTTGACGGGTTGTCCGCGATTGCATCGAATGAATCGTCACGCGGATGCTGCGATGGAATCGTTCGACAGGAATCGGCTAACCGCCTCCAGCCTGGAATCGCCCGGTCCGGACGAGTGATCGCATTCCGGACACTGCAATTCAAACTGGCGATCCACTTGCGACAACTCCGGCTCGCCTTCCACACACTTCGGGCATCGCAGGGGCAATCTGACATGGCCGTCCGCTGCCGTGCCGATTGCCTTCAATTCGTCGTGTGTGAGCCGGCCCGCTTCGACAAGCGAACAAAGCAGGGTTGCAATTGCCGGATCGACGCCTTGCTGGCCGCGCAGCACGGCGACTTCTTTTGTCAATGCATCCACTTCGTCGGATTGCTCGCGCAATTGGGCATCGAGCCGGTCGCCGCGCGCCTTGGCCGCGGCGAGTTGTTGAATGAACTCGAACTCCTTGCGGCTCGCGTCACGTACCCCGGACTGATACGTCGCCGCCATGCTTCGCAATGAATCGAGTTCGACCAGCATCGGTTTCACGCGCCGCTCGGCTTCGGTCACCGCGTCTTTGATCTGTTGCGCATAGTGTTCCGTGCTTTGCCGCAGTTCCATGTGCAATGCGTCGATCCGGTCACGCAGCGTCGCATTGGTCGCCAATTCATTATCAAGGCGTTGACGAAGCGTCTCGTTTTCCTGATCGAGTCGCCGCACCGTTGCCTGCAAACCTTCCTGGTGGGCGTTGCCATGCGTCGTCGCGCTGGATAGCTCGGCCTCGAGCGCGCGGACACGTTCCCATGCGGCCTCTGCCCGCATTTCGCTGCGCTGGATCGCTTCCTCAGACGCATGTTGTCGAATTTCCGCATCTCGCGCACGCTGGTCGGCGGCGGAGAGTTGAGCGCGAATTTCCTCGCGTTCGTCGTTGAGCGTCGCGCGTGCATGGACAACAGCTTCTTCGAAGAGCGTGCCTAGCAGTTCACCAGCACGATCTTCCAGCGCTTTCGGGATGGCGCCGGCGCCGACCCTGACACGCGATACGTTGCGCAGGCGCTCCCAGAAATGGTCGATGTCTTTGGGAATATCGCTTGCGCTGCCGGTCTGGGTCAGATCGCGGACCGCGGCCATCGACGGACGGATGCCCAGATCGAAGAAGAGTCGCTTGCATGCATGCAGCGAAAGTTCTTGCCGTCGAGCCCCGGTATTTCGCATCACTTCAAGCTCATTGCGGATGGCCTGCTTTTCCTCGTCCAGATTCATATGTGCCCCCGATCTTGCGTAAATTGGATGAATCATAACAATTTACGTAATGCTTGCTACGTATTTAGCGCTAACCAACGCTGTGAGGCGAATTGCCCGGCTTTTGGGGTGAAGGTGGATTGATAGACTAGGTCTAACGGGATTTTTCCGTGAAACAAAACGAAGAATAGCCGATAAGTCCTTGTTGTAGAAAAGAATTGATCCGTTTCCAAACGATTGTGCACTGTTTCACGGATCCAGCGCCGGGGTGGTGGCCAGGGTCGATCTGTTTTGTCCATGGACACGCGGGGTAAAGCTAGAGAGTAATAAAAGTAAACACCCTTGAACCCTAGTTAAAGACGTTAACGCCACGGCAAACCCTTGCGGGACGGGCGTTCGCGCCCGATGAGGTGAAGCTTTTCGGGAGCCAGGGTGAGGTATCTCGGGACCGTTGAGTGATGAGGTTCGGGGGACTCGGTGAGCAGGTGCGGGACAGAACGTGAGCGAGTTCAGGAACCGCCTAAAAATGCCGGCCTTCCAAAGGTGAGGTTTTGCGGGAGCTGGATCTGGGAGACTGCCCGCCAGGGCTCGACGCTCGCGTGGAAGGGAGGAATGCCGAAGGTGAGCGCTTTCGGGACAGCCTTGTACGCCGGTTTTTACCCTCATTTCGATCCTGGCAGTGCGATTGGTGAGTCAAGACGGGAGAAAACGCGAGCCGGAGGTGAGACTTTACGGGGCTTGCGTGGTTTTTTTGCCCAGATTAAGGGCATCCAGGGCTTAAGGTGAGCGTTTGCGGGAGTCGGGCGGCGTATCGGTGATGCGGTTCGAATGGGAACATCGATGTCGCTACTGTTGTCGTCGCCAGAGGTGAGGAAATTCGGGAGGCAGCAAATCGCGTCGATTATCGGTCGGCGAAATCCTCTGGCTCGAGGCAAAAGGTGAGGTTTTTCGGGATCTGTTGCGTAGCATTGTGATCGATCAGGTGAGTCAATACGGGAAGAAACTAGCTGCGATAGCTCGGAAAGGCGCGACGGAGGCCGTCGGAGAGTCCGGTCTTTATTGTCTGCCGGATTGCAATGGTGAGGTTTTTCGGGACTCTGGGGACAGCGGTTGATATTCAGAATTTCATGGAAAGGCTGCTTGAGGTGAGGATCTACGGGAGCGCCAGGCGAGATCTACGCCAATGCGGTTGATCTAAACCCATGAAATCATTGAGAAATTGTAGCGATGTTCGTTGAGGTGAGGTTTTTCAGGAGCGTATCATTGCGCCCGGTTGGAACTTCAAGCGAAGGAAAGGTGAGGCTTTTCGGGAGGGTTTCTCGGCGGTTCACTTGCAACGACGGTCGGAAGGCCGCGCCGTTGCAAGGGCTGGCTGTGGATTAAGGTGAGCCTTTTCGGGAGCTGCTTTGACGGCTGACTTGATGCAATCGCCTGGGCGCCCCGGTCAGTCCTTGTGGCGACTTCCGCGCAAAGGATTTCAGGACCATTCATGCGAGCACGGTTTTCGTGGCCGCGCGGCTGGCGAGCGGCATTCGCGCTCTTTTATCGCCTGTGCATTCTGATATGCCCATCTTGTCGAGCAGGCCGCAGTTGCAGGCGTGTCGCCCCTGCGTGCGATCTGCTGCCCATTGTTCAAAGCGGCAGTGGGCGTTCCCGCCGGCTCGGCACACGCGTTCCTTGCTCGGCGCACGAATTCGGACGCTGCTTGTCAGCGCGGTGGCGGTTCGACAGTGCGTTTTGCCACGCTGCCGGTTTGCCCGTGCTCTCGTTCGGTTTGCAGACAATCCGAGCGGTTCTCTCCCTCCGGGCGGCGTGAATCAATCGGACTTTCACGTCAGGGTCGCGAAATATCCAAAATTTTTTAAGGTGAGAAGATTCGGGATTGGTTGGCTCCGGTTCGTTTCCCCGCCAAAATAGCGCCTATTTTCTCCAGGCCGCAGCCTGCAAGGATGGCCCGAACCTGGCGCCAGACGGTTGAGGTGAGGGTTTTCGGGAGCTACTCGAGGTGAGTTTCGCCTCGTAAACTTGCTTCACCCCGAACGGTGAGATTGACGCTATAGACGCGTATCACCACAGTCGGTATGCTCTCGCCAAATCCCCTCCTCGATTCAGACGCATGGCCACGAAGCGCGCGAAGAAGACCGACGTTGTCAGCCCGAGCTCCGCCGAATTGCGCAAGGCCGTCGAGGCGATAGCGATTCAGCCCAAAAGCGGCAAAATCACGCTGCTTACCCGCAAGCTGTTCAACGTGCTGCTCGCCGTGGCGCAGCAAGCCGACGAATCTGGCGACACTTACCGGGCATTGCTGTCCGACATCGTCGCGAATTCCGCATTCGACTCGAACGATACCGCGCTCGTCAAGGAGCACCTGCGGCGCATGGTGTCGGTACAGGTCGAATGGAGCACCGGCACGTCGAGTCAGAAGCCGGGCCGGAAATGGGGCATCTCCACGCTGATCGCCGACGCGGAAATTCTCGAAGATCCCACCACCCGCCGCGTTTGGGTGGAGTTTTCCTTCGCGCCGAAGATCAAGAAGAAACTGCTTGATCCCGTTCAATACGCGCGTCTGAGTCTCCAGTTTCAGAGCCAGTTGCGCAGTAGCGCGGGGCTTGCGCTGTATGAGATTTGCGTGCGCTACCTGACCAACCCGAGTCATCTGACCATGCGGGAATCGTGGGAATGGTGGCGCCCTATCCTGTCCGGCACGCCGGATACGGAGGCCGGTGACGAGGCGAAGCGCGAATACAAGTACTTCAAACGTGATTACTTGCGCCCGGCTATCGCGGAAGTCAATGCGGTTACCAATATCTTCGTCGAATTGATCGAGCACCGGGAAGGACGGCGCGTTGCCGAGATCCAGTTCCGCGTGACCGAGCGCAAGCAGCCCATGCTTGCACTCGATGAGCATCCGAATGTGTTCGACAGCACACTGGTCGACCGGATGGTGAAGATCGGCATCCCGCTGAAGGAAGCGCAAACGCTGTATGCCGATAGCGAGGAAAACCGTATTCGCGCGGCTTTGCAAATGACCGAACAGCGCATGCGCAGCACATCCTTGCCGCCTGTGCGCAGTGCGCCCGCACTGTTCAAGGACGCATTGAAAAAAGGCTACGCGCCGCCGGTCGAGGCACTGCCGTCGGGTGGCGGCAAGGCCGCGATGACTGCGCCGGCCGACGACCTCAAAGCCCGGCTGCTTGGTGAATACTCGGCATACCGTCGCAAGGAAGCACGCGAGCTGTACGACGAGCAGGGTGAGTCTGAGCGGGAGATCGCGCGACAGTCGTTTGAAGAAGACGAGCTGCCGGGGCTCGGCACGCACATGCGCGACGACTGGCGCCGTCGCGGCCTGGACTCGAAGATTGTCGAGACGGCATTCTTCGACTGGCTGGCGCGCAAGACCTGGGGCGAGCCGACCGATGGCGATTTGCTCGCCTTTACGCTAAGTCAATCGCGCGCGGCGTAATCATTCATTGAGACGGCGGACACGATCATGTGCCGCAGTATCGTGTTCCGCGCTCATTCCAGCATCTCTTACTTCAGCATCTTTTCGATCTGCCGGAGGATGTCGTCGCGCTTTTCGCGCGTGAGCCCCTTCAGTCGCAATTCGATTCGATCGTCACCGTACGATTTGAGATCGCCCACCGAAACGCCCCCAAGCTTGATTTCGAGACGTTGAGCATAGCGTTGCCGGCCCGCCGGTTTGCTGCTTTCCTGGGCGGTGGCTCGGCCCTTCACGATGTCGGCGACTTGCCGCGTGCTGAGGTCATCGGAAATGATTTTGTTGATCAGGCGCAGCGTTGCATCCGCGCCGCGAGCGGTGTGATAGCGACCCACCTGATACGCCATGTTCGAGCCAAAACGGTCAGGCCGCGCGACCATTTCATGCATGACGGCCTCTGGCAACTTGGCGATCGACAAGGCAACGGCAACGGTCGATTCGTCCAGTCCGAGATGTTCGGCGAGCTCCTTTTGGCTCTGGAAATGCCGATCATCGAGAAAGCGTTTCCATACGACTGCGTTGTCAAATACCGTCTGCGAATCGCGTTGGACGTTGAGGTCATAACCAAGCTTATAGCTCTGGATCCCGATCGGCAGGTCGATGACGACCGCCTTAACCGATTCCTTGTTCGCTTCTTTCAGCGCCCGCACGCGCCGCCCTCCGTCGCTGACGAAGTAGGTGCCGGGATTTTCGTAATCGGGAATGACGTGAATCGCCTGCTGCTGCCCCTGCCTTGCGAGATTGACGGCAAGCTCGGCAATGGACGGCTTTAGGTAAAAGTGCCGGGGATTGAAGGGGCTCGGCTTGATCGTTTTGAGCGCGAGGTCGATTACCTGGCCTGGCCGATAGCCGTGCTCGATTCGCCATGCGCGATAGGCTGCGGACTCATTGGACACCTCGTCAGCGTCGATTTCTACGTCGCTTTGCGGCACGACCGGTGAAACTGGGCGCCCCGCTGCCTGGTTGCCCGGCGGGCCGTTCTTGACGAGACCGTCGATTGCATTCAGACGGTCGAGCGCGGTTCGCTTTTCACTGCTGGTCGTGTCAGGACGTGCTTGAAAGCCTTTGGCGAATTGGGAGGGTTTCATTCAGGGTCCTTTATGCGCATAAATTCACGGGAGCAGGGCGGCGATCTCGTTGGCGCACGCCCGTACTTCGATGGCGGCGAGCTTGGCACCGCGATCGTTCATTTGAAGCACTGTCTGCCCTAACGCCATTGCCTGCTTGTAGGCCTCGCGTGTCGGAATCTGGGTTTTGAGCAACGGGAATCCAAGCTCTTCCAACGCACGCTTCAGTTCGCGTGTGAGCATCCGTTTCTCTTCCGTCTTGTTGAGCAGGAATACCGCCCGGAGGTCCTCGTTCATTACTTGAGCTTGCTGGACCAGCTTCACCAATCCAACGCTCGACCAATAGTCGGCAGGCGATGACGACGTCGGAATTACCGCGACGCTAGCTGCGAGCAATACGACGCCGGAGACTTTCTCTGTGATAGACGGTGGGCAATCGACGACGATGATGTCGTAGTCAGCCACGAACTTCTTGATCTCGCGATGGATCTGGCTACCGGCTTCGGAAAGATTGACGACTGGAAACGGGATGCCGGTGTCGCCGTCTGACGATGCACTGGCCCAATGGATCAGCGTGTTTTGACCGTCTGCGTCTACAACGAGGACGCGTTTCCCTTTCTCATGGAATGCGGCGCCCAGGTGCATCGCGATTGTGCTTTTCCCGACTCCTCCCTTCTGCTGAGTTACCGCGATGATTTCTGCTGCCAATCTTCACCTCCTCTTTTTAGACGCAAATGGATTTTACCTGGATGAATTGGCATTTCAATCAATTTGTGTAAACGCGAGAAGAAATAGCCATTTGGCCTAGGTTTATGCGCATAAAGGTGGTCGGGCGATTAGACTCCCCTTTGCGACGATCCCGGTCCGGCGCATACCGGCGGGTTGGCCGGTCAATGCGTTAAGCCGCGACACTGCGCGCTGTGGGCGCGCCGCTTAGGGCTACCGCATGTTGTGTGTGGGCGAGGCGACGTTTGATTGATGTTCGTTGACGGTGCACTTCCTGGGCGGCCTCATATCATTGCCGCGGCCCCTAACGCACGCGCACACCGCAAGGGTTCGCGCGGGGAGCTTTATGCGCATAAAGCTCCGGACGAAGAGATTGTTTTGCCCGTTCGCTTGTGCTGGGTCGGCTGCTGCATATCGTTGCGTCAACAGGAAGGTCTATGGCTCAACGCGTAGGCGAACGCCATAAGGGCGCTGATAGCAACTCGGTGATGACGCTGACGTGGAAGCCGTCCGCGATCTCCTACTAGGAATGCCCAACCCCGTCCTCATCGGAAACCCCCGCAAGCGCTTTATGCGCATAAACCGTGGATATCCCAACGATGTTGAGGCAGCCAACTTGCCAACGGTCGCAGGTGGGCGCGAAGCCGGCGCTTCAGCTCGGCGCTAAAACATAAAGAAAAGGCCACGGCTCCATCGATCCATCCGACGCCACGCCAAACAACGCATGATCACCATCTACCACGACCCCCGCTGCTCGAAATCGCGCGTCACATGCGACTTCGTCGCCAGCACCTACAACACCGCCAATAATGAGAGGTGATCGAAGTCATCGAATATTTGAAGCAGCCGTTAACGGTCGCCCAACTGGCGCAACTCAACGCGCAATCGGTTGTACCGTCCGCAAGGTGATTCGCGATTCCCACTCCGTCGACGAGCAAGAGCGCATTCGACTGCCGCTTCCCGCTTCGAGGAACGGATCCCAGATCGCCCATGCTTCAATTGCGCCTCGCTGAAGCGGCGCGCGCGTCGCGGGCGGCAGAAAGACCGGCTGGACGTCGCTGTATTTCACGCCGCTCTTCTGTAGTGCTGAGACGAGTAACCAGTGAACATCGGAACCTTTGTTAAGCGCAAGTTTCTGTCTTTCGGATCGGCCTGCGTTTTGATCGGCGTCTCTCGATGCACAAGAATGCCTTCGGCACGCGGTGTCGGAATCTCATAGGCGGTATAGACGAAGTTTGGGCTACCTGCGCAAACACCGCCGGCGCCTCGCCGACATAGCCGAAGTCGATGGCGCCCACGTTCAGTCCTTCGAGCAACTGCGGTCCGGCAGGAAACTCGGTCCACCTGACGGTTACGCGCGAGAAGTGCGAGCCGCTTTTCGAGCGTGCCGTGCAACTTCAGCAGCACAGGCGTATTGGCGGCTTTCCGATAGCCGATGCAAAAATCCTTCGTGGACAGTCGTCGGCAAAGACGGAAGGGGAGATGGCGGATAGGGCGGCAGCGGCTAGCGAGGCACCCACGCCGGCGATAAACGAACGGCGGGTGAGCAGCGAATGATGAGACATAAAAATGCTCGTCAAAAAAGACGAGCGCAAAACGGTCCGACTGGCCGCGACGATAATTCGTCCGCAAGCCTAGATGAACGACAAATTCGCATAAGCAAATCATGTCCATGGACGGAACGAGGAACCTGCTGGTGCGCGGTCTACCCGTATCGGTCCGGACCCAGCTACACGGTCGCCAGATTGCTGCTTAAAGCAGAACGTCCTTTTCAATACGCTGCGGTGAGCCGTTGGCCGCGCTCACGCTCACCGCAACGCGGTGAACCCGGCTGCTGACGCTGGCATGACGCATGACCGGGGACGGCATTCCGCGCGAAAAAAAAGCTGTCGATGGCCGGTGCGCGTGCTCACCATCGTCGCCAGCGGCGGTCACAAACAGCGCTGATAATTGCCGGCATCAGCACGACGATTACCGAGGTCGCGGCCAACGCCCAATGCCGCTGATTCTATTGGCTTCGCTGACTCCTGCCGCACACGGCTGGCCGCCGGCTCGGCGCCCCTCCGCATGACCATCGCCCCAGCCGCGACGGCCGGCATCGTCGCACCGGTGGTCGCCAACCCGACATGATCGATTCAAGCGTTCCGGACAATGCGAAAACATTTCGGGTTTCTTCAAAAAGCACGACAAATACTCGTGCGCCCGATATACAAACAAATCATGCCCACCGCTGGCCTTACCGCGCCGCGCCGATTGCGAACCGTGCTGAACCCGACAGCACAGCACCAGCCGCCGCCGTGGCAGGAATTGACGCCTGGCTGTCCATTCCGCATGACCCGCGCCGCTTACACTGCAGCCTTATACATGAGCGTACGACCCGTACCTCACTCCCTAGTCACGCGGAGCCATCATGCTTGAACTAAGACCATCGTGCGAAGGATGCGGCAAGTCACTGCCGCCGAACGCCTCCGACGCAATGATCTGCACGTACGAATGCACGTTCTGTGAAACGTGCGCGCTCACCAGGCTGCGCAACGTATGTCCGAATTGCGGTGGCAATTTCCAGCGCCGGCCGATCCGTACCCGCGAGCAACTCGCGAAACATCCGGCGCGTACCGAACCACATCCCGTCTCGATCGACGAAGCGTCGCACGCGGGTTTCTTCGAGCGCTATCGGAGCACGCCGCCCGGCGAGCGCTAAAAGAGCCTGCGTTTGCGCCGCCAATTGCGTTCAACAGTCGATGATCAACGCTCGATGCGCCGTCAAGCACTTCAATCGTCACTACCCGTAGAGTCCGGCGTCGCAATCCCGCTCATCGAACGCGCCGCTACACGCAACAGACGGATCTGCTTGCGGTAATTGCGACAGCCGCTGCAGGTCGGCAGATGCAGCCGGATCGCCACCCATTCGCCGGTTTTTAGCGGACGGTCGAGCGCGTCGGACAACAGGCGCGTGATGTTCTTACACTTCCCCATTCGCATCCTCCCTCGACAAACCCTTTTCGCTCAGACAAGTGCGTAAGCGCAGCCGCGCGCGGTAGATCAGCACGCTGCAATGATTGGCGGTCATCTTGAGTTCCGCGCAGATCGCCTCGGTCTCCAGGTCGAGAAATTCGCGCATCATGAACACGCGTCCGATGTGTTCCGGCAGATGTTCGAGACACATCTCGAACAAGGTCCAGAACTGTTGCTGACGCAGCGCGGTTTCGGGCGTGGGCCAGGGCCGCGGCTTGGTTTCGCTCGACCAGTGGCCGTTGTCCTTGAACAGTTCGCGATCGAGCAGCGCCTCGCCGTCGAGTTCAGACTCCAGCGCGGACAGGTTCACCGTGCGTTGCCGTGCTCGCAACGTGTCGACGAGCTTGTGACGCAGGATGCCGAACACCCAGGTCTTATGCTCCGATTGCGCGGCGAACCGGTCGGCTTGCGTCCATGCGGCGGCGAGCGCTTCCTGCACGGCGTCTTCGGCGGCGGCGGCATCACGCAATTGCAGTCGGGCGAAGCGAACCAGGTCGCGCCGCAATTGCGTGAGATAAACGGGATCGTCGAGCGCCGGCCCATTTACACGCGCCATGACATGCTCCACGGCCGGGCATTTCTTGTTGAATCGTTGCGGTTCATAAGGGGGTGCTTTTGCTCGCGCGTTCTCTGGGATCGTGCGCCATTCTCCCGCACGTCCTTGCACAAGCGAAACGGTATCGAGCATATTCCCGCCGACAAGCGCTGACCGATGAGCTTGGTCGCGCCGGACGGGACGTTATGACAATCGAAAATAGATTATTGCGCAAATCGAAAAATGGGCATGTGGGGCATACACACGTCAGCAGGCTGTAAGCGAAGCGGCCATTGGCGGGCCAGAGCGGCACCCAATCGATTCGGACGGGCAATTATTTCATTCCTTGAAAAAATGTCTTCTTGGCTTCGCGGTTTTTAGGCCGACGCTGAATCGCTATCCTTCGCTCATTCGATCGCCCAGATCGCGAACCCAATGCCAAGGAGTAGCACCATGAAACGCATTCTTTCCGCCCTGATCGCTTCGGTTGCTCTGTTCGCCGCCGCCTCCGGCGCAGTTCACGCCGCCGCTCCCGCGCAATGCAACGGCCCGGCATCCTACTGCAATGTGTTCTTCGGTAACTGATCCGGCTGGCTGCGCGCTGCCCGGACGCTCGTCCGGCGCGCAGCGCTAGGATAAGAAAGCCTTGGAAGAAGGGCGCCGCTATCGGCGCCCTTCGTGCATTCAAGCCACCGTGGAGCGAAATGCGACGCTGCCCTACGCGGCAAGCGCCAGCCCGCGACGCCTCGCTGACTCGCCCGACACCGCGCAAGAACAGAGCAAAGAGATAGAGAGCGCTCCCACAAGACACGACGCCGCGAGCGGGCTGAAGCAACACGCGCGCCTGTCTCGTAAATGCGCCTAACACTCGTCCTCTAACGTGTTACAGTGGGCCAACAGCCTGCAGTTCTCCTGCGCGCTTCGCGCAGTCACCGACGCAAACGTCCCTCGCCACGGCGCCCTGGATCGAGCAGGTCCCTTCCTCCTACCTGGTTTGCAGTGCCGTCAGCCCGGCCCAACTGACGCGGCTGCTGTTCACACGCACCCGTCGCTCACATTGTTTTTGCAGAAGCGCCGCGATCCGGCCGGCGTCACGCCACTGCGACACGGTTCACGAAAGCCTTCACGGAGATCCGCACATGAGCAATACGATCAGAAGTTACCGCGGCCTTGAGATTTATCCGCTGGTTTATCCGCACCAGCCGAGCGGTCTCGATCGCGTTCGCCATTACGATGCGGGCTTCGATGCGGCCGTGCGAATCAGCCGGCGCGGAGCCGACGACACGGTGACCGGCAGCCGGGTGTTTCGCGTGCCGAGCCGTTCGCCTTTCGGCGCGGCCGGCGACGCCCGCATTGCCTCCGCCAACTACGCTGAACAGGTGATCGACGGCATGGTAGCCGGCCAGTCGATCGCCGGCCTTTGATGCGCGCGACAATGGCAAGTCCCGTTTCCAGGCGCTCGCAGAGCGCGCCGCTTCCCGCTCTCACAGGCCGCGCGAACTATCAGGTGACGGCGTCGTCACGCCGTACCTCGAGCGGCACGGTGCCGACGCTCAAAGTGCTCCGCTTGAGCGACGAACGGGTGATCTACCCGTTCCAGGGTCATGCGGATATGCCCTTTTTCGCCGAAGCCGGCGCGGCGCAGTCCTATGCGGAAGCCTATGGCTGGCAGCTTGTGGATGGCGACATCGCGGTTCCGGAGTGAGCGCGAACGCCCGCGCCTGAACCCGGCGGCAGGCGCCTGCCCTGGCGTCCCGCGCGCGGCATGCATGTCTTGCGGTTTCATCGATCCCGTGTCGCACGCAGCACACTCGCGCGGAGTCATCGCCGCTCAGATTTTTCCGCCGCCGTCCATGCCGTGTCCCTGACGCCATACTTCCTTGCCGCGTTCGGACAGCTCGCCGCTGCTGTGCGTTGCATCCGCTTGCGTATCGTCGACGGCCATGTCGCCGCCGGGCTGTTCCTGCGACCGCTGCTTCTGCTTCTTCCGGGCCGCCAACGCTTCATCGTGCGACTTACCCGCGTAGTCCCGAGTCATCGTGGGTTCCTCCATTGAGTGGCTTACCGCAACCATCCAGCAAGCGCCGTTCTTGCCGCGCGCCCATCCGCCGCCGATCGAGCCATTTGCCTCGAATCGTCCAACCCCGAAAGCACGCTTGATTGACAAGGCAAAAGTACGAGTTATCCACAAGGTTATTCAGTAAATCTGTGGATAACTTTATCGGCAGCGGGGTTATCCACCGGTGGTCTTGCAGGACACCTTCCCGCGCCGTCAACAACGCGCGTTTTTTGCCCTTGGCGACGTCATCCGGCGCGGCTTTGCCTATGATGGACAGTTCATCCCTTTCGCGCGTCAAGCGCCTTTCGTTGAGGAAGTGAACATGGCCTATCACATCGCAGTCGTCGTCGGCAGTCTGCGCCGCGAGTCGTTCAACCGCCAGTTGGCGCAAGCGGTGGTGTCCCTCGCGCCGGCCGATTTCACGTTCGAATTCATCGACATCGGTTCGTTGCCGCTTTACAGCCAGGAATACGACGCCGACTACCCCGAGGCCGGCAAGCACTTGAAGCAGCGCGTGGAAGCCGCCGACGGCCTGCTGTTCGTCACGCCCGAGTACAACCGCTCGATACCCGGCGTGCTGAAGAACGCGATCGACTGGGCATCGCGGCCGTGGGGCACCAATTCGTGGGGCAACAAGCCCGGCGCGGTGATCGGCACGTCGGTCGGCGCGACCGGCTCGGCGCTTGCGCAACAGCATCTGCGCAATGTACTGGCGTATCTCGACGTCGCGACGTTGGGTCAGCCCGAAGTGTTCATCAAGCACGACCCGGCGGTCATCAACGAAAAAGGCGAGATCCTGAACGACGGCACCCGCAAGTTCCTGCAGACCTTCGTCGACCGTTACGTCGCGTGGGTCAAGCGGCATACCGCCGCCTGACGATTCCGCCAGCGCCAAACCCGCCGTTGACCGATGCGGCGGCATTGCCGCATCTCAGGCACGCCGCCGCGACCGTCTTCTATACGTGGTGATGCCCCGTCACCCGTTCCCAGCCGTGGCGCACGGCGAGCTTGAAGCGCTCCCACGTGCTTTCCGTCGACGTGGTTTCCCAATGACGACGGGCCTCCGGCTCGATGTCGTCCCACGGCCTGTCGCGGAAACGCATGTCGTTGCCGATCTCCGCGCCATAGCGATAGGCGGGCACGTAGTCTTCGTAGCGCGAATTTTCGGCCGCGTATTGCTCGTCGTAGTGGTTGCGGAAGTCTTCCTCGTATTCCAGATATTCGTTCGGAATCTGGCCGCCCAAACCGGCGGTGGGCTCATCAGCGTTAGGGATCACCTCCGACGGACGCATGACCGCGCCCGAACCCGGCACGGAACCGGCGGCGATCGCGCTGCGTCCCGCGTCGCCCGTCAGCGGCTCCCTGATCGGCTCGTTGACCGGGTCCGCCGTCGGCCGTTCGTTGGGCGGCGGCGGCACGAACCGTTCGGCCTCGGTACTGCGCGAGGGCGAGGTGTACATCGGATCGGCCGTCGATGTGGACCGCGCGGTGCTTCCCGGCATCGCTTCGCCGGGCGTCGTCACGCCGGGCGCGGCCGTGCCCGATGCGTTCGGTGTACGCTGCGCGCCGCGCGCCGCGGTGCCGATGCCCAGTTCGTCGAGCACCGAATGCTCGCGCGCGGCCTCCGGTGACACATCCTGATCCGGCGAGCGTTCGCCGACGTCGGTTGCGCCGAGCCGCCTGAACGTGTTGCGGGCGAGTTCCGCGTGCGATTCGCTCGCCGCGTTCACGCAGACCAGCACTGCGCCGCGCCGAATGGCTTCGGCGTAACGCGACTTCTCTGCCTCACGCGAACCGCTTGAGAACAGGCTGGACAGAAAGCGTTCGATGTTGGCGAGCACGCCCGAGCCCGCGACTTCGCCGGTGGCCGATCCGACGGACGGCCCCTCGTTCGCCTGCAATTCGATGGTGTCGCGTGCGAAGCCGGTTTGCACGAGCGTGTCGCGGGCGGCTTCCGCTTGAGAATAGGTGTCGAATAAACCAATCACGGCGTGTCGCATGGCTGTCTCCCGACATATTGAGGCGAGCGGCGGAACGCGCCGCCCTTCTATTTCCTCTGCCTTGCAACGATCGTGCCGGCATCTGCCGATGCGGCCGCGCGCCCGCTGTGAGCCCGCCGATCAACATGTCGGGCAAACGGGCACGCCATGCCGCTTCCGCGCTTTTACAACGCCCGGTAAATGGCGCTAGCGCCGGCTCGAGCCGGTTCTATGGCGCCGGATGCGCCGCCGGATCGGTGTCCGGTTGCGCGAGGTCGCGCTGGATCGCTTGCAAAAGCTGGTCCAGCAACGCGATATCGAACGGCTTCGACAGCACCCGCACGTTCACATGACGCGCGCGGTCGAGTTCTTCCGCGTAGCCGGTCATCAGAATGACCGGTAGCCGCGTATCGAACGCGAGAACGGCTTCCGCCAGATCGATGCCGTTCATCTTGCCCGGCATGTGGATGTCCGACAGCACGAGATCGAACGGCAGCGGCTCGCCGGTGCGAGCCTGCTTCGCATGCGCGTCGTCGAACAGACGCAGCGCCGTATCGGCGTTGAAGACGCAGGTGACCTGGTGGCCCATCATCTGCAGCAGGGCTTCGGTGCCCGCGGCCACCTCCTCGTTATCCTCGACGAGCAGAATGCGCAAGCCATGCGGCGCGCCGCTGTCCTCGGCGCGCGCTTCGGCCGGTCCCTCGGCTTCCGGCGCGGCCGTCGCGCGCGGCAGATAGAGACGCACCGAGGTGCCCGCGCCGACCGCGCTGTCGATCGCGGCAAGTCCGCCCGAGCGCTCGCAGAACGCAAAAACCTGCGGCAGCCCGAGGCCCGTACCCATGCCTTTCGCCTTGGTCGTGAAGAGCGGCTCGAAGGCGCGCGCGAGCACGTCGGGCGCCATGCCGGCGCCGGTGTCCTCGAGCGAGAGTTGCACGAAGTCGCCGGTCAGCGGAAAGCCGTCTTCGTGACGGAAATGGATGTTGGTGGCCCGCACGGTGAAGCGCCCGCCGTTGGGCATGGCGTCGCGCGCATTCACGGCGATGTTGATCAGCGCCAGTTCGAGCTCCGCCACGTCGACGCGCATCGGCCAGATGCCGGCGGCGACGTCGATCACCAGCGAAATCTTCGCGCCGAGCGACGCGCGCAGCAATTCGCGGCAGGCCGGCAGCCAGCGTTCGAGCGCCAGCGTCTCATTGCGCAACGGCTGCTTGCGCGCGACACCGAGCAATTGCCGGGTCAGCGACTGACCGCTCTTGAGCGCCCGCTCCATCGCCGACAGTTCACGATCGAGGCCGGGCGCGCCGCGCCGCCGCGCGATCTGCAGGTTGGCCGAGACGATCATCAGCAGATTGTTGAAATCGTGCGCGACGCTGCCGACCAGCGTGCCGAGCGCCTCCATCTTGCGCGATTGCCGATACGCGGATTCGATCGAGCGGCGCATCGACGCTTCGGCCTGCCAGCGCTCCCACGCTTCCTCTTCGGCCCCGAGGCGCCGCAGCGACAGCCAGATCACGCACCACAGCGCGATCGACGGCGTGAACAGCGACAGCAGCAGCACGCTGAGATGCCGGTACCACGCCGCCCAGATCGCCGACGCGCGATAGCCGCACAGCACGTACACCGGATACGAACCGACGTGCCGGTAAGCGACGATCAATTTCTCGCCGTCGATGTCGGAATGCGTGCGCACGACGCCGGCCCGCCGCCCTTGCGCGAACGCTTCGGCGAGCGGCGATTGCGCCGGCATGGCGCTCGGCTCGCGCGGGCTGCGCGGATAGTGAGCGAGGATCGCGCCGTCCATGCGCACGAGGGTCATCGTCATGGCCATGCCGTCGCTGCCGCCGAGCAGTTCGCGGTAAAACGCGCTGAAATAGCTGGGCCGCAGCGCCACCGAGACCATGCCCGCGAACGCGCCGTCGGCGCCGCGCCGCTCGACGCCCATGTTGAACACCTGTTCACCGGCGACGTGCCCCGTCATGACCTTCGACACGTGTTCGAGGTCGCGCCCGTCGCGAATGCCGGTGAAATCCTCGCGCCCGGCCACCGAGAGCGTCGGCACGGGATAGAAACGGCTGCTCGCGAGCAAGCGGCCATCGCGCCCGAAGATCGACACCGCGGCCACCTGCGGATAGCCGCCGCCCATCACGCGCAGCTTCTCGTGAATGTCGGCCTCGCGCGCGCTGATGCCGTCGTCGTCCAGATCCTGTGCGAGATCGACGATGCGCGAGTCGAGCGTTTCGTTCATGTCGAACACCTTCAGCGCATGTTCTTCCGCCACCCGCACCGTGCGCAGCGCCATGTCGGTGGCGTCGGCCTCGCGCGCGCGGAAGTCGCTGAACGCCATGGCCGCGACATACACGCACGGCAACACGATCGCGGCGATCAGAAGCGCGATCAGGGTGAGGCGCCGCACCTGGAAGTTCTGTTCCGGCACGGCGGGGAACAACGCCTCGTCCTGCCGGTTAGCGGAAAGGCGGCTCGCTTGAGACGGGTCGAACCGGTCAGGTGTCATTTTTCGATCGTGCTAAATGCGTTCGGCGCGAGGAGGCGGTGAGTCGGCATGATACGAGAAGCATAGACGCGCAACGGCGGTAGAAGTTACCGCGATGACCCAGCATGCATTCGGTCCGCAGCTATTTGTCTGTTTTTTTAAACAGTGACGAATCGGGAAGCGCAAACGTACACAAAAGTATAAATATAAAAAATTGGCATCCGATGCTAATAAAATATGTTCAAAATTCGCTTGAAGCAGGAAAAAACGATTAGCGAACATCGAATTGTCGTGTTGCCTTTCCGCTGATTTGCTTCGAAAATCGACGCCACGATAAAAAATGCGCCCGCCATGTTCGGACGCATCTGCCGCGAGGGCCGCCGCACCATGCGTACAACGCGTGAGGGAAGGCGTTCGCGGAAACACGCGCGCGGCAAGAGACCATCC
Source organism: Paraburkholderia terricola (assembly GCF_900142195.1). GTDB lineage: Bacteria > Pseudomonadota > Gammaproteobacteria > Burkholderiales > Burkholderiaceae > Paraburkholderia > Paraburkholderia terricola. The sequence goes on from NZ_FRAB01000016.1 coordinate 70,116, forward strand.
CGATCCATCGAGCCGCGCGGGATTCCTCTACGGGGTAGGCTTCGAACATGCCGGTCATCGCCGTCGTCCACCGTGCGCGCACGCATCCCTGCATGCCCGACGGTTCCGCCATGCGCATCCCGCCGCACGCGCGCCCCGCTCGCCCGCAACGTGCATTCCCGCAAGCCGCGGCGCATCTTGCCGCCGACCGGCACATCACGCGCTAAAGAAAACGCCCCATCCGCCGATAACACGCAAGAGCTAATACCGCACTCCCACCGCCCATGCCTTTGCCTATCGTGATCGCCGATGATTCGCTGCTTGCCCGCAAAGTGCTCACCAAGGCATTGCCGCCGGACTGGGATGTCGACGTGTCGTACGCGTCGAACGGACGCGAAGCGCTGCGCCTCTATCGCGAAGGCAAGGCGTCGGTGATGTTCCTCGACCTGACGATGCCGGACATGAACGGCTACCAGGTGCTCGAAGCGTTGCAGCATGAGGATCTCAACACATTCGTCATCGTCGTGTCCGCCGATGTTCAGCCGATGGCCCAATCGCGCGTGCGCGCGCTCGGCGCCGCCGCGTTCATCGCCAAGCCGGTGACGCCCGCGGCGGTACTTCCGATCCTCAAGGAGTACGGGTTGTATGTCTGAGCGAGCCCTCACTGAAGATCAGCGCGACGCGCTGCAAGAGGTCGCCAATCTGGCGATGGGCCAGGCCGCGACGCGTCTCGCGCGGCTGCTCGATGCGTTCATCGAATTGTCGGTGCCGCGCGTGCGGGTGGTCGGCGTCAGCGAAGCGGCGCAAACGCTGCGCGAGATGACCGGCATTCAGGACACGGTGAGCGCGGTGCGCCAGGGCTTTCGCTCGGACATCAAGGGCGAGGCGCTGGTGATCTGCCGCAGCGACAGCATCGAGCAATTGTGTTCGCTCGTCAGCGATCCGTACTCGCGTTCGGCCTACGAGGCGGTGAGCCAGCAGGAGCTCGTGTTCGACGTCGCCAACGTGCTGACGGGCGCGTGTGTGTCCAGCATTCTCGACCAGCTCGGCCGCACGCCGGTGTTCTCGGCGCCCGGCCTGCTCGGCGAGGCCATGACGCTCGAGGAAGTGTTTCAGCCGGGCGTGCTGCAATGGGAAGTGGCATTGCTCGTCGAAGTGAACTTCGCGCTCGAGGACCAGAGTTTTCGCGCGCACCTCGTGATGTTGATGGCCGAAGAATCGATTCGCCATATGAACGGAGCGCTCGACGCGCTGTTGTCCAGCCTATGACTGTGTCCGTGGATTCGCTCAGCGATCTCGTGGTTGAACGTGTCGGCTTCGGCATCTTCGTGCTCGATCGCGAGATGAACGTGCTCATGTGGAACCGCTTCATGCAGGACCACAGTGGCTTGCCCGCGGAGCAGATGGTCGGCAAGTCGCTCTTCACGCACTTTCCCGAACTGCCGCGCGTGTGGCTCGCGCGCAAGATCGAAAGCGTGTTCCAGCTCGGCAGCTTCGCGTTCAGTTCGTGGGAGCAGCGCCCGTATCTGTTCAAGTTCGATCACGACCGGCCGATCACGGGCGGCGTCGATTTCATGCAGCAGGACTGCACCTTCATGCCGCTCATGCGTGATCGCGAAGTGGTGGCCGTGTGCGTGACCATCTCCGACGTCACGCACGTGAGCATCGTGCAGCGCGAACGCGAGGAGGCGGTCGCCAAGCTTCAGGAATACGCGGACCGCGACGGTCTCACGGGCATCGCCAACCGGCGTTTCTTCGAAGCGCGCCTGCGCGACGAATACACGCGCTGGCAGCGCTACGGCGGCGACATGTCGGTGCTGCTGTTCGATCTCGATCACTTCAAGAAGATCAACGACCAGTTCGGCCACGGCGTCGGCGATACGGTGCTGCGTGTCATGGCGCAGCGGGTCGCCGGGGTGGTGCGGGCCCAGGACACGTTCGGGCGTTTCGGCGGCGAGGAGTTCGCGTTGCTGTTGCCCTGTACGCCGCTCGACGACGCCATGCGGGTCGCCGAAAAGATCCGCTGCACGATCGCCGATACGCCGGTCGAAGTGCAGGGCACGAGCGTGCCGGTGACGGCGAGCGTCGGCGTGGCGGCGGCGCGCGTGGGCGCGCCGGCCTACGACGTGCTCATCAACGAAGCCGACGCCGCGCTTTACAGCGCGAAGCGGCAAGGGCGCAACCGCTCGGTGGCGTTCGTCTGACGGCGCGGCGTTTGCGTGCGTGGCGGGTGCCGTAAGCCGACACCCTGCACAAGGGTAGTATCGCGCTACGGCCGGACGGCCTTTCGGTCGTGCTCGGCTTCCAGCCCTGTATTGACCCCGCGATTCTGCGGCATCTCAGAAACGTTGCTATACTTTTCGCCGTTTCCGGCGTCCCTGCCGGGTGTTTCGCGCGTGTCCGCGCGCGCGGGCCGCGTGCCCTGCGGGTAGGCATTAAAACTTCTTGAACGCCTTTCAGCGGGCGCCTCCAGCGGAGATCGTCTTGGCTGTTTCCAATCTTGTCGTGGACGATACAGAAATCGACGCCGCTGCCGCCACCTCCGGCAGCTCGTTCTATATCGCAATGCGCATCCTGCCGGCCGCGCAGCGCGACGCGATGTATCAGGTCTACGCTTTCTGCCGCGCCGTCGACGACATCGCCGACAGCGATCTGCCGCGCGCCGAACGCGCCGCCGCGCTCGAGCGCTGGCGCGCCGACATCGACGCGTGCTACGCCGGCGCGCCGCGCGCTTCGTTGCGCGCGCTGACGCGGCACATTCACACGTTCCATCTGCAACGCGAGGATTTCCACGCGATGATCGACGGCATGGCGATGGACGCCGCCGCCGACCTCTGCGCGCCCAACGAAGCCACGCTCGACCTCTACTGCGACCGCGTGGCAAGCGCGGCGGGCCGTCTATCGGTGAGGATATTCGGGATGCAGGACGAGCCGGGCCGCCTGCTCGCGCACCATCTCGGCCGCGCGCTGCAACTCACCAACATCCTGCGTGATATCGACGAAGACGCCGGCATCAACCGCTGCTATCTGCCGCGTGAGTTGCTGGCGCGCGAAGGCATCGCCATCGAGAGCCCGGCGCAAATCGCCGACGACCCGTCGCTGCCGCGCGTCTGCGCGACGCTCGCCGAGCGCGCCAAGGAACACTTCGCCGCCTCCGACGCCATCATGAACCGCGAGCCGCGCGCTCAGGTGCGCGCGCCGCGCATCATGTCGGGCGTCTATCGCGTACTGCTCGATCGCACGCTCGATCGCGGCTTCGACATTCCGCGCACGAAGGTCAGCAAGCCGAAGCTGCGCATGCTGTGGATCGTCGCGCGTTACGCGTTCTTCTGACCTGATGCAAAAGCTCGTACATGTGGTCGGCGCGGGCCTCGCCGGCCTCGCCGCCGCGGTGCAATTGCAGCGGCGCGGCGCGCAAGTCGTGCTGCACGAGGCCGCCGGCCAGGCGGGCGGTCGCTGCCGTTCGTACTACGACGCCAAGCTGGGCGCGACCCTCGACAGCGGCAATCACATGGTGCTGTCGGGCAACGCCGCCACGCTCAACTACGCGCGCGCGATCGGCGCCGCTGATGAACTCGTCGGCCCGGTGCAGCCCGACTTTCCGTTCGTGGATCTCGCGACGCGGGCGCGCTGGACCGTGCGGATGTCGCCGGGACGCCTGCCCTGGTGGGTTTTCGATCCGCATGCGCGCGTGCCCAATACCGGGCCGGGCGAGTACCTGTCGCTGATACCGCTGCTGTTCGCCAAGCCCGGACGCCGTCTCGTGCAGACCATGCGCTGCAATGGCCCGTTGTGGGACCGTCTGCTGCGGCCGCTATTTCTCGCGATGCTGAACGTCGAGCCACGCGAGGCGTCGGCCGAACTCACGAGCGCGATGGTTCGCGAAACGCTGCTTGCCGGCGGCCTCGCGTGCCGGCCTCTGATGGCGCGCAACGGACTCGGCAGTGCGTTCGTCGATCCGGCACTGCGGCTGCTGCAACACGGCGGCGCGGCGATCCGGCTCGGCTCGCGTCTGCAAGAGATGGCGTTTGCCGCCGATAACCGCCGCGTGCACGCGCTGAATTTCGCGGACGAGACCATCGCGATCGAAGCGAATCACGCCGTGATTCTCGCGGTGCCGCCGCAGACCGCGCAGACGCTCGTGCCCAACGTGCGCACGCCGAACCGCTTCGCGGCGACGCTCAGCGTGCACTTCGCCGTCGAGCCGCCATTCGGCTTGCCGCCGGTCACGGCGCTGCTGAACGCCACGGCCGACTGGCTGTTTGCGTTCGACGGCCGCGTATCGGCGACCGTCTACGCCGCTGACCGCCTGCTCGACACGCCGCACGAAACGCTGGCGCAAACCGTCTGGGCCGAAGTGGCGCAAGCCGCCAACCTGCCGGCCGAGCCGATGCCGCCGTGGCAAGTCACGCTGGAAAAACACGCGACATTCGCCGCGCTGCCGGATCAGGAAATGCTGCGTCCCGGCACGCGTACTCGCTGGAACAATTTGATGCTCGCGGGCGACTGGACGGCCACCGGCCTGCCCGCGACGATCGAAGGCGCGATCCGCTCCGGCCAGAAGGCCGCGGACACGCTGCTGAATCAACCGATGGAACGCCGATGAACGACTTATCCCAAGCCCAGCAGTTGGGCGCCGTCCCACCAGAATTCGCCACCGAGCCGGCGCTCGATGCGCCCGCCGCCGCGCCGCAAGCGGCTGTAGAGCATGCAGCGCCCGATGTCTCGCTCGACGCCGCCCTCGACGCCACGATCGCGCGCGCCACCGATGCGATTCTCGCCGCGCAGAAACCCGACGGCCACTGGGTCTACGAACTCGAAGCCGACGCGACGATTCCCGCCGAATACGTGCTGCTCGTCCACTATCTCGGCGAAACGCCGAACGTGGAACTGGAGCAGAAGATCGCGCGCTATCTGCGCCGCATCCAGTTGCCCGACGGCGGCTGGCCGCTTTTCACCGACGGCGCGCTCGACATCAGCGCGAGCGTGAAGGGGTACTTCGCGCTGAAGATGATCGGCGACCCCGTCGACGCCGAGCACATGGTCCGCGCGCGCGAGGCGATTCTCGCGCACGGCGGCGCGGAACAGGCGAACGTGTTCACGCGGATTCTGCTCGCGCTGTTCGGCGTGGTGTCGTGGCGCGCGGTGCCGATGATGCCAGTCGAAATCATGCTGTTGCCCATGTGGTTTCCGTTCCATCTGTCGAAGGTGTCGTACTGGGCGCGAACCGTGATCGTGCCGTTGCTGGTGCTGAACGCGAAGCGGCCCCTCGCGCGCAATCCGCGCCGCGTGCGCATCGACGAATTGTTCCGCGGCGCGCCGGTCAACACCGGCATGCCGGCGCGCGCGCCGCATCAGCATGTCGGCTGGTTCCGCTTTTTCCGTGGCGTGGACGTGCTGCTGCGCGCGGTCGACGGCCTGTTCCCGCATCCGCAGCGCGAACGCGCGGTGCGCGCGGCGGTCGCTTTCGTCGATGAACGGCTGAACGGCGAGGACGGCCTCGGCGCGATTTTCCCGGCAATGGCCAACTCGGTGATGATGTACGACGCGCTCGGCTATCCGGCCGATCATCCGAACCGCGCGATTGCCCGCCAGTCGATCGAAAAACTGCTCGTCGTCAAGGATGACGAGGCGTATTGCCAGCCTTGTCTGTCGCCGGTATGGGACACGTCGCTCGCCGCGCACGCGCTGCTCGAAACCGGCGAGGCGCGTGCCGAACAGGCGGCCGAGCGCGGGCTCGCGTGGCTGCGTCCGCTCCAGATTCTCGACGTGCGCGGCGACTGGATCTCGCGCCGCCCGAACGTGCGGCCTGGCGGCTGGGCGTTCCAGTACAACAACGCGTATTACCCGGACGTCGACGATACGGCGGTGGTGGCGATGGCGATGCATCGCTCGGCGGCGCTCACGCAATCCGACGTCGACCGCGAAGCCATTGCGCGCGCGCGCGAATGGGTGGTCGGCATGCAAAGCAGCGATGGCGGCTGGGGCGCGTTCGAGCCGGAAAACACCCAGTACTACCTGAACAACATTCCGTTCTCCGATCACGGCGCGTTGCTCGATCCGCCGACCGCCGACGTATCGGGCCGCTGTCTGTCGATGCTCGCGCAACTCGGCGAACTGCCGCAGGGCAGCGAGCCGGCGCAGCGCGCATTCGCCTACATGCTGAAAGAGCAGGAATCGGACGGCAGCTGGTACGGCCGCTGGGGCCTGAACTACATCTACGGCACGTGGACGGCGCTCTGTTCGCTGAACGCCGCCGGCATGCCGCACGACGACCCGCGCATCAAGCGCGCGGTGCAGTGGCTGCTGTCGATCCAGAACGAAGACGGCGGCTGGGGCGAGGGCGGCGAGAGTTACAAGCTCGACTACCGCGGCTACGAGCGCGCGCCGAGCACGGCATCGCAAACCGCGTGGGCGCTGATGGGCCTGATGGCCGCGGGCGAGGTCAATCACGAAGCGGTGGCGCGCGGCGTCGCCTATCTGCGGCGCGAACAGCGCGAGCACGGCCTGTGGGACGAAACACGTTTCACCGCCACGGGTTTCCCGCGCGTGTTCTATCTGCGCTATCACGGGTATCGCAAGTTCTTCCCGCTGTGGGCGCTGGCGCGCTTCCGTCATCTGAAGCGCAACGGGCTCACGCGCGTCGCGGTCGGGATCTGACGGATGCCGTTTTCGACATCGCCGTCAGCCGAGGCGGGCGGCGGCAGCTTGCCGGTGATCTTCGTGACGGGGATGGCGTTCGAGGCGCGCATCGCGCGCGGCCAGGGCGTGGAGGTGGTCTATGCGGCGCGCGCCGATCTGCTCGAGCGCGCGTTGAGCGCGGCGGTCGCGCGCGGCTGTTCGGGGATCGTCAGTTTCGGCACGGCGGGCGGTTTGGCGCCGGATCTGGAGCCGGGCGCGCTGATCGTCGCCGAGGCCGTCGAGGGACCGTTTGGACGTCTGCCGACCGATCGTCCGTGGGCTGACAGACTCGCCGCCGCATTCGCCAGCGGACCGCTGGCGGCGCGTCTACGGCGCGGCCTCGTGGCCGCTGTCACCGCACCGTTGGTGAGCGCGGACGACAAGCGGGTGCTGCATCGTTCGAGCGGCGCGTTGGCGGTGGATATGGAATCGCACATTGCCGGCGCGACGGCCGCCGCGCATGGCGTGCCGTTCGCCGTGTGCCGGGCCATCGTCGATCCGGCGTGGCGCACGCTGCCGTCGGCCGCCACGGCCGGTCTGCGGGACGACGGCAGCACCGCGCTCGCGCCGATTCTGCGGGAATTGATGCGCCAACCGTCGCAGATCGGAGCGCTGATCCAGGTCGCCGCCGATGCGCGGGCCGCGCGGACTTCGCTGGTGCAGGCCCGGCGCGCGATGGCCGTGGCTGGCGCGTTGCTGCCGACAGCAGGCTGAAGCGGCTGCGAGCCGGAGCCGAGCCACCGCTACGTCGAGCTGATCGAGCGCGTTTTCTTTGCTACGCCGCGCCGCATGCGTAGGCCGCAATTCTTCCTAGGTCTTGTCCTGTCTCCGTGGTGCGCTCATGTGAAGCGCACCACGGCGGCGCATTGCACGCCGCGACCGAATCGTTACTGCGCCGCAGGCGTGGCGGCCGGCTGTTTCTCACCGACCGGCGCAACCTGAGGTGCCGGCGCAACCTCTCCTGACGCGCCCGCGGGTGCCGCGGCCGGCGTCGCCGGCGTTACGCCCGCTGCGCCGCTGGCGGGCGCAGGCGCGTCGTCGGGATCGGTGTAGTTAGGCACCCCCGCCGGAGCGCCTGTGGCGCTTCCCGAGGCTGCGTTCGGGGCTTCTGCCGTATCGCCCGGGTCGGCGTAGTTCGGCAGGCCGGCGGGCGCACCGGCGGCCGCGCCCTTGGCCGGGATCGCCGGCGTGCCGGAATCGCCCTGGTCCTCGTAGTCCGGCAGCGGCGCGGCGTTGTCGCCCGTGCCGCGCAGACGCGCCCGGCGCTGCTGCGTGTACGCATCGCGCACGAACGAGTATTTGTCCAGCGCGGCCTGTTGCAGCAGATCGGTCGCGCCCAGCAGGTCGGAGCGCACGCTCACGAATTGCAGCACGTACAGCGGATTGCGCTCCGCCGGCTCGATGTAGTTCAACGGATTGAATTTCACATCGACCACGAGACCCATGCTGTCGCGCACCGTGCTCGGGCCGAACAGCGGCAGTACGAGATACGGGCCCGACGGAATGCCCCAGTGGCCGAGCGTCAGCCCGAAGTCCTGATGGTGTTTCGGCAGGCCGGCCGGCGTCGCCCAATCGAGCAGACCGCCCAGGCCGAAAGTGGAATTGAACGCGAAGCGGACGAGGTCTTCGGTCGCGTCGGTGATCTTCAATTGCAACAGGGCGTTGGCGGCGTTGCTCAGGTCGCCCAGGTTCGAGAAGAAGTTGCTCACGGCGGTGCGCAGCGGCTGCGGCGTGACCTTCTGATAGCCCTTTGCAACCGGCACGGCGATGTAGCGGTCCACCCCGTCGTTGAAGTTGAACACGGCCCGGTTCACCGGTTCGAACGGGTCGCCCGGCTTGCGGTCGGGGCCGGTCGCGCAGCCCGAGATCAGACCGGTGGCGGCGAGCGCCAGCACGGTGGTACGCAGCTTCATTCTGATATTCCTTTGTGCTTCGCGCGACGGGCGCGCGGCTTGCCCATCAGCACGGGTTGGAACACCACCGCGCCGATCAGTGTGCAAAACAACGAGAGCGCCAGCAGGCGTCCCATGCTCGAGGTTCCCGGATGATGCGACAGCCAGAGGCTGCCGAATGCGGTCGCGGTGGTCGCCGCGCTGAACAGCACCGCGTGCGTGAGGCTCGATTGCAAGAGGCCGGTTTGGCCGTTGCGCCACGCCATCACGAAGTAGATCTTGAATGCGACGCCGACCCCCAGCATGAGCGGCAACGCGATGATATTCGCGAAGTTCAGCGGCATGCCGAACACCACGCACAGTTCCAGCGTGACGAGCGCCGACACCAGCAGCGGCACCAGCGTGCGCAGCATGTCGCCGAAGCGCCGCAGCGCGATCCACAGCAGGATCGCGATCGACAGCAGCGCCCAGCCCGCCGCCTGCAGGAACGCCTTGATGATCGTGTCCGCCGAATGCAGGATCGAAATCGGCCCGCCGATCGCGCCGGGCTCCGCCTTCTTCACCGCATGGGCGAAGCGGGCGAGCATCGCGTCGTCGTTCGGATCGGTGCCGGCCTGGACCTTCGGCGCGATGTCGACCAGCGCGCGGCCATCTTTCGAGACCCAGCCCGCCGAGATTTCCTTGGGCAGATTCTCGCGAGTGATCTGAGTCGGCTGCAACAGATTCTCCAACTGCTTCAGCGCGATGCGCAGCGGCTCGGACATCGCGGTTTCGGCGCGCTCGCGCACGGCGGCGTCGGCGGCGGCCAGCTTTTGCAGCGTCGCCGACAGATGCTTGGCCTCGGCGGCGCCGGGGCCGGGATGGTCGTCGGCGGCGAGCGCGAGCTGATTCGACGCGCGCTTTAACGCCGCGACGCGCAGCGCGTCCGTGGCTTGCGGCGCGGGGGTCTGCTGCAACGCGGGCAACAGTTGCTGCGCGGCGCTCGCGACCAGCATCAGCTTTTGCTGCTGCTCGGTGGGAATGAACGTGTCGAGCGTGGTGACGCGGCCCACTTCCGGCAGCGTGCGCAAATGCGCGGCCATGCGGTCGGCGTCGGCTTGCGAGGCGGCGAGCGCATGCACGTTGTTGACGGCGGCTTCCGGCGAATCCTTCAGCGAGATCAGCGTCGCCATGGACTCCGTATGCGGGTCTTTCAGATGCAGCGGGTTGAAGTCGAAACGCAAGTGCGCGAGCAAGGGCGTCGCGCCGAGCACGACGATCAGCGTGCCGATCAACACTGGCTTGCGGTTTTGATCGAGGAAATCGTCGACGGGAGCAAGTTGCTTGAAGCCCGGCGAAGCGGGTTCGCCCGGTGGACTGAAGACTTTCAGCAGCGCGGGCAGCAACGTCATGTTGGTGAAGTACGCGACGAACATGCCGACGCCCGCGATCTCGCCCAACTCCGACACGCCGCGATAAGCCGTCGGCAGGAACGAGAAGAAGCTCAACGCGACGGCGACCGCCGCGAGCGTGAGCGGCACGCCGATGCTGTGCGACGTATGCATGAGGGCCGCCGAAAGACGGTCGTCGCGATTGCGCTCCTCACGATACTTGACCCCGAACTGCACGCCGAAATCGACCCCGAGTCCGACGAACAGCACCATGAACGCGACCGAGATCATGTTGAGCGCGCCCACCAGCATCAGGCCGAGCGCCGCGGTGATCGCGAGCCCGACGAACAGCGTGATGAACACGGCCGCGATCATGCGGCCCGAGCGCAGCGCGAGCCACAAGATGATGAGAACGACAATAAACGTGCCGATGCCGTTGAGCACCGCGCCGTCCTTGACCGAGGCGAATTCTTCGTCGGCGAGCGGCTGTTCGCCGGTCAGGCGGACCGTGGCGCCATAGCGTGAGTCGAGGTGCAGCGAGGCGGCGGTGTCGCGGATCGCCTTCGACGCGCTCGCGCCCGGCTCCAACGCGTCGTAATTCACAACCGGCTGCACGACGACGAAAGCGCGCGCCGGATTGGTGGCGGCGCTCTTGTCGACCAGCGCGCGCCACGAGAAGGCGGCCGGCTGGCCGGCCAGTACGCGATCGAGCGTGGTGGCGCTTTGCGCCAGCAGATGGCTCATGTCGGCGAGCTTCACCTGGCCGAGTTGAAGCGGCAGCAACAGGCTCGTGGTGAGCGTGCCGGCGAGGCCGGTCAGGCTCGGATCGTGCGCAAGAGCGTTGACGAGCGGGCGCGACTGAACGAGTTGCGAAGTGGTCGACAGGACTTCTTCGGTTGACGGAAACAGCAGGCCGTTGTGTTCGAAGAACGGACCGCCCGCCGGCTGCGAAACCGCCACGAACTCCTTCGGATCGGCTTTGAGCGCGGCGGTGAGCGCGCCAGCGGCGGCGTCGGCGAATTCGGGAGCGCGCGCTTCGACCACCACCAGCACGGTTTCGCCGCGATCCGGGAAGGCCTCGCTCATGGCATGTTCGAGCGCCGACCATTGCGGGTCCGTCTCGATGAGACGGCTGATGTCCGTGTTGATCTTGAAGTGATGAGCGACGTAGATGCCGCTCAAAACGGCGAGCACGAGCGACAGGGCGATGATCCATAGCGGATGACGCACCGAATAGGCGACGAGACGGACGATGGATGACTTCAGCATGTAGGCGAGACGGGCCTTATCGCGGGTGTTGTTCTTGACGAAAGAGCACAAGTATACAGAGCCGAAGCGATCTGACTCAGGTTCGTCGGCAACCCGGCGTAACAAATCGAGGTAGCAAACGCGGCTCCCGGTCCGGCCATGCCGAGCGGGAACGCAATATCGGTATACTGGTCTATCCTGTTTTCGCCGCGGACTTGCGAACTTCGCGGCGCTGACTTCTTCCAGTTCTGGCGAGCGTATGAAACGTTATCTGTCTGCTTTTCTGGCTGCGGCCGTGGTGTCCACGGCGGCCTATGCGCAAAGCGCGCCCGATGCGTTGGTGAAGAGTGCCGTCGAGGGCACGGTGAGCGCCATGAAGGCCGATCCGCAGGCGCGCGGCGGCGACATGGCGAAGATCACGCAACTGGTCGAAACGCGGTTCGTGCCGGCAACGGATTTTCAGCGCACCACGCGCATTGCTGTCGGAAAGGCCTGGAGCACCGCGACGCCCGAGCAGCAAAAGCAGTTATATGAGCAATTCACGCTGCTGCTCGTGCGCACTTACGCTTCCTCGCTTTCGCAACTGCGCGATCAGGATGTGAAGTTCAAGTTCTTGCCGGCCAATGTTCCGGCCGGCGCCAGGGACGTCGTGGTGCAGTCGCATGTACTCAGTCGCGGCGGCGACGACGCCATCGACTACCGGCTGACCAAGGGTCCCTCCGGCTGGAAGATTTACGACATCAACATGATGGGCGCCTGGCTGATTCAGGTCTATCAAACGCAGTTCGCCGATCAGCTTTCGAAGGGCGGGGTCGACGGGCTGATCAAGTTTCTGACCGCGCACAATGCGCGCGGCGCAGGTTAGGCCCTCTTCCTTGGCTGCAGATAAAAAAGCGCGGTGGCTTTGATTGCCACCGCGCTTTTTTTATAACCCTTTAACCCCTATACGGGGCGGCGCGACACCGCCCCTGAACCAACCCTCTCAGTGCGCAGTAGCCGTCTGCACCTTCTTGCCCTTGCCGCTGCGCTGAATCTCTTCCAGCTTGATCTCGACGTGGCGGGAAAACACGTAATCGGCGGGGCGTTGCTTGTCCAGCGGAATGTCCTTGGTGAACGCGCCTTCCGTTTTCGGACCGCGCAAGCTGACCTTGAGTGCCTTCAGCGGATGCGCCACCGTGTCCATCACGGCCGTTGCCTCGAAGCCGCAGTGCACCATGCAGTCAGCGCACTTCTCGTAGTTGCCGGTGCCGTACTTTTCCCACTCCGTGGTTTCCATCAATTCCTTGAAGGTCTTCACATAGCCTTCGCCGACCAGATAGCACGGCTTTTGCCAGCCGAACACGGTACGCGCCGGGTTGCCCCACGGCGTGCATTCGTAGGTCTGGTTGCCGGCCAGGAAGTCGAGGAACATGGCCGACTGGCTGAACGACCAGTTCTTGCCGTTGTTGCCGCGCTTGAAAATCTCGCGGAACAAATGCTTGGTCTTGTCGCGGTTCAGGAAGTGCTGCTGATCCGGCGCGCGTTCATACGCATAGCCCGGCGAAACGGTGATGCCGTCCACGCCCATCGGACCGACCGTGTCGAAGAACGCGGCCACGCGCTCCGGCACGGCGTCGTTGAACAGCGTGCAGTTGATGTTCACGCGGAAACCGCGGCGCTTGGCTTCCTTGATCGCCGCGACCGCCTTCTCATAGACGCCGTCTTGCGAGACCGAGTGATCGTGCATCTGCTGGTCGCCGTCCAGGTGAACCGACCAGACGAAGTACGGATTCGGCTCGTAGTCGTCCATTTTCTTTTCCATCAGCAGCGCATTCGTGCACAGGTACACGAACTTCTTGCGCGCGATGATGCCCTTCACGATCTGCGGCATTTCCTTGTGCAGCAACGGCTCGCCGCCTGCGATCGACACCACCGGCGCGCCGCATTCGTCGACTGCGCCCAGGCACTCTTCCAGCGAGAGACGCTGATTCAGGATGGGATCCGGATAGTCGATCTTGCCGCAGCCATTGCAGGCGAGATTGCAGCGGAACAGCGGTTCCAGCATCAATGCGAGCGGGTAGCGTTTGTTGCCTGAGAGATGCTGACGCATGATGTATGCGCCGACCCGAACTTTCTGTAGCAGCGGAATAGACAAGACGTCCTCCTTAAACTTCGCGTGCAGCGAGTGGTTGCATCAGCTTCGATGGCAACTTGAATTCGACTTTTTCTTCACGGCCCGCCATCGTCGTGACATCGACAGGCCCCAATGCGCTCAGCGCATCGATCACGTTCTTCACCATCTCTTCCGGCGCCGAAGCGCCCGCCGTGATGCCGACGGTCTGCACGTTGGCAAACCATTCCGGCTTCACTTCCGAACCGTCGGCGACGAGATAACTCGCCACGCCGCTTTCGCTGCCGATCTCGCGCAGCCGGTTCGAGTTCGAACTATTGGTTGCGCCCACCACGAGCAGCACGTCGACCTGCTTGCTCAACTCGCGCACCGCCGCCTGGCGATTTTGCGTGGCATAGCAGATGTCGCGCGTATCGGGACCGACGATGTCGGTAAAACGGCGCAGCAGGGCGTCGATGATGCCGCGGGTGTCGTCCACCGACAGCGTGGTTTGCGTCACATAAGCGAGCGGCGTGTCGAGCGGCAGGTCGAGATGCGCGACTTCGGCTTCGCTCTGCACCAGCAGCACCTTGCCCGGGATCTGGCCGATCGTGCCTTCCACTTCGGGATGCCCGGCGTGGCCGATCAGAATCAGCGTGCGCCCCGCGCCCACATACTGGCGCCCTTGCACGTGCACCTTGGTGACGAGCGGGCAGGTCGCGTCGAGCACGTCGAGGCCGCGTGCCTCGGCGTCGCGTTCGACGGTTTGCGCGACACCGTGAGCGCTGAAGATCGCCACGGCGCCTTGCGGCACTTCATCGAGCTCCTCGACGAAGCGCGCGCCCTTCTGGCGCAGATTGTCGACCACGTGCCGATTGTGGACGATCTCGTGGCGCACATACACGGGCGCGCCGTGTTGCTGTAGTGCGCGATCGACAATCTCGATTGCACGAACAACGCCCGCACAAAAGCCCCGGGGTTGAGCAAGGATGACTCGCATAAGTTGGCGAACTCCGACTGACGCGGGATTCGAAGAAGCCGGTAAATCTGACTTTATCGCCGCGATCATCTAATTAGTTGACGTCTTGAACGCCGGCGCCATGCCGCCGGGTAGCAAAACCAAACGCGCATTCTAACGCTATCAGGCCGGCTTTGCTTTGCCAGGCCCGCCAGGCGTTGGGCGCACGCCGCAGTGGAGCGGTTGCCGCCAGGCGGCATATTGGCTGCGCGCGCGGCAATGCGCGGCAATGCGCGGCAATGCGCGGCAATGATTACACGCTGCACCGGATTATCGGAACCCTTAAACTACGTGGTCCTGCGGCGCGGTTTCGCGGCCGCATTACAGACTGGAATCGAGGCTCGCTGGATGGACGTCGATCAATACGAAAACTTTCCGGTCCCGAGCGTGTTGCTGCCGAAGGCGCTGCGCGCGCCCGCCGGCATTCTCTATCAGGTGGTGCGCACCGCCGCCGACATCGTGGACGAAGGCGACTGGAGCGCGGCCGAGCGGCACGCGCGCCTTGCCGACTTCCGCGCCGGTCTCGACGCGGTGGCGGCGCGCCGCGCCGCTCGCGTGCATCCGCTGCTGTTCGGCAAGCTGGCCGGCGTGGTGGCGCAATACAGGCTGCCGCTTGCGCCGTTGTACGACCTGCTGCTTGCGTGCGGGCAGGACATCGACGCCAACCGTTACGCCGACCGCGCCGCATTGCTCGATTATTGCCGGCATTCGGCGAACCCGATCGGGCATCTGCTGCTGCATCTGATGGACGCCGCCACGCCGGAGAATCTCGCCGACGCCGACGCGATCTGCACGGCGTCGCAGTTGATCAGCTTCTGGCTCGACGTCGCGGCCGACTGGAAACAGGACCGCCTGTATCTGCCGCTCGCCGACCTGCAGCGCTTTAACGTGACCGAGGCGCACATCGCCAACGGCGTCGTCGACGACGCGTGGCGCGAACTCATGGCGCACGAAGTCGCGTTCGCGCGCGAGATGCTGGTGCGCGGCGCGCCGCTCGCGTTGCGCATTCCGGGGCGGCTGGGTATCGAGCTGTGCGGCGCCGTCCACGGCGGTCTGCGTTTTCTGGAGCGCATCGAGGGGGCGGGCTACGACGTATTTCGCGCGCGCCCCGAACTCAACACGTTCGACTGGTGCGTCGTCGCGGTACGCACGGTGGTGATGCGCCTGTCGCGGCGCGTCGGCGGGCAAGCGCGTTCAATCGAGGGTAATGCTTAATGGCGGCGGTTCTGTTTCTTCTTTCGTGTCTTTCGCTGTTGATCTGGTGTGTGCTGCTGTTCGCGCGCGGCGGTTTCTGGCGCGCGCGTCCCGCCGCGCCGCTCGCGCTCGCGCCGCGCGAAACCTGGCCGGCGGTCGCCGCCGTGGTGCCCGCCCGCAATGAAGTCGACGTGATCGCCCAGGCGGTCAGCACGCTGCTTCAGCAGGACTATGCGGGCGATTTCCACGTGATCGTCGTCGACGACCACAGCACCGACGGCACCGCCGACGCGGCCCGTGCCGCCGCGCTGCAACTGCAATGCCCCGACCGCTTGACGGTGCTCGCCGCGAAACCGCTGCCGCCTGGCTGGTCCGGCAAGGTGTGGGCGCAGTCGCAAGGCATCGAGGCGGTGCGCACGCTCGGCGTGCCCGCCGATTTTCTGCTGCTGACCGACGCCGACATCGGCCATCCGGCGGATGCGCTCGCGCAACTCGTGGCTCGCGCGGATGCGGAGCAGCGCGACCTCGTCTCGCTGATGGTGCGTCTGCGCTGCGATTCGTTCTGGGAAAAGGCGCTGATTCCGGCGTTCGTGTTTTTCTTCGCCAAGCTGTATCCGTTCGCATGGGTCAACAACCCGCGCAATCGCACGGCGGCGGCGGCGGGCGGCTGCATGCTGGTGCGCCGCGGCGCGCTGGAGGAAGCGGGCGGCATCGAGTCGATCCGTGCCGAGCTGATCGACGACTGCAGTCTCGCCGCGCGGATCAAGCATCGCGGCACGGGGCGTCATCCGATTCGTCTGGACGTGGCGGCGCGCAGCGTGTCGCTGCGTCCGTACGATAGCTGGCGTGACATCTGGAACATGATCGCGCGCACCGCCTTCACGCAGTTGCATTACTCGCCGCTGCTGCTGGCGGGCACGCTGGCCGGCATGACGATCATTTACCTGATGCCGCCCGTGGCCGCGCTCGTGCTCGGTCCGGTGGGCTGGCCCGCGTGGCTGGCGTGGGCGGCCATGTGCTGCGCCTACGCGCCGATGCTCGGCTACTATCGCCGCTCGCCGTTGTGGGCGCCGTTTCTGCCGCTGGTGGCATTGTTTTATGTCGGCGCGACGTTCGCGTCGGCGGTGCGCTACTGGCGTGGCAAGGGCGGGCAATGGAAGGCGCGCGTGCAGGCGCCGGTGCAGGAGCGTTGAGGCGTCGCGCCGCGTGTTGCGAAGAACGGCTTGAACGAAAAGCGGCGCCCGGGAGCGCCGCTTTTTCATCTCAACCCTTGGTGAGCATCATGTAAAGCTGGATCACCATGTCGGGCGAGAACGTGAACGGCACCCAGCCGTGGCCGGTGTGGCGCATGACCAGCAAACGGTCGCCATTCGACTGTTTTTGCACCGCCATGACCGGATTCCTGGTCGACACGAAGCGCCAACCCGGCGGGATGCCAGGCGGCGGCTCGGGCGTCATCGACGCGCGCGCGTTCGACAATTCCTCGATCAGCTTGCCGATCTGATCAGCACGCAACGCGACTGTCTGGCCGCCGATCGTCATGGTGATCTCGTTCTGCGCGGGGCGATTGATTTCGAGCGTGGGCTGAAGCTGCGCGGCGGACTCCTCCACGGACGCCGGCGCTTGCTCCACGGCGGCAGGTGCGGGTGTCTCGGGGATGTTTTCGGCCTGCGGGGCCACGACAGCCTGAATGAGCTGATCGACGCCCGTTTCCAGTGCGCCGAGCTGTTCGTGAAGGTTCATGCGAGGTTTCTCTGGTAAGACCCGCGATTTTACCTGCTGCGCGTAGGCTTTTACCTGTCGCAACCACGTTGACGTTGTAACAAAATGCTGACGCCCGCGCCGGGTCGTGCGGCGCGGGCGTGATCGTTCATGCACGCGTCAGCGCGTTTGTCAGGGCTTCAGGAAGCCGGCTTGCCGGAACCATTCGAGCGCATCGCTCAAGCCTTCACGATAGGGCCGCGCGCGATAGCCGAGTTCGCGTTCCGCCTTCGCCGATGTGAAGTACATCTTGTTCTTCGACATCTTCAGGCCGTCGACGGTGACGAACGGTTCGCGCTTCGTGAATCTCGCGACCGCTTCCGCGCCCATCGCGAGCGGATAGAGCGGCCAGCGCGGCAAGCTCAGCGTGGGCGCCTTGCGGCCGGTCAGCGCCGCAATGTCGGCGAGCATTTGCTGAAGCGGCAGATTCTCGCCGCCGAGCACGTAGCGCTCGCCGATCTTGCCGCGTTCGAGCGCGAGAAAATGGCCGGCCGCCACGTCGTCCACGTGCACGAGGTTCAGCCCCGTATCGACGAACGCCGGAATCTTGCCGAGCGCCGCCTCGACGATGATGCGCCCGGTCGGCGTGGGCTTCACGTCGCGCGGACCGATCGGCGTGGACGGATTGACGATCACCGCCGGCAGCCCGTCCTCGGCGATCATGCGCTCCACCGCGCGCTCGGCCAGCACCTTGCTGCGCTTGTACACGCCGATGGCCTGATCAGCCTTGAGCGGCGAGGTCTCGTCCGCGGACTGGCCCGAGCTGGTGACTTTCAGCGTCGCCACGCTGCTCGTATAGACGATGCGCTCCACGCCTTCGTGCAATGCCGCGCGCATGGTCGCTTCGGTGCCTTCCAGATTCGCGCGCTCGATTTCGCTTGGGTCCGGCGCCCACAGGCGATAGTCGGCGGCGACGTGCAGCAGGTAACGCACGCCGCGCAACGCGACGCGCATCGACGCTTCGTCGCGCATATCGCCCACGACGATTTCCGCGTCCAGCGCCTCGACGTTCTTGCGCGGACTGGTGGCACGCACCAGCACGCGCACCTTGAACCCCTTTTGTTGCGCGATGCGCGCCACCGACGAGCCGACGAAGCCGGATGCGCCGGTCACGAGCACGAGATCGCGATTCTGTTCGGACATTCTGTTTCCATTTCCCGCGTGACAGTCGACGGATTGTACGTGGCGCGCGCGCCGCGTGTCGCGCGGTGCGTGCCGGGCGCGTGCGCAAGGCAAACCCGCAAGCCGCCGAGCAAGCTCGCCGCGACGCGACTAGAATGCCGGCTTGAAAGTTTCGTGTAGCGAGGACGGCATGGCCCCGGATCTGGATCAGCGGATCGAAACATATTACGTGCGGGTGCGCGGCATCGTGCAGGGCGTCGGCTTTCGCCACGCGACCGTGCGCCAGGCTCACGCGCTCGGTATCAAGGGATGGGTGGCGAATCTCGACGACGGTTCCGTCGAAGCGATGCTGCAAGGTTCGGCCAATCAGGTCGACCGGATGCTGTCGTGGCTGCGTCACGGCCCGCCGGCGGCGCGCGTGACCGAGGTGGCCGGCGAGGAGCGCGCGACCGAAAAGCGCTTCGAGCGTTTCGAGCAGCACTGAGCCGCCATTACGAAGATCCGTAAAGGCAAAGGCGGCGGGCCATCGGGTTGATGGCCCGCCGCCTTGCTGTTTGTGCGTCTCGCGTCTCGGGGCGCTGACCGCTTATTGGCCTATTGCGCGACCAGCAAACTCTCCGCGAACCCCCATTCCTTTTCGACCCACTGATGGGTACACGCGAAGCCGGCGTCGTCGGCGATCGGGTGCATTTCTTCCGCGCGATATTTGTGGCTGCTCTCGGTCCAGATGGTTTCGCCCGCCTTGAGCGACACCGTCAACTCCGCCGCGCCCACGCGCACGATGAGGTCGCGTGTGGCGCGCAAATGCATCTCGATGCTGCGCGCGTCGGGGTTGAAGCGTGCGACGTGCTCGAACGCATCGAGCGGGAAATCGCCGTCGAGTTCGCGATTGATGCGCGCGAGCAGATTCAGATTGAACGATGCCGTCACGCCGATCGAATCGTCATAGGCCGCGATCAGCACCGGCGTCGGTTTGATGAGATCGGTGCCGAGCAGCAACGCGTCGCCGGGCGCGAGCATGGTGCGGATGTCGCGCAGAAAGCGCGTCGCCGCGAGTCTGCCGAAATTGCCGATCGTGCTGCCGAGAAACAGCACGAGCAGCCTTTCGTCCGCCGCGCGTTTCTTGCTGACTTCGGCGAGACCGGCCAGGTAATCGCGTTCATAACCGACGATCGAAATCCGCTCGATGTCGCCGAGTTCGCGCCTGCACAACTGCAACGCGCTGCGAGAAATTTCAATCGGGCAGTAAGAAGTAGGGCGCTTTTTACACAGTGCTTCCAGAATGCGCCGTGTTTTACGGCCGCTGCCGCTGCCGAGTTCGGCGACCGTCACGTCATGCGGCAAATGGGCGACGATGTCGGCGGCATGCCTCGCGAGCAGTCGCTCCTCGGCGCGCGTCACGCCGTATTCGGGCAGCACAGTGATGACTTCAAACAGCGCGGAGCCTACTTCGTCATACAGATACTTCGACGGCAGCTCTTTCTGCGGCGTATGGGTGAGTCCCGCGCGAACCTCGGCGGCGAAGGCTGAGCGCAGGTCGGGGGATGCGTCGTGCGAGAGGGCTGGCTGGGTCATGCTGGCTCCAGTAGTCACATTCGATGAGCAGGATTGCTGGCCGGGCGGCGGCATGCGGATTCGACGAAACGTCGATGCATGCCGCAGGGAAAGAAGGGGGCTCGGTCCGTGTTGACCATGTTGTAGCCGGCCCGGCTCGTTGAGGTGGCAAATGCGTTCAAACGGCGTTGCAAACGAAGTCGAGAAGCGTGTCGTCGGCAAACGATGCCGCGACAGACCGTCTAGCAAGATTCGCGCTTGAAGCATGGCGCGCGACGTTGCGGGTGAAATGTCTCCGATTCGCCCATCGCGCGTGAAGTTATGTTCTAGTGCATCGACGCGCGATGCGCACGAAATAAATTGCGGCCTGCGGCTCGACAACGCGCGAAGCGGCAAGCGGATAACCCGTCTAGAATGCCGCTTGCCTCGTGATCTGTCGAATACATCCAATGACAACAATAGCCGCCGCACCGCGCGATGTTGCGCTGCACACATCCGCGTTCGCGCTTGCGCGTGCATCGCATGCGCAACGGTTCGCGCGATGAACCAGTACGACCTCAGACGCGGTATCGCACTGTCGGTGGGCGCATCGGCGATGTTCGCCTTGCTCTCGGTTTACGCGAAGCTGCTCGCGCCGCTGAGCGGCCTCGACATATTCGCGTGGCGCATCGTGTGGACCGTGCCCGGCGCGCTGTTGCTGATCGTGCTACGCCAACGCATGCCGATTTTCCGGCAACTTGTTTACCGCATGGTGACCGAGCCGAAGATTGCCGCCGCGATGGTCGTGAGCGCCGCGCTGCTCGGCGCGCAACTGTGGGTGTTTCTGTGGGCGCCGTTACATGGCCGCATGCTCGAAGTCTCGCTCGGCTATTTCCTGTTGCCGCTTGCGATGGTGCTGGTGGGGCGCTTCTACTATCGCGAGCGTCTCGACGGCTTGCAGTGGCTCGCCGTTATCTGCGCCGCCGTGGGCGTGGGTCATGAACTGTGGATGACACGCGCTTTTTCGTGGCCCACCTTGCTCGTCGTGCTCGGCTATCCGCCGTATTTCGTGTTGCGCCGCAAGATCCAGCACGATTCGCTCGCGATCTTCACGGTGGAGATGGCGCTTCTGTTGCCGGCGGCGGTGGTGTTTATCCTCAGCGGCGATTCGCTGACGGTGATCGGCGGCCGCCTCGACATGTGGTGCCTGTTCTTGCCGGGCCTCGGCGCGCTCAGCACCCTTGCGCTGGCTTCGTACCTGAAGGCGAGCCGTCTGTTGCCGGTCGCGTTGTTCGGCGTTCTCGGCTATGTCGAGCCGGTGTTGCTCGTGCTCGTTTCGATCACGTTGCTCGGCGAAACACTGCGCGCCGAGCAATTGACCACCTATATTCCGATCTGGATCGCGGTCGCGCTGACCGCCTTGCATAGCGTGCGGCTCGTTCGGCTCGCGCCGACCTAGGACTTGGCCGGGTCCTGCTGCGTTGCTCAACGATGCGCCGCCGCATGATCCGCATTGATGCGAGTCGGGCCGACTTGCGCCTCGATCGCTTCGCGCAGCGCAGGCCGCCAGCCGAAAGCGAACAGCGCTTCGGCGAGAACGAATAGCGGGCCGATCAACAGGCCGATTACGTCGTCGACGAACGCCGGCTTGCGATGTTCGTAGGCCACGTGGCCGACGAACTGAAATACCCAGCCGATCACGAAGAGGCCGATGCCGGTGGCGAGCCACATGAGCGTGGATTGCGCGCCGAGCCACTGGCCGAACGCAACGCACAGCACCGACACGAGCGCCATCATCACGCCGAGCGGCGCGTCGAGCACGAGGTAATAGACGGTCGCCGCGCCAAACAAGATCCACGCCGGCGACAACGCAAACGGTAGCGCGCCGACGGCGAATGCGGGCCGGCTCGACAACACCCCGAGAGCCAGCACGATTAGCGGAATGCCGATGAAATGCGTGGCGATGTTGCGCCGGTCGCGATGATAGGCCGCGTATTGCGTAAGCTGTTGCGTCAGCGTTCTCATGGATGCCGCTCCTTTGTCAAAGTCAGCATAATCGCGGGCGGCGGAATTTGAAACCATCGGTTAGCCGACAATCGGACAGGATGCCGTCGCATGACTGCGAGTTTTGCATCGAATGAGCTTGCTGCGTTGCTTGCGCGCAGCGCGTGGTTTCGCTCCGCGCCTGCCGCCATGTGGGCACCGTTGCTGGAAGCGGGCCGCGTCGAACATCTTGCGCCGGGCGAGCGGCTCTTCACACGCGGCGATTCCGACGATGGCCTCTATTGCGTGCTCGACGGCCCGATGAGAATCGGCGCCGCCAGTTCGAGCGGCAAGGAAGCGTTGCTCGCCGTGATCGAGCCGGTGAACTGCTTCGGCGAGATCGCGTTGTTCGACAATCGCGCGCGAACCCACGACGCGTATGCCGAACGCGATTCCGCGCTGTTTCATGTGCCGTGCGCCGCGCTCGGCGCATTGCTCGAACGCACGCCCGAGTACTGGCACGCGTTCGGTTTGCTGCTGACGCAAAAGCTGCGCCTCGCCTTCGATGCCATTGAAGAGGCGGCCTTGCAGCTTGTCGCGTGCCGTGCCCAGACGTTCGATGAGTTGCGCCGAGGCGCGCGTGATCGGCATGCGCGTTTCGTCGGTGAGCGGGTGATCGAACGCGAGCATCGCCTTGATCAGCGCGCCTTTGCGAGCGTGCGCTGCCTCAACGGTCCGATCAGTGCTGCCGGAAGCGTCGAGATCAGCGTATGCAGCGTGAAATCGACGTCGTCGCGCGCAATGTCGAGCTCCACGCGAATTTCTTCGCGGACGGTTTCCATGCCGACGACATACACGCCAAGCGGGGAGTGAAGCAGTGCGCGCAGAAGCGTTGCTGGAACTTCGCGCGACGAGTGCGGCAGCGTTACCAGCAGGCGGGCGCGTGACGAGCGGAAGGGGATGACGTTGTTATGCTGAACCGGCGGCGCGCTGAGCGGCTGCGCGGCGAAGCTGTTGTTCGATTGGGTGAGAGCCATATGACGCGGCATGGGTTGACGCCGTGGTGAGTCGAGACAGTGTCAGATTAGATGCATGCGAGTAAACGCAGCGCAAAAATTGCGGGGCTCGCCGCAAAAATCATGCGATCGCCGCGTTAGTCGGCTTCACGGAATTGCGTGTCGAACGCGCATGAAAAAAGGCGAGTCGTCAGACTCGCCCCTCCCTGAACGGCACAGCTCAGCCTGAGTTATTTACGTCTGCGTGGCCGCTGCGTGCCGAAACCGTACACGTGTTATTGCGTTTTCGTCGTGTCGGTCGTTGCGCCGTCGGTTTTTACCGGGGCAGTGCTGGCCTCGTTCGCGCTCTCCGTCTTGTCCTTGGCAGCGCCGGTTTCAACGGTCTTCTTCGTGGCTTTATGCGTCTTGGCCTTGTGCGTGGTGGAGGTCTTTTTCACATGCGCCTTGCTCGCGGCCTTCGTGGGCGCTTTGCTCATGGCGGTGCTTTCGTCCGCGGCGCCGGTTTGCGCGGCGGTGTTCGCCTTCAGATTCGCCTGACCGGCGGCTTGCGTTTGCGCGGGTTGTGCGGATTCGGTGGTCGACGGTGCGGCCGTTTGTGCAAAAGCGGTCGACACGAGCAGGGCGGAAGCAACAGCGGCGAAAAGCGTCTTCATGGTGTAACTCCTGTTTTAACCGATCTAACCGATTGGTTCTTCGGTCTTACGGTGGTTTCGTCTTCGGCGGCCGAACTGGAATGTTCAGCGCTGCCGGTTTAACGTTGACCGGAAGACAGGAGTTGACGGCGCTGTGGTGACAAAACGTAAGCTATGAAACAGGTTGGATCAGGGCGAAGGCGGCGCGCGTCTTTCCGCCTTCGCGTGACCGTCGCGGCGGGCGCGTTATTGAAACGGATTCCGCACGACGCCCGGTTTCGCATCCGGCTCGTCTTTCACTTTCGCGGGCAATTGGCTGTCCGCCTGCAATGCGGCGACGATCGCGTCCACCGCGTCCTTCAGCGCGAGCGCCGCCTTCAGTCCACGCTGGTCCCTGGTCAGTTCGAGCGTGCCGTTCACGACGACGCGCGTGGTGCCGTTGCTCACGGTCAGCGCGTCGCCCTGAATGTTGAGCACGTCGTCATCGTTCGAATAGGGTTTAAACACCTTTCAGTCCTCCCGGTCGCTGATCCTTGAGATTTTCCGGTATGCCCGGAAAGCGGATGCCCGATGCCGCTTCGAGTTCGTGAATCGTCCTGATCTCGTAACGGCTGGTCGAGACATTCTCCACCACCACGGCGAACGCCAGTTGCCGCGAAGGCACGTAGACGGCCTTGAATAACTGCGTCGGCACGAACACGCGCGTCGGCCCGATGGTCTGCAATTGCTGGCCGCTGAAAATCGGCCCGGTGACCACGTAGGTATCGTCATACGACATGGCGATCTTGCGCACGGCCGTTTCGATGCGCGACCACAAGCGCTGATTGTTCTCGCGGTTTTGCGGCACGACGTTCGCCAGCGAGAACGATTGTGCCATCGCTTGCTGATTCCAGCGATTGCCCGCCGGACTCATATGACCACGATCGAAGCCGCTGCGTTTGTAGTCCGCGAGCGTCGCGCCTTCGCCGTCGGGCAGACGCCTGTCCTCGAAGAATTTGTTGGTGCGCACCATGTCTTTCGCGGCTTCGATGTGATCGCGCGTCAAAAGCTCGGCGGACCACAGCGGACCGTGCGTGATGCCCGAATGCAGAACCGCGAAATCGCTATAGCAAAGCATGCGCGCTTTCGGCGCCATCTTCTGATTGATCAGAACCGGCCATTGCGCATTCGGTGTGAACTGGGTGCAGGAAGACGCCGCGCTCGCGTGAGCGGCGACGGCGAATAACAGACAGGCAAACCACTTCTTCATGTGTCAGTCAGTCGAGGGAATTGGGGGCGCAAGTATAGCGTCGCGACTTCGAATCGAGCGGCGTTGAACGCGGAAAAAACGCGGAGGGACGCGGTGGCGGGAAGGGGAAGCGGGCGTGCGGCGCGAACAATCCCTGCACATGCGCCGCACAAAAAAACGGGCCGCTTTTCAGCGACCCCAATGCGTGGATTTCCGACTCTACGCACGTCAGCTTAAGTCGAGCTTAAACGCGTGGAGAACGGAGCATGACGTATCGCCCGACGAGCGAATGCGCGCGCTTGCGCGCATTCGTGTACGTGAGCGGGAATTTCGACCGAATGGAAGAAAGCGCCGGATATTAATTTCCGAATACGCTGTGTTCAGCGTGGACCGTTTGACGATCGACCGCTTGCAGGCGCCAGAAGCCGCTGGTTTTTGCGCGCGTCGGCAAGGCAGTCCATGCGGCGGCGCCTTGCGCCGCGCTCACGCGCTGCTTGCGGTCGACGTGCAAGCCGCGCAGCGTGCACAGCGGCGCATCCGTGCTGGGCGCACAGAGCGTGGTGACGCCGTCTTCATCGTGCAACTCGCCCCACGGGGGCAGATCGATCCCCTGATGCGCTTCTCTCGACCACCGATGTTCGTCGGTATCGAGCCATAGCACAGCGTAATCGTGGTTCACGGTGGGATCGGAACCGTTGATCAGGATGGTCAGTCGCATGGCAGTTCCGTGCAATTACAGAGTGGGGCTTTAAGAGTCTATGTCGCTGCGCGTGTTATGCAAGCCGGGTGTGTGAGCGGCGCACAAAAAAATGCGGATGCCATAAAGCGCACGGCTGTACGATTGCCGCGCGGTCATCGTCGTTCGCGCAGCCGAGCCATGCGGCATCGATTTCTACAACTGGCGGCATGCATGGGATGCCTGACTACGGCAACGTTCTGCGCGCAACGGACAGCGCATCGCTGCATGCGGCGGCTCAGTGATTCGCGGCGGTTGGTGAGACTCACCAGCTAGCCGCGGCAGAGCCGCCGCCAACCGCGAGCGGCGCCGCGAACACCCTTCGCACGACGAGCGCTTAAAGCAGATCCAACGGCGCGGTCAAATCCCCGAGCGGCGCGAGCCCGTTGCTCGCGAACGCCCGGTCGCGCGCGGCCACGCCTTCGAGCGGCGCCAGTCCATGCACGCGACTGATCAGGCGAAGAATCGAGTTGGTGTCGTACACCGTGTGGTCGACATATCCCTTCCTCGCCAGCGGCGAAATCACCAGCGCGGGAATCCGCGACCCCGGACCCCAGCGGTCGCCTTTCGGCGGTGAGACCGGGTCCCACCAACCGCCGTTTTCGTCGACGGTGACGATCACCACGGTATTCGCCCACTGCGGGCCGCGCTGAATATGCTCGATCACGTTGGCGATGTGACGGTCGCCCGATTCGACGTCCGCATAGCCGGCATGCATATTCAGATCGCCTTGCGGCTTGTAGAACGTGACGGCCGGGAGACGTCCCGCGTCGATGTCCGCGATCAGGTGATTACTCGACGCGTCGTTGCCGAGGCCCGCGTCGCGCAGATATTTGCGGCGTGCCGCCGTGCCCGGCGCGTAATTGGCGAAGTAGTTGAACGGTTGATGGTGATACTGGAAGTCGGGCACCGCGCCCGTGTCCTGATGCTCCCACGCGTATTGCCACGCCCCGCTGTACCAGGCCCAATCGACGCCCTTGTCCGTCAGACGGTCGCCGATCGTCGCATAGCGTTGCGGCGGCAGCACGCGCGGATTCGAGAAGTCCGCAAGGGCCGGATTGCCGCCTTCGGCCGGCCGCACGTTGCTCGGCTGATAGGGCGGCGCCATCGTGTTGACGGCATAGCCGTCGGCGGTGAACGTGCCGTCGTTGACGAATTTCGGCGGGCCGTCGAGCGCGGAGGCGGGCGAGTCGGCCGCCTGCTTCAGCCGCGTGCCGGTCGGATCGTCGCCTTCGATCACCGACACCAGTTTCTTCGCCGGGCTGTTGTGGATGTCGGGATAGAACGGCGCCTGCGCCGAGATCAGAAAGATGTGATTGAGCCACGAGCCGCCGAAGGCCGCCATGAAGAAGTTGTCGCACAGCGTGTACTGCTGCGCGAGACTCCACAGCCGCAACGTGTCGGCGGAATTGCGGTAGTGCCCCATCACGAGGCCGCCCGAATCGCCCCATGCGGCGAACTGGTTGTTGCGGCCGGCATTGATCTGCATCTGGTTCTGATAGAAGCGATGCACGAGGTCGCGCGTGATCACGCCGGCCGGCAGCGGCGCGCCTTGCGCGTCGGTGAGATGGAACGGCCCGTTTCGCAGATTGCCGATGTCCTTCTGGCCGATCATGTAGCGCTTGCCGTCCACTTCCTGCGCTTGCGGCACGAGCCCGCCCCAGATGGCGGGCAGGCGCGGCAGCGGTGTTCTGCCGTCACGGTCGAGTTGCAGATAGCGCTCGGCGCTGACCGCATCGAGCGGATGCTGAATGCCTGGAAAGTTACCGTACAGGTTCGCAAAGCTGCGGTTCTCGGCGTAGATCACCACGATATGCTTGACCTGATCGCGCAACGCCGCGTCGAGCCGCAAGTCGGCGGCACTGTGTGTCGCATCGCCCGCCGCGGTTTGCCCGGTCTTGCAGCCGGTCAGCGCGAGTCCGATGCCGACTGCCGCGAGACCGGTCAGGACGCGGCGGCGTTCGGGATCGTTGGGGGCGTCGTCGGGATTGGGCGGCAGGGTGGAGTCGTTGTCGTTCATCGGTAGGTTTCGAATTGTGCGTGACAGACATCGATCGCCGCCGGGGGCGGCGCGTCTGATACGCGTTGCGGGTTCGAGAGGTGGCCGGAAGACGCCGGCGAGGGGTGGGCCAAGCGAACAGCTAAGGCAATCGACGCTTCACGCGCCAACTGTTGTGCGTTGCGTCAACGGCGAGCAGAAGCCAATCTTTTGCGTCGACGGGATGGCGTTTTTGCGTGGCGTAACCGTCCACGGATAATTCGAGTTCGTCGAATGCGCGCCGATGGCAGGTGGCATGCGCGCCGGACCCGTCCGCGAATTCGACGATCGCCTCGGCCGCACGGGCCGGCTCGGGCAGATGCGCGATGCGCACCGAACAGCCGGGGTAAAGGTGCGAATCGGCAACCTGAACCTGAATGGATGCGGACATGGGCGTGGCCTCCAAACGCTGGTGAGCGAAAGCGCGGCGGTGAGACCTCGCGCAACCGACCGGAGGAAAGAATAGCACCGGGACCCACGATTGTTGTGCATCCGTGACGCGAATTGCAACGTCGCACGCGAGGCGTGGTCCATGATTCCTTCGCGCTATCATGCTGATCTAACGACGATGACAGTAGAAACGGCAGCCAAGATGGCAAAAGAAGAGCAGACAGGAGCGGGACGCAAGCGCGCGAAGCCGCGTAACGCGGCGGCCCCGGCTTCGCAGGATGAGGCGGCGATGTCCCATTCGGAGCGGGTCGCTTCCACCGATGCCGCCGACTCCGCGGAGGAAGACAACACTGGTGGCTCGACCTACCTCGTGCCGGGCCTCGAGCGCGGCTTGCGCATCCTCGCCGAATTCAGCGCGCGCGAACCGGTACTCGGCGCGCCCGAATTGTCCAAGCGCATCGGCATTCCGCGCACTACCACCTTCCGTTTATTGCAGACGCTCGAAGCACTCGGCTTTCTCGAACGGGTGAACGGCGACCGTTATTTCCGCCTGAGTGTCGCGGTGCTGCGGCTCGGCTTCGAATACCTGAACTCGCTGGAACTGACCGACGTCGGCACGCCGATCCTCGAACGCTTACGCGATGCCACCGGTCTGAGCACGCATCTGCTGATTCGCGACCAGCGCGACGTGGTATTCGTCGCCAAGGCGCAAACCCACGCGCCGATGTTCAGTTCGGTGAAGGTGCATGTCGGCACGCGTCTGCCCGCGCACGCTACCGTGCACGGCCAGGTGCTGATGGGCGATATGAGTTTCGAGGAATTGCGTCAACTCTATCCCGAGCCGCAACTGGAGCGTTTCACTGAACGCACGCCGGCCACCGTCGAAGAACTCTATGGACGCGTGCGCGAAAGCGCGGCGCTCGGCTACGCGTTGAGCGAGGCATCGTTCGAGCGGGGCATTTCCGTGGTGAGCGCGCCGGTGCGCGATCAAAGCGGCAAGATCGCGGCCGCGTTGACCGTCACCATTCCGCGTTCGGATATCGGCGAGGCTGAAGAGCGCGAACCGCTCGTCATCGCGGTTTGCCAGGCGGCGCTCGAACTGTCCGAGCGACTCAGTTATCGCCCGCGGCCGGACGATCCGACCGCGGTTCTGGCGCGCCGCAAGCCGGTCGCGGCGCACTGATTCCGCTGGATGTCGTGCAACGGCCCGGCGGTTTTCACCGCCGGGCCGTTTGCCTGGCCCGCTTCGTTCACATCAGAACGAGTGATGGATGCCGGTCAGAACGATCGTCTGGTTCCGGCCGCTCGACACGCCCGCCGTGAAGAACGCGGCATGCGCATTCGAATTGGCATGCTGGTACAGCGCATTCACGTAGAGCTGCGTCGACTTCGACAGCGCATAGATATCGCCGATCTCGAACTGCGTCCAGCGACGGCCGGCCAGCGTCGTCGTCGCGGCGCCGCCGGAAACGCTGTTGAACGGCGTGAACTGATAATTCGCGCCGACGTCGTAGCTCTGATAGGTGTCCGAGTGTCCCGCCGATTCCAGCTTCACCCGCGTGTACAGCCCATGCACCAGCAGTTTGCCGAACTGGTATGACGCGCCCGCGCCCATGTTTTCGACCTTGCTGGCGCTGTAGTTCGCTGCCGCCACGCCCTGGAAGTTGGTGATGCCCGTGGTGACGATCGACGGCGTGCGGTTGTGCTCGTTCGCATACGTGGCGCCGGCCTTGAACGGGCCGTTCGCATAGCTGAGCGCGAAACTCAGCGTCTTGCCCGTCGAGAAGTTCGTCGTGTTGCCGAGACCCATCATCGCGCCGACCGTGAAGCCGTAGAAACTCGCCGAGCGGAATTTCATCGAATTGTCGAACGGCACGACGCCGGTGTCGGCGAGCTCGTCGATATTGCCGGGGTGAAACGCGTACCAGCTCGCCGCCAGATAGGCCGTGCTCAACGGACCCAACACGTCGAAGCTGAACGGCGTTTGATGGCCGAACGTGACCGTGCCGATCTTGTCCGAACTCAGGCCCACAAAAGCGTGGCGATTGAACAGCGTGCCGGATTTCGCAAAGTTGCCGGTGTTCGTATAGAAGCCGTTTTCCAACTGGAAAACCGCCTTCAAACCGCCGCCCAGATCTTCCACGCCTTTCAGGCCCCAGCGGTCCGGCTGCATGTTGCCTTGCTCCATGATCCACTTCGAATGACCGCCTGCATTGCTGATATACGCAATGCCGGCATCCAGGCTGCCGTATAGCGTCACGCTGCTTTGCGCCCATGCGCCTGTCGTTGCGCAGGCTGCCGTCAAACCGGCTGCAATGATGTGCTTCACCGTTGGTCCTCCTGATCGCGCGGCGGATGGCGCGCGCCGATTTCGCCGTCCCTGATCCGTGCTTTTGGATTGAATGCAGCTCTGGCTCATACGCCAAACTACTGCGCTATTTGTTCCATATATGGGCGTTTGTATCGCCTATGGAAAATTATAGTGACTCAAACAGCGGTCAAAATAAAATTTTCGGGCTCGGGATAAACCCGCATGAAGGCTGTCGCAAGGAGTGCGGGAGTCACCGTAAAGCCAAGCCCATCAAGGCACACAGCCACAAATGGCGTCTTCGCAATCCACGCGGCGCTGCGTTCCGGGGCGTCACGCTCGGTGTTTTCCCCTACCGGTGGAAATTTTTATTTCTTCTCGTCGAAGCCGATCCTATACTTATCCATACGCGAACCACTGTTCCTTATATGGAACGTAAGGCTTCAGGAGAAAGGCGAGAAATGACTGACCAATGGCGCTGCGCCGGCCATGCCGGCGATCTGTCCGAAGACGCGCCGCTCGAGTTCAAGCTCGACGGCACCGAGATCGGCATCTACAAGGTGGGCGACGCGCTGTACGCGCTCGAAAACGTCTGCCCCCATGCGTATGCGCTGCTCACGCAGGGGTTTGTCGACGGCGACACCGTCGAGTGCCCGCTGCATGAAGCCGTGTTCCATATCCCGACCGGCAAATGCCTGAAAGAGCCCGGTGGCCGCGACTTGAAGACGTACTCGGTGCGTCTCGCCGGCGAAGAAATCCAGATCAAGGTGGAATGACATGCGAGAGGTAGCCGTGAACTTCAATCCCTTCCTGAAGCCGTGGCTCGCGCCACAGCCCAACAACGTGGCCGGCAAGGGCGTGATCGAAAAGCCGGGCGAGAGCGAGAACTTCATCTGGCAAACGCGTAAGGCGGAGCCGACCCAGTACGAGAACGACTTCGGCGACGCGCTCGAAAAAGTTTTCGAAGCCGGCGCGACGGAATTGCACGAGGTGGTCGACGGTTTGAATCGCGTGGGTTTCCGCACGCCGGAAGGCAATGCGTGGAACGCCGAACGCCTCGCCGCCGAATTCCGCCTGCTCGCCGAATAGGCGCGCTTTCCGAACACGTCTCACCGCTTTCGCATCCGGAGTCTTTTCATGACGTCCCCCAATACAACTCAGGGCGCGGCCGATCCGATCCAGTCTTATCTGGACAAAGGCTTGCGCAATTACTGGTATCCCGTCGCACCGAGCTGGCAAGTCGGCGACGCACCCATCGGCATCACGCGACTGGGCGACCAGATCGTGCTGTGGCGCGACAAGGAAGGCAAAGTCCGCGCGCTCGAAGACCGCTGCCCGCATCGCGGCGCGCGTTTGTCGCTCGGCTGGAATCTCGGCGGCAGCGTCGCGTGCTGGTATCACGGCATCGAAGTCGACGGAGGCGGCACGGTCGTCAAGGTGCCGGCGGTATCGAACTGCCCGCTTGAAGGCCAGCAGTGCGTGAAGTCGTATCCGGTCGAAGAACACGCCGGCGCGATTTTCCTGTGGTTCGGCGACGACGCGCACAAGAAACCCGCGCCGCTCAAGTTGCCGGATGAACTGGTCGGTGACGAATACGCGAACTTCGCGTGCATGTCGAACTGGAAGTGCAATTACCAGTACGCGATCGACAACGTGATGGACCCGATGCACGGCGCGTATCTGCACGCGACGTCGCATTCGATGGCCGAAGGCGACAAGCAGGCCGACATGCGCGTGCGCAAGACCGAGACCGGCCTGATGTTCGAAAAGATCGGCCAGCGCGACGTCAACTTCGACTGGGTGGAACTCGGCGAAACCGGCGCGCTGTGGATGCGCCTCGCGATTCCGTACCAGAAGAAGTTCGGCCCCGGCGGCAGCTTCGGGATCGTCGGCTTCGCCGTGCCCGTCGACGAAAACAACTGCCAGGTTTACTTCTGGCGCGCTCGCAAGGTGTCGGGCTGGCAGCGCGACGCGTGGCGCTTCCTGTACCGCAACCGGCTGGAAGGTCTGCATTGGGCCGTGCTCGAACAAGACCGCTACGTGCTCGAAAGCATGGCGCCGAACGCGCGCGAGCATGAATTCCTTTATCAACACGACGTCGGCGTGACGCGTGTGCGCCGCATGCTGCGCCAGCGCGCGCAACAGCATTTCGCCGAACTCGACGCCTACCGCGAGCAAGCGGCCGGCGCCGCGTCCGCCACCTCTGCCCCGGGCCACAGCCATGCATGACGAAGCGGTTGTCGCACTCAACGGCCGGCGCGTCCTCGTGACGGGCGGCGCGCGCGGTCTCGGCGCGGCGTTCGTCCGCGCGCTGGTCCAAGCCGGCGCGCGCGTGGTGTTCGGCGACGTGCTGCACGACGAAGGCGAAGCGCTCGCCGCATCGCTCAACGGGCAGGGCCACGAGGTCACGTATCTGCCGCTCGATCTCGCCGAACCCGCCAGCATCCGGCAATTCGCCGAGCAGGGCGCGGCGCGGCTCGGCGGTCTGGATGCGCTGATCAACAACGCGGCGATCACCAACTCCGGCGGCAAATCGGCCGACGAATTGTCGGTCGAGACATGGGACGCCGTGATGAACGTCAACGTGCGCGGCACCTGGCTGATGAGCACGGCCGCGCTGCCTTATCTGCGTGACTCGGGGCGCGGCAGCATCGTCAATATCGCGTCGGATACGGCGGTGTGGGGCGCGCCGAAACTGCTCGCGTATGTCGCGAGCAAGGGCGCGGTGATTTCGATGACGCGTTCGCTCGCGCGCGAATTCGGCGCTCACGGCGTGACGGTCAACGCGGTCGCGCCGGGCCTCACCGAAGTGGAAGCCACCGCCTACGTGCCCGCCGAGCGTCACCAGTACTACCAGCAAGGCCGCGCGCTCGCGCGCGCCCAACTGCCCGACGACGTAACCGGGCCGGTGCTGTTCCTGTTGTCCGACGCCGCGCGCTTCGTGACCGGCCAGTTGCTGCCGGTCAACGGCGGCTTCGTGATGAATTGATCTTGCCGAATCGAAAGGAGAAAGAGATGGCGGATGTCGATATCGAACGCAAATCGTGGGACCAACCCGCGGACAAGACCTTTACCCAGTGGCTGGACAGCCGCGTCGCGCGGCTCGCCACGCGTCGCTATGACTGGGACGCGCTGAAGTTCCAGGCCGACTACGACCCGAAGTATCGCCGCGCGCAAATGCGCTACGTCGGCACGGGCGGCACCGGCGTCGCGAAAGACGTGAACACGGTGCCCGCGGGCGGCTTCACGTTCTCGACGATGTTGATCCCCGCCGGCAACATCGGCCCGAGTCATATCCACATGGACGTCGAGGAAATCTTCTTCGTGATGCGCGGCAAGATGAAAGTGATCTGCGAGAAAGACGGCGAAACGTGGGAAGCCGTGCTCGGCGAACGCGATCTGATATCGGTGCCGCCGGGCGTATATCGCACGGAAATCAACATCGGCCAGGAAGACGCGTTGATGTGCGTGATGCTCGGCTCGCCAAAGCCGGTCACGCCGACGTATCCGCCGGATTCGCCGTTGGCCGCGCTCAAGCGCTAAGCCGTCAACGTAGTTCGTATTCACTCGCGAAGGAAACCATGTCCGCAGTCCCGTCCGCTACCGCCGATCAGAACGCCCCGCTCGAAGCGCGTCTTGCGCGCTTTCCTGCGCAGCAGATCTGGCTTGCATCGCAACGCGCGGTGAGCTATCGCGAAGCGAACAGCGCCGCAACGAACGCGCTGCCGCTCGTGTTGCTGCACGGTATCGGTTCGGGCGCGGCTTCGTGGGTGCAGCAATTCGAAACGCTCGGCGACACGCGCCGCGTGATCGCGTGGGATGCGCCGGGTTATGGCGCCTCGACGCCGGTCACGCCTGAATCGCCCGCGGCCGCAGATTACGCAGCGGTATTGAACGAATGGCTCGACGCGCTCGCCATCGAACGTTGTGTGCTGCTCGGCCATTCACTCGGCGCGATCATCGCGGGCGCGTTCGCCATGACGCATCCGCGGCGTGTGGCCGGTTTGCTGTTGCTGTCGCCGGCGGGCGGTTATGGCGCGGCATCTGCGGCGGTACGCGAGACGAAACGCGCTCAACGCCTCGCGATGATCGAGGCGTTGGGCCCGCAAGGACTCGCCGAAAAACGCGGCGCCACTATGTTGTCCGCCTACGCGAGCGACGAAGCGCGCGCGTGGGTGCGCTGGAACATGTCGCGCGTGATTCCGCACGGCTACGCCCAGGCGACCCATCTGCTCGCCAACGCCGATCTCGCCGCCGACCTCGTGCGTTACAGCGGCCGCGTCAACGTAGCCGTCGGCGCCGACGACACCATTACGACGCCCGCAGCCTGCGAACGACTCGCACTGGCGGCGGGCACCCCACTGCAAGTCGTGCCACGCGCGGGGCACGCCGGCTATATCGAAGCACCCGCCGCGTACACCGCGATCATCGACACGTTCTGCCGCGCGAGCGACGGACAACGGAGCCAATGAATGAAGCCCGACCTGCCCGACACCACGAACGTCAGCCGCGCTGCGGACGACGACCGCATCGGCAACGACAGCGATGCCGGCAACGAAACCGGCTATCGCGTGCCCGGTCTCGAACGCGGCCTGAGGATTCTCACGGAGTTTTCGCCGCGCGAGCCCGTTCTCGGCGCACCGGAACTATCGAAGCGCCTGAAGATTCCTCGCACGACGGTGTTCCGTCTGCTGCAAACGCTCGAATCGCTCGGCTTTCTCGAGCGCGCCGATAAGGATCGCAACTATCGCCTCGGCGTCGCGGTGCTGCGGCTCGGTTTCGAATATCTGAGCTCGCTCGAATTGACCGACCTCGGCCTGCCGATCATCGAAGCCTTGCGCGACGAGACCGGCTTGACCAGCCATATCGTGATTCGCGATGGGCGCGACGTCGTGTTCGTCGCCAAGGCGCAAAGCCACGCGCCGATTTTCAGTTCGGTGAAGGTCAACGTCGGCACCCGTTTGCCGGCTCACGCGACGACGCATGGTCAGGTGCTGATGGGCGACATGACGCTCGACGAGTTGAAGAAGCTCTATCCCGAGCCCGAACTCGAACGCTTCACCAAACAGACGCCCGTCACCGTCGACGATTTA
Organism: Paraburkholderia terricola; assembly: GCF_900142195.1. Taxonomy (GTDB): domain Bacteria; phylum Pseudomonadota; class Gammaproteobacteria; order Burkholderiales; family Burkholderiaceae; genus Paraburkholderia; species Paraburkholderia terricola. The sequence goes on from NZ_FRAB01000016.1 coordinate 105,427, forward strand.
TACGAGCGCATTCGCGACGACGCACGGCGCGGTTTCGCGATCAGCGAGTCGTCGTTCGAGCGCGGCATTTCAGTGGTCAGCGCGCCGGTGCGCAACGACACGGGCCGCATCGTCGCCGTGATCACGACAACGATTCCGCGCCACGAGATCGGCGCGTCGCTGCTCGACAGCGGGTTGATCGACAAGGTCCGCCGCGCCGCCGGCGAACTCTCGCAGCGGCTCAATCACCGGCCCAAGAGCGGGCCGGATGCGGGCAGCAAATACATGAAGGCATTGGGGCTCCGATGATTGAAATCGATTTGACCGGGCAGGTCGCGGTGGTGACGGGCGGTTCGTCCGGCATCGGCCTCGCAACCGCCGAACTGTTTCTGCGCGCAGGCGCGTCGGTTGCGATTTGCGGCCGCGACAGCGAACGTCTCGCGCAAGCGGAAGCCGCGCTGAACACCCGGTTCCCGCAAGCGCAACTGCTGGCGCAAGCCTGCAACGTACTGAATGCCGCCGACGTGAACGCGTTCGCGCAAGCCGTGCAAGCGCGCTTCGGCCGTACCGACATGCTGGTGAACAACGCGGGCCAGGGCCGCGTGTCGACCTTCGCCGACACCACCGACGAAGCCTGGCGCGAAGAGCTCGATCTGAAGTACTTCAGCGTGATCCGCCCGACTCGCGCGTTCCTGCCGATGCTGCGCGACGCGGCCAACCCTTCGGTGGTGTGCGTGAACTCGCTGCTCGCGCTGCAACCGGAACCGCACATGGTCGCGACATCGTCGGCGCGTGCGGGCGTGCTGAGCCTCATCAAGTCGCTCGCGGCGGAACTCGCGCCGCAACGCATCCGCGTGAATTCGATTCTGATCGGCATCGTCGAATCGGGGCAATGGCGCCGCCGCTACGCGAAAGAGGCGCAGCCGGGCCAGAGCTGGGACGACTGGACCGCCGAACTGGCGCGCAAGAAAAACATTCCGCTGGGCCGCTTCGGCAAACCCGAAGAAGCCGCTCAAGCGCTCTTTTATCTGGCTACGACGCTGTCGTCCTATACGACGGGCAGCCACATCGATGTTTCTGGAGGCGTTGCACGACATGTCTAACACAACCACCGTCGGCGAACTGATCGCCGCTTTTCTCGAGCAGTGCGGGGTGCATACCGCATTCGGCGTGATCTCGATCCACAACATGCCGATCCTCGACGCGATCCATCAACGCGGCCAGATCCGCTACGTCGGCGCGCGCGGCGAAGCGGGCGCGGTGAACATGGCCGATGGTCTCGCGCGCGTTTCCGGCGGACTCGGCGTCGCGTTCACCAGCACCGGCACGGCCGCGGGCAACGCAGCGGGCGCGATGGTCGAGGCATTGACCGCGGGCACCGCGCTGCTGCACATCACCGGTCAGATCGAGACCGAATACCTCGATAAAGATCTCGCGTATATCCACGAAGCGCCCGATCAACTGTCGATGCTGCAATCGATCTCGAAGGCCGCGTTTCGCGTGCGTTCCGTTGAAACCGCGTTGCCGACCATCCGCGAAGCCGTGCGCGTCGCGCAAACCGCGCCGAGCGGCCCGGTCAGCGTCGAGATTCCCATCGACATTCAGGCCGCCCAAATCGAATGGCCCGCCGATCTGGCCGCGCCGCACGTCAGCACGCTCACGCATTCCAGCGAGCGCGTCGCGCAACTCGCCGAGCAACTGGCGAAGGCGAAACGTCCGCTCTTGTGGCTCGGCGGCGGCACGCGCCATGCGCGCGCGGCGGTCGAGCGCATGGTCGCGTTGGGCTTTGGCGTCGTGACCAGCGTGCAGGGCCGCGGCGTGCTGCCGGAAGATCATCCGGCAACGCTCGGCGCGTTCAACGTGCACGCCGCGGTCGAAAGCTTCTACAAGACGTGCGACGCGCTGCTGGTGGTCGGTTCGCGTCTGCGTGGCAATGAAACGCTGAAGTACAGGCTGGCGCTGCCGCAGCCGCTGTATCGCATCGATGCCGATGCGCTCGCCGACAACCGCGGCTATCGCAACGACATGTTCGTGCACGGCGACGCGTCGGCGGTGCTGGAGGAACTCGCGACGTTGCTCGAAGGGCGCGTGAAGGTCGATCCGGCCTTCGCACAGGATCTCGCGGCGGCGCGCGAAAGCGCGCTCGCCGATGTGGCGCGAGGGCTCGGCCCGTACAAGCGCCTCGTCGACGCGCTGCAAAAGGCCGTGGGCCGCGACTACAACTGGGTGCGCGACGTGACGATCTCGAACAGCACGTGGGGCAACCGCATGCTGAAGATCTTCTCGCCGCGCGCGGGCGTTCACGCGCTCGGCGGCGGTATCGGCCAGGGCATGCAGATGGGCATCGGCGCGGCGCTCGCGGGCAGCGCCGCGAAAACCGTGTGCCTCGTCGGCGACGGCGGCTTGATGGTGAACGTCGGCGAACTCGCGACGGCCGTGCAGGAAAACGCCAACGTGATGATCGTGCTGATGAACGACCAGTGCTACGGCGTGATCCGCAACATCCAGGACGCGCAATACGGCGGCCGCCGCTGCTATGTCGATCTGCACCAGCCGGATTTCGCGCAGTTCTGCGAGAGCCTGAAGCTCACGCACTACCGCATCCAATCGCTCGATCAGGCCGAGGAGATCATTCGCGAGGGCATGGCGAAAACCGGCCCCGTGCTCGTGGAAGTGGACATGCTGTCGGTCGGTTCGTTCGCCAGCGCATTCGCCGGTCCGCCGGTCAAGGAACAGGAGCCGCAGCATGCGTGAGGCCGATTACGCCGGGCGCCACGCTCCCGTCGATGTCGCCATGATCGGCTTCGGCGCGATCGGCCAGGCGGTGTACCGCTCGGTTGAAGCCGACCCGGCCGTGCGGGTGTCGCACGTGATCGTGCCGCAGCGGCATATGGCGGCGGTGCGCGAAGTGGTGGGCGCGTCCGTGGACGTGGTGGCGTCCGTTTCCGCATTGAGCAGCCAGCCGCACTTCGCGCTCGAATGCGCGGGACATAGCGCGTTGATCGATCACGTGGTGCCGTTGCTCAGAGGCGGCACGGACTGCGCGGTGGCGTCGATCGGCGCGCTCTCCGACATGATGCTGCTGGACGCGTTGTCCGCCGCCGCCGATGAAGGCGACGCGACCTTGACGCTGCTCTCCGGCGCGATCGGCGGCATGGATGCGCTGGCGGCGGCCAGGCTCGGCGGCCTCGACGAAGTGCTGTACACCGGGCGCAAGCCGCCCACCGGCTGGCTCGGCACGCCCGCGGAACAGGTCTGCGATCTGTACGCGCTAGGCGAACAGCAGGTGATCTTCGAAGGCAGCGCACGCGAAGCGGCGCGCCTGTACCCGAAGAACGCCAACGTCGCCGCAACGATTGCGTTGGCCGGCCTCGGTCTCGACCACACCTCGGTGCGGCTGATCGCCGATCCGAAGGTGACGCGCAACGTGCATCGCATCGTGGCGCGCGGCGCATTCGGCGAAATGTCGCTGGAAATGTGCGGCAAGCCGCTGCCGGACAACCCCAAGACGTCCGCATTGACCGCGTACAGCGCGATCCGTGCATTACGCAATCGCGCGGCGCGCTGCGTGATTTAAGACCCTGGCTGAAGCAAACCGGAACGACCGACATGACTCACTTCGATACCCGTCTCGTGCCTACCGGCGATATTTTCATCGGCGGGGAATGGCGGCAAGGGCGCGGCAAGCCCTACCAAAGCCTGTATCCGGCGGATCAGTCGGTCAACATGGAAATCTCGACGGCCAATGCCGACGACGCCCGCGAAGCCGTGGAAGCCGCCGACGCCGCGTGGCGCAAGGCGGATTGGTCGGGCTTGAAGCCGCATCAGCGTGCGCTGATTCTGTACCGCATCGCCGATCTGATCATGGCGCATCACGAAGCGCTCGCGCAATTGCAGCGTCGCGACAACGGCAAACCGATCGGCGAGACGCGTGTGCTGGTGGCAAGCGCGGCCAACACGTTCCGCTACTTCGCCGCATGCCTCGAAACGCTCGACGAGGAAGTCACGCCCTCGCGCGGCGACTATCTGACGATGAGTATTTACGAACCGATCGGCGTGATCGCCGCGATTACGCCGTGGAATTCGCCGATCGCATCGGATGCGCAAAAGCTCGCGCCGGCGCTGGCGGGTGGCAATGCGGTGGTGTTGAAGCCCGCCGAAGTGACGCCGCTGATCTCCCTGGCGCTGGCTCGCCTCTGCGAGCAAGCCGGTGTGCCGAAGGGCGTCGTAAGCGTGCTGCCGGGCAAGGGCTCGGTGATCGGCGACGTGCTGGTGCGTCATCCGCTGGTGAAGAAAGTGTCGTTCACGGGCGGCACCGAAGTGGGCCGCGGCATCGCGCGCATTGCGGCGGACAAGCTGATGCCGGTGTCGCTCGAACTCGGCGGCAAGTCGCCGACCATCGTGTTCGACGACGCCGATCTCGATCATGCGGTGAACGGCGTGCTGTACGGCATTTTCAGTTCGTCGGGCGAGGCGTGCATCGCGGGATCGCGTCTGTTCGTGCAGCGCTCGATTTACGACGTGTTCATGAAGCGTCTCGTCGAGGGCGCGCGCAAGCTGCGCGTGGGCGATCCGTCGCGTGCGGAAACGCAGATGGGGCCGCTCATTACCGCGGCGCATCGCGAAACGGTCGAGCGTTACGTCGCGTTGGGCCTGGAAGAAGGCGGCCGCTTGTTGTGCGGCGGCGAGCGCCCGGTCGGCGAGGGGCGCGAGCAAGGCACTTACTTTCAGCCGACCATTCTCGAAGGCCTCACGAATAACGCCCGCATCTGCCAGGAAGAAATCTTCGGCCCGGTGCTGGTCGCGATGCCGTTCGACGACGAAGCGTCGCTGCTGGAAGAAGCGAACGACAGCGTATTCGGTCTCGCCGCCGGCATCTGGACGCGCGATTACAAGCGCGCTTACCGGGTCGCCCGCGCGCTCGAAGCCGGCACCATCTGGATCAACACCTACAAGCTGTTCTCGATCTCCACACCGTTCAGCGGCTGGAAAGAGAGCGGCATGGGGCGCGAGAAGGGCCGTCTCGGCATCCGCGAATACATGCAGCAGAAGAGCCTCTACTGGGGCTTGAACGACGCGCCGCTGGCGTGGGCGAATTGAAGACGCAAGATACGCAAGAGGCATGTTATGACGATTCTCGGCATTGAACAGATTATTTACGGCGTGACGGATCTCGCTACCTGTCGCCGCTTTTTCGCGGACTGGGGCTTGAAGGAAGTCGCGCACGATGAAACGCATGCGCGCTTCGAAACGCTGAACGGCTGCACGGTTCTCCTGGCCGATGCGAGCGACCCGTCGCTGCCGCCCGCGTTCGAAGAAGGGCCGACGCTGCGCGAAGTGACGTGGGGCGTCGCGACGCAAGCGGAACTCGACGAACTGCGCGGCCGCTTCGCCGGCCAGCCCGGCCACTTCGAAACCGGCGACGCCGTCGGTTGCATCGACCCGAACGGCATGGCGATTCGCGTGGAAGTGACTCGCAAACGGGTGCTCGATATTCACGGTTCGCCTTCGAACGTATGGGGCCAAACGCTGCGCGTCGATCAACCGTCGCCGATTTACGAGCGTGCCGAACCGGTCGAAGTGGGTCACGTCGTGTTCTTCACGAACTGTCTCGCGGAACAGGAAAAGTTCTACCAGGACCTGCTCGGCTTCGAAACATCGGATCGCTATCCGGGCCGCGGCGCATTCATGCGCTGCGCGCCGCACGGCGGCCACCACGATATTTTCCTGCTGGCGCTGCCGGGCGGCAAACGCGGTTTGAATCACGTCGCGTTCACCGTGCGCGATATCCACGAAGTATTCGGCGGCGGCATGCACATCAGCCGTTGCGGTTGGGATACGCAACTCGGGCCGGGGCGTCATCCGGTTTCGTCGGCGTACTTCTGGTACTTCCAGAATCCGGCCGGCGGCCTGATCGAGTACTACGCCGACGAAGACCAGCTCACGCCCGAATGGCAGCCGCGCGATTTCGAACCCGGCCCGACCGTGTTCGCCGAATGGGCGATCGACGGCGGCATCGACGGCAATACGCGTCGCCAGAAAAACGCGCAAGCGCCGGAGGGCAAGTTCATGACGGAGCGCAAAAATGACTGACGCTGCCACGGAAAAGGCCCTGGCCGCGCACGCCGGACTCGAAGCGCCGCGCACCATCGTCGTGATCGGCGGCGGCCAGGCGGCCGGTTGGGTCGTGAAGACATTGCGCAAGGAAGGCTTCGACGGCCGCCTCGTGATGATCGCCGACGAGGTTCATCTGCCGTACGAGCGCCCGCCGTTGTCGAAGGCCGTGCTGGCGGGCGAGGCGGATATCGACACCGTGCGGCTCGTCAAGCCCGACGATTTCGCCGCGCTCAACGTCGAGGCATGGCAACCCGATCGCGCGACGTCGATCGATCGCGAGCAACGCATCGTGCGCACGCAAGCGGGCCGTGAAGTGCAATACGACCGTCTGGTGATCGCCACGGGCGGCGCGGCGCGCCGCTTGCCGGACTCGCTCGTCAAGACCTCGCACATCGCCTATCTGCGGACGCTCGACGAAGCCGTGGCTTTAGGCGAACGGCTGCGCGCCAGCAAGCGCGTGCTCGTCGTGGGCGGCGGCTGGATCGGCCTCGAAGTCGCGGCCACCGCGCGCAAGCTCGGCGTGAATGCAACGGTGGTGGAGGGCGCGCGGCGTCTGTGCGCCCGCTCGTTGCCGCCAATGGTGTCCGACTTCCTGCTCGACCTGCATCGCGCGAACGGCGTGGACGTGCGTTTGCACGCATCGCTGGTGTCGATCACGGATCATCCGAACGACGCCAGCCGCATCCGCGCGACGTTCGCGGACGGCTCGACCGTGGATGCCGATTTCGCGGTCGCCGGTATCGGTCTCACGCCGCACACGGCGCTGGCGGAAGCCGCGGGCGTGAAGGTGGAAGACGGCATCGTGGTCGATCATTTCGGCGCGACCGACGATCCGCGCATTTTCGCGTGCGGCGACGTCGCCAATCATCCGAGCGCGTGGCTCAAGCGCCGCGTGCGGCTCGAATCGTGGGCCAATGCGCAGAACCAGGCGATCGCCGCGGCAAAGGCGCTGCTCGGCACGTTCGAACCGTATGCGGACATTCCGTGGTTCTGGTCCGATCAGTACGACGTGAATCTGCAAATTCTCGGCGACATTCCGGGCGACGCGCAACTGGCTGTACGCGGCGACCTGCCGGGCAAGAACGCCACGCTTTTCCATCTGGAAGACAACGCGATTCGCGGCGTGATCGCCATCAACAATCCACGCGAACTGAAGCTCTCGCGCAAGTGGATGAACCAAGGCCGGACCATCGACCTTGCCACACTGACCGACGCCACCACGGCGCTTGCCTAACTACACCTACGGACGGGACAACGGCATGAGAACCATCGACAACATCATGGGGGACCGCAGCAGCGCCGGTGTCTCCGGCCCTGTGACCCGGGGCTCGATCATCGCGCGTCTCGAGCGCCTGCCGAGGAACGCGATGCAGGTGCGCGCGCGGATTCTGATCGGGCTCGCGACATTCTTCGACGGCTTCGACGTGATCGCGATCGCGGCCACGCTGCCGGTCCTGATCGCGAAGTGGCATCTGACGCCGTGGGAAATCGGCTTTCTGATCGGCTCCGGGTCGGTCGGCCAATTGCTCGGTGCGTTCCTGTTTCCGTGGTACGCCGAGCGCAAGGGCCGCGTGCGCGCGATTGCATTGAGCTCGGGGATCATCGGCATCACCAGTATTGCGTGCGGTTTCGCGCCGACCTTCGCGGCGTTCGTGGCGTTGCGCGTGATTCAAGGCGTGGGACTCGGCGGCGAATTGCCGGTGGCCGCGACGTACATCAACGAGATCAGCCGTGCGCATGGCCGTGGGCGTTTCGTGCTGTTGTACGAGATCGTGTTTCCGGTGGGCCTGCTGGCTTCCAATGCGTTGGGTGCGTGGATCGTGCCGCGTTTTGGTTGGCAAGCCATGTACTGGATCGGCGGCATGCCGTTGATTCTGTTCTTCGTATTGCGCAAGCTGGTGCCGGAATCGCCGCGCTGGCTCGCCGAGCGCGAACGCATGACCGATGCCGACGCCGCCGTGCACGCGTTCGAACGCACCGCGAAAGGACCGCTGCCGCCGGTGACCCATTCCGCCGAATTCGAAGCAATGGCGAATCGCCATCCGAAGCGCCGCATGCGCGATCTGTTCGGCCCGGCTTATTTGAAGCGCACGCTGGCGGTGGCGATGCTGTGGATTACCTGCGGGTTCATTCAATACGGTCTCTCGACGTGGCTGCCGACGATCTATCGCACGGTTTATCACGCGCCGCTGCAACTGGCGCTGAATCTGGCGGTGGCGGCTTCGGTGCTGGGCGTGCTGGGTTCGCTGACTTGCGCGTTGCTGGTCGATAAGGTGGGGCGCAAGCCGATCATCAACCTGTCGTTCCTTGCGTGCACGCTTTCGTTGCTGCTGGCAGGCGTGTTTCATGAATCGTCGGTGTATGTGGTCGCGACGTTCTGTGCGTTTTCGTTGGGCTTTCTCGCTTGCGGCTTTATCACGGCTTATGTGTACACGCCGGAGTTGTATCCGACCAGTATCCGAGCGACGGGCTGCGGTATCGGCGGCGCGTGGCTGAAGGTGGCGGCGATCTTCGCGCCGGCCATCGTGTCGAAGACGATGATCGGCGGCAATTTGCAGGTGGCGTTTTATGTTCTGGCGGCGGTGCCTTTTCTTGCCGCGGTGGTGGTGCACTTTCTTGGGATCGAGACCAAGGGCAAGGTGTTGGAGCAGTTGGAGGCTTGATGCTTTCGGCGCGAAGGCGTTGGTGGTGAACTGCGCCCCAAAGATCGGATCGGTGTTCGACTTTTGGGGTGCGGGTCAATCACAACCCCTTCCGATAAATCACAAACCCCGACCGTTCAGCAACCTGGTCATAAAGCTTCATCGCCGTCTGATTGGTCTCATGCGTCTGCCAGTACACGCGTTGCGCACCGTCGGCCTTCGCCCGCGCATACACCGCTTCGATCAGCGCGCGGCCGATACCTTTGCCGCGCTCGGTTTCAAGCGTATAGAGATCTTGCAGATAACAGGTCGGTCCCGCCATCGTCGTGTGACGGTGATACAGAAAATGCACGAGGCCGAGCAATTGGCCGTTGCGTTCGGCGACCATCGCGTGCATCGGCTCATAACCGTCGAAGAAACGGCCCCACGTAATCAGCGTGATCTCGCGCGGCAATGCGGTTTCGCCGGAGCGTCCATAGAACGCGTTGTAAGCGTCCCAGAGCGGGAGCCATGCGTCGAAGTCGTCGGGCGTGGCGGGGCGGATTTGAATCGTGTCGGACATCAGCGCGGTTCCTTGTGGGTGATGGTGGCGGGCAGCCGCCGCATGCTTCTGCCAAGGGCGAATTGAGCGGGCGCAGACGTAGACGGTCGCGCTCAACGCCTCCTTGCGCCCTTCAGCGCCTTCCCGCCTGGCGGTATCCAGGCGATGGCTTTAGCTCCGACAGCATAAGAAATTTGCGGCGCTATTGTTAGCTCCAGCATGTGCTGGAAACTTGGAGCCACTATCGCCGGGGTTCACGCTCAACTACGCGGGCATCGAGCCGCACAAAGCGCATGCGTTTCGCGGTACGCCGACTGATCCGCCAACACGCCCCGCCACCATGACCTAAACCCTCTCCGCTCTCAACCACCGCGCGAGCATCGCATCATCACCCGTCTCCAAGGCCTGCGCGACGCGCCTTCCCACCGCCGCGCCGAATTTATAACCGTGGCCCGAGCATGCCGACACCACCAGCGTATTGCCGATGCGTTTCGAAAAGAAGCGTTTGTCCGCCGTAAAGGTGTACGCGCAGGTTTTCACTTCGGCAACGGTATATTCGTCGATCCGACTGAACGGCGGCGCAAAGAGCCTAAGCAAGCTGTCGCCCTCGCCGGGCCTCGCCACACGATCGACGTCAGGGTCCGGCGCACGCACCTTATGCACGCCGGCGCCGATTTTCAAACCGACGCCATCGACGGGCGGCAGCACATAGCCGTCGCTATCGCCGCCAATATCGACGATCGCCGGCGCATTCGACCACGCGTCCTCCAGATCCGCGGGCGGTTCCAGATAAGCGACGGCATTGCGATAGGTCACGAGTTCTTCCGCAAGCTCCGGGAACAGTTGCAGCGTCCAGGCACCGGCAGCGACCACGAGCCGGTCGGCGCGCACCACGGTCTCATCGTCGAGCCGCACGCAAGCGCCATGCGGATCGACGGAAAGCGCCTTGACGCGCATGCGAATATCGGCGCCGCGCATCTTCAGCCACGCTTTCATATCGCGCGCGATGCGTTCGCTAAAGAGCACGCCGCCTTCGCGATCGAGGTAGCCGTAGCGAAACGTCTCGGGGTCGAGAAAAGGATAACGCTCGGCTGCTTCACGCGGTTCGAGCCGTTCGTATTCGAATTCCATCCGGTCGAGGCCGGCGCGGCATCGTTCGGCGCCATCGCCCGCGTATTGCGAAATGCCGAGCACGCCGCAATTCGCATAGTGGGACACGCCCAGGTCGTTCCACACCAGATCCCAACTATCGAATGCCTCGGCGAGGTTGCGCGCATAACCATCGGCATCGCCATATGCACGGCGGATCATGCGATGCCGGTCGCCCGACGCGGCGAGCGGATTGGGAATCGAGCCTTGCTCGATCAGCGTGACGTCGTGTCCGAGTTTTGCGAGCGACCACGCCGTGCTCAAGCCGGCGATGCCCGCGCCTACGATTGTCACTCGCATACCAGCTCCCCCGAGTCGATGGTTCCGGGTCAGAGTCTAGCAGCGGAAAATAAAGAATCGGTGCGCGTTCGTGCGAATCGGCACTCGAATGAACCAGCCTGGTGCAAACACCAATCGGGCAGGCGGTGGTCTCCGCGCGCCGCCGTGTCAGTGCTTGCGATTCGAACCGTGGCGCAGTTGGTCGCGCACTTTCTTCGCCGCGAAGAGCGGCACGTAATCGAACACGCGGGCGTCGTGCCGATAGTCGGCGAGCGTGTCCGCGTACATCTTCGAGACGGTTTCCGGGGGCGTGTCGGTTTCCTCGGCGATGCTTTTCACCACTTCGTCAACGTTAGGCTCGGGTTGTGACATAGGACTTCTCCACGCAAGGGAGGCGGGTTGGACACCAGGACGCTCGGACACCAGCAGTCATTAGAGGATGCGATCGGCGGCGATGCAAATTGAATCGGTCTATCGCAGGACTCATTCCACAGAGATTTTTGTCTTGCAGTGCGGCAAACGCGCGAGCCACGCGGTGACGCGGAAAATCAATGGGTGTGACGATGATGTATGTCAGGGAAATGCGCATGCGTGTGCGTAATCGGTGCATGCCGATGCGGATGGCTGTGCGGCTCTTTGCCGTCCCAGGCGAAGTCGTGCTCATGCTGATGATGCGCGTCGTGCCGATGCCGATGCGTGTGATCCAGCGCGTGATGCGTGTGCGGATGCTCGTGCCGTTCGCGGATATGCAACCAGACGCCCAGCGTCATGAGCGCGGCGGCGACCCAGAATAGCGGCGGCGGCATGTCCGGCCACAGCAGCCACGACAAGGTCACGCCGAACAGCGGCGCGACCGAGAAATAGGCGCCGGTACGCGCGGTGCCGAGATTGCGCAGCGCGACGACGAACAGCACGAGGCTCACGCCATAGCCCGCGAAACCGGTCAGCATCGCGAGCGCGAGGGTCGGGACATTCGGCCAGGCGGCGCCAAGTGAGAGCGCAAGCGCGACGTTGACCGAACCGGCCACGAGTCCTTTCACGCAGGCAATGAACATCGCATCGTGGGTGGACACCTTGCGGGTGAGATTGTTGTCGACGGCCCAGCACGCGCATGCGCCGGCCAGCAGCAGCGTGCCGGGCGGCAGTCCGGCCGCGCCCGGCTGCCACGACAGCGCCACACCGCCCGCGACGATCGCGGCCATGCCGAGGAACACCTGCACGTCGACGTTCTCGCGGAACACGATCCACGCGATCAGCGCGGTAAAGACGCCTTCGAGGTTCAGCAGCAGCGAGCCGGTGGCGGCCGGCGTGGTTTGCAGACCCAGCATCAGCAGGGCCGGCCCCGCGACGCCGCCCGCCACGATCGCGCCGGCGAGCCACGGTACTTCGCGCAATGGAAAATGCCCACCATCGCTCCGCCGCGCGGCGGCGCTTGCCTTGAGCCGGCGCGCCAGGATCACCGCGGCGAGACCGATGCCGCTGCCCAGGTAGAAAAGGCCGGCGAGCGGAAACGGCGACAGCGAGCCGAGCAGCGCCTTGGCGAGCGGGGTAGTCGCGCCGAACAGGGCGGCGGCGAGCAAGGCGGTGAAGGCGGCGTTGGAACGGCTAGGCATAAGCGGACGATTCGAGTGGAAACGGGCGATGCCGACACCATACCGCTATCCCGGGGGCGATGCCTGGCGCTCCCGCGCCGGGCGACCAGAGCGCGCCGCGGCGCGCGTTCGTGGCGGCGCGCAAAGCGGCAGGCCGACGCGCTCCCGCCAGCAGCAGGCGCGGCCAAGGCTGGCCCGCGCGGTCCGCATCGACCCCATGCCGCTTCCGGTTCGAGTAGACTGTGCGACGATGCCGCCCGCGACTAGCAGGGCGGCAACCTTCTATCCGCTCGTGCACGGAGGCTCCGTTTATGCATGCTGTTCCCCCGCTCGAACAAGATGCGGTCGATGCACCGGCTGACGCGACGCTCGCTCATGCGGCCGCGCCGAATTCCACCCACGCACCCGCGAACGCCCACGCGCCGGGTCAGGCGGCCAATCAGGCGCCGGTGCGCGATCTGCGCCGCGTCGGTATTCACCCTGACTATTGGTATCCGCTCGCGTGGTCGCATGAGGTGAAGCGAGGCAAGACGCATGGCGTCACGTTCGCCGGCGATCCGATCGTGCTGGCGCGCACCGAGGGCGGCAAGGTGTTCGCGCTGGAAGACCGCTGCGCGCATCGTCAGGTGCCGTTGCATCAGGGCGTGGTGGATGGCGAGTCGATTCGCTGCGGCTATCACGGCTGGACCTACGACTGCTCGGGCAAGTGCATCGACGTGCCGTATCTGGGCCGCGAGCGTCTGCCGAACGGCGTGCGTTCCTATCCATGCCGCGAAGTCGAGGGGCTGATTTTCGTGTTCCCCGGCAATGCCGAACTGGCCGATGAAAGGCCGCTGCCCGCGTTCGGCTCGGTGTCGGACAAGAAGTACAAGACGCGCCGTTTCGGCCGTCCGGTGAATTGCCACTACTCGTTCATGCACGAGAACCTGATGGACATGAACCATCAGTTCCTGCATCGCCGGCAAATGGGGCAGATGCGCGCGCGTTCGTTGGGGCGGCGTCACGGCGACGGTTGGGTCGAGGTCGATTACACGTTTGCGCGCATGGCCGGCCAGCAGCCGATCGGCGAGGCGATCGTATTCGGCCAGAGCCGCAAGACCGGCGGCGACAACGACAAGGACGTCATGACGATCCGCACCGAGTATCCGTATCAGACGCTGCAAATCCGCACGTCGGAGCAGACGCTGGTGATGGATTTGTGGATCGTCTACGTGCCGCTCGATCGCGAGCAGCGCACCAATCGCACGTTCGGGCTGCTGTCGATCCGCAAGCCGGGGATTCCCGGTGTGCTGAATCTCGCGTGGCCGTTGCTCGTGTGGTTCACCGAGCGCATCTTCAAGGAAGACCGCGAGATCGTCGAAGCCGAACAGCGCGCGCACGATTTACAGGGCGCCGACTGGAATCACGAGGTGTTTCCGGTTATCAACGAACTGCGGGCTTTGCTGCGCGAGCGCGGCGCGCCGGATCAACGGGTGGGCGCCGGCACCGGCGACACCGCCGTGATTCGCTTCTGGGATTCGCGTCAGGGCAGTCCGCTGGCGAAAAGCTGATAGGTGGTTTCGGCGCCGCGGGCCGCGGCGCCACGCCAATGCAATGAATAGCGGCAATCGCGCATAAGCGAACGTCAGCGAACTTTGCACCGCGACGAATTAATCCATCTCCGCTCGGTAGGCAATCGGCCACCTTCGGCCACCTTCGGGCAGCGATAATGGCCTCTGATGCGTGAAGGTTTGCGCCATTCGACATCCGCAAGCCGCGCGCCCGTGTACCATTTCGCTTTTCCTCATTTTCAAGAACACCTCGTGACGACGCAACACATCCCCACCGCCTCCCGCAAATCCCTCACTCTGCTGCAAGTGCTCGGCATCATCGGCGCCGCCGGCCTGATTGCTTCCATCCTGCTGAATCAGCTGCTCTAGTCCACGCTTAAGACGCACGCCGGCACGCGCTGCCGGCTTCATCGCTATTCCGATTTGCCATGTACAAGAAGGGCGTAGCCGTCGAGATCCAGTTTTCCCCCGAGCGGCTCAACGACGGCGCCGGCGATCCCTACTGGATCGATCTGACGCGGGCCGAAGCGCAGCGGTTGCTGCAGAGCTTGCAAGCGCGCCTTGCGGAAAGTGGCGCGGGCACTGCCGCGCCGCTCGTGGTGAGCCTCGATGAGACGCCCGCATCGCAAGCAGCCGATGCGCCGGATGCAGCGGGCGAAACCGCAGCCTCGGCGGATGACTTCAAGCAATGGGTCTGTGTGATCTGCGGCTGGGTCTACGATGAAGCCGCGGGCTTGCCCGATGAAGGCATCGCGCCCGGCACGCGCTGGGCGGATGTTCCGGCCGACTGGCGCTGCCCGCTCTGCGACGTGGGCAAGGAAGATTTCGCGCTGGTCGAGTTTTGAACTCGACCAACATAAGGCATTAAAGCCGGCACTCACCGCGCCCGCACGGTGCGCGTGTACGACGCAATCATCGTCGCCAGTTCCTGCGCGGCGGGCGTGAGCGGAATGGCCGCGCGTTGCAGCAGGCACACGTTCTGTTCGACCGCGCGCTCGCGCACATCGATCGACGTGAGCGTGCTTGCGAACGGCCCGCGTTTCGCGACGACCGACGCTTCCAGCGACAGGCAATCCGTCGCGCCTACTAGATGCAGCGTCTCGTACAAACCTTCCACGGTCGCGACGATTTTCGGCGGCGGCAGGCCGTGGCTTTCAAACAGATGACTGAGCCGGTTGATTTGCGGATCGTCCGTGAGATTCGGCGAGCGCGTCGCCGCCCACGTGCAATCGACCAGTTCGGCCAGCGACGTCGCACCGGCTTTCGGATGACCCTGGCGGCAAACGATCACCGGATCCGACGCATAAAGCGGCGTCACCGACAGATCGGCCGTATCGGTGTGCTTCGACACCAGCGCGACCGCGAAGTCGAGCGAGCCTTCGCGAATCCACGAGATCATCATCCGCGAGGTGCCGGTACGCAGATGCACCGCGACCCGCTCGAAGCGTGAGCGAAATTCCATCAGCACCGGCGCGAACGCGTCGACCAGCGGCTCGGTGGTCATGCCGAAGGTGACCTCGCCGATGTAGTCGCCACGCAATTGCCGCACTTCCTGCTCCGCACGCTCGCATTCGCCGATGATGGCGCCGGCCCGCTGCAACAGGCGCTGGCCGAGCGCGGTCAACGCGATGCCGCGATTCGTGCGCGTGAACAAGGTCGCGCCCAGCATCGATTCCAGGTTCTGCAATTGCTGCGTGATGCCGCTCTGCGCGATGCCGAGCGCTCGCGACGCCGCGCGGATGCTGCCGTGCTCGGCAATGGCGGTGAACGCGCGCAGTTGGGAAATCGTCAGCGCCATGAAAGCTTCTGTTGGTGATCGGGAAAGGTGATCATGATAGTCCGGATGGGACTGTTTCAAAGCGCGGGTGCGGCATAGGATCGGTTTGTCGTCCTCCACCCCATCCACTTTTCCCGTCCATGAAAATTCCGCTGATGATCCTGAGCGCCGCGCTGATTTTTAGCGGCGGCGCGTTTGCCGCCGAGCCCGACACGCTGCGTCTCGGTATCGATCCGAGCTATCCGCCGATGGACGTCAAGGCGCCCGACGGCACCTTCAAAGGCTTCGACGTCGATCTCGGCAACGAAATCTGCCGGCGCATCCACGCGCGTTGCGAGTGGGTGGAGCTCGAATTCGCGGGGATGATTCCGGCGCTGCAGGCGCGCAAGATCGACGCGATTCTGTCGTCGATGGCGATCACCGAGAAGCGCGAGCAACAGATTCTCTTTTCCTCGAAGCTCTTTCAATTCAAGTCGCGCTTGATCGCGCGGCAGGGTTCCGCGCTCGCGGGCGGCTTGAATGCGCTGGCCGGCAAGCAGATCGGCGTGCAGTCCGGCACGCAGTTCGGAGGCTACGCGCTGAAAAACTGGGCGCCGATCGGCGCGCACGTGGTCGCCTATAAGAGTCAGGACGAAGTATTCGCCGACTTGCGCAATGGCCGGCTCGACGGCGCGCTGCTCGGTTCGGTGGAAGCGGACATCGGCTTTTTGCGCACGCCGGCGGGCAAGGGTTTTGCGTTTGTCGGCGAACCGCTTTCGATGGGCGACCGCGGCGTGGGCATCGGTTTGCGCAAGGATGAGACCGCGGTGCAGGCATCCATGAACGCGGCGATCGCTTCCATGCTCAAGGACGGCACGTATGCGCGGATCGCGAGGAAGTACTTCGACTTCGATCCATACGGCAACTGATCGTTTAGCTTCTTACTCTCTCTCTTCTTCAGATCATCCGCTCATGAACAGGCAATCGATTCCGCTCTTGTCGCCGGCTATCGGCACGCACCGCGAACTGGTGTCGTTTCACTTCGGTCCGGCTGGGAGCGGACAGAAGATCTATATCCAGTCGTCGCTGCATGCCGACGAAACGCCCGCGATGCTGACGACTGTTCTGCTCAAACGTCGATTGCTAGAACTCGAAAAGCGGGGCGCGCTGAATGCGGAAATCGTACTGGTGCCGGTGGCGAATCCGGTTGGACTCGGCCAGTACGTGCTGGGTCAATTTCTTGGACGATTCGATTTAGGCAGCGGCAAGAACTTCAATCGGCACTTCATGCAGTTCCCGAAACTGACATCGCGGGCGAAGGAGGTGCTCGGTTCCGACGCGAAAGAAAATCGGCGGACCGTGCGTGAACTGATTGCGGCTGAGTTGACGGAACAGAAGCCGTTGACTGAATTCGAGTCCTTGCAATTGGCTTTGCTGAAGCTCTCTTTCGACGCGGATGTCGTGATCGATTTGCATTGTTCCCTGGAAGCGGCAATGCATCTCTATACGAGCGAAGCAGCGTGGCCTGAGTTCGAACCATTGGCCCGGTATCTCGGCGCGCAAGCTTCGCTGCTTGCCACTAACTCAGGCGGCGAGTCGTTCGATGAGACGCATGGCTTGTTGTGGTGGAAGTTGCAGCAGGATATGCCGGCGGATAAACCGGTGCCGAATGGAACGATTGCGGTGACGGTTGAATGCCGCGGGCAGCGCGATGTTTCTTATGAAGCGGCGCAAGAAGATGCCGACGCGCTTGTCGATTATCTCGCGTGGCGCAAGGCGATTCTGATCGATGCGAAGCCGCTGCCCGAACTGCCGACGCCCGCGACGCCGCTCGCCGGCAGTGAGCAGTTTTATGCGCCGGTGAGCGGAATCCTGATTCATCGCGCGAAGATTGGTGACAGGATTCACGTCGGCCAGGCTTTGTTCGATATCGTCGATCCGTTGACCGATGAGACAACCACGGTGTCGAGCAATACCGAAGGCGTGTTTTATATGCGGCGGGCTATCCGGTTCGTGACGGCCGGCGCGCCGCTGGGGCGTGTGACGGGGACGCGGCCGTTCAGGACCGGGGTTTTGCTGGGAGCGTGAGGGTTTTGCGTCCCCCAGCGCTCCCAACGCGGCTTAACCCGTAACCAGAACCGGCGCGACCGCAGCCGGATCGCTGATACTCGGCCGCCCATTTTCGACGTGACCCGCCAAGCGACGCGAGAAACTCGCGTCGTCGTTATTCGTCACCGTCAAGTCGTACCAGTGATGGCTCGACGCCAGCACCCACGCCTCTTCGATATGCGCGCCGGCGGGCACCAGCACCGGACGCACGCGCGCACCGTAAGCGTTGTCGGTCACCGTCAAGCGAGCCACGCCACCGCCCTTGTTGCTGAAACTCAGAAACACGTTGCCGTTCGCCACGTCGTATTGCACCTTCACTTCAGGCTGCGCCGGCTTGTCGTTGCCGCGAGAACTCGCAGCCTTCTGCGTGTCGCCCGCGAACTTACGAACGAAACCATTCGGCCCGAACACTTCGAAGGTATAGGCGCCATTCGTCGTCGTCAGGTCGAACGTCTCCTTGAGCGACTTGCCCGCCTCGACCGTGTAACGCCACGGACCATCCGTGCGGTTCGTCGCATACACGTAGAAATGCGCGCCCTGGTCGCCGGAATTGCCGAACGAAATCTCGAACGTGTTCTTCTTCACGTCCGCGTGACCGTTCACATGCAACTCATACGGCAACGCGCGCGCGAAACGAATCCCGCTTTCCTGCGGATCGATCGCGCCAGGCGCCGCGGGTACGGTCGGCTTCGGCTGGGTCGCGCACTGGTTGTCGGCGATGCTCTTGTAGTTGCTCGTGTCCGGCAGCGGCGGCACCTTGGAGTCCGGCGTGCGGAAATCGAATGCAGCCGTCAGGTCGCCGCACACCGCGCGGCGCCATGCCGTGATGTTCGGCTCAACCACACCGAACCGCGTTTCGATGAAGCGAATCACCGACGTATGATCGAACACCTGCGAGCATACAAAACCGCCCTTGCTCCACGGCGACACGATGGTCATCGGCACGCGCGGGCCGAGGCCATACGGCAAACCGTCAGCGGTAAAGCTGCCGCCGCGCGCGGGATTCACCACGTTGTGAATTTCGCCCTCGGTGCTCACCGTCGACTTGCCTTGCGCGGGCGTCGTCGCCGGTTGCGGCGGCACGAGGTGATCGAAGAAGCCGTCGTTCTCGTCGTACATGATGAACAGCACGGTCTTGCTCCACACCTCGGGATTCGACGTCAACGCATCGAGCACCTGCGACGTGTACTCCGCGCCATACGCGGGCGTATAGCTCGGGTGCTCCGAGTACGCGGCGGGCGGGCACAGCCACGAGACTTGCGGCAACTTGTTCGCCAGCACGTCGGCCTTCAGATCGGCGATCGTGCGAACGGTCTGCGCGCGCTCATACAAAGGCGAGCCCGGCTGCGCGTTGATGAAGTTCGTGAAGTTCTGCAAGACGTTGGTGCCGTAGTTGCCGTTCAGCGGATCGGCGCCCGTCAGCCCCTGCTGATACACCTGCCACGAGATGCCCGCGGCTTGCAGGCGTTCCGGGTAGGTGGTCCACGAGAGCAACTGATAATTCGGTGGACCGTCGCCGTCGACGAAATCGTTGTTGTCGAGCAGCGGACCGCCCAGCGTGCCGGTCGGATCGACCATGCCGGTCATCAGATATGAACGGTTCGGGTGCGTCGGTCCCGGCAGCGAGCAGAAGTAAGCATCGCAGACGGTGAAGGCATCGGCCAGCGCGTAGTGGAACGGAATGTCGCTGCGCAGGTGATAGCCCATCGTCATGTCGGTCTTGGTGGCCGGCCACTGGTCGTAGCGGCCGCCGCCGATCGCGGCATGGGTCTTGTACCAGGAGTGATCGAGATCGCCGACGCATTGCGCGCTGGTCGTGGACGTATCCAGATGGAACGGCAGCACCGGCTTCGTGGGGTCGGCCTTCGACGGCTGATACCACACCGGCTTGCCGTTCGGCAGCGGAATCGGGAAGCGGTCGTTGTAGCCACGCACGCCGCGCAGGTGGCCGAAGTAGTGGTCGAACGACCGGTTCTCCTGCATGAACACGACGATGTGCTCCACGTCGCGAATCGTGCCCGTGCGCGAAAACGCGGGCACGGCAAGCGCATTACGAATCGACTCGGGCAGCGCGGTTAGCGCGGCGGCAGCGCCGGCGGACGATGCCACGGTCTGCAGGAAACGGCGACGGCTATTTGATGTCATCGAATATCACCTTCTGCGGGGGGAAAGAATAGCGCGCCTCGCGCGCCGGGGGAATGGGCTTGGGGAGTTAGTTGCTGCCGGCGCTGTCGCCTGGTGCGTAACGCATCACGGGCGCGACTTGCCGGCTGTCGGCGGCGAGGCTGGCTTGCATGTTTTGCGTGATTGCGTCGGAAGCGGCGAACGGGTTCTCCGCGAGCGGTGTGGATGCCGCGGATGACGTCCCCACGTTTTGCGCAACATCGTTGTTGTTCGCGACAACGGGCGACGAAGATGCCGAGGTTGTTGAAGCAGTGGCAGCCGGTGGCGAATCATCCGCGCCGCAGCCGCTCAACGCATACATTGCAAGCGCGATAAACAGCGCACTCGCGAGGCGTTTGTCTCTTCTCATGTCCGCATCCGGTTTCGTGAAAGCGGATGCAGTCTCTAATCCTTCCGAGAAATATTTGTGAAACGTTTGAGAGTCAGTGAAACTTGTTCGATGCGTCGGTTCTTCGAAAGGCGATGGAAAGCGATCAGCAGGACAATGTTCACCGCAGCGCCATATGTCCGGTAGTTTTGGCGTATCGAAAGATCACGGCTTGGCCTATTCCGGTAAATTCATGACACGCATCGAAAGACCTTTCGACATCACGCGTCTCGAAGACGAATGGCTCGAAGCGGATGGCTTCGGCGGATTCGCATCGGGCACGGTCGGCACGCTGCGCACGCGCCGCTATCATGCGTTGCTGCTCACCGCGACGCGAGCGCCGGGAGGGCGCATCGCGCTCGTCAATGGCGTGGAGGCGTGGCTCGAAACCGATGGCACGCGTTATCCGTTGAGCATGCAGCGCTATGTGCCGGACGTGGTCTATCCCGACCTGGCGCCGAGCCTTCTTCAATTCGACACCGTGCCGTGGCCGACCTGGCGGTTTCAGCTCGATACGCAGGGGGTGCTCACCGCCGAGGTATTCGTGACCAAGGCGACGCGCGAAACGGTGTTGCGTTGGCGGCTCGATGGCGCGATCAACGGCGTTCAGGCGTTACCCGCGATGCGCGCATTCACCTTGAAAGTGAGACCGTTGCTATCGGGCCGCGACTATCACGCGTTGCACCACGAAAATCCCGCGTTCAATTTCAACGCGCGGATCAGCAACGGCGACGCATGCGTGAGTTGGCAACCCTACGGCGACGTGCCGCTGATCAGCGCAGTCACGAACGGCGTCTACACGCACGCGCCCGATTGGTATCGGAACTTCTGCTACGTTCGCGAGCGCGAGCGTGGCCTCGACTTCAGCGAGGATCTCGCGACGCCCGGCGTATTCAGCTTCGATCTGGCGGCGAGCGAGGCGGTGATGATCCTCAGCGCGCCGAGCGTCACGACCGCATGCACGGCCGCATCCGCCACCGAGCCGACAGCGCAGCCAGGCGCGCGACCACCAACCGCGCATGCCGCGGAGTTGGCGCGCATCGAGGAGCAACGCCGCAGCGCACTCGGCTCGCGGCTGCAACGCTCCGCCGATGCCTACGTGGTCACGCGCAACGAAGGCCGCACGATCCTCGCCGGCTTTCCGTGGTTCACCGACTGGGGCCGCGACACGTTCATCGCGATGCGCGGCTTGCTGATCGCATCGGGCCGACTCGACGAGGCCGAAGCGATCCTGCTCGAATGGTCGGGCACGCTATCGGAAGGCATGCTGCCGAACCGTTTTCCCGACTACGGCGACGCGCCCGAATACAACTCGGTGGATGCGTCGTTGTGGTTCATCGTCGCCCTGCACGACTATCTGGCGACGGGACACGCGAGCGCCGCTACGCGAACGCGTCTGCAGCGAGCCGCCGAAGCCATCCTCGTGGGCTATACGAACGGCACGCGCTTCAACATCCAGGCTTCCGCCGCCGATGGCCTGTTGAACGCCGGCGTCCCCGGCATGCAACTCACGTGGATGGATGCCAAGGTCGGCGACTGGGTCGTCACGCCGCGCATCGGCAAACCGGTCGAAGTACAGGCGCTGTGGATCAACGCATTGCGCATTGCAGCAACGTGGAATCCGCTGTGGCTGCCGCCCGCCGAGCGAGCGTTGCAAGCGTTTCGCGAGCGCTTCGTCGATTCGTCCACGCAGGCGCTGTTCGATAACGTCGACGTGGATTTCATTGAAGGCCGCGTCGATCGCTCGATCCGCCCGAATCAGATTTTTGCCGTGGGCGGTCTGCCGTTTCCGTTGCTCGAAGGCGCGGCGGCGCGCGCGGTGCTCGACCAGGTCGAGGCGCATCTGCTCACGCCGCTTGGCCTGAGAACGCTGGCGCCGTCCGATCCCGCCTATCGCGCGTATTACGGCGGTCCGCCGCTGGAGCGCGATGGCGCCTATCATCAAGGAACCGTGTGGCCGTGGCTGCTGGGCCCGTTCGTCGAAGCATGGCTGCGGGTGCGCGGCAATGCGGCGGACGCTCGCGCCGAAGCCAAGGCGCGTTTTCTCGATCCGCTTCATGCGCATCTCGACCACGCCGGCCTCGATCATCTCTCGGAGATCGCCGGCGGCGACGCTCCGCATGCGCCTGGCGGCACGCCGTTCCAGGCGTGGTCGCTCGGCGAGTTGCTGCGCGTGGAGAAGCTGCTTGCCTAGTTGAAGCCCAAGGTTACGCAAACCGCGCTAGGATGTGAGTCCCACCGCAAGCCTGATGCAAGGACGTCGTCATGCCACCGCTTCGCGCCGCCAATCTGCTCGCCACCGTTGAGGGTTCACGCCTGCATTCGGCCGACTGTGCACATTGGCAACGCTGGGGACCGTATCTCAGCGAGCGTCAGTGGGGCACCGTGCGCGAGGATTACAGCGCGGACGGCACCGCCTGGGATTACTTTCCGCACGACCATGCGCGCAGCCGCGCCTACCGTTGGGGCGAGGACGGCATCGCCGGTTTCGGTGACGACACGCTGAGCTGGTGCGTGTCGCTCGCGCTGTGGAATCGCCGCGATCCGATTCTGAAAGAGCGTCTTTTCGGCCTCACCAACGCGCAGGGTAATCATGGCGAGGACGTGAAGGAGCTGTACTTCTACCTCGACGGCACGCCCACGCATTCGTACATGCGAATGCTCTACAAGTACCCGCACGCCGCGTTTCCGTACCAGGACCTGATCGAGGAAAACGCGCGCCGCGGCGGCGACATGCCGGAGTATGAAATTCTCGACACCGGCGTATTCGACGACTTGCGTTATTTCGACGTGCAGGTCGAATACGCGAAACATGCGCCCGACGATATTCTGATGCGCGTGACGATCGAGAATCGCGCGGACGAGGCGGCCTCGCTCGACGTGCTGCCGCAAATCTGGGCGCGCAATTCGTGGTCATGGAAGGAAAACAAGGAGAAGCCGTCGCTCGCCATCCGCACGGATCACAACGGCGAAGCGCATGTGCTCGGGCATCATCGCGTCCACGACCCGATCGTGGTGACGGCATGGTCGAAAGACGCGCCGCGCATCACGTGGCTGTTCTGCGAGAACGATACCAACGTCAAGCGCCTTTTCAACATGGAAGGCACGGGTCCGTTCAAGGACGGCTTCAACGATTACCTCGTGCACGGCGACGAACAGGCGATACGCCGCGACGCGGGCACCCGGGCCGCGGCGCATGCGCCGATCGAACTCGGGCCGCATGGGCGGGCCGTGGTGTACATGCGCTGGTGTCCGCAGGGCAACCTGGGCGACGCGCAACTCGACGCCGATGCGGTGTTCGCGCACCGCATCGCCGAGGCCGACGAATTCTACGGCGCCCTGCAACACGAAATCCACGACCCCGACGCGCGTCTCGTGCAGCGTCAGGCGCTCGCCGGCATGCTGTGGTCCAAGCAGTACTACCAGTACGACGTGCAGCGCTGGCTGGACGGCGATCCGCTGCAACCCAAGCCGGCCGCCTCGCGCAAACACGGCCGCAATGCGGACTGGCGGCACCTGTGCAATGCGGACATCGTGTCGATGCCGGACAAGTGGGAATACCCGTGGTACGCATCGTGGGACCTGGCGTTTCATGCGGCCGCTTTCGCGCTGATCGATCCGGCGTTTGCGAAGCGTCAGTTGCTGCTGCTGGTGAAAGACCGCTATCAGCACCCCAACGGCCAGTTGCCCGCCTACGAATGGGCGCTCAGCGACGCCAATCCGCCCGTGCATGCGTGGGCCGCGTGGCGTGTCTACGAGATCGACCGCGCGCTCACGGGCAAGGCGGATCGCGATTTTCTGGAACTGGTCTTTCACAAGCTCCTGCTGAATTTCTCGTGGTGGGTAAACCGCAAGGACGCCGACGGCCGCAATATTTTTCAGGGCGGCTTTCTCGGGCTGGACAACGTCGGCATCTTCGACCGCTCTTCGCCTTTGCCGACCGGCGGCCACATCGATCAGGCCGACGGCACCGCGTGGATGGCCGCCTACGCGCTCGACCTGATGCGCATCGCGCTCGAACTCGCGTATGCGAATCACGTGTTCGTCGATATCGGCGTGAAGTTCTTTGAGCACTTTCTGTATATCGCCGAAGCCGTGAGTTGCGACGACGGCTGCGATACGGGCCTGTGGGACAGCGAGGACGAATTCTTCTACGACAAGCTGCGCCTGCCCGACGGCAGCAGCGTGCCGATGCGCGTGCGGTCGATCGTCGGTCTGATTCCGCTCTTCGCCGTGCACGTGCTTGAAGAACGCTTGCATGGCCACTTGCCGTGTCTGCGCGAGCGGCTCGTCTGGTTCCTCGAACATCGCCCCGATCTGGCGAAGCTGGTCTCGCGCTGGAACGAGCCGGGCAAGGGCAATGCGCTGCTGCTCTCAGTATTGCGCGGACACCGCATGAAAGCTTTGCTGCGCCGGGCGCTCGACGAAAGCGAATTCCTCTCCGACCACGGCGTGCGCGCGCTCTCGCGATTCCATCGCGACCATCCGTTCGTGTTCAACCACAACGGCAACAGCTTTTGCGTCAAGTATCTGCCGGCTGAATCGGATACGCGCGTGTTCGGCGGCAACTCGAACTGGCGCGGTCCGGTGTGGATGCCGGTGAACTATCTGCTGATCGAATCGCTATACGAATTTCACCGCTATTACGGCGACGAGTTTCGTGTCGAGTATCCAACCGGCTCGGGGCAAAAGTTCTCGCTCAGCGAGATCGCCGACGAACTGGCGCGCCGTGCCACCACGCTGTTCCTCAAGAACAGGGACGGCGAGCGTCCGGTGATGGGCGCGTATCCGCTGTTGCAAGCCGACCCCCGGTCGCGCGATCTGATTCTGTTCCACGAGTATTTCCACGGCGACAACGGGCGCGGCGTGGGCGCTTCGCATCAAACCGGGTGGAGCGGGCTCGTCGCATTGTTGCTGCAACCGCGCGCCATGGCGGCGTCGGGCAATGTGCCGCTGGCGGGCGAACCGGAGCGCGCGCCGATTCCGACCGCGCCCACGCCGGCCATGCCGGAACCGGAGCCCGAACGTGAGCCGGTCCTGGCTTCCGCATCGGCGCCTGTATGGCGTGCCCGGCTGCGCACCTGAACGCCGGCTGCGGCCGGGTTCAGGCGCGGTCTTTCCTGTATCGCCAGGTTCTTTTCATCGCTTTTCGAACGTGAATCCCATGTCGACTACACCGAATACCCCGCCATCCGATAGCGCCGGCCACGAACTCAGTTGCAAGATCAGCGCGCGGGCGCACGATGCGCCCGCCTCGCCGGCCGGCAAGCGGCCCGCGCCGCCTTGCACGCTGGTGATCTTCGGCGCGGCCGGCGATCTGACGAAGCGGCTCCTGATGCCCGCGCTGTACAACCTCGCGGTGGACGGCCTGCTCGACGGCGGCATGAAAATCGTCGGCGTGAATCATGGCGCGCGTGAGACGAGCAAGTGGCGCGACGATTTGCACGCGTCGCTGCGGCAGTTCGCGGCGGACAAAGCCAGCACCTTCCACGCCGGCAAGCTCGACGACACAGCGTGGGACTGGGTCGCGCAACGCCTCGACTACATGGCCGGCGAATTCGAATCCGACGAGACGTTTGCGATGCTCAAGCAGAAGCTCGATCACACGCCGGGCGGCAACGTGATCTTCTATCTCGCGGTCGGCTCGCGCTTCTTCGAACCGATCGTCGAGCATCTCGGCCAGGCGGGCTTGCTGAAAGAAGGCGAGGGAGCTAGCGGCGGCTTTCGCCGCATCGTGATCGAGAAACCGTTCGGCACCGATCTCGCCTCGGCGCGCGATCTGAACGCGCACATTCTGTCGTATGCGAGGGAATCGCAGGTGTATCGCATCGATCACTTTCTCGGCAAGGACACCGTGCAGAGCATTCTCGCCGTGCGCTTCGCGAATGCGCTGTTCGAGCCGATGTGGCGGCGCGAGTACATCGACAACGTGCAGATCAGCGCGGCCGAGACCCTCGGCGTGGAAGGGCGCGGCAAGTTCTACGAGCAGACCGGCGCGTTTCGCGACATGGTGCCGAACCATCTGTTCCAGTTGCTCGGCATGGTCGCGATGGAACCGCCCAATTCGTTCGACGCCGAAGCCGTACGCGACAAGAAGGCCGAGATCTTCGACGCAATCCAGCCGCTGAATCCGGACGACGTCGTGTTCGGTCAATACGAAAACGGCCCGGCGGGCATCGGTTACCGCGAGGAGCCGGACGTCGCGCCGAACAGCACGACCGAAACTTACGCGGCGGCCCGCGTGTTCATCGAGAACTGGCGCTGGGCCGGCGTGCCGTTCTATCTGCGCACCGGCAAGCGGCTCGCCGCGCGCCGCACGGAGATTGCAGTGCAGTTGAAACCCGTGCCGTTCCGTTTGTTCCGCGACACACCCGTCGACGCGTTGACGCCGAACGTGCTGACCTTGCGCATCGATCCGGCGCACGGCACGAGCTTCGACTTCAACGTGAAAACGCCGGGGCCGGTGATGCGGATCGGCGCGGTGCAGTCGTCGTTCGATTACGGCGACTTCTTCGCGGAGCGTGCCAACGTCGGTTACGAAACCTTGCTGTACGACTGCATGCTCGGCGACGAGACGTTGTTCCAGCGTGCGGACAGCATCGAAACGAGCTGGTGCGCGGTGGACGACGTGCTGCATCCGAAAACCGGCGGCGCGCTTGCGGTGCACGGTTATGCAGCCGGCAGCGACGGACCCGCGCAAGCGGATGCGCTACTGGCGCGCAACGGCCATGCATGGCGGCCATTGAAAAAGAACGCAATCGAGAAGAAGTGACGCGATCCAACGCTTCAATAGGACACAACGGGGGACACGGTGGCGACACGTAAGGCGAAAGTAAAAGACAGCACCGAGCGGATTCTCGCGATCGACGTTGGCGGCAGCGGCCTGAAAGCCGCAATCATCGGTGCGGACGGTCAGATGCAAACCGAGCGCATGCGCGTGGCGACGCCGCATCCGTGCACGCCGGATCAGTTGGTGGATGCGCTGGCGAAACTGGTCGAGCCGCTCATCAAACAGGCGCCGCCTTCGCTCATGTCGATCGGTTTTCCCGGCGTGGTGCGTAATAACCGCATTCTCACGGCGCCGCACTTCGGCATCGAGGGCTGGCACGACATTCCGCTCGCGGATGCGTTGGCGCAACGCCTGGGCGGTTTGCCGGTTCGCATGATCAACGACGCCGAGATGCAGGGCTTTGCCGTGATCGAAGGCCACGGCATCGAATTCGTGCTGACGCTCGGCACGGGCGCGGGCACGGCGCTCTTTCGCGACGGCGAGCTGATGCCGCACCTGGAGCTTGCGCATCATCCGGTGAGCAGGAAAGGCGTCGCGTACGACGAGTACATCGGCGAGGCCGCGCGTGAACAGGTGGGGAATAAGCGCTGGAACCGGCGCGTGCAGAAGGTGATCGGCATTCTGGACTCGCTGGTGAATTACGACAGGTTGTGGATCGGCGGCGGCAACGCGGCGCGTCTCACGATCGAGTTGCCGGCCAACGTCGCAACCGTTTCGAACGATGCGGGTATTCAGGGCGGCGCGCGGCTATGGCATCCGAAGTCCGTGCGCGAAACGCGGCAGTTGCCCGAGGCGAATGAACGGATCGGGCGTTTCAAATGACCGGTTCCACAAGCGGCACCTGGCGGAATAAGAACATGTCGACGGAATAAAGCGCTCGGTCTAAACGTTTGCCGTCGACGGGCACCCCACTTTCCAACGGATCAACAATGAAAACATCGCGCCGTCATTTCCTGCTGCTGAGCGTGGGCGTGGGTTCATCGCTCGTGCTGTCGCGCGCCGCGTTCGCCGACAGCGCCAACGCGCTCAGCGAAGCCGATCCGAAGGCGCAAGCCGTCGGCTATAAAGAGGACGCGTCGAAGGTCGACAAGGCGAAATTCCCCGGCTATGCCGCCGGGCAAACCTGCGGCAATTGCTCGCTGTTCCAGGGCAAAGCCACCGACGCTTACGGCGGCTGCACGGTGTTCGGCGACAAGCAGGTGGCCGCGCGCGGCTGGTGCGGTTCGTATACGAATATGTGAGCGGCGCGTTCGTTGATTGAACACGCGCTGCGTGCGCGCGGATTCGGCGCGCTTCAGCGCAACGCGCCCAGCGCCAGTTCGTGCGAATCGCCGATCCATACCGCGGCGTCGCGATGATCGCGCAAGGCGTCGCCGGTATTCGGATGCAGGAAAACATCCAGCGCGCCGTGATTCAACGTGAGCCAGCCGACCAGTTCGGCGAACTGCTCGTGCGCGAACGCGAGCTGATACGACCACATGGGATGCGGTCCGACAGGCCGTTCGTGGAAACGGCCCATTTGCAGCCTGCCGTTCCAGCGCGCTTCGATTTGCTCGCGAAAGGCCCACGCGGCGTCGCGGCTGCTCGAATCGAAATAAATGTGAGCGTGCCAGTTGGCAATCACTGAGGTGTCGCGAAAGGTCATAACAAAGTCCGTTGGGTTCGACGCGTCGAACAGTCTTTATCCGCCATTTATTCTGCTTCGGTTTCCGCCGACGCGCGCGGCGCACGCCTCATGTGAAACTGTCTGTCATCTTCGCCGATGGTTTCGAAGCCCAGGCGCTCGTACAGGCGCTTCGCGGGATTGCCTTTGAGCACCTTCAGCGTGACCGGCAGCGCTTCCATCTGCGCGGCTTGCAGGACGGTATGCAGCACGCGTTCGCCGATGCCGCGCCCTTGGTGTTCAGCCGAGATTTGCAATTGCATGACGACCCACTCCGTGTCGGTGCGGTGCGCTTTGAGCAAGCCGGCCGGCGCGCCGTCGATGCAGATCACGCGCGCTGTGTCGTAACGATGCAGCACGCGCGCGCGATGTTCGGCGTCGTCCGAAGCGTCGCCAGCGCGTGCGAGGTGTTCGGTCATGGTCGCCTTGCGCAGGTCGAACAGAAAGGCCTCGTCGGCGCTCAGCGCTGGGCGCAGGGTGAGGGCGGGTTCGTGATCGGACATGTTGGTAACGTTTCCGGCGAGGGCGACGGTCAGTAAAAATTGGCGTGAATTGTCGAGCCAGCAGCGCTTTTTTACCACGCGCTCAGGTTATCGCCTCTCGACTTCATTGCTCGAAGCACACGCCGATGTCATCGACCGATGCTCTTATCGATGCGGATCAGCATATCGCCGCGTGCGCCGTCTCAGGCGCTACCGGACTTTGCAGCTTGTGAGACGAGGTACGGCCTCAGTGGGCATCATCAGGCGCAGCGACCCGCCGCGCCTTGGTATGCAAATTGGCATGCGCTTTGCTTTTGTCTCACCCGCGAACCGGCGAGTGCGCAATTTCGATGCCTGCTCGCGCAAGGCGGCGAACCGCCGCGCGGCCGGCGTTTCGTTCAGTTTCTTCCGGCGTCGTTCGTTCAACACGGCGAATGGCTTAATGAACTTTGCGAGGTGGGCTATGGAGGTTATCGAGCTTGAACCTAGCGTCTCGGCAGACGGACGCGCGGTGATTTTCCAGCTTTCGGCGCGAGGGCGGGAGCTCGAATGCGCCGTGACGCGCGAGGCGCTGGAACAGCACTTCTGGCTGCAACGCGACGCCGGCGAGGAACGCGTACTGAAGACCTTCGCGGACGGACGCAAGCGCATCATCGCCGTCGCCGAACGAAAGATGCTGGCGCGGCCCGGCGAAAAAGTCCTGTTGACGATCAGCGACTTCGCCGCGCGAGGTTGATGTTTTTCGCCGGGTCGAGCGTCGCTCGGCACCGGCCCGCCCGCCAGATAACTCACCACACTCACCACGGCGTAACCGGCCCGCACGCCTCTGACATCGGATGAAAGCGCCGCGTTACGCCGATTCGTCAAATTAGCCTGCCAATTCCCCTCGCTTCGGCCAATTGCCGTCGCATGCTCTCGCCTACACTGTTTTCCATGGAGCGACAAAACACCGAGCCCCATCGACGCGGTCTCCCCCCGCGTTGTTTTGAACCGTACCGTTGATGGCAGTGTGCCGCGTTGTCGAATGCGGCAGGGCAGTAAAGCAGTAGGAAGTAGAAGCAATGCAAACGGCGCGCGATCCACGCAAGAAGCGCGCGAATCAGTAGGGGGTTGCAGCCAGGCGTAGTTGAAGGCGAAGGACCCGGCTGCGATGCAGTCGCAGTACAAGGCAGCACCCGCTTTTGCAGTAGCAGTAGGAACAACAAGCACGGCAGCAACAGCAGCAATAGCAGCAATAGCAGTTCAGTCGGTAATCGCTTTTTGCAGCAGCAGTTGAGGTAGCAACAGCTTGATTGGTTTGCGGTGGTGACAGGTCGGCAGGCATCCACGCGCGTGCACGACCCTTCCATCCTGTCCGGCCCTGTTCTCTCGCGGGAACAGGGTCCCTTTTTCGTTTGAACCACTCCTCCGACGTTTAAGCCGGCCTTAATAGTTGCTTGCCATGATGGCGACACGGTCTCGCAGTCGAGCCCTGTCAAGCCGCCGGCGTTTCGGCGGCGCTTATCGCCGAAGTCGTGCAGAATTCGGTGGTCAAGCTGAAAGTCAGCGAAGGAGGTTGAACGATATGTCCAGTAAGTCGCGAGTCCGCAAGCACAGCCAATCGGCCATGTCCCCGCTGTTGCGCGCGCTGACCTTTAGCCGCACCGCACACGAGCCGGTCACCACGGCGATGGTCCTGCAGGCCTATAGCGCGCTCGACGCGTTCCGGCACAGCCACGGCTCGCGGACGCTCCACACGACGTTGAGCCGGCATTTGCTGGTCTCGCAAGAGCTTGCGCGGCTTGGGCTCGGTGAGGACTTGCTGGCCGACATCGAAAGCGCGCATGCCGCAATGGTTCAGGTCGACGCCCGCGAGCATCGCGACGGCGCGTGGACCGTCGAGGACGACGAATACGCCCGCCTGTGCGCGGCGCTGGCGATTCTGGACGGGCAATTGTCCGTCGCATCGTTGAGTGAGATTGCGAGCGCCGAAGCGCGAATGATCGAAGGCTTGATGCGCTCCGCGCAGATGCGGGCGATCGCCGAAGCGGCGGTCTGATCGGTACGGCAGTCTCGCTCCGATACTGCGCCAACGAAAACGCCCCGCATGGGGCGTTTTTGCATTGCAGCGGCTTCGCGCCGTGCAGCGAAAACGCGCGATCGACGCAAAAAAGCCTCTCGTGCCGCGCGGAGACGACGAGTCTCCGTAAAGATCCCAATCGACCGCCACGCCGGCGTCGGGCAGCGTTTGCCGGAGTGATCCGCGCTTGCTAGACTGCCTCACCCTACCTACCGCAAGCGCGTTGTTTGCGTTCATACGCGTACCGGGCGTTCACGTCCGCGGCGCGATCAATCGGAGACGCCATGTCTTACATGCTGCTCATCGTCGAACCCTCGCATCAACGCATCGAGCGCGGCGAAGCCGCGGGGCGCGAAGTCTACGACCAGATGGTGCGTTTCGCCGCCGACCTGAAAGAACGCGGCAAACTGCTCGCCGTCGAATCGCTCACTTCGACGAAAGACGCCGTGCGCGTGCAGGTGCGCAACGGCCAGCCGAAACTGCTCGACGGCCCGTTTGCCGAAGCCAAGGAAATGATCGGCGGTTTCTTCCTGCTCGATTGCGAAAGCCGTGACGAAGCCGTGGCGATCGCGCAAGCCTGTCCGGCGGCGTCGTGGTGCACCGTCGAGGTTCGCAAGCTCGGACCTTGTTTCGCCTAGGCGATAGACGCATCCGTTGGCAGACCGGGGGTTTTCCCTGGCGCGTCGATAGGGGTGTCGATCCGGTCGTGCATCGCTCGTCGTGTGAGTAAGGAGCCAGCAAGGCTGCACGGCTCTCCCTCTCACCACGAAAAGGAGTAACGGCGATGCGATTCATGATCCTGGTCAAGGCGACGGCCGCCAGCGAAGCCGGCGACATGCCCGACGAAGCGCTGCCGGCCGCGATGGCGACCTATCACGAAGAACTGGCCAGGGCCGGCGTGCTGCTCGACGCCACCGGCTTGCAACCGAGCTCGAAGGGCTGGCGCGTTCACTACAGCGGCGGCAAGCAGACCGTGGTGGAAGGTCCGTTTGCGGAAACGAAGGAACTGATCGCCGGCTACACGTTGATTCAGGTCCGCTCGCGCGAGGAAGCGATGGAATGGGCGCGGCGCTTTCCGGCGCCGTTCGGCGAGCAGGCCGAGGGCGAAATCGAAGTGCGGCAGCTATTTCAACTCGACGACTTCGAACCCGGCCCGCAAGTCGAGCGATTCCGCGAACTGGAAGCGGCCAGGCGCTGAGCCGCGCGTCGATCCGAACGCCGCGCCGCATGCGCGGCGGCACCTGCCCCAACGCGCGGTCGCCGCGCAGCATCACCTGACCAACGGATGCTCATCATGCACAAGCAGATTTACGTCAATCTCGCCGTCGACAATCTCGAACGATCGAAGGCCTTCTTCAGCGCGATCGGTTTCAGCTTCGAGCCGCGATTCACCAACGACCAGGCGGCGTGCCTGATCCTCGGCGAGAACCTCTACGCGATGCTGCTCGTCAAGGCGCTGTTCAAGTCGTTTACGCATAAGGCGCTTTGTCACCCGAAGGAAAGTACCGAGGTGCTGGTGGGCCTGTCATGCGAAAGCCGGGGCGAGGTGGATGCGCTGGTCGCGAGAGCGCTCGCCGCGGGCGGCACGGCGCCGCGCGCGCCGCAGGACTACGGCTTCATGTACGGCCACGGTTTCGAGGACATCGACGGGCACGTCTGGGAGCTGATCTACATGGACCCGAACGCCCAGGCGGCGGGCTGAACTCGTGACGATACCGGCCACCCATCGTGCCATCGAGGCCGTCTGGCGGATCGAATCCGCCAAGGTCATTGCCCACGTCGCGCGGATCGTGCGCGACGTCGGGCTCGCCGAGGAACTGGCGCAAGACGCGCTGGTGGCCGCGCTCGAGCATTGGCCGGAGGCCGGCGTGCCCGACAATCCGGGAGCATGGCTAATGGCGACCGCGAAAAACCGTGCGCTCGACCGCTGGCGGCAGGAAGCGCTGCATGCCCGCAAGCGCGAGGAACTGGGCCACGATCTCGACGCGCTGGAGGCTCATCTCGTGCCCGATTTCGTCGATGCCCTCGATGCCGCGCGTGCCGACGATATCGGCGACGATCTGCTGCGGCTGGTGTTCACCGCGTGTCATCCGGTGTTGTCCACCGACGCGCGCGTCGCGCTGACGCTGCGGCTGCTCGGCGGCCTCACCACCGACGAAATCGCGCGGGCGTTTCTCGTGCCCGAGCCGACCATCGCCCAGCGCATCGTGCGGGCCAAGCGCACGCTGTCGGCGGCCAAGGTGCCGTTCGAGGTGCCGCAGGCCGACGCGCGCGCGCCGCGGCTCGCGTCGGTGCTGCAAGTGATCTACCTGATTTTCAACGAAGGTTATTCGGCCACCGCCGGCGATGACTGGATGCGTCCCGCGCTATGCGAGGAAGCGCTGCGGCTTGGGCGGGTGTTGAGCGGTCTCGTGCCCGACGAAAGCGAAGTGCATGGCCTCGTCGCGTTGATGGAGATTCAGGCGTCGCGCACGCATGCACGCACCGATGCCGAGGGCCGTCCGGTGCTGCTGCTCGATCAGGATCGCAGCCGCTGGGATCCGCTTCTGATTCGCCGCGGACTGGCCGCGCTCGACGCCGCGCATGCGCTCGGCGGCGCGAGCGGTCCCTATGCATTGCAGGCGGCGCTGGCCGCGTGTCACGCGCGCGCGCGCCGCGCCGACGACACCGATTGGGCGCAGATCGTCGCGCTCTATGACGCGCTGGCCCAGGTGGCGCCTTCGCCGGTGGTCGAGCTGAACCGGGCGGTGGCGGTGGGCATGGCGTTCGGGCCGGCTGCCGGTCTGGAGATCGTCGACGCGCTCGCCGCCGATCCCGCGCTCGCCAACTATCACTGGCTGCCGAGCGTGCGCGGCGATCTGCTGGCGAAACTGGGGCGCACGGAAGAGGCGCGCGCCGAATTCGAACGCGCGGCCACGATGACGCGCAATGCGCGCGAGCGCGAGTTGCTGCTCGAACGCGCACGCGGCGGTGCGCATTGAATCGTATGAGCCGCTAGCGAATCAACTGACGCACGCCCAGCGCGACGATCAGGCCGCCGCACACGCGATCGATCCACGCCTTGCAGCGCCGGTACGCCGTTGCGATGCGTGCGTGCGACAACGTCAGCGCGACGAATCCATACCAACTGCTCGCGACGACGCCCACCATGCCGAGCATCGCGGCAAAGGTTCCCACGCTCACATGCGCCGGCGCGGCCGAAGAGAACACGGCGGCGAAGAACGCCATCGACTTCGGATTCGCAATGTTGGTCGCGAAACCTTGCGCGAAGGCCTGCCGGAAGCCGCCCGCCGCCGCCTTCACGGTTTGCGCCGGCTTGCCCGCCGACGCGTTGACGATCAGCCGGCCGCCGAACCAGATCAGATAAGCCGCGCCTGCCACTTTCACGACCAACGCGAGCCACGGAAACGCGGTGAATACGATACCGACACCGAGAATCGCGCAGCTTGCCCAGAGCAGGTTGACCAGCACGATGCCGGCGACCATCGCGAGCGCCTCGACGCGCGTGGCCGACGCGGCCTTGTGCGCAACGGCGACGAAGTTCGGCCCGGGGATCACCACGCCGGCCACATACACGGAGAAAACGCCTAGAACGGCAGAGCCATCAATCACACACCACTCCTTATCGCGGACAGTACGGCGCGGCGCAATCCGAGGATGCGTCCGCTAGCCGTTGTTGCATCGAATCAAGCCGAGAAAAACGCCACCGCGCCCATCACCACGCCGGCCGTCGCCACCACGAACGACAGATTGCGCAGCCACCTCTTGCGAGTCAGCAAGGTGATCGCACAGAGGGCGATCGCGACCTGGATCAACGTCGTGGCCTGCGCCCAGCGATGGTGGCCGTGCAGAAGGGCTTCACTCTTGGCGTCGTTGTCCAGCACTTCCTTTTCGATCGCCTCGGCCTTCGCGCGGATCGGTTCTTTCTGCTGCTTGTACTTGTCGACATCCGCGGCGAACTTCGCGTGGGCATCGGTGTTGCCGGGCGAGAGCGCCTCGCCGAGTTCGGCGAGGTTCTGCTTTTCGCCCTTGGCCTGGTAGTAATTCCATTGGTTCGACGCTTCGGTCTTCTTGATGGCGGCTTCGTTCTTGTAGTACAGCGCCAGGTTTTCGCTGTTGCCGCTCTGATAGGCGCACAGCGCGCCGATCGTCGCGAGGACCGCCGTTATCACGGCCATGCGGCCCGCAAAGGGGTCCGCGTCATGATGGCCGGCGTGCTGAACGGCATGGTCGTGCGGACCGTGGACTTCATATTCTTCAGACATCCGATTCTCCGAGGCAGGGCTTTTCTTTTGATGTGCGGGCGGCGCGCGTGCTGGCGACATGCGTGCAAGCCGCGCTGCGATGCGCGGGTTGCGGGGCCGGCGGGCCTCAATCTTAGCGTGTGGCGAGGGGGGAGGGGGAAGCTGTTGGGTTGGGGCCGCTGGGCATACGCGCACAAAATCTGCGATCATCGCTCGCACTCTCAACGCTCCTTGACTTTCAGGCGTTCCCGCACCTTCGCCCTTCAAATGTCCACTCACTCCACCCACCTCACCACCGACCGCCTGACCCTGCGTCCGCACACGCGTGACGATTTCCTCGATAGCTATGCGATGTGGTCCGATCCCGAGGTGATCCGCTATATCGGCGGTAAGCCGTTCACGCGCGAGGAAGTCTGGGCGCGTCTACTGCGTTACGCCGGACATTGGGCGATGCTGGGTTACGGCTACTGGGTGGTGCGCGAGACGGAGAGCGGCCGGTTTCTCGGCGAGGTCGGCTTTGCCGACTATCACCGCGAGATCGAACCTTCGTTGGGCACGCCTGAAATCGGCTGGGCCCTGGACCCGGCGGCGCATGGCCGCGGCTACGCGACCGAAGCCGTGCGCGCCGCCTTGCGTTGGGCCGACGCGCACTGGCCCGGCGCTGAAACGGCCTGTATCGTCGCGCCGGACAATCAGCCTTCGCTGCGCGTCGCCGACAAGTGCGGCTATCGCGAGCACCTTCGCACCACCTACAAAGGCAAGCCGACCATCGTGCTGCGTCGCGCGGCAGGCGCGGCTTGAGCCGGTGGCGCGCGGTGGGCGCGTCGGCGGTTGAGCGCCTCGTTGCAATCCGTCGACGGCTCGATGCATCCAACTCGCGAGCGCTTATCGATCGTGTTCGCTAACTTGCCGCCCGCTGCCGCGCGATCAGATCCACCAGCCGCTCGACCTGCTGGCCCTGCGCATCGAAGTTGCCCGCATCCAGCCAGCGCGTGTAGCTCGAACGCAGCGCGGGCCATTCGCTATCGATGATCGAAAACCACGCGGTGTCGCGATTGCGTTCGCGATACACGATCGCCTGGCGAAAGATGCCTTCGAACGTGAAGCCGTAGCGCAACGCGGCGGCCCGCGACGGGCCGTTCAGCGAATCGCACTTCCATTCGAAGCGCCGATAGCCGAGTTCGTCGAACACGTGCTTCATCAGCAGAAACATCGCTTCGGTGGCGATGCGCGTGCGCTTCAGACGCGGCGAATAAATCACGTGGCCGACTTCGATCACGCCGTTCGCGGGATCGATGCGCATCAGCGCCAGCGTGCCGACGGCCTTGCCGGTCGCCAGATCGATCACCGCATAGTGCAGCGGATCGGCGGACGCGGCGGCGCGCGTCAGATACTCGCGATACGCGTCGAGGCTGTCGAACGGGCCGATCGTCAGATACGTCCAGTCCCGGCCATCGGCCGCCGAGCGGTAGGCGTCGTGCAGGTCCGCGGCGTGGTGTTCGACGTTCACCGGTTCGATCCGGCAATAGCGGCCCGCGAGCGGCTCGCGGCCGGGCGCTCCGGCGCCGTTCCAGCCCGGCACGGGTGCGCCGATGGGTTGTTCGAACGCGTTACGTCTGGGTTCCATCTCTACTCTCCAAAGCGGGTCGTTAGCTTACGAAGAACGATACGGCAAACGTGGTATGTTAAAAAGATCCAAGACAAACACATTTGATGGGTCCAGCCGCGATGATCGAGATCATTGGCCCGCTCGCCAATCCAGCCGCCGCGAATCGTGCTCGCAGCGCCGAAAAAGCCGCACCGCTGCAAAAGCAGTTGATCGAGCGTTTGCAGCAGGCGATTCTCGCCGGGCGTTTGCCGGCTGGTTCGCTGCTGCCTTCGTCGCGCTTGCTGGCGACCGAAATGGGCGTCTCGCGCAACACGGTAGTGATCGCTTACGAGCATCTGGCCGCGGTCGGCTATGTCGTGGCCGACAAGAAAGGCACCCGCGTCAGTCCGCTGTCGAGCCCCGCTGCGCGCGGCGAACCGTCCGCCAACCCGGTCGCCTTCGAGGCGACTTACGCGGCGCGAGTCGGGCAGTTCGCGGCGGCGCACACTCAAGCCGACAATAGCCTTCCTCTCACGCCCGGCACGCCCGCGCTGGACCGCTTTCCGCTGCCCGCGTGGCGGCGCGCGCAGGAACGTTCGATGGAACACGCATTGCCCCAGGCGCTCGGCTATGGCACGCCGGCGGGCGAACCGGCGTTGCGCGACGCGATCGCCGCGCATCTGCGGATGGCGCGCGGCGTGCGCTGCGAGGGCTCGCAGGTGGTGATCACCGAGGGCGCGCAGGAGGCGTTGAGCCTGTGCGTGCGGCTTTTCACCAATCCCGGCGACGTCGCCGGGGTCGAGGATCCCGGCTATCGCGGCGCGAAGGCCGCCTTCAACCTGGGCGATCTCACGACGCTGCCGATGCCGGTCGACGCGGAAGGCATCGCCGTGCCGCCTGACGCATGGGCCGCGCATCCGCCGAAGCTGATCTACACGTCGCCGGCGCACCAGTATCCGACGGGCGCGGTGTTGTCGGTGGCGCGGCGGCTGGACTTGATCGCGCAGGCGCGCCGCAGCGGCGCCTGGCTGATCGAGGACGACTACGACGGCGAGTTCCGGCACACCGGCGAACCGATCGCCAGCATGCAAGGACTGGTCGACGACGCGCCGGTTCTTTACGTCGGCTCGTTCAGCAAGACGATGTTTCCGGCGCTGCGCATCGGCTTCGTGGTGCTGCCGCGCGCGATCGCGGAGCGCGCGGCCGTCGCGCTGCACGAGATGCTGCGCGGCGGGCATCGTCTGGAGCAACTGGCGCTCGCGCATTTCATCGAAAGCGGCGAGTTCGGGCGGCACCTCGGGCGCATGCGGCGGCTGTATCGGGAGCGCCAGCAGGCGTTGCGCGACGCCCTCACCGCGCATTTCGCGCCGGCTTCCATTCTGGGCGGCGAGTGCGGCATGCATCTGACGCTGCGTTTGCCGCCGCGGATCGCCGATCGGTCGCTGGCTGAACGCGCGCTTGCGCAAGGGCTCAACCCGCGCGCGCTGTCCGGTTTCGCGTTGCGGCCGCGCGCGCAGACCAACGGGCTGGTGATCGGCTACGGCAACACGCCCGCCGAACAGCTGGCGCCGGCCATCCGCATGTTGTCATTGATCGCTCGGCGCGGCCGATAAGTTTTGCGTTTGTCCGCGTGGCCCATGTCGCGCTATCGTGTCGTTTATGCGCGGCTATCCTGAAATGCGCGACGTGGACGGATCGCCCGCAGGTCGTACTCGACGCACCGCACTGCACAACCTCGCGCGGACATGCCGCGCGCCGTTCGGGCTGTGGGTCGCGTGAGTATGAAGAATGCCTTTGTTGTGGTTATCTATGACGATTTATCCGACCGGAGACGACATGAAGGAAATCGAACCGACCCCCTGGTTTGAGCTTGCCGACCACACGCCCGTCCGCGAAGGCTGGTACGAGGTGCAACTGACGAGCGGGGACACGGCATTTGCGAAGTTTGGCGACGGCGCATGGACCGAGAAGCCATTGCTGACGTTCACGCACTGGCGCGGCCTCACCGCCGATCCCTCGGAGGCAGCCGACGGCGAATCGCAGTCGGTCCAGGCCGAGGCCACCGCGGCTCAAGGCGTACGCGCTGCCTGGAACGCTTTCTTCCCCGGCCTGGGCGAGGAACAGCACAAACCGCTGGACGCCGTACCCAACGGTAAAGCGCCACATTGATGCGCGCCTGGGCGGCGGCGCTTCCCGGCTGCCGCCCTGCATCCTCGTTTTGAATCCCTGCCTTGATTGCCCGACTTTCCGCTTGAGCGCCTGGGCACCCTCGCTTGCCCGCACCCGCTTCGCGCAGCCTCGCTACAATCGCCTTCATCCCTTTGAAGCGGAAACGACGTATGAAAGTCACACGAGAACCCGTGGCGTTGTCGCGGGCGACGCAGTTGCTGAATCATGGACCGGTCACGATCATTACCAGCGCGCACGGCGGCCGCGCGAACGTGATGGCGGCATCGTGGGCGATGCCGCTCGATTTCAATCCGCCGAAGGTAGTCGTCGTGGTGGACAGCCGCACGCTCACGCGGCAACTGATCGAGGCGAGCGGCGTGTTCGGGCTGCAATTGCCGAGCCGCGGATTCGCCGCGCAAACGCTGGCGGTGGGCACGAACGCCGGCGCGGAACTCGACAAATTCTCGGCCTTCGACCTCGAAACGTTCCACGCGCAAAACATCGACGTGCCGATGCTGGCCGGCTGCATCACGTGGATGGAATGCAAGGTGATTCCGGACGATAGCCAGCGGCACGACCTGATCATCGGCGAAGTGGTGGCGGCGTATGCGGACAGTCGCGTGTATTCGAACAACCGCTGGCATTTCGGCGACGATCCCGATTTGCGCACGTGCCATTACGTGGCCGGCGGGACGTTTTTTGCCACCGGCGATGCGTTCGAGGCGGAGCCGGTGGGAGCGGGGCGATGATCGACGGCCGGCCCGTCCGGACTATTTCCGCCGGAGAAATTTGCCGGCTTTCTGTTCCAGCAGGGCGACAAGTTCGAGCTGCATGAAGGCGTAGTCGTCGGGAATGTCGAGGCAAACGACTTTCTTGCCGTTCAGGCATGCGCGGAATTTCGCGGACAGCCTCGCGCGATGCGCTTTTTCCATCACGAAGACAATGTCGGCCCAGCGAACCTGCTCGGAGGAAAGCGCGACGTCGGCGTCCGCGCCGAGACCGGCCGAATCGGTCTCGACGTTGGGCCAACTGGCGAACACCTGCTCGGCTGTCGGGCTGCGCAGACGGTTCTTGCCGCAGATAAAAAGGGCGTGTATCACGGGCGATTACCGATCGAGCGGCCATGCGGCCATGCATCCGTTCGGACGCGAGCCTCGCTCATGCGTCACCCGCCGCAAACGCCTTGAGCGCGTCCCCCGCCAACCGGTAACGCACCCATTCGCTTTGCGCGCTCGCGCCGATCGATTCATAGAAGCCGATTGCCGGCTCGTTCCAGTCCAGCACGCTCCATTCGAAGCGGCCGCAGCCGGTGTCGCAGGCAATGCGGGCGAGGTGGCGCAACATCTGTTTGCCCGCGCCGCTGCCGCGCGATGTCGGCGACACGTACAGGTCTTCCAGATAAAGCCCTTGCTTGCCGAGCCACGTCGAATAGGAAAAGAAGTAGACGCAAAAGCCGATCGGCTCGCCGTTCATCTCGCAGATCAAAGCCTTGGCGCTTGAACTTGCGGAGAACAGACTGGCCTCGATGTCTCGAACGGTTGCGACGACTTCATGCTCGGCTTTCTCGTACACCGCGAGTTCGGTGATGAAGCGCAGAATCAGCGCGGCGTCGGATGCGTGAGCGGGGCGGATGTGAATAGTCAAGGTTGGATGCTCAATCGGTTAAACGGCGAATCGAAGTTTGGCGGAAACGCGACGGCTTCGGATCAGAGATGCATCGTATCGTTTATCCTGCTGTACTGGCGAGCGGACTGCCGCTCACCACTCCATTTGACGAAACAACGCCCGAGGGTTTTCTATGAAGCGAGTGTCGATTCTGGCGGTGACGTCTCTGTGGTTGTGCGGCAATGCCTACGCGGAAAAGATCGATTGCAAGAAGGCGTCGGACCAGAATTCGCTGAATCGTTGCGCCGACCTTAGCTACCAGGCCGCCGACAAAAAGCTCAACGAGACCTACGGCAAGCTGCTGGCAAAAGTGAGTCCGCAGGGCAAGCCGCGCTTGCAGAAGGCCGAGCGCGCGTGGGTTGCTTATCGTGATGCGCAATGCGATTTTTTAAGCTCATCGGCTGGGCCGTATAGCGCGCA
This sequence comes from Paraburkholderia terricola, assembly GCF_900142195.1. Classification (GTDB taxonomy): domain Bacteria; phylum Pseudomonadota; class Gammaproteobacteria; order Burkholderiales; family Burkholderiaceae; genus Paraburkholderia; species Paraburkholderia terricola. Next base: position 146,772 of record NZ_FRAB01000016.1, read on the forward strand.
GCCCATGATTCATTCGTCCTGTTTGAGCCGGCTTACGCAAGCGCAAACGAGACTGCTCGACGAACAGTTGCATTGTGAAGAAGGGGACGTGGGTTGTGGGCAGCAGTGAGGCCGGCGCCGACGCATTGCAAGCTCCGGCGTTGCTGCGCCGCCTGTTACGCGCCAGGGACCGCATGGACGCCGCCTCGCACGAAGCCTGGCCCGTCAAGCGGCTGGCCGCGGTCAGTGGTGTGTCCGAAGCCCATTTCGCGCGGTCCTTCAAGCAGGCCTTCGGCATCCCGCCGCATCGCTATTTGTTGACGCGGCGCATCGAGCAGGCCACCACCTTACTGCGCGACACCGAGCTCAGCATCACGGAAATTGCCTTTGCCACCGGGTGGGAGAGCCTGGGGACCTTCGGCCGCACTTTCCGCGACATCACCGGGCGAAGCCCCAGCGCCATGCGCGTCGAGGCCCGGGCCGACATGCCTGAATTCGACCGCGTGCCCGCCTGCGTCCTGAGGGCCGCGCAGCGCCCCGACCTCACCACCGCAGTTTTGGAGAAGCGCCGCCGCGTGGGCAAAGGTACATTCCGCCCATCAACCAGGGAGGTGTCATGAATCAAGGTATCAATGTAGTGGGCTTGTACGTGGACAACCAGGACGAAGCGCTCGCGTTCTACGTCGAGAAGCTCGGTTTTCGCGTCCACACGGACGTGCGCAACGGTGCTTACCGCTGGCTCACGGTCCAGCATCCCGATCAGCCCTCGTTCCAGCTCGGTCTTTTCACGCCGGGCCCGCCGATCCACGACGAAGCCACCGCGCAAACGCTGCGGGCGATGGTCGCGAAGGGCGCCATGCCGCCGCTGGTGCTTACTGTGGCCGACTGCCGCGCCAGCTACGCCAGGCTGAGGGCCAGCGGCGTCGAATTCACCCAGGATCCGGTAGACCGCTACGGCAGCGTCGATGCCGGTTTCCGCGATCCCGCCGGCAATGGCTGGAAGATGATCCAGGCTGCGGCTGCGGGAAATATTAACGAGGCATGAGACAGGTGAACCCGACGCTCGCGAGCACAACGCACGACGACATCGAAACGCTGGTTCAGATGCGTATCGACGCGATGCGAGAGAGCCTTGAGCGTATCGGCCGCTTCGAGCCGCGGCGTGCACGCGATCGTTTCGTGTCGTCGTTCGATTCGGCGTTGTGCAAGTTCATTGTGGTTGACGGCGTATCCGTTGGCTTCGTGCAAATAAAGCCCGCGGCCGATCACCTGTTGCTCGAACATTTCTATGTTCTACCGGAGTACCAGGGCAAAGGTATTGGTTCGACAGTACTCTCGGCGATTCTCGCGGACGCGGACTCCCAGTCGGTTTCGATCAGACTGGGAGCGCTTCGCGATAGTGACTCGAACCGTTTCTATCAACGACACGGGTTTTTGAAAACGGCTGAGTCGGAGTGGGATATCTACTATGTTCGGGAACCGCACCGGGCATGAATTTGCACCGGATATTTGCCTCGGCCTCCCGCCAGGCGGTGTCGAACGAGGCAAGGAGGATAACGGTAATGGGAAAAGCAGTCACGGTGGGTCTGGCTGGGGACTTCGACCACTCGGTACCGGCGCACCAGGCTATTCCGCTTGCATTGAAGCGAGCGGCAGATGTGAAGCAAGTCGAGATGGAATTTGAATGGGTTTTGCGCCAATCCTATCAATGCAAGGATTGCTAGATAACGGTCTTGGCGGCGAAAGCCGCGCGTTTGCGCCTTCGCTCAGAACGACCCCGCCACGAGGTCAACCTCAACACCCTGGCTAGTCCCCGATCACCGCTCTCTCGACAAAGAACCCCGCTTCGATCCAAGGCCGGCGCACCTCATGGCGCCAGGATCGCCATACCGCGTCAACGGGATACCCAGCCTCGGCCGCAATCGCTTCCACCGACGCCGGCAGATCCCGGGTCCGTCTCACGAGCGACAAAAATTCATAGTGCAGGCGAGTGACCGGATAAGTGTGCGTCAGAAAATCGCGGCGCAGGATCACCGCGTAGGAGCGCATGGCAACCGGTAACTGTGGCGAACGCCCGGCGCGAACCTCGTGGTAATACCAGGCCACAGGATAGCGGTACGCGACCAGGGCCAGGCAAGGCTGGAGGACCAGTGCGCCATCGTCGGCTGACGCGTCGGGCCAAGGCCGTCCCTCGTGGCCCTGTGCGTCGAACAGGCGATACAGATCGCGCTCATAACTGGCCAGGTCCACCATGAAATCGATCCAGGACTCGCGCTGTTCCGGCGGCTGGTCCCGATCCGGGCGATTGTCCTCGAGCCATTCCGGAAAACGCCGACCGAGCTCGTGCAGCGTATAGCTGTCGGACGGGCAGGCCCGCAGATATTCGTTGGCGAAATCGGCGAAAAGAGTCGCCCCCAACGCGTGGTAGCTGGCGGGGAACTGCTCTTCCAGGCATTTCCGCAACCGCAGGATGTAGCTGCGCTGATAGATGGCCAGGCAAGCCGAGGCGGACAGCTTCGGCCCCGGCAATAAGGTGGCGGCGATGGTGTCGGCGTCGACGCCATCCGGCGCGATCAGTGCCTCGATCATCCAGCGTTGCAGCGAGTCCAGACGACCCTGGTCGACACTCATGACGAGCACACGACGCTGTTGCTCATGATCTCGGGCACCAGGAACGCGACTGGCGTGGACACCGCCTCGGCGCTGTCCGGCCGCGGCCGCGGGGCGGCTTCGACCTCGGCGGGCGCGTCGCCATCGATGATCTGTCGCGCCCGCATCAACTCGGCATGCACGCGCTCGAAGGCAGGCACATCGCCATCCCATTCGAGCAAGGTCGCGGCTTGTTCGCTGCGCTGCCAAGCCAGGCGGAACAGTTGCCACACCGCCGCGGAAACCGGACGATCGTGAGTGTCGACGATATGGGTGCCGCAATGCTGATGTCCGGCCAGATGCAATTGCACGACGCGATCGAATGGGAACTGATTCAGGTAATCCAATGGATCGGTCCCGGCATTAAAGCAGCTGACATAAACATTGTTGACATCCAGCAGCAGCCAGCAACCCGTTACGCGGCTTAGCTCGCGCAAAAAGGCCGGCTCGTTCAGCGTCGACTGGCGGAAGCGGACATAGGTGCTGGGATTCTCCAACACCAACGGCCGTCCCAGTAACTCCTGCGCCTGGGCGACCCGGGCGCTCACATGGTCCAGTGTCCTTTCGTTAAGCGGCAGCGGCAGGAGGTCGTGGCTGTTGACCCCCAGCGCGCCGGTCCAGCACAAATGGTCACTGACCCAGCGGGCCGATACCTCGTCGGCTAGCCGCCGCAAGCGGGTCAGATAGTCACGATCGAGCGGGTCGGTGCTGCCGATCGACAGCGAAACGCCGTGCAGCGCGACCGGATAATGTTCGGCGATCCGGCGCAGGACGGCGCGCGGCCGTCCTCCCGAATCCATGAAATTCTCCGAGATGGCTTCGAACCAATCCACCGGCGGCCGCGTTGCCAAAATATGATCGAAATGCTGATTGCGCAGCCCGACGCCAAACCCGAGCCGATGTCCGGCTGCGTCCCCTCGAAGTTCAGTCATGTCCAGGCATTCCTTAGCTGCAGCTACCCGCGCCGCTCATGCCGCTCGCCCCGCAAGCCGTCATGCCATGACCGCTATATTCCTGAATCCACTCGATGGTCGGACCGTACTTGAACAATTCCGCATGCGGCGGCTCAGGCGGCTGGGCCGGCAGCGACGGGTTCTTTTTGCGCAGTTCCGGCCAGGTTTGCTCGGCGAACACTTCGCGCGCACGCAGCCATACGCTCTTGCCGCGGTTGCGGCCGTCGGTGCTGAAGCGCTCCGCATTGATCGGCGTGGCGCAGCAGCCTTGCGTGGCGCAGGCATTCGCGCCCGGCGCTTCCTGCTCGTGTCCCGTGCCATACAGGCCGCAACCGCCTTGACCGGCGCAAGCGTTCTGTACGCGGCAGGTGTGATCCGATATCAGCGGCGAGGCCGGGTCAGCGAAGTTGAATTCCAGCGCGGTAGAGCAATAGCCTTGGCCGGCGCATTCGTTATCGCGGCTGCGGCCTTGTCCCTTGCATTGGTTCAGTCCCATGCATGCGTGCCGCACCTCGCCAGCCAGTAGTACGCCGGGCGCGGGCGGCAGTTCCGTGAACATCGGAATGCCCTGATATTGACTGACGTCGCAGCCAGGCTTGCCCAATGTCGGTTGATCAGGCGGCGTCTGCCATAGGCCGCTCACCTCCGGCAAGGAAGGGATCATCTCGACGAAATATTGCGCGTCGCTGCTGTACCAGGATTCGCTGCCGTATTTGGCGTTCATGCCGTTGCACATGGCGACCAGGGTCGCGAAGGCCTGGTGACGCGGGCCCAGATTGATGTTTTCGAAAGTGGGCGCCAACTGGAGGGTACTCGGGTAGCCATCGGTGCCGTACAACGAGATTTTCCGCATGGCCTGGATCATCTTGTCGAGGATCCAGATCATCGATCGGTGCAGCGTCTGGTTGAAATACAGCTTTTGCTGACTCGGTTCGATGAGGAAGATGCTCTCGGTCATGATCAGCATGTACTGGTACAGGCCGCTGACGATGTCGGCGAGTTCGCGGCGTCCGGGCGGGTAGGCGGCGGCAACCGGGTTGTCGGGAAAATCGAACATGATTCTCGCCAGTTCTTCCCGGCTGAACTGACGTGCCGCCGCGGGCGGCGGGGGCGGCATGTTCCGCAACTTCTCGTCCTTGGGATCGTAGCCCGCCAGTTGCGATTGCAGCGTCAGGAATTTGTAGTAATGCGAGAGTTCGTGGTGTGACAGATCGTCGAACTTGTGAGGGCCGAAGCCCTCGCCTTCCGCGTCGATCGTCTGGATGGCCTGCATGGCGTTTTCGCGCGAGGCAATCGTCATCAGCGCGCTGCGGCTCGCATGGCTATCGCCGCGGCTCGCATAGGCGGCCGTGGCGGCCGCCGAGCCGTTGACCGGCGCCGGTACCGGGCAGCCGTAATTGAAGCCGGCAGTCGGATACACCGAGTCGATGTTGTTGGGCGAATAGTTGGACGGCTGGATCTGGGCTGGCGCGCGGCCCGCCTTGAAGTCGTCGTCGGTGATGTGGCGCGAGCTGATGATGCAGCGCAGAAACGAATATATCTGGCCGATCGTCTGCCAATTATTCAGCTCAGGCGGGGCGTCCGCCGCCGCCGGGTATTCGATTTCGAGGAACTGCCATAACTGCTCGGACGAGAACTTGGCCAGCGGAAGGGCCATCGGCTTGCTGTCCGGCCCGAGCCTCGCATGACCGGGCAGATCGGTCGGATACGGCGAGGGCGAGCGCAAATAGAGCTGGGGCTGCACGCCGAGCGAAAACAGCATGTTGGACGACAAGGACAAGTGAAGCATTTCCTCGACAGCCACGCTCATCATGATGCCCCCCGCCTGATCGGCGAAGCGGGACAGATCGGTCGCCGGGAATCCTTGAGGGGTACGGTTGATCGAGTAATAAGCGAAGAGATAGAGCGGCACCGTTGCCAGTTCGATCTCGACGGCGGTCTGCAATCCGTCGCGCAATTCCGTCAATGCGCGGGCGCGATCCCAATGCTCGTCGATATGGCGCACCAGGCGTTGCTCTGCTTCGGTGAGGGGGCGGACGGGAAGACCTGCGTTTCTGGAATCGTGCTCGGACATGTTCGTTTTTCCTGATCGGGCGGTCACGAAGATTTCTTCGTCGACGTGTTGACCGTCACATGGGGAGGGACACGGGGCCGCCACGTACTCGTAGCAGCAGCGCGATGATCTGACTGGTTTGCGCCCGCCAGGTGAAGTCGTAGCGGGTGATATTGCTGACTGTCGTTCGAAGCCGATAGTGCTGAGCGCACCGATTCCGTTGGCGATGGAAATCCCCGTGCATTTGCCCACCATAAAGGCTGGTTACCGGTGTTGGATTGAATGATCTTGGAGCCAAGCCGCACACTCACGGCCATTTCCATTCCACTCGTTACAGGGATAAAAATGTAGCTATCAATATTGATAGGTGGCTGTACCGGGAGGCGATTATCACGGCCTCGCGCAGACGCTAGTGCATTGCATCAATCGGTTGAATGCGCCTGACGTGTTTGTGCCCGTCTATCGCGGATTCTGTTGGCAAGAATGTATTTGCACGCCGACCTGAAGTTTCGGCCTACCATGGTTGGCACAGGATGCTGTGCTCCGTTAAACGCAACGGCGCCAGCAAGGACGCTCGTCGGTTCGGCAGCGTGCGCAGCGCAGCATGCCGATCGGACGGGAAGCAAGGAGCGATCACGATGCGCACACCAAGCATGAGCCACGGACGGCGCGATTTTCTTCGCAGGTCGGCTACGGTGCCGTCCACGTTGCTGCTGTTGGCCCTCGGAAAGGCAAACCGTGGCCGGGCCGAGGAAGTGTCAGCGACACCCGCCTGCACCGACGGACAGGAACCGACCCGGCGGCAGACGGCAGGTCCGTTCTTCCTGCCGCACTCGCCGCAACGTGTATCGCTGCTCGAACCCGGCATCAATGGAACAAAGATCGTCCTGACCGGACGGGTGTGGTCGACACGATGCAGGGCGGTGCCCGGGGCGTTGCTCGATTTCTGGCACGCGAATGACGCCGGGGAGTACGACGTCGACGGGTTCCGGCTGCGCGGCCATCAATTCGCCGACAACGAGGGACGCTACCGCCTCGAGACCATCGTGCCGGGGCTCTATCCGGGACGCACACGACACTTCCATGTGACGGTGCAGCCGCCCAACGGGCCGATGCTCACCACCCAACTGTACTTTCCCGGCGAGCGGCGCAATGCTCGCGATTCCCTGTTCGATGGCCGGCTGCTGATGACGATCGACGACGACGGCGAGCGAAAGTCGGCCCGGTTCGATTTCGTGCTCGCGTTCACCTAGCGCAAGCCGTCGTGAAGCCGCGGCGCGTTGCGAGTCGAGGCTTTCTGCGCTGCCATCGATCGACGTTGCGCAGCGGCGGCGCGGATGCGCTCCGCGGTGAGCGCGTCCAGCGGCGTGTACACGAGCATGCTGAGGTCCGGCCGACCATCGACAGCGAACAGCGAATACTCCATCTCGATGGACCCCAGCGTGGGATGCAGCAGGCGCTTCACGTTCTCGCCGTCCCCGTGGCTCAGCACCTGGTTTTCGCGCCACATGCGGTCGAAGTCGGGGTTGGCGCGGCGCAGATCGTCCACGAGGTCGCCCACTTCGGAAGCGAGCCCCGCGCGCGCCACGTCCGCGCGGAACGTCCCCACGACGAAGCGCGCGACGCTCTCCCAGTCGTGCTGTTTCGCGCGAACGGCCGGGTCGCCGAACAGAAAGCGCAAGATGTTGCGCTGGCCGGCCGGCAGGGTGCTGTAGTCGGTGAGCACGACGGCCGCGGCTTGATTCCACGCCACCACGTCCCAGGTCGCGGTCTTGACGATCGACGGGCTGGCGTCGAGCGAATCGAGCACGCGCTGCAACCGCGGGTTCACGCCATCGACGGACCGGTAGCGCACTTCCGGCGGCCGCCCGAGGCCCAGCATGAAAAGGTGTTCGCGCTCGGCATCCGTCAGCATCAGCGCTGCGCAGATGCGCTCCAGCACCACCGCCGAAGGCGCGCCGCCGCGGCCCTGTTCGAGCCAGGTGTACCAGGTGGAACTGATGTTGGCGCGCTGAGCCACTTCTTCGCGGCGCAGTCCCGGCGTGCGCCTGCGGCCCGAGAAGCCGAAGCTGGCCGGATCGAGCCGCGTGCGACGGCTGCGCAGAAAGTCCCCGAGCGTTTGGGCGGCGTTCACTGACATGCTGAGCCTGTTAGTCGTTTTACCGGGATAAAGTCACTACTTCAACAGGAAAGCGGATGATCGCATAGTGCCGGGGTGATTAACCCAAGGAGACTTCACGATGCGTATTTTTCTGACGGGCGCAACGGGCTTCATCGGCTCGGCTCTGTTGCCCGAACTCATCGAAGCCGGTCATCAGGTGATCGGCATGACACGATCCGATGCGGGCGCGCAAGCGCTGAGCGCGGCGGGCGCCGAAGTCCATCGCGGCACGCTTGAAGACACCGACAGCCTGCGCAGCGGCGCCGCGAAGGCGGACGCCGTCATCCACCTCGCGTTCGACCACGACTTCTCGCGCTTCGTGGACAACTGCGCGAAGGACAAGCGCGCGATCGAGGCTCTCGGCTCGGCGCTGGCCGGCTCCGATCGTCCGCTGCTCGTCACCTCGGGCACGGGCGCTGGCAGCCGCGGCGACGGGCAACCCGCGACCGAGGACGTGTTCAACACCGCGCACCCGAATCCGCGCCTCGCCAGCGAGCTGGCCAGCAATGCGCTGCTGGAGGCAGGCGTCAACGTCTCGGTGATGCGCCTGCCGCAAGTGCATAGCCCGTTCCGCCAGGGCCTCATCACGCCCCTCATCCAGATCGTGCGCGAGAAAGGCGTGTGCGCCTACGTGGAGGAGGGCCGTAACCGCTGGCCCGCGGGACATCTGTCGGACGTCGTGCGGCTGTACCGGCTCGCGATCGAGAAGGGAGAACGCGGTGCGCGCTATCACGCGGTCGGCGAAGAAGGCGTGAGCGCCCGCGAGATTGCCGAGGCGTTAGGGCGCGGCCTCAAGATGCCGGTCGTGTCGATCGCGCGCGAGCAAGTGCAGGCGCACTTCGGATGGATGGCGATGTTCGCGGCGCTCGATATGCCGGCGTCGAGTGCGCAGACACAAGCGCGTTTGGGCTGGCAACCGACAGGCCCGACGCTCATCTCGGATCTCAACGAAGCGCGCTACGTCGAAGTGTTGACGTAACCTCGGCCATCGCTGTCGGCCCTGTTACGGCAAAGCTGTAGTGTCGTACCTGGGCAAAGCTGAAACGTCGCATGTCATGCTGGCTGACCTTTGACGGGAGGCTCGCATGACGACGACATCCGGGACGATCACCATGACGATGCGCGAGGTAGACCGGCTCAGGACGATCCAGTCGGTGGTCGACGGCATGCTGATGACATGGCAGGCCGCAGAACGGCTCCATCTGAGCCGGCGTCAGGTTGAGCGGTTGACGGTGCGCTATCGCAGCCAGGGTGCTTCGGGACTGCTGTCACGGCATCGTGGACACCCGAGCAATTACCAGTTGGCAGACGGCGTGGCCGAGCGCGCGTTGA
>NZ_FRAB01000024.1 GCF_900142195.1 Paraburkholderia terricola
ACGTTGAAATTGCACAATGCGATAAACCTTGTGGCGAGAGCCGCGTAAGTGCAGAAAGGCTGCTTCTGTCGGACTGTATTTCAGCAGCCTGCTAAACATTAATGTCGCGATAAAAATGCGCACGGCCCACATCGCTTCTCGCGATGCAGGCCGTGCGTGGATTCATGCATGAATGCCCGCGAGAAGACGGCTCGCGCTACCCGTTGGTGCCCTCGCCTGCTTCAACCGGCGCGACGACGCGTGCCGCTTCCGTGCGTTCGAGCACCGGCTTCAGCGCGGCACCCGTGTGGCTCTCGCGCACACGCACGAGTCCTTCAGGATCGGTTGCCGCAACGATGGCGCCGCCACCCACGCCGCCTTCAGGACCGAGATCGATGATCCAGTCGGCCTCGGCGATCACGTCGAGATCGTGCTCGATGACGACGACGCTATGGCCGCCATCCGCAAGACGATGCAGCACGCGGATCAGCTTGGCGACGTCGGCCATATGCAAGCCGACGGTGGGTTCGTCCAGCACGTACAGCGTATGCGGCGGTTTCTGCCCGCGCCGCGTGACGTCGTCGCGCACCTTGCTCAACTCGGTGACGAGTTTGATCCGCTGCGCCTCGCCGCCCGACAACGTAGGCGACGGCTGGCCGAGCGTGAGATAGCCGAGCCCGACGTCTTTCATCAATTGCAACGGATGCGCGATGTTCGAGATCGGCGCGAAGAATTCGACGGCCTCGTCGATTTCCATGGTCAGCACGTCGCCGATATTCTTGCCGCGCCAGGTGACCGCAAGCGTCTCGGGATTGAAGCGTTGCCCGTGGCACACATCGCAGGGCACCTTCACGTCCGGCAGAAAGCTCATGCCGATGGTGCGCACGCCCTGCCCCTCGCAAGCCGGGCAACGGCCTTCGCCGGTGTTGAACGAAAACCGCGAGGCCGTGTAGCCGCGCGCACGCGCTTCGAGCGTGCCCGCGAACAGCTTGCGGATCGCGTCCCACACGCCGATGTACGTGGCCGGACACGAACGCGGCGTCTTGCCGATCGGCGTTTGATCGACTTCGAGCACGCGGTCGATGCTTTCCCAACCGGTGATCGAATCGCAGCCCTGCCACGCATGCGTGACGTTCAGCGGAGCGCGCGGCGCCGTGCGAGCCAGCACGCTCGAACGCCGGTTCGCGGCCGGCTGTTGCTCGGCCGCCGCTCGCGCGCGCCGCGTGGCCGGCGACGACAGCACCGAGCGCCCGACCGCATCCAGCAGATTCGCCATCAACACGTCGCGCGCCAATGTCGATTTGCCCGAGCCGCTCACGCCGGTCACCGCGACGAGGCGCGACAGCGGAATGCCGACCGTGACGTTGCGCAAGTTATGCAGCCTCGCGCCATGCACCGTCAGCCAGTTTTCCGGCACCGCGGCCGCGCGCCTGGCCGGCGCGACCACAGCGCGGCGCGCCTGCAACGGATGCACGATGGGCCGCGCGAGAAACTGCCCGGTTAGCGAATCAGGCTGCGCCGACAGATCGGCCACGCTGCCCTGCGCGATTAACGTGCCGCCGCGCTTGCCCGCGCCCGGCCCGATATCGATGATGTGATCGGCACGCCGGATCGTGTCTTCGTCATGCTCGACGACCACCAGCGTATTGCCCTTTTCGCCCAGTTTGCGCAAGGCGCTCAGCAGAATCTGGTTGTCGCGTGGATGCAGACCGATGGTGGGTTCGTCCAGCACGTAGCACACGCCTTGCAGATTGCTGCCCAGTTGCGCGGCGAGCCGGATACGCTGCGCTTCGCCGCCCGACAGACTCGGCGCGGCACGATCGAGACTCAGATAGCCGAGCCCGACTTCTTCCAGAAATTGCAGACGGCTGCCGATTTCGCTCACCACGTCACGCGCGATTTCCGCGTCGCGCCCGCTCATCTCCAGCGAGTCGATCCACGCGCGCGTATCCGACACGGTCCATTGCGCGACGTCGACAATGGACTGCGCGTTGAACGTCACCGCGCGCGCGGTGGGGTTCAGACGCGTGCCGGCGCAATCCGCGCAGGGTTCGTCGACGAGACCTTCCGGTTCCTGCTCTTCCGACGGCAAGCTCTGCTCACGCCCGCGATTGTCGTCGACGACGATCGTATCGTCGTAGGCGGCGCGTTGTTCGCGCGTGAGCGCGAGACCCGTGCCGACGCAAGTGGTGCACCAGCCATGCTTGCTGTTGTACGAGAACATGCGCGGATCGAGTTCGGGATAGCTCGTGCCGCATGTCGGGCACGCGCGCTTGGTGGACAGCACCTTCACGTCGCCCACTTTCGCCGTGGGATGACCGCCGTTGATCGCGTCGTGCAAACCGTCGAGCGGCGCCAGCAGATGCATCACGCCCTTGCCGATTTCCAGCGTCTGGTCGAGCGCCTCGCGCAACCCGGTTTCATTGTCCGGCGACACGACGAGGTCGGCCACCGGCAGTTCGATCGTGTGTTCGCGGAAGCGGTCGAGCTTCGGCCACGGGTCCACGGGCACGAACTCGCCATCCACGCGCAGATGCGTGTTGCCGCGCGCTTTCGCCCACTTCGCGAGATCCGTATAGACGCCCTTGCGGTTCACGACGAGCGGCGCGAGAAAGCCGACGTGCTGCCCCTTGTGATCGCGCAGCAACTGCGCGGCAATCGATTCGACGCTTTGCGACGTGACCGGCGTGCCGTCGTGAATGCAATGCTGCAAGCCGAGCTTCACATACAGCAAACGCAGGAAGTGCCACACTTCCGAGGTGGTCGCCACCGTACTCTTGCGACCGCCGCGCGACAGGCGCTGCTCGATCGCGACCGTGGGCGGAATGCCGTACACCGCGTCGACTTCAGGCCGCCCGGCCGGCTGCACGATGGAACGCGCGTAGGCGTTCAGCGATTCGAGGTAACGGCGCTGCCCCTCGTGAAACAGGATGTCGAACGCCAGCGTGGACTTGCCCGAACCGGAGACGCCGGTAATCACGTTGAACTTGCCGTGCGGAATATCGACGTCCAGCGATTTCAGATTGTGTTCGCGCGCATTGACGATGCGCACCACGTCCTCGCCCTCGATCGCCCGGCGCGCCCGCGCCGCGCTCAGCGCCTTTTGCAGCGGAATGCCTTGCGACGCCGGTTCGGCCGCCGCGTTCATCGCACGGTCGTATTGCAGCAGCGCCTCGCCGGTATGCGATTCCGCGCATTGCTTGACGTCTTCCGGCGTGCCCGCGCACAGCACGCGACCGCCGCCGTCGCCGCCTTCCGGGCCGAGGTCGATCAGCCAGTCGGCCGCGCGGATCACGTCGAGGTTGTGTTCGATCACGATGAGCGAATGACCGCTCGCGAGCAGTTTGCCGAACGCCTGCATCAGCTTGGCGATGTCGTCGAAATGCAGGCCCGTGGTGGGCTCGTCGAACATGAAGAGGCGTTTCGCAACGGCCTGTTTCGCAGCGCGCGCGCTGCGCGCCTGGGCCGATTCGGCGAGGAAGCCCGCGAGCTTGAGCCGCTGCGCCTCGCCGCCGGACAGCGTGGGCACCGGCTGGCCGAGCTTCACGTATTCGAGGCCCACGTCGACAATCGGCTGCAACACGCGCAATACCTCCGCGTCGTTCGCGAAGTAGGCGGTGGCTTCGCTCACGGTCAATTCGAGCACGTCCGCGATGCTCAACGCGCGCGCCGGTTGGCCGCGCTCGATCTTCACCTCCAGCAGTTCCGCGCGGTAACGGCGACCGTCGCAATCGGGGCAGCGCAGGTACACGTCGCTCAGGAACTGCATTTCAATGTGCTCGAAACCGGAGCCGCCGCAGGTCGGGCAGCGCCCGTCGCCGGAGTTGAAGCTGAACATGCCGGGACCGTAGCCGCGTTGTTGGGCGAGCGGCGCCCTGGCGAACAGCTTGCGGATTTCGTCGAATGCGCCGACGTAGCTGGCCGGGTTCGAGCGCGCGGTCTTGCCGATCGGCGACTGGTCGACGAACACCACGTCCGTGACCTGATCGGCGCCGCTCAGGCTTTTGAATGCGCCGGGCGATTCGGTGGCGATGCCGAAATGCCGCGCCATGGCCGGATATAAAACGTCTTGCAGCAAGGTGGATTTGCCGGAGCCCGACACGCCCGTCACGCAGACGAGCCGCTGCAACGGAATCTCGACCGTGACGTCGCGCAGATTGTGCTCGGTCGCGCCTTCCAGCACGATGCGCGGCGTGTCGTCATTCACCGGACGCTGTGACCAGTGCGCCGCATCCGCCACATGGCGGCGGCCGCCGAGGTACTCGCCGGTCAGCGTGCCGGACGAGCGGATCGCCTCGGGCGCGCCGTCGTAAATGATCGAGCCGCCGCGCTCGCCCGGCCCCGGACCCATGTCGATCAGACGGTCCGCCGCGAGCATTACCGAGGGATCGTGCTCGACCACCACCAGCGTATTGCCCGCATCGCGCAAGCGGTGCATGGCTTCGACGATGCGGTTCAGATCGCGCGGATGCAGGCCGATGCTCGGCTCGTCGAGCACGAACAGCGTCTTGGTGAGCGAGGTGCCGAGCGCCGTGGTCAGGTTGATGCGCTGCACCTCGCCGCCCGAGAGCGTGCGGCTTTGCCGGTCGAGCGTGAGATAACCGAGGCCGACGTCGCACAGATATTTGAGGCGCGTGCGCACCTCGGCGAGCAGCAGTTTGAGCGCGTCGTCGAGCAACGCGCTCGACAAGCTGATTTCGTCGAAGAAACGCCGGATGCGTTCGATCGGCATCAGCATCAGATCGTGCACGGTGAGGCCCGGCAAGGCCTCGAGTTGCGCGCGCGACCAGTCGACGCCGCGCGGCATGAAGCGCTGCGCGGCCGGAAGCACCTGGTCCGCGTTCGCCTTGCTGCCGAGGCGCCACAGCAGCGATTCGGTTTTCAGGCGCGCGCCGCCGCAGGTTTCGCACGGCGTATAGCTGCGGTACTTGGACAGCAGCACGCGGATATGCATCTTGTACGCCTTCGATTCCAGATACTCGAAGAAGCGCTTGACGCCGTACCAGTGGCTTTGCCACTTGCCGTTCCACTCCGGCGAACCGTTGATGACCCAGTCGCGCTCGGCATCCGTCAGTTCGCCCCACGGCGTGCCGCGGCGGATATCGGCTTTGGCCGCATAGCGCATCAGATCGTCCTGGCATTCCTTCCAGGCCGGCGTTTGCATCGGCTTGATCGCGCCTTCGCGCAGCGTCTTGCGCGCGTCGGGAATCACGAGGCCCAGGTCGACGCCGATCACGCGGCCAAAGCCGCGGCAAGCTTCGCACGCGCCGTATGCCGAGTTGAACGAGAACAGCGCCGGCTGCGGGTCGGCATAACGCAGGTCGCTTTCGGGGCTGTGCAAACCGGTGGAGAAACGCCAGATTTCCGGCTCGGCCGGGGTCGTTTCAGGCGCATTGGGCGCATCGGGCGTGGCGGGCGTGGCGGGCAGCACGTAAATGTTGACGCGCCCGACGCCGCGCTTGAGCGACGCCTCGATTGCCTCGACCACCCGTTGCTTATCCACCGCGCGCAGCCGGAAGCGGTCGGCCACCACGTCGAGCAGCTTGCGCTTGCCGGTGGGCGAATCGACTTCGCGTTGCGCCTGCACGCGCGTATAGCCGCTGGCCGAGAGCCACTGCTCCACTTCCTGCTCGGACGCCGACTCCGGCAACTCGACCGGGAACGTGACCACCAGCCGAGGATCATGCTGCGCGGTGCGCTCCAGCAACTCGGCGTAAATCGTTTCCGGCGTGTCGTGACGCACCTGGCGCGCCGTCTTGCGATCGAACAGTTCGGCCGCGCGCGCATAGAGCAGCTTCAGGTGGTCGTTGAGTTCCGTCATGGTGCCGACGGTGGAGCGCGAACTGCGCACCGGGTTGGTCTGGTCGATCGCGATGGCGGGCGGCACGCCGTCGACCCGGTCGACTTGCGGCCGGTCCATGCGGTCGAGAAATTGGCGCGCGTAGGCGCTGAAGGTCTCGACATAGCGCCGCTGCCCTTCCGCATACAGCGTATCGAACACGAGGCTCGACTTGCCGGAACCGGACGGGCCGGTGACGACCGTCATTTCGCCGGTTCTTACGTCGAGATCGACGTTCTTGAGGTTGTGCTGGCGTGCGCCGCGGATCTTGATAGTGCCGTTGGATGACAATTTTTTCGACCGTCTGAATGAGTGGGCCACCTCTCACGGACGCCTCGCGACCGCGCAAGTTCGATGCAGCCGGGCCGGCGGGAACACACGCCGAAGGCCTGGTTACGACGGGATACTATACTGTATATTCATACAGTTTTCCACGACGCCGCACGTTCGCAAAGTCGCTTCCCATAGGGTGCGACTTTCGCTCGCACCTGCTTTCAAAACCCTTTCCGGCGCGGCGGGCGCCGTTATACTGGCGGTCGCCGTGAACGGTCCCCGCGATTGCCGTTCATGCTTTTGCCGCCCGGCAAGCTCAGGAATCGATTTCCCGGGCGTCATCGGTCATTTTCAATCAGGAGACGGATATTCATGTTCAAGCTTATGGTGTTGCTGGCGGCCGTAGCCGCGTCGAATGCGGCTTTCGCGAAGGCCGACTGCACGGCGCATCCGAAGAGCGAATGGATCAAGGAATCGGACGCGCGCGCTCAACTGGAAGCGCAGGGCTACAAGATCAAGAAGTTCCAGGTCGACGGCAACTGCTACGAGATCTACGGCCACAATAAGGACGGCAAGAAGGTCGAGATCTATTACGACACCAAGACGCTGGCCGTCGTGAAATCGGAAATCGAGTAAGCGGCAGCGCTTGCGAACCATGCACTCATCGCACGGCGCGCGAGTCGCGACCTGGGACATCTGGGTTCGTCTCACGCATTGGACGGTAGCGGGCATCGTCCTGTGGAATCTGTTCGGCCCGACCGATCAGATACATCGGGTGCTGGGGTACTGTGCGGCCGGGCTCGTCGCATCACGTCTCGTCTGGGGCGTGATCGGCACACGGCCCGCACGGTTCTCGAGCTGGTGGCCCACACGTGCACAACTCGTCGCTTATCTGCGTTCGCTGGCCGCGGGACAGGCGCTACACCACGCGTCGCACAATCCGCTTGGCGCTTTGATGGCAGCCGCGCTGTGGTTCTTGATTGCCGCGCTCGCGCTGAGCGGGTTCGTCATGCGTCTCGATGCATTCTGGGGAGAAGAATGGCCCCAAACCGTCCACTATTGGTTATCGGTGGCATTGCAGGGTTGCGTTGTCGTTCACATCGTCGCGGCTGTCGCAATGAGCGTGTGGACTCGTGAGAACCTCATCGCCGCCATGATCACCGGCCGCAAGCGGCGCCGCGCTTAGCCTGGACCCGCTCGCCGCCAGCGCATCAGCCACGCAGCGTCGCGCGAGCACTTCGGTCGGATCGACGAGCCGCACCATCCGTCCACCCGGGCCCGCCAGCGTCGAGCCGCGCAGCAGCAGCGGCAATTCGGTACACCCCAGCACGATCACCTGCACGCCTCGGGCGACCAGATCATCGACCGCCGCGTCGACGTCGTCGCGACATTCGCCCGTGAGATGGCCCGCCTTCGCACCGTTCGCGCCATAAATCGCGTTCATCAGCCGCGCCTGGGCGGCCGCGGCCGGCGCGATCTGCACGAAGCCGCGCGCCTCGAGCGCTTTCTCGTAGACGCGGCTCGCGAGCGTGCCCGAGGTCGCCAGCACGCCGACTTCGCGCAAGCCGGGAAACGATTCGCGCAGATAATCCGCGGTACAGGTCAGCATATTGACGATCGGAACGCCGAGCGAAGGCTGAATCCGTTCGACGAACGCATGCGCCGTATTGCACGGAATCGCGATCAGATCCGCGCCGCCCTCTTCGAGCGTTTTGCATGCGGCGTAGAGCGCGAGCGTCGGATCGTCGCCGCCGCCGAGCAGCGCCTCGGTACGGTCGGGAATCTGCGGGTCGTGCTCGACCATGACCTTGATGTGATCCTGGTCGCATGCGGCGGGCGTGTTGCGCACCAGCTTCCCCATGAAGTCGACGGTGGCGGCCGGCCCCACGCCGCCCAGCACGCCCAGCTTGAAGCGCCGCCTGGGCGGCGAGTATTGCCCCGCCGTGACGTAGCGCGCATACACCAGGTTCGCATCGACGAGCGGTATGTCCAGCGTGCCGAGCGCGCGCGCGACCAGGGCGATTTCGGCGAGCCCCGGCAAAATGATTTCCGCGCCTTGCGCGACGAGATCCGCGCATGCCGCGCGCAGCAACTCCACGGGCCGGCCATGAAAATGTCCGCTTTTGACGCCGTTCTCGCCGTACACCGCATTCGTCACGCAATCGACGCCCGCTTCGTTGCGCGGATGCAGCACCTCGTAGCGCCCGGCGTCGAAATAGCGTTCGAAGAGACCGTTATCGCGAATCGCGTCCGACGTCAGCACGCCGATGCGGCGCACCAACGGATAAGCTTGCCGCACATGCGCCGACAGCGCGCTCATGAGGTTGACGATGGGCACGGCCACGTTCGCGGAGAGCTCGTCGATAAAGACATGGCTGAGAAAGCACGGCAGGACGATCGCATCGACGCCGCGCTTTTCGAACGCGCGCATCGTGTCGAATACGTGAATCTTGAACTGCGCGTTCGCCGTGCTCTGCGAAGCCGGTCCCGGCCAGGACCGCTGTTCGAGAACGAGATCGATGGGCCCCGCGCCGCGGCGGCAGATGGCGGCCATTCTGCTCAGGACGTCGGCGCTGGCAAGCTGCGCCGCCCCGGTGACGACGCCCAGCGAACGATAGCGATTCATGATGACTTCCCCCGACATTGTTCCGATCCTCTTCGTCCGCCTCGATGCCGGGCGGCTTTTTCGCGCTTGAGGATGACATTATGTCGAGGGAGTATGACGTGGGGTTAACCACGAAAATAACAATTTCTTCGCGTTCAGCGCGGCATGGAGGCCGCGAGGATCACTTCAATCGTCAGCTTCGCGACGGCCCTCGTAAGCCGTCAGCATCTTGTGCGCGACCATGTCCACGGCCGGTTTCACCAGGCCGTTCTTGTCGGTCCACACCTTGGGCGTCAAAGTCCCGCTGAGCGCGACGCTGTCCGCATCGCCCAACGCGAGCAGCGCCGTTTGCACGTCGTCGTCGAACGCGATCACGTTGACGAAAATCGTGTCGCCGTCATGGGTGGCGGCCCGCACCTTGCAGGTGACAAACCGCCTGCCGTTCTGCCCCGTGCGAATCTGCGCCTCGCCATACAGCCGCCCGCCCACCAGTCCCTCGATCATCGCCCTACTCCTGTTGTCGCGTACCGTGCAAAAACCCATGCAAAAAGCAGGATTGCCCAGCACGATTCGCATGATCCCACGAGAGACCGCGCGGCCCGCATGAAACAACGCATCGTTCGCGCGTCAGCCGGCGATCGTGAGATCGACGCCACGCACGAGGCGCTTCGCAAGGCGCGGTTGCCGCAACTGTTCGAGCCACCATTGCAACGCGCGGCCTTCATGATCGCCGCGCCACGCGACGTACAACACGTTCGGCTCGCGCGGATCGGCGGTCGCCTTCTCCACCAGCTCGCCCTTCTTCAGCAACGAAGCCACCCGCTGACGCGGCAGCCATCCGACGCCCAACCCGTCCCGCTGCGCCAGAATCTTGGCGCGCATGCTCGGCACGGCGAGCGATGCCTGTCCGCCGATCATGCCGTATGCGCGCCCCGCCGTCGCGCGCGACGAATCGGCGACCACCACCGCGCGATGCTCCAGTATCCGTTCGCGTGCGAGCGGTCCCGCGACGCTCGCGAGCGGATGCCGCGGCGCGACCGCGAACACCCACTCCATCACGCCGAGCTCGAACCAGCGCAAGCCGGGGATCGCCGGCGGTTCATTGGTCGCGCCGACGATCAGATCGGCGCGGCCGTCGCGCAACGCTTCCCACGTGCCGCTCAATACTTCGTGCGTGAAGCGCAGCTTGACACCCGAGCCGAGCGCGTCGAAGGCGCGCACCACGGGCATCAGCAATTCGAATTCGAGAATCTCGTCCGTGACCACCCAGAGGCGGTCTTCCCAGCCGCTCGCGATCTGACGCACGCGCTGCGTCATGCGCGCCATGTCGAGCATCAAGCGGGCGGCTTCGTCGGCGAGCAGTTGGCCTGCCGGCGTAAGTTGCAGGCGGTAGCGGCGGCGGTCGAACAGCAGCGCGTCGAAACGCGTTTCCAGTTGCCGCGCGGCGTGCGAGATCGTGGACGGCGCCTTGCCGAGGCGCGCCGCCGCGCGCGACAGACTGCCGGTCTCGCGAATCGCGTCGAGCAAAGCCAGTTCGTCTTCCGACAACATGTTCCATTCCTTCGAACGGTTTCGACGGGAAAATAGTACGGCAAAGGGGCGACGCGAGTCCACCATGGCGATCAGCCCCTGACGTCTCGCCAAAATGCCATGACGACGGGATTTCGAAAAATCCGCATGAGTGCTGCGTGCGCAACCCGAAGCGGCATGACTGCGAGCGCGCCGCATGATCGCGCGCACCTCGATACTTCGGCCATCATGGCCAGCGTGAAGGAGTCAATCTCGTGTCGACACATACCGTGACCACCCCGCCCGTCAGCGGACTGCGCATCAACAACGTGGCGCTCGCCACCGGCGATCTGAACAACGCGATCGCGTGGTATGAAAAAGTATTCGGCTTCGTCGTGACCGAACGCGGGCATTTCGATGCGGTCGGCGCGGACTACGCGATGATCGAGGCGGCGGGGGTGCGCATCGAACTGGTGTCGCGTCCGCATGCCGATCTGCAACGGGTCGATCGCACGCCGCCGCCGAATCATCTGGACGTGCTGGGCTACAAGGCCGTGGTGTTCGAAACCGACGACCTGGCCGCGGCCACCGCCACGCTGACGCAACACGGCGTCGAGTTTCTGTGGGCGAATCAGCCGCTCAACGAAGCGCGCAGTTCGACCATGCTGCGCGATCCCGAAGGCAACCTGATCAACGTCTTCGGACCACGGCGCGCGCCCGGTTGACGCGTCCGTTCACAGTGAAGCCCGCGTCGCCGCGCCAGCCGCCTCGAAGATGTCGCGCAACACCCTCACGCGCGACGACAACTGGCGGTTCTGCGGATACAGCACCGAAACCGGCATCGACGGCGGCGGAAAGTCCGCGAGAATGATCTTCAGCCGCCCGGCGGCCAGTTCCCCCTCCACGCGATACCGCGGCACCTGGACGATGCCGAGCCCCGCCACCGCGGAACCGGTATAGAGATCGGCGCCCGTCACCGATACCGCCGACGGCAGGACCATCGCTGTCTGCCGGCCGTCGATGCTGAATTCGAGCGGCACCGGCTTGCCGGTCGCGCTCGATACGTAATTGACCGCCCTATGCGCAGCGAGCGCCGACGGATCGGCCGGCTCGCCATACGCATCCAGATACGCGGGACTCGCCACCGTCACTTGCGGCAGTTGCGCGACGCGCCGCCCGACCATCGACGAATCCTGCAAATGGCCCGCCCGCAGCACACAATCGATGCCCTCCCGCACGAGGTCGACCAGGCGATCGTCCTCGCCGATCGTCAGTTCGATGCCCGGAAAGCGCGCGAGAAACGCCGGCAGCGCCGGCACCACGAAGTTCCGCGCCAGCGTGCCTTGCAGGTTCACCCGCAACAACCCTTTCGGCGCGGCGTTCGAAAACGAGCCCTCCGCTTCCTCCATATCGGCGATCAGCCGCACGCAGCGGCGGTAGTACGCCTCGCCGTCGTGCGTGAGCCGCACCGTGCGCGTGGTGCGTTCGAGCAGCCGCGCGCCGAGCCGCTGCTCCATGCGCTTCATCAGATTGGTGACGGTGGCGCGCGGAATTTGCAGATCGTCCGAAGCGCGCGTGAAGCTTTGCCGCTCGGCGATCCGCACGAACACCCGCATTTCCTCGAAACGATCCATGTTCGACGGCCTTGGCGCGGGCTAACCCGCCTACTGTTAAAGCAAATGGAATGATGATGCGCAGTCTAGCCCGATTATCTCAGCGACGAAAGCGTCCATGATTTGTTTCACTTACTCATTTCGATCGAGGAAACGAATCATGAACATGCTCAAAAACGCACAAATTGCCATCGTGACCGGCGCATCCCGCGGTATCGGCGCGGCGGTCGCACGACGTCTCGCCAAGGACGGCTTCGCGGTCGCCGTCAACTACGCATCGAGTTCGAACGAAGCCGACGCGCTCGTCGCCGAACTCACGGCGGCGGGAACCAGGGCGATCGCGATCCAGGCCGACGTGTCGAATGCGGACGACGTGCGCCGGATGTTCGAGGTCACCGAACAACAACTCGGCAAGATCGACGTGCTGGTCAACAACGCGGGCGTGCTCAAGCCCATGCCGCTCGCCGACACCAGCGACGCGCTGTACGACCATAACTTCGACATCAACGTGCGCGGCACCTTCAATACCTTGCGCGAAGCCGCTGCGCGGATGAACGACGGCGGACGCGTCGTCAACTTCTCGAGCACCACGCTCGGGCTGAACATGCCGGGCTATGCGATCTACAACGCAACCAAGGCCGCCGTCGAAGCCTTCACGCATGTATTCGCCAAGGAATTGCGCGGCCGCAAGATCACCGTGAACGCGGTGGCGCCTGGCCCGGTCGCCACGGCGCTGTTCCTCGACGGCAAGACCGACGAACAGATCCAGACCTTCGCCAACATGCCGCCGCTGCAACGCCTCGGCCAGCCGGACGATATCGCCTCGGTCGTGTCGTTCCTCACCGGTCCCGACGCGGGCTGGGTCAATGGACAGGTCTTGCGTGCGAACGGCGGCGTGGCCTGAGAACCGGTTGCCGGCGTTCGCGCATCCCGATGCAGTCCGCCGTCATGACAGCGGACTGTGCGCCGCTCCGGCCGAACTCGCGAAAGGAGACGCGGAGCCGGAGCGCGCGCCGCTTACACCACCTTCGGATTACGCTCCGCGAATCCTTCCTGATGCCAGTACGGATAAGCGGGACGCACGGCGCTGGCCGCGTCGAGCTTCGCCATCTGTTCGGGCGTCAGATTCCAGCCCACCGCGCCGAGGTTCTGCCGCAACTGTTCCTCGTTACGCGCGCCGATCAGCACCGTCGACACCGTAGGCCGCTGCAACAACCAGTTCAGCGCGATCTGCGGCACCGTCTTGCCGGTTTCGGCGGCGACTTCGTCGACCGCATCGAGCACGCGGAACAGATACTCGTCCGGCACCGGCGGTCCCATGTCGGCGGTTTTATGCAAGCGGCTCGTATCCGGCAGCGGCTGGCCGCGTTTGATCTTGCCGGTCAGACGCCCCCAGCCGAGCGGACTCCACACCACCGCGCCCACGCCCTGATCGATGCCGAGCGGCATCAACTCCCATTCGTAATCGCGGCCCACCAGCGAGTAATACGCCTGATTCGCGACATAGCGCGGATAACCGTAGCGGTCCGCGATGTCCTGCGATTTCATCAGATGCCAGCCGGAAAAATTCGACACGCCGGTATAGCGGATCTTGCCGGCGCGCACGAGATCGTCGAGCGTGGACATCACTTCGGCGATCGGCGTTTTCGCATCGAAGCCGTGCAACTGGAACAGATCGATGTAATCGGTTTGCAAGCGTTTGAGCGCCGAATCCACCGCCTGAATCAGGTGAAAGCGCGACGAGCCGACGCTGTTCGGCGCGTCGTCGAAACGAAAGGTCGCCTTGGTCGAAATGAGCGCCTTGTCGCGCTTGCCCTTGAGCGCCTCACCGAGTACCGACTCGGAGGCGCCGTTCGAATAGATGTCCGCGGTGTCGAACAGGGTGACGCCCGCGTCGAAACAGATGTCGATCAAACGCCGCGCTTCGGCGACGTCGGTGGCGCCCCACGCCTCGAAAAATTCGCCCTTGCCGCCGAACGTGCCGGTGCCGAAACTCAGCACCGGCACCTTGAAGCCGGACGCACCCAGATGTCTGTATTCCATTGATGAACTCCTTGGCCTGGCCCGTCGATTAACGGGCATTCAGTCTACGCGCGCCGGCGCAATCGCGCCGGCAGGCTGACAAGGATTCTGGCGTTGAGGTGTTGCAAAGACGAGGCGTGACCGTGGATTTTTATCGCGGCTCGACGGTGCACATGCCGATGCCGCGTGGGGTGCCGCGTGTTGCTTTACTGCGCCGCGACGGACAGATGCTTCCGCTTGGCGAGTGCCTGAGCCAGCGCGTAGTGCTCCTGGATGATCGGCAACGACTTCTTCGCGACGGCCTTCAACTGCTCGTCGCGGCCCGCAGCGATTTCCGCCTGGAACGCCGACAACGCCTTCTGTTGGCCGACGAGCGCGACCTGCTCGATATAGGCCTTGTCGAATTCGGCGCCGCGCAGATTGTTGATGCTCGCGAGCACCGCCGTGTCGGGATCGTTCTTCGGCACGTCGACGCCACGCGGGCTGGCCGCGCGCAGCGCGTCCGAAATCTTCGCGTTGTCGGCCGCGATGCGTTCGGCGAATGCCTTGACGTCGCGGTCGGAGGAACGCGCGGTGGCGATGCGTGCCGCGTCGCGTTGGGTCGCGACGGCCTTGGTGCCGTCCGCGATGAAGGTCTGATCGGCGGCATGCAGACGGGTGGCGTCCGCCGCCGCTATGGCCGGGGCGGCGGTGGTCGGAGCGGGCGCCGGCGCGGTTTGAGCATTGGCCGCGGTGGCGACGACGAGCAGGCTGGCGACGCAGGCACTGGTGAGGGTTGCGAGAGGCAAGCGGATCATATTTTCTCCTTGGAGTGAAGCGAAACAACAGCGATGCGTGCGCGCCCCGGATGCCGTGGGCTGCGCTCAACAACAGCGATGCGTGCGCGCCCCGGATGCCGTGGGCTGCGCTCAACTTACGCAGGCGGCTTGCGAGCCGCTGGCGGCGCCACGCTTTTATCGCTGTGAATTCTAGGAGCCGCCCGGCGCACCATGTGAAACGACGCTGTCGCTTCTGTAACGGCAGGTAACGCTCAGATGAATGACCGCAAGCGGTCGCAGCGACGCTGCCGCTTTGGTCACCAATCAAAGGCATGCGTGTTAACCATGGGAATTCGAGTAAACAAGCACGAATCGCTGAACTTTCCGGACATCGCGCCGATAACAGGGATGTAAGGCGCGCGCCAGGGCCACACGCAACGTATGCATGGCGCACCACACGCACGCAATCCTGGAGAGATTCGATGGCAGTAGATCACCGCGCGAACGACGAACGCAGCAACCTGACCAGTTCCAACAAGTTCGAGTTGTTGCTGTACCGGCTGGGCTCGGTGCCCGGCAGCGACGCACACGAGCTTTACGGCATCAACGTGTTCAAGGTGCGTGAAATCTCGACCATGCCGCCGGTCACGCCGATCGCCGGTTCATCGCCGTTCGTGATGGGCGCGGTGGACATTCGCGGGCAGATCATTCCCGTGATCGACCTGCCGCGGCTGATGGGCTGCGAGCCCACGCGCGGGCTGAACATCCTGCTCGTGACCGAATTCGCGCGTTCGACGCAGGCGTTCGCGGTCGAGGAAGTGGACGACATCGTGCGGCTCGAATGGAATCAGGTGCTGTCCGCCGAGGGCGCGGCCGGCGGCAATCTCGTCACGAGCATCGCCCGCATCGACGGCAACACGGGCGACTCGCGGCTCGCTCAGGTGATCGACGTGGAGCAGGTGTTGCGCGACGTGTTTCCGTCGCAGCATCCGAGCGTGGACCCGGCGTCCGTCGGCGAAGCGCTGGGCATTCGGCGCGGCGCGAAAATTCTTGCCGCCGACGATTCCGGTTTCGCCCGCAAGCTGATCGAGCAGGCGTTGACGGCGATCGGCGCCGACTTCGTGATGGCCAAGACCGGTGAAGAGGCCTGGCACACGTTGCAGGAAGTCGCGCGCGAAGCCGAGGCCAACGGGACGCGGGTCAAGGATAGTATTGCCCTCGTGCTGACGGATCTTGAGATGCCGGAGATGGACGGGTTCATGCTGACCCGGCAGATCAAGGCCGATGAGCGCACCCGCGATATTCCGGTGATCATTCATTCGTCGCTGACCGGAGCCGCGAACGAGGCGCACGTGAGGAATGCGGGGGCCAACGGGTATGTGGCGAAGTTTGCCGCCGGGGAGTTGGCGGATGCGATTCGGAATGCCTTGAGCGGGGTGCCGGCGGCGGACGTTGCCGCTTGAGGTTGCTATTTGCCGTGCGGATGCGGCTGCTCGGCCGCGCGGTAGTCTCCCCTACCGCTACCGCTACCGCTGCCGCGCGGACGCATACTCATGCAGCGCATCGATCACCCGATCGAATTCGAACGACTTGTCATAGAAATGCCGCACCCCGTACTGCTCACATCGTTCCCGATAAGCCGGCAACGCATGATTGGTCAGCACCGCGGCAAACACGGAATCGATCAGCCCTTCGCGCTGCAAGTACGCCAGCACGGGTACGCCTGAACCCCGCTTCAACTGCAAGTCGACGATCACCGCATCGAACGCCTCGCCGTTCAGCAGCGCGATAGCCTCGTCGGCGGAATCGGCGTAGGCGGCCACGCGCAGCAAGCCGGACGCGTCGATCGCTTCCACCAGGCTCCTGCGGATCAGCGGCGAATCCTCGATCAGCAACACCCGCAACGGCGCGCGGCGGGCCGGGTCGTCAACGAGGTTCGATTCGCTGTTCATCGGAGTATCTCGATCGTCCATTATTCGATCAAGCCGTTCTTGATCGCGTAATACGTCAGATCGGCGTTGTTCGCCAACCGCATTTTCTCCAGCACGCGAGCGCGATACGTGCTCACCGTCTTGACCGACAAATGCAGTTCCTCCGCGATCTCGGTCGGAATCCGGCCTGCCGCGAGCTTGCAGAAGATCTGGAATTCGCGCTCGGATAACGCTTCGTGAGGCCTGCCCGCGGCCGGCTTGTCGAGGTTGTCGGCGAGCGTGTCGGCCACCGCCTCGGACAGATAGCGATGCCCGCGCGCCACCGCGCGAATCGCCCGCACGATTTCCTCGGGCTCGCAGTCCTTGTTCAGATAACCGTTCGCACCGGCGCGCAGCAGGTTGATCGCGTATTGACTCTCGGGATAACCCGACAGAATCAGCACGCCCTGCTCGGGACGAAGCTGCTTGATCACGCGCAAGGTGTCGATGCCGTTCTTGTCCGGCATCGCGATGTCGAGCAGCACCACGTCGAACGCCTGCTCGCGCACGAGACTGATGGTCTCGTCGCCGGTGGCGGCTTCCGCCGCGACGCACATGTCCGGCTCGTCCGCGACGAACTGCCTGAAACCGCCTCGGACGATCGCATGGTCGTCAGCTATCAGCACTCGAATCATCGTTTTGGTGTCCGTGCCAGGGAGAACGCTCCGAAGCAGACATTGTAATGATCTCCGGCATGCGTCGGCCGCCCTCGGGCGCTTTCGCACACCGGTTATGCGTTGGTTATGCGTTGGTTCTTCGTCGAGTATTCGTTATTCGCTACTCGCGGCCCTGAAGCAGGTCCGCCATGTCGTCGGCATGCTCTTCTTCAACGGCGAGGATTTCCTCGAAGAGACGCCGCGTGGTCACGTCCTTCTCGCCGAGATAGCGAACGATCTCGCGATACGTGTCGATCGCGATACGCTCGGCGACCAGATTCTCGCGGATCATATCCGTCAGATTCCCGCCTTCCTTGTATTCCGAATGCGCGCGCGTTCGCAAACCGTCCGGCGCGAAATCCGGCTCGCCGCCCAGTTGCACGATGCGCTCGGCGATGCGGTCGGCGTGTTCCTGCTCTTCTTTCGCATGCTGCGCGAATTCCGCGGCCACGGCCTCGGAGTTGATGCCCTTCGCCATGAAGTAATGCCGCTTGTAACGCAGCGTGCAGACGATCTCGGTCGCCAGTGCGTCGTTGAGCAGCTTGAGCACCGTCTCGCGGTCCGCGCCATAGCTTTGCGTGACCGGTCCGTCAGACATGTGCTTGCGCGCGTCCTCGCGGATCTTCCGGACGTCCATCACGAATGGATCGCGCGATTGGGATGCCGCGCCTTGGGCGCCAGGTGAGTTCGCCATTGAGTCTCTCCTTTATCCGGTACGGTGGGGATGACGCATCGGGCACCAATCGGGCATGAAGCGGGCACAAAGCGCACCCGATGCGTCCTTCGAGCAAGTGCATTTCGTCTACGTTCGGAATACGCCGAGCAGCAGCGTGACGACGAACACGACGAGGAAAATGTAGAACAGGATCTTCGCGATTTCGGCCGCGCCCGCCGCGATGCCCGTGAAGCCGAATACGGCGGCAATCAGCGCGATGACGAAAAAGACGATGGCATAGTGAAGCATGGCAACTCTCCTTCCTGTTGGTATTCGTATCGAACGAACCGCGCTTCAATTTCAAAAGACGCGGCGTGCAAAGCGTGCGTCGAGCGTCGCTAATCGATGATTTTTTTCGTCACCACGAAGCCCAGCACGAGGAACACCACACACAGAATCACGAACACCACGAACAGGACCTTCGCAATTGCCGCGGCGCCCGCCGCCACGCCGGTAAACCCGAGAAGGCCGGCGATCACCGCGACGACGGCGAAGAACAACGCCCATTTCAGCATGATGGCTTCCTCCTGCAAAACGGTTGAACGACCACGTTCATCCTATCGGTCGTCGACGGCGCGCGCATTCCGACGCGCTCCGGTTTTCGTGTGAGAATCCGCTGACATTCGATTACGGCAGCGTTACGCCGCCTGCCTTGAGCCGCGCGACGTTACACTGAAGCTCCGAGCCAGGAACCCGACGTGTCAGATATGCAGAACGTGTCGAACGGGCAGCACCCAGGCGCCGCGGCGCGGCTCAGCGCCTGGATGCGCAATCGCAGTTGGGCGATCGCGATGACGGTCGCGATCGTCATCACCGTGGGCGGCCTCGTGATTCTCGAGACGGCGCGCGAGCGCATCGCCGCCGAATACGAAACCGCGCTCGAGGCGCGCGACGTCACCGTGCAGTTGAGCATGCTCGCGAGCCAGGTGGCGCATCTGAGCGCGCAGCAAGACCGGTTTCTTCTGACGAAGCAGGACGCGGCCGCGCGGGATTTTTGCGCGACCGCCGCACGGATTCGCCAGAGCGGGCGGCAGTTGAGCGGCTTCTACCACGGCGGCAAGGCGGACAGCGCCGAGTCGGCGAGCTTCGCGCAGGTCGCGGCGCTGATCGAGGCGCGCATCGGGGCGGGCGCTGCCGCGATGCAACAGGTCGCGGCGCATGCCCTCGATCTCAGCGCTTGCGGCAGCACGAGCAAGGCCGGCGCCGTCGACGCCTCGCTGATCGACAGCACGCTCACGCTGCTGCGCGACAACGAGGAGCGCCGCGCGCAGCATGCGCTCGCCGCGAGCCGCGCCGATCAGCGCATCTCCACGCTGTGCGCGGCCGGCTTGTCGGCGCTGAACATCGTGCTGTTCATCCTGCTGTTTCGCAATCTCGGCATACAGATCGACCGTCAGGCGCGCGTGCAGCGTCAACTGATCACGCAGCAGGAAGAACTCGATCAGCTCGTCAATGAACGCACCCGTCAGCTCGAAGCGTTGGGCTGGCACTTGCAGGCGGTCAGCGAAAACGAAAAGACCCAGCTCGCGCGCGAGTTGCACGACGAACTCGGCGCGATTCTGACCGCGAGCAAGATGGACGTGGCGTGGGCCAACCGCAAGCTGAAGAACAGCGAGCCGGATGTCTCGGAGAAGCTGAAGCGCGCGCTCGCCAATCTCGACCAGGGCATCGCGCTCAAGCGCCGCATTATCGAAGACATGCGACCCACGGTGCTGGCGAACTTCGGGCTCGTCACCGCGCTGCGCACGCTCGCCGACGAAGCCGTGCAGCGCAACAACTGGATGCTCGATCTGCACCTGCCCGCCGACGATATCCAGCTCGACGAGCAGACGGAGATCGCGCTCTTCCGGGTCGCGCAGGAGTCGCTCACGAACGCCGCCAAGTACGCGCGCGCCTCGAAGGTGTCGATCGCGTTGCAGGTCGGCGACGGCGAAGTGGCGCTGCACATTGCCGACAACGGCGTCGGCATCACGCCCGCCGATCTGAAGCGCACGCACACTCACGGGCTGCTCGGCATGCGTCAGCGCGTCGCCGCGCATGGCGGACGCTTCGACATCCGGCGCGGCGTGCCGAACGGCACCGATATCCACGTGGTGATGCCCAACGCCAGCGCGGCGGCGCCGTCGAAAACCTCGGTGTAGCCACGCGCTGCGGGAGACGCGAGAACTTCTGTAGGAGTGCGCCGACGCAAACACCGGAGCACGCCTACAGCAAAATCGCAGCGCAACCGACAGCGCCGTCCCCGCTCATTTTTTAACATGCAATCAGACCGGGCCGACCGGCTCACGCCACCGTCGGACGACAACATCAACCGATGCATTCTCGACAAGGAGAACTTTCATGAATCGACTGATCGCTTTGCTTCTCATTGCAGGGACGGCCGCACTCGCCGGTTGCAACACCATTTCGGGAGCCGGCGAGGACATTTCGAAGGGCGGCAGCGCCATTACGAATTCGGCCGAAAAAGCCAAATAAGCAGCTTGCAATGGATCGAGCGCCAGGCGTCTAGCGGCGCCGGGTCATGCCGGATCTCCAGAGCCCGCCGCGGGAAACCGCGGCGGTTTTTTTATGGCAGCGCGCAGTACGCAGCACGCCGTTGCATTCGCTGGCGGCCTTGCAAACAAAACGGCGATCCACTCGCGTGGATCGCCGCCCCGTCCTCCCCTGGCGCTTGTCGCCTATCGCATGCGTTCGCCGCGTGTGTTAGTTCACATCGGCCGCGGCCATGCGCAGGTTTGGCGCGCTCATTGCCCCGTCAGCGTGTTCGTCAACTCGACGCTCGGCGTGCTCGTGTTGCCGTTCTGCGCCACCAGCAGATGGATCTGCCCCGGCACGAGCTGACTCAGCGTGCCGGCGATCGGCACCGAGGTCACCAGCCAGTCGGCATTGTTCGACAGCGTGAACGACGCCGACTGGAAGATCGGCGTCTTGCTGCCGGCCACGGTCGCGATCAGCACGTAGGTGCCGCCGGACACGTAGATCGAATCCTGGCCGGTCGGCGGCACCGCGTTCTTGAACGCCACGCCCGCCATCGTCGGCGACATGCCGGCGATGTTGGTGTTGGTGGACTGAACCAGATACAGGTCGAGGTTGGTCGCGTTCGCCGACGCGTTGAACGCGCGCAAACGCGCGCTATTGGACAGCAGGCCCTTGTCGAAAGGATCGTCGATCAGGCCGATATCCGGCGCGCTTGAGCCTGGCAAAGCCAGCACCGTGTATTCGTGACCCTTAGCGACATTGGGGAAGGTGCCGCTCGCGAGCGCGGTGGTCGTGCCCGTCGCCGCGTAGGCGACCGAGGTCGAACCCGTGTTGATGTTGGTGAAATTGGTCACGCCTTTATAGGCGACGTTGGTTTGTCCCGAGGGCGCCGTGCCGTTCACGATGAAGTCCAATGCCGGCCCGCTCGGAATCGCGTGGATGAAATGGATCTGCGGATTGGTCAGTCCGAGTTCCTTGCCGACGTCGTCGGAGCCGCCTCCGCATGCGCTCAGAACTGCTGCGACGGCAACCAGAGCCGTCATGGTTCGGATTAGTTTCATTTGTATTCACCTATATCGATGTTGGGCGCTGGACCCATTGATTTGCGGGCGTGCCACCTCGAATGTCACGCCGTGCGCAACCGTGCTCGTTGATCGTTGGAATGGTTCTCGCCGGCTCTGTCGAAACGAAGCTGCCCCTCCTATCCCTGTCTCACATCGCGCCTGTTTTTCGAACGGCGCGGTCCATGTCGATGGACGCTCGCAACGAGCAATGCGTGTGCCGCAGGGGACGCCATGGCTTACGGCGGCTTGGGAATGTCTTACGGGACAATGCATTGCGAGGATTAGAAAGTTTCCTCGGAAGGTTGGCCGAGCGAGCGGTGTATTGTTCGTGCGCATCCAATACTTACACGGCGCCCTGCATGTCTTACCAACACTTACTCGCCGAACTCGACCTGGGCTTCACCCGCTTGCGCAACCGCGTGGTGATGGGCTCGATGCACACCGGCATGGAGGACCGCTTCTGGCATTACCCGCAGCTGGCCGCCTATTTCCGCGAGCGCGCGAAAGGCGGCGTGGGGCTGATCGTCACGGGCGGCATCTCGCCGAATCGGCAAGGCTGGCTGCTGCCGTTCGGCGGCACGTTGAACAGCGTGTTCGATCTGCGCAATCATCGGCTGTTGACCGAGGCCGTGCATGCCGAAGGCGGCAAGATCGCGCTGCAGATCCTGCATGCGGGCCGCTATGGTTATCAGCCATTCGTCGTATCGGCGTCCGCTATCAAATCGCCGATCTCGAGGTTCAAGCCGCGCGCGCTGAGCCTCGCCGGCATCGCGAGCACCGTGCGCGACTATGCGCGCTGCGCCCGTCTCGCGCAGCGCGCCGGTTACGACGGCATCGAGATCATGGGCAGCGAAGGTTATCTGCTCAACCAGTTCCTCTGCCCGCGCACCAATCGTCGTGACGATCGCTATGGCGGCAGCATCGAGAACCGCATGCGTATCGCCCGCGAGATCGTCGAACAGGTGCGCGCGGTGTGCGGCGAGCGCTTCATCGTCGTGTACCGTCTTTCGTTGATCGATCTGGTGGAAGGCGGCAACACGTGGGACGAAACCGTGCAGGTCGCAAAGGCGCTCGAAGCGGCCGGCGTGACGATGTTCAACACGGGCATCGGCTGGCATGAGGCGCGCGTGCCGACCATCGTGACCTCGGTGCCGCGCGCGGCCTTCGCCTCGCTCAGCGCGCGCTTGAAGGCCGCCGTGAAGGTGCCGGTGATCGTGTCGAACCGCATCAATACGCCCGAGGTCGCCGAGGAACTGCTCGCGCAGGGAGCCGGCGACCTGGTCTCGATGGCGAGGCCGCTCTTGGCCGATCCCGAGTTCGTCGTGAAGACCGCCGAGGGACGCGCGCACGAAATCAACACCTGTATCGCCTGCAATCAGGCTTGCCTCGATCACACGTTCAGGAACGAGCGCGCGACGTGTCTCGTGAATCCGCGTGCCGGACGCGAGACCGAACTGGTCTATCGGACCGTTTCAGGACCGGCGGTGCGCTCGGTGGCGGTGGTCGGCGCGGGTCCGGCGGGACTCTCGGCGGCGACGGTGGCGGCCTCGCGCGGGCATCGCGTGACGCTGTTCGATGCGAGCCCAACCATCGGCGGCCAGTTCAATCTGGCGATGCGCGTGCCGGGCAAGGAGGAATTCGGCGAAACGATCCGCTATTTTCAGAGCCAGTTGCAGCGTCATCGCGTCGACGTGCGGCTCGATACGCGCGTCGATCCCGCGCTGCTCGCCGCGGGCGCTTACGACGACGTGATCGTCGCCACCGGCATCGTGCCGCGGCGGCCGGCGATTCCCGGCATTGACGGGCCGAACGTGCTGTCCTACGTCGACGTGCTGCGCGGCGCGCCGGTCGGCGCACGCGTCGCGGTGATCGGCGCGGGCGGCATCGGCTTCGATGTCAGCGAGTTCCTGCTGCATCGTCCGGGCGAGCCGTTGCCGATGTCGCGCGATGCGTGGCTCGATGAATGGGGCGTCGATCTCGCGGTGCGTGAGCGCGGTGGCCTGAAAACGCCGGCGCCGCCCCAGCCGGCGCGGCAAATCTGGCTGTTGCAGCGCAAGGCCGGCAAGCTCGGCATGGGGCTCGGCAAGACTTCCGGCTGGGTGCATCGCGCGACGCTCGCAAGGAACGGCGTGAAGATGCTCGGCGGCGTGTCGTATCTGGAGATCGGCGCGCGCGGTTTGAAGATCGCGCGTGAGGGCGTCGAGGCATGGCTGGATGTGGACACGATCGTCGTGTGCGCGGGGCAGGAATCGCTGCGCGATCTGCTGCCGCGGGCCGCGGCGGCGGGCGTGGTTGCGGCGGAGAGGTCCGTGGAGACGCAGAGTCCGCGCTATCACGTG
Organism: Paraburkholderia terricola; assembly: GCF_900142195.1. Taxonomy (GTDB): domain Bacteria; phylum Pseudomonadota; class Gammaproteobacteria; order Burkholderiales; family Burkholderiaceae; genus Paraburkholderia; species Paraburkholderia terricola. The sequence goes on from NZ_FRAB01000024.1 coordinate 23,821, forward strand.
ATTGGCGGAGCGAAAGTCGCGACGGAACTGGATGCCAAACGCGCGATTCGCGAAGGCGCGGAAGTGGCGGCGGCGCTTTGATGCTGAAGGGAATGCGCCGCGGTGGTTTGTGCTGTCGTGCTGTCGTGCTGTCGTGCTGTCGTGCTGTCGTGCTGTCGTATTCGCGCCGCCGCGCCACTGCGGCGGCGCCTCGCACACGCTCAGGCGAGCGCCTTCTTCCGGTAATCGAACCAGAAAGACAGGCCCACGCTCGCCAGAATCACGATGGTCGCGATCACCGTCGAGCGCGTGACCGGCTCGCCGAGCAGCAGCGCGCCGAGCGCCACCGCCACCACCGGATTCACGTACATGCAACTGCTGGCGATGATCGGGCTCGTGTGCCGGATCAGGAAGCCGTACGCGACGTACGCGGTCATCGTGCCGATCAGCATCAGGTAGATGAACGCCAGCAGCGGCAGAAAGTGCACTTCGAGCATCCGTTCACCGGAAACCAGCGCGACCAGCGTCGACATCGCGCCGCCCAGGCCGATTTGCAGCGAGGTCGACAGGAACAGATCCGAGGGCAGCTTCAGCCGCCCGGCCAGATGCGCGCCGCCGGCCCAGAACAGCGCGCCGCACAGAATCGCGAGACTGCCGCCCGCCGAGCCCGGCGTTTCGTCGCCGTGGCTCAGGATCGCGATGCCGACCAGCCCGAGGCCGACTGCGAACCACTCGCCCCGGCCGATCTTGCGCCCCGCCACCGCCGCGATCACCGTCGCGAACAGCGGCACGGTCGCGACCATCACCGCCGCGGTGCCGGTGCCGACCGTGCGCATCCCATAGGCCAGCATGCCGCTCGACAAACCCACCAGCATCGTGCCGACGAGTCCCGCATTGCCGATCTCGGCGGCGCTCGGCCAGACCGGATTGCGGCGCGCCGCGAAGATGAAAAGCCCTACGCCGGCAAACAGGTTGCGCAGACCGGACAGCAGCAGCGGCGGGAACGAACCGAGCGCGACGTGCACGGCGAGATACGTCGAGCCCCACACGAGGTAGACGACGGCGAGCGCGAGCGCGATCTGTCCGTTGCGCGACTGCGGCAAACGGATGGAAAAACCACCCGGGACAAGGCGCGAAAAAAGGCTGGGAAGTTGCGACGACATGCGTTCAACCCGCCCATGCCGCTCGAGGCGCCGCGCCCCCGCTGAAGACCCCGTGGCGGGATGGCGGACACCGCATCGGCGATGCGGTCTGACGGGCGAGGCTGGCGGACATGTTGGTGGAACGAGAAGACGATAGATGGCCAAAGGGGCCACAACGCCGCGGTGGTCGAAGGAAATCGCTCCACGGCTGACACGCGTCCAATGTTGGGCGCGCATCGCATTATGCAGTAAGCGCCCACCGCGCCGTGCGAAAGAATCGTAATTTTTTGCGTGTCCGCAACAAAAAAGCCGGGGACGTTTCCCCGGCTTTCAGCGCGCGCGCCCCAAGCCCTTTCGGGCTATGCGGCGGGCATCGAACAGCGCGCTCAGTTCGCCATTGCGCCGGACGCTTCGTGCTTCATGCCCATCGCGTCGCCGTCCTTTTTCATCTTGTCGTGCTTCTTCTTCATGCCGTCCTTCTTCATGCCGTCCTTCGACATGGAATCCTTCGACATCGCGTCATGCGACATCGAATCGTTGGACATCGCGCCGCTTGCCTGCGCGAATGCCGCGCCGCCGCTGGTCAGGAAAGCGACGGCGATTGCTGCGATTGCGAACTTCTTCATGGGATGACTCCGTTGTCGTGAATGAATAGAGCCGGCGCCTTGCTCATGCCGGCGTGTTTCCGAAGCTTCTGCCGCCTGGGGTCGCGCATCGGGATGCGGCATGCGGCGACCCGCGCGCGTCAGGAGCCTCCGAACCAGTTGTAGCCCTGGTCGACCCAATAGCCGCCAGGATACGTGTTGGTGACGAACATCTCGACGATGTGCTTCGGGTTCTTGTAGCCGAGCTTGGTCGGCATGCGCAGCTTCATCGGGAAGCCGTATTTCGCGGGCAGACGCTCGCCGTCGTATTCGAACGTGAGGAGCGTTTGCGGATGCAGCGCGGTCGGCATGTCGATGCTTTCGTAGTAGTCGTCGGCGCATTTGAAGCCGACGTATTTCGCGCTGGTGTCCGCGCCGATGCGCCGCAGAAAATCGGCGAACGGCGTGCCGCCCCAGCGGCCGATCGCGCTCCACCCTTCCACGCAAATGTGCCGCGTGATCTGCTCCGCATGCGGCAGCGCATACAGCTCGGGCAAGCTCCAGACGCGCTGGCCGGTCACGAGTCCACTGATCTTCAGCTTGTAGCCGGCGCCGTCGACCTCGGGCACTTCGTCGATGCCGTAGTACGCGTTGAACGGAAACGGCCGGGTGATCTGCGCTTCGGTGTAGGTCGGCGCAAGCTGCTTCGGATCGAACAGCGCGGCTTGCGCGCGATCGTTCAGGCGCGATACGGCCGTGAGGAACGTGTTGACCGATTCGTCGTCGGTCAGCGAGCAGCCGGTCAACATCGACAAACCGCCGAGCGTCAGCAGCCGTTTGCCGAAGAGGCGCCGCGACGGCATCGCGAGTTCGCGCCGGGCGTCGATCAGGATCGACTCGCGGTCGAGCCGATGGCCGGTCGGCCGAGCGGATTCTGGATTGGGCTTGTTCATGATTCGGTATCCTCGGGCTTGGCGTAAGCGGCTCAACGTCCGCGCAGCATGGCGACGAGCGAGCGCGGCACGAGCGCCACCATCGCCAGATGCACGACGATGAACGCCGCCATCAGCGACATCGCGAAGAAGTGGACGATGCGTGCGTTGTCGTAGCCGCCCATCAGTTCGCGCAGCAGCGGAAACTGCACCGACTTCCAGATCGCGAGGCCCGACAGCACCAGCACGATCAGGTCGCAGACGACGAACAGGTAGGCGAATTTCTGCACCGCGTTATAGACGCGCAGATCGGCGTGCGAGAGCTTGCCGGTCAGCGCGGCGATGAGGTCGTGCAGCACGGCGCGCGGCGAGATGGGCAAGAACTTGCGCACGAAGCGCCCGCTCGCGAGATTCAGCGCGAGATACAAGAGACCGTTGAAGACCAGCAGCCACATCGCCGCGAAATGCCATTGGAGCGCGCCGCCGAGCCAGCCGCCGAGCGTGATTTCCGGCGCGAAACGAAAGCCCGGAAAGATCGGCGAGGCGTTGTAGATGCGCCAGCCGGAGAGCATCATCACGATGGCCGCGAGTGCGTTGAGCCAATGCGTGACGCGCACCCACAGCGGATGAATCGCGCCGCTTTGCGGCTTGGCGGGCGGCGCGCTTTCGCGCAATGCATGAGAAGTTGCCATGAGATTCTCCGTGAACGAAGGCCGCGGCGCGATCAACGGCAAGCGGCGAATTCCGCGGCTTGCCGCGCGGCGGAAGGTTTGCATGACGTGCGCCAACAGGGTCTGCACGTTTGTCGAACGATGCGGTGGGTTATGACACCCCGTTTTGAATTTTTTTGTCTGACGCCGCGCATCGCCCGACATCGAACTGAGAGACTGAACGGCGCATGGCCCGTGCTAACATGGGTCTTCCATCGCGCCGGTTCCCTGTCTTGCGGCGCTTGTGCGAACCTCTTTCTTTCGACCTTGCCGGCTACTCTCATGCGCTTTCCGACTTACCGTGCCTTCACCCGTTTGCGCCGCCGCGGCGCGACCGGGTACGCGTGCGCGGACGTCGCACGGTGCCATGCCGGCGAGCCGTCCCGAACGCTCCCGCTTCCCGCCGCCCGGCGCCCGATCTAACGCTGCTCCCTCCTATACCGGAGCCGCATCGTCGGGCTCCGGGCCGATCTCATCCGCACGCTGTCCCCTCACCTGCAGATTGAATTGAATTGGAGCACCCGTCATGAAAAAGACGAAAACCTGTTACCTCACCGAACTCGACGTCGCCCGTCTCGAGAAGCATGCGGCCGCGCCGGGCGCCGACGCGAAAATGCAGGACATGCTCGACGACGTGCTGGAACGCGCGGTGATCGTCGACGCCCGCGAGATTCCCGCCAACGTGGTCACGATGAATTCGCAAGCCACGCTGATCGACGAAAGCACTGGCGAGCACATGACCTGGACCGTCGTCTATCCGCCCAATGCGGATTTCGCGCAGGGCCGCCTGAACGTGTTCTCGCCGGTCGGACTTGCCTTGCTCGGCGCCAAACGCGGCGAACGCATCAGCTTCACGCCGCCGAGCGGCACGCCGAAGGTGCTGAAGCTCGACAAAATCCTGTTTCAACCGGAAGCCGCCGACGATTTCACGTTGTGATTTCATGTTGTAAGCGGCACGCGTGCGAGGCGCCACTGTTGCGCCGCATCATGTCCAGCCGCGCGGCGGTCTTCATGGAATAGTACGCCGCCGACCGGCGTTCGAATTATCGAGACGGTTGCCAAGCAGCGCTCGCGCAGTGTATTGTGTGCGCTGCTAACGCGGGGGTCCTGCGTCGCACGGAGGTTGGAGGTCCGTGTTGCGTGGGTGAGAAATACCCTTTGAACCTGATCTGGATAATGCCAGCGCAGGGAAGCGTACGGATTTCGCAGCGGGTCTGGTTTCATTTCTCGCGATTTCCGACGACATTCATCTCATCTCCTGCTTAGCGGCCCCACATTGCCTTGCATGGGACCAGCGCCAACTCTGGTCGACACAGGAGATAAGCATGAACGCCAATCCGAAGTTCCTTTCCGCCGACGCCCACGTCGATGCCGCCGCTGTCGCGCCGCTGCCGAATTCGCGCAAGGTCTACGTGACCGGCTCGCGGCCCGACATCCGCGTGCCGATGCGTGAGATCTCCCAGGCCGATACGCCGGACAGTTTCGGCGGCGAGAAAAATCCGCCGGTCTATGTCTACGACACGTCGGGCCCCTACTCCGATCCTGAGGCGAAGATCGACATTCGCGCCGGTCTGCCCGCGCTGCGTCAAGCCTGGATCGAAGAGCGCGGCGACACCGAAGCGCTGACGGGTCTCACGAGCGACTACGGCCGCGAACGCGCCGCCGATCCCGCCACCGCCGAGTTGCGCTTCCAGGGCCTGCACCGCACGCCGCGCCGCGCCAAGGCGGGCGCCAACGTGTCGCAGATGCACTACGCGCGTCGCGGCATCATCACGCCGGAAATGGAATACATCGCGATTCGCGAGAACCAGCAGCGCGCCGCCTATCTGGAAAGCCTGAAGACGAGCGGCCCGAACGGCGAAAAACTCGCCGCGATGATGGGCCGCCAGCATCCGGGCCAGGCGTTCGGCGCGAGCGCGTTCGGCCCCGACGGTCTGAAGGAGATCACGCCCGAATTCGTGCGCGAGGAAGTCGCCCGCGGCCGCGCGATCATTCCGAACAACATCAATCACCCGGAAAGCGAGCCGATGATCATCGGCCGCAACTTCCTCGTGAAGGTGAACGCGAACATCGGCAACTCGGCGGTGACGTCGTCGATCGGCGAGGAAGTCGACAAGATGACCTGGGCGATCCGCTGGGGCGGCGACACGGTGATGGATCTGTCCACCGGCAAGCACATTCACGAAACGCGCGAGTGGATCATCCGCAACTCGCCGGTGCCGATCGGCACGGTGCCGATCTATCAGGCGCTGGAAAAGGTCAACGGCAAGGCCGAGGATCTGACCTGGGAAATCTTCCGCGACACGCTGATCGAGCAGGCCGAGCAAGGCGTCGACTACTTCACGATCCATGCGGGCGTGCGTCTGCAATACGTGCCGCTCACGGCCAGGCGCATGACGGGCATCGTCTCGCGCGGCGGCTCGATCATGGCGAAGTGGTGCCTCGCGCATCACAAGGAAAGCTTCCTGTACGAGCATTTCGAAGACATCTGCGAAATCATGAAGGCGTACGACGTGGCCTTCTCGCTCGGCGACGGCCTGCGTCCCGGCTCGATCTACGACGCGAACGACGAAGCGCAACTGGGCGAACTCAAGACGCTCGGCGAACTCACGCAGATCGCGTGGAAGCACGACGTGCAGACGATGATCGAAGGCCCCGGCCACGTGCCGATGCAGCTGATCAAGGAGAACATGGACCTGCAACTGGAATGGTGCGACGAAGCGCCGTTCTACACGCTCGGACCGTTGACCACCGACATCGCGCCCGGCTACGACCACATCACGTCGGGCATCGGCGCGGCGATGATCGGCTGGTTCGGCACCGCCATGCTTTGCTACGTCACCCCGAAGGAACACCTCGGGTTGCCGAACAAGGACGACGTGAAGACCGGCATCATCACGTACAAGCTCGCCGCGCACGCCGCCGATCTGGCGAAGGGCCATCCGGGCGCGCAGGTGCGTGACAACGCGTTGTCGAAGGCGCGCTTCGAATTCCGCTGGGAAGATCAGTTCAACCTCGGTCTCGATCCGGACAAGGCGCGCGAATTCCACGATGAAACGCTGCCGAAGGATTCGGCCAAGGTCGCGCACTTCTGTTCGATGTGCGGCCCGCACTTCTGTTCGATGAAGATCACGCAGGACGTGCGCGAATTCGCGGCGCAGCAAGGCGTCACCGACGACGAAGCGCTGAAGAAAGGCATGGAAGTGAAGTCGATCGAGTTCATGAAGAAAGGCGCTGAGATTTATCAGCGGCAGTAAGCGTCGAAGGAAACAGAGCGGAGCGGCGCGCGCGCGTCGTTCCCAGCGTCGACGCGCTGCATCGCAGCATCGAAGCCCGCCGCTGGCGGGCTTTTGCATTGGCGCGCGCGGCAGGCACGCGTCATGCTGGACATGGGGAAACATTTGATTACGAAACCGGCAGTCCGCTGACAAGCGCACACATCTGGATACGGGCTGCGGCGATAAGATCAAATGCAAGGACGGGGAGAACCGTTCATTTCCGAATAACGGCTTCGAAATTCGTTTCGGACCTCAGTCAGGGGAGTAGACATCATGAAAACGATTCGTCGGATGGGCACCTTCGCAACCATTGTCGCGGTCGTCGCGAGCCTCACCGCGTGTGAAGGCATGACCACGCGTCAACGGGATACGGCAATCGGCGCGGGCGTGGGCGGCGTCGCGGGCGCGGCGATCGGCGGCAACGCGCTGTCGACACTGGGCGGCGCGGCAGTCGGCGGCGTGATTGGCAACCAGGTTGGCAAGTGAGCGACGCTCGTGCGTCGAGTAAATGGCTTGGGTTGAACGCGGGCGGGGCTGAAGAATCCGCCCGCGTCTGATTTGCGAAGCGCTTTTGAGGAGACGAGCGTCGTCTCCAGTCAAGCCGCTTCGTCACATCGCCTCGCAGCAACGAGGCGAAATACGCCGTTACGGTTTCGCAATCCGGTTATCGCGTGGGCAGCGTAAGCTCATGGCGTTACGCCCCGAACGGGGGCGTCGGATGCAAACCAGGAGCGCGTCATGAAGTCCCGCGTCACTAATCCTCTCGGTGCGATCGGCCAGCGGCCGCCGCGCAGCCTGTTCCGTCTTCCGCGAACGGGACTCGCGCTCGGCGCCGCCGCGTGTGCGCTGGCTTTGTCCGGTTGCTATTACCCCTACGGCTACTATCCGGCGTACTACCCGTACTACGCGACAGTGCCGGCCACGATGGCGCAACGCGAAGTGCCGCTCGGCACCGTCGGCGACTCGGCCAGCCAGCCGCAACAGACCGAGCCGGCGCAACAAGGGCAAGCCGGACCGCCGAGCTCGCCGCCCGCCTATGTGGTCGCCCAGCCGCCCGTGTACGTCGCGCCGGCTTATCCCGCTTACTATCCGGCGCCTGTGTATCCTGCGTATCCCGCCTATTACGGATACGGCTACCCAGGCTGGTACGCGCCTTCGCTGTCGATCGGCTTCGGCTGGGGTTGGGGCGGGCATCGCGGCGGACGCGGCTACCATCACTGAACGAATGCGCGGTGCGAGGCGTCGGTGTTTCGCCTGTGCATGGTCGAAGTCGCAATTTTTCTCACATCAGCGTGAAAATTGCTCGCTTGGTGCGCGTCCGCCACGGCGCTTACGATGACATCCGTCAGACGCCTTTATTCCCGAATCTTGCCGTTTCATTCCAGCATGAAACGTTTCGCGCGATTGCGCTGCTACGATGCATTGACGTCTCGACTCAACCGCGCGCGGCGCCCTCCCGATGAATACTAAAAACCTGCTGCAGTTGCTTATCCTCGCCGCCCTCTGGGGCGCATCGTTTCTGTTCATTCGCGTCGGCGTGACCGACTTCGGCGTCGCGCCGTTGATGGCGCTGCGCGTCGGCATCGGCGCGGCCTTTCTAGCGGTCGTGCTGATCGCTCGGCGGCCGCTGGCTCAATCGGCGACGATCCTGCGCACCCGCGCCTTTCCGCTGCTGGTGGTCGGCATTCTGAATTCGGCGGCGCCGTTCTGCCTGTTCGCGTATGCCGAGTTGACGTTGTCGGCGGGCGTCACGTCGGTGATCAACGCGACCACGCCGCTGTGGGGCGCGCTGGTCGCCTTTCTCTGGCTGCGTGATCGCCTGAGCGCGCTGCGCACGCTCGGCCTCGTGATCGGCTTTCTCGGCGTATTGATGCTCGTCTGGGATCAGATCGCCACGCCGAACGGCTCGGCGGCCACGCCGCTCAGCACCGCGCTCGCGGCCGGCGCGGCGCTCGGCGCAACCTTGCTGTATGGCATTGCCGCCAACTACACGAAACGCCATCTGACCGGCGTCGACGCGCTGACCGTCGCCACCGGCACGATGACCGGCGCGACCATCGTATTGCTGCCCCTTGCCGTCATCTACTGGCCGGCCGCGCCGGTCTCGCTGCAGGCTTGGGGCGCGGTGCTTGCGCTCGGGATCGCGTGTACCGGCGTCGCCTATATGCTGTTCTTTCATTTGATTGCGGTGGCGGGACCGGCGCGCGCGATCACCGTGACCTTCGTGATTCCGATCTTCGGCATTTTGTGGGGGGCGCTGTTTCTCGGCGAAGGCGTGTCGCCGGGCATGCTGGAAGGCTGCGGGGTGATTCTGGTGGGCACCGCCCTCGCCACGGGCGTGATCAAACGCCTGCCGTGGATCGGCACACGACGCGCCGACACCTGAGCGGCGTTTGGCGCGATGCGTTCCGGGGGCGCTGCTTCTCCCTGATCCGTCCGTCCGGCTCCGCACGCGGGGACCGAACTAAAGCATCAACAGTAGCCCGCACTCCACTGAGTGCGGGCGAAACCGTCGCCCTACGAGGATAGACGACGGGGTCACCGGGGCCGTGCATTCGCAGGCCGTCATCGGGCCGGCATCAACTCTGCAGGCGGTGCGGGTCGAACCCGCCGCCACTCGGACCGGGTGGATAACCCGGTCCCGTGGGTCCGGCAACGCGCTGCGCGCCATGACGCGCCGCCTCCGAACGATGCCCCGCGCGCTGGTCCCACCTCTAAACGCCGCGCCGCCGGCATGCCGATCGAATTCACCGTTACCGCTCGAACGCGACAAAAAGCGCGCATAAAAAAACCCGCCCGGAATGGTTCCGGGCGGGTTTTCATTCAGGCGCATTTGCCTGCCGCGGCTTCGCTCAGCGCAACTGATCGGCCATCAGACTCATGATCTGGTTGGCCTGCGGGCCGTCCTGGATATTGCCCTTGTCGTCGACCACGGCCACGCGGGTCTCGTTGGGCGTGATCGCGCGGACGTTCACCAGATACTGCTTGGCCACCTTCTCCTTCTTGCCGTGGAAGACCTGGCTCCAGAAGCCCTGCTCCGCCGACGTCATATCCTTCGGATCGACGTAGCGCACGAAGTACAGGCCACGCGTCAGATCGCGATCGTCGACGGTGAAGTTGCTGCGATCCAGCGCGAGACCCACGCGCAACCAGGCACGGTCATACGGCTCGCCGAGCGTCAATTCGCTGGAGGCGAGCTGCGACGGCGCGTTCGCCGAATCCGGGTCGCGCACCGGCTGCTGCGCCGACAGCGCGACGTTTTGCGCCGCCGTAGCCGCGGCCGCCGACTTCGCGCCCGCCGTGGCCGCGCCCGGCGCGGTTTGCGCGCCGGCCGGCGAAACCTCGGCGCTTTGCGTACCGCCGCCTTGCGCGCGCGAATCGGCCAGCGCGAGCGCCGCCATCAGCCGCTTCAGGTATTCCTGCTCGAGGCCCGGATCGTTCGGCTTGGGTTCCCACTTGCTCGAATCGTTATTCGTGCCGGTAAGCGCCTCGCGCATGCCCTTCTGGCTGACGAACACATAGGTGCCGCCGTTCGGCGCGGCTTCGAGACGCGTGCGGTACTTGTTGCGCTCCGACGTGACGTAGCTGTTGCCCATTGCCTTGGACAGCGTGCTGCGGATCAGGCCGTCGTTGATCTGCGCGTGCGTTTCGTTCCAGTCGGTCTCCATCACGCCCTTGTCGCGTTGGTCGACCACCAGCAGGAAGCCCTGTTCCTGCCAGAAGCGGCGGATCTGCGGCCACGCCTGTGCGGGCGCCTTGTTGTCGATCACGAGCCAGCTTTCGGTGCCGTCGCGCTGGATATGCATGCCCTTGACCGGCGGCACGACAGCCACGGCATTGTCCGCCGGCGCTTGCGCCCGGACCTGCTTGAGCGTGGACAACGAGGTTTCGCCGCCTTGCGGGGGCAAGGAACGCTGATCGGGCGTCTCGTCGATCATGTTCGGCGGTACGGCAAGTGACACTTGCCTGGACTTCGAGTCGCTCTTGTAGTCGATTTTGGTCGGCGACGAGGTGCCGCAGCCGGCGACCAGCCCGCCTGCCATCAGCATTACTGCAAACCGCTTGGTAAGACGAAGATCAGTCATGTTCGGGGAATCCTTCCGCTACGCCACGGCAAGTTTCCGTGGATCAACCCAACATTTTACCGATCCCGGCGAGCCGTGTGCAAAAACCGGGGTTGGCGCGTGAATCGGGCGACCCGCGACGCGCGCCGAAGCCATCGCGGCAAGCCATTTGACGTGCGCGGGATTGCGCCTCGCCGAAATCCCGCCGCGCAAGAAAAGCCGTCGCTCCACGGTCCCGGGAAGCGCTCGTGCACGCCGCGTTTAACAGTTGACAACATTTCCCAATCGCTTGTAGGACGCGCTCCTGCTGTCTGTCAGATCATTGTTTTAAAAGGCACTTCCCGCTCACATGGCTGACCATTTCGGGATTGCGTGAAGCGTGCAACGTCGCGCCAGATAACGATCAGGAAACCTGAGTGTTATCTTGAAATGGAGATCTCAATAAAACTCCAACGCACCCATCGCGAGACGGACAGCCATGCGAAATCCCCGTTTTTCCCCGACCTTCACCGCTTTGGCGATGGCGTTCATCGTGTTGTGCGCCAGTGCCGATGCGCAGGCCCAACTAGGCGGCGCGATGCCCCTCGCCGCGAATTCGACCGGAGCAGCGCCGAAAACATTGCTGAACGGCGCGCTGCGCCTTCGCACATCGACCGACGCCGGCAATACCACCATCAACGAATACGCGACGAACACCGGCCAGATCATCGCCTACGCGTGGGAAGGTCCAACCATGCCGAATCTGCGCGCGCTGCTCGGCAAGTACGCCGACTCCTACCTGAACGGCGCCGCCGCGCTGCCGCCCGACGGCAATCTGCACGCCTCGCGGGTGGTGCGGGCGGACGTGATCGTCGAATCGGGCGGCCCGATGCGCGGCTACGTGGGACGCGCATGGCTGCCGGCGGCCTTGCCGCCCGGCGTCGTCGCCGACGACATCCGCTGAAGCACACAAACCATCCGAAAACCGCCTCGACGATCGATCGCCACCACGCCATGAAGACCTTCTCTCACGTCAGCGCCCTGCTCCTCGTCTGCATCGCACTCGCCGGTTGCGGCGGGGGCGGGGACGGCGGCAGTCCGTCAGCCTCCGCCGCCCCGGCCAGCAGCCCCGGCGCCGCCAGCGCGCCGGGCGGCGCGGCGCCGTCTCCGGCTTCCGATGCGGGCACGTCCGTGCCGCAGTCGAACGTGCCGAATGTCCACCCGATCATGGTCACCACCGCGCCGCTTCTCACGCGCAACATGCTGACGACGAGCGTCACCGTCTGCCGGCCCGGCACCGGCAATTGCGCGATCATCGACAACATTCAGGTCGACACCGGCTCGCATGGCCTGCGGATTCTCGCCTCGGCGTTGCCGGCGACACTGTCGCTCCCGGTGGTGCCTTCGGGCAACGGGATCGCGGGCGAGTGCGCGGTGTTCGGCGGCGGGTACACGTGGGGTGCGGTGCGCAGCGCGGACGTGCGCATGGCCGGCCAACTGGCGGAGTCGATTCCGCTTCAGTTGATCGCCGATCCGGCGCTGCCCACCGTGCCGACCGACTGCACGGGCTCGGGCCGGGCGATGATGACCGTCGACGGCCTGCGCTCCAACGGCATTCTCGGCGTAGGCCTGTTCGCCACCGACTGCGGCGGCGGCTGCGTCAGTAGCGCGTTGCCCCGCTGGTATTACAGTTGCGACGCGAGCGGCGCGTGCCTCGCGAGCGCCCAGGCCCTCGTGCGGCAAGTGACCAATCCGGTCAGCCGCTTCGCGCTCGACAACAACGGCGTGGTGATCGATCTGCCGGCGATACCCGACGCAGGCGCGCCCACCGTGTCCGGCTCGATGATCTTCGGCATCGGCACCCAGGCGAACAACACGCTCGGCAGCGCGAGCGTCGTCAAGGCGAATTCGCAGACGGGCTACGTGGTCACCACGAGCGGCGGCCAGAGTTACTCGCAAAGCTATATCGACAGCGGCTCCAACGGTCTCTTTTTTCGCAATACGCAGTTGCCGCAGTGCGGCTACTGGTACTGCCCAAGCTCGACGCAAACCGCGAGCGCCTCGATTATCGGCACGAATGGCGCCGCGACTCCCACGTCGTTCTCAATCGGCAACTCGAGCGCATTGTTCGCGTCGTCGAACAACGCCTTCAACAATCTCGCGGGCATCGCCAGCAGCGGCTTCGGCTGGGGCCTGCCGTTCTTTTTCGGACGGCGCGTCTACACCGCGATCGCATCGCGTGCGACATCGGCCGGGCCGGGTCCGTACTACGCCTTCTAAAGCGGGCTTCTTTTTACGCGGAAAATTCCCTAATTCGGACATCGATCAAATGTGGCAATTATCGGCCGGCATAATCCAAACCCGCGACCCGCCATCTTTCCAAGATGATTAGTCATACATATCCTAGAATAGTTAAACGATGGAAGAAGCCACTTTTTCGCTCGATCATTTCGAGCAGCTCGTCTACACACGGCAGCATGTGAAAGCCTCGCTGCAGCTACTTTCCGCGCTCGCGCTCCTTCAGCACAAGCGCGGCAAGCTGGACGAAAGTTTTCTCGCCTCGGGCATCGCCGACCTCTCTCCCGCCGAGCAGCGCGTGCGCTTCTGCACCCGCCTGGCGAGCGCGACGTCGACGTTGTTCGCGGACCCCGGCTTCAAACTGCCGAACGACTGCTTCAGATTGTTTCTCACGCTTCATGAATGGGTCGGCGTCGTGTTCTCGGCCACGGCGTTCGGCACCGCCGACCACGTGACCTGTCACCTGAATCCGCGCGGCCCGGACAACCCGGAATTTTTCGCCGGCGACACGTTCATCGAAAAGCTATGCGTGCTTTATTCGGCCGACTCCGAACTGGAACTGAACTTCGGCGCGCTGTGGGCGTACGACAAAAAGCTCGCCGCGAGTCTCGCCCTTGTCCTGCTGGCGCCAAACTTCAAGGGCTCATCGAGCGCGCACATCAAGCGTGAAGCATTGATCGAATGGCTGCCCGGCAAGCTGCGGCAGATCGACGACCTCGACGACCTGCCCACGGCCTTGCTGCACAACGCATACATGTTCTGCAGCTACGCGAATACGCCGCGTCGTCATGAGCTCAAGCGCGACATCAACGTGCTGGTGCGCCGCAAGCTCGACCAGTTGGGTCTCACCGATCTTCAGGCGCCGAAGCCGTGGCCCGCGAAGAGCGGCGCGCGGCGCGGCAAGAAACCGCTGATGATCGTCGTGCTGGAATGGTTCGGCGGCGCTCATTCGATCTACCGCACACACTCGCGCACGATCGAGGCCGCGCGCGAGCATTTCGAGGTGGTGGGCTTCGGCTTGGGCTACGCTGTCGACGACATCGGGCGGGCCGTTTTCGACCGCTTCATCGAACTCGAGGACCCGGACTACATCGGCGAATGCCTGCGCACGATCCGCGACTTCGCCGAGGCCGAGAAGCCGGACGTGCTGTACATGCCGAGCGTGGGCATGTTCGTGCTGACCGTGTTCATGTCGAACCTGAGGGTTGCGCCGTTGCAGATCGCCGGACTCGGCCACCCGGCCACCACGCATTCCGACAAGATCGACTACGTCAGCGTCGAGGAAGACTACGTGGGCGACCCGGCCTGCTTCAGCGAACGCCTGATGATGCTGCCGAAAGACGGCCAGCCGTACCGTCCGTCGGTGTCGCTGCCGGACATCGTCGCGCAAATTCCGCCGCGCCGCGAGACGGTCGAGGTGATCGTCACGGCAAGCGCGATGAAGCTCAACCCCGTCTTTCTCGATACATGCCGTGAGATCGGCGAACGCGCCGCCACGCCGGTCGAGTTTCATTTCATGAGCGGCGTGCCGTCCGGCCTGCAGCTCGACCGGATGCGCGACGTGATCGGCCGCGTGCTGCCGCGCGCCGTCGTGCACGGCTTTCATGATTACGCGGACTATCTGACACGCGTCAACCAATCCGATCTGTTTCTCAGCCCCTTTCCGTTCGGCAATACCAACGGCATTGTCGACGCGCTCACGCTCGGTTTGCCCGGCGTGTGCAAACGTGGTCCGGAAGTGTTCGAACGAATCGACGGCGCGCTCTTCGAGCGCACCGGCATGCCCTCGTGGGCCACGACCGACAGCGTCGAGGATTACATCACCGCGGCGCTGCGGATGATCGACCGGCATGATGAACGCATCGCACTGCGCCAGCGGCTGCTCGACACGCGCGCCGTGCAGCGTTGCTTCGAAGGACGGCCGCAGGCATTCGGCGAAAGCGTGCTGAAGCTGATGCGCGAAACCAAAAGCAAAAGCCACCGCGCCGAGGCGATGGCTTGAGGTTCGGCTCGCGCTAGTCGAGATCATGCCGTGCAAGGGGGCGCGGCACGATGTGCTCGATGCACTTCCTGGCTGAGCGCTCGCTTGCGCGGCGAGCGCGGCGAAAAACGTTACTGCGCGGCTTCGCCGTGGTTTTCATCGGCCGGCGCGGCCAGCCTGGCCGGCGCGAGCCAGTTGAACGCATTCAACGTCGAACCGTGGAACGTGCATTCCGCAGCCGCCGGCTGCACGACCTTTTTCGGCTTGGCGGGTTTGAGCGGCAACGCGTCAGCACCTGATACGCCGGATGCGCCGCCAGCGTGCACCGCCGATGCCGCGGAAACCGCACCCACGGATGAAGCAGCCACGGCGGCCACTTCCGAAGCCGTCGGAACGTGCTCGATCGAGCCTTCCACCACCACCCGCGAGCCGTCGATGCCAACGCCCCGATTGGCGATTTTCAGCGTATCCGGCGACTTCTCGGCCAGCTTGCTTCGCATCAACTGCTCGCATGCGTCCGAGTTCTTGTAGACGGCAGTGCAGGCCGCCAGCAGCGCGGCAGCGGTCATGACGCAAGCGAGGGAGAGAATCCGAATCTTCATTGATGTTCCGTTTTTCAAACCGTCGGCAATTGTAGCTTACAGATCGACTGCAAACCGGCGCGTTGATCGAGCAGACGGCGAGCACACGGCGCTTGACGTCGTCCCAATAATATGTTCCCATTGCGCCCTATGTACCGCGCCCAGACCACCTCCTCGCTACTACTAGCCCGCTCTACCGGGCTAGGTCTGCTGCTGCGCGCTTCCATCTGATACACCGAAGCACCGCTTGATTCCCCAGTAACTGACCCAGCCCCGGTTTCCGACCGGCGGCATGCTTTGTCTTTTCGTCGTCCGGTCGACCACCCGCTTGTCGAACCCACGGATGATGAAAATGTTGAAAACCCCCGCTAGCAAATACCACGCGTTCAAGCCGATCGATTTGACGGACCGTCAGTGGCCGTCGCGCAGCATCACGCGTGCGCCGATCTGGATGAGCACCGATCTGCGCGACGGCAATCAGGCCTTGTTCGAGCCGATGAACGCCGAGCGCAAGATGCGCATGTTCAAGACGTTGGTACAGATCGGCTTCAAGGAAATCGAAGTCGCGTTTCCATCCGCTTCGCAAACCGATTTCAATTTCGTGCGCGAGCTGATCGAAGGCGGCCACATTCCCGACGACGTCACCATTGAAGTGTTGACGCAAGCCCGCGACGACCTCATCGAGCGCACCTTCGAATCCTTGCGCGGCGCGCCGCGCGCGATCGTCCATCTGTACAACGCCACGGCGCCGGAATTCCGCCGGATCGTATTCGGCCTCGACCAGAGCGGCGTGAAGGAACTCGCGCAAAACGCCGCGCGCACCATGAAGCGTCTCGCCGACGCCGCTCCGGAAACGCACTTCACGCTGCAATACAGCCCGGAAGTGTTCAGCGGCACCGAACTCGAATTCGCGAAGGAAGTATGCGACGCCGTGTTCGACATCTGGCAACCGACGCCGGAACACAAGGCGATCGTCAATCTCCCCGCCACCGTCGAAATGTCGACGCCGAACGTCTACGCCGATCAGATCGAGTGGATGCATCGCAATCTCGCGCGCCGCGATGCGTTGATCGTATCGGTGCATCCGCACAACGACCGCGGCACCGCGGTGGCGGCCGCCGAACTCGCCGTCATGGCGGGCGCGGATCGAATCGAAGGCTGCTTGTTCGGCAACGGCGAACGCACCGGCAACGTCGACCTCGTCACGCTCGCGTTGAATCTGTACACGCAAGGCGTCGATCCGGGACTCGACTTCTCGAACATCAACGAAGTCGCGCGCACGGCCGAGGAATGCACGCAGTTGCCGGTGCATCCGCGGCATCCGTATGTCGGCGATCTGGTGTTCACCGCTTTCTCGGGCTCGCATCAGGACGCGATCAAGAAGGGCCTTGCCGTGCAGAAACCGGACGCGGTCTGGGAAGTGCCCTATATGCCGATCGATCCGAGCGATCTCGGCCGCACTTACGATTCGGTGATTCGAGTCAATAGCCAGTCGGGCAAGGGCGGCATTGCGTACCTGCTCGAACAGGGTTACGGCGTGGTGTTGCCGCGCCGCTTGCAGGTGGATTTCAGCTCGGCGGTGCAGCGGTTTTCCGACGACAGCGGGCAAGAAGTCACGCCTTCGCAAATCTGGGCCTTGTTCCAGCAGGAGTACGTCGAGAGCCATGCGCCCGTGCGCTATGTCGGACATAGCCTGTCCGAACAGGGCAATGGCGCGCGAATCACGCTGACCGTCGACGTGAACGGCCAGCGGCGCGTACTGAACGGCGCGGGCAACGGTCCGCTCGACGCATTGATGCACGCGATGGGCGTGCCGGTGCGAATCCAGCATTACGAAGAGCGCGCGCTGACTCAAGGCGCCGACGCCAGGGCGATTGCGATTGCCGAAATGGCCGGCAACGACATTGCGGGCAGCGCGTTCGGCGTCGGCATCGACGCGAATCTGGTGACCGCGTCCATTCGAGCCGTGATCAGCGGTGTGAATCGTGCCTACGCGCGAGCGAACGGCGCCGCGCAAGCGCAGTTCTTTGAAGCCGCGATGAACGACGAAACCGTAACGGCTGATTGACGCCCTTTCCTCGACGTTAAAAAATTCGCCCGGCAAGCTTCACGGCTTGCCGGGCGAATTGTTTTTCTCACAGTTTTCTCTCAGGTCTATCGCTTCACGTCCACTCTTATTCGGTCCATGCGTCCGGCAAGCTGTGCGTCAGCGTCGATACGAAACGCGCGGTTTCCGGCTCGCGCGGTTGCATGAAAATATCGCGCGACGGGCCGGCCTCCACCACCACGCCGTTATTCAGAAACACCACGTCGCGCGCGATCGTCGCGGCGAGCCGCAAGTCGTGCGTCGCCATCAACATCGTCATGCCCTCGGCGGCGAGTTGCTTGAGCACTTCGACGACCTCGGCCGCGAGACCCGGATCGAGCGCCGACGTGGGCTCGTCGCACAACAGCACTTCCGGCGACGGCGCCAACGCCCGCGCAATCGCCACGCGCTGCTGCTGCCCGCCCGACAGCGTCGCCGGCCAGACATCCGCCTTGTGCGCGATGCCGACTTTTTCCAGCAACTCGTCCGCGCGTGCACGCGCTTTTTCCTTGTCCCACTTCAGCACGGTCAAGAGCCCTTCCATCACGTTCTGGCGCACCGTCAGATGCGGAAACAGTTGGAAGTTCTGAAACACCATGCCCGTACGGCGGCGAATCGTCAGCACCGTTTCGCGCGAGGGTTTGCGCTCACGGCTGAATTCGAGCCGTTGATCGCCGAGTTCGAGCGAACCGGCCTCGGGAATTTCGAGCAGGTTCACGCAGCGCAGCAAGGTACTCTTGCCGCTGCCCGACGGGCCGATCAACGCGGTGACGTTACCCGACGCGAGTTGAAGATCCACCGAACTGAGCACGCGATGTTCGGCGAAGTACTTGTCGATTTTCTCCAGTCGGATCATCAGTTGCCCGCCTGAAAAAGTGCATGGCGGCCGAACTTGCGCTCGAGTTTGACTTGCGCCGACGACAGCACCGAACTGAAGACCAGATAAACCAGCGCGGCCTCGGTATAAAGAATCAGCGGCTCGTAAGTCACCGAAGCGATCCGCTGCGCGGCCTGAAACACCTCGGGCACGGTCAGCACCGCGGCCAATGACGTGTCCTTCACCAGCGCGATAAACGAATTGGACAGCGGCGGCAGCGCCACGCGCGCCGCTTGCGGCAGGATCGCGCGACGCAGCGCCTGCTCGCGCGTCATCCCCATCGAATACGCCGCCTCCCACTGCCCTTTCGGAATCGACTCGATCACCCCGCGTATCACTTCGGAGTTATACGCGCCGACGTTCAGCGAAAAGCCGATGATCGCCGCCGTCAACGGGTCGAGCACGATGCCCACGTTCGGCAAGCCGTAGAAGATCACGAACAGTTGCACGAGCAGCGGCGAGCCCCGAAAGAGCCACACGTAAAAGCGCACGATCGCGATCGCCCACTTCGGCCCGAACAGCCGGACCAGCGCGACGACGAACGCGAGCGCGAGGCCGATGCCGAACGATGCCAGCGTGAGCGGCACGGTAAAGACAAGCCCCGCGTACAGCAGGGGCCTCAGCGAGTGCGCCATCAGATCCAACCATGCCGGCATGATTCAGACTCGCAGGTGGTGTTTATTGGGAGACGTCCTTGCCGAAATACTTCTGCGAGAGTTTCGCGTAGGTGCCGTCTTTCTTGATCTCGGCGAGCGCCTTGTTGATCGCCGCCTGCAACTCCGGGTTGCCCTTGCGGATCAGCACCGCGGATTTGTCGCTGCTATCCGGCGAGGTATCGAGCGCGGCGATCTTCACCTTCGCATCCGGCTTGTGCTTCTTGAAGTCGAGGAACGACAGCGAATCGTTGACGGTCGCATCCACGCGGCCCGAGGTCAGCAGGTCGATCGATTCGTTGAAGCCCTGCACGGGAATCACTTCCGCGCCATGCGCCGCCGCGATCTTGCCGAAGTTGCTGGTCAGCGTGTTGGCGGATTTCTTGCCTTTGAGGTCGTCGAAATTCTTGATCGCGCTGTTGTCGGAACGCACGATCAGCGCCGCGTGCGACGTGATGTACGGGTCGGAGAAATCGTATTTGGCCTTGCGCGCCTCGGTGACGGCCACTTCGTTGATCACGGCGTCGTAGCGGTTCACATCGAGGCCGGCGATCAGGCCGTCCCATTTGCCTTCGACGAATTGCGGCTTGACGCCGAGGCGCTGCGCGATCGCCGTGCCGATCTCCACGTCGAAGCCGGTCAGGTTGCCCGATTCGTCGTGATACGTGAACGGCGCATAGGTGCCTTCAGTGCCGATCTTGAACACGCCGGCGGATTTGATCCGCGCGAGTTCATCGGCGGCGAACGCGGAGCTCACGGCCACCGCTTGAAACAGCGCGATCAGCAGGATGGAACGAATCGACTTCATCAGTTGGCTCCGTAAAGTTTGCTACGTCGGTTGCATGGTCTTGTTCGACAGATCCCCGCCTGGGTCGCGCCGGGCGGAGTGGGCGGACTGTAGCAAACGGTCCGCCTTTTTACAAAGGATCAGGTTTGCGATCAATATGCGCACACGTGCTAAGCGGACAGCGGCGGCCTCCGGTGCGACATGGAATTCCACTCTACAGCAGATAGGGCGGACGCGGCATGCATCGCAACATGGAACGCATGCCGCGCGCCATCGGGGAAAACGCGGGCGAGGTGCTGCCGCGGCGAACGCGCGGCATTGAGAAACGGGCGGCGCCGAAGGCCGCCCGTCGTGCGATGGGCAAGGATCTAGCGCTCCACGCGATGCGGTTCCTTCAACTTGTTGGCCACGCGGATCGCCTCGAAATACGCCGGGTTCGGCGGACGCTTCAGGTAGCGCCCCGCGCCGCGCACCGCGCGCAGTTCGCCGTCGGTCCACGCGAGCGCGCCGCGCGTGAGCGTATGCATCGCCACGCCCTGCACCGTCATGCCTTCGAATACGTTGAAGTCGACGTTCTGATGATGCGTCTTGACCGAGATCGTCTTGCTCGCATTCGGGTCCCACACCACGAGGTCGGCGTCCGCGCCGACCTGCACGGCGCCCTTGCGCGGATACAGGTTGAAAATCTGCGCGGCGTTCGTCGACGTGATGCGCACGAATTCATTCGGCGTGAGACGTCCTGAATTCACACCGTGATGCCACAGCACGGCCATGCGATCCTCCACGCCGCCGCAACCGTTCGGGATCTTCGTGAAGTCCTCGCGGCCCATTGCCTTCTGCGACGCGCAGAACACGCAGTGATCGGTCGCCGTGGTATGCAACTGGCCGGCTTGCAGACCGCGCCACAATGCCTCGCGATGCTCGGCCGAGCGGAACGGCGGGCTCATCACGTGCGCGGCGGCGCGGGTCCAGTCGGGATCGCGATACACGGCCTCGTCGATCACCAGGTGGCCCGGCAGCACTTCGCCGAACACGCGCAGGCCCTCGCTGCGCGCGCGGGCAATCGCATCGACCGCGTCTTTCGCGGACACGTGCACGATATACACCGGCACGCCCAGCACTTGCGCGATGCGGATCGCGCGATTGGCCGCCTCGCCCTCCACCTCGGGCGGCCGCGACAAGGGATGCGCCTCCGGTCCCGTCAAGCCTTTCGCCAGCAACTGACGCTGCAACTGAAACACCAGTTCACCGTTTTCCGCATGCACGGTAGGCAGCGCGCCGAGTTCGAGCGAACGCGAGAAGCTGTTCACCAGCACTTCGTCGTCGGCCATGATCGCGTTCTTGTAGGCCATGAAATGCTTGAAGCTCGACACGCCATGGTCATGCACCAGCGTGCCCATGTCGCGATGCACCGACTCGTCCCACCACGTCACCGCGACGTGAAATCCGTAGTCCGCCGAGGCTTTTTCGGCCCAGCCGCGCCACGCGTTGAACGCATCCATCAACGGTTGCTTCGGGCTCGGAATCACGAAGTCGATGATGCTCGTCGTGCCGCCCGACAAACCCGCGGCCGTGCCGGTGTAGAAATCGTCGCTCGCCGTCGTGCCCATGAACGGCAGTTCCATATGCGTGTGCGGATCGATGCCGCCGGGCATCACGTATTGCCCGCCGGCATCGACGATCGTCGCGCCCGCCGGCGCCTCCAGGTCCGCGCCGATTTGCAGGATCGTGCCGCCGTCCTGCGGGTCCGCGCACAACACGTCCGCGCGATACGTGTTCTGCGCGTCGATGATGGTCCCGCCGCGAATCAGGGTCGTCATGTTGCCGCCTCCTCATTGCTGGTTTCATGCCGCGTACTTCGTTCGAGCGCGCGGCTGTTCATGCGCTCGCCACGCGCGCGCTGGTTCCCTTGCTCAGCTTCATCCACGCGCTGTACACGATCGACGCCAGCGCGAGTCCCACAAACCATGCATACGTGTAGAGCGTATTGAAGATCGCCGGCACGTTCGGAAACGCCGCGGGAAACGCGGTGTGCAGGAAGCCCGGCAAATTCGGCAGCACGCCGATGACCAATGCGACCACCGCACCGATATTCCAGCCGCCCGTATAGCTGTACTCGCCATGCTCGTCGAACAGTTCTCGCGGGTCCAGCCGCGTGCCGCGAATCAGGAAGTAGTCGACCATCAGAATGCCCGCCACCGGACCGAGCAACGCCGAATAGCCGACCAGCCACGTGAAGATATAGCCTTGGGTGGTGGCGAGAATCTTCCACGGCATCATCACGATCGCGATGGTCGCGGTAATCATGCCGCCGACGCGATACGAAATACCCTTGGGCCACAGGCTCGAAAAATCATAAGCCGGACCGACGAGATTCGCCGCGAGATTGCAGCACATCGTGTCGAGCGTCAGGATGATCAGCGCGAGGCCGACGCCGATGCCGGTCATGCGGCTCGTCAGATCGATCGGATCCCAGATCGCCTTGCCGTAGATCACCACGGTCGCCGACGTCACCACCACCGAAATCACGGAGAGCAAGGCCATCGGCACGGGCAAGCCGATCGACTGGCCGATGATCTGGTCGCGCTGCGTTTTGGCGAAGCGCGTGAAGTCGGGAATATTCAGCGCGAGCGTGGCCCAGAAGCCCACCATCGCAGTCAGGCCCGGCCAGAACGTCGCCCAGAACAAGCCCTCTTTCTTGCCGCCCGGCACGAACTGCGACGGCGCGGACAACATCGAACCGAGCCCGCCCGCCTTCGAGGTCGCCCACCACACGAGCGCGATGCACATCACGATCTTGATCGGCGCGGACCAGCTTTCGAGCCAGCGGATCGAATCGGTGCCATGCACGATGAAGTAGATTTGCAGCGCCCAGAACACCAGAAAGCACGCGAGTTGCGCCGCCGAGATGTCGAGAAACGGCAATGCCGCGCCGTGCAGCGCGTTGCCGGTGAGAATGTTCAGCAGCGTATAGATCGCGCTGCCGCCGAGCCACGTCTGAATCCCATACCAGCCGCACGCGACGATCGCCCGCAGCATCGCCGGCAATTTCGCGCCCTGCGTGCCGAACGACGAGCGCACCAGCACCGCGTACGGAATGCCGTGCTTCGCGCCCGCGTGACCGATCAGCAGCATCGGCACCAGCACGATCAGATTGCCGAGCAGCACGGTCAACACCGCCTGCCAGGGCGACATGCCCTCTTCCGTCAAGCCGGCGGCGAGCATGTACGACGCGATGTTCATCACCATGCCGACCCACAGCGCGGCGAAGTGATACCACCTCCACGTGCGTTGCGCGACGCCGGTGGGCGCCAGGTCGTCGTTGTAAAGACTGCTGCCCTGCGCGCCGGCCGCGAACTGCGGATCGACGGGATGCGCTGTCTGCTTCATCGAAAGATCTCCACTGGATCGTTGGGGCCCGCGCGGCTTCTCGTGGCGCGTCGGGTCTTTGGGGACACTCAGGTTCAGTACAGGCGCTTCCTCGATGGGGACTGCGTGTTTCAAGCCGCCTTGGCCGCATGAGCCTGCGCGTGTTCGGCGGTTTCAGCCGCGCTCGATGTGTCGCTCTCTTGCGCCGTCGCCCTCGTGGGATTGTTCGGATGCGTGGTCCAGTTCGCGTACTCGCCGTTGTCCACGCGTTCCATCGTGATGCACTGCTCCACCGGGCATACGTGCATGCACAGATTGCAGCCGACGCACTCGGAGTCCATCACTTCAAAATGCCGGACGCCATCTTTTTCTTTCATGATCGCCTGGTGCGCGGTGTCCTCGCAGGCGATATGGCACAGCCCGCACTGAATGCACTTGTCCTGATCGATGCGCGCCTTGATGTCGTATTTGAGGTTCAGGTATTTCCAGTCGGTGACGTTCGGCACCGCGCGGCCGCGAATCTCGTCGAGCGTCGCGTAGCCTTTTTCGTCCATCCAGTTCGAAAGGCCATCGGCCAGATCGGAGACGATGCGAAACCCGTAGTGCATCGCCGCCGTGCAGACCTGCACGCTTCCCGCGCCCAGCACGATGAATTCCGCGGCGTCGCGCCACGTCGAAATGCCGCCGATGCCGGAGATCGGCAGATTCGGCGTTTCCACGTCGCGGGCGATTTCCGCGACCATGTTCAGTGCGATCGGCTTCACCGCCGGGCCGCAGTAGCCGCCGTGCGTGCCTTTGCCATCGACCATCGGCAACGGCGACATCGCGTCCAGATCGACCGCGACGATCGAGTTGATCGTATTGATCAGCGAGACGCCGTCGGCGCCGCCTTGATACGCCGCGCGCGAACCGAGCCGAATGTCGCTGATATTCGGCGTGAGCTTCACGAGGCACGGCAGCTTCGTGCCTTCCTTGACCCAGCGCGTGACCATCTCGATGTACTCGGGCACCTGGCCCACCGCCGCGCCCATGCCGCGTTCGCTCATGCCATGCGGACAACCGAAATTCAATTCCACCGCGTCGGCGCCGGTGTCCTCGACGAGCGGCAGGATCCATTTCCAGTCGCGTTCGTTGCACGGCACCATCAGCGAGACGATCATCGCGCGCTCGGGCCAGTCGCGCTTGACTTGCGCGATCTCGCGCAGATTGACGTCGAGCGGACGGTCCGTGATCAGTTCGATGTTGTTCAGGCCCGCGATGCGCTGGCCGTTCCATTGCACCGCGCCGTAGCGCGAGCTGACGTTCACGACGTGCGGGTCGAGGCCGAGCGTCTTCCACACCACGCCGCCCCAGCCCGCTTCGAACGCGCGGTTCACGTTATAGGCTTTGTCGGTCGGCGGCGCGGAAGCGAGCCAGAAAGGATTCGGCGAGGTGATGCCGGCAATCGTACAGCGCAGATCGGCCATGTTCGGCTCCTTGGGGACTGCTGTTTTTGTCTGGTGTGATGCGTGGCTTCGCGGCCGCCGCTAGGCGGCCTTGATCGCCATGCGGGCGAACTGCGCATCGATCGCCGCGGCGGCGAGCTTGCCGTCCTGCACCGCCTGCACCGTGAGATCCACGCCGCCGGTCGCCGCGCAATCGCCGCCCGCCCAGACGCCTGCAAGCGAGGTCTGCCCGTTCGCATCGACGGCGATGCGGCTGCCGTCGAGCGTCAGCAATTCCCGTTCGATACCCACGGCAACCAGCGTTTGACCGATCGCCTTGAGCACCATGTCGGCCTCGACCACGAAGCGCTCCTGCGCCTGATTGCCTTCGTCCGCTGTACGTTCGAATTCGACACCGGTGACGACGCCGCCCTCGCCGATCAACCGCACCGGCCTCGCATGCGTGACGAGCGTGACGCCGTTGGTCTGCGCGAACTCGCGCTCGGCCCACGTCGCGCTCATCGCTTCCACGCCGCGCCGGTACGCCATCGTCACGGCGGTCGCGCCGAGCTTGCGGCTCTGCACGGCGGCGTCCACCGCCGTATTGCCGCCGCCGATCACGACCACGCGGCGGCCTACCGGCACCGTGCCGAGGTCGCTCGCGTCGCGCACCTGTTCGATGAAATCCACCGCGTTCATCACGCCGCTCAGGTCTTCGCCTTCCATCGCCAGCGCGCGCACGCCGGTCAGGCCGATCGCGAGAAACACGGCGTCATGGTTCTTGCGCAGCGTGTCGAGCGTGACGTCACGCCCGAGCGCCACGCCGTATTCGATCTCGATGCCGCCGACCGAACACAGCCACGCCACTTCCCGCTGTGCGAAATCGTCGACGGTTTTGTAAGCGGCAATGCCGTATTCGTTGAGGCCGCCCGCTTTCTCGCGGGCGTCGAAGAGGGTGACGCGATGCCCCGCGAGCGCGAGCCGATGCGCGCACGCGAGCCCCGCCGGTCCCGCGCCGACCACCGCGACGTGCCGCCCTGTTTCCGCCGCGCGCTTGAACAGCACCTCGCCGCGCGCCATCGCCCAATCGGTCGCATGGCGTTGCAGCGCGCCGATCGCCACCGGCTTCGCGTCCTGGTGGTTACGCACGCAAGCCCCCTCGCAAAGAATCTCGGTCGGGCAGACGCGCGCGCACATGCCGCCCATCGGATTGGCCGACAGGATATCGACGGCGGCGCCCTTCAGATTGCCGTTGCCGATCTTGCGGATGAAGCCGGGAATGTCGATCCGTGTCGGGCACGCATTCACGCATGGCGCGTCGTAGCAGTAGTGGCAGCGGCTCGCCGCCGCGGCCGCGGCGCTTGCGTCGAGCAAGGGCGCGATGTCGGAGAACTCGCACGCCAACTGCTCGGGCGACAGGCGCTGCGCGGCAATGTCGCCGGTTTGCTTGATGGCCATACACGTTCCTTCTTCGTTGTGAGGACGTAGCCGTACCTGCCGGCTGCGTTTCAGGCGAAGCCGGGACGGCGTGTTTCATGGGCACTACGGTGAAGCGAGTGATGCAACCGAATCACGCAACCGCTGCCGCAAAAAGCGTTATGAAACCGGCTCGCACGCCCGTTCGAGCATCGCGTGCAACAACACGTTGGCGCCCGCCTCGATCCATTCGAAGGTGGCGTCCTCGATTTCGTTATGGCTGATCCCGTCGACGCAAGGCACGAACACCATCGAAGTGGGCGCGACTTGCGACAGATAACAGGCGTCGTGCCCCGCGCCGGACACCATGTTGCGATGCGGATAGCCGAAACGTTCGGCCGCGGCGCGCACGGATTTCACGCAGGCTTCGTCGAACGCGACCGGCGCGTAGTAAAAGATCTGTTCCAGTTCGGTTTCGAGACCGATGCCGCTCGCGATCTTCGCCACGCCTTCACGCAGCGCGGCATCCATCTTCGCGAGCACCGCATCGTCGGGATGACGAAAGTCGACGGTGAAAAACACGCGGCCGGGAATCACGTTGCGCGAGTTCGGATGGACTTGCATCATGCCGACCGTCGCGCAGCCGAACGGCGCGTTATCGAGTCCGATGCGATTGACCAGATCGACCACGCGCGCGGCGCCGAGCAATGCGTCGCGACGGCGCGGCATCGGCGTCGGACCCGCATGCGCCTCCTGTCCCGTCAACGTGATCTCGTACCAGCGCTGACCTTGCGCGTCCGTCACCACGCCGATGGTTTTCTGCTCGGCTTCGAGAATCGGCCCCTGTTCGATATGCAGTTCAAAAGCCGCATGCAACGCGCGCCCGCCGCACGGAACATCGCCCGCATAGCCGATGCGTTGCAGTTCCTCGCCGATGGTCTTGCCGTCCACGTCCTTGCGCGAGAGGCCATACTCCAACGTGAACACGCCGGCGAACACGCCCGACGCGACCATCGCCGGCGCGAAGCGCGAGCCTTCCTCGTTGGTCCAGATCACTACTTCGACGGGGTGCTCGGTCTCGATGCCGTGATCGTTCAGGCTGCGAATCACTTCGAGACCGCCGAGCACGCCATAGATGCCGTCGAAGCGGCCGCCGGTCGGCTGCGAGTCCGCGTGCGAGCCGGTCATCACCGGCAGCGCATCCGGGTTGCGCCCGGCGCGGCGCATGAACACATTGCCCATCTGATCGACACTGACCGTGCAGCCCGCTTCCTTCGCCCAGCCGACGATCAGATCGCGCCCCTGCTTGTCGAGGTCAGTGAGCGCGAGACGGCAAACGCCGCCCTTGGGCGTCGCGCCGATCTTCGCCATCGTCATCAGGCTGTCCCACAGCCGATGGCCGTCGACCTTGATCGACGTAGCGGGTTCTCGGTGGGCCTTCTTCAGCGCTTCGGATACCGCGTTCATTCGTCTCGCTCCTTTCGGTGAACCGACATGAAACTGGTGCATTGACGGCGAATTCTGGGGCGTGGCCGCACGGCGGCGGTGCACATTCGATCGCTTCGCTCGCCCCTTAGGGAAAGGGCAAACCCTGGGGCATCGCCCGCTCCCTCAATCCTGTCCAGTTGGACAGGTTGTAGACGATTAAGACCGCCAAATCAATGCCTTTCGTGCGGTGACAAACAGAGCGAGAAGCGTGCCATTGCATCGCAGCACGCGCTCGATGCGCGTGGCGAATCCGCATGTCCACGCGCCGCCAAACGACTAGAATGAAGCGCGACGCGGCACACATGCCGCTGCGGGTGAACATGAGAGACGACCACGTGGCTGCCGACATCACCGAAAACGAAGAAACGCGCGCACCTTTGCGGCGGCGCAAGGCGCACATTCGCGAGTCGAATGAAGCGCATCTTCTGGCGTGCGCCGAGGCGGTTTTCGCCGAGCGCGGGCTGGAGGGCGCCAGCACCGCGATGATCGCCGAACGTGCGGGTTTACCAAAAGCCAACTTGCATTACTACTTCCCGACCAAGCTCGCGTTGTACCGGCGCGTGCTGGAAGACCTGTTCGAGGATTGGTATCGCGCGGCGGATACGTTCGAATGCAGCGACGATCCGGTCGAGGCGATCGGCGGCTATGTACGCGCGAAAATGGAACTGTCGCGGCGCCGGCCGCTCGGCTCGAAGGTGTGGGCGAGCGAGATCATTCACGGCGCCGAGCACATGGACGACATACTCACGCAACGCGTGAAGCCGTGGCTCGACAGCCGTGTGAAAGTGATCGACGACTGGATCGCGCGCGGCCTGCTCGCGCCGGTGAATGCGCAAACGCTGATGTACATGATCTGGGCGACCACGCAGCATTACGCCGACTTCGACGCGCAGATTCGCGCGCTCAGGGGCAAGCGCGCGTTGACGCAAAAAGCGTTCGAGGCGACGACGGAAGAAGTGGTGCAGTTGGTGATTCGGGCGTGCGGGGCGGTGTCGCCTGGGCAGGCTGGAGGCTCGCGTTAGAACAGGTAGTGGAAATCGCCGAATTTCATTTAGGATGATGCCTTCGGGCAGATGGCTATGGAAAAAGTCATGCAAGACAAGCGGGTATCCAAGTCCGAGTTCAAAGCCAAGGCGCTGGAATTTTTTCGGCAAATCGAATCTTCCGGCGAAAGCATGATCGTCACGGATCACGGCAAACCAGCGCTGGAAGTACGGCCCTACCACGGTGCAGAGCGCCTCAGTTGTGCGTTATGACGAGTCAGCTTCGCCTATCGAAGAAGACGACTGGGAGACCGCACAGTGACCATCTGGTAAAAAACGCAGGGCTCGCAAGCGCGCGAGCCGCTTCGCGTGGAAACGTAAGCCGCTCAATACGTCTCCAGATGCAACCGCCCTTCCCGCTTCAACTTCGCCCACAGCGCGTCCCAATCCATCCGATGCTGCTCGCCGATTTCCCTGAGCGCCTGCAGCACGCCCTCTTCCATGCCCTTCAACCCGCACACGTAGATATGCGTGTTGTCGTCCTTGAGCAGCTGCGCGACATCGACCGCGCGCTCGCGCATCGCGTCCTGCACGTAGCGCTTCGCCTGCCCCGGCGTGCGTGAAAACGCCAGATTCGTATCGATGAAATCCTTCGGCAGATTCGTGAGCGGCCCAAAATACGGCAACTCTTCTTTCGTGCGCGCGCCGAAGAACAGCATCAGCTTGCCGGTCGCGCCTTTCAGCCGGCGACGCCGACGATACTCGGTCATCGCGCGCATTGGCGCCGAACCGGTGCCCGTGCAAATCATCAGCAGATGCGAGTTCGGATGGTTCGGCATCAGGAACGTACCGCCGAACGGGCCGATCACGTTGACCACGTCGCCCTTCTTCAGATCGCACAGATAGTTCGAGCACACGCCGTCGATCGCATCGCCGTGCTGTTGCGACACACGTTTTACCGTCAGCGACACGTTGTTATAGCCGGGCCGTTCGCCGTCGCGCGGACTCGCGATCGAATACTGGCGCGCGTGATGCGTTCGGCCATCGGCGCTCGCGCCCGGCGGCAGAATGCCGATCGATTGGCCTTCCAGCACCGGAAACGGCATCGAACCGAAATCGAGCACGATGTGATGAATGTCGCTATCGGTCGAAGCGTCCGTGAGCCGGTAGTTGCCGACCACCGTCGCGGTGGTCGGCGCCTTGTGCGTGTAGAGATTCACGTAAGGCTTCGCCGCCGACCACGGCGGCACCACCGAGCCGCGCACGGTGTCCACTTCGACGCCGCTCGCGTCCGCCGCCGGATCCCCCGGCGCTTCATCGGCGGCGGGAACCGCCATCGTGTTCTGTTCCGGCAAGACGTCCCACGTGAACTGCTCGTCGACCGGATAGGCATCGGCCTTCGATACCGTGCGCCAGTTATCGATCGCGCCGGTCGGACACGGCGGCACGCATGCCATGCAGCCATTGCACACATCGGCCTTCACGACATAGTTGTTGTCATCGTGCGTGATCGCATCGACCGGGCAAGTCTCTTCGCAGGTATTGCAGCGAATGCAGATTTCCGGATCGATCAGATGCTGCCTGAGAACCTCGATCGACACTGGGCCGTTCATCACTACCTCCACCTCTATTGCGGCGCATGCGTGCCACGCGCATCCCGGCTTCTCGTGCGTTCAGTTAAAGCGCACGTATTCGAAATCGACCGGCTGGCGATTGACGCCCATCGCCGGCGGCGCAATCCAGTTCGCGAACTTGCCGGGTTCCGTGACGCACCCCATCAGCGACGCGACATACGCGCGGTCTTCCGGCGTGGCGAGCCACTTCGCCTCGTTGGCGGCCCATTCGGTTTCGCTCACCACGCGGCCATCGGGCGACACGCGCGTGCCCGCAAACGTGCCGATCTGGCGATTGAACGCCTTATGCGGCACCGTCATGCGGAAATCGATGCCGGCCTTGTCGAGCACCTTGTTCCAGCGCCCCACGCCCGCCATCGAGTCCTTGATGTAATCGTCGCGCAGCACTTCGTTCATGGCGTTGAGCATCGGCACTTCGCGCTCGACCAGCTTGCCGTCCTGCACGTCGAGCAGCTTGTAGCGCTGCCCGCTCAACTGATGATCGTCGTCGCGCTTGTTCTCTTCATAGCGTCCCTTCAAACCCGAGCTATAGAACGTAGCCGCATTCGATGAATGATCGGCGCCGAACAGGTCGATCGTCACCGAGTAATGGAAGTTCAGATAGCGCTGGATAGTCGGCAGATCGATCACGCCGGCCGCGCGAAGTTTCGTGACGTCGTCGGTGCCCAGTTCGTTCATCACTTGCGCGGTGCGCTGGATCACGCGCGACACACCCGATTCGCCGACGAACATGTGATGCGCTTCCTCGGTCAGCATGAACCTGGTGGTGCGCGCGAGCGGATCGAAACCCGACTCGGCGAGCGCGGACAACTGGAACTTGCCGTCGCGATCGGTGAAATACGTGAACATGTAGAACGCGAGCCAGTCCGGCGTTTTCTCATTGAATGCGCCGAGAATGCGCGGATTGTCGTCGTCGCCCGAGCGGCGGCCGAGCAATGCCTCGGCTTCCTCGCGGCCGTCACGGCCGAAATAACGATGCAGCAGATACACCATCGCCCACAAATGGCGGCCTTCCTCCACGTTCACCTGGAACAGATTGCGCAAGTCGTACAGGGAAGGCGCCGTCAAACCGAGATGACGTTGCTGCTCGACCGAAGCCGGCTCCGTATCGCCCTGCGTCACGATGATGCGGCGCAGATTCGCGCGATGCTCGCCGGGCACGTCCTCCCACGCCGCCTCGCCCTTGTGCTCGCCGAAGTGAATCTTGCGGTCCTGCTCGCCGGGCGTCAGAAAAATGCCCCAACGGTAGTCCGGCATTTTCACGTGATCGAAATGCGCCCAGCCGCCCGCATCCACGCTCACCGCCGTGCGCAGATACACGTCGTAACCCTGCGAGCCTTCCGGGCCCATATCGCCCCACCACGACAGAAAGTTCGGCTGCCATTGTTCGAGCGCGCGTTGCAGCGTGCGGTCGTCGGCGAGGTTGACGTTGTTCGGAATCTTTTCGCTGTAGTTGATCGTCGACATGGTCGGTTCCTTGAGCGGATGCAGTGCCGCGCGTATCCGGCGGGCCGCGTTGCGTTAAATCGCGTTAATGGCGTGGATGCTTTTCAGGCGCGCGCATTCACACGCGCATCACACGCGCGAAGCATCGAACTGCGCCTTGCTGCCCTTGCCGTACACCTTGAGCGCGCCTTTCTCGCCCACTGCGTTCGGCCGGTTGAAGATCCAGTTCTGCCATGCGGTGAGACGGCCGAAGATGCGCGTCTCCATCGTCTCGGGCCCGTTGAAGCGCAAGTTCGCTTCGAGGCCGGTGAGCGCATCGGGCGACATCGCGGCGCGTTCTTCGAGCGCGATGCGGATTTCGTCGGCCCAGTCGATATCGTCGGGAGAGGCGGTGACGAGTCCGAGGCGCTCGGCGTCGACCGGTTTGATCGGCTGGCCGATTTTCGAGCGCACGGCGTCGAGCGGTTCGGCTTCTTCATAGAACCGGCGAGCAAGCCGCGACTGATGCGTCACCATCGGATAAAGCCCGAAGTTGACCTCCGAAAGCGTGATGGCCGGCTCCTCGTCCTCATTGCTCGGCAGCGCGGCCATATACGCGCGGTCGGCGGCGAACGCGAGTTCCGCGAAGGTGCCGGCAAAGCACGAGCCCGGTTCGATCAGCGCGAACAGCGAGCGCGACGAGACGTCGATGCGCGCGAGCGTGCGGCGCAGCAGGCCGATCGTTTCGCGCACGAACCAGTGATCGCGGTGCTGCATCAGCGTGGCGTCCGCGGCGAGCAGGTTGCGCGCGTCGCCTTCGGTCTTGAACACCCAGGTGCCGACTCCGAGCTCATTGGTACGCATCGAGAGAATCGCGTCGTCGAGCTCGCGCGCGAATTGCAGCGGCCACCAGTGCGCGCCGGCTGCAACGATGGCGTCGATCTGCGTGGGTTGCTCGGTTGGCGGCGCTTTCGCCGTGAACGTCGCGATGCGCCTGGCGCGCTCGATCGTGACGTCGAGCGTCTGGTACGTCAGGCCGTCTTCGCGGTCGGCGCGTTCGACGCGCGTGAGCATCACGCCGCCCGGCGCATCCCCGGGACGATCGCTTTTTGCCGCGAGTTCAAGCGCGCGCGCCTGGATGGCCTGATCGAACTGATTCGGCTTCACGACTTCATCCACGAGACGCCAGGCTTTCGCGCGCTCGCCGCGAATGCCTTCCACCACCGTGCAGAAGATATCCGCGCGATCGTGGCGCACCTTGCGTTTGTCGGTCACGCGCGTGAGGCCCCCGGTGCCGGGCAACACGCCGAGCAACGGCACTTCCGGCAGCGACACCGACGACGAGCGGTCATCCACCAGATAGATTTCGTCGCAAGCCAGCGCGAGTTCGTAACCGCCGCCGGCGCATGCGCCGTTCACCGCCGCGAGAAACTTCAAGCCCGAGTAACGCGACGAATCCTCGAGACCGTTGCGCGTCTCGTTGGTGAACTTGCAGAAGTTGACCTTCCACGCATGGGAGGACAAACCCAGCATGAAGATGTTGGCGCCCGAGCAGAACACGCGGTCTTTCAGGCTGGTGAGCACCACCGTTTTGACTTCGGGATGCTCGAAGCGGATGCGTTGTATCGCGTCGTGCAGTTCGATATCGACGCCGAGGTCGTATGAGTTCAGCTTCAGCTTGTAGCCGTCGCGGATGCCACCGTCCTCGGCGATATCGATGCCGAGCGTCGCGACCGGACCGTTGAAGCTCAGCTTCCAATGCTTGTACTGCGAGGGATCGGTGCGGTAGTCGACCGGCGCGACCGCGGTTTCTGCTGTGGACATGGGCGTCTCCTGACTTGGACGATGCAACCTGTTTTTGAACAATAGTGCATCGTCATACCCATGTAAAGCACTTTACTTCATGTTTATTGGTAAACCCTAGCGCCGCAATGCATGTCAAATCGCGCGCGCGTCGTCCGGCGATTCCGCCGCAAGCCTTGCGGCAAGCCGGTCGCGTAGCTGCAAATAGGCGTCCGCCAAGGTTTTCTCGCTGGTGTCGAAGCTCATGTCGGCGCGGCCGTACAGCTCGCCGCGACCCGCCAGAATGCGCTTCAGGTCGTCCATCGCTTCGCGGTTGCCCGACATCGGCCGCAGGTCGCCTTGCGCGACCACGCGGCGCATGTGCTCTTCCGGCGCGGCTTGCAGCCACACGGTGAAGCAATGCGACAGCAGCGTATTGAACGTGCCCGACTCCGACACCAGGCCGCCCGGCGACGCGATCACCGCGCGCTCGTGCTCCTGAATCACCGCCTCGAGCGCGCGGTGCTCGTAGCGCCGGTAAGCGCTCGCGCCGTACAGCGAATGAATCTCCGAGGGCGGGCAGCCGGCAAGCTGCTCGATCACGCGCGTCAACTCGACGAACGGCACCTTGCGCTCCTGCGCGAGCATGCGCCCGAGCGTCGATTTGCCCGCGCCGCGCAGCCCGATCAACGCGATCCGGTCCTTGCGATGCGGGTCGCGCGGGGCCTGCGCGAACATCTCGGCGAGCGCCACGCGAGCGCGCTGCAAAGCCGCCTGATCCCGGCCGTGCAGCAGTTCGCGGATCAGCAGCCATTCGGCGGACGCCGTGGTTTCGTCGCCGATCACCTCCGCGAGCGGACAGTTCAAGGTCGTCGCGATCTGCCGCAACACCAGCACCGACGCGTTGCCCACGCCCGATTCCAGATTCGCCAGATGACGCTCCGACAAGCCGGTTTCGGTCGCCAGCGTCTTGCGGGTCATGCCGCGGCGCGCGCGCAAGAGGCGCACGCGCTCGCCCATCGCCGTGAGGAAGGGATCGCGTTCCTCGCGCTCGCCGCCGCGCTCGGTCGCGCTGTCGGGCCGGCCCGCGCGGCCTGCGTCGTCATTGGCGGCGTCGTCCGACGGCGCTGGAGTGTTATTTTGGTTCATGTTTTACTGCCTCACGACTGCAATGTATGTACTATAGTGCTTGACACGGCCTAGGCGAACGGTTAATTTTCGCCAAATATTGATGCAATCACAAACGCCGTCGAGATATTTCGGCCGCGTCACGGAGACGGCTCGACCACACGCATGAACTAACGTGCGTGCGCGGGTCGATATGGAGGGCTCGCATGTCCCCACATGAATTCCAGCGCCTGATCGCGGGCGTGACCGGGCAACTCGCCGGCCGAGCGCTCGACGGCGAACTCGCCGCGTGGTTGAACGCCACCTGGCCCGCGGATAGCGAAACGTTCCGCGCGCTCGCCGACGCATGCCGCACCGGCGTGGCCGAAGGCTGGCTGTGCAGTCGCGAGGGCGGCGGCATTCGCTACGGGCGCATCTTCAAGGCGCTGCCCGACACTCACGGCTTTTCCGTCGACGTGGTGGAGATGAAGGACATTGCCGGTCCGCATCACGTTCATCCTCACGGCGAGATCGACCTGATCATGCCGCTCACCGAAGGCGCCACCTTCGACGGTCATCCGGCCGGCTGGTGCGTGTACGGTCCCGGCAGCGCGCATCGTCCGACCGTGGCGAACGGTCAGGCGCTGGCGCTGTATCTGCTGCCGCAAGGCGCGATCGAATTCACCACGCCCCCCGCTTCCGCCTGACGCACCGAGACAGCCATGACCGAACTTTTGAAGAACTACGTGGATGGCCAATGGGTCGCGGGCAGCGGCGACGGCGTGACCCTGACCGATCCGGTAACAGGCGAGGCGCTGGTGCGCGTGTCGAGCGAGAGCCTCGACCTGGCGCGTGCCTTCGGCTTTGCCCGCGAACAGGCAGGCGCCGCGTTGCGCGCGTTGACCTATGCGCAGCGCACCGCGCGCCTCGCCGAAATCGTCAAGCTGCCGCAAGCCAGGCGCGACGACGACTACGCGATCGCCATCGCGAACTCGGGCACCACGCGCAACGATTCGGCGGTCGATATCGCGCTCGGCTTCTATCACCGGCGCTCGGCGGTTCAGGCATCGAGCGCGGCAATCGACGCGCTGACGCGAACAACCCACTTGCCCGCGGCATAGCGGAAGCCACCTGCGGAAGTACACGCGCAAGCCGCACGCGGAGCGCACGAGACGTACACAAGCAGCAAGCAGCAAGCATCGAGCGGATCAAGAGCAGATAACAGCCGGACCGCCCCTCACCCGTTGGAGGAGACATATGGAAGCCCTGCTGGAACCGGCTGCGAGTCAGCCCGCCGTGACGGTCGAGCCGCCGCCCGCGCTGTTCAATTTCGCGGCTTATCTGTTTCAACTGAACCAGGCGCGCGCCGCCAAAACCGCTTATGTCGACGACACCGGCGCGACCACCTACGGCGAACTGGAGAACCGCGCGCGGCGCTTCGCGAGCGTATTGCGCACGCTCGGCGTGCATCCCGAGGAACGCGTGCTGCTGGTGATGCTCGACACAGTCGAATTGCCGATCGCGTTTCTCGGCGCGCTCCTCGCGGGCGTCGTGCCGGTGGTCGCGAATACGCTGCTCACCGCGCCCGATTACGTGTACATGCTCACGCATAGCCACGCGCGCGCCGTGATCGCATCGGGCGCGTTGCTGGCGAACGTCACGCAGGCGATGGAAGCCACCGAGCACGACGGCTGTCAGTTGATCGTCTCGCAGCCGCGCGAAGGCAACATGCTCGCGACGCCGCTACTCAAGGATCTGCTCGACGCCGCGACGCCGGCAGGCAAATCCGCCGCCACCGGTTGCGACGACATCGCGTTCTGGCTGTACTCGTCCGGCTCGACCGGCAAGCCGAAGGGCACCGTCCACACGCATGCGAATCTCTACTGGACCGCCGAACTGTATGCGAAGCCGATCCTCGGCATTGTGGAGGGCGACGTGGTGTTCTCGGCGGCGAAGCTGTTCTTCGCCTATGGGCTCGGCAATGCGCTGACGTTCCCGCTGTCGGTCGGCGCGACCGCGGTGCTGATGGCGGAGCGCCCCACCGCCGACGCGATCTTCAAGCGTCTCGTGCAGCATCGCCCCACCATCTTTTACGGCGTGCCGACGCTCTACGCGAGCATGCTGGTCTCGCCCAATCTGCCCGCGCGCGCCGATGTCGCGATGCGCGTGTGCGCGTCGGCGGGCGAGGCCTTGCCGCGCGAAATCGGCGAGCGCTTCACCGCGCACTTCGGCTGCGAGATACTCGACGGCATCGGCTCGACGGAAATGCTGCATATCTTCTTGTCGAATCGCGCGGGCTCGGTCGAATACGGCACCACGGGCCGTCCCGTGCCGGGCTATGAAGTCGCGTTGCGCGACGAGTTGGGTCAGCCGGTGCCCGACGGCGAAATCGGCGATCTGTTTATCAAGGGGCCGAGCGCGGCGCTGATGTACTGGAGCAATCGCGAGAAGTCGCGCGCCACGTTTCTCGGCGAATGGATTCGCAGCGGCGACAAGTACTGCCGTCTGCCGAACGGCTGCTATGTGTACGCGGGGCGCAGCGACGACATGCTGAAAGTGAGCGGCCAGTACGTCTCGCCCGTCGAAGTGGAGATGGTGCTCGTGCAGCATGACGCGGTGCTGGAAGCGGCGGTGGTCGGCTTGGATCACGGCGGGCTCGTCAAGACGCGCGCGTTCGTCGTGTTGAAGCGTGAGTTCGCCGCCTCTGAGATACTCGCGGATGAACTGAAAGCCTTCGTCAAGGGACGGCTCGCGCCGCATAAGTACCCGCGCGATATCGTGTTCCTCGACGATTTGCCGAAGACCGCCACCGGCAAGATTCAACGCTTCAAACTGCGCGAACAGTCATGAGGTAATCCATGCAGAACCCCGCCGCCGCAAGCGCCGCCAGCGATTTCGCCGACCTGCCCGCGACGGCGTCGCATGGGCCGTTGCGCATCGAATATCGCTGGGTGAACGAGGCTGCGGGCGATGCGCCGCTCGCCGTGTTCCTGCACGAGGGACTCGGCTCGCTCGCCATGTGGCGCGACTGGCCGCAATCCCTATGCGAGCAACTCGGCATGCGCGGGCTCGTCTATTCACGGCCCGGTTACGGACGCTCCACGCCGCGCGCGTATGACGTGAAATGGCCGGTCGATTTCATGACCGCCCAGGCGCGCGACATTCTGCCCGCCTTGCTCGACGCACTGAATATCGACATGCGTCAGCGCCAACGCATGTGGCTCGTCGGCCATAGCGACGGCGGCTCGATCGCGCTGCTGTACGCGGCGCTCTACCCCGGGGCGTTGGCCGGCGCGGTGGCGATCGCGCCGCACGTATTCGTCGAAGACATTTCGGTGCAAAGCATCGCGCAGACCAAACAGCTTTACGAAACCACCGACCTGCGCGGCAAACTCAGCCGCTATCACGCCGACGTCGATTCGGCGTTTTATGGCTGGAACGACATCTGGCTGAATCCGGCCTTCAGGCAGTGGACCACTGCCGAGGAACTGCCTGCGATCCGCGAGCCGCTGCTCGCGGTGCAAGGTCACGACGACCATTACGGCACGATGGCGCAGATCGAGACGATCGCGCAGCGCGTGCCGCATGCGCGGCTCGTGAAGCTCGACGCTTGCGGACATTCGCCGCATCGCGATGCGCCGCGGGCGTTGAACGAGGCCATTGCCGCGTTCATTGTTCAACAGCGCCAGTAGAACTTCGGCGTTGGGGCATCACATAACTGCGCGATGCCGGCGCGGTTTCCTCATGCGGTTCAAATAAACAACGGCGAGACAACGGCGCAACGTTAAAAACCGCGCCACGCGCATTCGCGTTTCAATTTTCCGCTCTAAAAGATACCGTTGCGCAAGCGTTCAATATGCTTGTAGACTTCGCGATCATTCGTCGGCGCCTTTAATCGCCGGCGACATTAAAAACACAAATTTGCTTAACGATTTCACACTGCTTCAATGCAAAGGAACACGTTTCCCCGTTTGCTGTTGCAGATTTTCATAAGGCCGGCTGCGCAATGCGGATAATTCAGCCCGCCATTTTCTGTTTGTATGACTTCACCTGATAGAACATCGACATGGGCCAAATCATCTTTATTCTTTTTCTTGCCGTCATTATCGGCGCGGCAGCCGTATTCGCATCGAAATCGCTGCGCAAGGATCATCAGCCGCAAATGCGCTATGGCGTAATCATCTTCGTTCTCGTCGTCGCCGTTGGCGCGCTGTTCTCGAGCTTCGTGCAGGTTTCGCAATCGCACATCGGCGTGGTGACGACCTTCGGACATATCGAGGCGGAAACGCTGCCCGAAGGCCCGCACCTGGTGAGCCCGGTATCGCGCCTGCACGAAGTTTTCATCGGGCTCGACGTCGCCAAGGTGGAAGGCGCGCAGGCGGCGTCCAAGGATCTGCAGTCGGTGCACACCGATCTGACGATGAACTACCGCGTCGATCCGAACAAGGTTCGTGCGCTGTATGCCATGGCGCCGTCGCTCCAGTATGAAGCCTCGTATGTGCAGCCAGCCATGTTCGAGGTGTTCAAGGCGGTTGCGGCGCGCTACACCGCGGAAGAACTGGTGACCAGGCGCCAGCAGGTCTCCACCGACATCATGAGCGGACTGATTACGAAACTGAAAGGCTATGGCTTCCTGATCCAGGATATCAACATCACCAATTTCAAGTTCAGCGCGGCGTTCGACCAGGCCATTGAAGCCAAGGTCACCGCGAGCCAGCGCGCCGAGCAGGCGGAGCGCGAACTCGCGCGCGTGAAGTTCGAAGCCGATCAGCAGATCGCCAAGGCGCGCGGCGAGGCCGAATCGATCGCGATTCAGGCGCAAGCGGTCAAGACCAACGGCGGCAAGGAGTATCTGCAACTGCAGGCGATCAACCGCTGGGACGGCAAGCTGCCGACGTACCTGGGCGCGGGCGCGCCGCTGCCGTTCCTGAATCTCGACAAGTAAGCACCGCTTTTGCCATGCCGTTGCCGCTGCCCTTTCGTAGTGCAGCGGCATGCCGACAATAAAAACCCCTCACTACCTCTTCACAAAACTTACACAGGTAAGCGATTATGCTTCTGCATCGCTGACCTGGGCACACGGATGCCCTCGCACCCCTTCCCCGTGCCGGAGTCGTTGCCATGTCCGTTGTGCCGAAGCCATCCCTTGCTGTTTATCGCAAACGTTTGGCGGGCGTGCTGGTCACCGCGTCCTTGTGCGCGCTGATCGGCGCATGCGGCGACGAGGGTCGCGACCCGAGCCAGGCCGGCGCTGCCCGACGTTCAGACAACGCTTCGGCAGATAACAGCAACACCCCGGCGGTCCTCTCAGCCGATCCGTCATCCGCATCACCCGCACCCGCAGCAGTCACGATTCAAAGCCCAGCACTGCCCGCATCAAGCGCCGACCCGGCACTGTCCGCCGCCGCGTCGACGCCGCTCGCCCCACCCGTCATTCATACCGTTGATTGAGTTCCGCGTCCACGCAATGCGCGGGTTGATGCTCGCGCGTCGCGTGGTTCGTTCCTCTACCGAGATCGAAGGCCAAAACCATGACATCAAAAAATCGCCGTGATTTTCTGCGCTCCGCCGCGCATGCCGCCGGGTCCGTGACCGCGTTGAGCATGTTGCCGCTGGGTATTCGCAACGCCCTCGCCATTCCGGCGAACAACGCAACGGGCACCATCCGCGACGTCGAGCACATCGTCGTGCTGATGCAGGAAAACCGCTCGTTCGACCACTACTTCGGCACGCTCAAGGGCGTGCGCGGTTTCGGCGACACGCGCGCGATCAATCTGCCCAACGGCAAACCGGTGTGGTATCAGCCGCTCGCCGCGGATGCCGGCTACGTGCTGCCGTTTCGTCCCACCGCGTCCAACCTCGGCATGCAGTTCCTGCAGGATCTCCCGCACGACTGGAACAGCTCGCAGGCGGCATGGAACGGCGGCCGCTACGATCAGTGGGTGCCCGCGAAGAGCGCCACGACGATGGCCTACCTCACGCGCGAGGACATTCCGTTTCACTACCAGCTCGCCGACGCCTTCACGATCTGCGACGCGTATCACTGCTCGCTGATGGGCCCGACCGATCCGAACCGCTACTACATGTGGAGCGGCTGGGTGGGCAACGACGGCAGCGGCGGCGGTCCGGTGATCGACAATTCCGAGCTCGGCTATGGCTGGTCCACCTACCCGGAAGTGCTGCAAAACGCGGGCATCTCGTGGAAGATCTATCAGGACGTGGGCGTGGGACTCGACGCGAAGGGCTCATGGGGCTGGACCGAGAATCCGTACATCGGCAATTACGGCGACAACTCGCTGCTGTATTTCAACCAGTACCGCAACGCGCAGCCGGGCAACCCGCTGTACGACAACGCGCGCACCGGCACCAACGCGACGAAGGGCGACGGCTATTTCGACATTCTGAAGCGCGACGTGCAGAACAACACGCTGCCGCAAGTCTCGTGGATCACCGCGCCCGAGGCGTATTCCGAGCATCCGAACTGGCCCGCCAATTACGGCGCGTGGTACATCGATCAGGTCTTGCAGATTCTCACGTCGAACCCCGAGGTGTGGAGCAAGACGGTCCTGCTGATCAATTACGACGAGAACGACGGCTTCTTCGATCACATCTCGCCGCCGTTCGCGCCCGCTTCGAGCGCGAATGGCTTGTCCACCGTCGACACGGTCAACGAAATCTATCCCGGCGATGCGAAAAGACCCGCCGGTCCCTACGGACTGGGCGCGCGCGTGCCGATGCTGGTGGTCTCGCCGTGGTCGAAAGGCGGCTATGTGTGCTCGGAACTGTTCGACCATACGTCGGTGATCCGCTTCATCGAACAGCGCTTCGGCGCGCAGAACAATCTGGGCGAAGCGAACATCTCGCCGTGGCGCCGCGCGGTATGCGGCGACCTGACGTCGGCCTTCAACTTCAGCAACCCCAACGATGCGTTCCCGAAGCTGCCGAGCACGAGCGGCTATGTGCCGCCCGATCAGAATCGCCACCCGGACTACGTGCCGCTGCCGCCGGCCGTGCAGGCGGTGCCGAAGCAGGAGCCCGGCGTGCGGCCGGCTCGCGCGCTGCCATATGAACTCTTCGTGCGCGTTCACGGCGAAGGTTCGCTCAATAAGCTCGTGATGCGTTTCGTCAACACGGGCAGCACCGGCGCGGTATTTCTGGTCTACACCGCGAACGGTCTCGCCGCGCCGCGCACCTATACGGTGGAAGCGGGCAAGCGCTTGCAGGACGAGTTGCCGTTGAATGCCGACGGCACGTACGACTTCACCGTGCACGGCCCGAACGGTTATCTGCG
Source organism: Paraburkholderia terricola (assembly GCF_900142195.1). Classification (GTDB taxonomy): domain Bacteria; phylum Pseudomonadota; class Gammaproteobacteria; order Burkholderiales; family Burkholderiaceae; genus Paraburkholderia; species Paraburkholderia terricola. The sequence goes on from NZ_FRAB01000024.1 coordinate 65,671, forward strand.
GCGCTTTGCGGGCCGGCCGGTCGCCCGTAGCTGGTGGGACGGATCGGGCATCGCGCGTCCTGAAGTCGAGGAAGGCTACGACGTCGCGAACGGCAATCTGCAGTTGCGGCTCATCAATGTGGGCAGCGAGCGTTGCCGCTTCCATATCGTCAACGCCTATGACCCGAAACACGAAATCAAGCATTGGGTGCGCGGCGGCGATACGGACCAGATCTACCTCGACCTGCGCAACGCCTACGGCTGGTACGACCTGGCGATCACGGTGGAGAAGGATGCGCTGTTCGCGCGGCGTTTTGCCGGCCACGTGGAAACCGGCAAGAGCAGCATGAGCGATCCTGCGCTGGGCGGTTGACGCTCGCTTAGCATTCGGTCGAAGCAGTCAGACGTCCGCGGGAAAGATAGCGGCCGCTGCGAATCGAGCAGCGGCCGCTTTTTCATTCGTCTTCGCAAGCGCGCCGCGAGGGGCTTCGAGCGGCTTCGAGCCGCACCGCCGTCACGACTCGAAGTCGAGCCCGCCGATCAACATCACCGGCTCGCCCTGCGTATGCGAGAGAAAATCCAGTTCGCGCGCATGCCGCCAGGCCGTGAGCTTGCGCGGCAACGCGGCCAGATAGTTGTCGAAGCGCGCCGGCTCTCGCGCGCTCACCAACCTTTCAATCTCGTCGCTGTCCCACGTCAGATACAGATTCAACGGATGCGCATAGTGGCGGATATCGTCGATCGGCGCGGCATGGATCCGCACGCGCGTCGGATGCCCGTGGCCGCCGTAAGGCAGCACTTCGGTATGCACGGTGGTGGCGAAACACGCGGCGATGGCCTCGGCGATGCGCGGCGCGAACTGTTCATCGAAACGGGCGGCATTCTGTGGACGCATGGGTGTCTCCGACGCTCTGCGCAATGAGCGAAGCATCGTAGCACGCGTGTGCGGCTGCTCGGTCAACCGATGATGGTGTACCAGGCGGACAACGCCGGTTTGTTGCGGGCCTTTCGCCAGGGCATCGAGCGTGAACTGATGCGCGCGGTCTATGTGCGCGCGATGTTCTCGACCGGCCACGATCAGGCGAACCGCGAGGTGTTCCGCGCCGGACCCGCCGAACCCGCCGATGCGCCCGATCTCGTCGGGCTCGCGGTGCGCGGCGCGAAGAAGGCCGTCGACAAGGCGGTCAAGGGTCTATCGCTGCATGCCTGATTGTCGCGCGCGACGCTTTGCACGTCGGCTTGTTGGTTCAGCGCGGCGCCTTTCGTTGCTCGCGTTTGGCGGCGCGCCAGCGAAACAGCAAGCTGACCAGCGCGGCAAAGAGCGCGGTGCCCGCATAACCGGCGAAACGGATGGCCTGCTCGGCAGGCAGGCGCGCGACCAGTACGACGACAATGGCGCTTGCAAGCAGCGCCAGAAAGGCGATGGCCCATTTCATCCGTGTCTCCTCTGGGTTTCACGTGTCGCCCGATGGCGCACGGCTCTTCGTTTTTGTTGAGCATACCCGCGACCGCTCAAGCCGTAATTCTCTTCCGCTTTCCCACGCCTGCGTCAGAACAAGCTCGATGAAAGTCACCGCCGCCCGCGTGTGATGTGGTTCGGCCTATACAGCATCTACTCCATGTGATTGTCAATAAAGCCTGACCGACCGACAATCGGGCATTCACCGGACCCGGCACGCCCGATCGGAATCAGGAGACAACCCATGAGCCTCAAACCTTCGGCCGACGTCGTGACGCGCGAATTGCGCGGCGCGGAATTTGCGAGCCACAATCAGAAAGTTTGACTTGCCACGTCATCGAGCTTCGTTGCGGTAAGCACATCTCGGCCGGCGGTGGCCTGCCCGCGCACCGCTGCTCTACTCAACCTTCACGGACACCCTCGTCATGGATCTGAACTTCACTGCCGAAGAAGAAGCCTTTCGCGCCGACGTGCTGGCCTTTTTGCGCGACAAGCTCCCGCAACGTCTCGCCAGCAAGGTGCACGGCGGACGCCGCCTCACGCGCGACGACATGGCCGAGTGGCACGCGATTCTCAACGCGCAAGGCTGGCTCGCGAATCACTGGCCGAAGGAATACGGCGGCCCAGGCTGGAATGCGGTGCGGAAATTCATCTTCGAAAACGAATGCGCGTTGGCGGGCGCGCCGCGCGTGGTGCCGTTCGGCGTCAACATGCTCGGCCCCGTGCTGATCAAATACGGCAGCGACGCGCAGAAGCGCCACTGGCTTCCACGCATACTCGACGGCTCCGACTGGTGGTGCCAGGGCTATTCGGAGCCGGGCGCGGGTTCCGATCTGGCCTCGGTGAAAACCACCGCGGTACGCGGCATGGACGCGCAAGGCGAGCACTACATCGTCAACGGCCAGAAAACGTGGACCACGCTCGGCCACTACGCGAACATGATCTTCTGCCTCGTGCGCACCGCGACCGACGTGCGCAAGCAGGAGGGCATCAGCTTCCTGCTAATCGACATGACGACGCCGGGCGTCGAGGTGCGGCCGATCATCACGCTCGACGGCGAGCACGAAGTCAACGAGGTGTTTTTCACCGACGTGCGCGTGCCAGCCGCGAATCTCGTCGGCGAGGAGAACAAGGGCTGGACCTACGCGAAGTATCTGCTCACGTATGAGCGCACCAATATCGCGGGCGTCGGTTTCTCCGTGGCCGCGTTCAACCGCTTGCGCACGATCGCCGCGAAACAGCGGCGCAACGGCCGGCCGCTGGCGGAAGATCCCTTGTTTGCGGCGCGCATGGCGCGCGTCGAGATCGACCTGGAGAACATGAAGACCACCAACCTGCGCGTGATCGCGGCGGTGGCCGGCGGCGGCGTGCCGGGCGCGGAGAGTTCGATGCTCAAGATTCGCGGCACGGAGATTCGCCAGGAGATCTCGTCGCTCACGCGCCGCGCGATGGGCGCATACGCGCAGCCGTTCATCGAAGAAGCCTTGCACGATGGTTTCGCAGGCGAGCCGGTCGGCCCCGACGAAGCCGCGAGCGCGGCGGCTTCGTACTTCAACAACCGCAAGCTGTCGATTTTCGGCGGCTCCAACGAAATCCAGAAGAACATCATTTCCAAAATGATCCTGGGACTGTAAGGGGCGCAACTCATGAACTTCCAGCACACCGAAGACCGCCGCATGCTGGCCGATACGCTCAACCGTTTTATCAGCGAGCAATACGGCTTCCAGACGCGCGACCGGATTGCGGCCTCGGCACAGGGCTTCAGCGCCGAACTGTGGCATCGCTTCGCGGAGCTAGGCATCATCGGCGCGTTGTTCGATGAGGCGAACGGCGGCTTTGGCGGCGACGGGTTCGATATCGCCGTGGTGTTCGAGTGCCTGGGCCGCGGCCTCGTCGTCGAACCGTTTCTCGATACGTTGATCGTCGGCCACGCGATTGCGAAGAGCGGCAACGAGATGCAGAAAGCGCTGCTCGGCGAATTGATCGACGGTTCGCGAATCGTCGCGCTCGCGCATGGCGAGCCGGACAGCCACTACGAGCTGGCTCGCGTGACGACGCGTGCCGAGCGCCACGGTAACGCATGGCACTTGAGCGGCGCGAAGGCGGTCGTTCAGCACGGCGAGAATGCTTCGCTCTTTCTGGTTTCCGCGCGCACCGCCGGCGCCGACGACGAAGAAGAAGGCGTGACGCTCTTTCTCGTGCCGCGCGATGCAGCGGGTGTCGGCGTGCGCGGCTATCGCAAGATCGACGGCGGGCGCGCGGCCGAAGTGACGTTCGACAACGTGTCGCTCGACGACGGCGCGCTGCTCGGCCTATCCGGCGAGGGTTACGCCACGCTGGAATACGCGATTGCCCGCGGGGTACTGGCGCTGTGCGCCGAAGCGGTCGGCGCAATGGATGTCGCGAAGGAGCACACGCTCGAGTATCTGCGCACGCGCAAGCAGTTCGGCGTGCCCATCGGCAGCTTCCAGGCGTTGCAGCATCGCATGGCCGATTTGCTGCTCGAAATCGAGCAGGCGCGCTCGGCGGTGATCAATGCGGCGGCGGCGTTGGGCGCTGCGCGCACGGTTCGCGAGCGTGCGCTTTCGGCGGCGAAATACAGTATCGGCCGGATCGGCACGCTGGTCGCCGAGGAGTGTATTCAACTGCATGGCGGAATCGGCATGACGTGGGAACTGCCGCTCGCTCACTATGCGAAGCGCCTCGTGATGATCGATCATCAGCTAGGCGATGAGGACCATCATCTGGAGAGATTCGTGGCGCTGGGGCGCGAATCGTTCAGGTGATGACGCCCAATTGCCACGGCACGAACTCGTTTTGTCCATAACCGTTCGCTTCGCTTTTCGACGGGGCCCCGGATGCGCATTCGAGCATGCGCTCGAAGATGAGGTCGCCGAGTTCCGCAACCGAGGCGCTGCCGTCCACCACGCCGCCGCAATTGATGTCCATGTCGTCCTCCTGCCTTTCCCACAGCGCTGTATTGGTCGCGAGTTTCAACGAAGGCGATGGCGCGCAGCCGTATGCGGAACCGCGCCCGGTCGTGAAACAGATCAGATTGGCGCCTGACGCGACCTGCCCTGTCGCCGAAACCGGGTCGTAGCCCGGCGAGTCCATGAAGACGAATCCCTTTGCGTCGATGCGTTCAGCGTACTGATACACCTCGACGAGATTGGTCGTGCCGCCCTTGGCCACCGCGCCGAGGGATTTTTCGAGAATCGTCGTCAAACCGCCGACCTTGTTACCCGCGGACGGATTGTTGTCGAGCGCCGCGCCGTTCCTCGCGCAATAGTTTTCCCACCAGGCAACGCGTGCCAGCAGTTTCTCGCCCACCTCGCGACTGACGGCGCGACGTGTCAGCAAATGCTCGGCGCCGTAGATTTCCGGTGTCTCCGAGAGAATCGCCGTGCCGCCGTTCCGTACCAGCCGGTCGACCGCGGCGCCCAGCGCGGGGTTCGCCGAAATGCCCGAGTAGCCGTCGGACCCGCCGCATTGCAAACCGACGATCAGATGCGAGGCCGGCAACGGTTCGCGCGTGACACGATTGGCATCGGCGAGCATCTCCCTCACCATGTCGACACCGCGTTCGATGGTCTTTCGCGTTCCGCCGGAGTCTTGAATCGTGAAGCTGCGCAACCGCTCTCCCGCTTTTAACCCGGCCGATTCCAGTACGCCCGAAATCTGATTCGTCTCGCAGCCGAGCCCGACGAACAACACCGAGTGGAAGTTCGGATGAATCGCATAGCCGGCCAGCGTGCGTCGCAGCACCGCGAGACCTTCGCCCATCGTGTCGATGCCGCAGCCGAGGCCGTGCGTCAATGCGACCACGCCGTCGACGTTGGGGTAAGGCGCGAGCGCTTGCGGATGCACGTCGCGCCGGAAGTGATCGGCGATGGCGCGCGCGACGGTGGCCGAGCAGTTCACGCTCGTCAAGATGCCGATGAAATTGCGCGTCGCGACTCGTCCGTCGTCGCGGCGGATGCCCATGAAGGTCGCGGGCTCGCGCGCGTATTCAGTCGGATGAAGATCGATACCGAATGCATGCTCTCGTGAAAACTCAGCCATGCCGAGGTTGTGAACGTGGACGTGCTGACCACGAGAGATCGGTTCCTTGGCCACGCCGATGATCTGGTTGTAGCGTTTCACCGGCTCACCGGCGGCCATATCGCGTGTCGCGATCTTGTGGCCGGGCGGAATGAGCCCGGCGACCACCAGATCCTCCGACGCGATGCGCGCGCCGGACATCAATTGCCGGGTTGCGATCACGACATCGTCGTTGGCGTGAAGACGAATAGCTGCAAGATCGGATACGGTCGAGATCGAAGGCATGATGTTTATACCGCTGACTGAACAGGGCTCTCTGCGGGGGAATGTGCGTCGTCGTCCACCGACAACGGTTCGATTTTTTTCACGATCACCAGATAGCTGAACGCGCCAAGCACACAGAAGCCGCCCGCCACGCACAGCGGAATCGTGAACGACCCGTGCGTGAGCGACACCATCAGGCCGGTGAACGTCGTGATCACGATGCCGGCGAGATTCGACGCAAAGTTCTGGATGCCGCCGATGGACGCGACGTGATCGGGCGTGGGAGCGACATCGCCGGGCAGGGACCAGATGCTCGCCCCGGCAAACGACAGGCTGCCATAAGCGATGCCGAAGAATGCCAGCATCAGATAGATATTCGGCGTGAACGCGCAGAGCGTGATGATCGACGAAAGAAGCATGCCGCCCACCATGCAGGTCTTGCGAGCCCTGGTCAGACTCCAGCCGCGGCGATACAGCGCATCGGACACATATCCGCCGAGCCAGCCGCTCGGAATCGCCATGAGCGCGGGAATCATGCCTAGCGTACCCAGCGATTTCAGCGAGAAGCCGCGCGTCTGAACAAGATAGCTAGGGAACCAGGTAATGAAAAAATAGATGACGAAGTTCAGGCAGAAGAAGCCGAGCATCATGCCCCACAGCGTCCGGTGCCTGAAGAGCGAAAGCCACGGAATCTTCTTCTTCGGCGCGGCCTGTTGCCGCGCAACGGCGTCGGCCTCGCCGGTGAGATCCCCGCGCGATGAACTTCTATAGATCAGGAACCAGCCGAGCACCCAAACGAACCCGACGGCGCCGGTGATGATGAACGACGCTTCCCAGCCGAGCGCGTTGATGATCAGTGCGACCAGCGGAATCGAAAGCGCGGAGCCCACGCGCGATCCGCTATCGAAGATACTCGTGGCGAGCGCGCGTTGCGCCGGCTTGAACCATTGGCTCACGAGTTTTGCACAGGACGGATAGGCCCCCGCTTCACCCACGCCAAGCAGCAGACGGCAGCCGAACATGGCGGTGACGCTCGTCGCCGCGGCGGTGAGCGCCGTAAAAAGCGACCACCAGCCGACCGCCAGCGGCAACGCGATTCGCGCGCCGATGCGATCGACGAACCAACCGAACGGCATTTGCATCAGCGCATAGGTCCAGAAGAATCCGCTCAGGATGAGTCCCATCTGAGCCGGGCCGATATCGAGCGCCTTCTGGATTGCCCGTGCCGCGACGGCCATATTCGCGCGATCGACGTAGTTGATCGCGATGGCGAGAAAGCAGAGAAATATCACTACCCAACGCATACTGCGCATATTCGTCTCCTATGCTTCTGAGTTGACGGTCTCCGGTTTTTCCGCTGGACCGATTGTTTTTGGATTGAGGACAGCGAGGAACTGATTCGGGTCGCCGAGGTGCGACTTAGGTGCGAACTTAGGTGCCGCCTTAAGTGCCGCCCCCAAGCGCCAGCCTCAGCCGTTTCTGCTCGACCCGGACGCCTAGTTCACTCGCGAGATCGACGACCGGCTTCAGTCGGCGCTGCTTTTTTTCCTGATGATTGCTGGCGATGTCGGCGAGACGGTGGGCGAGAAACGGGTTTTCGAAACGATCGCGCACGTCGTCGAGATATTTGCTGGCGATTTCGTACTGGCCCAGTGCCTCGAAAACCGGAAGCACTTCATCCTTCCATGTCGATTCAAGCGCTCCACGCCAGGATTCGTGGCGCATGCCATCCAGTACGGTGGTGCCGGCTTCTCCTCGCGAACCGAGCCAGAACTCCGCAAGCATCGTGTGGCCGAGATTGAGCAGGAAAAGCTTCAAACGTTCGAAATGGGCCAGATCGTCGGTGACGCTGATGCTCTCGTGCCGGCAGGGCAACACCATGCCCTCCTGACGCTCGATCGCCCACAGCGCGTAGGGCTCGGCCACCGCCCCGACGGGATCGATGGCTTCCGAGACGATCCGGTCGACCAGCGAGTTGACCCAGATGCAGTCATGCGCCAGGTAGTGAAGAAAGCCTGGCTCCATGTGCCAGCCACGCGCGACCGACATCACCAGATCGCGCAGGACATCGCCATTGCGCGAAATCAGTTCGCAGGGCAGCACGGTGATCGCCTTGCCTTCCGCGCGATAACGTTCGTGCAGCAAAGCGGCCAGCTTCGCCGCGAAGCCGCGCGGCGCGGAGCCGGCGGCCAGCATGGAGGCCGTGTCTTCGGCGAACAGCGCATAGCCGTTGTCCGCCGTGTTCGACACGATCACCTCCACCTGATCCCGGATGCGCTCGAGCAATGCGGGCCAGTCATCGTCGGCGTGGAGCGCTTGCGCGACGCTATCGCATTCGATGGTCAGGTCGACTGTCTGCTTGCGCTGCAAACCGCGGATGCGAACGGGATATCGGCCGGTTGCGCGAAGCGCCTCGATACGCGCCCGGCTTTGTGGGCTCGTGGTCGTTTGCACGACGGCGATCTTGCCCAACGCGTCGTCTGGATGACGGCGCGCCGCCTCGCACACGAACAGGTCGACATGCGCTTGCAAGAATCGGCTGGTTCCAAACTGAAGAATCGGACAGGTCGTGATTGTCATTCGGAGAGCTCGCCCTTCAGCATTCGACAATCGCTTTGACGACACCCGCGGAGGGCGCCAGCAGCTTCGAGAATTCGGTGGGAAGGGACGACAGTTGCAGACGATGGGTGTTGAGCGCCGCGTCGGGAATCTGCCCCGCGCGCATGGCGTCGAGGACGGTGTCGAAGTCTTCCAGCGTCGCATTTCTGCTGCCCAGCAGCGTCGCCTCGCGCTTATGGAACTCGGGGTCGGAGAACGATATGACGTCCTTGACGACAGAGATGAGGACGTATTTCCCGCCGTGCGCAATAAACTCGAAGCCGCGCCGCATGGCGTCCGCGTTGCCGGTTGCATCGAATACCACGTCGAAGAATTCGCCGTCCGTGAGTTCGCTCAGGCGCTCGACATCCCCCTCGCCGAGGGCAACCGACGCCGCCACTTCTAGCTTCGCGGAACAGAAGGCCAGGCGATCCGCTCGTGAATCGAGGGCGGTCACGGTGGCCCCTCGCAGCTTGGCGAAGATCATGGCCGCCATGCCGATGGGCCCGGCGCCGACAACCAGCACGCGCTGTCCGGCGCTGACGTCCGCGCGCCGTACCGCATGCGCGCCGATCGCGAGAAATTCGACCATGGCGGCCTGGTCGAGCGTCACGCCTTCCGCCTTGCGTACGAACTGGGCCGGCACGCTCAGATACTCGGTCATCGCGCCGTCCCGGTGAACGCCGAGGACCTGGATGTTCACGCAGCAATTGGTCTTGCCGTTACGGCACGCAATACATTTGCCGCACGACAGATACGGCATCACATACACGGCATCGCCGACGCTCAAGGTCGAACTGTCGTCGGCCTCTTCGACCGTGCCCGACAGCTCGTGGCCCATCACGCGGGGATACTGGAGGTAGGGCTGATTCCCCGTGAAGATGTGCATGTCGGTGCCACACACACCCACGCGCCTGACTCTGAGCAGAACCTCGCCCGCCGCGCGTTCGGGAATCGAGCGCATCTCCGAGCGGAGCGTTCCGGGGTTGTCACAAATAACTGTAAGCATGATTAAGTGGCCTTTATTGACGATTCGTCATGGATCGGACAGAGACGTTCTCTGCCTCCGCGCTGTCTTTTTCGCGGGCTCGTGAATGAGCGGGGAAAAGACTCGCTGACTACCCGAAGCCGCCGCACACTGCGCAAATCAGAGCAGCAGCCCGACGCGTTTGTTGGGCGTAGAATAGTTTTCTCAATAAGAATTGGTCAAGCCACTTTGCCGATTCGCGGGTAAATACCGAGATGCTTCGGGCGAATCCACGCGTTTTTTTAGGTGTAAACCCGTACATATATGGCGTTTCGGCGCCCATTCCGGTCAGGCCAATTTAAACCCAACCGATGCATGAAACCTCAGACCATGGAACTCAAATCGGTACAGCCGCGCCGGCTTTATCATCTGATCGGCGATCAGATTCGCGCGTATATCGCGGCGAATCATCTTTCGACGGGCGACCGTCTCCCTCCGGAACGCGACCTGGCCCAGCAGTTGAATGTCTCGAGGCCCTCCGTGCGCGAGGCGCTGATCGCGCTCGAAATTCAGGGTGTGGTCGAGATCAAAATGGGCGCCGGCGTTTTCGTGTGCTCCGCCGCACCGGTCTCCGAGGCACTACGCGACAAGATCGGCGATAGTCCAAGCGACATCATGCAGGCGCGCGCGGCAATCGAAGGTTGCGTTGCGTCGCTGGCGTGCGCGCGTCTGACCGACGAGGGCCTGTCACGTCTACAAGAACTCGTTGCGGACATGCGGCGCTCGATCGCGGAAGGCGGTTCGCCCGTGGAGGCTGATCGGCAATTTCACATGTGTATTGCCGAGATGGCGCAGAACGCGGTGCTGACACGTGTGGTCGGCGAACTGTTCGACGAGCGTCACGCACCCATCGCGGAAAAGTTAAGACGTCAGACGGAAAACGCATCGACCTGGAATGCGGCGCTCGTCGAGCACGAAATGATCGTCGCCGCGCTGATCGCGCGCGACGCGCTGGAGGCGCAGACGGCCATGCGGTTGCATCTGAAGGCGTCTGAAGTTCGCTGGATCGGCTCGCTCAACACGGGTCATTAACCGGCTTCATCAGATCGGCGCGACACCTGGAACCGGGACATCGAGCGACGCTTGTTAAGCGCGGGCGCTCGGAGCGCGGCCGGCACGTGCAGGCGGCTGGGCGGTTGTCGATCCCCATGCGACTCGTTCGTCGTGTCTACGAACCGATCGGGTTCGTGGACCAGGAGAGCATCATGCGCAAGCTCATCGTTTCCGCTTTCATCAGTCTGGATGGCGTCATTCAATCGCCTGGCGGGCCGCGAGAAGATCCCAGCGGCGAATTCCGCCTCGGCGGCTGGATCGTTCCCTATGCGGACGAAGCCACCGGCCAACACTTGCACGACCTGCTCTCGCAGCCGTTCGACTTGCTGCTGGGGCGCCGCACCTACGACATATTCGCGTCGTATTGGCCGCGCATACCGGCCGATTCAAACAGCCGCGCCATCGCCGACCTGTTCAACAGCGTACCCAAGCACGTGGCCACGCATCGATCCGACACCCTCGACTGGCAGAACAGTCATGCGCTGGAGGGCGAGCTTGCCGACGCGATACGCGCGCTCAAAGGTCGGCACGGCGCCAATCTGCTGACGTTTGGCAGCGGCGACATGGTGCGCCAACTGCTCGCGGCCGGTTTGATGGACGAGCTTCGGCTTCTGATTTATCCCGTCATGCTGGGGCGCGGCAAGCGCCTGTTCGGCGACGACGCGGCAGCGTCCGCGTTGACTCTGGCGCACTCGGCCAGCACCCCTCACGGCGTGCTGGTCACCCGCTACCTGCGCAACGGTGCGGTGCGCACAGGAACGTTCGAAGAAGTCGATTAACGCTCCGCGCAGCGAGAGCGCGCGTCCCGGCAAGCTGCCCGGAGGCACGAATCGCAGCCGTTTCACAGGCTTTTACTGGCGCTGCGCGCTCTGGCTGTCACCACGGCCAGGCGTCGTTTTGCTCGCCAACGCACGACCGACGCCATGCGGCCCGGGGTATAGTATGTCGTTCGCGGGGTCACGCTGCGGGCTGCATCTGGGTACATCTTCAACGGCGGGTCCAACGACCCCGATAGTGCCCTTGGGGAACAGCATGAGGGGCTTGCTTCTGGCATTGGCATGCGTGTGTATGCCGTGGGTTGCCACGGCGCAGGGTGTGTTGCCGGCCCCCGTGTCCGCCGCCTCGGTCGTCGCCACGAGGGACTACCTGGAGGAAGCGAAGCGCGTTGTCGAAGCCGCGACGCAACCCGCCGCGCCCTGGAACGGGCCGCGCAAGGGACCGCGCGCCCAGGCCGGCAAATACATCGCCGTCGTCGCCGAGGATTTGCGCAACGGCGGCATCCTCGGCGTGGTCGACGGGGTGCTGGAGGCGGCCAAGGCCATCGGCTGGAGCGTGAAGATATTCGACAGCGGCGGCACCCCGAATCTGCGGCTCAAGATGCTGGCCAACGGGCTGGCAAGTCGTCCGGACGGGCTGATCATCGTCGGCGGCGACGCACGCGCCCTGCTGCCCGGGCTGCAGCCGTTCGCGGAACGGGGCATCCCGATCGTCGGCTGGCATGTCGCGGCCCAGGCCGGACCCGTACCCGGCACGCCCGTGGCGATGAACGTATCGACAGATCCGCTCGAGGTCGCGCGCGTCACCGCGCTGGCAGCCATCGCGCAGTCCGGCGGGCATGCGGGAGCCGTCGTGTTCACCGACACCAATTTCGAGGTTGCGCAAGGCAAGGCGGATGCAATGGCTGCCGTCGTGCGCGCGTGCGGCGGCTGCACGTTGCTCGAAGTGCGCGACGTGGCGATCTCGCGCAATCAGGAACTGATGCCGGGCACGACACGCGCATTGCTCGCGCACTATGGCAAGCGCTGGACGCATGCGCTGGCGATCAACGACATCTACTTCGACTACGCCGCCCCGGTGCTGACCCAGGCCGGGCTATCGAACGCCGCCATGGTCATGCTCTCGGCCGGCGACGGCAGCGAGTCCGCCTTTCTGCGCATCCGGACGGGCACGTTCCAGACCGGCACGGTGGCCGAACCGCTGAACCTGCACGGCTGGCAGTTGATCGACGAGATGAACCGGCTCCTGGCCCGGGAAGCCGTCACGGGTTACGTGTTTCCGGTGCATCTCGTGACGGCGGACAACATCGCCGCGGACGGCGGCGACCGCCTGATCTACGACCCCGCCAACGGCTATCGCGACATCTATCGCCGCATCTGGCAACGCCCGTGAAACTACCGCTCCCACAGTCGCTCACCGCGCAATTCGCGCTCGTGGTTTCGTGCCTCGCGGCCCTGGTGGTCGTGGTCGGCGCCACGACCATCTATTCGTTGACCGGTTCGGCCTACGCGATCCGCCAGTTGGCCGAGCAGCGGCTGGCGCGCCTGGAGGATGCGCAGGGCCTCGCGCAGCACACCCTGATGATCGAACGCATGGCCTTGCAGTTGTCGAGCGACGATACCGTCGACGCCGTGCGCGAGACGCATCGGCACATCCTCGACGAGTTGTCCTCCTTCGATCGTCTGATGGACCGCGTGGCCTCCGCGACCACGGGCGAGGACGTCGGTGTCGACGCGCTCGCGCTGCGCCGATCGAGCCAGCACTTCCGCAACACGGTCAACATCGAGGCGCAGGTGCGCGAGACCGCGTTGAGCGCCAGCGCCACGCCGATGTCCGCCTCGCAGCCCGGCGCGTCGTTGGCGAGCCTGGACGACGATCTGCGCCGCCAGGCCGACACCCTCGCCGTCGCGGCGCGCCGGCAGTCGGACTATTTCACGCACAAGTACCGCGAAGCGGTGCAGGATCTGGCCGAGCACTCGGACCGCACGCGCAGATGGGTCATCGGCGAGGTTGCGATAAGCCTGCTGCTCGCCTGGCTGATTGCCAGCGCATTCCTCGGACGCCACGTCGTGGCGCGACTGCGCCAGGTCAGCCACTCGCTGCGGCACGGTGATGTCGACAGCGCGCAAGCCGGCGTGCCCGTGCACGGCGGCGACGAAATTGCCGACATGGCGCGCGCGGTCGAGCAGTTCCTGGAAGACCGGCGCCAGCGCAGGCAAGCCGAGGACGCGCTGAAGGAACTCAATGCCGAACTGGAGGCGCGCGTCGCGCGACGCACGGCCGAACTCAGCACCGCGCTTGCGGGCCGGACCGCCGAGATCGTCGAACGTCAGCACGCGGAAGAGGCCGCGCGAGCAAGCGAGCACTTCCTGAACAGCATCGTCGAGCACATCCCGGACACGATCTTCGTCAAGGATGCGGCGACCCTGCGCTTCGTGCGCTTCAACAAGGCGGGAGAGCAACTGCTCGGCTACCGGCGCGAGGAACTCATCGGCAAGTCCGTCCACGACCTGTTTCCGGCGCGGGAGGCCAGTTTCTTCGCGCAGAAGGATCGTGCCGTGCTCGAGTCGCGGCAGATGATCGACGTGCCGGAGGAACTGGTTCACACGCGTCACGGAACGCGCCTCGTGCATACGATGAAGATCCCGATCGTCGATGTGCACGGCGAACCGAAGTTCCTGCTCGGCATCTCGCGCGACATCACGGAGCACAAGCGCGCCGAAGAGGAACTGCGGCGCTATCGCGAGCACCTCGAGGACATGATCCGCGAACGAACGGCCGAACTGGCCGTCGCCAAGGAGCGCGCCGACGCGGCCAACCAGGCCAAGAGCGACTTTCTTGCGCACATGAGCCACGAACTGCGCACACCGTTGAACGGGATTCTCGGCTACGCGCAGATCCTCAAGCGCGACAAGAATTTCGATCAACGCCAGATCGACGGGCTCACGGTGATCCAGCGCAGCGGCGAATACCTGCTCGCGCTCATCAACGACATCCTGGATATGGCCAAGATCGACGCCGCGAGGGTGGAGCTCAACATGTCCGATATTCCGCTCGACCGGTTCATCAACTTCGTTGCCGAGACGATCCGGGTGAAGGCAACGGAAAAGGGCCTGGCCTTCGCGCTTGAAATGCCACCTGATCTTCCCGCGGGCGTACGAGTCGACGAAAAACGCTTGCGCCAGGTGCTGCTCAACCTGCTCTCGAATGCAATCCGCTTTACCGACGAGGGAAGCGTGCGTCTATGCGTCGGTTTCTCCCCGCCGGGGCGGCTGCGTTTCGAAGTGCGGGACACGGGCATCGGCATAGACCGGGAACATCTGGAGGCGATCTTCCGGGCTTTCGAGCAAGTGGGCGACGTTTCGCATCGGCATGGCGGCACGGGGCTGGGTCTCGCCATCAGCCGGCAGCTCGTGCGCTTGATGGGCGGCGAGATCCACGTCGAAAGCCGCCGCGGTGCTGGCAGCACTTTCTGGTTCGAACTGGACGTGCCGGTGGTTGCGCCCATCGCGGCTGTCGTCCCGCCCGAGTGGGCGGCAAGCGGCTACAAGGGGCCGCGCAAGACTGTGCTGGTCGTGGATGATGTGGCGGAAAACCGTGCCGTGGCCGTCGATATGCTCGGCCAGTTCGGATTCGACATGGCCGAGGCCGGCAATGGACTGGAAGCCCTGGAGAAAGCCAAAGCGCTGCGGCCGGCGCTCGTCCTGATGGATGTCGTCATGCCGGGGATGGACGGGCTGGAAGTCACGCGCCGCCTGCGCCAGATGCCGGAGTTCCGCGATCTGCCCATCGTCGCGGTTTCCGCCAGCGCATCGAGGACCGATGCGGCGGAAAGCCTGGCAGCCGGTGCGAACGCCTTTCTGCCAAAGCCGATCGGCTTCAGCGGGCTGTTGTCACAGCTCGCGGCCCTCCTGAAGATCGAGTGGTGTGACGAGGTTCCGAATACGCGGGCCATTGCATCGGGACGAACGACAGTACCTGCCGCCGACTCCGCCGCCGAGGCGTTGATCGTGCCACCGCCCGAGGAGGTCGAAGCGCTGCACTACCTGGCGCGACTCGGCGACATGCGTGCCATCGCGCAACACGCCGCGCACCTGATTGAACTCGACGAGCGCTATCGCCCTTTCGCCGATCACCTTTGCCAGTTGGCGAAGAACTACCAGTCCAAGGCGATCCTTCGTTTCATCGAGCAATACAGAGCCGCCGTTGGGACGTCTGAGTGAGAATCGTGGAGCGTGCTTGATGGGCCGTGAGGTAATGACGGGCATCGTCTCGCCTGTAGACCGTCATGCTGTGCTTTCAACGCGGTAACGCAACGTGGATATGGAAGCGTCTCATGCGCCTTGAAGGCGGCTCGAATTTCAGGCGCCAATGAAAAAGCCGCAACGCCTTTCGGCGTGCGGCTTTGATCTTTGGTCGGGGCGAGAGGATTTGAACCTCCGACCACCTGCACCCCATGCAGGTACGCTACCAGGCTGCGCTACGCCCCGAACAGCAAGAAATTATAACAGACACTTTATTCGATTAGAACCGCCGCACACCAACAAAGCGACCTAGCGACCCAACAGGTCGATCACCTGCAGCAATTCCTTGCGCAACTGCTCGACATCAACCGTGGGGGTGGCTGTTGCCGCTGCCGGCATCGCGACGCCCTCGCCTTCTCCGACCATCTCCGCCGACGCAGCGTGTGCCCCACCACCATGTGAGTCGAGCCGGTTGCGCGCACCGTTGATCGTGAAGCCCTGCTCGTACAACAACTCACGAATCCGCCGGATCAACAGCACCTCATGATGCTGATAGTACCGGCGATTGCCGCGCCGCTTGACCGGCCTCAACTGCGTGAACTCCTGCTCCCAATAGCGCAGCACATGCGGTTTCACGCCGCACAGTTCGCTAACTTCACCGATGGTGAAGTAGCGCTTCGCCGGAATCGGAGGCAAGACGACTTTTTCGATCGTCGCTGTCATCGTCAGTTAGCCGTCGTGGTGGGTTGCGCAGGAACGCGCCAGTCGATCAGCGCGTGAAGCTCGCTTCAGCGCCGTTCTCGACCAGTGCCTTCAGCTTTTGACTTGCATGAAACGTCACAACGCGGCGCGCGGCGATTGGAATCGCCTCGCCGGTCTTCGGGTTTCTGCCGGGACGCTGGGGTTTGTCGCGCAACTGAAAGTTGCCGAACCCGGACAGCTTCACGCTGTCGCCACTCTCCAGCGCGTCGCGAATCACTTCGAAGAACGCCTCGACCATGTCTTTCGCTTCCCGCTTGTTGAGCCCGACATTGTCGAACAGCAACTCGGCAAGTTCCGCCTTGGTGAGCGTGGGCGTTTCGGTGGAAACGGCCGCGGGTGATGTCGGAATATCGCGAATCATGGCGCTGCGTTGCGCCGTAAGAAGGGCTTCGAAATCACTCGAGTTCATTTCATTCATATCTATCAAATGGCGCGCCAAGCAGAAACAGAAGTTGCGGAAAAATGCCGTGCAAATATTAAATGCGGGTTATCCACGCAACCTTGCGCCAAATGCTCGAGCCAGACGTTCCACCAGAGTTTGAATGGCCAGATCGACCGTTTCATCCTGAAGGGTTCCGCCAGTATCTTGCAAGGTCACACGGAACGCAAGGCTTTTCTCGTGCGCGGCCAGACCACCGGAAGTGTTTGATTTTGGACGGAATTCGTCGAAAATTGCAACCCTCTGAACGGTCTTGCAGGCCTCTTCCGATTGCGCTTTCCCAAGCTCGTCCAGCAGCGCCTGAACCTCGATTTTCTGGTCGACGACCACCGCGATATCGCGACGCACCGGTGGGAATTTAGACACTTCCACCGGCGTGGGCAATACCCGCTGCATTAATGCGTCCGCTTCGATTTCAAACAGAATCGGCGCATGCGGCAATTCATATTTCTGCATCCAGCGCGGATGCAATTCACCAATCCAGCCGACTGCGCGTCCATTCAGTTCGATACGCGCGCAGCGGCCCGGATGCAATGCCGGATGCTCCGCTTTCACGAAGCGCGCCACTGCTGGCGCGAGCACCGCTTCGAGATCAGCCTTCACATCGAAGTAATCGACCGTGCGCGTGGACGCGCCCCACTGCTCCTCGAGCGCGGCGCCGTATGCGAGCGCGCCGATCATTTTCGGCTGCGCGAAACCTTCGACCGTCAATTCGCCCGCTTTGATCGACGGATCATGCAGGAACACGCGGCCGGCTTCGAACACGCGCACGCGGTCGGCCGCGCGGCGGTTCAGGTTGGTCCGCAGCACGTGGATCAGGCTGCCGAACAGCGTGGTGCGCATGACCGACAACTGGCTTGCAATCGGATTCAGCAGACGAACCGGTTTGTCGTTGCCGGCGAAGTCCTGCTCCCACTCGGCGTCCACGAAACTGAAGTTGATCGTTTCCGCGTAATCGCGCGCGGCGAGCGCGTGACGGAGCACGTGGATCGAGCGCTGCGTTTCATGGGTCGCGCGCATTTCGCTGGTGGCGACCGGCGGACGCGCCGGGATCTTTTCGAAGCCGTAGATACGCGCGACTTCTTCGATCAGATCTTCTTCGATTTCAATGTCGAAGCGGTACGACGGCGGCATCACCGAGAACGTATCGCCCTCGCGTTCGAACGTGAGGCCGAGGCGCGTGAAAATCCGCGCGATTTCGTCCGCGTCGATCTTGATGCCGATGATGCGATTCGCGCGCGAGACGCGCATCTTCACAGGCTCGCGCTGGGGCACATTGACGATCTGATCGTCGACCGGGCCGGCTTGCCCGCCGCAGATATCGAGGATCAGTTGCGTGATGCGCTCGATGTGCTCGACCGTGGTCGCGTAATCGACGCCGCGCTCGAAGCGGTGGCCCGCGTCGGTGGAAAAGTTGTACTTGCGCGAGCGGCCGCGAATGCTGTCCGGCCACCAGAACGCGGCTTCCAGATAGATGTTGGTCGTGTCGAGCGTGACGGCGGTGCTGTCGCCGCCCATGATGCCGGCGAGACTCTCGATATGCTGTTCGTCGGCAATCACGCCGACGCTTTCGTCGAGTTCGACCGTGTTGCCGTTCAAGAGCTTGAGCGTTTCGCCCTTGCGGCCCCAACGCACGTCCATGCCGCCGTGGATTTTGTCGAGGTCGAACACGTGCGACGGACGGCCGAGTTCGAGCATCACATAGTTCGAGATGTCGACGAGCGCGGAGATGCTGCGCTGGCCTGAACGTTCGAGGCGCTCGACCATCCAGTGCGGCGACTTCGCGCGTGCGTTCACGCCACGGATCACGCGGCCCGAGAAGCGGCCGCACAGATCAGGCGCCGAAATTTTCACAGGCAGCGTTTCGTTGAGCTGGACAGGCGCCGGCTTGATCTCGAGCGGGCGCAACGGCGCACCGGTAATCGCCGAGGTCTCGCGCGCCACGCCAAACACCGACAGACAGTCGGCCTTGTTCGGCGTCAGCTTGATTTCGAAGACCGTGTCGTCGAGATTGAGCGTCTCGCGGATGTCCTGGCCGATCGGCGTATCTTCCGGCAGGATCATCAGGCCGCTATGGTCTTCCGAGAGCTTCAGTTCGCGTGCGGAGCACAGCATGCCCTGGCTTTCCACGCCGCGCAGTTTCGAGAGCTTGATCGCGAACGGCGCGCCGCCCGCTTCGGCTGGCGGCAATTGCGCGCCCACCAGCGCGACCGGCACCTTGATGCCCGGCGCGACATTCGGCGCGCCACATACGATGTTCAGCGTTTCGCCGGTGCCGGCATTGACCTGACACACGTTGAGCTTATCCGCGTCCGGGTGCTTGACGACTTCCAGCACCTGGCCCACGACGATCTTCGAGGTCGGCGGCGCGGCCGGCCGCAGGTCTTCGACTTCGAGACCCGCCATCGTCAACGCGTGCGACAGTTCATCGGTCGTGAGTTGCGGATCGACAAAAGTTCTCAGCCAGGATTCCGGGAATTGCATGGTTCTGTGTACGTTCTGATCAGGTTAGGTCCACGTCCGGCGGTGCGCTTGATCGAGTGATTCATCCACACTGCCGGGGACGCTGGCGGCATGCACTGTGTGCGGTGCCGCGCTCTATGCTTGTCGCGTTCGTACGCGCCGGTTCACGCAAATTGGCGCAGGAAACGCAGATCGTTCTCGAAGAACAGACGCAGATCCTGCACGCCGTAACGCAACATCGTGAGCCGTTCGAGCCCGCTGCCGAAAGCAAATCCGATGTAGCGCTCGGGGTCCAGACCCATGTTGCGGATCACCGTGGGGTGAACCTGGCCTGAGCCCGAAATCTCGAGCCACTTGCCGGCATTCTTGCCCGTTTCGAACAGCATATCGATTTCGGCCGACGGTTCCGTGAACGGAAAATACGACGGACGGAAGCGCACGAGAATATCGTCGCGCTCGAAGAATTTTTTCAGGAAGTCGGTATAGACGCCCTTCAGGTCCGCGAAACTGATGTTCTCGTCGATCCACAGACCTTCGACCTGGTTGAACATCGGCGAATGCGTTGCATCGCTATCCACGCGATATGTACGGCCCGGCACGATCACCTTGATCGGTGGCGTGTTGGTGCGCGCGTAGCGCACCTGCATCGGGCTCGTATGCGTGCGCAGCAGCAGTTGGCGGCCGTCGGCATCCTTGCCGTCGACGTAGAAAGTGTCCTGCATGGAACGCGCCGGATGGTTTTCCGGGCTGTTCAGCGAGGTGAAGTTGTACCAGTCGGTTTCGATTTCGGGGCCATCGGCCACGTCGAATCCGATCGTACGAAAAATCTGTTCGACGCGCTCCCATGTGCGCATCACCGGGTGCAGGCTGCCGGCTCCGGTGCCGCGACCGGGCAGCGTGACGTCAATGGCTTCAGCGGCGAGACGCTGATTCAGCAACGCGTCGGCCAGCGCCTGACGGCGCGCCGTCAACGCGGCTTCCACTTGTTGCTTGACGAGGTTGATCCGTGCGCCTTCAGCCTTGCGCGTTTCAGGATCGAGTTTGCCAAGGCCCTTCAACAATTCGGTCAGCGCACCCGATTTACCGAGAAAGCGGGCTTTCTCGTTCTCGAGGGTGGTGACGTCGGAGGCTTCTGCGAAGGCTTTTTGCGCGTCGGCGACAATCTGGTCCAGATCCATTGATCCCATCATTTCAACGTCAGTGTTCAATCGATGCAAAACTGGTTCTACCAACAAAAACGGGGCTCGGTGAGGAGCCCCGTTTTTGCTGCAGCGTCACCGAGACTACCGGATGTTCGCTGCAACGAACCACGCAGTGTTAATTGCCCAAAGCGCAATCAGGCTGCAACGGCGGCTTTCACCTGCTGAACGATCGCAGCAAAAGCAGCCTTGTCGAACACAGCCATGTCGGCCAGCACCTTGCGGTCGAGTTCGATCGAAGCCTTCTTCAGGCCGTTGATGAACACGCTGTACGTCATGTCGTGCTGACGCACCGCCGCATTGATACGCGTGATCCACAATGCACGGAACACACGCTTCTTGTTGCGGCGATCGCGGTAGGCGTACTGGCCTGCGCGCATGACCGCCTGCTTGGCGATGCGATAGACGTTATTGCGACGGCCGCGGTAACCCTTGGCCAGCTTGATGATCTTCTTGTGACGGGCCCGTGCGGTAACCCCACGTTTTACTCGAGGCATGTTTCGCTCCTATGAGTTTCGGTTAAGGGTTAAGCGAACGGCAGCATTGCGCGCACGGAGTTCAGATCGGAATCATGAACTGCCGTCGAACCGCGCAGATGGCGTTTGTTCTTGGTGGTCTTCTTGGTAAGAATGTGGCGCTTGAAGGCTTGACCGCGCTTGACGGTACCGCCCGGACGCACCACGAAGCGCTTTGCAGCACTCTTCTTGGTCTTCATCTTCGGCATGACAACTCCATTATTAGATGGATATGGGTGTGCGGTCGGCCAGATGGCCATAACCCGCCCTTCGAAACCCATTCCACTTGGTATGCAGACCACCGATACTGCCGGCAGCCGCTTTCAGGAAGCGGCGCGCATTTGCATAGGCGCCGTTCCGAAACTGCTGATGCCGCGCCGGACACCCGGCACAGCCTTCAATTCAACCGTTGACAACCGGAGCGCACACCACATGGCGCGCCGCCACTCCAGCCGCTTACTTCTTTTTCTTTGGAGCGAGCACCATGATCATCTGGCGCCCTTCCATTTTCGGCATTTGCTCGACCTGACCCACTTCGTCGAGGTCCGTGCGCAAGCGCTCGAGCATGCGCATACCGATTTCCTGGTGAGCCATTTCGCGGCCACGGAAACGCAACGTGATTTTCGTCTTGTCGCCGTCTTCGAGGAAGCGGATGAGGTTGCGCAGTTTGACGTTGTAGTCACCGTCGTCGGTACCCGGGCGGAACTTGACTTCCTTGACCTGGATGACCTTCTGCTTGAGCTTGGCCTCGTGTTGCTTCTTCGCTTCCTGGTACTTGAACTTGCCGTAGTCCATCAAGCGGCAAACCGGCGGAACCGCTTGCGGCGCGATTTCGACCAGATCCACGTCTTGCTGTTCCGACATGCGGAACGCATCAGCGAGTTTCACGATGCCGAGCGGTTCGTTCTCGACTCCGACCAGACGCACCTCGGGTGCCGTAATTTCACCGTTGATGCGGTGCGCAGACTTATCAGTAGCGATGTTACGTTTCCTCTAAAAATTAAAAAAACGAGCCGGGCTGCCAAGTGGCTCAGTTGAACGACTGCACGTCCTGACGCAGACGCTCAATGAAGGTATCGAGAGGCATGACGCCGAGATCGACACCGCCACGGGCACGCACGGCTACCGTTTGGGCTTCACGCTCTTTGTCGCCGACCACAAGCAGGTACGGCACCTTTTCCAGCGTGTGCTCGCGTATTTTATAGCTAATCTTCTCGTTGCGCAAATCGGCCTCTACTCTAACCCCTTGTTTTTGCAACGATTGGGCTAGCGACTGTGCGTATTCGGCCTGACTTTCCGCAATGTTCATCACGACGACCTGCATCGGCGCGAGCCAGACAGGCATTGCACCGGCATGGTGCTCGATCAGAATGCCGAGGAAACGCTCCATTGATCCGACGATTGCCCGGTGCAGCATGATCGGCCGGCGGCGGCTATTGTCCTCGGCGACGTATTCCGCGCCCAGACGTTCCGGCAACACCATATCCAGTTGCAGCGTGCCGCATTGCCACGAGCGGCCGAGCGCGTCCTTGATGTGATATTCGACCTTCGGGCCGTAGAACGCGCCCTCGCCGGCCAATTCTTCCCACGTCACGCCGCATGCCGTCAACGCCTCGCGCAGACCCTGCTCCGCGCGGTCCCACGTCTCGTCCGTACCGGCGCGCGCGTCGGGGCGCAGTGACAGCTTGATCTCGACATTGTCGAAACCGAAGTCCTTGTAGACGCTCATCGCCAGCGTGTTGAACGCGATGGACTCGCTGATGAACTGTTCTTCGGTACAGAAAATATGAGCGTCGTCCTGCACAAAACCCCGCACGCGCATCAGGCCGTGCAGCGCGCCCGACGACTCATTGCGGTGGCACGAGCCGAATTCCGCGTAACGCAACGGCAGGTCGCGATACGAGCGCAAGCCATGATTGAACACCTGCACGTGACCCGGACAGTTCATCGGCTTGATCGCATAGTCGCGCTTTTCCGATTCCGTCGTGAACATGTTTTCACGGTAGTTCTGCCAGTGGCCCGACGCTTCCCACAGCGAGCGGTCCATGATCATCGGCGTCTTGATTTCGAGGTAGCCGGCATCGTTCACACGGCGGCGCATGTACTGCTCGACCTGCTGCCACAGCGTCCAGCCACGCGGATGCCAGAACACCATGCCCGGCGACTCGTCCTGCATGTGAAACAGATCGAGCTGCTTGCCGAGCTTGCGGTGGTCGCGCTTCTCCGCTTCCTCGAGCATGTGCAGATACGCGTCCTGGTCTTCCTTCTTCGTCCAGGCCGTACCGTAGATGCGCTGCAATTGCTCGTTCTTTGAATCGCCGCGCCAGTAAGCGCCGGCCACCTTCATCAGCTTGAAGACTTTCAGCTTGCCCGTGGAGGGCACGTGCGGGCCGCGGCACAGGTCGGTGAAGCCGCCATGCGAGTACAGCTTGATTTCGTCGCTGGCGGGAATCGATTCGATGATCTCGGCCTTGTACTTTTCGCCGATGCTCTTGAAGTAGTCCACGGCTTCGCCGCGCGACACCACGCGGCGCGAGACCGGCTCGTCTTTCTTCGCCAGTTCCTGCATGCGCTTTTCGATCTTTTCGAGGTCTTCCGGCGTGAAGGGACGGCTGTACGCGAAGTCGTAATAGAAGCCGTTGTCGATTACCGGGCCGATCGTGACTTGCGCTTCCGGATACAGATCCTTCACCGCGTACGCGAGCAAATGCGCCGTGGAGTGACGAATGATGTCGAGACCGTCTGCGTCTTTTTCCGTGACGATGGCAAGCGCCACATCGTGATCGATCAGCGTGGACGTATCGACGAGCTCGCCGTCGATCTTGCCGCCGAGCGCGGCTTTCGCGAGGCCGGGGCCGATCGAGGCCGCCACTTCGGCGACGGTGACCGGATGCTCGTACTGTCGAACAGAACCGTCAGGCAGACGTATCGAAACCATTTTGTTCTCCGTTGCCGACCGGCGGCGGCACATGCAATCAGGTCAAAAAGCCAAAAAAAAAAATGCGGCCCCACTTTCGAGGGGCCGCATTCACATTTCCTGCAAACTACAGTGGCGAAAGTGGTCCTCGACTAGCGTCGCTCCGAAGTGGTTTCGGTCAACGTTCGCGGTGCCATAACCGTATTTGCCTTTTGCGCCAGGGCGCTTGCTGCAGTTTGCGAAACCCCGGCGCAAGCCGGAATTTCTCTTTCGTTGGTAGGCTCGATTGGACTCGAACCAACGACCCCCACCATGTCAAGGTGGTGCTCTAACCAGCTGAGCTACGAGCCTGAAGAAACGAGATTATATGGAGCACCACACTGCTTGGCAAGTACTTTTATGCACCGACTTTAAATTTCCAACGACCGCCGAAACAGCCAGCGAACGGCTGCCCGGCGACGTGAGCCGCGGACCCTGTCCGTCAATTTTTGCGTGAGGCGCGCACCACGCCCGTCACCTCGCCGAGCAGCGTGCATGCGCGTTGAATCTGCGCGGCGCTCGACACCTCGACGGTGAATTGCATGAACGCGGCGTTCCTGCGGGTCTGCGTTTTCACGCCGATCACGTTCATCTTCTCGCGCGCGAACACTTCGGAGATATCGCGCAACAAGCCTTGCCGATCCGTTGCCTCGATCGTGAGGTCGACGGGATACACGGACTGCCCGCGCCCGCTCATCACGTCCGCCGACCACGCCGTTTGCAACACACGCTCCGGCGCGCGCTCGGCCATGCGCAGGAAGGTCGGACAATCGCTGCGATGTATCGACATGCCCTTGCCGCGCGTCACGAAACCGCTGATATCGTCGGGCGGCGCGGGCCGGCAGCAGCGCGCAAGCTGCGTAAGCAACGCATCCACGCCGACCACCAGCACGCCCGTGGACGCGCCGCGCGCAACGCTCGCACCGCTGCTGCGCTTTTCGAACTGCTCGGGCGCCTCGACAACGGGCTCGGGCGGCGGCGCATCGTGGAGCGCCTGCTCGACGAGCCGCAGACTGAACTCCTCCTTGCCGACCACCGAGAACAGATCGTCCGTCGTCTTGAAGCCGAGCTTGGCGGCAAGCTGATCGAGATTGACCGACGTCTTGCCCTCGCGCTGCAAGGTCTTTTCGACCATGGCGCGACCGCTCGCGATGTGCTCCTGGACCTCGACCGCGTTGAACCACGCGCGCACCTTCTGCCGCGCGCGCGGACTGTGCAGATAGCCAAGCTGCGGGTTGAGCCAGTCACGCGACGGACCGCCCTCCTTCACCGCGACGATCTCCACCGTCTGACCGTTCTGCAACGGCGTGTTGAGCGGCACCATCGCGCCGTCCACGCGCGCGCCGCGGCAGCGATGCCCCAGTTCGCTATGCAGGTGATACGCGAAATCGATGGGTGTGGCGCCGTGCGGCAACGGGATCACGCGCGCTTGCGGCGTGAGCACGTAGATGTGGTCGTCGTCGAGCGTGGCCTGGCGCAGTTGCTCCCACGGCTGCGCGGCGCGCTTCTCGCCGTGCTCGCCCTCGGCGACATCGTCTTTCCAGGCGAGCAGTTGACGCAGCCACGCGATCTTCTCGTCGTACTTCTCGTTGGCGGCGAACTGACCGCCGTACCCGCGCGTGCCCGCTTCCTTATAGCGCCAGTGCGCGGCCACGCCGTACTCGGCGAACTGATGCATTTCGTGCGTGCGGATCTGCACTTCGAACGCGCGGCCGTCGTCGCCGATCACGACCGTATGCAGCGACTTGTAGCCGTTAGGCTTCGGCCGCGAGATGTAGTCGTCGAACTCTTTCGGCACCGGTTGCCACAGGTTGTGCACGATGCCGAGCACGGTGTAGCAATCCTTGATGTCCGGCACGATCACGCGAAACGCCCGCACGTCGTACAGTTCGGCGAAATCCAGTTCCTTGCCGCGCATCTTGCGCCAGATGCTGTAGATATGCTTCGGCCGGCCGCTGACCTCGGCGCGAATGTGCGCCGCGGCCAGTTCCTGCTGCAGCCGTTCGATGGCCTGCGCCACGTAGCTCTCGCGCTCCACGCGCTTTTCGTCGAGCAGCCGCGCGATGCGCTTATAGGTCTCGGGCTCTTCGAAGCGGAACGCGAGATCCTCGAGCTCCCACTTCAGTTGCCAGATGCCGAGACGGTTGGCGAGCGGCGCGTAGATATCGAGCGTCTCGCGGGCCACGTCCGGCGACGGCGAGAGCTTCGCCGCCGCGTAATAACGCAGCGATTGCAAGCGCGAAGCGAGCCGGATCAGCACCACGCGAATGTCTTGCGCGAACGCGAGCAGCATCTTGCGCAGCGCCTCGACCTGCGCACGGCGCGCGGCCTGCGCATCGCGCCCGGCTTCGGGCATCGTATTCTGCGAGGCGCGCAAGCTGACCGAGCCGAGGCGCAGCAACTTGCGCACGTTGCCGACCAGTTGCGCGACCTCGTCGCCGAACTTCTCGGCGATCATGCGCTCCGGGTCTTGCAGGTGCGGCGTCAACGCAAACAACGCCGCGGCCAGCACCGCCGGCGGGTCGACGTTGAGCGTGAGCATGATCGACGCCGTACCCGCCGCGTGATCCGCCAGCAACTCGCCCGAGGAGAAGCGCACCCCGCCCGCATGCTCGCGCACGAACGCCACCGCTTCGTCGAAAGAAGGAAGGGGTGTCGGCGTGCTCGTAACGATTTCGGTAGTCATGGTGCGGCGGCCCACCGGGCCAGACGGATCAACGGAATTTCAACAACGACAACTGGGCCGGCCTTAGCTGCGCTGAGCCGCGACCACCACGATTTCGACGAGGCACTTCGGGTTCGCGAGCGTGGCCTCGACGGTTGCGCGCGGCGGCGTGGCGCCTTGTGCGACCCACTCGTCCCACACGGCGTTCATGCCGGCGAAATGCACCATGTCCGAGATGTAGATCTGCACCGACAGCAAATGCGACTTGTCGCTGTTCGCCTCAGCCAGAAGACGGTCGATGTGGCCAAGCACCTCGCGCGTCTGGCCCGTGATGTCCTGATCCGTGTCTTCGGCGATCTGGCCGGCCAGGTATACCGTGCCGTTATGTACGGCGATTTCCGAAAGGCGCTTGCCGACGTGATGACGAATGACTGCCATGAAGAATCCCGAGGTTCGTTGAAAATTGATCGAAGATGCGTTCCGCGTTGCGGCCGATGAACGAAGCCGCGATGAGCGCCGCGCGGAACTGCATATTATGACGCGTCGGCGGGCGGGCCGATAAAGAACCGCCTGGCAATCTCGATCTGATCGGCCGACAGAAACGCCGGCGCATGCCCGACCCCGGGAATCTCCACGCTCGATACGGCGCGCCCGACCTCGACCATCTTCGCGACGGTTTCGCGCGACAGCAAATCGGACTGCTCGCCGCGCGCCACCAGCACCGGCCCCTGGAACGCGGCCAGCGAATGCCATAGCGCGGCTTCGCCCAGCTTCGTTGCTTCCTCGGTGGTCGCGGCAAACGGCTGCGCAATGCGCGGGTCGTAGCGGAATTGCCAGCCGCCGTTCTGCTCGTGCAGCAGCGGGGTATTGATTTCGCGCCACTCGTCCGGCGTGAGCGGGCCGAACGTTTGCGCGAGCAAACCCGCGTAGTCGATGCCTTGCTGCAACGTTTCGAAGCGCGCCGGCTTGCCGAGGTAGTCGCCGATGCGCTGCACCGCCACCGGCTCCAGATGCGGACCCACGTCGTTGAGCAACAGCTTGCGGATCGGCGTGTCGGCCAAGCCGGCCAGCGCGAGCCCGATCAGGCCGCCCATCGACGTGCCGAACCAGTCGACCGTTTCGACGTTCAGGCGCGCGATCAGCGTGACCATGTCGGCGACGTATTGCGGCACGCCATAGAAGTTGGGGTTGGCAAGCCACGACGACAAGCCCCGCCCCACCACATCGGGACAGACGACGCGGTACGTACCGGCGAACTGCGCCGCGACGCGGTCGAAGTCGCGCCCCGAGCGCGTCAATCCATGCACACAGAGCAGCACGCGCGGATTGGCCGGGTCGCCCCATTCGGTGTAGGCAATGCGGTGCAAGCCACCAGGACTCGCGCACTGCACATAACGTTGACGCGGCGCGAGCGGCGCAGCGGCGGAAGCGGGCGTTGCGGTCATTGGAGTTCCTTGCAAAAGCGCTGCGGATCTGGCGTGGGCAAAGCGGGAATCAATCGGCGTCCAATCTGCGAACGATTGTAAACCGCTTTGCCGCGCCGCACGGATCGGCCACACGGCATAGGACTGGCCGAGACTCGCCAGGAACAATCCGATTGCGCCAAGACAAAGCGGGCGAGACTCACGCCTCGCCCGCCTGCTTTTGCCGCGCCACCGCCGCGCGCCGGCCACGTCGACCGGCGGCGCAGCGACAAGCCGTTCAACTCACCGCGCTCACATCGAGCGGCGCGCCCGTCTTCGCCTTGATTTCCTCGATGGTGACACCCGGCGCCAGTTCGGTCAGCTTCAGACCGTCTTCCGTCACCTCGATCACGCCGAGGTCGGTGATGATCTGATCGACCACGCCCACGCCCGTCAGCGGCAGCGTGCATTCCTCGAGGATCTTATGCTGGTCGCCCTTCGCGACGTGCTCCATCAGCACGACCACGCGCTTCACGCCCGCGACCAGATCCATTGCGCCGCCCATGCCCTTGATCATCTTGCCGGGGATCATCCAGTTGGCCAGATCGCCCTTCTTGCTGATCTGCATCGCGCCGAGAATCGCCAGGTTGATGTGGCCGCCGCGAATCATCGCGAACGAATCCGCCGACGAGAAAATCGACGAACCCGGCAGCGTGGTCACCGTCTGCTTGCCGGCGTTGATCAGGTCGGCGTCCACTTCTTCCTCGGTCGGCGAGGGGCCGATGCCGAGCAAGCCGTTCTCCGACTGCAGCCACACTTCGATGCCGGCCGGCACGTGGTTCGCCACCAGCGTCGGCAAGCCGATGCCGAGGTTCACGTAAAAACCGTCCTGCAATTCCTTCGCCGCGCGCGCGGCCATTTGGTCACGAGTCCATGCCATGATCAGTCTCCTTTCGCGCGGACGACGCGTTGTTCGATGCGTTTTTCCGGATGCGCATTCAGCACGATGCGCTGCACGAAGATGCCCGGCGTATGAATCGCGTCCGGATCGAGTTCGCCCACCTCGACGATTTCCTCGACTTCCGCGACGGTGATCTTGCCGGCCATCGCGCACATCGGATTGAAGTTGCGCGCGGTGCGGCGGTAGATCAGGTTGCCCGACTTGTCGGCCTTCCACGCCTTGACGAGCGCGACGTCGGCTGTGAGCGAATGTTCGAGCACGTAGTGGTTTTCGCCGAACTGGCGGGTTTCCTTGCCCTCGGCGATCAGCGTGCCGAAGCCGGTGTTCGTGAAGAATGCCGGAATGCCCGAGCCGCCGGCGCGCAGCTTCTCGGCGAGCGTGCCTTGCGGGGTGAATTCGAGCTCGAGCTCGCCGGCCAGATACTGCCGCTCGAACTCCTTGTTCTCGCCGACATACGAGGAAATCATCTTTTTGATCTGGCGCGTTTCGAGCAGCAGGCCCAGGCCGAAACCGTCCACGCCCGCGTTGTTGCTGATGCACGTGATGCCCTTCACGCCCGAATCGCGCAGCGCCGCGATCAGCGCCTCGGGAATGCCGCACAATCCGAAGCCGCCGACGGCGAACGTCTGCCCGTCCTTGACGATGTCTTTCAGCGCCTCGGCGGCGCCTGGATAGACCTTGTTCATCAGTATGTCCCTTC
The DNA here is from genome assembly GCF_900142195.1 of Paraburkholderia terricola. Taxonomy (GTDB): domain Bacteria; phylum Pseudomonadota; class Gammaproteobacteria; order Burkholderiales; family Burkholderiaceae; genus Paraburkholderia; species Paraburkholderia terricola. Next base: position 95,176 of record NZ_FRAB01000024.1, read on the forward strand.
CTTTATGGAAATCCGAAACCGGATCAATGCGCTCGGCATGACGTTTTGGGGCAAAACCCACACGTCATTCTAGTCATCCGCGGCGGACCGTGCGTTCAGCCCGGAGGTGCCTCGCGCCCATGCCTGCCGCGGATCGCTTCGCCGCGTTGTGATGTGCCCGAAAGGGTACGCTGCGCGCGCCATGCGGCACAATACGCAAAAATACATAAGTACTTGCCGCCAACCCATGCCCGCACTGGATTACCAAACCGCCTTTCACCTCGCCCCGATCGGGCTCGTGCTGTCACGCGAACGGATTATCGAAGACTGCAATGACGAACTCGCGTCGATTTTCGGCTGCCCGCGCGAGGCGCTGCTCGGCCAGTCGTTCCAGGTGCTGTATCCGTCGGCGGACGAATTCGAGCGGATCGGCGCGCGGATTCCGCCGATCATGACCGCGCAAGGCAGTTACGCGGACGACCGCATCATGAAGCGGGCCAACGGCGAACTGTTCTGGTGCCACGTGACGGGCCGCGCGCAGCGGCGCGCCGATCCGCATGCGGCGGGCGTCTGGACCTTCGAGGACTTGAGCGCGACGCGGCGCGTGGCGGTCGAACTGACGCCGCGCGAACGCGAAATCGCCGCGCAACTGGTGACGGGGAAAACCAGCAAGCAGATTGGCCGGGTGCTGGATATCAGCCCGCGCACGGTCGACGTCTACCGGGCGCGGCTGATGCGCAAATACGATACGGGCAACGCCACCGAGCTATTGCAGAGACTGCTCGGGCATTGATTGAAAAGGCGGGCGCGAAACCTCGCGCTCAAGCCGCGTTGACCAGCGCGGCGCGCTCGATCGTGGCGCGCAGCAGATCAGGAACCGGCACCGACTTTCCGGCCGCGTAATCGATCCACACGCAGCGCGCGGCGCCGCGCGCGTACACGGTGTTCGGGTCGTCGGCGCGCACGAGCTCGAAGCCGGTATCGAAACTGCTGCGCCCCGGCGTGGCCACGGTCATCCGGCCGATCACCTCGCCGGGATAGTGCAGTTGCTTGAGAAATTCCATCGACGCGTTGACGATCACCGGCCCCTGCCCGTCGGCGTTGCTGCCGGCAAGACCCAGTTGCTCGAACCAGGAAATGCGCACCTGCTCCATGTAGCGGAAATAGACCGTGTTGTTCACGTGGCCGAATGCGTCCATGTCACCCCAACGGATCGGCATCGACATCTCGAAGACTGCGTGGAAATCGCTCATCGTACTTCTTTGAAGGATTGAAACCAGGTTGAAGCCGGCGCACCGACCGGCGTGAAGCGCGCTCAGGCGAGCCCGAAGCCGTCGTCGGCGGCGATCACCGAGCCGTTGATGAACTGTGACTCGTCGGCCGCGAGCAGCAGCAGCAGACCGTCGAGATCGTCCGGCTTGCCGACGCGATGACGCGGCAGCATCGACACCAGCTTCTGCCCCTGCTCGGTCGACCAGTGATGGTGATTGATCTCGGTGTCGATATAGCCGGGGCAAATCGCGTTCACGTTGATGCCGTGCTTGCCCCACTCCAGCGCCATCGCTTTCGTCATATGGACGACGGCCGCCTTGCTCATCGAATACAGGCCGATTTGCGGCAGCACCCGCAGACCCGCCATCGACGCGATATTGATGATCCGGTACGACGGTTTCTGCGCGCTGTTGCCGCGCATGATCATGCGCTTGGCGACTTCCTGGGCGACGAAAAACGCGCCGCGCGTGTTCGTGTCGAACACGTATTCGAAGTCGGCGGGCGTGACTTCGGAGAGCTTCTGCGTGGTCGAGACGCCCGAATTGTTCACGAGGATGTCGATCGTGCCCGCCTCGGTTTCCGCATGGGCCACCGCCGACTTGATGCTCTGATAATCGGTCACGTCGAGCGAAACGACGTGCGCCGCGCCGCCGGACGCCTCGATCTCGGCGCGCAATTCCTTCAGACGCTCGGTACGCCGGCTCGCCAGCACGACCTTCGCGCCCGCTTGCGACAACACCTGAGCGAAGCGCTTTCCCAACCCGCTCGAGGCGCCGGTGATCAGCGCGACCTTGCCTTCCAGATTGATCGAACGGCCCATTGTCGTTCCTTGTTCGGTTGTGGTTGCAGATACGATTGACAGGTGCGGTAGGACCATCGCTGCGGGTCGATACCGTATCCCATTAATAGAACGATCGTGCTAATGTCGGCTCGTCAGGTTGCAGTGGTTCAGGTCATCACCCACAATACGAACCCGAAAAAAGCATTCTAACGGTAAGAGGAGCATCAATGACCCCCGCAAGTCTCATTGAGCAGTACGGCCCACGCGAGTCGATGGAATACGACGTCGTGATCGTCGGCGGCGGCCCGGCCGGCCTGTCGGCGGCGATCCGCCTGAAGCAGCTGGCGGCTGCGAAAGGCGTCGAGCTTGGCGTGTGCGTGCTGGAAAAAGGCTCGGAGATCGGGGCGCACATCCTCTCGGGCGCGGTGATGGACCCGCGCGCGATCACCGAACTGATTCCCGACTGGAAGGAACAAGGCGCGCCGCTCACGGTGGACGTGACCGAGGACCGCTTCCTGTTCCTCACCGAAACCGGCTCGAAGAGCGTGCCGGCCTGGGCGCTGCCGGATAACTTCAGGAACCACGGCAACTACGTGATCAGTCTCGCGAACGTCACG
>NZ_FRAB01000088.1 GCF_900142195.1 Paraburkholderia terricola
GAACCTGTCCGCATTTTTGTGTGCGAGGCGATGGGCGGAGTTACCCGCGTGCGTTGGTGAATCGCTCACCAAACAGGATAGCAAACTGGTTCATGGCGGATGACCAGTCGAATGCCGCCCGTACTGATTTTGCCAGCACGTTGCGCAGCGCCAGCCAGAGCAGCTTGATGGCGGCCTCGTCGTTGGGGAAGTGGCCGCGGGTCTTGATGATCTTGCGCAGCTGCATGTTCAGACTCTCAATGGCGTTTGTGGTGTACACGACCCGGCGTATCTCGGGGGGAAACACGAAGAACGGCGTGACGTTCTCCCACGCTCGTCGCCACGACTGCACGATCGTCGGGTACTTCGCTCCCCATGGGCCTTCGGCGAAGGCCTCCAGGGCCTGCAGGGCGGCCGGTTCGCTCGCGGCTGCATAGATCGGACGCAGCGCCGCGGCGACGCTCTTGCGGTCCTTGTAGCTCGCGTACTCCAGACTGTTGCGGATCAGGTGCACGATGCAGGTCTGCACGGTCGTGCGCGGGTACGCCGTGCCGATCGCCCCGGCCAGGCCCTTCAGGCCGTCGACCACCGCGATCAGGATGTCCTGGCAGCCGCGCGTCTTCAGTTCATTGAACACCTTGAGCCAGAACTTCGCGCCCTCGGTCTGTTCGATCCACAGGCCGAGCACGTCGCGCTGGCCATCGGCCTGGATGCCCAGCGCCAGATAGACGGCCTTGTTGCTCACCACGCCGTCGTCGCGGATCTTCACGCGCAGCGCGTCGAAGAACACCACCGGATACATCGCCTCGAGCGGGCGGCTCTGCCAGGCGAGCGTCTCGGCCATCACCTCGTCAGTGACCGAACTGATGAAGTCGGGGGAGACCCCGGTGCCATAGCTCTCGGCCAGGAACGCCTGGATTTCGCGCACGCTCATGCCCCGCGCGTACATCGCGATGATGCGTTCGTCGAAGCCCGTGAAACGGCGCTCGTGTTTGGGAATCAGCAGCGGCTCGAAACTCCCCTCGCGATCGCGCGGCAGATCGACCCTGAGCGGGCCGCGCTCGGTGATCACCGTCTTGCCGCTGGCGCCATTGCGTTCGTTGGTCTGCTCGGAGGGTTTGGGCTGACCGGGCCGGTAGCCCAGATGCATGTTCATCTCGGCGCCCATCGCGCGCTCGATGAGCGCCTTGTTGAACGCGAGCATCAGGTCCTGGACCTCGGCGGGCGTCATCGGCCCCTTGACCAGTTCATCGAGCAGCGCTTCAGGCAGGGCAGGCAGCGGCCCTCGGGCCGCTGCCTGCGAAGCGACGGTGCGTTTCTTCTTCATCGGCATATCCATGACTTTGATCCTTCATGATATGCCTCGCCCACGAAATTACGGATAGGTCCCAATCCGCGAAGCCGCGCGATCCCAGCCAGCTATCCTCGATACCCTCTTCCCCCCGACAATCGCAATCCGATATGGCAGTCATCGACATGCATTGACGCGCACATGGCCGCCAACTCGAATCCGGGCAACCACACATCCACGACGAGAAACACGCAATACGCAACACCGCAACCGCGGCAAATAGATTTTCCAACGCTACCCAACACCCGCCCCTAACGCATCAAAACCCCCTCTTCTCGGCCATTCGCCACCCCCCATCGTCTGCTACCCTACCGAAATCCCGGCCCGCGCCCCGCACGCCGCCAACCCCAACCTCCTCCGCGCGCAACCCCGCGCCAGCCTCGAACCACGAAAACCCATGGTGATGCGCCACCCGAACATTGTGATTGCGATCAGCATCGTGCTGGCCAGCGCGATACTCGCGCTCGCCGTGTGGGTGCTCGCGCAAATGCACGATGACGCGTTGCGGCGCGCGCAGGATTCCGTCTTCAACGTGTCGCTGCTGGTCGAGCGCGACGTGTCGCGCAATCTCGAGATTTACGACCTGTCGTTGCGCGCGGTGATGGAGGGGTTGAAACAGCCCGGCGTGCAGGACTTGCCGCCGGCCATGCGTCAACTATTGCTGTTCGACGGCTCCATCGGCGCGAAGGATATGGGCTCGATTTTCGTCCTCGACGAAGCCGGCGACATCAAGTTCGACTCGCAAGCCTCGCCGCCGCGCCGTATCAACCTCGCGGATCGCGAGTACTTCAAGGTGCAGCGGGATTCTCCCGACGTGGGCCTGTACGTCAGCCGTCCATTTTTGCCGAAGATCGCCGGCAAGGAAGTCAGCATCGCGTTGAGCCGGCGTATCTCCCGGCCGGACGGCAGCTTCGGCGGCGTGGTCGTCGGCACCATGCGCCTGAGTTATTTCCGCGGCCTGTTCGCCGATATGAATCTCGGCCCGGGCGGCTCGATGGCGTTGATGCTGAGCGACGGCACGATGCTGATGCGACGACCCTACGATCCAAAAATCATCGGCCGCAATCTGAAGGGCACCGCGAATTATTCGCGCTTTCTCCTGCAGCCGAGCGGCGATTTCTTCGGCACGGCGGCGATCGACGGTGTGGAGCGCTGGTACGCGTTCCGCCATATCGACATGTATCCGCTGATCCTCGACGTCGCGCTTTCCACGCGCGACATCTATGTGGAATGGCGGCGTCGCGCATGGATCATCGGCTCGCTGATCGGCGCGCTCGACCTGACGATCATCGCGCTTGCGATCCTGTTCTCGCAGCAGTTGCGGCAACGCCGCGCCGCCGAGGAAGAGTTGCGCGTGCTAGCGCGCACCGACGGACTCACCAGCCTGAACAACCGCCGCATCTTCGAGCAGGACCTGGACGAGGAATGGGGCCGCGCGCAACGCAATGCGTGGCCGTTGTCGATGTTGTTGATCGACGTCGACAGTTTCAAGGGCTTCAACGATCTGTATGGCCATTCCGCCGGCGACGCTGCGCTCATCGAGGTCGCGCGCTGCATCACGAACAACTTGCGGCGTCCCGGCGATACCGCGGCGCGCTACGGCGGCGAAGAATTCGCAGTGCTGCTGCCGGACACCGACGAAGCCGGCGCAATGAACCTTGCCGAGCAGATTCGCGCCGCGATTCAGGAGCGCGAGGTTCGCCACGTGGCGAGTTCGCACCATGTGCTGACGGTCAGCATCGGCATTGCCTGCACGAGCGGCCAGATATTCGCCACGGCTCGCGAGCTGATCAACGCAGCCGACGAGGCGCTCTACGAAGCCAAGGACGCGGGCCGCAATCGCACTGTCGTCTACGGCACGGCCGCGCAAGCGCCAGGCGGCGACACCGGCGTCCCAGGATACTTAACTCCAGAATTCTCGCCCCACATCTATCGTTAATTTCATCCGGGTAATATGTTGCTTTTGTATTTTACCCGGCTATAATTCGACAAATTCTTTTCTGGAGTTTGTCATGACCGTTTATCGCGCTACTTGCACTGCCTTCGAAGGCCACCGCCGCATCGCGTCCGGCGCCCTCTCCGACGTAGCGCTAGCGGTCAGGGCGGTGCTGGCGCGTGGCGAACAGGCGCCGGTGCTGATCTTCGACGACGCCACCAGCCACCCGGTCGAGTTCGATCTGCGCGGCACGCCCGAAGAGATCGTGGCGAGGCTCGCGGCCGAGCACCCGAGTGAGGAAGCCGAAGCTGCGCAAACCACCCCCGCCTCCGACGCGACGGCTGAGGACGCCCCGCGCGGGCGAGGTCGGCCCAAGCTGGGTGTGGTGGCAAGGGAGGTCACCTTGTTGCCGCGTCATTGGGACTGGCTGAACGGGCAGCCGGGCGGCGCTTCCGTGGCGTTGCGCAAACTGGTCGAGGCGGCGCGTGTCGCCGGCGAGCACAAGGATCGTCAGCGTGCGGCGCAAGAAGCGGTGTATCGCTTCATGACCGCGCTGGCCGGCAATCTGCCGGGTTACGAGGACGCCACGCGCGCGCTGTATGCGGACGATCGGCCGCGCTTCGAAGCGTTCGTCGCTGCCTGGCCGGAGGACGTGCGCAATCACACATTGCGTCTCGCGAGCCGCGCTTTCGTCGAGCAGACATGAACGGGCGCGGCTCGCAGCGAATGGGATGCGATGAAACGCACAGGCAAAAAAAAGCCGCTTACACCGGGGAGCGTGAGCGGAAAGTCGGAGAGTTACAACAACATCGCTTGCGCTTACTCATGGGGGTCAACGCAGCCAATAAAGTCTAAGCAGTACGTGCGTGCGTATATATAAGACAAATCCCAATCATGTCCGGATCTAGCCGTAAGAACGCGCAGACGTTCGGGGGCTACGCTATTAAGCCCGGTTGAACGTCCCATTTCGCTTATTCCCGTCATTTATCGCTTCAGCCCCTTGCCATCGCGGCCGTAAAGAGAAGGAGAGAAGGGCCCCAAACAGAAACTTAACCAGGATGGCGAAATGAAGTGGTTCGACCGCATGACCGTGTTCCGAAAGCTGCTGCTCGCATTTGCCGTCGTGATCGGCTTTTCGGTCGTAATCGGAGGAATGGCGTTGGCGGCGCTTTCGTCGCTGCATGAGATTTCCGACGCCATTGCCGATAAAAGCATGGATGGCCTGTATTGGCTCGAAGAGGCGAACCGTCACAAGATCGACGCCGATCTTGCCGCCGCGAATCTTGGCTATGCCACCGACGACGCCGGCCGCCAGAAGCTGAAGGACAGCATCGTCGCATCGCTCAAGGACATGCATGGCGCGTACGACCAGTATCGCCCGACCATCGCGAGCAGCAAGGGCCAGGAGCTGTTCGACGAAGTGCTGCGCAAGTCGGCGCTTTGGGAAGCTATCGTGCATCAGCAGATCGGTCTCGAACCGATTCCCGCCGGGGTCGACAACAACGAAGTCGTGCGCCGGGCGATTGCATCGAGCGAGGCGCTGCGCGATCGCATCGTCGCGCTGATCGACTTTCGCCGGCAGCAGGCGGACGACTTGCAGGCCCAGTCGGCCAGCAAGTACGAGCGCATGCATCTCGTGATGCTCGGGCTGGTGCTCGGCGCGATCGTGGCCGGCGCGCTGCTCGCGTCGACGATCGCGCGCCGCCTGTCGCGCCAGCTAGGCGGCGAGCCGTACTACGCGATGGAGATCGCCAACCGCATCGCGGACGGCGACTTGAGCGTGCGCGTCGACACCCGCGCGGGCGACACCGACAGCATGCTGTTCGCGCTGCGCAACATGCGTGAACGGCTGGCCGGCATCGTGTCGGGCATCAGCGTGTCGAGCGAATCGATCCTGATGGCTTCGGGCGAGATCGCGCAGGGCAACACCGACCTGTCGCAGCGCACCGAAGAGCAGGCCGCCGCGTTGCAGGAAACCGCGTCGAGCATGCAGGAACTGACGTCGACGGTAAAGACGAACGCCGAGAACGCGCAGCAGGCGGGCAGCGTGGCGCACGGCGCGTCGGAGGTGGCGGCGCGCGGCAGCAGTCTCGTCGGCGATGTCGTCGAAACGATGCGCGAGCTGGCGGCCGGCTCGAAGCGCATGACCGACATCATCGCCGTGATCGAAGGCATCGCGTTCCAGACCAACATTCTCGCGCTCAACGCTGCTGTCGAAGCCGCGCGCGCGGGCGAACAGGGACGCGGCTTTGCCGTGGTGGCGGGTGAAGTGCGCTCGCTCGCGCAGCGCAGCGCCGTGTCGGCCAAGGAGATCAAGGCGTTGATCGAAAGCTCGACGGCGCGCGTGGGCAGCGGCGCCCAACTGGCCGAGCGGGCCGGTCAGACGATGGCCGATGTCACGCTCGCGGTGAAACGCGTGACGGACATCATGGGCGAGATTTCGTCTGCGTCGCAGGAACAAAGCACGGGCATCGAGGAAGTCAATCGCGCTGTGGCGCAGATGGACGACGTGACCCAGCAGAACGCGGCGCTCGTCGAGCAGGCGGCGGCCGCGGCGTCGTCGATGGCGGACCAGGCGAGGCAATTGCAGGCGGCCGTCACGGTGTTCTCACTGGAACCGCGGCGCGGCTGATTTTTCGTCGCCGACTCTTCGCGCAGGCGGGCTGTTGCGTCGGCGTGATCGGGAGGCGAGGCGTTCGTCGCGGGTTCGAACCGGTCGATCAGCGCGGTTGTCGTCAGCTCATCGGCCTCGTATCGCGATCGGTTCAGCGCGCCTTTCGCCGCCCTTGCCAGGCCAGGTGGCACTCCGTACACTCGCGCGTAATTCCTGGGCGGCGCGTTTTCGGGCGCCGTCGCCATCACGCCGAACAGAGGAGAACCCCCGCCATGGCCGATTCCTATTTCCCGCGCTGGCGCGCGCAGTCCACCGCCGCCGAGGGCCTCATCGTCGGTATCGACGAACGGCTTGCGTGGCCGCAGATGTTCGCGATGGGCATTCAGCACGTCGTCGCGATGTTTGGTTCGACGGTGCTCGCGCCGCTCCTGATGGGCTTCGATCCGAATCTGTGCATCTTCATGTCGGGGATCGGCACGCTGCTGTTCTTCGTGGTGGTGGGCGGGCGCGTGCCGAGCTATCTCGGCTCGAGCTTCGCGTTCATCGGTCTCGTGATCGCCGTGACGGGGTACGGCGGGCAAGGCCCGAACATGAACATTCCGGTGGCGTTGGGCGGGATCATCGCGTGCGGCGTGGTGTACGCGATCATCGGGTTGATCGTGTCGGCGGTCGGCACCCGATGGATCGAGACGCTGATGCCGCCGGTGGTGACGGGCGCGATCGTCTGCGTGATCGGTTTGAATCTTGCGCCGATCGCGGTGCGCGGCGTGAGCGCCAGCAATTTCGATTCGTGGATGGCGCTCGTGACGGTGCTGTGTGTCGGCGCGGTCGCGGTGTTTGCGCGCGGCATGCTGCAGCGTTTGCTGATTCTGGTGGGGCTGCTGATGGCGTATGTGATTTACGCGATCGTCACGAACGGCCTCGGCATGGGTAAGCCGATCGATTTCTCGATCGTCGCGAACGCCGCGTGGTTCGGCATGCCGCACTTCACGGCGCCGGTGTTCGAGCCGCGGGCGATGACCTTGCTCGCGCCGATCGCGGTGATTCTCGTCGCGGAGAACCTCGGGCATATCAAGGCGGTGAGCGCGATGACCGGTCAGAACCTCGATGGCTATATGGGCCGCGCATTTTTCGGCGATGGTCTCGCGACGATAGTCTCCGGTTTTGCCGGCGGCACGGGCGTGACGACTTACGCCGAGAACATCGGCGTGATGGCCGTGACCAAGATCTATTCGACGCTGGTGTTCGTGATTGCTGCTGTGATTGCGCTGGTGCTGGGTTTTTCGCCGAAGTTCGGCGCGGTGATTCAGACCATTCCGGGACCGGTGCTGGGCGGCGTGTCGATCGTCGTATTCGGTTTGATTGCCGTGACCGGCGCGCGGATCTGGGTCGTCAATAAAGTGGACTTTGCCGACAATCGCAATCTGATCGTTGCCGCGGTGACGCTCGTGCTTGGGGCGGGGGATTTTTCGTTGAAGCTTGGTGGGTTCGGGCTGGGTGGGATTGGCACTGCCACGTTTGGGGCGATTATTCTTTATGCCTTGCTCAGGGGGGAGCCGGCGCGGGGGCCGGTGGGTTGAAGGTGGGGTTTGGCCTGCTCGGCGGTTTGGGTTGTGGGGTTGGTTTTTTGGGCTTGGTTTTTTGGCCTTTGCTTGATTTGTTAGTGGTCTATTAGCGTTGCCCCTGTGCGGGGCAATGCTCTCAACTTAAGCCCCGCTGCATCAAGCGAGTTTGTACGCGAGATGGAAGTGGGGCTTGGCTTTTCTGGGTGGTCTTGGATAGGAGCGTGAGGGCTGTATCCGGCATCGGGTCTGGTGGATCATTTCCAGCACACCGGCGAGGCCGTCCAGACAGCGCTGGATGCGCAGAAGACACGCGCCGAGGATGGGCTTGAGTGCGCCCAGTGCATACACCCGGTTAGGACGGCTGGCATGTCTGTCGTCGTGCGGCGCATCGAGATCGCTGAGCAGTGTGCACAGGTTGTC
>NZ_FRAB01000084.1 GCF_900142195.1 Paraburkholderia terricola
TCATGGTGTCTCTTGCGTTCCAGGGCATGGTCGGGACCGGGCGTTTTCGTACCCGGAAGTGTCAACCATGTCCTCGCACACCTGTCAGCTATGTCCCCGGTCTGTACACGGCCGGCAAAGAGAAGTAGGTGCCGCCCCGCACAGGGGCAACGCTAATAGACCACTAACAAATCAAGCAAAGGCCAACAAAGCAACAACCACCACCAACAGCGCCGCGCAGGCAAAAAACCCAAAAACACAATCACAACCTAAACTTCCCCACCATCTCCTTCAACCCCCGCGCCTGATCATCCAGCGACCGCGCAGCGGCCGTCGCCTGTTCAACGAGCGCGGCATTCTGCTGCGTGCCCGAATCCATCTGCGTCACCGCGAGGTTGATCTCCTCGATCCCGGCGCTCTGCTCCGACGACGCCGCCGAAATCTCGCCCATGATGTCCGTAACCCGCTTCACGGCCTTGACGACTTCGTCCATCGTCTGCCCGGCGTCCTGCGCCAGGGTCGAGCCATTGCTCACCCGCTCGACGGAAGCACCGATCAACCCCTTGATCTCCTTCGCGGCCGCCGCGCTGCGCTGCGCCAGGTTGCGCACTTCCGCGGCGACCACCGAAAACCCGCGCCCTTCCTCGCCCGCCCGCGCGGCCTCGACCGCCGCGTTCAAGGCCAGAATGTTGGTCTGGAACGCAATGCCCTCGATCACGCCGATGATGTCGCCGATACTGCGCGCGCTGTCGTTGATCTCGTTCATCGTCGCGACCACGCGGCTCACCACCTCGCCGCCCTTCTCCGCGATCTCCGACGCGTTGTTGGCGAGCGTGCTCGCCTGCTTCGCGTTGTCGGCGTTCTGACGCACGGTCGACGTCAACTGCTCCATGCTGCTCGCGGTGCGCTCGAGCGCCATCGCCTGCTGTTCGGTACGTTGCGAGAGGTCCTGATTGCCCATCGAAATCTCGCCCGAGGCGGTCGCGATCGCGTCCGCGCTCGCGGCAATGTCGGAGACCGTCGTCGCGAGACCGCCTTGCATGTCGTGCAGCGCGTACAACATGCTCGACCTGTCGTTGCGGCCGAGCGCGATCCGGTTCGTCAGATCGCCCGCCGCGATCCGGCTGGCGATTTCCTTCGCATACGCGGGTTCGCCGCCGAGTTGACGGGCAAGGCGTCGCACCACCCATTCGCTGATGCCGAACGCCAGCACGATCAGCCCGAGCGTCATCACCGCGATCATCACGAACGACGAGTGATAGATGAAGCCCGACGCGTCGATGGTCGCCTTCGCGGCCGTGCCGCGCTGCGCGACGAGTTCGTCGACGAGCTTTTCGAGCTTGCCGGTCTCGACCAGCAGGGAAACGTCCTGCGTGCCGACCTGCCAGTTCATCTGCGACAGATCGAGCGGCTGCGCCTTCACGAGCGTCACGAAGTCGCGCAGGTGGCCGCTCCATATCGCGACGGCGGCGGCGAATTTCTTCTGCTGATCGACCGCCTTCGCGTCGGATGAATCGACGTACTGCTGCAGCGTGCCCAGTTGCGCGCCGAGGCCGGCAAGGCCCTTGTCGATGTCGGCGCCCAGTTCGTCGCGTTCCTTCGCGGTGGTCGCGGTCAGCAGCGTTTTTTGCGCGCGGCTCGCGCGCAGCATGTAGCCGCGCGCTTCCTCGGCCGCGCGGCTGGCGACGTGGCCCTGGTCGTAGATCGATTGCGTGGAGGCATTCAGGCGGCTGATCTGCGTGAGCGAGAACACGCCGATCAGCAGCGTGCCGATCAGCAGCACCGCGAACGCGAGGCGCAGCATTATCCTCACCGGCAAGCCCTTGAACCGCACGGCGCGCGAGCGGCCGCCCTGTCCACGCGACGGCGACTTGCCAGCCGCTTGTGCATCCGGTACGAACCCCGCGCCCGTCTGGCCGCCTGGCGAAATGACTTTCATATTTTCCCGTCCCCACGAGTTCGGACTGCCGGAAAGGTCGATTCCGGCAGGGCTGCTTCATTGCTGCTTATCTCTCCGGGTCTACGGCATCAACCTCCGCGATCTTTAGCGTCGCGTCGAGAAAAAGCCGCTTGCGTGTCGCCCGGTTTCAGCGCGCCGCCTGGATGAGCGACGCGACCGCGACCGTTTTATACACGGCCAAAAATCGCTCCAAGCGCACTCCGAGCGCATTTATCCGGCCACTTGCCACACCCGAACGGTCATGGCAACCGATTCGCGGCGAGCACCGCGGCGGTGCGGCCCGCTCGCGTCTGGGCGCCTTTTTCGATGCTCTTTAGGGTTGCGCATGTCCGATTCTCGACAAAGCTTGTCCTTACAATTCACTCAAGCCACATTAAACTTCGGCAATTAGCTCGCAACGCCAAAGGCCGCGTCGATATGCCGCGACGCCCCGCTCCCAGGCATCGCGGCGTTGCAACGTGGCCGCCACCCTTTCTTTTCTGAACTCACGTATGGAAACGAGCCTCGACAAAAGCGCCCTCGCCGGCGCGCAAGCGCCCGCCAAAGTGCAACGCACGGTGTATTCCGTGCTGGGCGCGATCAGTTTTTCGCATCTGCTCAACGACATGATCCAGTCGTTGATCCTCGCGATCTACCCGATGCTGAAAGACAACTTTGCGCTGTCGTTCGGGCAGATCGGCCTGATTACGCTGACTTACCAGATCACCGCGTCGCTGCTGCAACCGCTCGTCGGCATCTATACCGACAAGCATCCGAAGCCGTACTCGCTGCCGGTCGGCATGGGTTTCACGCTCGCGGGCCTGCTGCTGATGTCGGTCGCGCCCAATTTCGGCGTGCTGCTGGTGGCCGCGGCGCTGGTCGGCTGCGGTTCGTCGGTGTTCCATCCCGAATCGTCGAGGGTGGCGCGCATGGCTTCGGGTGGCCGTCATGGTCTCGCGCAGTCGCTGTTCCAGGTGGGCGGCAACGCGGGTTCGTCGCTCGGGCCGCTGCTCGCCGCGTTGATCGTGATTCCGCACGGGCAGCGCAGCATCGCGTGGTTCTCGGTCGCCGCGCTCGTCGCGATCGTGGTGCTGACGCAGATCGGCCGCTGGTACAAGCAGCATCCGTCGGTGAAGAAGGCGCGCGGCCAGACCGCTCACGCCACGCTGTCGCGCAACAAGGTCATGTTCGCGATGGGCGTGCTGATCTTGCTGGTGTTCTCGAAGTACTTCTATCTCGCCAGCATCAACAGCTACTTCACCTTTTATCTGATCGACAGGTTCCATTTGCCGGTGCAGGCCGCGCAGGTCCACCTGTTCGTGTTCCTCGCGGCGGTCGCGGCGGGCACGGTGATCGGCGGGCCGATCGGCGACCGGATCGGCCGCAAGTACGTGATCTGGGTGTCGATTCTCGGCGTCGCGCCGTTCACGCTGCTGCTGCCGTACGCGAACCTGTTCTGGACCGGCGTGTTGACGGTGATCATCGGTGTGGTGCTGGCCTCGGCGTTCTCGGCGATTCTGGTCTACGCGCAGGAGTTGATCCCCGGCAAGGTGGGCATGGTCGCGGGGCTGTTCTTCGGTTTTGCGTTCGGCATGGGCGGGATCGGCGCGGCGGTGCTCGGGCAATTAGCCGATGCCACCAGCATCACCTACGTGTACAAGGTGTGCTCGTTCCTGCCGCTGATCGGCGTGCTGACGGTGTTTCTGCCGGACGTCGAAGGCAAGCGCGCGAAGGCGTGAGCGTTTGTTTTCGGGGGGTGCATGAGGAAAAGGCGCTGCGGCGCCTTTTTCTTTGGTGCTGGCGGGTGGCGCGGCGGGTCTTGCGGCGCTCGCCTTGGTGCTCGGTGCTCGGTGCTCGGTGCTCGGTGCTCGGTGCTCACGGCTCACGGCTCGCGGCTCGCGACTTACGGCTCGCGCCTCGCGGCTCGGTGCTCGCGGCTCACAGCTCGCGGTTCACAGCTCGCGGCTCGCGGCTCGCGGCTCGCGGCTCGCGGCTCGGTTCGACGCAATCATCATGGCCCGCGTCTCGCTCATGGTGAACCCGCGTTGTCCGCCGTGCCGGGCGTACCCTATGCTTGCGTGGACACACACGCCTTGCACTCGCGCCGCGCCACATTCGGCAATACGGCCGCATGCCGACTCGACGTCCGTCCATTCACGCAGCAGAAGGATCGCCGCAGATGACCACCTACCGCGACTTCCACCGCCGTTCGATCGAGAACCCCGAGGCATTCTGGCGCGACGAAGCGCGGCGGATTCACTGGGAGACGCCGTTCGACAGCGTGCTCGACCGCTCGAATCCGCCGTTCGCCCGCTGGTTCGTCGGCGGGCGCACGAACCTGTGCCATAACGCGGTGGACCGGCATCTCGCCGAGCGCGCGCAGCAGAACGCGCTGATTTATGTATCGACGGAAACCGGCATCGAGCGGCGCTACACCTACGCCGAGCTCCACGCGGAAATCAACCGGATGGCGGCGGTCATGCGCTCGCTCGGCGTGAAGCGCGGCGATGTCGTGCTGCTCTATCTGCCGATGATTCCCGAAGCGCTCTTCGCGATGCTCGCCTGCGCGCGGCTGGGCGCGATTCACTCGGTGGTGTTCGGCGGCTTCGCGGCGCCGAACCTCGCCGCCCGCATCGACGACGCGAAACCCGCGCTGATCGTCACCGCCGACGCCGGCGCGCGCGGCGGCAAGGTGATCGACTACACGCCGCTGGTGGACGAAGCGCTCGCGCGCGCGGCCCACAAGACCCCGCACGTGCTGCTGATCGACCGGCAACTCGCGCCCGAGCGCCTGAACGCGAACTATCTGGTTGCCTACGAACCGCTGCGCGGGAAGTTCTTCGACGCCCACGTGCCGTGCGAATGGCTCGAATCGAACGAGCCTTCGTATGTGCTCTACACGTCGGGCACGACCGGCAAGCCGAAGGGCGTGCAACGCGACGTGGGCGGCTATGCGGTGGCGCTGGCGGCATCGATGGAACATATCTTCGAGGGCCGGCCCGGCGACACGATGTTCACCGCGTCGGACGTGGGCTGGGTGGTCGGCCATAGCTACATCGTCTACGCGCCGTTGCTCGCAGGCCTGACCACCGTGATGTACGAAGGCACGCCGATTCGTCCTGACGGCGGCATCTGGTGGCGCCTCGTCGAACAGCACAAGATCAATCTGATGTTCACCGCGCCGACCGCGTTGCGCGTGCTGAAAAAGCAGGACCCGGCGCTGTTGAGGAAAGCCGATCTGTCGAGCCTGCGCACGCTGTTCCTCGCGGGCGAGCCGCTCGACGAACCGACCGCCGCATGGATCGCCGATGCGCTCGGCAAGCCGGTGATCGACAACTACTGGCAGACCGAAACCGGCTGGCCGATATTGGCGATTCCGCGCGGCGTCGAGGCGCTGCCGACCAGGCTCGGTTCGCCCGGCGTGCCGTCGGCGGGCTTCGATCTGAAGTTGCGCAATGAACTGACCGGCGAGCCTTGCGCGCCCGGCGAAAAGGGCGTGCTCACGCTGGGCTATCCGCTGCCGCCCGGCTGCATGTCGACCGTATGGGGCGACGACAAGCGCTTCGTGAGCACCTACTGGTCGAGCGTTCCGAATCAACAGGTGTATTCCACCTTCGACTGGGGCATTCAGGACGAGGACGGTTACGTGACGATCCTCGGCCGCACCGACGACGTGATCAACGTCGCCGGCCACCGGCTCGGCACGCGCGAAATCGAGGAAGCGTTGTCGAGCCACGCGGCAGTTGCGGAAGTCGCGGTGGTCGGCGTGACGGACGCGTTGAAGGGTCAGGCGGCGCTGGCCTTCGTGGTGCTGCGCGACGCGCAAGCCCACGCGAACGACAAGGCGCGCACGAAGCTGGAAGCCGAACTCATCGCGACGGTCGATCGCCAGCTCGGCGCGATTGCGCGGCCGGCGCGGGTGGTGGTGGTGTCGATGCTGCCGAAGACCCGCTCGGGCAAGCTGCTGCGCCGCGCGATCGCGGCGCTGGCCGAGGGACGTGAGCCGGGCGATTTGCCGACTATCGAAGATCCGGCGGCGTTGCAGCAGGTGCGCGACGCGCTGGGGAAATCCGATCAGACGTAACCGACGACCCAACCCGCGGCGACTCAACCCGCGCTACGCGCCGCCAGAAACCGCGCCAGAATCGCATTCGAATAAGCTCCGGCGATCTCGGTGAGAAACGATACGAACGACTCCGGCGCGTGATCGTCGGCGGTGTCCGAGATCGTGCGCACGACGGCGCACGGCACACCGTACTCGTGACACACCTGCGCGATCGCCGCGCCTTCCATCTCGACGGCAAGCGCGTCCGGCAAGGCCGCGCGCAAGGCTTCGACGCCCAACGCGCTGGCAATGAACTGATCGCCGCTGATAATCAGCCCGCGATGCACGCGCGGCTCGCGCGTGCCAAATCGCGCTGCGGACGCCGCGCCCGCTTCGGCCACGAAACGCTCGCACGCGGCGGCCAGTTGATCGGCAAGCGCCACATCGGCGGCAAAACGCGACACGCCCAACAGCGGCACTTCAAAACGTGGAAACAGCGGCGACGCGTCGAGATCGTGTTGCAGCAGCGCATTGGCGACGACGATATCGCCGATCCGCACCTCGCTGCCCACGCCGCCCGCGACGCCCGTGAACACGACGGCCTCGACGTCGAACGCATGAATCAGCGCGCTGACGGTCGCCGCCGCCGCGACCTTGCCGACGCGCGCCAGCGTCACCACGCACGGCGCACCGTGAACGGTGCCGAGGTGATAGTCACGCTGACCATGCGTGATGGTGCGCAGACCGGATTCGGCCCGCATCGCCTCGATCAGATCGCCGAGTTCCTGCGGCAAGGCGGCGAGAATGCCGAGCGGACGATGCGACGCGCTCGCGCCGCCGCGATCGGAATCGACACCGCCCGCCGCCCCAGCAGCGCTCATTCGACCGCCTGCAATTTGGCGACCGCGAGCGCCAGCCACTTCTCGCCGTGCCGCTTGAATTTGACCTGCGCCTTCGCGTCGGTGCCGCCGCCTTCGAGCGCGGTGATCGTGCCTTCGCCGAACTTGGTGTGGAACACCTGCTGACCGACGCGAAAACCCGTTTCCGCCGCGCGCTGTTCGTTGGCGAAGGCCGGCAGCGGCGCGGGCGTGGACGAAGCCGCGCCCGTGTAACCCGGCCGCGCGAACCAGTCGCGCCCGTAACCGGCGTTGTCCGAGCGGCCGCCCCAGCGCGCGCCCGCCTCCACTTTCGGCGTGAGCCACTTGAGCGTTTCCTGCGGCAATTCGTCGAAGAAACGCGAACGGATGTTGTAGCGCGTCTGGCCGTGCAGCATCCGGCTTTGCGCGAACGACAGATACAGCCGCTCCTTCGCCCGCGTGATCGCCACGTACATCAAGCGCCGCTCCTCCTCCAGACCGTCCGACTCCATCGCGCTGTTCTCGTGCGGAAACAGGCCCTCTTCCAGACCGGTGATGAACACCGCCGTGAACTCCAGACCCTTGGCCGCATGCACCGTCATCAGTTGCACCGCTTCCTGACCGGCCTGCGCCTGGTTGTCGCCGGCTTCGAGCGACGCGTGCGACAGGAAACCGGCGAGCGGCGTCATCGTGTCCGGGTTTTGCGCCGGGTCGGCGATGCCGGGCGCGTCGAACACGACCGTATTCGGATCGTCGGTGGCGACGGCCAGTTCAGGCGCGGCGGTCGCGCCGGGGCGCAGCGGAATCGAGCGCGCCGGCGTATCCATGCCGTAGCCTTCCTCGCTGACGAACGCGGCGGCCGCGTTGACCAGTTCCTGCAAGTTTTCCAGCCGGTCCTGGCCTTCGCGTTCGTTCTGATAGAACTCCGCGAGACCGCTCGTGCGGACCACGTGCTCGACGGTTTCCGGCAAGCTCATCTGCTGGGTTTCCGCGCGCATCCTGCCGATCAGATTGGCGAACGCCGCGAGGCTCGAACCCGCCTTGCCCGCGACATACGGAATCGCCGCGGCCATCGAGCAGTTGTACAGGCGCGCCGCGTCCGCGAGTTGTTCGATCGAGCGCGCGCCGATGCCGCGCGTCGGGAAATTGACGACGCGCGCGAACGCGGTGTCGTCGTTCGGATTGTCGATCAGGCGCAGATAGGCCAGCGCGTGCTTGACTTCCTGGCGCTCGAAAAAGCGCAAGCCGCCGTACACGCGATACGCGATGCCCGCGTTCACCAGCGTGTGTTCGATCGTGCGCGACTGCGCGTTGCTGCGGTACAGGATCGCGATCTCGCTGCGCGACGTGCCGGTGCTGATCAGCGCCTTGATTTCCTCGACGATCCAGCCGGCTTCCTGCGTGTCGGTGGCGGATTCGTACACGCGCACCGGTTCGCCGTGGCCGGCGTCCGTGCGCAGATTCTTGCCCAGCCGCCGCGAGTTGTTGGCGATCAACTGATTGGCGGCGTCGAGAATATGGCCGTGCGAGCGGTAGTTCTGCTCCAGCTTGATGAGATGCCGCACGTTGAACTCGTGCTCGAAGTCGCGCATGTTGCCGACGTTCGCGCCGCGGAACGCGTAGATCGACTGGTCGTCGTCGCCCACCGCGAAGATCGAGTTGGCCTGGCCCGCCAGCAGCTTCAGCCACGCGTATTGCAGCTTGTTGGTGTCCTGGAACTCGTCCACCAGAATGTGCCTGAAGCGCGCCTGATAGTGGGCGCGCAGCGGCGGATTGTGCGCGAGCAGTTCATGACAGCGCAGCAGCAGTTCCGGAAAATCGACCACGCCTTCGCGCTGGCACTGCTGGTCGTAGGCTTCGTACAGTTCGACGAACTTGCGGTTGAAGTTGTCGGTGGCGTCGACGTCCTTCGGGCGCAGGCCTTGTTCCTTCGCGTTGTTGATGAAGTACTGGAGATTTTTCGCCGGGTACTTTTCGTCGTCGATGTTGAGGCCCTTCATCAGACGCTTGATCGCGGAGAGCTGGTCGGCGGTGTCGAGAATCTGGAACGTGGCCGGCAGACCCGCGTCGCGATGATGCGCGCGCAGCATGCGGTTGCACAGGCCGTGGAAGGTCCCGATCCACATGCCGCGCGTGTCGATCGGCAGGAGCGCCGAAAGACGCGACATCATTTCGCGCGCGGCCTTGTTGGTGAAGGTCACCGCCAGGATCGTGGCGGGCGAGGCCAGCCCATGCTGGATGAGCCACGCGATGCGGGTGATCAGAACGCGGGTTTTGCCGCTGCCCGCGCCGGCGAGAATGAGCGCCGGCTCATTGGGGAGCGTGACGGCGGCGTGTTGTTCGGGGTTTAGGTTAGCTAGCAGATCGGGCATTTTTCTGGAGGGACGGCGGTTCGTTCGTCATTATATGCCCCTGCGGGGAGTGGGATTTTTGGCCTGCTCGGCGGGGTTTTGGTTTGGTTGGTTTTTGCTTTTTGGTTTGGTTCGTCTTGCTTTTTGGCCTTTTCTTGATTTGTTAGTGGTCTATTAGTGTTGCCCCTGTGCGGGGCGGCACCTACTTTCTTTGCCGCCGTGTACGGACCGGAGACATGGTTGACAGGTGTGCGAGGACATGGTTGACACTTCCGGGTACGGAAAACGCCCGGTCCCGACCATGCCCTGGAACGCAAGAGACACCATGAGCCTCAGACAGGAATTTGTTCATCTGGCCGGTCAGCACACGCTCACGATCACCGAACTGTGCGAGCGCTTTAACATCAGCCGGCAGACCGGCTACAAATGGCTCAAACGTGGCGAGGACGCGCTGGCGGATCGGCAAGGACGAGGCGAGGCCGACGGCGGCCCCCACGGCGCAAAAAATTACCGCTGTCTTCCTTGGCAGACCCATCCGCGACGCACGCAGTGCGGAGTGGGAGCTGATGACGGCCTGGTCACTGACGCTGGCTGTGCGAGGGATCATCCGTTTATCGCACCACGGCCCCCTCCAAGCCAGGAGACCCGCTTGAAAGCTGGCGGTGTGAGCCGCTTTCTTTGCCTACTTTCTTTGCGGCGGCAAAGAAAGTAGGTGCCGCCCCGCACAGCAATGCTCTCAACTTAAGCCTCAAAGAGCTTGTAAACGAGGCATTGCCCCTGTAAACTTCATCGCATAACTCACTGATAAATCAACGATATGAACTCAAATACCAGCGTCCTCGCGGCTTCTGGCTGAGTTCTCCGATTTCCTGCTCGATCCGGCGCTCGCCGATCGCGTGCGTCGTTCTCCCACTGCCTTTACCCGCAATCGCACACTG